>CAYZJI010000001.1:0-414321 GCA_964479045.1 uncultured Enterobacteriaceae bacterium
CAGACTTGATCCTTATTGCAATCGTGCAGTTTTGCTGTCTGGTGGCAGGATGCTGGATCGTTTATCAGGAACGGCCCCTGGCGGTTTTTTATGTGCATGACACTTTTTATACAGTGCCAATGAAATTTTTTACCCGTAACAGGATTGATCCGCAACAGGCATTGCGTCTGGACGACAAGGTGCCCGCCTGGATTTATATCGATCTTCCCGAAGACAGGAAAGAAAGAATAGGCCTGCTGGTGGATCAGATTGCAAACGGGCCGTTGTATGCAGAACCCAATCGTTATCGTCCATTCAGGGAGAACCTGGACAAGGTCATGGATAATGCCATGGATATATCCATCCTTAACAAAAAAATAACCGGTCAGCTCTCTGAAAACAGCGCGGTATTTCATTACATCGCCCGCTACACAGACGGCTTTATCGAACTTAACAAAAATACCGGTGAATATATTAACTTCTATTAAACAGGGTTTTATATACTAACCTGTTGTTTTTAAATAAGAATGTGCGGGTCGCTAAACCGTATTTCGCCCATGAATTACATCGACATATCGTAAGTATCAACTAGAATAAACGCTGTGAAATTTAATGAAGAATCATGAGACCTGATTCCCTCATCCTGATGTTGATGGCCTTTGCCAACCGGCTCAGGTTCAAGCAACTGTTCCTGTTGATCCTCGCGCTGTTTGTGCTGGATCTCGTGGCACCGGATCCAATACCGATGATTGATGAAATCATCCTAGGCCTGCTTACGCTGCTGCTCGCCAGTTACAAGAAGGAACCTGTCAGCCAGGATCAAAACAGGCAAGGAAATGTAATTGAGGGAGAAGTGATCAAGAAAGATGAAAATTCAGGATCCAGGACCTGACCTGATTCACTTACATCAACATCGAAAGAAATAACAAGACACCGCTTGTAATCAACAGGTAGCCGGTAACAATTGAGACCACTTTTCCATGCGGCAATAATTTTTCTGCCAACACCAGCAGGGTCAGGAACAGAATCCAGAGCAGGTTCATTACCCCGCCGACAAACAACAGCAACATCAGCAGCCAGCAACAACCCACGCAATACGCCCCGTGGATCAGTCCCATCTGTAATGCACCTGAAATCCCGCTTTGCATATGGCGGGCAATGAAATCAGCAGGTGACCGGCAGTTTTTCAAACAGGCAGATTTTAGCGGACTGAGTTGATAAAGGCCTGCGGCGATTAATAACGATGCCGTTAACCCGCGTTGGGTGAACACCATCTTCATTGAAACCCACTGGTTTTGTTCCATTGCCCATTGCAGGGCCATTGCGATCAGCGAAAACACGGCCCAGCACACCAGGTATCCTGTAACAAACATCAGAACCAGCATTGCGATATTCGTGACCGGCGCATCTTTTTGTGCATGCCGGATCACGCGGCTGTAAAGCAGGATCATGGGCGTGGCACTCGGCACCATCATGGCAATCATCATGATCCACCACATCAGGAACACGATGGTCGCATAACCCGGCGACCAATCCATCACATGATCCATCTCCATCATGTCCATGGACATACCGGCTCCCTGCAGCAAATACACCCAGGCAAGCCCCGCCATCAGGAACAGGCTGGTGTACACGATCCAGCGATCGTGCCGTAACAGGATTTCCAGCCGCGTATTTTCCACCATACCAAACAACCGGTTCAGGCGTGTACGACTCCGTGGTTATTCAAATGAATGTGGGCAAACTGGCCGTAGGTATTTTTCAGCTTGAGCGGAATATTCCCTTGCGTGGTACTGGAAGCACTGCCGATTTCCGCCAGCCGGTATTCAAATCCGTCCGGGATATCAATGCGTACCCGGTGCTCGTCACCGGTGACCGGATTCTTGATCGGTTCGCCCACCGTGTTGATCAAGCCCTGCACCTTGATGTGTCCCCGGCGGGCATCGATATCCACGGCGAAATCGATGGGAGCAAAGATAGGATCAAATACTTTCTCATACGTCGCGGCAAAGACATTAAATATGGTCTTCCCCGGATCGGTGTCTTCGCCGGAAGCAATTTTCAGGATGGCCCCGCGCTGTGCGGCGCTGGCACGGGCATCCACGATGGGCTGACATTTCCCCTTACCCTCATGCACCGGCCCGGGCCACCACACGATAGAGGCTAAGCGGATACCGGAAAGATCCACATCACCATAATGCCCTTTATCAATCTGCATACAGACCACAGCTTCGCAACGCCCGTGCGTAGGCAAGTCATTAAACTGGCAGGGACAACCATAGGAACAATTACAATTGACCAGTTCCCGCGCCTGAATTTCCCAGGGAGTCATGAGGCACCGCCTGTTATTGTTGGTTTTGTCCTAATTTGTACAAGTTCAGACCTGATCTGACAGTTACCGGTATGATGGTTGTGACTGTCAGATCAGGTCTGAACTTCTACATATTAAATATTAATTATTAATTATTAATTATCAAAACGACCCTATTTCTTTTCTTCAGATTCATCCTGTTTTGAAGAATCATTTATTACAACATTTTCTCGACGAGAATTTCCTCTTGTTTTAATGGCTTCAGAAATAGGCTCTAAATTTGTTGGTCCACAATATGATTTATCGTCATAAATAAATTTTAACTTCTCTTCAGACAGAGTGGAAAGAAAGAAAAATAGATTATTGATAGATGCCTGTCTTGATTTCACTAATGAACGATCTATACCATTTTTATAAAATAAGTTTTTGATATCCCCAACCCTTGGCAAAAATATCTTTTCATCAAAATTAGAAGCTAGTTTTTTTAAGATGTCTTTTTTGCCGGGGGCTATATCCATAGATGTGACAAGTTCAACAGCACTTTTGGCCTGTTTTTTTTGTTTATTTGCAATGATTGATTTTTCTCTACGATTATTAGTAATTGCTTCTGCATTATTTATCAGCATTTCAAGTCTGCGCTGCACTTCATCACGCCCAAGTCGCGATAGTAACTTTTGAAAAATTATTTCTATTTCAGACATTATTCAATTATTTAAGTTTATCGATTCAAAAAATTCAGCAGCAAATATATTAAACCTTGGAGCATTGCCAGAATAACTATAGTCTCCACGCATCATTTTAGGAAATCCACGTGAATGTGGAATTTCACTTTTAAAAATCTTCCATCCATTACTGTTTGCTTCAGTTCTTATATCTCTCAAAGCTCGCGTTTTCTCAGGCCCGCCATCATTACCACCATGATAGAATGCATTATTTATTACCACACCCAAAATATTAATATCATGACCACGGTTTTTAGCACGGAATTGATTCACAGATTCTTGTAATAACGGAAATCCTATGGTAGCAAAATATTCAGGTTTTACAGGAACCAATATTAAACCACTTGCATGGTATGCTGCTTGTGTTAAAACTGATTCTGTTGGTGCGCAATCTATAAAGATTACATCTTTATCATTAAAATTTTCTGATAAATACCGCGCAAGAATTTTCGTGTCTGGTTTTAATGAGCTTATTAGGTTATCTGAAAAATCAAATCTAGAAGGAATTAATTGAAGATTGTTTTCACTATCAATGTTCACTACAGCAGCATTAATATCTAACGATTGTGGTGATTTTTTATTATGCGATGGTGGTTGATAACCATTGAACACTTCTACAATTGATGGATCTTTTTTATTTAAAAATCCTTGATAACGATTATGCATTAATGCTTGACTTAAATTAGCTTGTGGGTCTAAATCCACTACTAATACATCTAATCCAAGTTTGTAGGTAGCGTATCTGGCAAGTAACGCAGTTATAGTTGATTTACCAACCCCTCCTTTCATATTAATCACTGCAATAGTAATTGGACTGCCATCCATAGACACCCCCCTTAATCTAAAAATAATCCAAGTTTATTCGCTTAGACCTTCTGATTTTCAGTTTTTAAACTGAAGATTGCATCACTTACTAATGCTATATCCAAAATCCATGTATTCCGGTTGAGTAATGACTAGTTTGTTAAACTAGACTGGGCAAGTCCGTTTCACCCATTAAGTACTTATCAACCCCTGCTGCTGCACTGCGGCCTTCTGAAATTGCCCAGACGATCAACGACTGGCCGCGTTGCATGTCGCCGGCGGTGAAGACACCGGGAACGTTGGTCATCCAGTTTTTGTCGCGGGCGACGTTGCCGCGGTCGGTGAGTTTGACGCCGAGCTGTTCCAGCATGCCTGGTTTTTCCGGGCCTACAAAGCCCATCGCCAGCAATACGAGTTCGCACGGCAGTATCTTTTCGCTGCCGGGAACGTCCTGAAATGTCATGCGGCCATCAACATTTTTCAATTCCACATTGACGAGTTCCAGTGCTTTCACATTGCCATGGCCATCATCAATGAACCGCTTGGTGGAAACGGCATACACCCGCTCCACCCCTTCTTCATGGGCAGACGCGGTGCGGTAAATCTGCGGCCATTCCGGCCACGGATTGGTTGCCGCGCGGGTTTCCGGCGGTTTCGGCATGATTTCCAGTTGATGCACGGACAATGCACCCTGCCGGTTGGCAGTACCGAGACAGTCGGCACCGGTATCGCCGCCGCCGATAATCACCACATGTTTGCCCTTGGCGCTGATGAACTGGTCATCGGCAATTTTGTCACCTTCACACACGCGGTTCTGCATGGGCAGATAGGTCATGGCCTGATGGATGCCCTTGAGTTCACGGCCGGGGATGTTGAGGTCGCGTGCCGCCGTGGCACCACCCGTTAATACCAGCGCATCAAAATTCTTTTTCAGGTCGTCGACGGAAACATTCACACCGACATGGCTGTTGGTCTTGAAGGTCACGCCTTCCGTTTTCATTTGTTCGAGGCGGCGATCCAGCACGCGCTTTTCCATCTTGAACTCGGGGATGCCATAACGCAGTAATCCACCGATGCGATCATCACGTTCGAATACAGTAACCTCATGCCCCGCGCGGCAGAGTTGTTGCGCGGCGGCAAGTCCGGCCGGCCCTGAACCGATGACGGCGACTTTCTTGCCGGTTTTCTTTTCTGCGATGAGTGGTTTGACCCAGCCGTTTTCCCAAGCCTTATCAATGATGGAAAGTTCGACTGCCTTGATCGTGACCGGATCATCATTGATGCCGAGCACGCAGGCGCCTTCACACGGGGCAGGACACAGCGTTCCGGTAAATTCCGGGAAGTTGTTGGTCGCATGCAAGCGCTCGATGGCTTCATGCCACTGATCGCGATAAACCAGATCGTTCCAGTCCGGAATCAGGTTACCGAGCGGGCAACCCTGATGACAGAACGGAATACCACAATCCATACAGCGGGCGGCCTGTGTCTTTAACGGCGCCACCGGCCATGGTTGCATGACCTGATGCCAGTCTTTCAGGCGCTCCTTGACCGGACGGTACGGTTGTTTTTCGCGTTTGGCTTCGAGAAAACCGGTGGGCTTAGCCATGAGCGGCCTCCATTACGGCAACATCTTCCGGTATGCCGGTTTCCCGTGCTTTCTTGATGGCCTGCAATACGCGTTTGTAATCTTTGGGCATGACTTTCACAAATTTGGGTTGATAACTGCGCCAGTTATCCAGAATCTTCCGGGCCACTGTGCTCTGGGTATATTGTTCGTGTTTGTTCAGCATCACCTTGATGGTTTCGATGTCCTCTTCGGCAAGGGTTTCGAGATCGACCATGTCGAGGTTGCAGCGGATTTTGAAATCGCTCTTTTCATCGAGCACATAGGCAATACCACCGGACATGCCCGCAGCGAAGTTGCGGCCGGTCTTGCCGATGATGATGATGCGGCCGCCGGTCATGTATTCACAACCGTGATCGCCCACGCCTTCCACTACCGCCAAGGCGCCGCTGTTACGCACGGCAAAACGTTCACCGGCAATGCCACGGAAATAGGCTTCGCCTGCCGTGGCACCATAAAGTAATACGTTGCCGACCAGAATATTCTCTTCCGGCACAAAGCTGGAATGGCGTGGCGGATAGACAATGATCTTGCCGCCGGACAGCCCTTTGCCGAGATAGTCATTGGCATCGCCTTCGAGCGTCAACGTGACACCCTTGGGCAGGAATGCGCCGAAACTCATGCCGGCGGAACCGTTGAAATGCACACGGATGGTATCTTCCGGCAACCCTTCCGCACCGTAGCGCTTGGTGATGTTGTAACCGAGGATGGTACCGACGGTGCGATTGGTGTTCTTGACCGGCAGAATAATATTGACCGGCTTGCGCTTCTCCAGCGCCTCCTTGCACAACGGCACCAGCGTGGTGACGTCTAGTGATTTTTCCAGACCATGATCCTGCTTGCGGGTGCAATGAATACCCACGCCTTTTTCCGCCTGCGGTTTGTAGAGGATCTTCGAGAAATCGAGGCCCTTGGCTTTCCAGTGTTCGACCGCTTTTTTCACATCAATGCGATCCACCTGGCCAATCATTTCTTCCATGGTACGGAAACCGAGTTGTGCCATGTATTCGCGTACTTCTTCGGCAATATAACGGAAAAAGTTTTCAACAAATTCCGGTTTGCCGTTGAATTTCTTGCGCAGTTCCGGGTTCTGCGTGGCGACACCGACCGGACAGGTGTTGAGATGACACACGCGCATCATGATGCAACCCATCACCACCAGCGGCGCCGTGGAGAAACCAAATTCTTCTGCGCCGAGCAGTGCGGCGATCACAACATCGCGGCCGGTTTTCAACTGGCCATCCGTCTGTACCACAATGCGATCACGCAGCTTGTTCATAACCAGCACCTGCTGGGTTTCGGCAAGGCCGAGTTCCCACGGCAGACCCGCATGTTTCAGCGAGCTTAACGGTGAAGCACCGGTGCCGCCGTCGTAACCGGAGATCAGCACCACATCGGAATGGGCTTTCGCCACACCCGCGGCTACCGTGCCCACACCCACTTCCGCGACGAGTTTTACATGCACGCGCGCTTCGGGATTTGAATTTTTCAGATCGTGGATGAGCTGTGCCAGATCTTCGATGGAATAAATATCATGATGCGGCGGCGGTGAAATTAATCCCACGCCGGCCGTGGAATGACGCACCTTGGCGATCCACGGATAGACCTTGTTACCCGGCAACTGACCGCCCTCGCCCGGTTTTGCACCCTGCGCCATCTTGATTTGCAGATCATCGGCATTGACCAGATATTCGCTGGTGACACCAAAGCGGCCGGACGCCACCTGTTTGATGGCACTGCGGCGCAGATCGCCGTTGGCATCCGGTTTGAAACGCGCCGAATCTTCGCCCCCTTCACCGGTATTCGACTTGCCGCCGATACGGTTCATGGCAATTGCCAGTGTTTCATGTGCTTCACTGCTGATGGAACCATAGGACATGGCGCCGGTGGAGAAGCGCTTCATGATCTTTTCAATCGGCTCGACCTGATCCAGCGGGATCGGCTCTTTTGCAGTCTTGAATTCAAACAATCCACGCAAAGTGGCGAGATGTTCACTCTGATCATTCACCAGACTGGTGTATTCCTTGAATATCTTGTACTGGCCGGAACGGGTGGCGTGCTGCAGCTTGAAAACGGTTTGCGGATTGAAGAGATGATATTCACCATCACGCCGCCATTGATATTCGCCGCCCCACTCGAGTTCCGGATCCTGCACCTGACGTTCCGGGAAACCCTTGTGATGCCGCAGGGCGATTTCCTCGGCAACCACATCAAGGCCGATACCGCCGATGCGGGAAGCCGTCCAGGTAAAATATTTATCGATGAATTCCTTGTTGAGTCCGATGGCTTCGAAAATCTGCGCGCCGCGATAGGACTGCACAGTGGAGATGCCCATCTTGGACATGGTTTTGATCAGGCCCTTGTTGACGGCCTTGATGAAATTCTTGACCGCTTTTTCATACGGCATGTCCGGCACATGGCCCTTGCCGATCAATTCACCAATGGATTCAAAAGCGAGATACGGATTGATGGCACCGGCGCCGTAACCGATGAGCAATGCAAAATGATGCACTTCGCGCGGCTCGCCGGATTCGATGACGAGACCGACCTTGGTACGCTGACCATTGCGAATCAGGTGATGATGCACACCGGCTGTGGCCAGCAATGCGGGAATGGCCGCTAGCTTTGCATCAATGCCCCGATCCGACAGGATGATGTAGGTGTAACCTTCAGCAATGGCGGCATCGACTTCCGTGTACACTTTTTCCAGTGCCTGATCGAGACCTGCACCGCCCTGTGCGACCGGATAGAGAATCGATACTACCTTGGTGCGGAAGCCCGGCAGTTTCATGTCGCGGATGCGTGCCAATTCTTCATTGGTCAAAATCGGTGAATCGAGTTTTACCTGACGGCAGCTTTCCGGCGCGGGCTTCAACAGATTGCCTTCCGGCCCGATGGTGGTCGCAACCTGCGTCACCAGTTCTTCACGGATACCATCCAGCGGCGGATTGGTGACCTGCGCGAACAATTGTTTGAAATAGTCGTAGAGCAAACGCGACCGGTTGGACAACACAGCCAGTGCAGCATCAGTGCCCATGGAACCGATTGCTTCGGCGCCGCTCGACGCCATCGGCGCCATGATGATGCGCAGATCTTCCAGCGTATAACCAAATGCCTGCTGGCGCTGTTGCAGGGTGTCGGGGTCCGTGCCGTGGATCTGTTTCGGACTCGGCAGTTTGTCCAGCGGCAGGAGATTGGCTTTCAGCCAGTCTGCATAGGGATGTTGTGTGGCATATTCTTTTTTGAGTTCGGCATCATCAATAATGCGGCCCTGCTTTGTATCGACCATGAAGATGCGGCCGGGATGCAGACGTTCCTTGATGAGTACATTTTCCGGCGCCACTTCCAGCACACCGACTTCGGACGCCATGATGACCATATCATCCTTGGTCACATAATAACGTGATGGACGCAGACCGTTGCGATCGAGCACCGCGCCGATCACTTCACCATCGGTAAACGCAATGGAGGCTGGACCATCCCACGGTTCCATCAGGCAGGCATGATATTCATAAAACGCCTTGCGCTCATCGTCCATGGTTTCATGGCCGCTCCATGCTTCCGGAATCATCATCAGCACCGCCAGCGGCAATGGCCGGCCGGACATATGCAGGAATTCCATGACGTTATCAAAGGTGGCGGAATCACTGCCGCCTTCAATCACGATCGGGAAAATCTTTTTCAGGTCTTCACCGAACAAATCAGACTGACACAGGGCTTCGCGTGCGCGCATCCAGTTGCTGTTGCCGCGGACGGTGTTGATTTCACCGTTGTGCGCGATATAACGGAACGGATGGGCCAGTTCCCAGGCCGGGAACGTGTTCGTGGAAAATCGCTGATGCACCAGAGCCATCGCGGATTCCACATCCGGATCGGTGATGTCCGGGAACATCTGTTCGATCTGGTTTCCGGTGAGCATGCCTTTATATATAAAGGTGCGGCTGGACAGCGACGGAATATAGAACAGGCTCTTTTCGCTCATGTCCGAATTCCACACCGCATGTTCAATGCGCTTGCGGATGACATACAGCTTGCGTTCGAATGCTGCATTGTCTGCAACATTTTTTTGTCCGATGAAAATCTGTTTGAAGGCGGGTTCTGAAGCTTTGGCGGTGGGACCGATCATGGAGCTGTCGATGGGTACGTCACGCCAACCGAGAAACTCCTGACCTTCTTCGCCGATTATTTTTTCAAACATTGCACAACAACGTTCAGATTGCGCCTTGTCGTGCGGCAGGAACACCAGCGCGGCACCATAGTGCCCGGCTTCCGGTAATTTGATCTTGAGTTTGCCTGTCACACGGGCAAAAAACTTATGCGGTATCTGGATCAGGATGCCGACACCATCACCGGTGTTTTCTTCGCAGCCGCAGGCGCCGCGATGCAGGAGGTTCTTAAGGATGGTCAGTGCGTTGGTAACGATCTTGTGAGATTTGCGGCCCTTCATATCGACTACAAAACCTACGCCGCAGGCATCATGTTCCTGTTCGGGGTCATAAAGACCCTGGGCAGGTTGCCCGAAATGTCGTGTCATTACCATTCCACCCTTCAATCGTGACCTGGGCCCGGCGCCCGATCATCTTTAATATTAATTATAGGAAAATGCGATCAGCCCTTTCAGGCCAACCCGGAGGCGGGATGACGCAAAAGGATGAAAATTATAAACAAGCAGTGCGGCAATGTCACGGCGCAGCAAAAAATTTGTCTTGCTCTTGTAATGATATTTATTCTTTAAATATCAATAAGTTATGATATGCGCGTTAATTCAGCCTGCGCGAACCGATCGGTCATGCCCGCTATATAGTCCGCCACGATACGCGCCCGGCCGTTTAACCCGGCTTCAGCTTCATGCTGGCTGGCACGGTCCCGGGTGTCAGCAGGCAGCAGATTGATGTTGTTCATATAGGCCTCAAACAGCGCTTTCAACGTAATTTTGGCTTCATCAGTCATCTTGATCACCCGCGGATGCTGGTACAGATTCTTGCGCAGGAAGCGTTTCAGTTGCTGGTTTTTAGTAACACATTCATCACCAAGCCCGATAAGCGGCTCGGCATGCCTGCGCACGGCATCGATACTCCCGGGTTGAACCTGACTGATTCTGGCCAGACTCGTGCTGATCAAATCACTCACCAGCAGATTGATCATGCGCCGGACAATCTCATGGATCTGGCGGCGTTCGCTCAAATCGGGCCAGCGCCGGTTGACCTGCTCCTGCTGCTCCCGGAACAAATCACATTCCATCAGTTGGTCTGTGGTGATTAAACCGGAACGCAGGCCATCATCCACATCATGATTGTTATAGGCAATCTCGTCAGCAATGTTCGCCACCTGTGCTTCGAGTCCGGGTTGCCCGCCTTCGAGAAAGCGTTTGCCGAGTTCACCCAGTTTCAATGCATTAGTGCGGGAACAATGCTTGAGGATACCTTCGCGTGTTTCAAACATAAGATTAAGCCCGTTGAAATCCGGATAGCGTTCTTCCAGCACATCGACAACACGCAATGATTGCAGGTTGTGCTCAAAACCGCCGTACTCTTTCATGCAATGATTGAGCATGTCCTGACCGGCATGGCCGAATGGCGTGTGACCGAGATCGTGTGCGAGACAGATTGCTTCCGTAAGATCTTCATTCAGACCCAACGCCCGGGCGATGGTCCGGCCGATTTGCGCTACTTCGATTGAATGCGTGAGGCGCGTGCGAAACATATCGCCTTCATGATTCACAAATACCTGGGTCTTGTATTCCAGCCGGCGGAACGCACCGGAATGAATGATGCGATCGCGATCGCGCTGATATTGATTACGATGTGCCGGTTGCGCTTCATTATGCTGACGCCCTTTGGAAGTTTCCTCGCGGGCCGCATAGGGCGCCAGATCAGGCATGAACCTTCTCCGCTGTTGAAGCAAAATGCTGCAAGGTTTGTTTGAGTTTCTCCGGATCAAACTGATTCGTAACGATTGCCTCACCGAGTTTTTTGAGGAGGACAAGAAACAGTTGGCCATCGCGGGCTTTTTTATCGACGGCCATCAATTCGATCATTTTTTCGGGCGTGAGATTATCCGGCAGTTTCACCGGCAAGCGGGCTTTGCTCAACAGGTTGCGGGTACGATCCACATCCGCCGCGTTAATCCAGCCATGCCGGCAGGACAGATCCGCCGCCATCAACATGCCGGCGCCGACGGCTTCACCATGCAACCAGCCTTTATATTCCAGTGCAGTTTCAATCGCATGGCCGAAGGTGTGACCCAGATTGAGTATTGCGCGCAACCCGGATTCTTTTTCATCAATGGCGACGACTTCTGCCTTGTTACGACAGGACACTTCAACGGCATGCGCCAGTGCTTCAGCGTCTCTGCGCATCAATGCCTCCATGTTTTTTTCCAGCCATTCGAAAAACGGAAAATCACGGATCAATCCATATTTAATAATTTCTGCCAACCCCGCTGTCAACTCGCGATCTGGCAGGGTTTTCAATAATGCAAGATCCGCAATGACAGCTCGCGGTTGATAAAACGCACCAATCATGTTTTTACCGAGCGGATGATTGACTGCGGTTTTCCCGCCTACGGAAGAATCCACCTGTGCAAGTAATGTTGTAGGCACCTGGATAAAATCCACACCACGTTGATAGCAGGCCGCGGCAAAACCGGTGAGATCACCGACCACACCACCCCCCAGAGCAATCAGACAGCAATTACGGCTGTAACGTTTTTGCAGTAACCGGGTGATGATATTGTTCATCACATCCAGGTTTTTATATTGCTCACCATCGGGTATAACGATGCTGTCGGTTTTGAACGCCGAAAGAGCATTCTGCATTTTCTGCAAATAAAGCGGGGCAATGGTTTCATTGGTTACGATCAGCACCTGACTGGAACGGATCGACTCATTAAACAGATCAGCCTTGTCCAGCAGGCCTGCTCCGATATAAATCGGATAGGAATGGTCGCCGAGGTCAACCGTTAATGTCCGCATGCTGAATTTCTCTTTTGCACGATTTTATCCACTATATGCTGCACCTGATTATGATCGGTATCAATCACCAGATCGGCAATCGACTCATACAAGGGCGCCCTGACCTTCATCAACTCTTCCATGGTCTGTAGCGGGTTGGGCGTATTCAGCAAGGGGCGCTTGCTGTCCTTGCCAGTGCGCTTCAGCAATTGTTTCGCGTCAGCCCGAAGATACACCACGATACCCCGTTCACGGAGATGTTGCCGGTTGAGTTCATCCAACACTACACCACCACCGGTGGCCAGCACGATATCGTTATAACGGGTGACTTCATCAATCACCTCGGCCTCGCGTTTGCGAAAACCGGCTTCACCCTCAATTTCGAAAATCAGGGTGATACGAGCGCCGGTGCGTTTTTCGATTTCATGGTCGCTGTCAAAAAACTGCAGTTTGAGTTTTTTGGCAAGACGTCGCCCGATCGTGGACTTCCCTGCGCCCATGGGACCAATCAGGAAAATGTTATTTGTGTTCTTCAACTCGGGCTTCCGGCTATCTGTGAATACAGGCCGGTTATGATAATGGAATTTTGCGCCTAGGGTGCATGAACAAAAAAGAGGTGTGCCCTTGCGGACACACCTCTGATGATTACAACTGTCTGGATATGCCGCAGAGTTAAATCTGCAGGTTCTCCTTTAATATTTTGGGTGTAACAAAAATCAGCAATTCTGACTTGGTTCGGGAATCAGACGTCCGCTTGAACAGGAACCCGACATAGGGCAAATCGCCAAAGAACGGGATTCTGTCTTCTGAATAGTTGGTGGCCTGTGAGTAGACACCGCCCAGAACCACAGTCTCACCGTTATCGACCAGTACCTGCGTACTGACGTTACGGGTATTGATCGGGGGCACGCCCAGAACGTCCGGTGACCCACGGGTGTCCTGGTTGACAGTCAGATCCAGCAACACGCGATCATCCGGTGTGATCTGAGGGGTTACACGCAAGGCGAGCACTGCCTTCTTGAATGAAACAGAGGTCGCACCACTGGAAGAGGCTTCCTGATAGGGAATTTCCACACCGGATTCGATCAGTGCTTCACGCTGATTGGCGGTGATGACCTTTGGACTGGCAATGTCCTCACCCCGGCCTTCGGCCAGTGCCGCGGACAATTCAAGTTGCAGCAGGTAAGAACCGATAATGCCATAGGCCAGTGATAATGCACCGGTAGCACCTGGTGCAGGTAACGTGACCATCAGGTTTTCGTTTGAGCCATCATTAAAAGTGGTCGTGTCTCCAAAATCTGTGATACCAGGCAAACCACCGCCGACTATCAGTCCAGGTTCGCCCTCACCACCACGAGATTGGGTGCTCGGGTTCTGGCGAGTGAGTTTGCTGAAGCCAAAGTTTACACCCAGATCCTTGGAGAAACTTTCATCCGCATTGACAATACGCGATTCGATCAGCACCTGACGTACCGGAATGTCCAGTTTGGCAACCATGGAACGGATACTGTCTAGGCTGGCAGCGACATCCTGAAGAATCAGTGTATTGGTACGTTCATCAATCGATACATTGCCCCGTTCTGATAACAGATTGTTTTCCTCTGCCTTGATGAGGGTTGCCAGTTCCGATGCCTTGGCATAATTGACCTGCAGGAATTCAGTCTGTAATGGGGCAAGTTCTTCGATCTGTTTATTGGCTTCCAGTTCAAGCTTTTCACGTGCAGCGATTTCAGCCTGTGGAGCAACCAGGATGACATTGCCATCCTTGCGCATGCCGAGACCCTTGGATTTGAGGATAATATCCAACGCCTGATCCCAAGGCACATTCTTCAGGCGCAGTGTCACGTTACCGCTCACAGTATCACTGGCCACCATGTTGAGACCTGTAAAATCGGCAATCAACTGTAATACGGCACGCACCTCAATATCCTGAAAGTTGAGGGAGAGCTTTTCTCCAGTGAAGCCAAACTTCTGCTTTTGCATGGCTTCCTGTTCCTGCTTGGTCAACGGCTTGAATTCAATCGTCAACTGGTTATCTGACTGGTAAGCCAGATGATCGTATTCTTCGGTTGCCGTGGTCACGACCATGCGTGCGCCATTGGCTGAAGGCGATGTGTCGATTTCCTTGACCGGAGTGGCGAAATCCAGCACATCAAGCCGGCGGTTCAGTTCTTCTGGCAGACTGGTGCCACTGAAATCCACAACGACCTTGCCACCTTCCTGGCCGAGATTAACGCCGACGGACGGATCCGACAGCGTGACAATGATCCGGCCTTCACCTGACTCACCGCGACGAAAATCTATGTTTTCAATACTGGCGTCGAAACTGCCTGAAGCAGCAGCACTTGTTACCGACTGACTTTCTGCAGCTGTAGACGGAGTAGAAGCTCCGGCAGCGGCCAGTGTGACGATAACAGAATTGCCCTGCACGGCCATTTCATAGCCAACAGGCTTGGAAAGATTCAGTACAATACGAGTGCGGCCGGCCGCTTCAACTGCCGAGACGCTGTGTGCCGCGCCAATGCCAATGTCCTGGTTTTTCTGGGCAAGATTCAGGCTGGTGTCCGGGAAATCCAGAACTACGCGTGCCGGATTGTCTATGGTGAAATTCAACGGTTCACCCTGAACCGGTTCAGATAACTTGATCTCAACCTGTGCGCGATCACCCGGCAAAGATGAGTAAGTTATATCATCCAGAGTCGCTGCAAACGATTGTGCCTGCAAGAATACACTCATGCATAACAACCCGGTTATCATGCCGAAACGGCCTAGCCATCTATTCATTGCAACATCACCCCTGTTCATGGTTTCGTAAGGTCTGTTCGCTTTCATTTCTGCCCACCCCTCAAATTATTCTTCAGTACCAGCCAAAGCCAGTCCTGCCGGACGTTCTTCCCAACGACCGTCTACATTCTTGATGATTTCTCTCAACTCGATTTTATCTTCCTGGATAGTAAGAATTTTGCCGATATTACGGCCCAGATAATTTCCGACTCTGACACGGTGCACTGTGCCTTGAGGATCCTGAATAATGCCCCACTGATTGCTGCCATCTTCAAGTGTGCCCACCATACGCAGGCTGTCCAGTTCATAGCTTTCAAGTTCTTCGCGGTTACGGAACTTGATTTCACGCTCCATGGCCTCTGTCAGCCCGGTGTCTTTTGCATCAGCCACTTCCGCCTTTGAAGTGTCATAAAACAATTCAAACGGATCACGAGCATTCTCCAGCCCTGATTTATAGGTGTAAGCCTCATAGGGTTTGATTTCCGGAAGTGGTTCAATACGTCCGCCCGGACGTTTCAGAATTTCATCTACCTGACGCGTCAAATCACTCTTGTCACTTGATACGCAACCGGCAAGCAACAACAGGCTGATGTATGAAATGTTTCTGAAAATTGTCTTGGAATTACGCATAGATCTTATCCCTTGGCCTCTTTCTTGGCCGGCGCTTTCTTGGCTGGCGCTTTCTTGCCTTTACCTTTTGCGGGGGCTGCCTGGGTTGCAGTCTCTTCTTCTTCCAGTGCCCGATAGGTTTTGGCCGTAGCCTGCAATTTCAGAATGTTGCCAGAATCTTCTGCGCCCTTGGCCTTGCCTCCACCACCAGTAGTTATAACGATATCGTGCGTAGTAACAATACGCGGCAGAGCGGCAACACCACTGATAAACTCACCAAACTTGTGGTAATCACCGATGACGCTGATCTGGATCGGTAATTCAGCATAAAATTCGGAAGGTACTTCCGGTGTCGGTTTGAACAATTCAAACTCCAGTCCCGCCGCCAGTCCAGTCTGGGATATGTCTACCAGCAAAGCAGCTACTTCTGTCTTGTTTGGCAACTGTTTCAACATGTCACCAAATGACTGCTGCATTTCCTGCATCTGGGTTTTGAGTGCCTCTAGATTTGCAGCCTGCTTCTGCTTGCTTTCCAGGCTGGCAATATTTTCCAGCTCAGTCTGCTTTTCCTTGGCAATCTTGTCACGCAAACCCTTGATGTCATATTGCCAGCCCAGAAACAGAATGACGGAAAACACGATCAACAGCAGAACTGCCTTGACCGGTAAGGGCCACTCACCAATATTTTCGGGATCCAGATTTTGTAGTTCTTCAAATGTCATGCGCCGCCCTCCTCTTCGTCAGCGGCTACCGGTAATTTCTGGCTGAATTTCAATGTGAAATTGCTGATCCTCTGTCCATTTTCATCTTTGGCCTGAATCACATCGAGCACAGGTTTCTCCAGCCATTCTGATGACTCAAGGTTGCGCATGAATGTAGAAACTCTGGCATTGGATTGCGCAACACCGTTGACTGTAATCAAAGTGCCCTTCTGAGTGAGGCTGAGCAGACTGACTCCCTCAGGCAGGCTTTTTACCAACTCATCAAACATGCGTACGATAATCGGTCGATTACCTTGTAACTGCTCAATGGCCCGCATACGTGCCAACAAACGTTCCTTTTCATTTTCCAGTTGCTCGATTTCCTCGATCTTCTTGTCGAGCTTCGCAATTTCTTCCGTTAGATAAGTATTGCGTGATTTGTGATAGTCAATAAGTTGCGTGTGATATACATGCACTACACCCCAGAATGCTGCTGCAATCAGTGCTGCAAAACCGAGCAGCGTCAAAAACTCCTGTTTTTTCTCCTTACGCAGTTCCTCGCGCCAGGGAAGCAGATTAATATTTGCCATTAGCCGAAACTCCTTAAGGCCAAACCACAGGCAACCATTAATGCCGGGGCATCATTGCTCAGAGACTGAGCAGGTATTTTTGATGCGACAGACATATTGCCAAACGGATTAGCAACGATTGTGGGAACGCCTACCGCCGACTGCACCAACTCGGCAATACCAGGTATAGAAGCACATCCCCCTGCGAGAATAAGGTGGTCGATAGTGGCGATCTGGCTGGATGAGAAGAAAAACTGCTGGGCACGGCTGATCTGCTGTGCCATGGATTGCATGAATGGTTGCAGGACTTCCGGCTCATAATTGTCCGGTAATCCGCCCTGCTTCTTGGCCCTGCCCGCCTCTTCATAGGACATGCCATAACGTCTCTGGATTTCCTCAGTCAGTTGTGCCCCGCCAAAATTCTGTTCACGCGAATATATGATTTTAAGATTTTCCAGCACACTGAAAGTTGTAACGGCAGATCCCACATCCGCAATCGCTATGGTCAGCCCTTCACCAGTACCAAACAGTTCCCTAGCCATCATGGCCACGGTGTTTTCAAGTGCAAAAGCCTCAACGTCTACAACTTTGGCTTTAAGACCGCCTACATCCAGCGCGGCGACCCTGATATCCACATTCTCACTGCGTGAAGCGGCGAGAAGTACATCCACCTGTTCGGGATTGTTGGCGGCCGGCCCCAGTACTTCAAAATCGAGATTAACTTCTTCAAGAGGGAATGGAATGTATTGATCGGCTTCGAGCTTGATCTGGTTCTCCATGTCCGCATCAGAAAGGTTGGCGGGCATGGTGATAATCTTGGTAATTACGGCCGACCCGGCCACAGCCACAGCTGCATCTTTGGTACGGCTGCCGGATTTCTTTACTGCACGTCCGATGGCCTCTCCCACGGCTGCGGCATCCGATATATTTTTATCTACGACGGAATTTGCAGGAAGCGGCTCAACAGAGTAACTTTCAACACGATATTTGCTGCCGCTGCGGCTTAATTCCAGCAACTTAATTGCGGTCGCGCTGATATCGATCCCCAATAGTGGTGCAGATTTTTTCTTGAAGAGAGGCACTATTTTTTCCTTTTAACGTCGTGGTTTATAGGCCATATATATAAACAACATTAACTTACAATTCCAACTATAGCCAACACAAATTTAAAAAACAAATAGTTTTTACTGTAATTTCATGTAAATACACAAAAAATACAATTTACTGACAAAATCAATATATATGGGATAATTTTCAGATACACTACACAATATGTTGCGTTTTACCCTTAATTTTCTCCTGTTTTTCTTCACCCTCGGCCTCGTCTCTACTGCAGGATTGGCGTGGTATGTGGTGCCTCAGCTACCGGATATAGAAACTCTGAAAGATGTCAGGATGCAGGTGCCGTTGCGGGTATACAGTGCCGAGAACTCCCTGATTGCAGAATTTGGCGAACAACGTCGTATCCCGATTACTTTGCAGGAAGTTCCTGATCTGATGATCAAGGCCATACTGGCAGCAGAGGACGATCGGTTTTACTCACATCCTGGTGTGGACTGGCAAGGTATCCTTCGCGCGGTGATGCAACTGATACGTACCGGTGAAAAAACCCAGGGCGGCAGCACCATCACTATGCAGGTTGCGCGCAATTTTTTTCTGAGCCGTGAAAAAACCTACCTGCGCAAGCTTAATGAAATATTTCTCGCCCTGAAAATTGAAAAGGAATTATCCAAGGATGACATTCTGGAGTTGTACCTTAACAAGATTTATCTGGGGCAGCGTGCCTATGGTATAGCTGCTGCGGCTCAGGTGTATTACGGGCTGCCAATAGGTGCTCTGGACCTGGCGCAATACGCCATGCTGGCAGGCTTACCCAAGGCGCCTTCCACTACAAACCCGATCAGTAATCCGGCCCGAGCTGTTGAACGCCGTAATTATGTGTTGCAACGTATGCTGGAAGAGCAATACATCACCCGGGATGAGTATCAGGCTGCGGTCAATGCGCCGGTCACTGCAAAACTGCACAGTGCTGACATAGAGCTTGAAGCACCCTATGTTGCAGAAATGGTACGGCAGTCATTGTTCGATATATACGGAGAGGAAACCTACACATCAGGACTGAAGGCAATAACCACGATCAAGGATCGTGATCAGGTTGCAGCCAATCTGGCGTTGCGCAAAGGTTTGCTTGATTATGATGAACGTCACGGATATCGCGGCGCAGAACACCATTACGATATCACGCCCGACATGGATGAGACCGAATGGCGAAGTCTGATAGAAAGTTTCCCGGTGTTTGGTAATCTGCGTCCGGCACTGGTAATCAATCTTCAGGAAAAAAGTGTGACCGCCTATGTAATAGACAAAGGCATCGTAACTGTTGAATGGGATGGAATAAGTTGGGCACGTCGTTACATTTCTGAAAATTACCGTGGCGAAGCTCCGAAGAATGCTGCAGAAGTTGTAAAGCCGGGTGATATTGTCCGCCTGCAGGAAACAGATGAAGGTAAATGGAAACTGTCACAAATACCGGATATTGAAGGCGGCCTTGTCTCATTACGACCGACCGATGGAGCCATACTCGCCCTGACAGGCGGGTTTGATTTTCAGCGCAGCAAATTCAATCGTATCACCCAGGCTTATCGCCAACCCGGTTCAGGCTTCAAACCATTTATTTATTCGGCGTCACTAGAGGCCGGTTATACCGCGGCTTCGTTGATTAATGATGCTCCGGTGGTGTTCGAGGATCCGGGCATAGAAGATGTCTGGCGGCCCGAGAACTACACCCGCAAGACTTATGGCCCGACCCGTTTGCGTGAGGCGCTGACCCATTCACGCAATCTGGTCTCCATACGTCTGCTGCATGCGATAGGTGTGCCCTATGCCCTCGACCATATTGCCCGGTTCGGTTTTGAAATTGAAAAGTTGCCTAAAAACCTTTCTTTATCATTAGGCAGTGGCGCTGTAACACCCATGCAACTTGCACGCGCCTATGCGGTTTTTGCCAATGGCGGTTATCTTGTTGATCCTTACTTCATCAACCGTGTGGAAACAGAAGACAATCTGGTGTTATTTGAAAGCAATCCTGCTGTTGTATGCAGGGAATGTAGTGGTTTTATTCCTGCAACAAATGCCAGCCAGCCCAATGTAACAGCTACAGGCGCGGCAAATAGCATGTCACGCTCTTCAGGGCCCCGCTATGCTCCGCAAGTTGTGGATCCGGAAAATATCTGGATCATGAATTCCATCATGCGGGATGTCGTTCTGCATGGCACGGCGCGACGGGCGCTTGAACTCAATCGCAAGGACTTGTCCGGCAAGACCGGCACGACCAACGATCAACGTGATGCCTGGTTTTCCGGCTTCAATTCTGAGGTGGTGGCTATCAGTTGGGTGGGCTTCGACAAGTTTACTCCGCTAGGCGGTCCGGAAACCGGATCGCGCGCAGCCCTGCCTATCTGGATCGACTACATGCGGGTCGCCCTTGAAGGCATGCCCGAGAGTATACTGGAACGTCCGGCCGGTCTGGTATTCGCAAGAATTGATCCGAACACCGGTAAGCTCGCTTCACCTGACAGCCAGAACGCCGTCTTTGAAGTATTCAGCTCAAAACACGCACCCAAGGAAATCTCAGGCGCAGTTCCCGGAAGCAGCAGCTCGCCGGAAGGTGAAGCTGCAACCCTGCAGGATATCTTCTGAGTTGTGCGTCCCTACTGCAGTTTGACACCGGCTTTCCTGAGTCATGGCTGAAACGCGCAGGATCCTCGAGATCGTGGTGGACACACCATTACGACGGCATTTCGACTATCTTCCGCCTGTTTCCTGCAAGGCTGATCAGCTGCACCCCGGCATCAGACTGCGCGTTCCTTTCGGAAAAAATTCCATGCGCACCGGTTTGCTCACCGGAATTTCCAGAGAGAGCAAAATCGAGCCTCACCGCCTGAAACGTGCACTTGCGGTCATTGATACAGAACCACTTTTTGATCAGAACCATCTGCGTTTCCTCAAATGGTGCAGTGATTATTACCATCATCCTCCGGGTGAAGTCATGGTTGGAACTTTGCCGACCTTGCTTGCGCAGGGCCGACCGGTTGAATTGCAACATGAAACTTGCTGGAAAATTACGAAACGGGGGCTTGATGCGAGAAAATCATTGCCTGCAAATGCCGCGCGTCAGCAGGCATTACTTGATCTCATTGCGGGCCATCCAAACGGCCTCAGTGAGGACGATATCCGATCGCAATTTGAAAATAGTCGCGCAACATTGCGTGTACTTGCTGACAAAGGCTGGATCAACCTTGATGAAAACCGGCAGAACGATATGGACCGGATACCCCGCTCGATCCATGACGTGCAATTAAATGAAGAACAGGCTTGCGCTGTTAAACAGATTACGGCTGCCGGTGATATCAACCGTACATTTTTACTTAATGGCGTTACCGGAAGCGGCAAAACGGAAGTTTACCTTCAAAGTATCAAACCGGTTATTCTGTCCGGAAAACAGGCGCTGGTACTGGTACCGGAAATCGGCCTGACACCGCAGTTTATAGAACATTTCAGAAAGAGACTGGATATCCCCATAGGAGTGCTGCATTCCGGTCTTACCGATCGGGAACGTATGCAGAACTGGTCAGGAGCACGTTCAGGAAGACTTCGCGTGATCATCGGCACGCGTTCGGCCGTCTGGACGCCGCTCCGCAATCCCGGACTGATCATTGTCGATGAGGAACATGATCTGTCCTACAAACAGCAGGACGGATTCCGTTATTCAGCACGGGATCTGGCTCTGGTCCGCGCCCGGATTCTGAATATTCCCGTTGTGCTGGGTTCAGCCACACCGTCGCTTGAAACTGCATGCAATGTGTCTCGTTCCCGCTACCAGGAACTCAGATTAATGAAACGGGCGGGAGATGCATCATTGCCGGAAATCCGGTTGCAGGATTTACGTGGTGCGCGCATGACCGGCGCGCTGACCACCCCTGTACTTGATTCCATCAGTGACTGTCTGCGCAAAAAACAACAGGTGTTGTTGTTTCTGAACCGGCGCGGCTATGCGCCAGTGCTCTTGTGTCATGACTGTGGCTGGGTGGCAAAATGTCCGCGCTGTGAAACACACATGACCCTGCATAAACATATTAATAAATTATGCTGCCACCATTGCCTTCATCAGGAAAAAATTGCCACGAGTTGTCCACAATGCAGCAGTGGTAAAATTCTGGAGATCGGTCACGGAACACAACGGCTTGCTGAAACACTGACAAACATTTTCCCGGACGCCCGGATTGCACGCATCGACCGTGACAGCACACGCCGCAAGGGGACGATGCACAAACTTCTGGCGGACGCAGAGCAGGGACATGTTGATCTGCTCATAGGTACACAGATGCTGGCCAAGGGCCATCACTTTCCCGGCGTGGCACTGGTCGTGATCATTGATGCAGACCATGGCCTCTACAGTACTGATTTCCGCGCGGGCGAACGCATGGCCCAAATCATTACCCAGGTGAGTGGCCGTTCGGGCCGTACTGGCAGCAAGGGTAGTGTAATCATACAAACCCATCATCCGGAACATCCCTTGTTACAATCCCTGATCAGCCAGGACTATGCCGCTACTACAAAATTGTTGCTGGCCGAGCGAAAAGTTTCAAGCCTGCCTCCCTTCAGTTATCAGGTATTGCTGCGGGCGGAAGCAGGTCAGCAGAGTATTGCAGACGTGTTCCTGCAGGATGCACGGCGACAATTGCCATCAAAAACCCGTGGACTGGAAGTGTATGGTCCCTATCCTGCAGCCATGGAAAAACGCGCAGGACGTTACCGTATGCAGTTATTATTACAAATGCAAAACCGTAAGGAATTGCGGGACCTGACCGAAAACTGGATTACGCGCATTGAACAACTGAAAAGCGGCAAGCGGGCACTATGGTCCATCGATGTGGATCCGCAGGATATGATTTGATCGGGGGTAATGAAATATTCTTTTTACAGTCAGATAAATTATGGCCCAGATAAAGATGATTATAAATATGATGGAATCCAGATTAATTCCGATGGCGCTGACATTATTGTTATTCATGCCTGTGTCTTTATTTGCTGCAGACATCGGAATCACCCCTGATCTGCACTCGATTGAAGTCACGCATCATGGGAAAACAGTACTTATCGAGCGTAACCAGAACCCTCAAAACACCATCAATCCGGCCTATGCCAAAACATCCAGGGCATGTCCACCCTTTTGCATCCAACCCGTCACCATCGCGCCAGGCGTGGAAACCATCGGCGAGCTTGAAGTACTGGATTATCTGCAGCGCATACATCGGGGTGATCCATCGATACTCGTGATTGATTCACGCACACCGGACTGGCTGGAACACGGCACGATTCCCGGATCCATAAACATCCCCTGGACAGAACTCGATCCGGAGTCCGGCGCCGATCCGTTTTCAATTGCGGATCTGTTTCAGGATCAGTTCGGGATAAAAACCAGCGAAGGTCTGTGGGATTTTTCCGGCGCCAAAACTCTCGTACTGTTCTGTAATGGCATGTGGTGCGGCCAGTCGCCCTCGAATATCCGTTCATTGCTGGGTTATGGTTATCCGGCGCACAAGCTTAAATGGTATCGCGGCGGGATGCAGGACTGGGAAAGTCTCGGATTGACCGTTGTCAAACCGGACTCATCTTCTCCTTGATCAAGGTGCAGGCTACAATGTGCAACTTTTTTCCGTGGAGATGTATTTGAAACCGCTGTTACAGGATTTGATCCGGCAGGCTCTGAAACGCCTGGAACTGCCCGATGTCGATCCGCACACTATCCGGATTGAAAAAACCCGTGATCCCAAACATGGTGATTTTGCAGCAAACATCGCCATGACACTTGCTGCGCAGCGCGCTGAAAAACCCCGCGACATTGCTGCAAGGATTGTAAATGCCATACCACCCTCAGCATCGATTACCCGGATTGAAATTGCCGGCCCGGGCTTTATCAATTTTTTTCTGGCGCGAGACGCGCACCTTGAAGTCATCAGAAACATACTGCGGAAAGGACAGGGCTATGGATGCTCGGACCATGGTCGCGGGCAAACCATACTGATTGAATATGTGTCCGCAAACCCCACCGGCCCGCTGCATATCGGGCACGGACGCGGTGCGGCCTACGGAGCGGCGACCGCCAATCTGCTTGTGGCAGCCGGTTACAAGGTTGATCGTGAATACTATATTAATGATGCCGGCAGGCAGATGGATATCCTGGCCTGCAGTGTTTACCTCCGTTACCTGCAACAGTGCGGGGTGAACATCCGCTTGCCGGAAAAAGCCTATCAGGGTGATTACGTAGAAACCATCGCTGCAAAAATTCTCAATGAGAAAAACAAATCCCTGCTGATTGATACAGCCGGACTGAATGCCTGCCTTGAAGACGATGCGGACAGCGAGAAACAACTCGACAATATCATCCAGCATCTCAAACAGACACTGGGCCTGGATAATTATCTATATGTGTTTGATGCCGGACTGAATGACATCCTGGATGACATCCGGCAGGATCTGGAAGAATTCGGAGTGGTTTATGATCGCTGGTTCTCGGAACGCAGCCTGCTGGCCGGAGGCAGTGTGCAACGCTGTATCGACACGCTGGAACAGAATGGTCACTTGTATAAAAAAGATGGTGCAACCTGGTTCAGATCCACTGCATTTGGCGATGAAAAGGACCGTGTGGTGGTCCGTGATAATGGCCAGCTCACCTATTTCGCCTCGGACATTGCCTACCACAAGACCAAGTTTGATCGGGGTTATACCCGTGCGATCAATATCTGGGGTGCCGACCATCATGGTTATATTGCACGCATCAAGGCAACATTATCCGCATTGGGTATGGATGCCGGCAAACTGGATGTTTTGTTGGTGCAGTTTGCGACACTTTATCGTGGTGATGTAAAAGTCCAGATGTCGACCCGCTCCGGCCAGTTTGTGACGTTGCGGGAACTGCGCGATGAAGTGGGGCGTGATGCCGCACGTTTTTTTTATGTGATGCGCAAAAGCGAACAGCACCTGGATTTTGATCTGGATCTTGCCAAGTCCCAGTCACAGGACAATCCGGTGTATTACATCCAGTATGCGCATGCCAGAATCTGCAGTGTGTTCCGGCAACTTGTGGAAAAAGGCTGGACATTTACAGCGGATGCAGCCTCAAACGGACTGGAACAACTGACGGACCCGCATGAACTTGCGTTGCTGAACCGTCTCGGTGCCTATCCCGAAGCCGTGTTCAATGCAGCGCGTGAATATGCGCCGCACCAGATGGGTTATTACCTGCGCGATCTGGCCAATGACTTTCACACGTATTACAACGCCTGTCAGATTTTGCTGGAAGATCCCACGCTGCGTAATGCGCGGCTGAGCCTGATCCAGGCTGTGCGTCAGGTGCTGCAAAACGGGCTGGCTCTGCTCGGTGTCTCCGCACCTGAGAAAATGTAATGACCAAAGACTATAAAAACCTGAACCGGAAAAAATCCGATGAGTCTGCGCTCCTGCAATCGGCATTGCCTTTTGTTACCGGACTGGCCATCGGATTATTTGTTGCTTTTATCGTTTATCTGAAAGAACACCATACAGATGCCCCGGGAACACAGTCACCGGAACTGGTGATTGAAAACACCAGCAAGCCCGTAGAAAGTGTCGGGATTGAAACTGTTGAAAAAACCGAGTTGCCTGAACCGCAGTTTGATTTTTACCAGATACTGCCCAACATGGAGGTTAATGTTTCAGAATGGGAAGCAGAACCCGAACAAACAACGGAAACTCTCGCTGCAGACGATACGGGAGTTTATATTCTGCAGGTAGGATCTTTCGAGCAATATGAGGCGGCTGATGAAGTGAAGGCCAAACTGGCGTTAATGGGTGTGACCGCCGATATTCAACGCGTGGTCATCAATGGCCGTGAAGTTAGACACAGGGTGCGGGTCGGCCCATACAAGGATCCCGCAAAACTGCAGGATGCCCGGGATCGCCTGCTTGCCAACAATCTGAACTTCATGCTGCTCAAACTGAAAGTAGAAGAAGTTGAAAACGTTGCACCTGCGGTACAGGAACCTGTAAAGCCGGCTGAATGATCTTTTTCTATAATACTGAATAGCTTGTTATGTGTTGTATTCAACGGGTGTAGTTCAATGGGTGAGCCGGAACAAGAATTTTGTCCAGTGGACAAAATTCCCGGCGAACGCCACAACATGGAGGTTGTGGCCGGTGTATATCGAAGTCTGAATTTGTGCCAGGGATGGCTGGTAAAATCTCACAGATTATGCGGGTTATGTGTTGTATTCAACGGGTGTAGTTCAATGGGTGAGCCGGAACAAGAATTTTGTCCAGTGGACAAAATTCCCGGCGAACGCCACAACATGGAGGTTGTGGCCGGTGTATATCGAAGTCTGAATTTGTGCCAGGGATGGCTGGTAAAATCTCACAGATTATGCGGGTGTAGTTCAATGGTAGAACGGGAGCTTCCCAAGCTCTTAACGTGGGTTCGATTCCCATCACCCGCTCCATCACAAACAATGCATTTCTGATGGCATCCATGCCGCAGCATTAGTCCTCACTATCTGCACCGGCCCGGACATCCGCTGTCCGGGCGTTCAGCGGGAATTTTGTCCACTGGACAAAATTCTTGTTCCGCTTCACCCCATCACCCGCTCCATTTACCGATGATTAAATTCTACACCTCAAAATATTGCACCTGCGATCATGCTTTGCCTGCCATGAGCTCATACTTTGGCCGTTTTTTAAATTAGTGTAGACTGCCAAAGGTGGCGCCAAGTATGTCTTTTACAAGAGCCACCATAATAACAATCATTATAAAAAAGCCATATATATCAATAGATTACTGGCTTAAGCCCGCAATCCATAAACTTGTGGGCTAACTACGGTAACAGGCTGGGCACCATGGAAACCGATTGGCCATCTGTAGTGGTCGTGGACAATAGTCCAGCGATCCGAAAACTGTTCGAGCGCAGCACTCAGGATCTGGGCATCAGCCTGAAGATCTTCGAGTCGGCGGCAGACTCGTGGGTCTATCTGCAAAATAACCGGCCAGATCTGTTGATCCTGAGTATTATTCTTCCCGATAAAAACGGCCTGACGTTGCTCAAAGACCTCAGAAAACACCCTCTCCATCTGAACACATCTGTTATCATGGTAAGCTCTAAGGACTATGCACAGGATCGGCAGGCAGCAAATGAACTCGGGGTGCTGGATTTCATCCCCAAGCCGATGCCCATGCAGACAATTACGGACACCGTAGTAAAATATACCAAAGCGAAGCCAAAATCCGCATAATAATCAGATGACTGACGCGTACCTCCGGTTCTGGGGCGTGCGCGGCTCGTATGCCGCGCCCTTTGCATCTCACTTGCAGGTGGGAGGCAATACTTCATGTGTCGAAATCCGTGCAGGCGGACACCTTCTGATCTGTGATGCCGGTACCGGGATTATTCCCTTGGGCAATCAATTGATGCAGCAAAGCGGGTTGCGTGAGTTGAATATCATCATGACCCACTACCACTGGGATCATGTTTGCGGTTTACCATTTTTTGTACCGGCTTTTTCTCCCCAATGGAAAATCAATTTCTTTGGTCCGGGTGATGACAAAGCTGAAATCAAAAAACATGTCTCGGCGCAAATGCGGGCACCCTATTTTCCGGTAGGAACTGAATCCTGGCTGGCCAACATCAATTACATTGCGCCGGATGACAATGGACACTTTATCGGTCCCATAAAAATCGAATACAGCAATGTCCACCATCCTGGTACCACATATGGATATCGCATCAGGCTGAATGGAAAAATCATCATCTATATCTCCGATAATGAATGTAAATATATTGAAAAATCCATTTCCAACCGGCGCGGTGAACTGACGGATGAAGAACTGGCTATTTATGATGACATGATCAAGGAAGAGCATCAGTCGGAACTCGATCTCATTCGCGGTGCCGATATTCTGATACATGATGCCCAGTACACAGCTGAAGATTACCAGAAGAAAAAAGGCTGGGGTCATTCCTGCTATATTGATACCATCAATATGGCGATTGATGCTGGCGTCAAGGATCTGTACCTTTATCATCATGATCCGAATTATGATGACAAGGCCATAGAAGCCATCTATCGTCATGCTGAACAGATTATCCGGATCAGGAATTCCTCTTTACGCTGTTTTGTTGCAAAGGAAGGCATGCGCGTTGATTTGTAGTTGCTCTTCCTGCTGTTCTGTATTATCAGCCAGACAGTCATGATGCAAATCGTTTTAAACGGTCAGTCACGTACCCTGGAACAGGCCTGCACAGTGGATGAATTGCTGGCCTTTCTCGATATCAAGGGCCGTCTCGCAGTGGAAATCAATCAGCAGATTGTACCTCGCAGCCAATTTCAGTCTCGCAAGATCAATCCCGGTGATACCGTTGAGGTTGTCCATGCGATAGGCGGCGGTTAATCCAGGCCCGTTGCAAAAATATGAGTGAGCATGTCCACCAAAACAATGACCAACTGTTGATAGGGAAACGATCCTATAACTCCCGTCTGTTGGTAGGTACCGGTAAATACAGAAACCTGGAAGAAACTGGCAAGGCCATAGCGGCGAGCGGTGCAGAGATTGTAACTGTGGCGATACGCCGTACCAATATCGGTCAGAACAAGGATGAGCCCAACCTGCTTGATGTCATCTCTCCGGAAAAATATACCATCCTGCCGAATACGGCGGGTTGCTACGATGCTGAAAGCGCCATTCGCACCTGCCAGCTGGCGCGTGAACTGCTGGACGGGCACACTCTCGTCAAACTCGAAGTGCTGGGCGATACCAAAACACTCTACCCGGATATCACCGCAACACTGGTTGCGGCAGAGAAACTGATTGCCGATGGGTTTGAAGTGATGGTGTATACCACTGATGACCCGATCATGGCGAAACGCTTTGAAGAGATGGGGTGTATCGCCGTAATGCCATTGGCCGCACCGATAGGTTCAGGTCTGGGCATACGCAATCCCTATAACATCCGCACCATTGTTGAAAATGCAAAAGTTCCGATCCTTGTGGATGCCGGTGTAGGCACAGCGTCAGACGCCACTATCGCCATGGAGCTGGGTTGTGATGGTGTATTAATGAACACGGCCATAGCCGAAGCAAAAAATCCGGTACTGATGGCTTCAGCGATGAAAAAAGCCATCGAAGCCGGACGTGAAGCCTATCTCGCCGGCCGTATGCCCCGCCGTGCCTATGCGAGTGCATCGTCACCACTCGACGGACGTTTCTTCTGATAATTTCCATTGTCTGATTCACCAGTCAAGCCCAGACCCATCCGCAGTTTTGTCCGTCGCGAAGGACGCATGACGGACAGTCAGCGTAGCGCCATCAAACAATACTGGAAAACTTTCGGGGCTGATTATTCTACGGCCGTACTGGATCTGAATATCCTTTTTGAGAGGCCAGCACCAAAGATACTCGATATAGGCACTGGCATGGGTGCTACTACGGTAACCTTGGCGCTACAGTACCCGGAAAATGATTATCTGGCCGTAGAGGTACATAGTCCTGGCATCGGCAGCCTGTTGCGCCTGATAGCCAGACATAAATTAACCAACATACGCATCAGCAACCATGATGTGATGGAAGTCCTGCAGGAACAAATTCCGCTAAACAGCCTTGATGCAATATATATTTTTTTCCCTGACCCATGGCCCAAAAAGCGGCACCACAAACGCCGTCTGATCAACGCTGGTCTGCTTGCCTTGCTGAAAAATCGCATGAAAGATCATGCCCGATTGTACATCGCCACGGACTGGAAAGACTATGCGGAACATATTCTGGCTGTCTTTACACAGGAAGCGGATTTCATAAATCTTGCCGGAAACGGACAATATTCACCCCGCCCTCACTGGCGATCACTGACCAAATTTGAACAACGCGGTCATAAACTTGAACACAAAGTGTGGGACTTCGCGTTTATGTGTCGCAAGCCAATTACTACAAAAAATCTCTGAAATCGTGTATCGCCGTGAACTCCGCCGTGTCACGCACCGGCGCACGGCTGTCAGGCTGGGCAATACTCAACAAATGCCGGATACCACAGGCACGAGCTGTTCTGAGCACTGTCAGATTATCATCGATCAGAATCGTTCTTTCCGGTTCGAACTCCAGCGATTGCTTCAGCCGTCCCCAGAACTCCGGCTCTTCCTTTGGAGATCCATAGCCATGTGAACTGATGACTTCCCGGAAATATTTACCGATACCGGTACGCATCAACTTCATGTCCACGAGGTCCTGATGTGCATTGGTCACCATCACCGGCTGTTTGCCCCGTTCATTTAATGAGACAAGGAAGTCCAGCGCAGCAGGACGCATCTGGATCAGATCCAGAATATCTTCCTTGAGTTTCAGGATATCCATGCTCAACTCACCGGACCAGAAATCCAGACAATACCAGGAAAGCGTACCTTCAAGACTCTTGAAGCGCGGGATCAGCTCACGCTTCGACGCTTCCGCATCCAGTCCGCGCAGTTCACCCCAGCGCCTTGGCAGATATTCCTGCCAGAAATAATTGTCAAAATGCAGATCCAGCAGTGTCCCGTCCATGTCGAGTAATACAGTGTCTATGGTTTTCCAGTCGATCATGGCAACAGTATAACAAGAGGCCGAAATGAAATTTATACATGTCTTACCAATTATCGTAAAATTCCGGCATGATTGCGCCGCTCAACACTGACACGCTGTTACCGTCGACCATGGAAGTTGTCACCATTGCAAAACGGGCCGCCAGACAGATACTGGATATTTATGAGTCCGATTTCGCGATTGAACACAAGGACGATAAATCGCCGCTCACAGCAGCGGACATGGCCTCTCACAGAACAATTTGTGAATCCCTTGCAGCGCTGACACCAGACATACCTATACTGTCGGAAGAGTCTTCATTGGTTCCTTTCCCTGAACGCCAGCGCTGGCAGCGCTACTGGCTGATCGACCCGCTGGATGGCACACGCGAATTCATCAAACGTAATGGTGAATTCACAGTCAATATTGCCTTGATTGAAAATTACGTTCCGATACTGGGAGTAGTCCACGTCCCGGTACAAAACATTACTTACTATGCAAGTAAAGGTGAAGGCGCATGGAAACAAATCGCCCAACAACCTCCAGTCAAAATCAGGACACGCATCACTCAAGCACAAAATCTGACGGTGGCTGGCAGTCGCTCACACGGCAGTGAACGACAGCAGAAATTTTTTGAAAAGCTGGGTGATATCGAAATTTATGCCATCGGCAGCTCACTGAAATTCTGCCTGGTGGCAGAAGGTAAAGTGGACATCTATCCACGCTTTGGGCCTACTTCAGAATGGGACACAGCGGCTGCACAATGCATAGTTGAAGAAGCTGGCGGGTCTGTCACTGATGAAAATCTTCAGCCTCTCAGATACAACACCAAAGAATCGCTGCTGAATCCTGACTTTCTTGTTATTGGTGACAAAGACTTTGACTGGAAACCGTATCTGAATTAAAGGTGATGACTGTACGCCGTCAGAACATTTGATGCAGTATGCAGAGACCATCTCGAATGACACAAATATGACACAACATGATGTTGTGGTAATGCGTGGTAAAAAGTAAGTGATTGATCGAATTGGTGGCCAAGGGCGGAATTGAACCACCGACACAGGGATTTTCAGTCCCCTGCTCTACCAACTGAGCTACTTGGCCAAATACTGGCTTATAACAAAGAGCGCGTATTAAACCGGGGTATGGTCAGTCCGTCAAGTCAAAACCCTATTCTTTGGGCGGCACGTATTCCCCGGGCCGTTCCGAGCCCGCCCCGAAGAAAAATTTTTCCATCTCTTCTTCCAGAAACTTCCGGGCCTTGGGTTCAATCGGGGTCAGGCGGTATTCATTGATCAGCATGGTCTGGTGCTTGAGCCACATCTGCCAGCCGGCTTGTGAAACATTTTCAAAAATGCGTTTCCCCAGTTCTCCGGGATAAGGGGCAAATTTCAGCCCATCGGCCTCGCGATTGAGTTTTACGCAGTGTACAGTCCTGCTCATTCAATTTACCTCGTGTGCTGTCAATTCTGATAACAATTTTGAGACCGGCGCAGCAAATCCAAGAGTCTGTTTGCTGCCGGGACGGTACCACAAAACATCCCCGGAATCGCGGATAGCCTGCATGGTCCGTTTTATCCTGATATGCACCGGCATGATGTCCAGATGAAAATGACTGAACGTATGTCGGACCGGCGGTTTATGGGTGAGCTTGCCTGCCGTATATCCCCATTCCTGTTTTATCCAGCGCCTGATATCCGCGTCAGGCGCACATTCCGGGAATGACCACAAACCACCCCAGATTCCAGCTGGCGGGCGTTGCTTCAGTAATATTTCACCACGGTGATTTTCCACGATGGCAAATACAGACTGGCGTATCGGCAATATTTTTCTGGGTCGTGGTTCGGGAAATTCATGCTGACATGATTCCTGTTTCGCCAGACAGCCTCTCTGCACAGGGCATTGATCACAATCCGGGTTGCGCCGCTTGCACACCGTTGCGCCCAGATCCATGATGGCTTGTGTATAAGCAGCCACATTTTTATGTGGCGTATGCAATTCGGCAAGTTGCCACAGATGCTCCTGGATCGCAGGATGGCCAGCCCATCCTTCAATCTTGTGATAACGGGCCAATACCCGTTTCACGTTGCCATCCAGTATCGGATGTCGCTGTCCGCCCGACAAGGCCAGAATAGCGCCGGCTGTTGAGCGCCCGATCCCCGGCAACTGTTGCACCTGATCTATGTGGTCAGGAAACCGGCCATGATGATTCTGCATGATCAACTCCGCTGCCCGGTGCAGATTACGTGCGCGCGCGTAATAGCCCAGTCCTGTCCAAAGATGCAACACATCATCGAGTCGGGCTGTGGCCAATGACCGGATGTCCGGGAATTTTTTTACAAACCGCTTGAAATAAGGAATAACGGTTTTGACCTGGGTTTGCTGCAACATGATCTCGGAAACCCAGACCCGATAAGGCATAACCTTTTTCTGCCAGGGCAAATCGTGCCGCCCATACCGGGCCTGCCACTGCAGCAGGCGCCGGGCAAAATCAGCTGTTTTACATTTCCTGGCGGGCATAATATTCGAGCCGTTCAATCAGTATGGACAGTTCCTGCAGCATTTTTTTACGCACGAGCCAGGGACCTATTACAGGAGGGATCCAGAATGCCGGCTCAAGTTTTCTATGGAGGGTCATACGTGTTTGATCGTTACCCAATGGTGAAATGACCCAATGGCTGCTGCCCTGCCGGAAATCGCTGTTTTCTGCAATAACTTTGGCCAGGATTTCATCCCGGCCATTGACCCGGACTTCCTCCACCAGAATCATTTTCCGGCAAAAAAACAATATACAGGTATGTAATAATAACCTGGTGATATGGTGGTGCTCATCGAGCTGTTTTATGACAGCACTCTCAGTAATACTGTTACTCAGCTCACTGAGATCAGCATAGTCTGTCATCAACTCATAAACTCGGGAGGGCGGAGCGGCTATGGCTGCATCGAATGTGACCGTGTAAACATCCCCGGCAAGCACAATCGAGCCTTCATGTATCTCACCGGCATGCACCAGCAGACCGCACGACAGCAGCACCGTTGCTACTGTCAGGAAAGTTTTCAATCAAAAATACTCTCCACAGCATCTTTAAGGAGTTCTTCCTCAGATTTAGGTTTTGCTGCGGCTTTCTTTTTCTTGCTGGCAGCTTTTTTCGTGGTCGTGGTTGTCTTTGGCTGCGTCGTTGCCGGCTGGGCAGACTGTGGATTGACCGTAGCAGGCGCTGCTTCTTCCACACCAAGTGTATCCTTCAGCAGTTCCTGGATTTTTTCCTCGCCTGTTTTCTTGAACAACACCTTGGCGATATCACCTGCATCCGGCTTGCAATCCGGCGGACTCAGCTTGCCGCGACACTTAACCGGGATATCGTAACCCCCAATATTGTAATGGCTTTCTCCTCGTGCCGTAGTCGTTTCATCGACAGAAACCAGCATGTCGTATTTGATGGTTTCATTGTTCAGATTGGCCAGCATCCCCTGACCGGTAACCTTGAACCCGGGCGCAGTCAGCAGCATGTCCTTGTTCGTGACTATCCCTTTATTGATGTCCAGCGTTGCAGTCAGTTTTTCAAACGGCGTTTCACCACCAGAATCGAGTTTTGCCGGAATCTTGCTCTCGATCATGATTTCCACCTGTTCCAGCGTTTTGTTTACATCTACGCCGCGCAGGATGCCATTATTAACCAGTAATTTGCCCGTGCCGGTCAGGCTGCGTTTCAATTGGCGCACGTTCACACCCATGCCCGTCAAATCAGAGAGTGAAATATCGGCGATGCCTGCCAAAGGACTTTCCTTCTCCTGCAGGTAATCCTTGAGCAACGGATCCAGACTTACATTGGTAAGTTGACTGTTGACCACAATCTTCGGCACCTTGCCTTTTGCATTCAGGTGCACCGTACCCTGATATTTACCCTGATACAGTTCCGCCAGTGCAGGCTCCAGCCTTATGTCGCCCTCATTGGCTTTCAAGGCAAGTTTGATATTGCTGAGCTTCGCATTAGAAATCACCAGATGGCCGATCTGCAGATCTCCATTCATGCGCAAGGCACGCAGTGTATCCAGTGGCAGTTCAGTGGCAGCCGCTGCTGCCGCGGTTTCCGGGGTAGCCGGTGCTGCCGTCTTGCCTTGTCCATCGGTTTTTTCCTGGGGCGGGGCCGGAGGCAAATAACGATCCGCATTGATGCTGTCCACCACGATTCCAAACTGCAGATCCGGCTGGCTAAATTGCTGTATGGAAAGATTGCCATTGATTTTGCTTTCGTCCAGTTGCATGGCGAAATCCTTCAGATTCAAACTGTCCGTGGTTCCGGACAATCCGGTTTTTACCGCTACCTTGTTGAATACATTTTTATCGGCCGTGGCCGGTAATGTAAGGTTTAATTGCTGGGCAAACTGGCGCAGGTTGAATTCCCTGACAGACAGATCACCCGTATAAGCAGGCTTGTCCTGAATTCCGGTGGCATTGAGATTACTGGTAATATCAAGCCCCAGCCCCTTCAGGGACAGGTTGTCCAGAGCAAGTGTCTGTTTATCAAGGTTGATACGGGAGTTTGCATTGAGTGTGAGGTCCACCGGGGAGTTCGGGATCTGCTTGCCGGCAAAGGTCGCCTTGACCTGTAACGGCGTCAATGCAATATCGCCACCTGTGCCGCTGACACCGGCATCGATTAACAGGGACTGCATCACTTCGCCCAGCCCGGATTGACCGAAAGCAGATAGTACATCCGCCAGTTTTTCACCGCGTATGGCGAGCTTGCCATTCATACTGCCATTATTTGTATTCATCTCTTTCGCATCAAGCTGACCATTCACAGTAATCCCCAAGGCTTTTGCCGCGAGCGTTGGTATCCTGATCTGGCCGGCAGCCGGATTTGCATCAAATTCTGCGGAAACATCAAATGCCCTGTCCGCCGCTTTTGCGAGCCGCTGGCCGTAGGTTTTGAATTTTGGATCCTTGCCGGTTTCAAACTGGCCTATGACCTGCATGAGCGCGGGCAAATCGGGACCGGTGGCTTTCAAGGTGCCTTTGGCTGAAGGTTTGTCACTCTGAATCTGGCTGGCTTCGACCTGTCCCGTAATTGAAGCCCCGAGTAATTTTGCATCCAGATTGGACAGTTTGATGTGCTCCTGCGCCAGGTTCGCTTCCATGCCTGCCTTGATGTCAAAGGAACGAGTATCCAGGGCGGCCAGTTGCCCGGCCAAAGGCTCAATACCAGCCAGTTTAAACAATAAGGCGAGATCACTGCCCTTGGCATCCAGTGTGCCTTTAACAGCAGGCTTGCCTGTAGAAATCTTTTCTCCTGACAGGTTGCCGCGCACATCAACACCCAGTCCCTGCAGGCTCAGGTTTTCCACCAATAGTGTGTCCTTGCCGGGATTAATGCGGGTATTGGCAGCGAGTGTCAGCTCGGCAGGAGAATTCGGGATCTGCTTGCCGGCGAATACGGCCTTAAGCTGCAACGGAGTGAATGCAATGTCCCCTTCCTTGCCACTAACGCCGGCATCTACATTAATGGTCTGCAAAACGTCGCCCAGCGCTTTTTGATCCAGCGCGGCGAGCACGTCTGCGAGCTTCTCACCCTTCAATGAAAATTTGCCATCTACCTTGGGACTGGCGGTGTTCATGCTCTTGCCATCCATCTGGCCATTCGCCGTGATACCGAAGGTGTTGACCGAAAAGGTCGGGATCAGAAGGGTGCCATTACCCAAATCAGCATCGAATTCAGCAGCAATATCAAAATTTTTGTTATCCACTTTCGCCAGACGCTGCGCATAGTGTCTCAGCTTGGGTTCCGGCCCCGTCTCAAACTGGCCCAGTACCTGCATCAATGCCGGCAGATCCGGCCCCGTGGCTTTCAGACTGCCTTTGGCCGATGGCGTATCAGACTGTATCTGGCTGGCTTCCATCTGCCCCTGTATATTCGCGCCGAGGAGCCTGGCCTCCAGTTGCGATAAATTCACGTGCCCCTGTTCGATATTTGCGGTCAGATTGGCCTTCATATCCACCGTACGGTCCTTGACCTGCGCAAGTTGTTTTGCCGCATCGCCATCGACCACCTGCAGTAATCTGGCCAGATCATCGCCCTGGACAGACAACTGTGCGTCCAGTTGCGGTTGTCCGGAAGAAACATTCGCCAGATTGAGAGTTCCCTGTATGCGCGTACCGAGCATTTCAAGCAGGAGATCGGTCAACTGCACAGTATCTGCATTCAGATTGGATTCCACGGCTGCCTTGAACACCAGATCCGCGCTGCCGCCAGGCACGCCTTTCCCTGAAAGTTTTGCCAGCATATCCAGCGGTTTCAGTGCATAAATCTCGCTGTCCAGATCGTAATTCAGCACGCCTTTGAGTTTCACATCCGCATTCAGGGCAGGACGATTGGCCTCAGCTTTGAACACCGCATCCAGATTGATGGGTGCTCCATAGGTCAGTTCACCTGTGGTGGCGTTCAGCCCACTGATATGGATGTGCTGATCAGTGGTTTCATCCAGCCAGCTGATTTGTGCGTCTTTCACATCCACGCCCCCCAGCACAACGGCCGCAAAAGGCAGCGGATCCTGCGATTTTTTTTGCTCAGGTGCCTTGCTCAAGTCCGCCCAGTTGGTAACTCCATCCTTGTTCTTTGCGAGATTAAGTTCCAGTCCATGTAAGCGAAAGGTATCCAGTTCATATTGCTTTCTGAGGAGAGGCATGGTTTTGATACGGAAGGCGACATGGTCTGCCTGCAGGAAAGGCACATCGGCAAACCCGGCAGCATTACCAAGTGTAATCCCTTCAGCCTGAAGACCGAGCCAGGGATAATATGTCAACTGTATCGTGCCGGTAATATCAACCTTACGACCGGTGGCGGCCTCCAGCTTGCTGATGATGAAATCCTTATGGGCATTGGGATCAAAAAACAGCAGGGCGCCCCCTGCCAGCACAACCACGAGGGCAATCAATCCCAGTGTCAATCCCAACAATAACTTTAACAACTTGCTCATTACCTGCTGCCTCCTTAAACCATGAGTTTACGCAGCCGCTGCCGGCCGTGTTTGATCGCCTGCAGAACCTGCGCAGGTGCCGTGCCGCCTGCATGTGCGCGGGCCGCGACCGACCCTTCCAGGGTTAGACAGGCAAAAACGTCTTTTGCAATTTTTTTGCTGAATTGCTGCAATTCACTGAGACTCAGTTCCGATAAATCCTTGCGTTGATGGATAGCATACTGCACCGCCTGTCCCACGATGGCATGGGCATCCCGGAACGGTACCTGTTTGCCTACCAGATAATCCGCCAGATCAGTGGCCGTGGCATACCCCCGCTGCGCCGCCGTACGCATGTTGTCTTTTTTGACATGGATGGCCGGAACCATGCCCTGATAGGCCTGCAAGCATGCCTTGACTGTATCGATACTATCAAACAGTGCGAGTTTGTCTTCCTGGTTGTCCCGGTTGTAGGCGAGCGGTTGGGCTTTCATCAGGGTCAACAGCGCCTGGAGATGCCCATACACCCGGCCGGTTTTGCCGCGAACCAGTTCCGGGATGTCAGGGTTTTTCTTCTGCGGCATGATTGAAGAGCCTGTACACCAGGCGTCCTCCAGATCGATGAATGCGAATGGTTGCGAGATCCACAACACCAGTTCTTCCGAAAACCGGGAAAGATGCATCATGATGAGTGCTGCGCAGTGCGTGAACTCGATGGCAAAATCCCGATCGCTCACCGCATCCAGTGAATTTTCAGCAATTGCAGCAAAGCCCAGCAGTTTTGCAGTCAATGCACGGTCAATCGGATAGCTCGTCCCGGCCAGTGCCCCGGACCCCAGTGGCATGACATCGATCCGTTTGCGACAATCGGCCAGCCGCTCACTGTCCCGCAACAACATCTCAAACCACGCCAATAGATGATGACCAAACGTCACTGGTTGGGCGACCTGCAGGTGCGTAAACCCCGGCATGATGGTGCCGGATTCACGTTCAGCCATGTCCAGTAATTCCGTCATGACACTGCCCAACAACTTGCGTATGGCGTCCACTTCTGCGCGCAGATACAAACGGATGTCCGTGGCCACCTGATCATTGCGTGACCGGCCGGTGTGCAATTTCTTTCCGGTGTCCCCGATGCGTTTGATCAAGGCCGTTTCGATATTCATGTGCACATCTTCCAGTTCCGTGCTCCACTGGAATGACCCCGTTTCAATATCACGTTCGATGCTCTGCAGACCGGCGGCAATCTGCGCATACTCCTTGCGCGTCAACACGCCCACCTGTGCCAGCATACGCGCGTGTGCGATGGAGCCCATGATGTCATAATGGTAGAGCCGTTGGTCATAGGAAACCGATTGTGTGAACTGTTCAACAAATGCGGCAGTAGGTGCAGAAAACCGGCCTCCCCAGGGTTTGGCGGGTGTTTTTTTCCGGGTCTTGTTACGTATGGTTTTTGTGGTCATGGCGGCACAGGTGGATATGAGGTTTTCAGAGACTGGCGTTATTATAACGTATGGCGCCGTTGGATAATCATTTTCCTGTTTGGATACGGATATGAACCCGCGACAACATCATCACCCAAATTCCTTTCTGCCGGATTTTTGCGGTGTGCGCATGGTGTTCGTGGTGGTTCTGATTGCAGAATTGCTGGCCATTATATTGACCCTGGCGGAAGCGAATTACACTCATGATCACTTCACAGATCTCGCGCTCAAATCGTTGTATGCGCAATGGATAGCACTGGCCTGTATTGCCGTACTGTGTGTGATGCGACCCTGGTTCAGTACTTTGCCGGACCACTGGGCGGCGTTATCCAGTTATCTCGTCGTTCTGGGGGTTTCACTTGGCATTACTGAGTTGGCCTGGTGGTTGCTTCATGCAATACCGGTACTAACCTCTCTCATTAACCAAAATCACTCTCTGTTTCTGCTACGTTGCATGGGCACCAGCGCGATTGTTGGTGCACTTGCACTGCGTTACTTTTACGTGAGACACCAGTGGCGGCGTAATATTGAGTCGGCCGCGGAAGCCCGTATCCAGGCGTTGCAATCCCGTATCCGTCCACATTTTCTCTTTAATTGCATGAACACCATCGCCAGTCTTACCCGCACACAACCTGCCCTTGCTGAAGAAGCCATCGAGGATCTTTCAGATTTGTTCCGTGTCAGCCTGCAGGATGCAAAATCGCTCACAACCTGGGCCAGGGAGCTGGAATTATGCCATCGCTATCTGCGTATTGAAGAACATCGTCTCGGTAATCGCCTGCAGGTCAACTGGCAGGTGGAGGATGTTCCGCAGGAATTACAGATACCTGCCCTGACCCTGCAACCATTGCTCGAAAATGCCATCTATCACGGGATCGAGACACTGGCGGAAGGCGGTTGCATACAAATCAGCGGCGCGCGCGAGGGCCGGAACTTCAGGATCAGTGTCACGAATCCACTGCCACCTGCCGGGCATCAGAACCATCACGATGGAAATCAACTTGCGCAAGGTAATATTCAGCAGCGTTTGCAGGCGTTTTTCGGCGACAGGGGAACTCTGCAAACCACTGTCACCCCTGATCATTATATTGCTTCTATTACAATTCCGGACACTTATGAAGATACTGATCGTTGACGATGAACGTCTCGCCCGTGAGCGACTGATCAGCATGATCAGCGAATTGGGAAATGTACACACCCTGCAGGAAGCTGAGCACGGGTTGGCGGCCCTGGAACAGGTCAGCCATTTCAGCCCGGACATCCTGTTGCTCGATATACGCATGCCGGTGATGGATGGCCTTGAAGTGGCACAGCATTTGACGCAAATGGACAATCCACCTGCGGTGATTTTCACTAGTGCATATCAGGATCACGCCCTTGCCGCCTTTGACATGCATGCGATCGATTATCTGCTGAAGCCGGTCCGCAAAGAGCGTTTGCGGGAAGCCCTGGATCGCGCAAAGCGCCTGCAAAGCGCCATTGTGCCGGAGTTACGCAAGCACGAACATGCCGCGCGTACACATTTGAGTGCCACCGTGCGGGGCAGCCTCAAGCTGCTGCCAGTGACGGAGATCCGTTATTTCCGGGCCGAGGAAAAATATGTGCTGGCGGGCTGGCCCGGCGGAGAGTTACTGCTGAATGAATCACTCGTGGCACTGGAGGATGAGTTCAGAGCACAGTTTATACGAATTCACCGCAATGCCCTGGTGGCATTGAATTACATTGATACCTTGCAGAAAACCGGGGCTGACACCTGTGAAATTATCCTGCGCGGGGTATCGACAAAATTGCAGGTCAGCCGCCGCAATCTGAGCGAAGTCAGAAAATTTATCCGCGGGTAAGCATGTAGCGATTCACGACGCCATTTCGCGCGCTGCGGCCAGCATGGCCAGACGCGCGATCACACCATACGCATAAAAACGGTTGGGATGCGCATCGGGCGTCAGGTTTTTTTCCGGAGAGATACAACAATCATCAAACATTAACGGCTCAAAGCGCATGCCGGGGGAGTTCAGGTTTTCATTCACGCCGCGTTCGGAATGAACACGGTAAAATCCGCCTACGACACTGTGACCAATCAGATAAACGACGGGCTCAGAAACCGCTGGCGGCTCTCCCCACGTTTCATGGGTATACACACCTTCCTGTATCAGCACCTTGGAAACTTTTTGCCCTTCCTTGATGGTCGCCATGCGCGTGCGTTGCTTGCGGTTCAGATCACTGATGTCATCCGCGCTTTTCACCGTCATGATGCCCATGCCATAGGTGCCGGCATCGGCCTTGACCATTACAAACGGTTCACACTTAACACCATATTCCGCATATTTTTTGTGTATGCTTTCCAGCAAGGCCTCAACATTCCTGGACAAACATGATTCGCCCTCGCGTTTCATGAAATCAATTTCACCGCAATTGCGGAACAGCGGATCAATAAGCCACGGATCAAAATCCAGATGACGGGCAAACTCCTCAGCCACCATTTTATACTGGGCGAAATGCATGGACTTCAGCCGGTTGGACCAGCCCATGTTCAGCGGGGGCGCCAGTCGTTGTTGCAACCCTTCGAGTTGTGGCGGTCGGCCTGAAGACAAATCATTATTGAGAATGATCAGATCCGGGCTGAAGTTTGCCACACTGATCTGATTAAGATTTTTAATCAACGGCTCCAGAGTAATCATGCGGCCAGAGTTCAGCGTTACCTGACGTGGCTCTGTCAACTCCGGCAACATTGAGCCCAGCCTGACTTCAAAACCGGCTTTTTCAATAATCTCCTGCAAGACAGCGAGACTCTCAAGATAAAACAGATTGCGTGTATGGTTTTCCGGAATAATCAGAATGCGATCGATGGGGCCATTCATGCGCTCAATCGTTAATTGCACAGCCTGTATGCATAACGACTCAAAGGCCGGATTAAGATTGTTGAATCCGGCCGGAAACAGGTTGGTGTCCACCGGGGCGATTTTGTAGCCCGAATTCCGGATATCGACCGAGGTATAGAAGGGTTCCTTGATCGTGCGCCATTGAGTACGAAACCAGGATTCGATTTCCGCCAGATGATCCTGCAGATGACTCTCCACCATCAACATCGGTGCATTCTGGGCAGTAGTCAAATGTGGAACACAAGGAGTGGACATAGTCAGAATTCAGGGATCAGATATCAGTCAATGTATTGTACTCTATTCCCGCATGTCCATATCAAGGCTGTACATGGTCATGTGGGCCATGATGTTACTAATTGAAGTCACCCCACAAGGTCTGGCAGGCACTGATCGCTGCCAGAGCGGCTGTCTCTGTGCGCAGGATTCGCGGCCCCAGTATTACCGGTTGATACTCATATTTTACGGACAGTGACACTTCATTATCGCTGAATCCACCTTCCGGACCTGCGAGCAAGGTTATAGCTTGTTGCAGAGGCCGTAACTGGCCCAGTGTTTTGGCAGCGACCGGGTGCAGAATCAGCTTTAATCCTCTCTGTTCATCTGATATCCATTTATCAAAATCCTGTACCGGCAATAACTCCGGCAATCGATTGCGACCGCATTGTTCACAGGCGTTGATGATGATATTACGCCAGTGTTCATGACGTTTTGATATTCTGGCGTCATCCAGTTTTACATTCGTATAATCACACAAGACCGGCACGATCCGGGCAACCCCGAGTTCCACAGCCTTTTGCAAGGTGTAGTCCATGCGTTCACCACGGGAAATACCTTGCGCCAGGGTGATTTGCAAATGCGATTCACGATCCTCCCGATGGTGTTGATGCGTTACAACGTCCACGCCTTTTTTGCTGATACTGCGTATCTCCGCCACGAACTGGCCACCTTTTCCATTAAACAACGCCAGTGACTGACCGGCTTTCATGCGCAGCACATGCGTGATGTGATGTGCGGCGGAACCCGACAAAGGGTACTGCTGCCCTTCGGCCAGATTCTGATCGATGAATATCCGTGGAATCCGCATGTTATTGTGTGGCCAACGCTATACCTTCACGGGCAACGTCGACTGCCAGTGCAATTTCATCTGGCGTGATGACATAAGGTGGCAGCAAATAAATCACGTTTCCGATCGGACGCAGGAGCACACCCCGGCTCAATGCATATCGGTAGACTTCCAGCCCACGACGTTCCTGCCACGGATAGGGAATACGTTTTTGCTTGTCCTGTATCATTTCAATGGCGAGGATCATGCCGCATTGCCGTACTTCAGCCACATGCGGATGCTCATTCAGATCAAGCGTCAGATCCTGCATGCATTTGGACAACATACGATTATTTTCCAGAACGGGTGTATCAGCAAAGATACCCAGCGTCGCAAGTGCGGCAGCACAGCCAAGTGGATTGCCAGTAAAACTGTGTGAATGCAGAAAAGCGGTCAGGTTTTCGTAGTCATCATAGAAAGCCTGATAGATTGTGTCTGTGGTCAACGTGACCGAGAACGGCATATAACCACCGGTAAGTCCTTTCGACAGGCACATAAAGTCCGGCGCTATCCCGGCCTGTTCACACGCAAACATCGTTCCGGTCCGGCCAAAACCGACAGCGATTTCGTCCGCGATCAGATGTACGCCGTAGCGATCACAGGCCGCACGCAGGAGTTTCAGATACACCGGATGATACATGCGCATATAGCCCGCACACTGTACCAACGGTTCCACAATCACGGCACAGACTTCATCGGCATGTTCCTGCAGCAGGCGTTCCATGTGTGTGAATATTTGTCTTGAGTGGTCTTCCCAGATCACGCCGGGTTCGCGCTGAAAGCAATCCGGTGACGGAGCATAAATCGTATTCAGCAACAGGGGCGCGTAAGTTTCCCGGTACAACGGCACGTTCCCTACTGACAATGCGCCAAGCGTTTCGCCGTGATAACTGTTTTCCAGACTGATAAAACGGGTTTTACGGGTTTGTCCCCGGTTGCGCCAATAATGGAAGCTCATCTTCAGCGCCACCTCGACTGCAGCAGATCCATTGTCCGCGTAAAAACAGCGGTTGAGTCCGGATGGTGTAATCTTCACGAGCTTTTCGGAAAGTTCCAGCACCGGCTCATGCGTAAAACCGGCAAGCAGGACATGCTCCAGTTGATCCAGTTGTGCCTTGATGGCGGCATTAATATGCGGGTGACTATGCCCGAACAGATTCACCCACCATGAGCTTATGGCATCCAGATAGCGCTTGCCATCCATGGCTTCCAGCCACACGCCCTTGCCTTTACGGATCGGGATCAACGGCAGGGTTTCATGGTCTTTCATCTGTGTGCAAGGATGCCACACTACGGAAAGGTCGCGCTGAATAAAGTCAGGGTTCACAACATGTCCCGGGCTGAAGGATTTAATCTGCTATGATAGCGGGAGGAACCGATCCTGCAATCAGGATGTATCATGCGGGTTTCAAATGCAAAATTTACTGTCGGGCAGCTCGTTATGCACAAGCTGTTCAATTATCGGGGTGTTATCGTCGACGTGGACCCCTGCTACCAGGGCACGGAAGATTGGTACAACAGGATTGCACTGACGCGCCCGCCCAAAGACAAACCCTGGTACCGGATCCTCGTCCATGACGGGACCCATGAAACCTATGCCGCTGAACGTAACCTTGAGGCAGATGATTCCGGAGCCCCGATTAATCATCCTTTGATATCTGACTATTTTGATGCCTTTGCGGAAGGCCGTTACGTCAGCCTGCACAGGAAAAACTGATTTCACTTCAGCAAAAGTACCTTTATTCAAGAGGCATGATAGACTGTACAAACAGCTGTAGCGGGGGCGCTGACTGCGACAGCCTGTATTAATTTGATGGCGCGCCAACTGGTTCGTGCCTGAAGTAATCAAAAACCAAGAAATTTTACTGACACTCCGGTTCATACTACACGTGACACTCTGACTGGCTCACTATGATCGAAATACCCGGGTATCAGATTGACAGGAAAATTGGCAAGGGGGGGATGGCCACAGTTTATCTCGCCACACAGGTTTCCCTTGCCCGATCTGTTGTTCTGAAAGTCCTGGATGTTTCCAGACAGGCCGATAATCCCAACCAGATTGAGCGCTTCCTCGCGGAAGGCCGCATTGTCGCCTCCCTCAATCATCCCAATATCATCACCATATACGATATCGGTGTCACTGACGATAATGCTTTATACATTTCGATGGAATATATCAAAGGCGGTGATCTGAAATCGCGGATCGGCATCCCGATGGACATTGACGAAGCATTATATATCGTGAGTTGCGTCGCGAGCGGCCTGAATGCTGCACATGAACACGGGATCGTTCATCGTGATGTGAAACCGGCCAACATTCTGTTTCGCGATGATGGCAGTCCTCTCCTCACCGACTTTGGCATAGCGAAACAGGCCGATAACGATCTCAATCTGACTTCAACGGGCGTATTTCTGGGCAGTCCGAATTATGTCAGTCCGGAGCAGGCTGATGGTAGTGAAGTAGACGGGAGAACCGATATCTACAGCCTGGGTTGTATCTTCTATGAAATGTTGACGGGCGAAAAACCCTTCAAGTCCGAAACACTCTTTGATGTGGTGATGAAGCACAAGAATGCACCCATCCCCCAACTGCCGGACGATCTGCAGTTATACCAGCCCCTGTTGAATACGATGATGGCCAAAAAACCGGATGACCGTTTTGCAAATGCCGGGGAATTGATCGAGTTCATAAACGGGCTGCGTGGCAATAATGCCTCCCGGGCAAGGACTGTGGATTTTGATATCACCATGCATCCCGCAGCACACAGTCACCGGCGAACAAAACGCAGTTTTGTCATATTGATGGTATTGCTCACCTGCTCCCTGATATTTTTTGTGGCAATACAGTATGTGGACATACGACTGAAGAACTCCTCTGCAATAGATCTGGATCGCATCAGTGTCAATACCACTATCAGCGATTCGGCATCAGAACAAGAACAGGGCCCTGATCCGGAAAGCACAGAGCCTGCTACGCCACCAGGGGCCGTGGTCTCGGAAGATGTCATCAATGCCCTGCACTGGCTTGGAAGAAAGAGCCTTGAGGAATTCAAGTTGACTTATCCGCCGAAAGACAATGCCTATTATTATTATTCGCGGCTTCTGGAGTTTGATCCATCCAGCGAGACTGCACGGCAGGGTGTTCTTGAGATCGCGGACCGCTATGCGATTCTTGCTGAAAAATCTCTGGCGGCCAATGAGTATGCAAAAACCGAAGCGTATATCAATATTGGACTAAAGATTAACCCGCAGAACGAAGATTTACTGTCACTCAGAAAACTCAATGAAGAGACCAAGTCTGTCTCCTTTCTGGATACCTTGAAAGGCGTTTTCAAATAGCGCGGAAAATATAAAACGCTTTATTGCACAGCTTCAACTGGTGGCTCAGCCAGGGATGATTCACTCTCTCCAACTTTCTGTCTGGCCTGGTCAGTTTTTTGCTGTTCCCACTGATCGATCAGGGCCTTCATCTGTTCTGCAGTGTCCTGATCGATTTCAGGCGCAGTTTCCTGGTGATCGGTTTCAGCGGATTCCACATCTGGCAGCATTTGTGGTGCTTCGCTTGCGGTCGTTTCCTGGGCGGCCTGCTCCTTGTCCAAAGCTGTCTTGAGTTGTTCCGCTTCTATTGCCTGCTCCCGCGCCCTGGCCATATCCTCTTCTGCTTTGATCATGGCCTGAATGCGTAATTCATCACGCTGCATGTCCGGCAGATCGATTTTTGTATCATCTATGATACGGCGCTTGTCGAATACAATTACGCGCGGGCCCTGTTCCGTACTGCGATACCAGGAGGGCGGCTTGCCGGAGAGGTGCGTGGTACCGGTATCCGGATCTGTCCATTGATACATGCGTGCATGTACACACGCGCTTACAATCAGCAAAAAAACAATCAAGAACAGTCTATTCACACACATGGATTATGATTCACCTGTGGTCCTGTTTAAATTATAGCACTTGCAGTTTGCAGACAGGACAGGCCGGAAACCCATTATGGTCGTATTCATAAGGTTTCGTCACCTACACACTTCATATAGGCACTTTCAAGACTGTCGGCCGAGTATTGCGCAAGGCATGTTTCAAGACTTCCGGAAAAACAGATGCGGCCATGATGAAGGATAATGACACGGTCGCACAAGGCCTCAACATCTTCCAGCAAATGACTGCTGTAAAACAAGGTTCTGCCTTCCTGCTTGAGTTTCAGTAAATACCGCTTGAGCAATACCCGCGCTCTTGGATCAAGACCACTCATGGGTTCATCAAATATCATCATCTTTCGGCCACTCATGAAGCAGGCCATCAACCCGAGTTTTTGTCCCATCCCTTTGGAATACTGCCATACCGGTTTCCCCAGGGCAGATTCGTCCAGATCCAGCGCTGTCAGGAGTGCCCCTGTTACACTGTCTGTATATTCGATGTCATTCAACTCCGCCATATACAGCAGAAAATCACGTCCGGTAAGGTAATAAGGTGGTGTAAACCGCTCGGGCAGATAAGTAAGATTCTGTCTGGATATATATTGACGATGGTCTTCCCCGAATATGGATATCGTCCCACTATCGATATGACAAAAATCAAGAATACATTTTATTAGTGTTGTTTTACCAGCGCCGTTGACCCCTGCCAGACCGATAAACTCGCCGGCGTCGATGGTGAAACAAATATCCTTCAGCACACTGATGCTTTGATATGCTTTATAAAGATTATCAACGGCAAGCACTGGGCTGTTCATATTCTGAAAATAATACTTTCAGTGCCGTTTAAAAACAAAGCCCGCATCAAGCGGGCCCTGTTATCACACGATAGAACTCTCGTTGTGATTAGTAGAGAAATATCAGATTACAGTTTTGTGCGTCAGTTGCGATGTCATATTCATCGGGCGAACCGGCCGCAACACAATCTGTGGATGTAGATTCACTGACCGGCGCGAAGTCCGTTGCATCACCGCTGTCCGGTGAAAGCCTGAGCACGCCAGTGTGCGGTTTGCTGTCATCCACCTTTACATCCAGCTCACGCGCAATCTTGACCGGAATATTGTTGCCAATCACCAGCCCCAGCCGCGCGGTAGTGGAAATCGTATCGTCTGCAGTAAGGAAATCCACTGTACGGGCCAGCAGCAGATTACCACCGAAGGCATTCACCGGGGCCCGGACCGTCGTTGAGTCCGTGTATGTGGTGGCATCACCAGCACCGCCCGGGTAGGCGCCCTGGATAAATCCAGCCTTGGACAATTGTTCCCATACCGCAGAAGCTTCTTCCCAGTTACCCTCATCTATACGGCCGTTATCTTCCTGATTGCCGTCAACAGGCGAATTGATCGTCTGGCCTATGCCCGTGGTAGCAGCATCCTGCTGCCAGTCACCCGGAACCTTGCGGAAACGATCAATAAATCCGTAATAGGCGGCCTGAATACCGGAGTTCTGGTCTGCCAGATTGCGTACACGCGCACTGTTAATCAGCTCCTGCCCTTTCAATATGCCACCCAGCAGCAGACCTATAATCACCAGCACGATGGCTATTTCCACCAGTGTGAAACCGGATTCTTTCTTTAAATTCTTCATAGGGCTATTCCTCACTTGAATCATCCATTAAGTAAATTTAAGTTACATCTGACTTACCCTTAATATATGCATCAAATATGCCACACATTTAAATATATAATAATCAATAGCTTATGTTATTATACAAATATATTCCAGATATCCTTTGTCAATTAATCAACATCTTGCTGAAATTTCGACATCGGCTATGTGATGCATTAATTGGTTTGTGCTGATGCAGCATGGGTCCTGCCTGTATTCCAGATGGCCCTGGCAAGCAGGCCATGGCACTCTGACTTCATTCTGATGACGACCGATACGTACTTAAATTTGGTGACCGCACTATTTAGAGTCCATAATGATTAATATTGATCGCTTCAGCATGCAGGATACTACCAAAGTTCATAATAAAAACCCTGATTTAAAGTTTCGCCTACACGTGTTCATTCCAGAAACATTCAAGCGTAACGCCCTCAGAATCGGGCTGATTATCGCAGTCTTTGGGTTATTCATCTCCAGTGCAGTCGGGCTGCTGGAATTGAGTGTAGTATCCGGCCTCAAGTTCAGCGTGAACAGTCAGGCGATATCGAATGCATCGGCGCTATCCAGTCGTATTATGTCACTGGATTTTCTGATTTTGCTGAGCACCGGAATGCTATTGTCTCTGTTTCTGCCCGTACTGAATCCGCTCAAAGCCAGCCTTCTGACACTGGTAATTATCATACTGATCTATGCCTGCAAGCTGTTCTCGTTTACCCATTTTAATGTCATACCGCTCGAATATTTCATGCTCACCCTGCTGATGTTGTATGTGGTCAATATCCTTGTCAGTTATTTTGTGGATATACATACACGGCAACAGCTGGTTCAGACTCTGGGACAATATGTGCCCCTGCACATCGTTGAGGCCATCAACAAGGGTCATCAGGCGGTTACCATGGACGGGGAGGCCCGTGAACTTACGGTCCTCTTTTGTGATATCCAGCAATTTACCCGTATATCAGAGGAACTAAATCCCAAACAGCTTGCGAGTTTGCTCAATGAATATTTCACGGCGCTCTCAAAAGTGATTTTTCAACATCATGGCACGATCGATAAATTCATCGGTGATTCAATCATGGCGTTCTGGGGCGCCCCTCTCATACAGCCGGATCATGCCGAGCGGGCCACGCTGGCGGCGCTGGATATGCACAGGGAAATCACCCGGTTGTCTGAACAGTTCAAAAAGCGTGGTTGGCCCGGTCCAAAGGCAGGTTTCGGCATCAATACCGGTTTGATGGCCGTAGGTAACATGGGCTCAGTTTACAGAATGGTTTATACCGTGATCGGTGATGCCGTTAATGTGGCTGCGCGCATAGAATCTTTAACGCGAACCTATCATGTCCCTGTCATAGTCAGCGAATCCACCATGCAGGCGAGTCCCGGCGTACTGTTCAGAGAAATTGACACTGTCTTGCTCAAAGGCAAGCGTGCCCGCACCCGTATTTATCAACCACTGTGCGCCAAAGAACAGGCAAATACAGAGTTGCTGAAACGCCTGGAACAGCATAATGAAGCAATGAGTTGCTATTATGGACAGGAATGGGACAAGGCCAGGCGCTTGTTCAATCAGTTACGTTCGATTGATACCACGGACAAGTATTACGCCGTAATGCTGGCCAAGGTAAATGAAGGCTCTAACCCCCTGGATGCCGGCGATGAGATACTCCTTACCAAGGACGCCACCGAGCTGGAAGAAACAGCAGAAATACGCCCCAGATAAATAACCGGACAATACTATTTCATCACCGCTGCTCAAGTATCTCCATCCGGCTTTTCCAGACTTAGTTCTTCCAGCTGTTTCAGGCGTTCAGTCAAAAACCGCAACTCATTTGCATCGTTGATCGTTCCGCTTTCGATCAGTCCGCCTATCAGTACTCTGGCACTTTCGATCTCGCCCATGTCTTCCAGTACATAGATGCGCATCTCTCTAACCCAGAAGGGCACCTTTTCTGCACTCGTATTGGTAGCCAGTGCCTCGGCATAACGATATGCCAGGGGCAGGTCTTTCAAACGATGCTTGGCAACATACACTGCATGCGCAAGGGCAGGCCAGCGATGTTCAGGATCCTCAAGAAATTTTTGATACACAAATTCCAGCATCTGCCTTTTCTTGCCCGCATCCGGAACTTCACTATAGATTCTTGCTGCCGCCAGCAATGGATACTGTCCCCAGGGATCAAGCTGTAATATATTCTCCAGCCAGCCGGTCAGGCGTTCGTAATCCAACTGACGAAAAGGGATACTGATCCCGGGCTGGTTATCAAACGCCTGCAGCCACAACATGGCAGCCTTCGAAACCGCCACGGCATCACTCAGACCATAGAGTTTCAGAGCAACAGTAGAAACCGGCGCAGGCAACGCTTCTGCAAACGGATTAAGGGCGGGGCGCATTTCATGCCATAAAATCTGCATCAGCAGGGCAACCGTGAGTATAACAATTATTCCTCGCGGGACATCTGCAACTGGACGCTCCCTGTGTGCCAATAATCCTGCGAGAGACCGAATCATTTTCAAAAATTTTTTCTGTAAAAATCAAACAATGCAGCGGCCGAGAGCAGTACGATATAAATCAGGGTCTGCAGCAATACCGGCCCAAGAACGGAATATCCTTCTGCACCATGCGCCAGCCATTCACTGCGGGTAAACTCATGCAAACCCGGCAAGAGATAGCCGATTAATTCAATTACACCATTCATGAATTTCTGCGAAAAAGCAGTAGCTTCAATTATCGGGCTTTGTCCCAGCAGCTGAATAGTAGCCATGCAGCGTGCCAACAGGTAAAAGGCGGCCACGGCCATACAGGCTGTAGTGACATTTCCCAATGTAAACAGAAATAAAAGCGACAGGGCAATCACTATCCATAATTCACAAACCAGTGAGATGGTCCAGATCAGGACGCGGCCGGTATCTGCAAAAAACAGCAGCAACATACCGGTACAAGCTGCAAGCATGAAACCCAGCACAGAGAAGCCGGTCAATTTACCCAGAAAATACACATAACGCCTGAATGGGAGGGCGATGATCATATCGACTGTCTTGTCGTGAAACTCACGCAGGGTACTGGTAACAACGAACAGGCTGATCAGAAATACTGCCGCCAGCCTCAAGACGAAGCCGGCCAGACCTGCCTGTACCTGTCTGGTTTCTGTGATGGCCAGTTCTCCTGCAAACTGGCTTAAAGCAAATATACAGACCATACCAGCCGCAACAAACACAGTTAAACGGTTCTTGAATGCTTCCAGCAGGGTATATCGTGCGATAGCAACGACCGGATAATTCATAATGCCGCCCTCTGCTTCCTATTTATATCGACAGGCCAAACTGGCCATATTTCTGCAGATTACCTGAATTCATTATCCTGTCCCATTGCTGTAAAATCCAGACAAGACTGTCAAGAACCATGAACACTCTGTTTGAAACCATAAATAACCGGCGGGAGTATCTCGTTCTCGCCGCCATGCTGGTGTTTCTGCATGCTGCACTATGGCCGGAATTTGGCCATACACCGTCACAGGCCCTGATGCTGATTCACCTGGGCCTGTTTTTGATATGGCAGCCGATACAGAGAGGCAGCCAGCGCTTCAGCTGGTATAACGGCGTGATTTTGATTGTGCTCATGCTGGCCTTCACTTACTGGATCAACTGGTGGCTGACGTTTGCCTGGCTGATATTGCTTATCGGGATTACCGGTGGCCGTGTAGTCACCAGCAAAACCGAACGTTATGTCTATTTTCTGATCATATTATTCCTTATTCTGGAGCTCCTGATTGCCTGCATACCCAATCTGGCACGCATATCATTTACTGCAACTGTCGATGATATATTCAAAAACAGTTTGTTATTACTGCCAATGGCTTTGCTATTTTTCCCCTATCAACATCACAACGCTAGTGAATTCCCGGTAGATCTGTTACATGCCATAACTGCATCATTACTTTTGAGTTTGCTGGCATTGGGCGCCCTGGTCATCATGTATCAAAGTGGAGCAGATTACTTCACCTCACTAATCCAGTCGCTGCTGGTTATAGGTATTTGCCTGCTGCTCATCAGCTGGCTGTTGTCTGCCCATACCGGCTTCAATGAATTGTCACAGTTATGGTCACGTTCACTGTTAAGCATTGGCACACCTTTTGAACAATGGCTGGCTGACTTGTCTGTACTCAAGGAACAATACCAGTCCCCCGTGGCATTTCTGGAAGCTGCACTTGAGCGCATGGTGACACTTTCGTGGATGTCAGGCGTGAAATGGCAGATTGATGATCAATTAAGTATCCATGGCGTAAAAACTGCTCACCAGATTGAATTCACTATTGATAACTGTCCGGTGGTGCTCTATACCCGTGTGCCCACCGGAGGAGCTTTGCTGCTGCACTGCAAGTTATTGATAAAACTTATAGAGTATTTCTATCTCGCCAAGCAGAATGAACGGGAACTGGAAAAACAGGCGCACATGCAGGCGATATATGAAACCGGCGCCCGTATCACACACGACATTAAAAATCTTCTGCAATCCATGCACTCCATGATCACGATTATTCAGGCAGACAATCAAAACGGCGATGCCCGCTCCCTGGAAATTGTAAGACGTCAGTTCCCGTATTTTATCCAGCGACTCGAGCAGGCAATGAACAAATTACAGACGCCTGAAAACTCCCGGCATGAAACCATTTATCTGCACGACTGGTGGCGGGAACTGCAGACACGATACAAAGGACAGGATGTCGATTTTTCCGCGGACATCAAGGGCAGGCCGCTGGTGATACATGATTTATTCGACAGTGTCGCGGAAAATCTGCTTGAGAACGCCATCACCAAACGGAAAACGGAAAAAAATATAACGATTAATGTGAAACTGAAAGCGAGTGAGGAAAGCATTATTCTCACAATCACGGATAACGGCCAGGCAATAGACAATCTCACTGCATCCATGCTGTTCAAAGAACCTGTAAAATCGGACAATGGCCTGGGCATAGGGCTGTTGCAGGCCAGTAAACATGCCGACACTTCAGGATATCTGCTCAGCCTGAAACACAATTTTAATGGTAATGTGACTTTTGAATTGAGAAATCAGACAGCAAATTGATCAGGGCAGTATGCCGGCATTCAGCATTTTCGTCCTGAGTATGTGGGGCGAAAGCCATATCACAAGATCATCAAATCCAACGGTTGGATCAGCATTGTAATCTCTATATACAAATTTTTTCATGACGTCTGTGGCCACAGATGAGTCATCATAGTTTTCTTCTTCTTCCGCAGTAGGTGTTTCTGCCCAGTTCTTGCCATGCGATATCACGACAGCAGGAACGTTCTGGGCAATGTCCCCGGTTGCTCCGGTTACGGCTGAATTCTCACTGTAAATCTGTACATCGCCATCAGAACATAATGCAAAACTCACATTCAGTGTTGTACTTGTACAACTACCTGGTATTGAAGCCCCGTCTGTGTTATCAGCAAAGTCATCTGTTACCCGGTAGGTGAATTTCTGTCCCCAGGCGTCTGTTGACTTGACGCCCAGGGTCTTCCATGGCAAATACCCGATTTCTGTTGCACAGGTGTTTCCGGCCAAGATATCTTCTTCACCATCATCGTCCGTCATGGTCGCGCAGTTGCCTGTATTATCCCGGCAATCAGGACAGGGTAAACGGTTTCTTGTAATGCTGCTGTTCTGAAACAGGGCAAACCCATACAAAACCTCCTTGATTTCCTCCAGTTGGGCCTGCGTAACTTCTCTTTCTTTCTGCTCAATCTGCGCAGACAATGGCGGTAATAAACTGGCCAGCAGCAAGCCGAGAATAAACAAGACTATTGCCAGTTCAATCAGCGTAAATCCGGACTGGTAAAATATTTTCTTCATCAAATTACTCCACAATCCTGTCCTGATCGTTATAAGTTGAAGTGAGTGCTGCATGCCGGAAAGTATCGCCATCTGACTGATTGGCATTTTCCTGTTCCAGATAGGCATCCAGTGCGGCTGTTGCCCGATCCTGCGTTGTGAGCTCCTGCCCCGCAAGCACAACGATGGCTTGTTTGTTATTGTTTGGAGAGCCGGCGCCCGCCAGGGTCAAACAATTTGTGCCTGCAACACATGGACTGGATGCGCCCGGTATATTGCCCGGACTGTAGGCGACATAAATTAACTGGTGCCAGTTGTTCTTTATAAACCAGGCTGGCATATCACCCGCTGATTCTGCCAGATAGTAATCTATATTGGCGACTTTGAGTGCTCCCAGGCTGGCAGATGTTGGAGTAAACGTCGCCCTGCCAACTTCAGTTGTTCCATCGATCTCATAATCACGTATGGTAACCAGTGGGACATCCCCGTTACCGGAAAAAGCAACTGCTGTGCCTAATGCGCTGCAATCGGATGTGTAACCAAGACACACTTCCCGCAATCGTTTCCCGGATGACGAAACAGACTGCATATCACCACTGAATCTGGCATGAACCACATGTCGCCGTGAATGAACATAATCATGATAGATAGTGTAGTCATGCCCGGTCTGGAATCTGTTCCATGTACTGCCGCCATACAATCTGGTCGTTACCGTTGTGGCAGTCACAGCGGTAATTTCACCAAATGATCTGTTGGGCGTATCAGAGGCATTATCAATAGTATCGCCTGCTTCAACTCCCTTATTAACAAAATCCCCATCTGCATCAGAAATAGTGCAAACAGCACTGGCACTGGCACAACCACTGATACTGTCAACAACTCCACTCGTTGATCTGGCCGCGGGAATAATCCGGTAATATTCCCCGGCATCAAAATCCGGGTTGGTGGAAGAAAGTCTTGATATCGTGACATTCGTATCGCTGGAAGCATCATTTCTGACAACCATATCTTTTCTGGGCTCATAAATTGAGTACGAATCGCCGGGCCGGAATTCTATGGGTTCTGAGCCCTCGCCCACATAGGCCGTCGCTACCAGCGACGTAGCATTATCGATTGCCGAGATCACTCCCTGTATCTTGGCTTCACCCAGTTCTGCTTCGAGCGTGTCATTCTGTATCACATAGTCGTAGGCGGCATAGACAGCAAAATTGGCGCCAGCATCCACAAGCGTGGTCCCGCTGCTGCCGGCATCGGCTGTGCCGGAAGCAACAAAATTCTCATCATCATAATCATGAACAAGGTCACCGCGTTTGACGCCATCGGTAACAAATGTTGCCGCACTGTCGGTAATCTGTGTCTGGGAATTGGAACTTGCCGTGTCCCTGCCAGAGATGCTCACAAAATCCTCATATGTACCCTGGCAGTCCGCGATATCAGGTACTATCCAGGTGCACGCCCCCTCATCCAGGGCAAATGATACTGAAGCAGAAGCGGCATAATTGCCAAGATATGTCCTCAATGCGTTACTGTATGTTGTTTGTGCGCTCGGGAAGTTTGTTGAGTCGAATACCACATCGCCGGCAGCAGCGGTAATGTCAAAATCGATATCGAAGACAGTAGGAAAGGCCTTGCCTTCCTCATGAAACGAAAGCAATCCCTCACGTGTATTGCCATCAGTGTTGTAACGCGGGATATAATAATAATCGTTAACATCCACATCATTTTCAGCGCCAAAATTCAAGGCATTCAATGTCAATGTATTGGCAGCGACAGTGTTGATCATTCCGGTTGAACCATCTGTCAGGTTCACCACCAGATCACCGGATAGTATTCCCATTTCAACAAAATCCTTCGCAGTATCAACCAGTGTCGTGCTGCTGCCTCCTGTAGCTCTTCCGACATTACTGCGTATCTGATAATTGTTACCGGAAGTAAATATATTATTCGTTCCTCCATTAAGTGCTTTGACACGCAGGCGAGTTGCAGACAACACCTCTTCTATCATGCCACTGGAACCATCACTGAGATTATCCACAATCATGCCTGCAGACACTCCTGTTTCCCTGAAGTCTTTGGTGGTATCGTTCAGAGTAACGCTGCTGCTCCCTCCTGTTGCCGTCCCGCTGAGCAGATTGGTATTCCAGTTCTTTTTATATACAACATACTCATCATCATTATCAAAATCATTGTCTGAGCCCAGCGAGAGTGCTCCCAGTGTCAGAGAGGTTGCACTAACGCCTGTTACCAGAGCCATGGAGCCGTCAGTTATATTAATAACGACATCTCCGTTCTGGATGTCCCATTCAGTGAAGTCGACTGTGGTGTCCGTAAGGTTTGATGAATTATTACTGCCATTGTGAGAATTTTTCAGATTTCTGAATTCTGCTTTTGGATCAGCAAACGGCGCTAACCATGGATAAGCACCATACGTGCTGTTATATTCAGTCAGCATCATCTTGACTTCACCGACAACCCTTTTTTCAACAGCGCGCATCAGCTCATCCCTGGTTATAAAAACAACAATATCATTGAAGACGATATTGTCATCGGTATCTCTCCCCTCGATGGTAATAAAAGCAGTGTCCAGATCACTATTGTCATCTTCAAGGTAATTATCAATTTCTATGATTATAGAATCTTCATCCGGATTTCTGGACTGCGCACCAACGGGCGCACCGGGAGCAATGATCACTGCCACAATATCATCGATTCCGTTATAGGTCAGACCGGCACTGGCGGGAGATTCGCTGTTTAACGGGACAAGCTTGTTCGAACCGTAACGAAAGTTCTCAGATAACGCATACCAGAGCTCTTGGCCTGAAGCGTCCCTGATGTCCGTTAATTCCAGAGTTTTATATGGCAACCGGCCTATCGTTGTATTACCTGAATCAGAGCAGTTACTTTCGGCATCACCATCCTTGTCGGTATCAGGACATGGCAGATAACCCGGGCCCTCGGCAGAATTAACATTGTCTGGATAGGTAGTGGCATAACCAATCAAGGCCTCCTTGGCAAGCTTTAACGCAAACAAGGTACGTTGATTGCCCTCAACAATGATGAGGTTTGTATTAAGTTTATTTACCAGAACAAAGGAAATGCCGACAATTAAAATGAGCATGAATGCCAGCAGGGTTGCGCCACGCTGACTGCGGAGCAATAAATTATAATTTTTCTTCATCTGCTAGAGATTGTCTGCGGATTGGATCTTTTCTGTTACCGGAACATAGGTCTCCCCAGCTTTTAGTTTAATATTGGTCTCTGCTGCCGGAATTTCGATTACAACTTTATCCGGATCAATATTGTTGGCATCTATCTGGAGATACTGATTGGCCAGATTACCATCCAGTGTACTGGCGTTGTTAACCCAGGCCGTGCTCTTGCCATTCTTGCGATAAACCAGTCCATTCAGGGTAATCCCACCGATTTCCGGTTTGGGTGTTTCCTCAACAACTGGCTTTTCTTCCGGTAAAACAATCTCCGATATGAGATCGGGCTCTGGCTGCATGCGCCGTGATTTCTCAAGGGCAATACGTTGCTCCGGCGTTGTAAACAAACGGCCCAGATCTTCCGCACGCACTGTATATGCCGGCATAACCTGCATGATCAATATCATGGCCGTGATACAGGATGCAGATGTGGTTTGTCCTGTTTTCATGAGGATATGTTTATTTCACTGCCGTTTGATTTCTTGATGTTAAACCACTTGAGATCGCACTCAGATACGATGTTGGCAGTTTCCATTTTTTCTGTGTTGATTTCGCCTGTGCCTGATCTTTTGAAAGAACACTCGGTGACGTTATAGATTCCATCTGCCTCCATGTTCAGTTTTTCAAACAGCTTCAACAGGTCGCCCTCATGAAGCATACTCAGATGCAAACTCATCGTACTGCCGTAGATCGCAAACGGACCGGTATTCACCTTGTAGTCCGGTTCGTATTTGATTTGTGAACTGATCTGGTATTTCAATGCAGGCAGTTTTATTTCCTCGCCGGCCTGCCGCAGGGTTTCGATCCAGTTCAGACGGCGTTCCGGCCCGACTACACCCTTGTTATAAAGTTCAATAAATCCAGGATAGTACTGGCGCACCAGTTGCTCTTCCTGATCCACGGCCAGATACTGATTACTGATCGCCTGAAAGCGGGCTTTATCCGAATTATATTTTGCCTGCATCTGTCTGTCGTAATACCAAGCTCCTGCAATCAAGGAACTGCTCACTGCCAGACTGACAGCAAAGGTGATCAGGGCTGCTTGCAGGAAGGGCCAATCCATCTTTTCAGGTTTCATGTCGTATCCCCAGAACTAATCGCACTGAAAAATTGGCCTGTCCGGGGCCACTGTTTGCCGCGCCCTGCAAACTTGCAGTGGAACTGATATCGAGAGGCAGTGTAACAATGCTCACATCATGTACCGCGGGCAAGGCGCGCAGCGCCTCTGCAAATTCATTGATCATTTCCAGTGCCTTGCGATAATTACCGTCAAAGGGCTGAATGTGGCCCCTGAATGTTGCAATCTGGTAATAGGCATAACCGGCTTCCCCGGCGTCAATCGTACTGACACCCACAACACCCTGATCCGGCTGCGCAGCTGCCTCAGATTCGGAAACATTGGTGTTGGGATCGGCACTGGCTATCCAGTTAATTTCATCCGCTTCTATGCCGGGAAACCGGTCAAGCCCCTTGCTGATCACCGTAAGCATCTCAAACGGACTGGTTCTGTATTTTTCCAGAGTGGTCGCGATCTCATCCACTGTCTCGAGGTCCGCTGGCGCAACCGGGGTCTGCGGCAGTTTTTCTTTCGCAACCTGATAACGCTCACTGTAAAAGGCCGCTTTCTTGGAAGCGATTTCCGCCTGCTGCTTGTTCACAATGGCAGTAAGGAAAAGCAGACCACCCCAGGCCAGACCGGCCAATACCATGCAGACACTGGCAATATACATGGCACGGTTTGCGCGTAACATCTGGTAATAACGGGTTTCCTCTTTACGCGCATAATAGTTTTTGGGACGCAGTTTCAGCAGATTGTAATTCAGCCATTGATCACAAAATGGTGTATGGGCCCTGATCCCTGAACGTGGATCAATCAGGGTTTCAATATTTACATAATAGGGAATTATGGATGATGTTCTGTTTGTGAGTTTCTGCAACTCGCCCAGCAGTTTCGCATCACCTAGATAATAAATATGCAGTGGCTTGTCGATGGAAATCATCCGCATGCTGTTCAGATATCGGCGTATTATTTCCACTTCCTCATTGATGATGGGCGCATAAGGTTCCGTGCCATAACGCGGGAGCCCGACCAGACGGCTGATTTTAAGCTTTTTGTTCAAAAAGAAGGTTTGTCTGAGTCCACTGATACTCTGCAGGTTGACCACCAGCATGTGATCAGCCGGATCAGGAAGTGAGCCCAGAAGCAACTCGGTCAATCGTGGCACAGAATAGATGCCTGCCAGAGGAGTTTTGTTCTCCAGCAACAGATTAACCCATGGAGTAATCAATTCAGGATTGGTCAGTCCGGTGAAAAGTACACGATCATCCTTGCGACCTTCTTCTTCCCGCCCCTGAATGTCCGCGTAAAAATAAGGGGTTTCCCGAAAGAGGCGTAATCTTTTTCTTTCAATCAAGGCCTGACGATCACCGCCGGACACATGTGGGATGGTGTCCTGGCGGTATTCTTCCTCGATCAGATCCACCAGCAGCCATGTGGCGACCTGTCCGGTCTCCTTGAGATAACGATCAAAATACTTCCGTCCGTCTTCAGAAACATCAAACAGGTAGGAACTGCTCAGCTTCCCGTTTTGCAGGTGGAAAACCTCAAGTTTGTCCGAGCTGAGAAATACGGCGCGGCGCGGCGAGCGATCAAATTTTGACTTTAGTAATGAGGTCATAAATCGGGCCTAATACGGAAAACATGACCCAGCCGATAACTGTTCCAAGAATTACAGTCATGGCGGGCTCGATCATGGTCTGGATTTTACCTATCGACTCCTTGATATCGCGGGTATAGAAATAACTGATATTGAGCAGGGCATTTTCAAGGGCGCCTGTATTTTCACCCACCCTGATCATGCGCAGCACCAGAGGAGGAAACAAACGCGCCTTCTCGAAGCTCTTGCTGAGTGTTTCACCCTCCGCAATCATCTGTCCAACCTGGCGCATGGCCTCTTCGATTACCTTGTTCCCGACGATCTGTTCGCCGGTGCGTATACAGTCAATAATGGTTATACCGGAAGCATACATCATGGCAAAAAAACCGGTGAGGCGTGTGAGGATAATTTTTTTGAGGATTGGCCCGACGATCGGGATTTTGAGTTTTATCGCATCAACCTGATAGCGGAAACCCGGGCTCACTTTTACACCTACGAGTACAAATATCACCAGTAATACCGGTAACGACAAAAGCAGATACCAGTATTTAACAAACACATTGGATACCATTATCAGAACCCGTGTGTGGACGGGCAGCTCCTGTCCCATTGTTTTTACAAATTTAAGAAGTTCCGGCACCAGATAGATCATCAGAAAAAATACGACACCGGTCACCACTGTTCCGACGATCACGGGATAAATCAAAAGCTTCTTGGTCTGTGCAGCCTGTTCATCCTGCCATTTCAGGTTTTCACCGATATTGTAGAACACCTGGCTGATTTCTCCGGACTGTTCGCCTGCGGCTACCAGACTGGAGAAAATGTTATCAAACACAGATGGATAATCGCGCATTGATTCAGACAGGGTCTTGCCGCCTTCAATCGATTCGATCATGGACGCAATTACTTCACGCATGCGCGGATTATCACTGCTGTCACGCAGGTCCTGCAGGCTTTCCAGCACTGGCACACCGGCCTTGCTGGTCTGTTCCATATGGAAACAGAAGGTGATTAGATCGCGACGCGTAACTCCCGCACCGGTAATCCGCTGGGCACTGCTGCCCAGTGATTTGTAATTCACCAGATCCAGCCCCATCTTGATCAGGCGCGCCTCCAGGTCGGCGATATTCACAGCATCGACCTTGCCGACGTGAATACGACCCGTGTCGTCTATGGCTTTGTATTGAAAAGCTTCCATAAGGGTTAACTATACCGTCTCGATTATCATTTCATGCCCGCTGAAAAATCTGAATTCAATACTAGGGATAAAAGATTCCACACATTCGTTCGGAATGATCGAAATCAATTCATTGATAAATGAGTTGGTCATTTCTGGCGTATACGGCTGGTCAGATCAATCACGCGGGAAATTTCTTCCAGTGAAGTTGACCCATCCAGTACCCGTGTAGATCCGGCATCTGCCAGTGTCTTGAAACCTTTGGACAAAGCTGCACGCATGAGTTCGCGTTGTGTACCCCGGCGGGCAATGATTTCATCCAGATCAGTATCAAAGTGAAGGATCTCCTGGATGGCAATACGGCCGCGGTAACCCTGATCATCACAATGTTGACAACCTTTTGCGCGGTATATGGTTTGCTGTTTATCTGTCACTTTCAGGTTCAACAGTGTGCGCTCCAGATCACTCATCTCATAGGGCTCCTTGCAAACGGTACATAATTGCCGCACCAGACGTTGCGCCACCACACCGATAATATTCCCGGCCAGAATATCCGGCTTCACACCAATATCCATCAGGCGTGGAATCGCCGCCAAGGCAGAATTGGTATGCAGCGTGGAATACACCTGATGCCCGGTCATGGCTGCACGCAGGGCCATGCTGGCCGTGTCTTCATCACGGATTTCGCCGACAAGGATAATGTCCGGATCCTGGCGCATCATGGAACGAATACCGCTGGCAAAATCAAGACGCGAAGTTTCGCTGGCCGAGGTCTGGCGGATCATGGTGGTAGGATACTCCACCGGATCTTCCAGCGTCATGATGTTGACCTTTTCACTGTTGAGATAGTGCAGGACGGAATAGAGCGTGGTGGTCTTGCCACTGCCCGTCGGGCCGGTGATCAGGATAATACCTTCCGGCCGCGCCACCATGATTTTGAGCGTGGTCAGTGCATCATCCTTCAGTCCGAGTTTTTCCAGGGCCACAATACCGCTGTGGCGATCAAGCACACGCAGTACAATATTTTCCCCATGTACCGTCGGCAGCGTGGAGACACGAAAATCCACTGTGCGCCCGGACAGGGAGAGAGAAATGCGGCCATCCTGTGGGGCGCGGGTTTCGGCAATGTCCATGCCGGCCATCACCTTAAGACGTACTGCAATGGCCGACCAGTAATTCTTGTGAATACTGCGGATTTGCCGTAATACGCCGTCAATACGATAACGAAAACGCAGGAAGCCCTCTTCCGGTTCAAAATGAATATCGGAAGCACGCCGTTTGACTGCGTCTGAAAGCAAGGCATTGACAAGGCGTACCACCGGCTGACTGTATTCATCACTCTCTGCATCAAGACTCTGGTAATCGATTTCACCCGTTTCAATCTCGCGCAGAATTCCATCTACCGACAGTTCGAACCCATAAAACTGATCGATGGCTTTTTCAATTTCAGCCTCACCTGCAAGTACCGGTATGATATCGATGTCACGCCCGACCTGTACGCTGATTTGATCCAGCACCACAACATTAAAGGTATCGGTCATGGCGACGGTCAGCCGCTTGTTCAGATTATCGTAAGTCAATGGCAGTACATGCAACCGGCGGGCTATACTCTTTGGAATCATCGCCACTGCTTCACTGTCAGCTACTGCATTGTCGAGCGTGACGCTCTCCTGCCCGATCACACCACCAATCACATCACGGATAATCGCTTCCGTTGCAAAGCCAAGTCTGACCAGGATTTTCCCGAGTTTCTCCTTGCTTTTTTTCTGTTCGAGCAGCGCGATTTCAATCTGGTCGGGCGTGGTAACGCCCTGCTGTACCAGAATTTCGCCCAGTCTCAGGGTTCTTTTGTTTTGCGGGCTCATAATATTTACTGGCTCTGCGTGGTGAGGTTGTTGACCCGTGCAAGCACAGTTGATGTGTTGAAAGAGGGTTCGCGACGGTCAGCCAGTTCCAGTGCTTTCCGGTAATAATCCAGGGCCGCTCCAGACTGACCCAGTCGATCCAGGCTGATAGCAAGGTTATAGGCAAAATCTCCATTTTCAGGTTCACGCCGGTAAGCCTCAAAAAACGCCGACTGGGCATCGGCCCAACGCGACTGTCCGGCATAATTATTTCCAAGTGCAAAATGCAGAAACGCAGCTTCCGGCTGTTCCTGTATCATCAGCTTCAATACACTCTCACTCCGGACAGGATCAGCGCTGCCTTGTATGTTGATAAGCGCTGTGGTTGCGGCAATGTCCCGTGGATAAAGCTTGAGGACGCGCAGATAAAATTCGTAAGCTTCCTGCATTTGTCCCTTTTGATGGGCGAGGGCTGCCATCCCCAGCAATGCATCGCGATTGCCCGGCATGGTTTCCAGTACCTGCCGGTAAGCCATCTCTGCACCCGAGTAGTTTCCGTCACTATAATCTGCATACGCATCGTTGATTAACTGATCATTTTTGTCGACAGCGCGGGAACGGCTGATGGCGATGGCTGCAGCCTCCACCGGAATATCTTCCGGCAGGGTTTCTGGCAGCGCAGGTGCCGTCAAATCTACTGGTTCTGCTGGAGCCGGTTCCTGTTCAGGAGTATCAGTGACAACTACCGGTGTATCGCTCCTGTCTTCGAGGATCGGCGATTCCGGCAATGCTGCTGTACTGTCTTCGGCAGGGGTAGCAATATTTACATCGTTTGAGGTAACGGACGGTATTGCGTCGGAACCGGCGACAGTTGCTTCCGGCATGGTCTCTGGCACTGCCGCAGTTCCGGTTTCAGTGACAATTTCCGGCAGAGGAACAATCACCGGAGGTGCCAGTTCAGCTTCTATTCCGCGCGCTACCATAGGTGATGATGTTGAAACCGCAGTAGGAGTTAATTTCAGATAGTACAGGGCACCACCGGCCGCAAGAATCACTGCAAACAGACCGATAAACATCGTCCACTCAAGTATCTGACGTTTCCCTGAGACCGTATTGACCGCTGAGAACACTGTCTGGGCCGCGACCGGTGTTGGCCCGGTTCTGCTGCCCCCCATATCCTTGACCAGTTCGGCAGCCGTAATAGCGGGTCGTGAGACCCGGCTTCCGCTCAGAGTGTCCGCAAACGTATCCTTGATTTTGGGCTGGTCTGTATCATCAAGTGGTTTGATGGCACTCTCTTCCATAGTGAGATTTGCCAGTGTATAGGCCGGATCTTCGCCCTGAATTGAGAGCTTGTCAGTACTGCCCTGTGTGCCGGAAGCAGGTAAAGCTGCTTCTACTTCATGAGTCAGTTCTTCTTTTTGCAGTGACAGGCTGGCGGGTTGCGCCTGGACACCTAAATCAGTGGCCGTGGACTCCAGGTCCAGAGGTTTGTTGATGGTATATTCTTCCAGCGGAGACGAAGAAAGATCGACAGATCTTTTTTTTTCGGCACTGATTGAAAGAGCGCCCAGCAACGCGTCCTCCGAAACAGGCGTTTCCGTTTGCAGTGATAATGGCTCTTTGCGGTTCTCCAAAGAAGGCTCAAGCCTGATCCCCTCACCCGATTTCTCCTGGGCCTCTTTCAGTCGTCTGGCCGCCTCCTTTTTTTCCTGTTCGGCCTTTTTCAAGGCGTCGATCAAGAGGCTCACGGCGCGGGCGTTCCTACTGACGCAGGTGTGGTTGGTTGCTGCTCAAGAAATGGTTTATAAATACCCAGATCAGCTTCCAGGCTTGGATTACGTACTATCATCGGCCTCAGAAATATAACCAGCTCTGTTTTTGAGTAGACCTTTGACTTGGACTGGAAAGCCTTGCCCGCAACGGGCAGTTTGGACAATCCGGGAACACTACTGTCTGAATTGTCCTCAGAATCCTGTATCAATCCGCCGAGTATGGCGATTTGTCCGTTATTCAATCTCAGCAATGATTCCATCTCCCTGACCTGGATTTCCGGTATCAGATTCGGGATCGGATCGGCCAATGGCAGGCCGGCCGGTGAAAATCTTAATGAAGGGTTCGGATCCTGGACCTGATCGCCTACGCGGGATATTGTCGGACGGACATTCAGAACTATACTTTCGTTTTCATTGATCTGGGGCGTAACTGCCATGACGATACCGACCGGGACGGTATGGATGGTCGTTTCCGCATTGGTGGTTACTACACCCTGGGTGGAATCGGTTTGTACTTCAATTGTGAAAAACACTTCGTTGTTGACCACCTTGAGTATGGCCGTCTGGTTATTCAGCGCCATCAACTGCGGACTTGAAAGCACCCGTGCGTCACCAAACTCATCCAGCAGGTTGACAGTGAGTTTGAGTGCGTCTTCACCCGCAATTTCCTCATCTTCATAAATAAGTTCAAACAGGCTGAGTGCGCTGGGTACAGGAGCGCCAACCAGCGTTGCTGAAGCAAGCCCGAGACCGGCAGATGCGTTGATAAAGGACCAGTCTATCCCTGCCTGGTATTCTTCATTCAGGTTCACTTCCACGATCGTGGCCTGAATCAACACCTGACGGTTGGCACTCTCCAGTGCCATATCAATATACTCCTGTATTTTTTCATGCTGCAGATGCGTGGCCCGCACTGTAAGGATTCCCGTTTCCGGGCTTGGAATAACCGAGCTGGTTATCGGAATTGTGTCCCCGCTCGATGAGCCTGCGGCATTCTGCTCGAGAATGGCTGCTACGTTCTTGACCAGATTTTCCCAGAAACGGTTTAATGCCTTGTTGGACACATCTGTCGTTGAATTATTGTTCCCGCCACTACCCCCACTCTGGGAGCCACCACCTGCCCCTTCAAAACCGCCGCCAGTGGTGGAGATTTGCGTAGCGATCGTGATCGTGCTTGTCGTATCACGCGTCATGTTGATGTAACCGACCTTGTAAGTACGAAGAAATGGTTCATCCGGCTGAATCAGGAGATTCTCGCCTTTGTACTCGTAGCGCAGGTCGACCTGCCGGGAAATGCGATCCAGGATTTGCGGCAAGGTTTGATCGACCGCATTGATGGTCACAACCCCCTCAATGCGTGGATCAATATCAACATTGACCTTGGCATCGCGGGCCAGAGCAAACAGCAATTCCTTCACCGGAACTTCGTTAACGACGACCGTATATTTTTCGAGTTCTACGGGAGGAGCCGGGGGAGGCAAAACCGGAACTTTCTGGACCAGTTCAGGGATTTCACCTGTTGGCTTTTCTGTTGTTTCGATGTGCCCCGGCGATGGTTCGAATGGCTTGGGTTCGATCTCGGCGCAACCAAATAAGGCCAGCAACGCCCCGCCTGTTAGCAATAACCTCAGCAACATTGATATCCCCCCTCACCGCTGAATTCTTGTATACCGATAAACTATCAAATAATAATCATTTTACATATAGCTGATGTTTAAAGATTTTTTGATTTGGTCAATGGCCGGTAAATTATGGATATGCATAACCTGCATTGGGTAGCGGTTTCCATAAAATTGGCCGTTTCCGGCGGAACCTCTTTCAACTGCTGTAACAACATATCCAGTTCCTCCCCCGATAATAGTGTGTCTTCCGGCTGTATAAACTGTGTGTAATCCTGTTGCTGCAAAGAATTTGCCAAGTCTTGTTCAGAAACTGCCACGTATGCCGGCGTGGTCAAAGGCGTTATTCCAGACTGTGTTTCAGATTCAGCAACATCATCTGCGTCGATTGACTCAGCAAGTTGTGAGTAATTGTCCGTCATGGGTATTACTGCGGAATTTGTATCGCGAAAATCTGGCCCTGGTTCATGCTGTTGAAGATAAATCGTTGATTTTTCAGTAGATCCAGGATTGTTTTGCCCGGCATCAGACGCAGGGGCAGTGGCCAGAGGTGATGAAGCATTGTTTACAGTCTCTGATTCTGCAGTATCTTGGTTGCCCTCAGTTTGCAGCGTACTGTCCTGCAGAAAGTGCTGGTAAGGTAGCAGCCATAAACCTATCAGAAGAATACTCAGCAAGCCGCTGGCGATAACAAACCGGTAAGCGTGTTGCCATGTAGCGACAAATTCACTGTCCCGGGCTGCTACTCTGACCTGTTTTGCGGCCACTTTGTGCTGGTTGGCGGCATAAGCCGCCAGCAGTGCTTTGTCGGCCAGAATATTGATCCTGCGTAACAGACCCTTCGAGTAACGACCGATTTCCCGTATGGCCGCCATACTGAACACCTCACCTCCGCGATACCCACAGGCACGCAGGCGGGTATTCAAATAATCACGGATTTCAGCATTTTTCAGCGGTTTCAGGTAAAAACTGTAGGTGATACGCTCCTTGAGCTGACGTATTTCGCGTTTGGCAATCATCTGATCCAGTTCCGGTTGGCCAAACAGGACTATCTGCAGCAGCTTGTGCTGACGGGTCTCGAGATTGCTCAAAATCCGGATTTCTTCAAGCGTGGTCAACGGCATGCCCTGGGCCTCTTCTACAAATACGACCACCTGACGGTTTTCCGCGTGCCGTTTCAGCAGGTATTGTTGCAGACTCTGCATGACCCGCAAGCGGTCATCAAGAGCAGACACTGCCAGTTTCAGTTCAAAAGCAATGGCGCGCAGGATGTCATCCGGTGAAAGATTGGGATTGGCGAGGTACACCACTTCGACATTGGCAGGCAATTCAACTGCCAGCATCCGGCACAACATGGTCTTGCCGCTGCCGACCTCGCCTACCACTTTTACGATGCCTTCGCCGCTGGTAATGGCATAAATCATGGCATTGAGGATGGCGCCACGATCACCCCCAGGGAAAAACAGACTCGTGTCCGGCGTGATACGAAACGGTGGTTGATTCAGACCAAAATAATCGTAATACACTACTCAGACCCCCCATTTTCCAGGCGCTCCAGCCTGCTATAAAGTGTAGTACGGTTTACCCCCAGCATACGCGCGGCCTGGCTGAGATTACCACCGGAAAGATCCATCGCCATTTTGATATAGCGCCGTTCCAGATCACCCAGAAAACTGTCCAGCTTGAAGCGGTGGCTCAAAAGATCGCGGCGTACCAGTTGATCGATGTCCTGAGGCTGCTCATCTGTCGCATCAACAGGTACTCTTTCCAGTTCAGCATCCAGTTGTTCACGGCTCACAGTTTGGCCGGGGTACTTTGCTCCCAGACGTATGACAATATTGCGCAATTCACGGATATTGCCGGGAAAGGAATATTCCTGCAGCAGTTGTCTGGCATCATCACTCAAACTGAACGGGCGATTACCTGAAGAATACACCTGCCGGAAATGATCGAGTAATAACAGGCAGTCTGTACCACGTTCATGTAGCGTAGGCACCTTGATCGTCAAAACACTCAAACGGTGATACAAATCCTGGCGGAATGTCCCTTTGCGTGCGGCATCCTTCAAATCACGGTTGGTGGCTGCAACAATACGTGCGTTTGATTTGCGCGGCTGCGTCTCTCCCAACCGGTAGTATTCACCATTCTCCAGTACCCGCAATAATTTGGATTGCAAATCCACAGGTAATTCCCCGATCTCATCAAGGAACAGTGTTCCATCATGGGTCTCTTCAAAGAAACCGGCTTTCTGCGCAGTAGCGCCGGTAAATGCTCCTTTACTGTGTCCGAACAACTGGGCTTCCAGCAATTCCGCCGGGAAAGCGGCGCAGTTAAGTGTAAGAAACGGGGCTGACGCCCGGCCGCTGCTTTGATGCAGGCTCTCGGCGACCAGTTCCTTGCCGCTACCGGATTCGCCTTCAATTAAAACCGGGAAAGGAGTGTCTGCAAACTGCCGGATCAGACTGCGCAGCGTTTCGATGGCCGGACTTCCGCCCATCAATTTTTCCTGGTCGCGCTCAACCTGTTGCTGCGCCCGCTCCGCTTCGAGCATCATCACCTGATGCGCGAGTCGCGCCCTGAGCAACGCGATATTACATGGCTTGGGGATGAAATCCACGGCCCCCAGAGTCAGGGCATGCTGGATATTCGTCTGTTCGTTCTGGCCGGAGAGAATCAGTATCTTCATGTCCGGATTCAGCCCCAGCAAATCATGAATGAGGCCAAATCCCTCTTCGGGTGAATGCGGCTTGGGCGGCAAACCCAGATCCACCAGAGCCAGAGAAGGAATCAAATGCTGGGTATGCAACAACCTGTTGGACTGGGCGCGGGTATCGGCCGTCAGAACTTCATACTGGTCCTGTAATACCAGACTGAGTGACTCAACTATTAACGGGTCATCATCAACTAGTAGCAGACGGGGTTTGTCTGCAGTTTCGCTCTTGCGAAGATTGCTGGATTTTTCAGCCAAGGAGGCAACTCCGTTAATAACATTGTTATCCGGAAATGTTCACGCTGTGTGACATCTTCCAAGGATACTACAACGTATCAGCCGGTAGATAACTTTCTGTCGCCCCGCCGTTTGCTCAGGATCAGGTTTTCCCAGATGGCCACCGAAGCTTCGTACTGGTTCATGGTATAGAAATGCAGCCCCGGCGCACCATGGCTTAACAGCCTTTCACACAGCTGTGTGGTTACATCAATCCCGAATTTGCGTATGGATATGCGGTCGTCTCCGAACTCCTGCAAGCGTTTGAGAATCCAGCGCGGAATTTCAGCACCGCAGGCCTCCGAGAACCGGACCAGCTGGGTACAATTAATAATGGGCATAACGCCGGGTACGATCGGAATATCGATCGCCAGTTTTTCACAACTCTCGATGAAACGGAAATAGGCGTCCGGATTATAAAAATACTGGGTGATGGCGCTGTTGGCGCCTGCCTCAACCTTGCGTTTGAAATTCTCCAGATCCTTTTTTGGGCCCGGAGCTTGCGGATGGAATTCAGGATACGCAGCCACCTCAATATGGAAATGGTCGCCCGTTTCCTTGCGAATGAAGTCCACCAGTTCGTTGGCATACCGCAACTGACCGTAACTCGCCTGACCTGACGGCAGATCACCACGCAGCGCGACCGTGCGCTTGATACCGGCGGAACGGTACAAATTCAGCACCGCCCGGATTTCATCCAGATTCTGGCCAATGCAGGAAATATGCGGCGCAGCCTCTATGCCGGTGCGTTGTGTAATGTCCCGGACCGTTTCAAATGTTTTCTCCCGTGTGCTGCCTCCGGCGCCATACGTTACCGAAAAAAAATCCGGCCGGTATTCACACAGGTGATCCGTCGTGTCCTGCAGCTTGTGAAATGCTTCAGACGTGCGCGGCGGATAAAATTCGAAGCTGAATTTCGGCGGAAATTTATTTTGTGAGTTCATATTTTCGTATCTCGTACCTCGTGAAACGTATCTCGCCTCTGCGCTTCACGCATCACGAGATACGCTTCACATATTCAGTAACGATACCGATCCGGTTTGTAAGGGCCTGTAACCGTCACACCAATATATTCCGCCTGCTTCTGGCTGAGTTCAGTCAGGGTTGCGCCAATACGCTGTAAATGTAATCGCGCCACTTTTTCATCCAGATGTTTGGGCAATACATAAACATCTTTTTGATACTGGCTGGTACGGGTAAACAGTTCAATCTGCGCCAGCACCTGATTGGTGAAGGAATTCGACATCACGAAACTCGGATGACCAGTGGCACAACCGAGGTTCACCAGCCGTCCCTTGGCCAGCAGGATAATGCGTTTGCCATCCGGGAAGATCACATGATCCACCTGCGGCTTGATTTCTTCCCACTGGTATTGGCTGAGGCTCGCCACATCAATTTCATTATCGAAGTGACCAATGTTGCAGACAATGGCCTGATCTTTCATACGTTTCATGTGATCGTGCCCAATCACATTGAAGTTACCGGTGGCCGTGACAAAAATATCCACCTTTTCTGCAACCTCATCGAGCCGCACCACACGATAACCTTCCATCGCCGCCTGCAGGGCGCAAATCGGATCGATCTCGGTGATCCACACTGTAGCACCCAGTCCACGCAGGGACTGCGCGCAACCCTTGCCGACATCACCATACCCCAGCACCAGTGCAACCTTGCCGGCAATCATGACATCGGTAGCACGCTTGATGCCGTCCACCAGTGATTCGCGGCAACCATAAAGATTGTCAAACTTGGATTTGGTGACGGAATCATTCACGTTGATGGCCGGGAACGGCAGGCTGCCATTCTTTTTCATCTGGTACAGGCGTTGCACACCTGTAGTGGTTTCTTCTGTGACACCTTTAATGCAGGCAAGTGTACGGGAATAAAATGTGGGATCGGTTTTAATCCGTTCCTTGATTGCGGCAAACAGATACTGCTCTTCCTCACTGTGCGGATTGGCAATCACGGACGGATCTTTTTCGGCCTTGCTGCCGAGGATCAGCAATAACGTCGCATCGCCGCCATCATCGAGAATCATGTTGGGCGATCCGCCGTCACTCCAGGTCATGATGCGATGGGTGAAGTCCCAGTAGTCCTTCAGGGTTTCACCCTTGTAGGCGAACACGGGGATCTGCTGATCGGCAATGGCCGCTGCGGCATGGTCCTGCGTGGAGAAAATATTACAGGATACCCATCTCACTTCAGCGCCCAGTGCTACCAGGGTTTCAATCAATACGGCGGTCTGGATGGTCATGTGCAGGGAGCCGGCAATACGTGCGCCCTTCAGAGGTTGCTGGCCTTTGAATTCATTGCGGATTGCCATCAAACCGGGCATTTCGGTTTCGGCAATACGGATTTCCTTGTGTCCCCAACTGGCCAGGGACATATCGGCGACGTGATAATCAGAAAATGCTTTTTTGGATGCTGCTACGCTCATCCGGGTTTCCTCCAAGATTAAGCGAGCGCCGTTTGAAACATGCTGCGTCTCCGAGCCTGGCGGAATTTCACCGTCGCAACGCTCCTCAGAGAGGCAGTTTTACCTGTATAAATTGAGGTGCAAAGTATAACGCCGGAAAGCAGAGTTTCAAGTGAAACTCTGTGCTTGTACAGGGCCCGGCGTAATGATTACGACAATTCCTCTTTCAAAACTTCTGCTTTGTCCGTCATTTCCCAAGGTAAATCCACGTCGGTGCGGCCGAAGTGGCCATAGGCGGCGGTTTGGCGATAGATCGGGCGCAGCAGGTTCAGCATGGCAATAATGCCCTTGGGCCTGAGATCAAAATGTTTACGGATAGTCGCCACCAGCCGGGATTCTTCCACCTTGCCGGTGCCGAAGGTTTCAACACTGATGGAAGTCGGCTCGGCCACGCCGATGGCATAGGAAATCTGGATTTCACAACGGCTGGCAAGCCCGGCCGCCACGATATTCTTCGCAACGTAACGGGCCGCATAGGCGGCGGAACGATCCACTTTGGAAGGATCTTTTCCGGAAAAGGCACCACCACCATGACGCGCCATACCGCCATAGGTATCGACGATGATCTTGCGGCCGGTAAGCCCGGCATCACCATGTGGACCGCCGATTTCAAAACGACCGGTCGGGTTTACCAGATAACGTGTGTCTTTCAACATCCTCGTGGGCAGTACCGGCTTGATGATTTCTTCGATCACGGCTTCCTTGAGCTGATCCTGTTTTTCATTCATGGACGGGTCATGCTGGGTAGAGATCACGATGGTTTCAAATGACTGTGGCTTGCTGTTCACATAACGGATGGTCACCTGGCTTTTGGCGTCCGGTCGCAACCACTTCAGCTTGCCGGATTTTCTGACGGTGGCCTGCTGGTGCACCAACCGGTGGGCAAAATCAATTGGCGCCGGCATGAGCGAAGATGTTTCATCGCAGGCATAACCGAACATCAGGCCCTGATCTCCAGCGCCCTGATTCAGATAATCATCGGAAGCCTGATCCACGCCGCGCTTGATATCCGGGCTCTGCTGGCCATAACACACATGCACCGAACAGCCATCCGCATCAAAACGCATGCTGGGATCGGTATAGCCGATTTCGCGGATGGTTTCGCGTGCAATCCTGCCGTAATCCACCACGGCACTGGTCGTAATTTCACCGGCCAAGGTCACAAGCCCCGTGGACACGAGCGTTTCAGCGGCGACACGGGCCAATGAATCCTGTTTCAAAATCGCATCCAGCACGGCATCGGAAATCTGATCCGCGACTTTGTCCGGATGGCCTTCAGATACTGATTCGGATGTAAACAGGTAATCTTTGCTCATGTGCTGTCCCCGTAGTTAAATCAAACATGGTTCATAAAAAAGCGCTGCATTTTAACGTGGTTGCCGGATAATTACACTGAAATTAACCCGGTTTTCAGCCGGTCGCTGTTGTTCAGGTAATCACATGTATTCATGAGAAATATTGGAGGAATATGACATGGCCCTGACCGAAACCCCGATTTGTAATTTCGGCACACCTGCTCTGGATTTCAGCTTGCCCGGGATAGATGGACGGACCTCGAGCCTTGCTGATTGCCGCGGCGAAAAAGGCACATTGATCATGTTTATCTGCAACCATTGTCCCTATGTACAGGCCATACAGGAGCGGCTGGTGCGAGACACCCGTGAGCTGCTGGAACACGGGATCAAGAGTGTGGCCATCATGGCCAATGACACGGCAGATTATCCTGAAGATTCCTTCGACAATATGAAAAAAGTCGCGAAAAAATATGGTTACCCGTTTCCTTACCTCATTGATGAGTCGCAGGAAATTGCCAAAGCCTATGGCGCTGTCTGTACACCGGATTTCTTCGGTTACAACGCTGACCTCAAACTGCAATACCGTGGCCGGCTGGATGCCAGCCGCACCAGCCCGGCCCCGGCCAACGCCCGGCGCGATCTGTTCGAAGGCATGAAACAGATCGCCCAAACAGGTCAGGGCCCCAAAGAACAGATCGCCAGCATGGGCTGTTCCATCAAGTGGCGTAAAAACCGGTGATTAGTGAGCGGGGGAGGTAGAAATTTGCAAGTCTGCCCCGGAAGTTGCTAATCACCAATCACTAATCACCAATCACTAATTTACCCGTCACCAATCACCATCCCCGCTTGCCGGAATGCGGCCTCTGAGCGAGAATGCACGGCTCGTTGCATCGTTGCAGTTCATTAAATATTCAATAACACAGGAGAGACGCATGCTGTCCCGGCGTGAACTTGCCAATGCCATCCGCGCACTCAGTATGGACGCGGTGGAAAAAGCCAACTCCGGCCATCCCGGCGCGCCCATGGGCATGGCGGACATCGCGGAAGTCCTGTGGAACGATTTTCTGCGGCACAATCCGGCCAATCCGCATTGGGTGGATCGTGACCGTTTCATCATGTCCAACGGTCATGGCTCAATGCTGCTGTATTCCATTTTGCATCTCACTGGCTATGACCTGTCCATGGATGAAATCAAACGCTTCCGGCAACTGCACTCCAAAACGCCGGGGCATCCGGAACATGGTTATGCGCCCGGCATAGAAACCACGACCGGGCCATTGGGTCAGGGCTTGGCCAATGCCGTCGGCATGGCCATTGCTGAAAAAAATCTGGCGGCGGAATTCAACCGTGAAGGTTATGCCATCGTTGATCACTACACCTATGTATCTGTGGGTGATGGCTGTCTCATGGAAGGCATTTCGCACGAAGCGGCATCACTCGCCGGCACATTGAAACTCGGCAAGCTTATCTGTCTGTTCGACAGTAATCAGGTTTCGATCGATGGCGATGTGCGCGGCTGGTTCACGGATGACACGGCCAAACGTTTTGAATCATACGGCTGGCATGTGATCCGCAATGTAGACGGTCACGATCCGGAACAGGTTAAAAAAGCCCTGCGCAAGGCACGCAAGGTCACTGACAGGCCGAGTCTCATCTGCTGCAACACGGTTATCGGCTGGGGCGCGCCAAACAAACAGGGCAAGGCTTCCTGCCATGGTGCGCCACTCGGCAAGGATGAAATCGCGCTCGCCCGCAAACAGATTGGCTGGAACCACGAACCGTTCGTGATCCCGGATGAATACTATGCAGCCTGGAACGCCAAACGCCGCGGCAAGCGCACAGAAAACCAGTGGAAGAAATTATTTGAGGCTTACAAGACACAATATCCACAACTCGCTGTCGAGTTTGAGCGGCGAATGCAGATGAAGTTACCGGAAAACTGGGACAACATTACCCGCAGCTTCATCAAAAAGTGCATCGAAAAAGCCGAGAACATTGCCTCGCGCAAAGCCTCGCAGAATGCACTTGAAGCCTATGCGCCGGTCTTGCCGGAATTGATCGGCGGTTCTGCGGACCTGACGGGCTCCAATCTGACCAACTGGTCCGGTTCAAAAGTCATCAACGGTTCCGGCGGTCACGGCAACTACATTTATTATGGTGTGCGCGAGTTCGGTATGGCGGCCATAAATAATGGTATCGCCCTGCATGGCGGTTATATCCCCTACGGCGGCACGTTTCTGATGTTTTCGGAATATGCCCGTAACGCCCTGCGCATGGCGGCGCTGATGAAACAGCGGAACATATTTGTCTTCACCCACGATTCAATTGGGCTCGGTGAAGACGGGCCTACGCATCAGGCGGTGGAACAGGCAGCAACTCTGCGCCTGTTACCGAACATGTCAGTCTGGCGGCCGTGCGATACAGTGGAATCGGCCATTGCCTGGAAAGCAGCGATTGAAAGAAAACATGGCCCGACATCGTTGTTATTCTCGCGGCAAAATCTTAAATTTATTCCGCGCACGGAAGAACAGATCAACAACATCGCACGCGGCGGTTATGTGCTCATTCATGGCGCCGGGCAGCCTGATGCAATCATCATTGCCACCGGTTCAGAAACAGAACTGGCTTTGAATATCGTGCAGCGCCTGAATCACGAAGGTAGAAATTTGCGGCTGGTGTCCATGCCCTCCACCGATGTGTTTGATACGCAGGATCAGGCATATCGTGATCAGGTGTTACCGCCCCAGTGCCGAAAACGTATCGCCGTGGAGGCCGGCATACCGGATTACTGGAGCAAATATGTGGGCCTGGATGGCAAGGTGCTGGGTGTTAACAGCTTTGGTGAATCTGCACCGGCCGGTGATGTTTACAAACATTTTGGTCTGACCGAAGGTGGTCTGACCGAACTGATTCATTCATTACTATAAAAATGCATACGTATTATTTAATTGTGAGTTAGCAGACGGAGATACACATGACGATAAAAGTTGGCATCAATGGTTACGGGCGCATCGGACGCAATATCCTGCGCGCACTGTTTGAAGCAAATCGCACCGGTGAGATTGAAATCGTAGCAATCAATGATCTGGGTGATGCCAAAACCAATGCACATCTGACCCAGTACGATACGGCGCACGGCAAGTTTCCGGGGACGGTCAGTGTTGATGGTGATTACATGATTGTGAACGGCATAAAGATCAAAGTGTTGTCTGAGCGCGATCCGGCAAAGTTGCCCTGGCGTGATCTGGGGGTGGATGTCGTACATGAATCCACCGGCCTCTTCACCAGCAAGGCCAAGGCCTCAGCCCATCTCAAGGGCGGTGCGAAAAAAGTAATCATCTCGGCGCCCGGTGGAGAGGATGTGGATGCGACTATCGTTTATGGTGTAAATCATAATGTACTCAAGTCATCAGACACTGTTATATCCAATGCCTCCTGCACCACCAACTGTCTCGCTCCCGTGGTGAAAGTCCTGCACGAGCATATCGGTGTGGTACACGGTGTGATGACCACCGTACATGCCTACACCAATGATCAGGTGCTGACCGATGTCTATCATTCCGATCTGCGCCGGGCCCGCTCCGCCACCATGTCCATGATTCCGACCAAAACCGGTGCTGCGGCCGCAGTGGGTCTGGTATTGCCGGAACTGAACGGGAAGCTCGATGGCTATGCTGTCCGCGTGCCAACGATTAATGTCTCCATGGTGGATTTGAGTTTCCAGGCTGCACGTGAAACGACTGCCAAGGAAATCCATACACTGATGCGCGAAGCCGCCAACGGCAAACTCAAGGGTGTGCTGGCCTATAATGACGCGCCTCTGGTGTCTGTGGATTTCAACCATGATCCTGCCTCTTCCACCTATGATGCAACCTTAACCAAAGTCATCGACGGAACACTGGTCAAGGTCGTGGCCTGGTACGATAATGAGTGGGGTTTCTCCAACCGGATGCTGGATACCACCATAGCCCTGATGAATGCCAAATAACACACTGATTCAACGTGTCTGAACTGATTAAAATTTCCGACCTCGATCTGCGTGGCAAGAAAGTACTGATCCGCGAGGACTATAACGTACCGTTGAAAGACGGTCGCGTTGAGGATGACACACGCATCCGCGCTTCATTGCCTACCCTCAGACAGATTATCGATGCCGGCGCAAAAATCATGATCGTGTCGCATCTCGGCCGTCCCAACGAAGGCATTTACGATGAAAAATTCTCGCTGGCGCCAGTGGCATCCTGTTTGTCCGGGTTGCTCGGGCGGGAGGTTCCTCTGATCAAGGACTGGTTGAACGGCGTTGATTTCAGCAAACATGATGTCGTCTTGTGCGAGAACGTACGTTTTGAAAAAGGCGAAAAGGCCAACGATGATGATCTGGCACGGCGCATGGCTGATTTGTGTAATGTATATGTGAATGATGCTTTTGCCACCGCACATCGCGCCCAGTCTTCAACACATGGCGTTGCAAAGTACGTACCTGTGGCCTGCGCCGGCCCGTTATTGATTGCTGAACTAAAAGCACTCTCCACTATCCTGCGTGATCCGGCCAGACCCTTGCTGGCCATCGTCGGTGGCTCCAAGGTTTCGACCAAACTAACAATACTGGAATCACTCTGTACGAAAGTGGATCAGCTGATCGTGGGCGGCGGTATTGCCAATACCTTTCTTAAAGCCGCTGGGCACAGTATCGGCCATTCGCTGTATGAGCCGGATCTGGTGGATGAAGCCAAAAAACTCATGCGTATGATGCAGGAGCGTGGCAGTGAGATTCCCCTGCCCACGGATCTGGTCTGCGCCAAAAAATTTGATGAGCATGCCGATGCCACCACCAAGCCTGTCACGAAGGTCGAAAATGATGATCTGATTATGGACGTCGGGCCTGACACATCCGCGCACTTCGCAACACTGATCAGCAAGGCCAAAACCATCGTCTGGAATGGCCCGTTGGGTGTATTTGAATTCAAATCGTTCAGCAACGGTACCCGCCGGCTTGCAGAAGCAATAGCCCGCAGTGATGCGTACTCCGTGGCTGGCGGCGGGGACACACTTTCTGCCATTGCCAAATTCAACGTGGGTGAAAACATTTCCTACATTTCAACCGGCGGCGGCGCCTTTCTGGAATTTCTGGAGGGCAAGAAACTGCCCGCCGTACAGATCCTTGAGGAATCCGCGCGGGCGTGGGCGGCGATGGAGCGCGCAAGAGAATACTGATCACCATACCTCAGAGGTGTAACCATTAAAATTAATGCGCAGAACTAAAATCATAGCCACCACCGGCCCGGCCACAGACAAACCGGGTGTCATGGAAAAACTGTTTAATGAAGGAACGGATGTATTCCGCCTCAACTACTCACACCAGACCCATGCCCACCATGAACGGCGGGTACAGAAAATACGCGAACTGTCACTGCAGCACAAACGCGCTGTCGGCGTGATTGCCGATCTGCAAGGGCCCAAGATCCGTATCGAGCATTTCAATAATGGCAGGATAGAACTGCGGGAAGGCGCCACGTTTACCATTGATACCGAACTACCAGCCAATGCGGGTAATGACAGTCATGTCGGTGTAAGTTATAAAAATCTTCCGCGTGATGTCCGCGCCGGTGATACTTTGCTGGTCGATGATGGACGCATAGTCCTTTATGTAAAAGAAGTACATGAACATGAAGTGAATTGTGAAGTCATCATGGGTGGTGAACTGTCCGACAATAAAGGCATTAATCTCAAGGGCGGCGGACTCTCCGCGGGAGCCCTGACACAAAAAGACGTGATCGATATGGAACATGCTGTAAAAATCGGCGCGGATTTCATCGCTATATCATTTGTGCGTAATGCCGGAGATGTGCAGGAAGCTCGGCGCAGGCTGGAGGCCCTGAACAGCAAGGCCCGCATCATCGCCAAGATCGAGCGTGCCGAAGCATTGAACCATATTGAAGCTATTATTGAAGCCTCGGACGCCATCATGATTGCACGCGGCGATCTGGGCGTGGAAATCGGCGATGCCTCACTGCCACCGGTGCAGAAACGTCTGATCAAAATGGCGCGCGACATGGATCGGGCGGTGATCACCGCAACACAGATGATGGAATCCATGATCGATCACCAGATCCCGACTCGCGCGGAAGTATTCGACGTGGCCAATGCCGTGCTCGACGGCACCGACGCCGTGATGCTCTCCGCTGAAACCAGCATTGGTCATCATCCGGAAAAAGCCGTTGCAGCGATGTCGCGCATCTGTGAAGAAGCGGAGAAGCAGCGTGCGACTCAGGTGTCCGATCACCGCATCAACCAGCGTTTTCAGGCGATAGATGAGGCCATAGCCATGGCCACCATGTATTCCGCCAACCATATCGGCGCCAAGGCCATCGCGGCACTGACGGAAACCGGCTCAACCTGTTTGTGGATGTCGCGCATCAGTTCGGGGATTCCGATTTTCGCCTTTACCCGGCATTCAGCCACTCGCAGGCGCGTAGCTTTGTACCGTGGCGTATATCCGATCAAGTTTGATATCACCCACACTGATCCATTGATGGCCAACAAGGAAATTATTGATGAATTACTGGCCCGTAATGCCGTTAGCATCGGCGATTATGTGGTTATTACCAAGGGTGATCTGCTGGGCAAACGCGGCGGGACCAATAACATGAAGATCATTAAAGTGGGCGAATCCACCGAACACACTTTATAATTTCAACTGGAATCTGCAATACAATCTTTCGAGGCAAACCCCATGAGCAAACAGGAACTGGAACAGACCGCCAAGGCGATGGTCGCCAAAGGCAAGGGCATACTGGCGATAGATGAAAGCCTGCCCACCATCAAGAAACGTTTTGACAGCATCGGCATCGAATCCACCGAGGAAAACCGCCGTGCCTATCGTGATTTGCTGATCACCAATCCGGGCGGCGCCAATTATATCAGCGGCATGATCCTGTTTGACGAAACCATGCGTCAGAAAACCGCTGACGGTACACCGTTCCCGGAAGCCCTGATCAAACAGGGCATCATGCCGGGAATTAAAGTCGATGCCGGTGCGAAAGACCTCGCAACTCATCCCGGGGAACTGGTCACGGAAGGACTGGACGGCCTGCGCGGCCGCCTCGCTGAATACAAAAAACTCGGTGCTAAATTCGCCAAGTGGCGTGCTGTGATTACGATTGGTGAAGGCATTCCCAGTATGGGCTGCATTGAAGCCAACGCCCATGCGCTGGCGCGCTATGCCGGACTTTGCCAGGAAGCCGGCATCGTGCCGATGGTGGAACCGGAAGTGCTCATGGATGCCGACAACACCATCGATCGCTGTTATGAAGTCACAGAAATCACGCTCAAGACGGTATTCAATGAACTTTATCGCCAGCATGTCGCTTATGAACACACCATCCTCAAAATCAACATGGTGATCTCGGGCAAGAAATGCAAAACCCAGGCCGGTATCCAGGAAGTCGCGGACAAGACCGTGCGTTGTCTCCTAAACACCGTGCCTGCTTCCATACCCGGTATCGTGTTCCTGTCCGGCGGCCAAAGCTCACAGCTCGCCACAGCGCACCTTAATGCCATGAACAAGTCGTACCCGCATCTACCCTGGCCGTTGAGTTTCTCCTACGGCCGTGCCTTGCAGGATGACTGCCTGAAAACCTGGGCCGGCAAATCAGAAAATCTTGAAAAAGCCCAGGCTGCGTTGTTACACCGGGAGAAATGCAACAGTCTGGCGTGCTCGGGGCAGTACACGGACGCAATTGAAAAGGCCGCCTGACCCCAAACATGTCGGACACTGCGGAGAAACTCCCACCTGAGGCACAGGCGGCGTGGGACGCCTATCAGATCATGGGACAGAGCAAGGCCGAATACTTCGGACTGCTGCAGGAAATTGATCTGAAATACAAACAGGGCGGTTCCCCCACCATTGCCGAGAACCTGCATCTGGAAAAGCTGCTGAAGGCCCACAGTGAAAAAGTGGCAGACTTCAACAGCGCCATGCAGGCCGTAACGGATAAAACCGCGCGGGAATTATTACTGCAAAAGCTCATGGCCGATGCAGTAACTTCCGGCATGCAATAGTCATTAATATTCCTTGGACCAATTTAAAATTCATCCGCAACTGCTCAAAGACTGCCATATCCTTGGCAAGCTATCGGCTTGTTATTTGTTGTTGAATAAAAATGCCCTGGTGCCCTGGTACATTCTCGTACCCGAAACTGATGCTGACGGACTGTTTGATTTGCCCGTTGCCCAGCGTACTCAGATCATGGATGAATGCGCCCGGATTGCGCGCTGGATCAAACAGCACCACGGCATCGCCAGAATCAACTTCGGTGCCATCGGCAATATTGTTCAGCAACTGCACTTGCATGTGATCGGCCGCCATGAAACCGACGCTTGCTGGCCCAAACCGGTGTGGGGCAATCTGGAAATACACAAGGATTACTCACAGGAAGAGATCGCCAAAATAAAAAACCAACTGGTGTCTGAACACCAGCTGGCTGCAGAAGAAGATCCGGGCTGTTAGCCTTTTGGCGTATAGACGCCGATATCACCCGGTTTACGCAACATCTTGTTCACTTCGTCTTCGTGCATCTCTTCCTGCACGATCAGTTCCCGCGCATATTCTTCCAGCAGGATCGATTTGCCCTCTGCAGCCGCCAGCAGTTCGTAATAGACTTTTCGGGCTTCCTCTTCATGTTCGAGTGATTCACGCAGAATATCACCGATATCATGTTTGTGTGTTTCCAGCAAAGGGCCGATGGACAGCGAAGGATGACCACCCATCAGGGTAATCAGCTCACCGGCGCGTTCGGCATGTTGCAGACTTTCCTGCGCCTGTTGCTTGAGCCAGGAAGTAATTGGTATGCGATGATAACCATAGACCATCAACGCATAGTGCGTGTAACGCACTACCCCGGCCAGCTCCAGCTCCATGATGCGGTTCAACAGTTTGGTAACTTTCTTCTTATCCACTTTCATGTTTGCCACTCCTGGTTGGATACGTTGCGTATCTGATGCCAAAGATAATCACTGATGATCATTGTGACAAGGAGAATATATGTTAATGAAAATGATTATCTGGTTGAGAGCACAACTCAACTAAATCTGACTCAACCCGATCATTGTGCCGGATGAAACAAGGTCATGCGTTTACGTTTAAAGAATGGAATCAGAACCATGCCGGCAATAAAACCGCCAATATGTGCAAACCAGGCCACACCACCGCTGTTGGGATCAGCGCCCATGGAACTTACGATCTGCATGACAAACCAGAACCCCAGCACCATGATGGCGGGCAACCGCATGGTCTGGGCATACACGCCTATCGGAACAAAAACCATGATGCGAGCATGCGGGTATAACAACAGATAGGCCCCCAGCACACCGGAAATGGCACCGCTGGCACCAATCATCGGGATTTCCGAAGCAGGATTCTGCAATACCTGTCCGAATACGGCTGCGACACCACACAACAAATAGAAAATGATAAAGCGCAGGTGGCCCATCGCATCTTCCACGTTGTTCCCGAAAATCCAGAGATACAGCATATTACCGGCCAGATGCATGAAACTGCCATGCATGAACATTGATGTAAGTATGGTCAGTTCTGGCGGGATCAACACCAGTTCCGGCGGCAGTTGCACTTTATCCAGTAATACGGCCGGTATCACTCCCAGACTGTAAACTGCTGCCTGACCACCCTGATCGCCCAGTGACGCCTGCCACATAAATACCAACACACACAGCACGATAAAAAGGACCGTGAATACCGGCGCGATTTCTGTGGGGTTATCGTCGTGGAGAGGAATCATGTTTCAGCCGGAACGGCTGCATGTACATCCGATCCGGCTATTAATACTAGCAGAGCGGAGTGTAGGTATTATTGGCCCGGTTCATTTCATACAACATGCCATTTTCAATATCAAAGTACCAGCCATGCAGGTGCAGTTCTTTATTTTCAAGGGCCCGTGTTATGAATGGAAAAGTCATAAGATTGTCCAGAGAAACTCCGATTGCAGCCTGCTCACAGAGACGACATTGTTCATCCAGAGGCATACCGGAATGTGAACGCGCCACCAGTTCCCGCGCCGGCGCCATTATAGCCATCCACGGATCGATAAACTTGTGGGTTTTACCTTCATGACTGCCTTCCATCAACGCCCGTATACCGCCACACTGGCTGTGGCCCATTACAATGATATGCGGCACCTTGAGGTGCTTGACGGCAAATTCGATCGCGGCACTGGTGCCGTGGGTTTTGCCATCATCCACATAGGCGGGCACCAGATTGGCGACATTGCGGACCACAAACACATCACCGGGATCCGTGTTCATGACCTGGGCCGGATGCACACGTGAATCACAACAGGCTATCATCAGGGCCTTGGGTGACTGGCCCCTGGCGGTGAGTTGCCGGTAGAGTTCAGGATTGTCTTCGAAATATTGCTTTCTGAATTCGCGAAAGCCTGATTTAAGTTTTTCCAGTTCTTTCATGTTCTCTTTTTATACCTCTCTCATTCACCGCACCAACCGGTCGCGCGCTTCCCGGTATTTCGCTGCAGTATTTTGTATCACTTCAGCCGGTAATCTGGGCCCGGGAGCTTTCTTGTTCCAGTCCAGCGTTTCCAGATAATCGCGCAAATACTGTTTATCAAAACTGGGCGGACTGACTCCGATTTCATAGGAATCCGCCGGCCAGAAACGGGAAGAGTCCGGGGTCAACACTTCATCAATCAGCACCAGTTTGCCGGCGGCATCGGTTCCGAATTCAAATTTGGTGTCAGCAATAATAATACCGCGCTGGCGTGCATAGTTGGCGGCTTCCTGATAGATTTTCAGACTCACTGTTCGCACCCGCTCCGCCAGTTCCTGACCCAGTAGCTCCGCTGCTTTTGCAAAGCTGATGTTTTCATCATGTTCCCCCTGTTCCGCCTTGGTGGCCGGAGTAAAGATCGGTTCCGGCAGACGTTCCGCCTGACGCAAACCGGCCGGTAACCTAATACCGCAGATTTCCCCGGTTTTCTGGTAGTCCTTCCAGCCCGAGCCGATAATATAACCGCGCACGACCGCCTCTATCGGCAATGGTTTGAGCTTTTTCACTATGATACTGCGGCCTTCCAGCGGCCCACGCTCGACGGGGTCTGGAAGTACGTCCTCCAGACGCCGTGATGTCAGATGATTGGGAATGATGTGGGTCATGCGCTCAAACCAGAAATTGGAAACGGCCGTCAGCACGGCACCCTTGCCGGGAATCGGATCCGGCATAATGACGTCAAAAGCGGAAATCCTGTCCGTGGTCACAATTAACATATGTTGATCATCCACAGCATAGATGTCACGCACCTTGCCGCTGTTAATCAGGGGCAGACTTTTCAGGCTGGATTTATAAAGTGCTGGCGGCCGGTCGTTCATCAACGCATCATTCTCTTTTTCAGGTATTCTCCCACACTAGAGGATCGTCGGCTATCACTCCACCGCTCTCTTCCATCTTCTATAATGCTGGTGTATGGTGCGCATCCCGAATCAGCTGAGGCAGTCCCTTAAACAAAATGATACGACCAGCACCCACCAGTGGCATGCATCATGTGGCGCTCAACGTCACCGATCTGGAAACCTGCGAAAAATTCTACGTGGATCTGCTGGGCATGAGCGTGGAGTGGCGGCCGGACAAAGATAATGTTTACCTTTGCTCCGGAAATGATAATCTTGCACTCCACCGGTTCGCAAAACACCAGCAACCGGCAGGGCCGCAGCGTCTGGATCACATCGGTTTCATATTAAAAACTCCGGCGCTGGTGGACGACTGGTATGTTTTCCTCAATACTCATGGAGTGAAGATGAAAACCGGCCCGAAGACACACCGGGACGGTGCCAGAAGTTTTTATTGTGAGGACCCGGAGGGGAATGTAGTACAAATGATCTACCATCCACCTTTGCATGATCTTTGAGGGGGGGCGACGACCATGGCCAAAATCCGCCTGCACGGGTTCAACAACCTCACCAAGACCCTCAGTTTCAACATCTACGACGTCTGTTACGCCAGTTCCGAAAGCCAGAACAAGGAATACATGGAGTACATAGACGAGGCCTATAATTCTGACCGTCTGACCCAGATCCTCACCGATGTCGCGAGCATGGTGGGCGCCAACATCCTGAATATCGCCAAGGCGGATTATGATCCCCTCGGCGCCAGCGTGACTTTCCTGATATCGGAAGAAGGCTCGCCCATGCCGTTTAATTTCAATGATGCTGCCGCTGCCAATGCCCATAATGGCGAAGCTGCTCCAGCAACAAGTCCCGAACAGGTACCGGTGGCGGTCGTGGCCCATCTGGACAAAAGCCATCTTACGGTGCATACCTACCCAGAAAGCCATCCCCATTACGGCATCAGCACCTTCCGGGCAGACATTGATGTGAGCACCTGTGGCATGATTTCGCCGCTGAAAGCCCTGGATTACCTGATCCAGAGTTTTGAGTCAGATATTGTCACCCTGGATTACCGGGTACGGGGCTTCACCCGTGACACCAATGGCACCAAGCATTACATCGACCATGCGATTACGTCCATCCAGAACTTTATCTCCAAGGACACCAAGAAAAAGTATCGTATGGTGGACGTGAACATCTACGAAGAAAATATTTACCACACCAAGATGATGCTGCGGGATTTCAATCTGGACACCTACCTGTTCAACATCCCCGCCAAGGATCTGGAACTGGAACAACGGGCGTCAATCGAGCGCCGCCTGCGCGAGGAAATTGAGGAAATCTTCTACAGTCAGAACATCTACAAGCAGAAGAAGATCTCGGTCAGTCCTTCGCCTTCACCCAGGAATCCTTCAGAGTCACCGTCCGGTTAAACACCGGCTGGTCCGGCCGGGAGTCCCGGCGATCCACACAGAAATAACCCAGCCGTTCAAACTGGAACCGTTCCTCCGGCTGCGCCTGTTTGAGACCGGGTTCCACACAGGCCGCATTGATGATTTCCATCGAAGCGGGATTTAACAGCTCACGCCAGTTGTCTTCACGGCCCGGATCGGCCACGGTAAACAAGCGATCATAGAGACGGACTTCTGCTGGCAACGCATGTGCTGCGGAAACCCAGTGAATAGTGCCCTTCACCTTGCGACCATCCGGCGCATTGCCTCCACGGGTCGCGGGATCATAGGTGCAACGCAATTCCACAACCTCACCGGTTTTTTCATCCTTGATGATTTCTTCGCATTTGACAAAGTAGGCATAACGCAGCCGCACTTCACGGCCCGGCCCCAGGCGAAAAAACTTCTTGGGCGGATCTTCCATGAAATCATCGCGTTCAATATAGATCACTCGTGAAAAGGGCACCTTGCGACCACCCATTTCAGGTTGATTGGGATGCCAGGCCGCTTCCAGTTCTTCGGTTTGCCCCTCCGGATAATTGGTAATGACCACGCGCAAAGGGCGTAAAACGGCCATCACCCGTCGGGTACTGCGATCCAGATCTTCGCGCACACAATTTTCCAATACAGTCATATCAATTACGGTATCGTTCTTGGTCAACCCGATGCGATCACAGAAATCACGGATGGCGGCCGGCGTATAACCCCGGCGACGCATACCGGTAATCGTCGGCATGCGCGGATCATCCCAGCCGCTCACATGTTTTTCCGTGACGAGCTCATTCAGCTTGCGCTTGCTGGTGATGGTGTAATTCAGATTCAGGCGGGCAAATTCGATCTGCTGTGGATGACATGGCACCGGTAACTGATCCAGACACCAGTCATACAAAGGCCGGTGATCCTCGAATTCCAGTGTGCAAAGTGAGTGTGTAATGCCTTCCAGTGCATCGGAGATGCAATGTGTGTAATCGTACATGGGATAAATGCACCATTGATCACCGGTGCGATGATGATGCGCGTGTTTGATGCGATAAATCACCGGATCCCGCATGTTGATGTTTGGCGAAGCCATGTCAATCTTTGCCCGCAAGACATGCTCCCCGTCCCTGAAATCACCGGCGCGCATGCGCCGGAACAGATCCAGATTTTCGTCCACCATACGGTTGCGGTGAGGACTGTCACGTCCTGGTTCAGTCAATGTGCCCCGGTACTCGCGAATCTGATCGGCATTCAGGCTGTCGACATAGGCCTTGCCATCTTTAATCAACAATTCAGCGAACTCATACAACTTTTCAAAATAATCCGAGGCATAAAACAGCCGGTCTTCCCAGTCAAACCCCAGCCAGCGCACGTCCGCCTGGATTGATTCGGTATATTCCACGCTTTCCTTTTCCGGGTTGGTATCATCAAAGCGCAGATTGCACAGGCCCCGGTAATCCAGCGCCGTGCCAAAATTCAGGCAAATGGATTTGGCATGACCTACATGCAGATAACCGTTCGGTTCCGGCGGAAAGCGGGTATGGACGCGACCGTTGTTCCTGTTCTGCTGCAAATCCGCATCGATGATATTACGGATAAAATTGGCAGGGCGCGGTTTTTCTGTCTCGGTCATGTTTCAGATCTCAATCAAACTGCAGGCTCGCAACTTGCGGCAAAAACAAGGCGGGGATTGTACACAGACTAATGATTTCGTGCGAATGAAGGCAGATCACCCGCCTGCCCCATGGCATGGCGCATGATGCAATGTTTTACGGGCATCAGCATGTCTGTAATATCCAGTCCGATATTACGTAAGTGTTTAACAGGCTCCAGCCGGTTTTCAAACAATACCTTGAACCCCTGCAACACCTTCAACATCAGATAATTCTCGCCTTTACGCCAACGTTCATAGCGGCGGAGTACCGGCAAAGTCCCGATATCCCGGTTTTTACCTGCAGTATCAATAACGATCTCAGCCAATGCAGCGGCATCCAGCAACCCCAGATTGGCACCCTGCCCCGCCAAGGGATGCACCATGTGTGCAGCATCTCCGATCAGGGCGAGGCGCGGCAGACAATATTTTTCCGCCTGTGCATGCTGCAATGGAAATCGCGCGCGCGGCCCGCTGCTCAGGATCTCTCCTGGTGTGTGGTCAAATGCCCGGGCAAGTACCTGATTAAACTCTGATTCATCCATATGCATCAGTTGTTCAACCTGATCCGGCGTGGTTGACCAGACAATGCCGCACTGATGCGGATCGGCGAGCGGTAAAAAAGCCAGTGGACCGGTTGCCAGAAACCGCTGCCGCGCGGTTTCAGCATGCGGTTTTCCCGTAGTCACCCTGCAGGCGACCGCCTGTTGTAGATAATCGTGTACGGGATACCCGATCCCGGCAAGGGTGCGCAAGCGGGAACGGGCGCCATCTGCGCCGATGATTAAACGGGCAGTATGTCGGCTGCCATCCTCCAGCACTGCTGTCACAACGTCCCGTGCTATCTCTATATCGTGCAGGCTGGCAGGCTGCAGATATTTTATCTGTGAATAGCCGGCGTTTGCCTGTTGCAGCGCCAGTTCAATCTGTGTTTGTTCAATGATGTAACCCAGAGTGGGTTCACACACATCAGCACTGTCAAATTCAATATCGCCATCACCCTGTTCATCCCAGACCCGCATGCTGCGGAAATGACCTATCCGGTCTGCCGGTATAAGCGGCCAGGCACCCGTGGCGCGCAAAATATTTTCTGAAGCACGTGTGATGGCGAGCGCCCGTGGATCAACCCGGTCTGTAACGGGATGAATCCCGCGCCTTTCAATCATCAGGCAACTTATACCCGCCTGTGCCAGCAAAGCCGCCACTGCGGCACCGGCGATACCGGCACCGCAAATGATCACATCGATATCCGGTTTTACTGCCACAACGGAATACCTCGCACCAGTCCGGGTTGGCGGCCATACAATCCCATGGCCCGCCGCGCAAACGATTGTTTCAAGGGTTTGCAGAATTCCAGCAAGGTCATGCCGGCATTTCGCACGAACACCCGGTGCGGTAGATCGTTATAAAACATCGATGCCAGGGTATCCGTAAATTCCAGCACCCGGTTTTGATCGGCGGAACGCAGGCTCTGGTATTGATTCAACAAATGCCTTGAACCGAAATCTTCACCCTTGCTGATTGCGCGGACCAGTATTTCTGCAAGACCGGCAATATCACGCAGACACAGGTTGAACCCCTGCGCACCATTCGGATGCACGGTGTGTGCCGCATTACCCAGAATAACGACACGATCACGCACCTGTTCCTTCGCTGCAATCAGCTGTATGGGATAAGACTTGCGTGTGCCCGGTCGCTGGAACCGGCCCAACCGCCGGCCGAAACGGATTTGCAGCGACGCCAGAAAATCGCTGTCGCTCATGCTCATGTAACGATCGGCGGCTTCGGTATTCACTGTAAACACAACCACACAGCGATTGTCTGGCAGGGGTAACAGGGCCAGCGGACCCTGGGTGGTAAACCGCTCATAAGCGGTATTGGCATGTGGCTTGCCGGGCGTGACATTGGTGACGATGGCTGTCTGTCCATAATCCTTGTGGGTGATGTTGATACCCAGTCGTTCGCGTAATTGTGACCAGGCGCCGTCCGCAGCCACTAGAAGTTTTGCGGTCAGTTTTTTCGTACTGCCATCGTGCTGCACCGTGATTTCTGCATGATCCGCACGGATGACCGTTGTCTCGACCTTCGCCGGACAGATGAAACGGATATGACTTGCCGCCTGGAGTTTCTGCATCAATACCTGACCCAGTTCGCGTGCCAGCACGATATGACCCAATGCCGGCAACTGCAGATCATGGCTATGCAGGCGCACAAAACCAAAATGATGCTGATCCGAAACGTGGATGTGCTCGACCGGGCAAGCCGTAGAGCGGACAGCCTCCCACAGATTCAACCCGGCCAGAATCTGTTGTGAGGACAAGGACAACGCCAGACCACGATCATCGTAACTCGGCTGGTCATTTGCGCGCGGGGATATCGCTTCAAGAACGGCGATGCGGACACCGGTTCCGGCCAGCGCCAGCGCCAGCGTAACGCCAACCATACCGCCCCCGGCAATGATTACATCATAATCAGTGGCAGAATCAGGCGGCGAGATCATGGACCATCAGGGCTTCAATCTCGGCGATGGTTTTCGGAGCGTCCCTGGTCAAAACATCATTGCCGGTTTCTGTGACCAGCACATCATCCTCAATACGTACACCGATGTTCCACCATTTCTTGGCGAGCCCCTTGCTGCCTGCCGGCAGGTATAAACCAGGCTCAACAGTAAGCACCATGCCCGGTTCAAATGTGCGCCATTCACCCTCGACTTTGTAATCACCCACATCATGCACATCCATTCCCAGCCAGTGCCCGGTACGGTGCATGTAATATCGGGTATACGCCTGATCCTTGATGAGCTGGCGTGGTTTGCCCTTCAATATGCCGAGTTCCGCCATGCCTTCGGTCAGCGCTTCAATGGCTGCTTCATGCGGTTCATTCCAGTGATTGCCCGGTTTGACCTTGTTGATGGCAGCATACTGGGCCTGTAAAACCACTTCATAGACTTCACGCTGCGCACGGCTGAACATTCCGTTCACCGGAAAGGTCCGGGAAATATCGCTGGCATAACCGTGATATTCAGCACCGGCATCTATTAGCAGCATATCTCCGTCATTCAGCATCTGATTGTTTTCCGTGTAATGCAGGATACAGCTGTTGGCGCCGCCGCCGACAATCGGCGGATAGGCGGGTTCACGGGCGCCGCCCTGCATGAAGACATATTTCAGCTCCGCCTCGAGCTGGTATTCCATCAATCCGGGCCGGCACATCTGCATGGCACGTTTGTGTGCCTGAGCGGAAATCTTCGCTGCCTTGCGCATCGCGGTGATTTCCGCACGGCTCTTGTAGAGGCGCATTTCGTGCAACAGATGATTCAGGGAAATAAACTCATCCGGTGCGCTGATCCCGGTGCGGGCGCGTTTGCGTACCTGGTTGACCCAACCCAGCACCCGCTGATCAAACGCAGCATTATTACCCATGGTATAAAAAATACGCTGCTTGTCTTCGAGCAGTCCGGGAAGGATTTCGTCGATATCGCCTATCGGGAACGCATCGTCAGCACCAAAGCGCTGCATCGCGCCTTCCAGACCGGCACGGCGACCGTTCCAGGTTTCCATGACCGGATCGTTTTCCCGACAGAACAATACATATTCGCCGTGATGACGATCAGGAACAAGCACGGCAACGGCCTCAGGCTCGGCATAACCGGTCAGATAATAAAAATCGCTGTCCGGCCGGAACGGAAATTCCACATCGCGGTTGCGGATATACACGGAAGCGGTGGGGATGATGGCAATACTGTCATCGCCCATCAGGTCCATGAGTTTTTTGCGGCGTCGCTGGTGTTCTTTCATATCCATCATTTAATGCACCTGCCCGGACGCGGGCATCATTCGAGGTCTGTGCATTTCATCATGCAGCAGGATTGCGCCCATGCGAACATACTCGGTCAACTCCATGAACGCGGCCTCATCCGTTTCACCATGGCCCTGCATATCGGCAGCATCCAGACGGCAGATTTTGAAAAAATCCTGGATTAATTCACGGCATTCATGCGTCAACAGATCAAAATCAGTCAGGCCGGCCACGCCCAGACCGGACAGAAATCCTTCACACCACTGCACCAGTGCTGCACCACGTTCATGCAGTGGAATCGTGTCATCCGGCAATAATAATTCCAGGCCATAGTCATCCGCCGAGATTTTTTCTCCAACGTCTTCGGCCAATTCCAGCAACCGGCTGTAACATTCTTCCTGCAGATCATCTTCATTTCTGTCTGCGAGCAGGAAATGCCTGAGGACATTGCCCTGAATCCGGTCAGAGACACATAAATAACCGCAGAGAAAACCGTGACACTCCGCCGCACGGCTGCCGGCCCGGCCATCAATCAATAAATTGTCCAGATCTCTGAAATTCATGTTAGTCCAGTTTTCAATACGATATTCAATATCTTCCACTAGTAAGACCATAGTGCCGGCAGGGAGTTTGAACGGTCAGCCATGCACATTACTCTCTGCGCTTGACCGGCAAGCAGGGCGGCTCTATATTGCCACTCAATAATAAACAAACCTCGGGTCTTGTGCATCCTGTTCACACGAACCAGCGGAATCAAGCATGCCTGACAAACATAACGAGAGTAACGACCTCACCGCGCTGGAAGCACGGGTAGATGAGCTTATCCACACGGTCAGCCAGCTCAAGACTGAGAATACCGCCCTGCGTCATCAACAGGAAAACCTTGTTAACGAGCGCGCCATACTGATTGAAAAAACCGAGCAGGCAAGAACCCGGATTGAATCCATGATTTCCAGACTGCGCGCCATGGAAACCCGTTCATGAGCAAACCCATCAACGCTGTCATCCTCGAAAAAGACTATCTGATCGCCTGCAGTGAGGAAGAACGCGATATCTTGCATCGCGCCATTGAATACTTGAACATGAAAATGCGTGAAGTCAAGTCATCCGGCAAGGTAATTGGATCAGAACGCATCGCAGTAATGGCGGCATTACATATCACGCACGAACTTCTGCAATACAAAGAACGAAATGAGAGCTATACTCATAACGTAGATAATTTGATCCGCCGCTTGCAGAGCAAAATTGATGATGCTCTGGTAAAAGGCAAGCAACTGGAGATGCAATAATTTCAGATAATTGCGGCGGATATTACAGATTTCAAATTGGGTATCTACTGCGGTGTGCGTGTTCAGATGTGTGGAAACTTGAGCCTATAACGCACTACACCGGGAACTAATTCGCATCGTTGTGTGCATGTCCGTCAACGGAAAGCCTGATACGATGCCAGCTGTTCCCACTTGGACCCTTGGTTCAAGTTCGATTATCTGACACGGCACTGTGGTGATACCCACCTTATTTCGTGACGCGCGCCTCGTGAAGCGTATCTCGTAAATCGCTTCCTTTTTCAATTACCAGATAATGTAACAACACCAACCTTATCGCTTCACGCTTCACGAACCCCGAGATACGCAAAGTGAACTACTGGTTAATGAAATCCGAACCTGATGTGTTCAGCATTGATGATCTGGAAAACCGTCCCAAACAAACCGAGCCTTGGGAAGGTGTGCGCAATTATCAGGCACGGAATATGCTTCGTGATGACATCAAAAAGGGCGATCTGGCCCTGTTCTATCATTCCAGTTGTGAAGTCCCCGGCGTCGTTGGCATCATGGAAGTCGTCAAGGAAGGCTACCCCGATCCCACTGCGTTTATCCCGAAGCACAGATATTATGATCCCAAAAGCAAGCCGGAAAAACCGGCCTGGTATCTGGTCGATGTGAAATTCAAACGCAAACTGAAGCGTGTGATTACTCTCGCCGAACTGCGTGATAAAAAACCGTTACAGAATATGAAACTCCTGCAAAAAGGCAATCGCCTTTCGATCATGCCGCTAGCCAAAAAGGAATGGGATTACATACTCAGCATGGAATAAGTGAAATTACTTATGCCTGGATTTTAGATGGCTCATTAAAAAATTATCCAGATTGTTGGCAAACGCCAGCCTGTCACTTTGGGTTAACGCTGACGGGCCACCGGTCTGGATGCCGCTGGATCGCAAAGTATCCATAAAATCCCGCATACTGAGCCGTGCCCTGATGGTATCAGTGGTATACATCTCGCCGCGCGGATTCAATGCATGCCCGCCTTTATTGATCACTTCCGCTGCCAGTGGAATATCAGCGGTAATGACCAGATCACCTGCTTCAATTTTTTTGACGATCTCGTTATCCGCCACATCGAAGCCATGTGATACTTGCAATGCTTTGATGAATTTTGACGGAGGGATTTGCAAACGTTGATTGGCGACCAGGATTAACTCCACCTGAGCACGTTCTGCTGCCCGGTATAGAATATCCTTGATGACTTTGGGGCAGGCATCGGCATCCACCCATATTTTCATTTTAAGGAAGCTCTGAAAAAGTATGATTGCCGTCATGCCGTTGAAAAACGGCATCCAGTAAACAATTGTTTTGACTGGATTCCGGCTTTCGCCGGAATGACGATGTTAATCTATTCAGCACTTGTTCAGAGCTTCCTCAATACTCACCACATCTTGCATAAATCAAAACAACGGCAGGATTGCTAACTCAAAAACATCTCGTAAGCAGGATTGTTTGTCTCTTCCCAGTATTGCATACCAAGACCATCCAGAAATTCCTGGAATTCCGGACGTTCTTCATCTCTCACCTGGATACCCATCAGCACCCGGCCATAGGCCGCGCCATGATTACGGTAATGAAACAGGCTGATATTCCAGCGTTCGTCCATTTGTGAAAGGAAATGCAACAGTGCGCCGGAGCGTTCCGGAAATTCAAACCGGTACAGGCGCTCGTCTTTGGCTTGCGGCGCATGGCCGCCGACCATGTAACGCACATGCATCTTGGCCACTTCATCGGTACTGAGATCCACCACTTCATAGCCTTTTTCCTGCAGGTGTGCGAGCAACGCATTCTTTTCCTCAATCCCATTACGCAATTGCACTCCGGCAAAGACATGTGCCTGCTGACTGTCTGCATAGCGATAGTTGAATTCAGTGATCAGGCGTGGCCCCAGATCATGGCAAAAGATCCGGAAGCTGCCTGGCCGTTCCGGTATGGTCGTACCGATCAGGGCTTCGCGGTTTTCGCCCAGTGCGGCCAGTTCAGCGATATGGCGCAGCCGATCGAAATTCACGTTGGCACCACTGAAGATGGCGATCAACTCCTTGCCCTTGAGTTTTTCACGCCCGATAAATTGCTTCATGCCTGCAACAGCAAGTGCCCCCGCCGGTTCCGGAATAGAGCGTGTATCTTCAAAAATATCCTTTACCGCCGCACAGATTTCATCGATGGTCACCAGCAGGATTTCATCGATTAATTCACGGGTAATGCGAAATGGTTCCTCGCCCGCCTGCCGCACAGCCGCGCCATCCGCAAAAATACCAATGTGATCCAGCACCACACATTGTCCGGCCTGCAGCGCACGCTGCATGCTCGGCGCTTCATCTGCTTCTACACCTATGATTTTAATGTCAGGTCTCACTGCCTTGACATGCGCAGCTATTCCGGCAATCAGGCCACCGCCACCGACCGGTACAAAAATGTAATCAACTTTTCCGGGATGCTGTTCCAGTATCTCGACGCCGACGGTCGCCTGCCCGGCAATCACCACTGGATGATCGAACGGCGGGATAAAAGTCATCTGTTTTTTGCCGGCAAGTGTGACGGCATGGTCTTTCGCTTCATCGTAGGTATTCCCATACAGGATTACTTCTGCATCCAGATGCCTGACCGCATTGATTTTGATTTCAGGCGTGGTCTTCGGCATCACAATAATGGACTGGATCCGGAGCCTTTGTGCGGCGAGCGCCACGCCTTGCGCATGATTACCGGCTGAAGCAGCAATCACTCCACGGGCACGCGTCTTGTCCGGCAATGAAGCAATGAGATTATAGGCGCCGCGTAATTTATAGGAAAACACCGGCTGCTGATCTTCCCGTTTCAGCCAGATGTGGTTCTCATGGCGCTGTGACAGTTGCCGCGCCGGATCAAGAGACGTGCGCAGGGCGACATCATAAACCCGTTGCGAGGCCTCATGGATTAATTTCTGGTATTCCTCAAACATCTCTATAAGATAACATTTAACATCAGTCCGGACATGCCTGAAAAACAGGGTTTATTCGATGGGCCAGGATGAAAAGAAACGAAAAGCCGCTGAAGCCGCCCTGAAATATGTGGTGGAAGATGGATATGTTGGTGTCGGCACCGGCAGTACTGTGAATTTCTTCATTGAGCACCTCGCCGGAATCAAGCATAAAATCGAAGGCGCCATTTCGAGCTCTCTGGCCACGGAAAAATTGTTGAAGCAACACCATATCCCGGTTGTGCCCCTGAACAGTGTCATGGAAATACCGGTTTACATCGATGGTGCGGACGAGGCCACCCGGCACCGGCACCTGATCAAGGGTGGCGGCGGTGCGTTGACACGTGAAAAAATAGTTGCAGCTGCCAGTAAGCAGTTTGTATGCATCATCGATGACAGCAAGCTGGTGGACAAACTCGGCAAGTTCCCCTTGCCGGTGGAAGTCATCCCGGTGGCGCAAAGTTATGTCGGCCGGCAACTGGCCAAACTCGGAGGCCAGCCGGTATTACGGCAGGGTTTTACCACCGACAATGGCAATATCATTCTTGATGTGCATAATCTCAACATCATGCAACCGTCCGAAATGGAAGCCACAATAAACAATATCGCCGGGGTGGTCACCAACGGCCTGTTTGCCCGGCGTCCGGCCGACGTGTTACTACTGGCCGACAAAAATGGTGTACAGGTTTTATAATGGCCGATTGATTCATGCCATAATTTATATCAAAATCACAGGCGATTCAGGGTATTACGCGATCTTTGGTTGCTTGCATTAACAAGGCGCGAATTTTGCACATCAATTTAGAGTTGAATTCAACTCAATAGCAGACTGGGGAGCAAGCTATGGTTTTTTACATCATTTATGCGCTGGCGGTAGTGGTTCTGATCCTGCATTTCACCGGCTGGCTGGCCCGGCGCAATATGGAATGGGTAGTCCTGACCACTCCGGTGGCCGTTTTTGCTGTTATCATCCTTGATTACATGAAAATTATCTGAAGTCTTAATCACCCCTTGTGATAGGTTTGTTGCAACGGGTTACTCATGCCTCGGTAACCGTTGATCAGGCCGCCCTCGGAACCATAGGACGAGGACTATTGGTCCTCATTGGTATAGAAAAGGAAGATACTTCCGCACATGCGGACCGCCTGCTCGAACGTCTGCTTGGGTATCGTGTCTTTCCTGATAATGCCGGCAAAATGAATCTGAGCCTGACCGATATCAACGGTGGTCTGCTGCTGGTGCCGCAATTCACGTTACCTGCTGACACACGCAAGGGTATGCGCCCGAGTTTCAGTTCCGCAGCATCGTCCGAACAGGGTAAACAATTGTTTGAATATCTGCTGACGCTTGCACAGAAAAAACATCACACGGTTGCCGCCGGCCAGTTTGGCGCCGACATGCAGGTGACACTGACCAATGACGGGCCGGTGACATTCTGGTTAAAAACGTGACAAATCGGCAGGATTGCCGATTTGCACAGCGCGAGCTGCCCGTCGGGCTCTGCGCATGGAAGTGCAGAGTGAAACGCACCTCGTGAAGCGTATCTCGTGTTTCGCGCTTCACGTTTCACGAATAACGCTTCACGAACTGTTGATCCAGTCCCGCGGTTTCAAAAATTTCTCATACAACTCCGCTTCCGGCGTCCCTGTTTCCGGTTGCCAGTTGTATTGCCAGCGAACCTGCGGTGGCAGAGACATTAATATGGATTCGGTACGTCCGCCGGATTGCAGACCAAAAAGTGTGCCGCGATCATAAACCAGATTGAATTCCACATAGCGTCCACGCCGGTACAGCTGGAATTGCCGTTCGCGTTCTCCATAATTTATGTCCTTACGACGTTCGACTATCGGCAGATAAGCCTTCAGAAAATGATCGCCCACGCTTTGCATGAAGGAGAAACATTTTTCATAACCCCATGCATTCAGATCATCAAAAAACAGTCCGCCGATGCCGCGTGGCTCCTGCCGGTGCTTGAGATAAAAATACTCATCACACCATTTTTTATATTTTGAATAAACATCCGCACCAAATTCTTTGCAGGCATCGTATGTAATTTGATGCCAGTGTTGCGCATCTTCCTCGAACCCATAATAGGGCGTGAGATCGAAACCGCCACCGAACCACCACACAGGTTCCGTGCCCTCTTTTTCCGCCATGAAAAAACGCACATTCATGTGTGTGGTCGGCACATAAGGATTCAGCGGATGGATGACCAGTGAATCACCCAATGCCTGAAAAGATCGTCCGGCAAGCTCTGGCCGGTGTGCCGTAGCAGAAGCCGGGAGATTCTCGCCAAACACGTGCGAGAAATTAATGCCGGCCTGTTCAAAGACCCGGCCATCGCGCATGACCCGGCTTTTGCCACCGCCGCCTTCCTTGCGTTCCCAGGTGTCTTCCGTCAATAGCAATACATGATCCATCCCGACGAGGGCATCGGTAATGCGGTCCTGTAACTGCAACAGGTAATCTTTAACAGCATCTATATTCATGATTTTCAGAGTAGGACAGATAGCCAGAAATCCTGCAAGCAGGTATCCTATTCACTTTTCCGGAATTAAGCCACATGAGCAAAACCAAACGTAAAGCCACAGTCAACAGGGACACCAAGGAAACCCGGATTTCCGTCAGTCTCGATCTGGACGGTACTGGCAAGGCCGAACTTGATATCAAAATCCCGTTTCTCGAGCACATGCTGGATCAGGTGGCGCGTCATGGCATGTTTGATATCACCATCAAGGCCAATGGCGATCTGGAAATTGACGCGCATCACACTGTGGAAGATGTCGGCATCACGCTCGGTCAGGCCTTTACCCAGGCACTTGCCGACAAGAAAGGCATACGCCGTTATGGTCATGCCTACGTGCCACTGGATGAAGCATTGTCACGCGTGGTGCTGGACTGCTCCGGCCGCCCGGGTCTGGAATATCACGCCAAGTATCCGCGTGCACGAATTGGTGAATTCGATGTCGATCTGATTTATGAATTCTTTCAGGGCTTCGTCAATCACAGCATGATCACACTGCATATTGATAATGTCCGCGGCCGCAATGCCCACCACATTGCTGAAACCATATTCAAGGCCTTTGGTCGTGCATTGCGCATGGCCGTGGAGCTGGATCCGCGCATGGAAGGTATTTTGCCTTCCACTAAAGGTGCGCTCTGATATTAATTACCGCCTTTATTTATATCGAAAAAAAACCGTCATACTGGCGCATGCCAGTATCCAGTCAAAACAATTATCTACTGGATGCTGGTGAATACCAGCATGACATTAAATTTACAGTTACTCATTCGCTTTCCTGATCATTAACCATGTCCACCGTTGTTGTCATTGATTACGGCACCAGCAATCTGCGCTCGGTCGCCAAGGCCCTGGAATTCGCCGCCGGAAAAAATCATCGCATTTTGGTCAGTGATAATGCTGATCAAATTCGTACCGCTGATCGGGTCGTTTTTCCCGGTCAGGGTGCCATTGGTCAATGCATGCAGAGCCTGCGAGACAAAAGACTGGATGATTTGATCAAGGAATCGATTCGCACCAAACCCTTTCTCGGTATTTGCCTTGGACTGCAGTCATTAATGGACATGAGCGAGGAAGACGGCGGCACAGAAGGACTCGGCATCATCCCCGGCCGCGTGATCCGCTTCAAGGACAATATCCGTGATGAAAAAGGCAACGTCTGCAAAATTCCGCACATGGGCTGGAACCGGGTCAACCAAACCAGGCCACATGCTTTATGGAAGGGTATCGAGGACGGCACACGATTCTATTTTGTCCACAGCTACTATGTCGTACCTTCAAATTCTGCTGATACAGCAGCAACGACGGATTATGCCGCGACGTTTACCTCAGCTGCTGCCCGCGACAATATCTTTGCGACCCAGTTTCACCCGGAAAAAAGCCAGAAGGCGGGACTGACGTTGTTGAAAAATTTTCTGGAGTGGAACATCTAGTCTTGTATGGAAGGCTGCTGTCAGTGCTTGTGCCGATCTTTCCTGTGCTTGTGTTTAAAATCGGGTTTGCCTCTGTGTTTGTCCTTGCGATCTTTCTTCCAGTCCTGATGTCCGGCTTCTTCATCCAGCCGGGTGATGTTCAACTGGCGGCCAACGACCCAGACTTTTTTCAGATCACGGAACACTTCTTTCGGCATGCCTGAAGGCAAATCCACCGTGCTGTACGTATCGTGGATCGTGACTTTCTGGATGTGATGGCTGTCGAGGCCTGCTTCATTGGCAATAGCGCCGACGATATTGCCCGCTTTTACATCATGCTTGCTGCCAACTTCAATGCGATAACGTTCCATGTCTTCATCCGGCCGTGTAGCATTCCGGTGTTCTGAATGATCGCGGTCTTTTTTTGGCTTGTGTTTGTGATCAAACTTTTTATTTTCAAAAGACCGGTCATCACCAAAACGCCTGTCCCGTCCGTGCTGTTTTTCATGCCGACCCTTTTTATGATCATGCTGTTCAACCTGAAGGTTCTTGTCCAGCAGTAACGGCACATCGCCCTGCACAAGTTTCGCGAGCGCGGCAGCGATGTCCAGTGGTGGCAGACTGGTTTCACGCTGATATTGCTGGATAATATTCCGGAACAAGGTAATGTCTTCATTCAGGACAGTATCACCGATACGCTGTTTGAAACGCGCAATGCGTTCGTTATTGATGGATTCTGTGGTGGGCAGATTGACAGGTTCAATTTTCTGGCGGGTCGCGCGCTCGATCACCTGTAACATGTGGCGTTCGCGTGGCGTAACAAACAATATTGCTTCTCCCTTGCGTCCGGCGCGACCGGTACGGCCAATCCGGTGTACATAGGCTTCCGTGTCATTCGGAATATCGTAATTGATGACATGACTGATGCGTTCCACATCCAGACCACGTGCCGCGACATCGGTGGCCACCAGAATATCGAGTTTTCCGGATTTGAGTTTATTGACAGTCTGTTCGCGCATCTTTTGCGTGATGTCGCCATTCAGGGCGGCACAAGCATAGCCGCGCGCTTCGAGTTTTTCCGCAAGCTCCACAGTCTCAACCTTGGTGCGCACAAAGATCAGTATGCCATTGAACGCGGTTGCTTCCAGTATGCGCGTCAACGCTTCGAGTTTCTGGTTGCCATTGATCATCAGGAACCGCTGGTGAATTGTTTCCGCCGTGGTGGTGCGCACCTTGATGGTGATCTGTTCCGGGTTGTTCAGATATTTTTTTGAAATCCTGCGAATCGGTTCCGGCATGGTCGCAGAGAACAATGCCACCTGATGTTGTGAGGGTGACTGCTCGAGGATCCATTCGACATCATCAATAAAGCCCATGCGCAGCATTTCATCGCCTTCATCCAGCACCAGACAAATCAGTCCATCGAGTTTCAATGTGCCACGCCGCATGTGATCCATGACCCGCCCCGGTGTACCGACAATCACATGCGCACCACGCTTTAACTGCCGAAGCTGCACACCATATTCCTGTCCGCCATAAATCGGTAATACATGAAACCCTTTCATGTGCGCGGCATAGCGTTGGAACGCTTCAGCCACCTGGATTGCGAGCTCACGGGTGGGTGTCAATACGAGTACCTGGGGTGCTACATGACGGAGATTGATCCGCGACAACAACGGTAATGCAAAGGCCGCCGTTTTCCCCGTCCCGGTTTGTGCCTGGCCGACCACATCACGCCCTGCCAGAACATGCGGGATAACCTGTGCCTGTATGGGCGAGGGTGTTTCATAACCCACATCGCGCAGGGCCTGCATCACGGCAGGCGCCAGAGACAACTCGGAGAAAGAAATGGAAACGGCGGGTTCAGTGGACATGTGAGTTACCTGTAATGTGCACGTGTCTTTCATAACATTGTGCACGAAAAATGGGCGAGCAGTATACGTGTTCGGGCCGGTTATAGACAGTGCTATTTGGGCAGGGTCGAGTATAATTATCGCCTTCATTATTACGACAGGTTTATGTTGTGGCTAACGGGTCGTCTTCACATAAATTCAGTGCCGGATTGACGCTGGCGGCATTGGGCATCGTGTATGGTGACATCGGCACCAGCCCGCTGTACGCCGTCAAGGAAACCTTCAACCACAGCCATGGCATAGTCATGAACGCCCAGAACATTATTGGCGGCATCTCCGCTATCTTCTGGGCAATCATGCTGGTGGTTACCCTGAAATACATCACCGTGGTGATGCGGGCCGACAACAAGGGTGAAGGCGGGATTATGGCCCTGCTGTCATTGGCAGCTTCCACAGTCAAGAGTAGCCCGCATGCGGCTTCATTGATTCTGTTGGCTGGACTGGCGGGATTATGTCTGTTCTATGGTGATGCGGTTTTAACTCCGGCAATATCCATACTCTCTGCCGTAGAAGGCCTGGGCGTGGGTACCCATGCACTGGATCGATTTGTTTTGCCGGTGGCCGCAGGTGTAATCATTGGACTGTTCCTGATACAACGGCATGGTACTGCCGCAATCGGCAAATATTTTGGCCCGATCATTCTCGTCTGGTTTCTCTCACTGGCGGCGGGCGGCATCTATAACATCATCCTGCATCCGGAAATACTCGCTGCACTGAATCCATTGCATGCCGCAGTGTTCGTCACCCAGCATGGTTTTGCGTCGTTTGTCGTGCTCGGCGCCATCCTGCTGGCATTTACCGGTGCGGAAGCGTTGTATGCCGACATGGGCCATTTTGGCAAGAAAGCCATACGGCTCGCCTGGTTGAGTGTGGTCTTCCCGGCGTTGTCACTGAATTATCTGGGGCAGGGCGCATTGCTGATCCATGCGCCGGAAGCCATCAAGAATCCTTTTTATCTTTTGTTTCCATCATGGGCGTTATACCCCATGGTCGGTCTCGCCACTGCCGCCACTATTATTGCTTCACAAGCCACGATTACAGGCACCTACTCACTGACCAAGCAGGCCATACAGCTCGGATTTTTACCTCGCATGAATGTAATCCAGACCTCCGTGCGTGAAATCGGACAGATTTATATGCCTTTCGTTAACTGGACGTTATTGATCGTGGTGCTCGCTGCTGTACTGGGATTTGGATCGTCCAGCAATCTTGCATCAGCCTACGGCATCGCAGTTACCGGAACCATGGTGATGACCTCCACGCTGCTCTACTTTGTCATACGCCACATTTGGGGCTACAGGGCCCCTGTTGCTTTTCTGGCGTCCGGCTTTTTCCTGATCATCGATCTGGCATTCTTCTCATCCAGTTTGCTGAAAGTCGCGCAGGGCGGCTGGTTTCCCCTGGTGCTGGGTGCTGCACTACTTATTGTCATGCTGACGTGGCGACGCGGCCGGCAGATTCTCTTCATGCGTTTACGCAGCACGGCCATGCCCTTGGAAGAATTCCTGAAATCGTTACCAGACGAAAACATCACCCGCGTCCCCGGCACGGCGGTATTTCTGACGGCCACACCGGAATCCGTACCACATGCATTGCTGCACAATCTCAACCACAACAAGGTGCTGCATGATCGCGTTGTGATACTCACGGTTGAAGTCAAAGACACCCCCAGGGTATTGTTTAACGAACGTGTGGAAATACAACCGCTCGGCAACGATTTCTGGCGCATCAGACTGAATTTTGGCTTCAAGAACAAACTGGATGTAACGCAGACACTGACTGAGTTATGTAATACTCAGGGCATCATCTTTGATATGATGCAAACCTCGTTTTTCCTCAGCCGTGAAACAGTGCTGCCGGTACATGGCAAACAAAGCGCGATGGCATACTGGCGTGAGTTATTATTTGCCACCATGTCAAAAAATGCGGGCAGTGCCGTAGAATATTTCAACCTGCCAGCCAATCGAGTGATTGAACTCGGCACCCAGATCGAAATTTAACAGTAATCAACCGGTCTCGCGTTGTATGGCACGGTAACCGATATCGCGTCGATACTGCATTCCATCCCAACGGATTTTATCTACTGCCGCATAAGCATTGCCCTGCGCTTCCGTCACGTTCTTGCCGAGCGCTGTTACACATAACACGCGACCACCGGCAGTTACAACGTGATTGCCTTCCTGCTTCGTGCCTGCATGAAACACCTTGGTATGTTGCGGGAACGCAGTGGCAAGACCGGTAATGACATCACCTGTGCCGGCACTTTCAGGATAACCTCTGGACGCGAGCACCACACCCAATGCTGCACGTTCATCCCATGCAACTGTTTTTGTATTCAGTTTTCCTTCAATCGCTGCATTACATAACTCAACCAGATCGCTCTGCAGACGCAGCATGACCGGCTGGGTTTCCGGGTCGCCAAAGCGACAGTTGAATTCGAGTACGTTGGGCGTGCCGTCTTTGGCAATCATTACACCCGCATACAGAAAACCTGTGTAAGTCCGGTTCTCCTCCGCCATGCCTCTTATGGTGGGCTCTATCACCTCGCGCATGATGCGGTCATGAATTTCTGCCGTAACCACCGGCGCCGGTGAATAGGCTCCCATACCACCGGTATTGGGCCCCCGATCCCCATCATCACGTGCCTTGTGATCCTGTGAACTCGCCAGTGGCAGAATATTTTTACCATCACTCATCACAATAAAACTGGCTTCTTCGCCCTGCAGGAATTCTTCTATAACAACACGATGACCGGCGTCACCGAATTTATTTCCGGCCAGCATATCGTTTACCGTGGCGATTGCTTCCACTTCTGTCTGTGCAATAATCACGCCCTTGCCGGCAGCCAGACCATCGGCCTTGATCACGATCGGCGTCCCTTTGCTCTGAATAAAATCAATCGCGGGCTGGACTTCAGTAAACACGGCATAGTCGGCTGTAGGAATGCAGTGACGTTTCAAAAACTCCTTGGTAAAGGACTTGGAACCTTCCAGGATTGCAGATGCCCTGACAGGCCCGAAGCAGCGCAGGTTATTGCTCCGGAACACGTCTACTATCCCCGCCACCAAAGGTTGCTCAGGGCCGATAATGGTTAATCCGATTGAATTCTCTTTTGCAAAATCAACCAGGGCCGGAATGTTGTCAGCGACAATATGGACATTGCTGACCTTGTGTTCCCCGGCAGTGCCTGCATTACCGGGCGCCACGAATACCTGCACGACATTTTTTGACTGGGCGGCTTTCCAGGCGAGGGCATGTTCACGGCCGCCACTTCCAACGATCAGTATTTTCATGAAGCGTGACCCGGGGCTTGTGGTTCGGGGTTGGTAAAAAAACAACCAGATGCTTCTGAAAGTAATTCCATATCGTGAATCGGTTACTTTGACAAGTTCATGGTCCGAAAATATTTAACGAGCAGCCAGTCCCGAGCCACGGGTACGCTAGTGCAGGAAGTGGCGGATGCCGGTAAACACCATGGCAATATCATGTTCATTCGCGGCCGCAATCACTTCATCATCCTTCACTGAGCCGCCGGGCTGTATTACGGCCGTAATGCCGGCACTGGCGGCGGAATCAATACCGTCACGAAACGGGAAAAATGCATCCGAGGCCATCACTGAGCCCTTGACATCCAGTCCCGCATCCTGCGCCTTGATGATGGCGATGCGGGCACTGTAAACCCGGCTCATTTGTCCTGCACCGATGCCAATGGTGCGCAAATCTCTGGCATAAACAATCGCGTTGGACTTGACGTGCTTGACTACCGACCATGCGAATAGCAGATCCTGCACTTCCTTCGCCGTTGGTTTACGTTGACTGACTACTTTAAGATCAGACGCGGTCACTCTGGCGGTGTCATTGTCCTGCACCAGCAATCCGCCGCTGACGCGTTTCAGATTTAACTGCTGCATGGTTTGAGTACGCTGACCCGAAGCCAGTATGCGAACATTGGGTTTTGTCGATAACACTTTCAGCGCTTCAGGTTCTATGTCCGGTGCGATAATTACCTCTACAAACTGCCGGTCAATGATCGCTTTGGCGGTGGCGGCATCCAGTGGTTGATTGAACGCAATAATTCCCCCAAACGCCGAGGCAGGATCCGTAGCATAGGCATGTTCATAGGCTTCCAGATTGTTTTTCCCGAGCGCGACCCCGCAAGGATTGGCATGTTTGACAATCACACAGGCCGTTTCGCGACAGGACAAGACACACTCCTGTGCTGCATCTGTGTCAGCAATGTTATTGTAGGAAAGTTCTTTACCCTGTAACTGTCTGGCACTGGCCAGTGTGCCCTGAGGCGGGTTGACTTCCATATAGAATGCTGCAGTCTGGTGTGGATTTTCACCGTAACGCAGGTCCTGTTTTTTACGGAATTGTGTCGTGAAGGTCAGCGGGTAATTCTGGGATTTGCCGCTTGCAGATATCGCGCCCAGATAATTGGAAACATTCGCATCATAATTGGCAGTGTGGGCAAAGACTTTCTGTGCGAGCTGAAAACGGGTGTTGTCACTGAGCGCTCCCTCGTTGCTTTTCAGTTCATTCACTATCGCAGGATAATCCGTCGCATCCACAACAACACTCACCCACGCATGGTTCTTGGCCGCGGAACGCAGCATGGCCGGTCCGCCAATATCAATATTCTCGATGGCATCTGCGAGGGTACAGTCAGCTTTGCTGACGGTCGCCTCAAAGGGATAGAGGTTAACCACCACCAGATCGATGGGTTCGATGCCGTGCTCACGCATGACAGCATCATCCTGACCGCGGCGCCCCAACAACCCGCCATGCACTTTGGGATGCAGGGTTTTCACCCGGCCGTCCATCATTTCCGGGAAACCGGTGTAATCGGAGATTTCAATGACCGGGATTTTGTTTTCAGCAAGCAGTCGGGCGGTGCCGCCGGTAGAGACTATGACGATACCCAGCTGGTGCAGTGCTGTGCAGAATTCAACGATGCCGGTTTTGTCAGATACGCTGACCAGAGCTCGTTTGATTCTGGTCATTCATCCAACCCGTATTTCTTCAACCTGTTGCGCAAGGTGCCCCGGTTCAGTCCCAGTATCTGGGCGGCGCGCGTCACATTACCGCGCGTGACCTGGAGCACCACTTCGAACATGGGCTTCTCGACCTGGGCCAGGAAAAGATCATAAAGATTACTGGGATCGTGGCCATCCAGATCTGCAAAATAATTTTCCAGTGATTGGCGAACATTGTCGCTGAGACACTTGTTGTCTCGTGACTGCGCTGATGGCAGACAGCCTATATCCTTTTCCAGCTCTTTTTCCACGGCACTCATGCGGCAAGCTCCCGGATGGCGGTATCCGCCTGATGACTGAAGTATTCCCGGATTAAGGTGATCTGTTCCTGCGCTGATTCTGACTGGTTGACCCGTGCTTTCAGAATATTTGTCTCCGGCCACTGGCGGCAATACCAGCCGATGTGTTTGCGTGCAATACACACGCCCATATATTCACCATAAAATTCATACAGATTGGTTAAATGGTGAACAAGCGTGTCACGGGTTTCTGTTGCCGTGGGAGGCGAGAGTAATTCACCAGTTGCAAGATAATGCGAAATTTCCCGGAAGATCCAGGGATTACCCTGCGCAGCACGGCCAATCATGATCCCGTCAGCGCCGGTTTGTTGAAGAACTTTTGCGGCCTGTTGCGGGGTGTTGATATCGCCATTTGCCACCACCGGAATTTTCACATTCTGTTTAACTGCTGCTGTGGTGTCATGTTCTGCCTGACCACTGAAACCACAAGAGCGGGTGCGACCATGAACAGCGAGCATCTGGATGCCACTGTCTTCCGCAATACGGGCGATTCTCAATGCGTTCCGATTATCCGGGTTCCAGCCGGTACGGATTTTCAGCGTAACAGGCACACATACAGCCTTGACAACACTCTGCACAATACTTTCCACCAACGGTTCATCCTGCAACAGTGCGGATCCTGCCATCACATTACAGACCTTCCTGGCCGGACAACCCATATTGATATCAATGATCTCAGCGCCATTATCTGCGTTCAGGCGCGCGGCTTCCGCCATCATGTATGGATCGGCCCCGGCTATCTGTATGGCGCATGGTGAGGACTCACCCCGGTGATCAAGCCGCTGTTGTGATTTACGACTGTTCCACAACGACACGTTGGCTGTGAGCATTTCCGACACAACCAGACCTGCGCCCAGTTCCCGGCAGAGTTGTCTGTAGGGCTTGTCCGTAACGCCGGCCATAGGCGCAAGCAACAGATTATTATCTAGTGTGATTGATCCTATTTTCATACACCGCTTCTTTTTATTTGCTGGCGGTTCTGGTCAGAAGAGGCATGAATGATAGCGATTATTGCGACGTGATTAAAGCAACATTATCGCTGAAAAAAATTGATCAACACATATCCATAGTTACTACAAAAACCTGAACTCAAAACTCACGGCACCAGCCGTGGGTCCGGTAATTTCCAGCACAAAATGCACCGGCTGATTGACTGGCATACCCTCACTTTGCATGATACTGTTGTCCAGATACTCGTTCGGATTGAATTCACGCACAGCCAGCATACGTCCACCAGTATCAAACAGGCAGAATTGAATGCGTGGATAAGGTTGTACACGATTGGAACGGTTGGCTATCGTTGCATTCACAAGCAGTGTGTCAGCGTAGTTGGGGTGCAAACGTACATCGCGATTGAGCAACTTGATATCCGAAGGCCGGTATTCCCGCATGACCAGACAATGCAATCTGTCGCACAATTTTTGTGCCCACGGGCGCAGTTGTGGATAACGGTCAATCAGGGCGTCCCGATTGAACCACATGCCCTGCGCAATCGCCACCAGCACCAGTAAAGTAATCCCTAGCAGCCACATTACCCGGCCTTTTCGGCTGACCGGGGGCAGTTCTTCATCGCGCAGAATTTCAGGAATATCGAACTCAGGTTCCGGCAATACGGCAGGGGCCGGTTCTAGGGGATGTGCAGGGACGCGCTCCATAACGGGCGGAACTGACTGTTGCGCACTGCTGACGTGGGGTTTTTTGGAAACAGGCTTGTCTGTCAAACGTTCCAGTGCATTGAACTGCTTGCCACAGTGACCACACAGCACGGTGCCCCGTGCTGTAACCAGCTGGGCAGCTCCCACCTTGTATTGTTTGTGACAGACTGGACAGGATGTAAACATACAGAACCTATCTCCGCCCGGCTAACGCCTCACTCCGGACAGACGGGCCCATTCATTGTGATACACCGGAGCCTGCATGTTAAACCAGCTTTGATATACGGCCAAACATTCCTCCGCCTGTGTACACAGCAATCCTGATAAAACAATACTGCCACCGGATCGGACCAGCCCGGCCAGTTGCGATGCCAGTTGCTTCAGCGGATTCATCAGGATATTGGCAAGGACGATATCTGCCACTGGCAATTCGACAGCAGCGGGCCGGGCCATCGTGATACGACCATTGAGATTATTCCTGCGCGCATTGGCCGCAGTGGCCGCCAGTGCCTGATCGTCGATATCCACCGCCCAGGCATGCTCCGCGCCCATCAATACAGCAGCCAGCGCCAGTATGCCTGACCCACAGCCGTAATCGATGACCTGTTTGCCCTTGAGTTCATGGGCCGCCAGCCAGTCCAGACAGAGTGCTGTCGTTTCATGACTGCCAGTGCCAAACGCGAGCCCCGGATCCAGCATTAATATATATGGGATATTCTCTGGCGGGGTGCACCAGCCCGGACAGATACAGAGTTTGTCTTGATAGAGTTGCGGACCATGTGTGTCCTGATAATGGGCCACCCAGTCCTGATCCGGCAGGTGTTCAATTTCTGCCTGCGCGATTTCACCAAGCTGGTTACGCAACACCGCCAGCAATATATCGAGTTCAGTGTCTTCCGGCAGTAATACTGATACCCGCACCTGTTCCCACAGACCTGTTTCAGCAAGGCCTTCTGAAAAAATCGGTTCATCACTGACCGCTTCCAGACTGATGGAAACAGCAGCGAATTTTTCCAGCAACTCGCTTGCGGCCTCAGCGGTATCGCGGGGACAGTGAAAACAGAGTTGTAGCCAGGCCACGGAAAAGTCAGTGATGAGTGTCGGGTAACGAGTAATGACTCACTGACGCAAACTTACTTGAGACCGAGCTTGTTTTCTAGGTAATGAATGTCCGTACCACCGGCCATGAAGGCCGCATCGTCAATGATTTTCTGGTGCAGCGGGATATTGGTCTTGATACCTTCAATGACAATTTCAGACAAGGCATTGCGCATGCGCGCGATGGCCAGTTCTCGCGTATCACCATGCACAATCAGTTTACCTATCATGGAGTCATAATACGGCGGCACTTTGTAACCCCCGTAGATGTGAGTGTCCACGCGCACACCGAAACCGCCAGGTGGATGATAATGTTCAATCCGGCCGGGCGACGGCATGAAGTTATCCGGATCTTCAGCATTGATGCGGCACTCGATAGCATGCCCATAGACTTCAATCTCGTCCTGTTTGTAACTGAGCCGTTCACCGCTTGCGATCCGTAACTGTTCACGCACGATGTCCACGCCGGTAATCATTTCCGTGACCGGATGTTCCACCTGAATACGTGTATTCATCTCGATGAAATAAAACTGATCGTTTTCATAGAGGAACTCAAACGTTCCGGCACCGCGATAACCGATCGCCTTGCAGGCATCGACACAACGATCACCGATCATCTTGCGGGTCTTGCGATTCAGGCCCGGAGCCGGCGCTTCCTCGATGACCTTCTGATGACGGCGCTGCATGGAACAATCACGCTCACACAGATGAATTACATTACCGTGTTCATCTGCAAGCACCTGGATTTCGATATGGCGCGGATGTTCCAGATATTTTTCCATGTATACAGCATCGTTACCGAATGCAGAACGTGCTTCGGATTTGGTAATCGAGATCGCATTGCGTAACGCCGCATCGCTGTGCACGACGCGCATGCCGCGACCACCGCCACCGCCTACGGCCTTGATGATGACCGGATAACCGATACGATGGGCGATGCGCTGATTTTCGTCCATGTCGTCGCTGAGCGGGCCATCTGAACCGGGCACACAGGGAATACCGGCTTTTTTCATGGCGGCAATCGCGGAAACCTTGTCACCCATCAGGCGTATGGTTTCAGACCGCGGCCCGATAAACACAAACCCGCTTTGCTCCACACGCTCTGCAAAATCCGCATTTTCGGACAAGAACCCATAACCGGGATGAATTCCGACCGCATCGGACACTTCCGCAGCACTGATCACAGCCGGGATGTTCAGGTAACTCTCGCTGGAAGCAGCAGGGCCGATACACACAGATTCATCGGCGAGAAAAACATGTTTCAAATCCCGATCTGCTTCGGAATAAACGGCAACCGTTTTGATGCCTAGTTCGCGGCAGGCCCGCAGTATGCGCAGCGCTATCTCGCCGCGGTTCGCTATGACGATTTTATCCAACATGGAGATTTACGATCAGGAAATAATAAACAGGGGCTGCCCGTACTCGACCGGCGCGCCATTCTCAACGAGGATCTTGGTCACAACCCCTGCGGCATCCGCTTCAATCTGGTTCATGATCTTCATTGCTTCGATAATACATAACACATCACCCACAGCCACCGTCTGACCCACTTCTGCCAAAGGCGGGGTATTGGGTGTAGCTGAGGCGTAGAACGTGCCTACCATCGGTGATTTCACAATATGGCCACTCTCCACGGGAGTGGCAGGAGCAACTGCAGCAGAGGCGTCTACAGCAGTTGTCATGACAGGAGTTGCGCCCGCTGCCGGCACATGGATAACACTTTGTACCGTCCCGGAACCATGCCGCGCAATGCGTACAGATTCCTCCCCTTCGTGAATTTCAATTTCGGAAATTTTGGACTCTTCCAGTAATTCGATCAGTTTTTTGACTTTACGTATGTCCATAGCCATGAATTATATGCAGAATTATTGTTGTAATTTTTTTTCGGCCGCGAGCAATGCGAGTTCATACCCGATGGCGCCCGCTCCGGTGATTACGGCAACCGCAATGTCCGACAGATAGGACGTACGCCGGAATTCCTCGCGTGCAAACACATTGGAAAGGTGCACTTCAATAAACGGTTTTTTGACACTCAAGAATGCGTCACGCAGGGCTATGCTGGTGTGGGTGAAGGCGCCCGGATTGATGATGATGAAATCGGTACCATCCTTGCCAGCCGCCTGGATACGGTTGACCAGTTCATGTTCGGCATTGCTCTGCAGAAAACTGACTTGATGACCTCCCGCAGTTGTACGTTTCTGGATGGCAGCATTGATTTCATCCAGCGTGGTGGAGCCATAAACTTCGGGCTCCCGCTGGCCAAGCAGATTCAGGTTAGGCCCGTGCAATACCAAGAATTGCGCCATTGAATACCCCGCTGATCAATGAAGATGTCAACAATTGGCAGCATGTTAGCAGGAAATTCGAGGAAATTCGATAGGGAAGAAAATCTGCCGCATTGCGGCAAGCGGGAAACTATAACACAGACTTTATCTGCGCTTCAGCCTCGTCATAATGTAACGGCCCGGCTTTCACAAAACGGATCATTCCTTCACGGTCAATCAGTACCGTATAAGGCAGGGCACCAAAAGAATTGCCGAACTGTTCAGCCACTTTAATGACTTCACTCTGCCCGACCAGTATGGGGTAATTGATACCCAGTTCCGCAACAAACTCCTGCACTTCATCTGCAGTTTGCAGGGCTATCCCGATAAATTGCAGGCCTTGATCGGCATATTGATCCTGCAATTTCATAAAGGCAGGTATTTCCTCACGACAGGGCGGACACCACGTTGCCCAGAAATTAATGACCAGAACCTTGCCGTCCCAATCATTTACACTGCGCATTACCCCACCGCGGTCTGACAGACTGAACTCAGGCCGCTTTTGACCTATTACGGCGTCCGGTGATACAGGCTTTGCGTTATCAGCCTTGTTTGAAACTTCTACGGCGTGCTGTTGCTGTAACGTGTAACCTGCGACACCTGCAACGATGGCCAGCGCAACACCAGCGGCAATGACCGGACCATTTTTCATAATGCATACACCTGCTGCAGGTGCCGGATGAAATCTTCCGCGTTCACAAAACCTACCAGTCGATAAGGCCGTTGTTCGACACCGCGCACAAAAAACAATATGGCAGGCGGGCCGAAAATTCCGAACTCTTGCAGGAGTTCCTGATCGGTTTCATCATTCAGCGTGACATCTGCCTTGAGGAGTATCATATCTTTCAGGGCTGCCTGCACCTCAGGTTTTGCAAATGTATATTTCTCCATCTCCTTGCAGGTAATACACCAGTCTGCGTAAAAGTCGAGCAATACCGGCCGGTTTTTCCAGTCTGCTTCAGTCAGTGCTCGTTCCAGATCGGCCTTGCTTTTAATCAATTTAAAATCCGGTTTTTCCATTGTTATCTGTGTGCCAAATCCGGATAAAGGACGGAAGACATCCTGTCCACCACTGCCCGCACCGATGATTAACATGACGCCATACACCAGCAACACCAGCCCCACTCCTTTACCCAGCGCAGCCCACCGAGGCGACGCTGTGAGCCTGTCCAGGGCGCCCATATAAATCGCAGCAACCATGAGCAGCACGCCCCACAGGAATAATGTCAGCGACGCGGGCAGTATCCGGCTCAAAAGCCAGATCGCCACACCCAGCATGATCACTCCAAAGCCGTATTTGATTTTCTCCATCCATAGACCGGCACGCGGCAGATACTTTCCGCCAGAAGCGCCTATGATCAACAGAGGCAGTCCCATGCCAAACCCCAGTGCGAACAGGGCCAGACCTCCAAGAACAGCGTCCCCGGTCTGGCTGATGAATATCAATGCGCCTGCGAGTGGCGGTGCTACACATGGTCCCACAATCACGGCTGATAAAATGCCCATTACGCCTGCACCAATCAAAGTGCCGCCGCGTTGGCGATGACTGATGGCCAGCAGATGACCCTGTAACACCACCGGCAATTGCAATTCATAAAATCCGAACATGGAGAATGACAGCAATACAAACACGAGGCTGAAGGTCACAATGACCCAGGTTTCCTGGGCCGCGGCCTGCAGGTTGATCTGTAATAACGCCGCAATGATGCCCAGCGCCGCATAGGTGAATGACGTTGCCAGCACATATACCAGTGACAGCATGAACGCATGGCGCGTGGTGATACTGTGACCGTGCCCCACGATGATACCGGACAGAATCGGTATCATGGGCAATATGCAGGGCGTGAAGGCGAGCAGGAGACCAAAACCGAGAAAGGCCACAATGCTCGCCCAGAAACCCTCCTCCTGAAGGCTGCGGCTGATACGGTCCTGGCTGGATATGACCGCAGGCGAGCGTGCAAGATCAACAGAGGTTACTCCTGCACCCATCTGGGTGACGGACAGTTTGTCGCTGGCTGGCAGCAGTAAATCAAATTTTTTGGAAACCGGCGGGTAACAGATGGTGTCTTCCTTGCAACCCTGATACGTAACCGTTAACTCCGTCCGCACTTCAGCAACTGACGTGGAATAAGGCAGACTGATTTCCGCTGCATCATGTACAACGTAAACATTTCCGAATGCAGGATCTTCTTTTAATTCACCGGCAGGTAATACAGGTTCCCCCAGTACAGCTTCCGGGGCCTGTATGCTGAATCTGAAATTATCGCGATAGAGGTAATAGTTCTTTTCAATTTCCCAGTTGAACAGAATTTTACCTGCTGCTATTTCAGGCGGTGCCAGGCGAAAAGCCTCATCCGGATCCAGAAATTCTTCTTCTGCGGGCGCAGCCCGGCCCAAAGTCCCGAACAGACTGTCCAGTTTGCTGCTGATGGATTCCGCGGCCTGCAACGGCGCAGACAACAACGCGCAAGCTATCGATGCGTAAAGTAATACTCTCATGCAAACAGGGGATCCTGCCGGTTTTAATTGGTGACCTGGTTGATCCAGTTCAGATAGCCTTCGAGGCCTTCGACGATAGGGACAGCAATGATTTCCGGAAGTTCGTACGGATGCAGGGCAAGGATGGTCTTTTCAACGTTCTTGTAAGAACCGCGCCTGGTCTTGATCAGCAGTTGGTATTCCTCTTTAAAATCGACTTTGTTGCCCCATTTGAAATAGGAATGTATTCCGGGAAGGATATTCACGCAGGCGGCATGGCCATTGGCCACCAGGTCCTGGGCTATTTGCTTGGCTGTAATCGAGCCCGGACAGGTAGTCAAAACCAGAAGGTACGTGGTCTCTTCGCTCATTCTTTCAAATAATTCAGAGGGTTGTCTGCAAAGATTTATTTGCATTCTATACGCATCGCCACAAATCCCCTAACGCTCTATACACAGCCAATCCATGGATTTTTCGGGCGCAGCCTTGACAGATCGGGCTGAATTTCTATAATTAGCACTCACTAAATTAGAGTGCTAACAAGCTTTTTACTACAAATCCATAATCGAATTTCTGGAGAGGAAACCTATGAAGATTCGCCCCTTACAAGATCGCGTGATCATCAAGCGCATGGAAGAAGAACGCACCAGCGCTGGCGGCATCGTGATCCCTGACTCCGCCACCGAAAAGCCGATCAAGGGCAAGGTTATTGCCGTTGGTCCCGGCAAGATACTCGATAACGGTGACAAGCGTCCGGTGGACCTGAAAGTCAACGATATCGTGCTGTTCGGCAAATATTCCGGCACCGAAGTGAAACTCAACGATGAAGAGCTGCTGGTGATGCGTGAAGACGACATCATGGGCGTCATCGAAAAATAAGAGCGGGACCAAAACGAATCTAAATCTATCAAGTTGAAGAGGAATCAAAACCATGAGTGCTAAAGAAATCAAATTCAGTGATGACGCACGCCAGCGGATGCTGAGAGGTATCAACGTGCTGGCCAACGCCGTCAAAGTCACGCTTGGCCCCAAGGGCCGCAATGTTGTGCTGGAAAAAAGCTTCGGCGCCCCGACTGTCACCAAAGACGGGGTTTCCGTTGCCAAAGAAATCGAACTGAAAGACAAGTTTGAAAATATGGGGGCGCAGATGGTTAAGGAAGTCGCTTCCCAGACCTCTGATGCCGCCGGCGACGGTACCACTACCGCTACTGTACTGGCCCAGTGCATTGTAACCGAAGGCATGAAGGCCGTTGCTGCCGGCATGAACCCGATGGATCTGAAACGCGGTATTGATAAGGCGGTATTGGCGATCGTTGAAGACCTCAAGAAACTGTCCAAGCCCTGCTCTGATGACAAGGCCATTGCCCAGGTCGGCACTATTTCCGCCAATTCCGATGAAGCCATCGGCAAGATCATTGCAGATGCCATGGCCAAGGTCGGTAAAGAAGGCGTCATTACTGTGGAAGAAGGTTCAGGTCTCGATAACGAACTGGATGTGGTCGAAGGCATGCAGTTTGATCGTGGTTATCTTTCACCGTATTTCATCAACAACCAGCAATCCATGAGCGTAGAGCTGGAGAATCCGATGATCCTCCTGCACGACAAGAAGATCTCCAACATCCGTGAAATGCTGCCGGTGCTGGAAGGTGTGGCCAAGTCCGGCCGTTCACTCCTTATTGTCGCCGAAGATGTGGAAGGTGAAGCGCTGGCAACCCTGGTGGTCAATACCATCCGTGGCATTGTGAAAGTGGCCGCGGTCAAGGCGCCGGGCTTCGGTGATCGCCGCAAGGCCATGCTGGAAGACATCGCCGTACTGACCGGCGGCACAGTCGTATCCGATGAAGTCGGTTTAAGTCTTGAGAAAGTCAAACTGGATGATCTCGGCACCGCCAAGAAAATCCAGATCACCAAGGAAGACACCACCATCATTGATGGCGCCGGCAAGGCCAAGGAAATTGAAGCCCGCATCAACCAGATCCGCAAACAGATCGAAGATGCCACCAGCGATTACGACAAGGAAAAACTGCAGGAGCGTGTTGCCAAACTCGCGGGTGGTGTAGCAGTCATCAAAGTGGGTGCGGCGACTGAAGTCGAAATGAAGGAAAAGAAAGCCCGTGTGGAGGATGCCCTGCATGCCACCCGTGCGGCCGTGGAAGAAGGTGTAGTGCCGGGCGGTGGTGTGGCCCTGTTACGCGCTCTTCCGGCACTGGACAAGGTCAAGGGCGCCAATGATGAACAGACCACCGGTGTCAATATCATCAAACGTGCGATTCAGGAACCGCTGCGCATGATCGTGGCCAATGCCGGCGGTGAACCGTCCGTCGTGGTAAACAAGGTCATCGAAGGCAAAGGTAACTTTGGCTTCAATGCGGCGACCGGTGAATACGGCGACATGATCCAGATGGGTATTCTGGATCCGACCAAGGTCACCCGTTCAGCATTACAAAACGCAGCTTCCGTGGCGGGCCTCCTGATCACCACCGAGGCAATGATCGCTGAGTTACCGAAGGAAGAGAAACACAGTCACCCGATGCCGGACATGGACGGCATGGGCGGCATGATGTAATCAAGACCCATCTGTGAAGCAAAACCCCGCTACGGCGGGGTTTTTTTATTTTGTCATATGATTCACGTACACTGTCGCGCCTGTTTCTGATCTGAATAACCGGGAACCTTAGCCCGTATGTCTAAAAATAATAAATCCACCCAGGCCAGCCGTGCCGACCGGCACAAACTGTATGAAAACTCTGTACAGAATGTAAAAGCAGAAATCGATTTCATTGACACTACATTCCAGGCCCTGCGCAAACGCACGGCGCTTAAACTCCGTGAGGATTTCTGCGGCACTGCCAATACCTCCTGTGAATGGGTGCGACGCCGGAACAACAATGTCGCTTACAGTGTGGATCTGGACCCACACGTCCAGGACTGGGGCAGAAAAAATACTTTGACCAGACTTAATCCACAGCAACACAAACGCGTTACGCTGATTAATGCTGACGTGATGCAGGTCAAAACACCTGATGCTCCGGATATCGTGCTTGCCATGAATTTCAGTTACTGGATATTCAAGGAACGGAAAACCATGATCCGTTATTTCCGGCGTGTTTATTCCACACTTGAGCCGGATGGTATTTTCTTTCTGGATGCTTTTGGCGGCTATGAAGCCACGCGCGTAATGACCGAAGTGACTGACTACAAGCGTTTTAAATATATCTGGGATCAATCGAAATATAATCCCATCAACGGGCACGGGCTGTTCAAGATCCATTACAAATTCCCGGACGGTTCAAGGCTCAATAATGCGTTCACCTACGACTGGCGTGTGTGGACCTTGCCGGAACTCTCCGAAATGCTGATTGAGGCCGGTTTCAAACCCACCATTTACTGGGAAGGGACGGATAAAAACAATGAAGGCGATGGCATCTTCACGGCTGCAACAGAGGGTGAAGCCGATGCCGGATGGATTGTCTATATTTCAGCGGAAAAATAAATTTGTAACGTAGCAGCTGTTATACTCATTTAGTCAGCCCTGAAAACAGGATTTTCGTAACGATGGACACTTTTGATCCCGCAGACCCGGATGATCCGAAAATATCGGTCATTGGTCGTGGTCTATTGGTTGCGCTCTGCATTTATGTACTGATTATCATCGTTCTGATGATCTACTGGAGCCGCGAACCGGGTTTGTTTGATGTGGATGCTGAAGCCCGCAAGCAGCACGGTCAGGCCTCGGCACCGGTGACCGGTTACGTGACAACCGCCACTCTCATGCGGGTGGCCGAAACCTTATTGGACAAACCCGGGGGATATCTCACCAACGACCTCATGCCGCCCGGTGTTTTGCTCGATAACATCCCCAACTGGGAATTCGGCGTGGTGACTCAAACGCGCGACCTGGCGCGTGCCTTGCGTAATGATTTCAGCCGTTCACAGACGCAGTCGACGGAAGATCCGGATCTGTCCATTGCTGATCCACATTTCCATTACGACACCGATTCATGGCTGTTACCGGCCACTGAAACTGAATACCGCAGCGGTATCGAAGCACTCCAACGCTATCGCGATCGGCTCGCGGATGTACGCGAACCCGATGCCCAGTTTTATGCCCGGGCCGATAATCTGCGTGACTGGCTTTTGATTGTCGAGAAAAGGCTGGGCAGTCTCTCGCAACGGCTTTCGGCCAGCGTTGGGCAATCCCGGATCAACACCGATCTCAAGGGCGATCCTGCAGCACAACAGTCCACCGGCAAACCGGGGGTGGTGGAAGTCAAAACACCCTGGCTGGAGCTTGATGATGTCTTTTATGAGGCCCGCGGTTCTACCTGGGCCTTGATCCATTTTTTACGCGCGGTGGAAATTGACTTCAGGGACGTACTGGAAAACAAGAACGCTCTTGTGAGCCTGCGCCAGATCATCCGTGAGCTGGAAGCAACACAGGAAGCTGTATGGAGCCCGATGATCCTGAATGGCACCGGCTTTGGATTTGTGGCCAATCATTCCCTCGTCATGGCATCGTATATTTCCCGTGCCAATGCCGCTGTGATTGATTTACGCAGTCTGCTCTCGCAGGGCTGAGGCGTTTTCTAAACCTCTTTCGGGCGCGCAATCGTCACCAGTCCGGCGGCGGCCCGTGCCGGGGCGACAGTCTTCTTGCCATAATCCAGCACGGCTATCGCGGCCGTGGTCATGAGCTTGCCACTGGTGCTCAACGGCAATTCACCCTGTGTCAGATAACTCACCAGTGTATCAAGGCCGGGATTGTGACCTGCGAGCAACATACAACTTGCGCCATTCGCATGGATTGCGATTACTTCCAGTAAATCGTCAAGGTGCGCTTCATAGACTTGTCTGTCCCACACAATTTTTTTTCCATTGATGCCGAGTTCATCGCACACCCGGCTAATGGTCTCTTTCGCCCTGAGCGCCGGTGAACTGACGATCACATCAGGCAGATAGCCTTCTTTTTTCAACCATCGCCCCATCTTTGCAGCGTCCCGGATGCCTCGTGCATTCAGAGGCCGATCAAAATCGCTGCCCTTATCGGCAGTCCAGTCCGATTTGGCATGACGCATAATGAGCAGTGTGTGTTTCATGGAATTGTCATTTGGTGGTTAGGGTTAAATACTTTATATTCCGGTCATGCCCGGTTCACAATACGCCTGTCAATAATACATGTCAGCTACAACTGAAACCTACGCAGCCATCGATCTTGGTTCCAACAGCTTCCATATGATCGTGGCAAATGTGATCGATGGCCGCATCCAGGTCGTCGACAAGCTCAAGGACATGGTGCGGCTTGCCGGTGGACTGGATGACAGACAACGGCTTTCCGAAGAGGCCATGAACACGGCGCTGGAATGCCTGCAACGTTTCGGCCAGCGCATCAAGGAAATTCCCAAGAGTAATGTTCGCGCGGTCGGCACCAACACCATGCGCCAGGCCCGTAACGGCAAGGTGTTTCTGAAGAAGGCCCGGGAAGCGCTGGGCAAAAGCATAGAAGTCATCTCTGGGCGTGAGGAAGCCCGCCTCATTTATCTTGGCGTAGCCTACAGCAATTATCATGAGACCGAACAACGGCTGGTGATTGATATTGGCGGCGGCAGCACGGAGTTTGCCATTGGCCAGGGTTATCATGCGCGGCTGATGGAAAGCCTCTACATGGGCTGTGTAAACATGAGCAACCGTTTTTTTGCCAGCGGAGAGATCACCGCAAAGAAAATGCGCAAAGCAATTCTTGCTGCGCGACAGGAACTTGAAACCATCGATAATAAATACAAACGGGCCGGCTGGGAAAATGTCTATGGATCATCCGGCACCATCATCGCCATCCGTGATGTGATCAAGGGACAAGGTTCTACAGACATCGGCATCTCCCTCGCCGGGCTTGAAAAACTCAAGGAGGACCTGATCGCCAAGGGCCATATCGGCAAACTGGAACTTCCGGGTCTTTCCGCAACACGTGCGCCAGTGTTTGCCGGAGGCGTGGCCATCCTGTGTGCAGCGTTCGAAGCTCTGAACCTGCAGATAATGAATGTTTCAGAAAGCGCGTTGCGTGAAGGATTGCTGCTCGATCTCATCGGCCGTAAACACAATCAGGACATCCGCCATAAAACTGTGGCCGATCTGATCAGCCGGTATAACGTTGATGCTGACCATGCCAAACGGGTCGAAGCCACCGTCAAAACCTGTTTCAAACAATTAAAAGATTCCTGGTCACTGGACAAGGAGTCTGATCTGAAACCGCTGCGCTGGGCGGCCACCTTGCATGAGATCGGCTTTGCGATTGCACATAACCAGTATCATAAACATGGTGCCTATCTGTTAAATCATTCTGATCTGCCGGGTTTCTCCCGTGAAGAACAGTCACGGCTGGCATTTCTGGTGCGTTGTCACCGGCGCAAGATCGCTATGGAAGAGCTGGCCCTGCTGCCGGAGGATTTGCACGAAAAACTGTTGCGTTTATGTGTGATATTGCGTCTGGCTGTAGTACTGAATCGGGGCCGCAGTCCGAATGCCCTGCCGGAATTTCAGTTGTCTGCTGCAAATGGCAACATGTCGATCAGATTTCCAGACAACTGGCTGGCAGAACATCCTCTTACCGAGGCAGATATTGCAACGGAAGCGGAATACCTTTCCGCCATTAAAATCACACTGGCTTTCAGTTAAATCCGTTTTAACTGCAGTAATAATCCAGCAGCGATTGCTGGGCGGATCGCGGCTTGTGCTGACCGGGTTTGGCGCGTTTATAACTGCCATCCGCCTGCAGCAGCCACGCCTGGGTATTGTCATTCAGATAATTCTGCAAACCATACGTGATGATCTGATCACGTGGCCGTTTTTCCTCGATCGGGAAACAGACTTCCACACGGTTGAACAGGTTACGCGGCATCCAGTCCGCGCTGGCACAGAACAGCAATTCCTCTCCACCATGATAAAAATAATAAATGCGGGTATGCTCAAGAAAGCGGCCTATGATTGAACGTACATGGATATTTTCAGAAACGCCCTGTATGCCCGGTCTGAGGCAGCAGATACCACGTATGATCAGATCAATTTTCACGCCAGCCTGTGAGGCTTCATACAGGGCACGGATAATTTCCGGTTCAACCAGCGCATTCATTTTGGCAATAATCCGCGCTTCCTTGCCCTCATGTGCTGCTTTGGTCTCATAACGTATATAATCCAGCAATGCCTTGTGCAAGGTGAAGGGTGACTGCAGCAGCTTTTTGAGTTTGGTGGCACGTCCCAGACCGGTCAGTTGATGGAAGAGTTTATTAACATCCTCGCCCATGGCCTGATCGCATGTCAGCAAACCATAATCTGTATAAAGCCGTGCCGTGCGGGCATGATAGTTACCGGTACCCAGATGCACATAACGCCGTAGCTGGCGCCCTTCCCGGCGCACCACCATGATCATCTTTGCATGGGTTTTGAAACCCACCACGCCATACACCACATGGGCACCGGCTTCCTGCAGATCACTGGCCAATTCGATATTCGCTTCCTCATCAAAACGGGCCATGAGTTCAATCACCACTGTGACTTCTTTGCCGGAACGTGCAGCATCTTTCAACGCCTCCACAATCACCGAATCATTACCGGTGCGATAGAGTGTCTGCTTGATGGATAACACGTTGGGGTCGCTGGCGGCCTGACGCAGGAAATCAATCACCGGCACAAATGACTGGAACGGATGGTGCAGCAGGATATCGCCATTGTGCAGCGACTCGAAAATATCGGTTTGCTTGACCAGTCGCGCCGGCTGTTCCGGCACAAACCCGGGATAAACCAGATCCGGCCGATCCACCAGTTCATGGATGGCAATCAGCCGGTTCAGGTTCACCGGGCCGTTGACCTTGTATAAATCCTGGCTCGTGAGATTGAATTGCTGTAACAGAAAATTGCTGATTTCTTCAGGGCAATTATCTGCCACCTCGAGACGAACAGCATCATTGAAACGGCGTGAAGGTAATTCACCTTCCAGAGCACGCAACAGGTTGTCCACTTCTTCATCATCCACAAACAATTCACTGTTACGCGTCACGCGGAACTGGTAACAGCCGGTGGCCTTCATGCCGGGAAACAAGTCACCCACATGCGCATGAATAATCGACGACAGCAATATAAAATCATTCGGGCCAGAGGTTTGATCTTTCGGAATGTGGATGATGCGCGGCAGGGAGCGTGGCGCCTGCACGATCGCAAGACCGCTTTCCCGCCCAAACGCATCCTTGCCTTCCAGCGAAACAATGAAATACAGATTCTTGTTCAACACCTTGGGGAACGGGTGTGCCGGGTCAAGTCCTATGGGACTCAGTACCGGCAACAGATCATGATTGAAAAACCGTTTTACCCAGCGCGTATGCTTGGCTTCCCAGTTGGCACGCCGGATGATTTTGATCTTTTCTTTGGCCAGATCCGGAATTAATACTTCATTGAGTAGTTTATACTGCTCATTCACCAGTTCCCGGGTAACTTCACTGATCCGCTTTAATATGTCCACAGGCGCCAGGTTATCGGCGCTGGTCTGTACCGAGCCATACTTGACCTGTTCCTTAAGGCCAGCGACACGGATTTCGAAAAATTCATCCAGATTGGTACTGGAAATACAGAGGAAACGCAACCGCTCGAGCAAAGGGATGGCTTTGTCTTTGGCCTGCTCAAGTACTCGGCGGTTGAATTCAAGCAGGCTGAGCTCCCGGTTGATATAGAGTTCGGGCTGTTTGAGGTTGATATCTTCCACAAAATGACTTCTTTCGTAACTCAGGTTAGCGCCGGGTGAAATGATTCCGGCTGTGGCCGGTAATACAATACACTTTAGCGGGCAGAGATTTCCTTCTCCATCTGTTCAATGCTGATATGGCGCACATCCTTGCCCTCCACAAAATACACCACATATTCGCAGATATTACGTGCATGATCGGCAATGCGTTCCAGCGCTCGAGCCGTCCACACGGCGTCGATGGTGCCGGTGATGTTACGCGGATCTTCCATCATGTAAGTAATCAGCTGGCGCAGGACAGCCACATACATCTCATCCGACTTCGGTTCCTCGCCTGCCACCGTAACGGCGGCACGGCTGTCCATGCGCGCAAACGCGTCCAGCGCATCATGCACCATACGCCGGGCGTGATTGCCCATGGCATTAATGCCGACGTAATAGGATTTAGGGCCCTGCTTTTCAATCAGATCCTTGGCCATCTTGGCAATCTTTTCACTTTCATCACCGATACGCTCCAGATCAGTGATGGTTTTGATGACCGCCATTACCAGACGTAAATCGCCGGCCGCCGGTTGGCGCCGGGCCAGTATCTTGGTGCAGTCCTCGTCTATCGACACTTCCAGCGCATTTACCTGGGGTTCAGTCTTGATGACATTTTGCGCGTGTTCAATCTCGGTTTCCGTCAATGCCTTCAAGGCGTTGATCAGTTGCTGTTCCACCAGCCCGCCCATCGCCAAGACGCGCTCGCGGATGTTTTCCAGTTCATTGTCGAACTGCTTGGAAATATGTTGTGAACCCATGGCTACTGTCATTTGTCACTCCGTAATTCAGTCATTAACCGTAACGGCCGGTGATATAGTCTTCTGTCATCTTCTTCTTCGGATTGGTAAAGAGCGTATTGGTATCCGAATATTCAATCAGCTCACCCATGTACATGTACGCCGTATAATCGGACACGCGTGCGGCCTGCTGCATGTTGTGAGTGACAATGACGATGGTGTACTTGGACTTCAATTCGTAAATGAGTTCCTCGATCTTCAGGGTAGAAATCGGGTCGAGAGCGGATGCCGGTTCATCCAGCAACAAGACTTCTGGCTCAATGGCAATGGCGCGGGCAATCACCAGACGTTGCTGCTGACCTCCGGACAAACCCAATGCATTGTCATGCAACCGGTCGGCCACTTCGTCCCAAAGCGCCGCACCCTTGAGTGATTTCTCAACCGCCGCATCAAGAGTACGTCGGCCGTTCACACCCTGTATGCGCAGGCCGTATGCGACGTTTTCATAAATGGATTTCGGGAAAGGGTTTGGTTTCTGGAACACCATGCCGACACGGCGGCGCAAGTCTGCAATGTTCACGCCCTTGGCGTTTATGTCCTGGTCCTTGAGACTGATCGTGCCATTGATGCGCACGCTGTCGATCAGATCATTCATTCGGTTGAAGCAACGCAGGAGTGTGGACTTGCCACAACCGCTGGGACCGATGAACGCCGTCACCCGCTTTTCCGGGATGACCATATTGATGTCCTTCAGGGCCTGCTTCTCAGCGTAGTACAGGTTAAAACCGGTGACACTGATGCATTGTGTTTCCTGCGCCAGATTGACCTGATCCGCGCGTTTGGCGACCGAACTCAGATCGAATGCATGCGTGGGTGTCTGGATGTCCGTGCTGCTCATTACCTCATCTCCCGCCGTGTCCATCAGGTCTTCTTTTAGTTGTACAGCGTGTTCAGTGTTGTTCTGCTTCACGGTACTTCTCCCGTAATCTATTACGAATTCGTATCGCTGTCAGGTTCAAAATCACGATTATGGCCACCAGCAACAGTGCCGTGGCATAGACCAGCGGCCGGGCGGCCTCGACATTGGGGCTCTGGAAGCCGACATCGTAAATATGGAAGCCGAGATGCATGAATTTCCGGTCGAGGTGCAGGAACGGATAGTTACCGTCCAGCGGCAGGGAGGGCGCGAGTTTCACCACCCCCACCAGCATCAGCGGTGCCACCTCACCGGCAGCACGGGCGATGGCCAGTATCAACCCGGTCATCATGGCGGATGCTGTCATGGGTAAAACAGTCCGGTACAGGGTTTCTGCCTTGGTGGCCCCCAAAGCAAGACTGCCTTCACGTATGGAGCGGGGTACGCGTGACAATCCTTCTTCTGTCGCAACGATCACAACCGGCACCGTCAACAGGGCCAGCGTCAACGAGGCCCAGATCAGTCCCGGTGTGCCGAAAGTCGGGGCCGGCAGCACTTCCGGATAAAACAACTGATCGATGCTGCCGCCCAGAAAATACACGAAAAAGCCGAGACCGAACACGCCATAGACAATCGACGGCACGCCAGCCAGATTATTGACGGCGATACGTATGGTGCGGGTGATTACACCCTGTTTGGCATATTCATGGAGATACACAGCGGCCACCACACCGAACGGGGTAACGATGATCGCCATGATGATCACCATCAGCACGGTGCCGAAAATGGCCGGGAAAATTCCACCTTCGGTATTGGCCTCACGCGGATCATCGGCGGCGAACTCCCAGATCTTTTCAAAATAAAATCCGATCCGGTCAAAAATATTCATATTGTTGGGCTGGTAAACCCGCACTACTTTTGCCAGCGATACTTCCACCTGCTTGCCATTACCGATGTCGGCAACAAAGCTGTATTGATTCAGCGATTTGTAGAGTTCCGTGAGTTGTGTGGTCAGTGTGTTGTATTGTTGCTGCAGTTCGGCACGCTGCTGCGTCAGCGCCTGCATGTTTTCTGCGGTTTTTTCGTTGCGTAATTCAAGCCCGCGTTCGGCAATACGCAACTGTTCCATGTCGTAATTGATGGCGCCGATCAGGTCCTTCTCAATGTGTTTAATATTCCTGTAGGTTTCGACATTGGCGGCGAGATGTTCTTTGAACACTTTCCAGAGATCGCTTTCAATGGCCAGTGGTGTCCCGGATTTTTTCATGCCTTTCAGGTAACCGTAGAGATTGCCCCATTCGCGGCGTTCCACCACCATAATGTCTTCAGGCCAGGAAACCTCTCCCATGAATGGCGCCGTTACCCAGCGAAAATCAATACCGAGATAATCACGGTTACCCGTCTTGATCAGCAAGCGGTCCACATAAGGGCTGTCATGATCTTTCAAACCGGCCCGTGCAGCAGAAACGGTCTCACTGTCGCTGATTTCCCCGATGACGATCGTCTGTTCCTCGCCGGGCTCGGTGTAATGAAATTCAGCCACGGCATCCGGCCAGAAATGACCCAGACCGTTCCAGGCGATCAATCCAATCAACCCGGCCACCATGACAATCGAAACGCTCACTGCGCCGGCATTCAGCCAGATCCAGGGATCGCCGGATTTAAACCATTCGCGTACGGTTGTCGTCATAATCAGATCGTGCTGTATTTCACGCGCAGGCGTTGCCGCACCACTTCAGCCAGCGTGTTGAAGATAAAGGTGGCAAAGAACAGCACCAGTGCCGCAAGGAACAGGATGCGGTAATGGGAACTGCCGACCTCCGATTCCGGCATTTCCACTGCAATGTTTGCGGACAAGGCGCGGAAACCCTGAAAAATGCTCATGTCGATTACAGCAGTGTTGCCGGTTGCCATGACCACAATCATGGTTTCGCCTACGGCGCGCCCAAGTCCGATCATGATGGCCGAAAAAATGCCGGGGCTGGCCGTGAGCAATACCACTCGCATCATGGTCTGCCAGTAGGTGGCGCCCAGCGCCAATGAACCGGTTGTCAAATGTTTAGGCACGCCATAAATAGCATCTTCGCTGATCGAGAATATGGTGGGAATCACGGCAAATCCCATCGCCACGCCTACGACCAGTGAATTGCGCTGATCAAAGGTAATGCCCATCTCATTACGCAGCCAGAGCGGCATGTTGCCGCCAAAAAACAGATCTTCCATGGGCTGGCTGAGTGTCAGGGCCAGCACACCGGTCAGCAGGATCACGGGAACCAGTAATGCAGCTTCCCAACCCTCCGGCACACGCAGACGCACGCTCGCCGGCAACCGATGCCAGCCGTAGGCCGCGAAAATTATCGTTACCGGCAACAGCAAGAGCAGGGCAAATATGCCGGGCAGGTTTTTTTCCATGTAGGGCGCAAGCCACAAGCCGGCCAGGAACCCCAGAATCACGGTGGGGAATGCGCCCATCATTTCAATGGAGGGTTTCACATAGGCGCGCATGCGCGGGTTCATAAAATACGCCGTATAAATCGCACCCAAAATGGACAGCGGAATAGCGAATAACAGGGCGTATAAAGCTGCCTTCAACGTGCCAAAGGCCAGAGGTGTGAGACTGAACTTGGGCTCGAAATCACTCGCTGCCGATGATGATTGCCAGATATATTCCGGTTGCTGTCGGCTTTCGTACCATACCTTGCCCCAGAGTGACCGCCAGGAAATTTCCGGATGTTCATTTTCGACATTCCAGTATTGCAATTGGCCTGCAGCAGTTTCAACCAACATGGCGTTCGCGCGTGGAGCAATCGCTACATGCTTGAGTGCGGCCGTTTCTATCTGCTCGAGCTTAACGGTGCGATGCGCGGTAGTGTGATAAAGACCCACATGACCTTGCTCATCTATCACAATAAAACCCTTGCGTGAATATTCGGGTGCTATTCCGGTCACAGGGGCAGACTGACTCTGGAAATCGCGCACATGCTCCAGTGTGTAGTTATTGTCCTGGTCGCGCACCGGGAACCATTGAGTAATCTGGCCCCGTGAATCACCTACGAGTATGGAAATGCCACCACTCAGAAACTGCAGGCTGGTGATACTCACCCCATCGGGGACGGCAAGCACGCGCTGTATCAACCGTGGTGCTGATTTATTGCTGATATCGTAATAGTGAATGTAACCGCCGGTATCTGCCAGATACAGCTCGCGCTGCTCCACATCGACGATCATGTGGGTAGCTGTGCCATCTGTATCAAATGCACCGTCTACTCTCTTGAATTTGACCTCATCACTCAACAAAGATGATTCACGCGTGATACCGGTAATAATGATACGCCCGTCATCCAGCAATGTTGCCAGCGTCGTCTGATCATCGTCCGACTGGGCAGCAAGTAATTTAATGCCATGGTCAATATCACCAATCTGCAGCGGCGTCTCGCCCACCGGGAAACTGATTCCCGGCGTAATCATACGCACATCATCCGGGTAGGTGGTGGTGTAATTGTGCTTGATCAGCAGAGCCTGGCCATCCACCGTGCCCAGTGCCAGCAAACGCTGTGCCGGATCGCCCGCGCCAAAAGCTGTAATCCTCCTGCCAGATTCAGGAAACACCTGTTTCTGCAGTATCGGAGTGCCATCTGCTGTTTTGAAAAACACGAGTTCCCCGGTTTCAGTCAAACGCAGGCCGATTTCGTGTTGCTCCTCCAACGCATAATACAGCGAAGAGGTAACACCCCCGGGCAACGGATATCCGGTGATTTTTTCGATATGTGCCGGACGAAACATTGGCAGCACCACATACAGCAGGTAAAACGCAATCAACACAATCGCGATAATCACAAAGGTGCCGCCGAGCGCCATGACATAACGGGTGACAACATCCACCAGATGCCGCCAGTTACGGTGCCGACGGGCTGTCACGGAGTTGAAGTCAGGCAAAAGAGTGGCGCTGTTGGCGGTATTCTCAGACATGGCGGCTAGTCTAGGTGGCAATTATGACAATTCTGTTAAAACCCGCCTGCGGCTATATTAAATATTGTATTAAACAATGCCCACCAAGCGATGAGACACTTTATATTTAAGAAAAACGTTAAATGCCCGGAGGGCATATAAGTGCAGGCCAGACGAGGCGATAACCGGTGATAAAGCGGACGCCTGCATCCATGCAGGCGGTAGAGCAAAGCGGGTGGCCAGCGCCGAGCATATACGTAGTCTGCCGCTACGCGTCCCCGCATATTCGAGCCGGTTTTTAACGACGCATGGCCAAGCGCAGTGGTTTTTCAAAAAAAAGCCCCGCCGAAGCAGGGCTCAAGGTTGCAGAAGGGATATTAAAGTGAAGCTTTAAACGGGAGGAGTAATTATTATTTGGCTGCTGCAACATCCACTGTGCCCAGCTTGGCCAGTTCCTTGGAGGCGACGCTGGCTGGCATCGGAATGTAACCATCCTTCACAACCACTTCCTGTCCGATTTTGGAGAGCACCATCTTCATGAATTCGGCAACGACCGGATCTGGGGCCTTGTTTGGAGCCTTGTTGATGTAGACATACAGGAAACGGCCCAGCGGGTAAGTGCCGGCAACTGCATTGTCGCCTGTGGCTTCAACGTAGTCGGTACCTTCTTTTGATATGGCCACAGCTTTTACGCCGGACGTTTTATAGCCGATACCTGAGTAGCCAATGCCATTAATGGATTTGGTCACGCTCTGTACCACGGAAGCGGAGCCCGGTTGTTCATTCACATTGTTTTTGAAATCACCTTTGCACAATGCGGTTTCCTTGAAGAATCCATAAGTACCGGATACTGAATTGCGCCCAAAAAGCTGGATCGGGCTGCTGGCCAGTTCACCGGTCAGACCCAGCTGGCCCCAGCTGTTAAGATCTTCCGAGTAACCGCATTTACGGGTGGCAGAAAAGATGGCATCCACCTGGGCCATCGACAGGCCTTTGATCGGATTGTCCTTGTGCACATAAACCGCCAGGGCATCGATCGCGACAGCAATTTCCGTCGGTTTATAACCATACTTGGATTCAAAGGCTGCGATTTCCTCAGCTTTCATGGCGCGGCTCATGGGACCAAGATTTGCCGTGCCTTCTGTCAGCGCCGGGGGGGCCGTTGAAGAACCGGCGGCCTGAATCTGGATATTGACGTTCGGGTAGAATTTCTTGAATTCTTCCGCCCAGAGCGTCATCAGGTTGGCCAGCGTATCGGAGCCCACGCTGATGACATTGCCGGACACACCACTCGCGGTTGCATAGTCCGTCAGTGCCGGGTCCACCTTGTCTTCAGCGGCGACAGGGCCTGCAAACAGCGCTGTCAGCAGCACGCATGAGCCCAAAAATTTACGTTTCATCATTTTTAAATCTCCAGAAATTTAAGTTGCCAAAACTGTTCAAGTCGTTGGTGGGCATAAGTCTGGTAAGTCAACATGACAGGTGAATGAATTGATTATGACAATTTCGTGACAATGCCTGATCTTTTTCTGAAGAATCAGTCCTTAAGGTGCTGATGAAGAATACAACCGGCCGTTCAGGCACTGAGGCTGGAATTTTTCCCGCTTTCCTTGTACACCACAACACGTGAAGGAAAATCACAACGGAATGTACTGCCTTTGCCTATCTGGCTTTCAATCACCAGCTGGGCACCATGGCGCGCCAGTACATGCTTGACAATGGCAAGGCCGAGACCCGTACCGCCCTTGTCACGTGAACGGCCCTTGTCTATACGATAAAACCGCTCGGTAATGCGTGGAATATGTTCGGGCGCTATGCCTTCCCCGTTATCTATCACAGAAAAATGGGCGCCGTCCTTGTCCGCGTACCAGCGCAGTCTTATCACGCCATGTGCCGGCGTGTGCTGTACTGCGTTGAATACCAGGTTGGAAAAAGCACTGTAGATTTCCCGTTGATTGCCACGCAACCACAGTTTCGAATCGGTCTCCACGTAGAACAAATGTTCCATGATCCCGCTCAGTGTCTGTGCTTCCTGATAGATCGTTGTTAACAAGTCAGGAACCATGACCAGTTCGCCATCAGCATGTTCAGTATTGGTCTCCAGCACCGAGAGGGTCAGGAGATCTTCAATCAGGCGTTGCATGCGCTCTGTCTGCTTGCGCATCTGACGTACCTGCGACTGGATGACTTCCGGAAAGTGCCGGGCATCATCATCAAAACCTTCCAGATAACCGGATATGACGGTGAGCGGCGTGCGTAATTCATGTGAGGCATTGGCAATGAAATCCTTGCGCATCTGGTGGATGCGCTGGATGTTGGTCACATCGCGGGCCATCAGTAGTTTCTGTGCTTCACCATAAGGAGCAATCCGGAATTCAAGCACTTGTACAGGATTTAACGGTGAATTGATCTGCAGGCTTTTGTCAGATGCCGTATTGTTTTTACCGAGAAAGGCCACCAGTTGCGGATGACGGATCAGATTGGCGATACGCTGTCCTCCGTCCTGCGGCCAGCGTATGCCCAGATATTCAAGTGCTTTTTCATTGGCCCATTCAATGATTCCGTATTGACCAAGGATGATCACCGCGTCTGGCAATGCGGATGTGGCATCCTGGAAACGGCGTAGAAACCCTGCCAACTTGTCCTTACGGCTTTTGTGGCGTTCGCGCAGAAAATCAATTTCACGGCAGATTTCATCAATGATGCCGGGCAATTCCGGTGGATTGCTGCCGGACCGTCTTTGCAACCAGTAATGCAGCTGTTTCAGGATGCGGTAATGCCAGATAAGATACAGGAACACCCCGGAAAAAAGACAGACCGCGACATGCCCCGATACCAGTCCCACCAGCAGGCTGAATATGAGTATGCCTGTAAAACGCCAGATGTCCTCTCGCATATCCCTGAAGTCTAGTCCCTAACGTGTGGAAAAACGATACCCCACACTGCGTACGGTCTGGATAAATTTGTCGAAACCGAACGGCTCCAGCGTTTTGCGCAACCGGCGTATATGCACATCTACAGTACGCTCCTCGACATAAACATTCTGTCCCCAGACATGATCCAGCAGCTGTGCCCGGCTATAGACACGTTCAGGATGGGTGATAAAGAAATGCAGCAATTTGAATTCGGTCGGGCTGATCTCGATGATCTGATCGTTCGCAGAGACACGATAAGTATCAGGATCCAGCACCAGCCCGCCTATTTCAATAATGCCCTGCTGATCTGCCGTGGCATAACGGCGCAATACCGCGCGTAATCTGGCCAGCAATTCGCGGGTGGAAAACGGCTTGGTGACATAATCATCCACGCCGGTATCGAGGCCGCGCACCTTGTCAGCTTCTTCGCCACGCGCGGTGAGCATGATGATTGGAATGTTCTGGGTTTCAGATTCGCTGCGCAGGCGGCGCGCGTAATCAATGCCGCTGACGCCCGGCAACATCCAGTCGAGCAGGATCAAATCTGGACGGTCCTGCTCAATCAGACGACGCGCCTCGTCTGTGTCCGCCGCTTCTTCACAGGCATAACCCTCTTTCATCAGCGTATAACCCAGCATTTCACGGATGGCAGATTCGTCTTCCACGATGAGAATCTTGCCTTTCATATCAGGAATATTTGGTTCCAGCATGGCGCGCATTTAAACGCATGCGTATTACAACTTTATTACATGAATATCCGGTCTGAATCATGTTCATCAGCTAGTCGCATTACTTAAAGCAGATTATGTCATTTTGTCACGGAATGATCATTTTTGCTTAACGCTTTTGTCACACAAGAGTCATCTGACTGCAACAGTCGTTTCTTATCGTATCGCAGCAAAAAATTTTAGCTTTATATGGGGTCAGTGCCGCCGTCGGGGGGGCATGATTTTGGTTTTTTAATCACTACTAGGAGAACGGCTGTGTTAATCAAGACACAATTAAAAACAACATGCGCTGCGGCCATCCTTGGATGCCTCGCCGCATTATCCACGCCCGCCATGGCGGCCAATGATGCCATGATGGATTTGATCAATATCATGGAGAAAAAGGGAACGTTGACCAAGGAAGAAGCCGACCTGCTGCGTGGCGCTGCAAAAGCGGATGATGAAGTAAACACTGAAGGTCGCGCTGAAATTGCCAATACAGCAAAAACGCTGCCGAAAATCACCGTGCAGGACAAAATCGAAATTGCTTCACCGGATGGAGCCTTCAAATGGAAGTTCGGTGGTCGCATTCATGCTGATACGGTATTTTACGATGATGATACCATCGACATCAGCAGCGGCTCCCAGTTTCGCCGTGCCCGTCTGGATGTAGATGCAACTCTTTACACTCACTGGGCCTTTAAATTCCAGTATGATTTTACAGATTCCGGCCGCGCGGGCATACGTGATATGTTCATACGCTGGAATGGCTGGAAACCCACGGCCGTTACCGTCGGTAATTACAAAATGCCGTTCAGTATTGAAGAGCTGACCAGTTCCAATGATGATACATTCATGGAGCAGTCACTGGCCAGCACGTTCGTTGGTACGCTTCTGAGCCGCCGTATGGGCATCGGTGCCAGTACCGTCTTCATGGAAAAGGCCACAGTGCATGGCAGCATATTTTCCAACAACGCAACTGCGGCCGCTACTGCACCAACACTGGGTGTTGATGAAGGCTGGGGTATCGTCGGCCGTGGTACTTTTGTGCCTTTCATGGATGGGCCCAAGCTGTTACATCTCGGTGTAGCAGGTGCCTACATTGGAGGCAGCCAGAGCCGCGAAGCGCAGGCCTTCAGCTCCAGACCGGAAACCGGTTTCTTCAGCGCCGCAACCGGTGATACCAGCATCGTCAGCACCGGCGCACTGGGCACATTCACCAACCCGGTGGATGACATCACCATGTTTAACGTTGAAGCCGCGGGTGTCTACGGTCCGGCATCCATTCAGGGCGAATACACCACTGTCGATGTAAGCCGCGGCGGACTTGCCGCGCCGCCGGATCTTGATTTCGACGGCTTTTACATCGAAGGCAGCTACTTCCTGACCGGCGAATCTCGTCCTTATGATCTGCCGAGCGGCACATTCAAGAGTATCAAGCCGTTTGGTGTGGTTGGGAAAGGCGGCATTGGAGCCTGGCAGGTGGCCTTGCGTTATAGCAACGTTAATCTGACCGATGGCCTGGTAATCGGCGGTGAAGCAGATAATTTCACAGCAGGCCTCAACTGGTATCCGACACCCAATCTCAAGTTCATGGCGAATTATGTCAGCGTGCTTGAGCTGGATCGTCTTGGAGATATACAGGATGGCGATGAGCCCAGCGCATTCATGATGCGCGCTCAGGCTTACTGGTAAACCGGAAACTGACAATACTATAGTCGTAAAAAACCCCGCTCCGGCGGGGTTTTTTTATTTTCACCTCCATACCACTTGCAGACTTACATGCAGGTACCAGAAATTACCTCACCGGGAGGATTTCAATCCGGCATGGCAGATGTTTAAGATTTCATCACCCGTTAATCCAACAGGAACGGGCTTTAAAAAAACTTACTGATAAAGGAGTATCAACTATGTACTTGATCAAAACTATTTTACTGGCCGTACTCATGTCATGCATTTCCCCTGTGTTTGCTGCAGACGCGATTGACATCAACACCGCCGACAAGGCAACGCTGATGGAAATCAAGGGTGTGGGCGAAAAACGGGCGGACGCAATAATCGCCTGGCGTGAACAGAATGGCCCGTTCAAATCAGTAGACGAACTGGCCAGTGTGAGCGGTATTGGCCAGAGCATCGTTGATGATAACCGCGACCTTCTGACAGTCGGCAAAGCCGAATAAGTCATTTCCCCTCCTGCAAGGCCCCGCAAGGGGCCTTTTTCATTCACGGTCCCCTTCACCTTGTTCAGCGCGACTGCGCTGCGGTATGCTTGCGGCTTTTATCAACGATGGAACCCATGGAAAACCGCTACAACCCTGCTGGCATAGAACCGGAAATACAAAAACGCTGGAAAGACACCGGCGCTTTCAAGGTTAATGAAGATCCGTCCCGGGAAAAATTCTATTGCCTGTCCATGTTCCCATACCCCAGCGGCAAGCTGCATATGGGGCATGTACGCAATTACACCATCGGCGATGTGATCAGCCGCTATCAGCGTATGCGCGGAAAAAATGTGCTGCAACCGATGGGCTGGGATGCGTTCGGACTGCCGGCGGAAAATGCGGCCATGGCCAACCATGTACCCCCGGCGCAATGGACCTACGACAACATTGCTTATATGAAAAAGCAATTGCAGTCGCTGGGCTTTGCCATTGCCTGGGACCGGGAAGTCACCACCTGCAAACCGGAGTATTACCACTGGAACCAGTGGCTGTTCCTGCGCATGCTGGAAAAAGGCATCGCCTACAAAAAAACCCAGGTCGTGAACTGGGATCCGATCGATCAAACCGTACTCGCCAACGAACAGGTGATTGATGGCCGTGGCTGGCGCACCGGTGCCATCGTCGAGAAACGTGAGATTCCCGGTTACTACCTCGGCATCACGCAATACAATGAAGAATTGCTGGCTGATCTGGAAAAATTGTCCGGCTGGCCGGAACGTGTGAAAACCATGCAGGCCAACTGGATCGGCAAGAGTTATGGCGTGCGCTTTGCCTTTCCCTATGAACTCGATGGCAAGAAAGAGTTGTTGTGGGTCTTCACCACCCGCGCCGACACCATCATGGGTGTGACCTATTGCGCTGTGGCCGCTGAACATCCGCTGGCTACCTCTGTGGGCGGTAAAAATCCGCAATTGGCCGCATTCATCGATGAATGCAAACGTGGCAGTGTCATGGAAGCCGACCTCGCGACTATGGAAAAGAAAGGCATGCCGACAGGAATTTCTGTTACTCATCCATTAACCGGTGAACAAATCCCGGTCTGGGTCGCCAACTATGTGCTCATGGGGTATGGCGAAGGTGCCGTGATGGCGGTGCCCGCACATGATGAGCGTGATTTTCATTTTGCCAAACAATACAAATTGTCAATCAAGCAAGTCATCACGGCTGCAAACAAAAATTTCTCGACTGACAGGTGGCAGGATTGGTATGCCGACAAAACAATAGGTACATGTATTAATTCAGGCACATATGATGGTTTGAATTACGAACAAGCCGTTAATGTCATCGCTGCTGACCTCAACACCAAAGGCTTGGGTGACAAACAAGTGCACTGGCGTTTGCGTGACTGGGGTATTTCGCGCCAGCGTTACTGGGGTTGTCCCATCCCGATCATTCATTGTGACCATTGTGGTGATGTGCCGGTGCCGGATGATCAATTGCCGGTTGTATTGCCGGAAGACTGTGTGCCGGATGGTTCCGGTAATCCGTTAAATAAACGCGACGATTTCATCCACTGCAAATGTCCGAAGTGCGGCAAAGAGGCGCGGCGGGAAACGGACACCATGGATACCTTTGTCGATTCATCCTGGTATTACGCCCGTTATTGTGCACCGGACAACACAAAAGCAATGGTCGATAAACGCGTGGATTACTGGATGCCAGTCGATCAATATATCGGCGGCATCGAGCACGCCATTCTGCATCTGCTCTACTCGCGCTTCTGGAGCAAGGTCATGCGTGATCTTGGTCTTGTAAAATATGATGAACCGTTCAGCAATCTGCTCACGCAGGGCATGGTGTTGAATGAAATCTTTTTCCGTAAACCAGTCAACGGTCGCATCAGTTATTTCAATCCGGCTGATGTGGACATTCAGGTCGATGCCAAAGGTCAACGCACGGGCGCCATATTAAAATCGGATGGACAACCGGTCGAATCCGGCGGCATCGGCACCATGTCCAAATCCAAAAACAACGGCGTCGATCCGCAGGCGTTGATTGAACATTACGGGGCCGATACGGCGCGGCTGTTCATGATGTTCGCCGCACCTCCGGAACAAACTCTGGAATGGTCAGATGCCGGGGTTGAAGGGGCTTACCGTTTTCTCAAACGTCTGTGGGCATTTGCCAGTGAGCTGAAACTGCCTGTTATTGATGTTTCAGATCATGGTTCTCTGAATACCGATGCAAAAAAATTGCGGCACCAGATTCATGATAATTTGCGGCAGGCGAATTATGACTTTGGCAAATTCCAGTTCAATACCGTCGTTTCCGCCGCGATGAAAATTCTGAATCTGTTGAGTGAACATTCTGCCCACAACGAACACAGTGTGGATTCCGAAGGAATATCTATCCTGTTGCGTCTGTTATCGCCCATCACGCCACATATTTGTGATCACCTCTGGCGTGAACTGGGATTCGGCGATGATATCCTCACAGCGCCCTGGCCGGAACCCGATCCCTCTGCCCTGCAACAGGATGAAATTGAGCTGGTGGTACAGGTCAACGGCAAGCTCCGCGGCCGGGTTGCTGTCCCTGCCGGGGCCACCCAGGCACAGATTGAGCAAATTGCCCTGGCCGATGAGAATGTGAGTCGTTTCACCGAAGGCCGGCAAATCAGGAAAGTGATTGTGGTTCCCGGTCGACTGGTGAACATTGTCGTTTCCTGAAGTCCGGCATAAACTGTGCCTATAAACCCGCTATTTCAAAATTAAAATATGAACCACTTGATCCGGTATATTCTGCTGTTACTTCTAATCGGCGGCCTTACCGCCTGCGGTTTCCAGTTACGCGGCTCCAATCTGGAATCACTTAAACAGTACAAAGTCTATGTACAGTCGAATGAGTCCGGTTTTCTGGTCAGGGATGTGCGTGAGCAATTACAATTTGCCGACATCCCCCTGGCCAAGACCTCCAAAGAAGCTGACTATGTGATTTCCATTCAGGGCGAAAATTTTGAACAGAAAGTTCTGACGGTCTCTTCAACGACCGGCAAGGCTGAAGAATATGAAATCTATTACAATGCCTTTATGTCCATTACAGACAAGAATGGCGAACGGCTGGTGGACAATGAACCGATCTCGGCACGCCGGGACTTCACTTTTGACGAAGATGCCGTACTCAGCAAATTTGATGAGGGCAATCAACTGCACCGCGACATGAGCAAGAGTACAGCGTCCAACGTATTACGCAGACTGCAGGCCGTCACCAGCCAGAACTGATGCGCCTCAGGGCCGACCAACTCCAGGGACATCTCGCCAAATCATCACTTGCGCCCGTCTATCTGATCAGCGGCGATGAACCGTTGCAGGTGCTGGAATGTGCTGACGCCATACGCCAGCATGCCCATAGAAATGATTTCGCTGAACGCATTGTGTTTGATGCCACCAGCGGCTTCGACTGGAACTCGCTGATCGAGGAATCGGCGGCTTTGTCATTATTTGCGTCGAAGCGTTTGCTCGATGTGCGGCTTGGCAGTGGCAAACCCGGGAAAGAAGGTGGCGCGGTGCTCACTGAGTATGCAGCCAAACCACCTGTGGACACCGTATTACTGATCACCTCGGACAAAATTGATAAACAGTCACAGCAAAGCAAATGGTACACCGCCCTGGACAAAGCGGGGGTGACCATACAGGTCTGGCCCATTGCAGCACCTGAGTTGCCCGGATGGATCCAGCAACGCGGGCGGCAACTCGGCAAACAAATAACTGCCGAAGCATCAGGCTTGATCGCGCAACGGATTGAAGGCAACCTGCTTGCCGCCAGACAGGAGATTGAAAAACTTTGTCTGCTGGTAGATAAAAACCAGATTACTGCAGAGGATGTACAGGCGGCAGTGACTGACTCCACACGTTTTGATGTCTTTGAAATGATCCGTGCTGCACTTACCGGTAATACTGCGCGGGCCATACGCATGTTACGCGGACTTGAAAGTGAAGACGCAGAGCCTATGGCCGTGCTGGGAGCCTTGATGTGGGATTTCAGGCCGATATGTTCACTCGCCTGGCTGAAGGAAAATGGCACTTCGCTGGAACAGGCTTTTGCCATGCAGAAAACCTGGGACAACAAAAAACCTGTTATCAAGATGGCTCTGCAACGTCACCGGGCTTCTGATTTGCATGAACTGTTGCGTTTCGCCATACGCACTGAACGCAAACTTAAAAGCGCGGACCGGATTCTGGGCTGGGACATGCTTGAAGAATTTCTGCTGGCATTAAGCAGCCATCCGTTGAACAAACAGACTTTTACTGTCTGAACAGAATGAATATTGAAAAATACATAGACGAAACCGGTAAACGTGCACGCGCTGCCTCACGCGTCATGGCTCGTGCCGATACAGCCAGCAAAAATGCGGCACTGGAAAATATCGCCACCATCATTCTCGAACGTCAGCAGAACCTGATTGAAGCCAATAAAAAAGATTTGCAGAAAGGTAAAGAAAATGGCCTCGATGCCGCCATGCTGGATCGGCTGGAGCTCACTCCGGCTCGCATCAAAAGCATGGCCGACGGCCTGCGTCAGGTCGCCCTGCTGGGGGATCCGGTCGGGCAAATGACAGAATTCCGCGAACGGCCGACCGGCATCAAGGTCGGGCAGATGCGAGTGCCGCTGGGTGTCGTCTGCATCATTTATGAATCACGTCCGAATGTCACTGCGGACGCGGCCGGCTTGTGCCTGAAAGCGGGCAACGCCACGATTTTGCGTGGTGGATCCGAAGCCCTCCATTCCAATCAGGCTATCGCGGCATGCATACGCGATGGATTGATCAAGGCCCATCTGCCTGCGGATGCCGTGCAGGTCATCGAAACCACCGACCGCGCTGCTGTCGGTGCCTTACTCCGCTCACAGAATTACGTGGATGTGATCGTTCCGCGCGGCGGCAAGGGGTTAATAGAACGCGTAAGTGCCGAGGCACGCATGCCGGTGATCAAACATCTGGATGGTATTTGCCATGTCTATATCGATGATCGAGCCGATCTGGATAAAGCAATCAAGGTCGCCTTCAATGCCAAAACCCAGCGCTATGGTACCTGCAACACCATGGAGTGTTTACTGGTAGCGGAAGCAGTCGCCAAACCGGTACTCGAAAAACTTGGACCGATGTTGAAGGAAAAAGGCGTGGAGATACGCGGCAGCGACAAGGCACAAAAGATCCTGTCCTGGATTAAACCGGTTACAGAAGAAGACTACCGGACTGAATATCTCGCCCCGATTATGTCATTGCGCATTGTGAATGGTCTGGATGAAGCCATCGATCATATCGAGACCTATGGCTCTCATCACACCGACAGCATCATCACGGAAGACAAACAACGCGCGGATCGATTCCTGCGCGAAGTAGATTCGAGTTCCGTGATGGTAAATGCCTCCACCCGCTTTGCTGATGGTTTTGAATACGGGCTCGGCGCCGAGATCGGGATCAGCACCGATAAATTCCATGCGCGTGGCCCGGTCGGACTGGAAGGCCTGACTTCACTAAAATACGTTGTGATTGGCGATGGCTCTATACGTACGTGAAGCGTATCTCGTGAAGCGTATCTCGTTTTCTTGCACTTCAGGCTTCACTCCTCACACAGCACATCCTTGTGCTGTGTCCTTTGGGCAGCTTGCGCTGTGCAAATCGGCAATCCTGCCGATTTGTCACGTTTCACGCGTTACATGAAGCCTGTTGGCATCCTCGGCGGCACATTTGATCCCATTCATAACGGTCATTTGCACCTTGCCACCTCATGTTATGAGCGGTTGCAACTGCGGGAAGTCAGATTGATCCCCTTGCATACACCACCCCATCGGCAGCAGCCGGTGGCCACGCCCGATCAGCGACTGGCCATGTTGCGGCTGGCCGTTATGAATACCACAGGACTGAAAGTGGATGATCTGGAACTGCAACGGCACTCCGTCTCTTATACCATTGACACGCTCATAGCCTTGCATGAACAAAACAAAAATGCGTCATTATGTTTGATACTGGGCGCAGACGCTTTTAATGTACTGCACACCTGGCGGCGTTGGGACGAACTACTGGAATACTGCCATATAATCATTGCTCACCGTCCGGGCACCACGATCAGTCCTGAAAATCCGGAATTAAAAAAAACATTGCAAGAACAGATATCAACCGATATTAACGATCTGCATAAGCACACCTGTGGCAGGATATTTGAACTGGAAATCCCCATGCTTGATATCTCCGCGACCCAAATACGTGGATTATTTCATGCCGGGCAGGAACCAACTGGTTTGTTGCCGGAAACAATTATCCACTACATTCAAACCCACAACCTTTACGGTGCTACTCATTAAATGAAAGCGAAAGAACTCTCACGCCTTGTGCAGGATGCCCTTGAAGACCTCAAAGCCTATGACATCCGGTTTTTCGATGTACGCCGTCTGACCTCCATCACCGATATCATGATCATCGCCAGTGGTAATTCCGACCGGCAGGTCAAGGCGCTGGCCAACAAGGTGCTGGACAGCATGAAAGAACACCATATAAAACCCCTGGGCGTGGAAGGTGTTCAGCAGGGTGACTGGGCATTGCTGGATCTCGGTGATGTGATCGTCCATATCATGCGGCCGGTGGTCAGAGAGTATTATCAACTGGAAAAACTCTGGTCGCCTGACAACCAGCAAAAATCCTCTGCCTGAGTGCGCGCCCACCTTGTTTCTGTTGGCCACCGCATGCCTGACTGGATTACCAGCGGGTTTAACGAATTCAACAAACGTCTGCCGCGCGAGCTTAAACTCAACCTGATAGAACTCTCACCTGCCAAACGCGGCAAAACAGCATCGGCAGGTAAAATTATTGAAGATGAAACGAAGCGCATACGCGCAGCCATTCCAGCGGGCTCTGTACTCATAGTCCTTGATGAACATGGCAAGCAACTGACCAGTCCGCAACTCGCCAAAAAACTTGAATCATGGTCCCGGCAAGGATGCGATTTGAGTTTTATTATTGGCGGTGCTGATGGACTCGCAGACGATCTCAAAAAATCTGCTGATATGTTATGGTCATTATCAGAATTAACGTTGCCACATGCATTGGTGCGTATAGTTCTGGCGGAACAGATATACCGCGCCTGGACGATTATGAACAATCATCCGTATCACAGGGAATGAACTATACAGTTTGTCATTCCGGGGCCGCGCAGTGGAACCCGGAGTAGTGACACAGGGATGTGCCGCTTACGGAGCCAAGGATGTAATCCAGATCAAATAATTCTCCGGGCCAGCCATTTAAAGATCTCTTTTGGATTATCACCGCCGGCTTCTCTTTTTTATATACTGGATTCCCGCTTTCGCGGGAATGACGGATAATACTTGATAAATGAAAATCTATCTGACCTCCAAATCTCCACGCCGCCAGCAACTCCTGCAACAGATCGGTTTGCAATTTGAAGTGCTGGATGTGGAAATTGATGAACACTGGAACGGGAAGGAACATCCTCGCGCGTATGTGGAACGTGTGGCATCGGACAAGGCGCGTGCCGGAAGAGCGATGATTAAATCCGCAGAGCCTTATGCTGTTATCGGTGCTGACACCTCTGTGATTCTTGATGATGTGATCCTGGGCAAAGCGGAGAACGTTAATCAAGCCGCCGCCATGCTCAAACAACTTTCCGGCCGTACACATTACGTCTATTCAGCCGTGGCGGTCATCTGCAGGGCGGAAGAAAAAATAATCACCAGCATCAGCCGGGTTAATTTCAAACCACTGCGCGATCACGAGATCAAACAATATTGCGAAACCGGTGAACCCATTGGCAAGGCGGGCGGTTATGCAATACAGGGGCATGCCGCCGCATTTATAGAACGGCTGGAAGGCAGTTATTCCGGCGTGATGGGTTTACCGCTTTATGAAACCAAAACATTACTTGATCAGTGCAGTCTCAGGCAATAACCATAATAATGATCAACGATATAATTGTAGATTGAAGGCCAGTCTGGCGTGCCGCCTTCGAGCATCGGCCACCACATTTTCCGGTTGATCCAGTGATTATGGTAATGGGCTGCGCATTGAGACAGACGTTCTTCATCCAGGGTTTCCGTACTGCCTGCTTCAGTTTCCATCTTGATAAAATCACGCATCACTAACGGATAAGCATCCTGCAAGTCAGGTTTTTTCGGATCAAGCATCAGCTCATCAGTGTTGACCTCTTTCCAGAATTCATGTGATCGCTTTTCCAGCCGCTCCTGATTGACACGACTGGCTGACAGTTCAGTCACTTTTTCGCAGGCCTGTGTTTTACCCGCTTCACATTCACGCTGGAAGAAATCTTCAATCGAAACGCTCTGTGGCGTTTCCGTGACCAGCAGAAACAAACTGATAATAACTATTTTGGACATAAAAAAGCGCCATAAGGATCAACTTATGGCGCTTAATGTACAAGTTTCGTCATTCCGGCGAAAGCCGGAGGAGTGGCACAGGGATGTGCCGCTTACGGAGCTAAGGATGTAATCCAGTCAAAAAATATTTTCTACTGGGCCCCGGCCCCCGTGTCGTAGCACGGGGCAAGCTTCGCCGGGGCGACGATCTATTAGTTCAATACCACTTCTTTTTACAACAACGGCACGATCAGCAACGCAACAATATTGATGATCTTGATCAACGGATTGACCGCAGGTCCGGCGGTGTCCTTGTACGGATCGCCGACAGTATCGCCGGTCACAGCGGCCTTGTGGGCTTCACTACCCTTGCCGCCGAAATTGCCATCTTCAATATATTTCTTGGCATTGTCCCAGGCGCCGCCGCCAACGGTCATGGAAATGGCGACAAAAATACCGGTGATGATGGTGCCCACCAGCAAACCACCCAGCGCCTTAACACCTGCGCCTTCACCCATCAGCGCTTCCATACCAAAGGCAACAATCACAGGCACCAGCACCGGCAGGAGTGACGGCACAATCATTTCCTTGATAGCGGCCTTGGTCAGCATGTCCACCGCGCGGGAATAGTCCGGCTTGGCGGTGCCTTCCATGATCCCTTTGATCTCCTTGAACTGACGGCGCACTTCGATCACGACGGAACCGGCGGCACGGCCGACCGCTTCCATCGCCATGGCACCAAACAGATAAGGAATCAAGCCACCGATAAAGAGACCGATAATCACTGCCGGATCATCCAGACGGAATTCGACCAGCTTCTGTGCTGCTTCGAGACTGTGCGTGAAGTCAGCAAACAGCACGAGCGCTGCGAGACCGGCAGAGCCGATCGCATAACCTTTGGTCACTGCCTTGGTGGTATTACCCACGGCATCCAGCGGATCGGTGATGTTGCGGATCTTTTCATCGAGCCCGGCCATCTCGGCAATGCCACCGGCGTTGTCTGTAATCGGGCCATACGCATCCAGCGCCACGATGATGCCAGCCATGGACAACATGGAGGTGGCAGCGATGGCCAGACCATAAAGGCCGGCCAGATCATACGCAGCCCAGATGCTGATACACACGGCCAGCACCGGCAGTGCCGTTGATTTCATGGAAATACCCAGGCCGGCAATGATGTTGGTGCCATGGCCGGTCGTAGAGGCCTGGGCGATGTGCTTTACCGGGGAGTACTGTGTACCGGTGTAGTATTCAGTGATCCACACCATCGCTGCGGTGAGGGCCAGACCAATCAGTGCACAACCATAAAGCCCGCCAGCAGCGTCGCCCATCATTTTGTCCGTGACAAAATAAAATGCCACAGCTGAGATGGCGCCCGCGACAATCAGCCCTTTGTACAACGCGCCCATGATGTAACCGCCCGGCTTCACATGCACAAAGAATGTGCCGATGATGGACGCAATGATAGACACACCACCGAGCGCCAGTGGATACAACATCGCATTATCACCAGCACCTTTCATCATCAAGCCGCCGAGCAACATGGTGGCGACAATGGTGACGGCGTAGGTTTCAAACAAGTCTGCGGCCATACCGGCACAATCACCCACGTTATCACCGACGTTATCGGCAATCACTGCAGGGTTGCGGGGATCATCTTCCGGAATTCCGGCTTCAACTTTACCGACCAGATCAGCGCCTACGTCTGCGCCCTTGGTAAAAATCCCGCCGCCAAGACGCGCGAAAATTGAAATGAGTGAACTGCCGAAGGCGAGGCCCACCAGTGCGTGTAATGCCGCATCAGTATCCAGACCCATCTTCAATAGCGCAGCGTAATAACCGGCCACACCGATCAAACCCAGACCCACCACCAGCATGCCAGTGATGGCACCGCCACGGAACGCAACCTGTAATGCGGCATTAAGACCATTGTTAGCGGCTTCGGCTGTGCGCAGGTTGGCGCGTACAGAAATATTCATACCGATATAACCAGCTGCACCGGACAACACGGCACCAATCAGGAACCCAACCGCGGTATACCAGTCCAGCGCCATCCCCAGCGCCAGGAACAGTACGACACCGACCATGCTGATCGTGGTGTATTGCCGGTTGAGGTAAGCGGAAGCACCCTGCTGCACAGCTGAGGCAATCTCGCGCATGCGATCATTCCCCTGCGGCTGCGCCAGAATCCAGCGCACGGACCAGACACCATATACAATCGCCAGTACTCCGCAGAGCAAGGCAAAACCTAAAGCTGACATATTGATTTTCTCCCCTGGAAAATTTGTTGAAAACTACTGCGCTCAGTCATACTTCGTTAAAAACCGCCGTGAAATGCTCATTTACTGATGTGTAAACTCCGCTTTCCCGCCGGTTTTCGCCTCGTCTGACCTTCGCTCATTACGTTTTCAACAAATTTTCAAACCAAAGTCAGACGCGAGCTACAACTGGGGGCTTTTACGCCCCTCATTATTCAAGATTGCAATAAAATGCGGCGATTGTACTGTGATACCGGGCCGGTGCAAAGCCGCACGGCGCCAAAAACAGGGGACCAGGGTATTGAACAGCACGACATCAAAAGCGGTTGTCATCGTCGGTGGCGGACCTGCGGGACTGATGGCCGCGGAAGTCCTGAGCAACGGCGGAATCCGGGTTGATCTCTACGATGCCATGCCCTCCGTCGGCCGCAAGTTCCTGCTGGCCGGCAAGGGCGGTCTGAACCTGACCCATGCCGAGCCCTTTGATCGATTTCTGAATCGCTATGGTTCGGGCCGCATACATCTTGAACCGATACTGAATGCCTTCGGGCCGGATGCATTACGAAACTGGGCACAGCAACTGAGTATCAAAACTTTTACCGGATCTTCCGGCCGGGTGTTTCCTGCAGAAATGAAGTCCGCGCCCCTGCTCCGCGCCTGGCTGCACCACTTGCGCAGTAACGGCGTTCAGTTTCATGCACGGCATCGCTGGTACGGCTGGAACGCGAATGATGAGTTGATCTTTACGGCACCGGAAGGGAAACTCGCGATTAAAGCAGGCGCTGTTGTGCTCGCACTCGGTGGCGGCAGCTGGCCCCAGCTCGGTTCTGATGCTTCATGGGCACAGATACTTTCTGATCGCGATATACACATCAACGAACTGCAGCCCTCGAATTGCGGTTTTGATGTTGGCTGGTCAGAACATCTGCGTAACCGTTATGCCGGACAACCGGTAAAGTCTGTGATCATCAAATTCACCGATGTGCGTGGAAGCCGTATTGAGCATGCTGGCGAATTCATCCTGACTGAAACCGGTGTTGAAGGCAGCCTGATCTATGCGCACTCTGACCTGTTGCGCGAACTGATCAGACATAAGGGTTCAGCCATGATTGAACTTGACCTGGCACCGGACAGATCAAAAGCGGCCATCCTCACTGAATTAGTAAAGCCGCGCGGATCAGAATCCATATCCAATCATTTACGCAAACGTACCGGCCTTAAAGGTATCAAGGCAGCACTGTTGTATGAAGTGCTGGATAAAGAAGAATTCAGGGCTCCGGAAAAACTCGCGCACACAATCAAATCCCTGCCGCTGACTTTGCGGGCCACACGCCCTATTGCAGAAGCCATCAGCACAGCAGGCGGAATAGCATTTGAAGAGCTTGATAAAAATTTAATGCTCAAAAAACTGCCCGGTGTGTTCTGCGCCGGAGAAATGCTGGACTGGGACGCACCCACCGGCGGTTATCTTCTCACTGCCTGTTTTGCCAGCGGCTACTGTGCCGGGCATGGCACACTCAAGTGGCTTAAACCTTGAACGCCGTTTTAAGTTTCTTCTTCACCGGTTTGTTTCTGAGTGTCACGTATTTCGGCAGCCCCTTTTCATACGGTGGATACGCTTCACCCGTAATTAACGGCGCAAGATAGTTGCGGCAGGCAGTGGTGATGCCATGGCCGTCTTTGGTAATGTAATTCCGTGGCAACATTTTTTCATGATTGGCCACATCGCTGAGTTTCGCCATGCCAATCTTCCAACGGTAGGGTTTGCTTGATACACGCACAATGGCCGGCATTACAGCATTGTAACCCTTCAGCGCAAATTCAACCGCCGCCTTGCCAACCGCATAGGCCTGATCCACATCGACCTTTGAAGCGATGTGCCGTGCGGAACGTTGCAGATAATCCGCAACGGCATAATGATATTTGTATCCGAGTTTTGATTTCACGAGCTGTGCGATTTCAACTGCCACACCACCGAGCTGCGCATGCCCGAAAGCATCTCGGGTTCCCGCTTCCGCGAGAAACTTGCCTTCCGGATTGCGCACGCCTTCGGAAACGGCGATCACGCAATAGTCGTATTTATCGACGCTCTCTTTCACCTTTGTCAGAAATTTTTCTTCATTGAATGTAATTTCCGGAAACAGGATCACATGCGGCGGATCTCCCGCTTTCTCACCGGCGAGCCCTGCAGCGGCTGCGATCCAGCCTGCATGCCGGCCCATGACTTCAAGAATAAACACCTTGGTAGAGGTGCGTGACATGGACATCACATCCAGCGCTGCTTCCCTTATCGAAACGGCGATATATTTCGCGACGGATCCGAAACCGGGACATTGATCCGTGATCGGTAAATCGTTATCCACCGTCTTCGGTACGTGGATGGCCTGAATCGGGAAACCCATGGTTTCAGACAACTGCGAAACCTTGAGACAGGTATCTGCGGAATCCCCGCCGCCGTTATAAAAGAAATAGCCGATGTTATGCGCTTTGAACACTTCGATGAGCCGCTCATATTCAGCCCGGTTTTTGTCGAGCCCCTTGAGCTTGTAGCGGCAGGAGCCGAATGCACCGCCCGGGGTATGTTTCAATGCACGAATGGCCGCTGCAGACTCAGCGCTGGTATCAATCAAATCTTCGGTCAAAGCGCCGATAATGCCATTGCGTCCGGCATAGACCTTGCCAATCTTGTTTTTGTGCTTGCGGGCTGTTTCCAGCACGCCGCAAGCTGAGGCATTGATGACCGCCGTGACTCCGCCAGACTGCGCATAAAAGGCATTTTTGATTTTGCTCATGGACGCAAAAAACTCCCCGTTAACAATAAGTTAATAAAGCACCCGGTTGGGTATGCTAAAGTTCTAAAATGTATAGGATTTCTGGCTGAACCGGATTTCCATTCAATACTGTTGCGGCGGAACTTGAATTCATCAGTTAACTCTCAATATATCCGACAATTTTTAGACAGACCAGATTCAGTGAAACATCTCTTTAACATGCTCCTCGTGGGTTTACTGCTGCCGCTAACAGTAAATGCCGGCGACAGTCACAATCTTCCGGACATCGGCGATCCCTCCGGCAGCGTCATCACGCCTGAATTTGAACGGCGGCTGGGCCAGGCCATCATGCGTCAGGTGCGACAGTCCACCGACGTCATTCAGGATCCTGAAGTGGACTCCTACATTCAGTCTATAGGTTACTCCCTGGTTGCCAACAGTGACGGCAATCAGGTGTCATTCATATTTTTTGTCATCAGGAATCCGGCGATTAATGCCTTTGCTGCGCCGGGCGGAGTGGTGGGTGTCAACAGCGGCGTGATCCTGAACTCCGACAGTGAAAGTGAACTGGCCGGCGTGCTGGCCCATGAAATTGCACACGTTACCCAGCGGCACATGGCCCGTACCTATGAAGTGGCGGACAAATTCGGTTTGCCCACCATGGCGGCCATGATCGGCGCCATACTGATCGGTATTGCCAATCCCCAGGCTGGTCAGGCCGCATTGGCCGCTGTGGCCGGTTTCAGCTCGCAATACCAGATCAATTTCACCCGTGCGAATGAAGAAGAAGCCGATCGTGTGGGCATGCAATTGCTTGCCCGCAGTAATTTTGATCCCTTTGGCATGCCGAATTTTTTCAAAAAGCTGCAGCAAACCTCGCGTTATTACCAGGGCAATGCGCCTGAATACCTGATGACGCACCCCCTGACCAGCAACCGCATTGCAGAGTCCATCTCCCGGGCGGAACAATATCCGCGCAAACCCTACCAGAGCACAGCCACATTCAAACTGGTACGCGCCAAGCTGATGGCCGAATCATTCAAGACACCCGGCGAAGCCATCAAATTTTTTGAGAACGCCATCGAATCCGGCGGCTATCCGGACATCGAGTCTGCACGTTACGGATATGTGATTGCACTCACCAATGCCGCGGAATACAACCGCGCCAAAAAACAATTACAGATCCTGCTGGATGAAGACAATGAAAATGTTTACTACCTGCTGGCCGCCGCACGGCTGGAAGCCTCGCGCCGCAATTTCACCAACTCCGTCGGGCTTTATCAGGAAGCACACAAGCTTTATCCGGATTACTGGCCGGTCGTCGCCGGTTTCTCACGCGCCCTGCTGGATGCGGGACAGCCGGAGAACGCGCGACAATTGTTACGTGATTACGGCCGCACGCATGAGCCCAGCCTGCTCTATTATGATTTGCTGTCGCAGGCGGAAGCGGAATCAGGGGCGCTTGGCGAATCCGACATCGCCAAGGCAGAGTATTACTATTTGCTCGGCGGCACACATCTTGCGATAGAACGGCTGAAGTTTGCCCAGCGTCAGACTGACCTGAGTTATTATCAGATGGAACGCATCAAGGCGCGGTTGGCACAACTCGAGTATGAATTGCAAATTGAACGAGAACTCGAACTCGCGCCGGACAGTTACACACTGAAATGAATTTCACACGTAGAACATTTTTACAGGGCGGCGCTGCAATGGTTGCAGCCGTCGTGGCTGGCGTTACCGGCCTGCTGAACCCCCTGCTGGCCTATGCCAGAAACAAAACTGCATTCGCTGCAGAAACCGAAGCAGATGCTTTGGCGGAATTTTTTCCGGGTGAAGCGATTACTGCGAGTGATGCCATTGAAATCGGTGTGCATGACGTCGTGGAAAACGGCGCCGTGGTTCCGGTGGAAATCAAAACAACACTTCCGAAAGTTGAATCGATCACAATCCTGGTAGAGAAAAATCCCAATCCATTGATTGCCAGTTTCAATCTCAGCCCGGAGTGTTCCGGCACGATCGCCACACGCATCAAAGTTGCCGAACCTTCCGATATCGTGACCATCGTTAAATCCGAAGGGAAACTCTACAGCACACGCAAGTTCGTAGAAGTCGTGGCTGGCGGGTGCGGCACATGAGCTCCAGCATCAAGGTACGTACCAGCATGCGCGACGGCCTCACTACCGTACGCGCTATCATCCGCCACCCCATGCATACCGGTTATGAAACTGATCCGGAATCGGGAGAGCTGATTCCTGCACATTACATCGAAAACGTCACCGTACATCACGGCGACAAACTTATCCTCAACTGTGACTGGAGTCGCGCCGTTTCCAGCAATCCCTATCTCTCATTCATATTTGCGGGCGCACAACCGGGCGATACATTAAAGATCAGTTGGTCGGATAATAAAGGTAAGAGTGATGCGGCGGAGATGAAGATTCAATAATTATTTAATGAATGGTGGGTCGTGACAGATTCGAACTGTCGACCAACTGGTTAAAAGCCAGCTGCTCTACCGACTGAGCTAACGACCCTAATTGAAATTTTACCCGGCATCCCTGCCGAAACATTATCGCCTTCGCTAACCTCCAGCCTTGTCATCCACTGACAAGGCGCTCGGCCGGAAAAATGTCCACCGGACATTTTTCAGAATCGGCCTCGCCCAACTGAGCTAACGACCCTATTTGAATTGTTTCATGGCATCCATGCCGCAGCATTATTGCTTTCGTTTCGTCTTGCTGGCGAAAGCCAGCATCCAGTAGACAACCGCTTTTTTTACTGGATTCCCGCTTCCGCGGGAATGACGGTCAGGGTATCGATCCTGACCTGAGTCTTGAAAGAACGGCGATAATACCGAAGATTTCGGAGATGGCAACCTCTCGGGCGGATTAGGGGTGCTGTTCCGGACAAAAACCCTTAATCCCGGCCATTTCGCGCTTGATTTTATTACTACCCGCCCCTATTTTCCCCGCCAAATCATAACCAACCCTGTAGACTTGTTGTCAGCAATCAGATGAGGATTTGCCGTGCCGATTTATGAATATGAATGCAGTGCCTGTGGCCACCAGATGGAAGCCATCCAGAAGTTCAGCGATGCGCCCCTGACGGAATGCCCCGCCTGTGCCAAAGCCACCCTGCGTAAACGCATCTCCGCTCCGGCCTTTCACCTTAAAGGCACGGGCTGGTACGTGACCGATTTCAAGGACAAACCCAAAACCAAGGGCGACAGCAAGAAACCTGCGGAAACTACGACCAAGGAAACGGACAAACCTGCAACCACCACGGAATCCAAACCGGCCGCGACGGAAACTACTCCGACCCCGAAGAAGACTGAAACCTCGTCATCCGATTGATGCCGGCAAACCATGCCTCTGAGGCATGGTAAACTTGCGCTATTTGAGGCGGGCTCGTAAGATGCCCGCCTTTGTTTATCAAGAGATTTTCACTACGGAACCTATGCGCAGCCACTATTGCGGACAACTGAATGCTTCCATGCTCGACCAGACGGTTGAGTTATGCGGCTGGGCCCATCGCCGCCGCGATCACGGCGGTGTGATTTTCATCGATCTGCGTGATCGTGAAGGCATCGCGCAGATTGTGTTTGATCCGGATCGCGCCGAGGCCTTTGCCATCGCTGATTCCGTGCGCAATGAATTCGTACTGAAAATTACCGGCAAGATTCGTCACCGCCCGGAAGGCACGGTGAACAAGAACATGCCCACCGGCGAGATTGAAGTGCTGGCGCACAATATTGAAATCCTCAACAAGGCCAAGACCCCGCCGTTCCAGATCGACGAAGACAAGGTGGCAGACGATACGCGCCTGCGTTATCGCTACATCGATCTGCGCCGCCCGCAAATGCAGTACAACATTCGTCTGCGCGCGAAGGTGGCTTCGATACTCCGGGATTTCATGGACAGCAAGGGCTTCATTGAAATCGAAACCCCGATGCTGACCAAAGCCACGCCAGAAGGCGCGCGTGATTACCTGGTGCCGAGCCGCACCCATGAAGGGTCGTTCTTTGCCCTGCCCCAATCACCGCAGTTGTTCAAACAGATCCTGATGATGTCCGGCATGGATCGCTATTACCAGATCGTGCGTTGTTTCCGTGATGAAGACCTGCGTGCGGATCGTCAGCCGGAATTTACCCAGCTCGATATTGAAACTTCTTTCCTTGATGAGTCACAGATTATGGCGATCATGGAAGAAATGATCCTCAAGTTGTTCAAGGATGCGATTGGTGTAGATCTGCCCGCGCCGTTACCGCGCATGACTTATGCTGAAGCTGTGCATCGCTTTGGCAGTGATCGTCCTGATTTGCGCAATCCGCTCGAACTCACCGAACTGTCCGACCTGATGAAGACGGTCGAATTCAAAGTGTTCTCCGGTCCGGCGAACACTCCTGACGGACGCGTGGCCGCGTTGCGCGTGCCGGAAGGCGGCAAACTCAGCCGCAAGGAAATTGATGATTACACCGCGTATGTCGCGAACTTCGGTGCTAAAGGTCTCGCGTACATCAAGATCAATGATGTGAATTCCGTCCCGGACGGATTACAGTCACCGATTCTGAAATTCCTGCCGAAGGAAGTAATCGCGGAAATCCTTAAACGTACCGGCGCAAAATCCGGTGATCTGATTTTCTTTGGTGCCGATAAGAAAAAAATTGTGAACGATGCGCTAGGCGCGTTACGTAATCGTGTAGCCGCGGACATGAACCTGTTGCAGGGTGAATGGCGGCCGTTGTGGGTGGTGGATTTCCCGATGTTTGAATACAACGACGATGAAAAACGCTGGGATGCCCTGCACCATCCGTTCACCGCGCCCAAGATTGATTCGATTGCCGATCTCGAAGCCAATCCGGGCAAGTGTCTGTCACGCGCTTATGACATGGTGCTAAACGGCACCGAACTCGGTGGCGGCTCGGTGCGTATTCATCGCCCGGACATGCAACGCGCGGTGCTGGCGTTACTCGGCATCAAGGACGAAGAAGCAGACGAGAAATTCGGATTCCTGATTAATGCGCTGGATTATGGTTGCCCGCCGCATGGTGGTCTGGCGTTCGGTCTCGATCGTCTGGTGATGCTCATGTGCGGTGCCGACAGCATCCGCGATGTGATCGCCTTCCCCAAAACCCAGACGGCGGCCTGCCCATTGACCGGCGCTCCGTCTGTGGCCGCACCCAAACAGCTACGCGAGCTCGGAATACAACTCAAGAAAAAGCCTCAAGAAGGCCGTTCCGAATAGTTTCAAGATTATTCACTCAAGGAGGAACATATGGTTTTAGCATGGCGTATCACTCAGATACTGGCCGTAGTCTTGCTTGTTAAAATCTTTTATGCGGCATCAATAAATCATTACTCATTCTCTCCACAATCCAGTCCGTGGCTGATGTTATTCATATTCCTGACGGGTTTCGTAATACTGATTTCAGAAGCAAAGATCCGCGACTTTGCCAGATCAAAACAGGACGCCGATATATTGCAGAAAAATGGTTATATATTGGCGCGGCACAAGTATGTTCATCTCACATCATTGTTAATAATATCAATCTCATCTATTGGTATTAGCGTACACTTGTTAAATTATGATGGCCTGATCTGGGTTGCTTTATTTTTAATATTTTTTGCAATATTTTTCTTAATTCCATTATTCCGCCTTCTTCAGAACTGGAACAAACCATATATCAAAATCAATGTTGCAGGGATTGAATTCAAACTCCTTGGAAATATTCCTTGGAGCGATATAAAACACCTCATCTTGTTTTCACAAACGATTAGCGGTCACGGAGCGCAAGCAAAACACTATTTCTTACGGCTTCTGGTTCATGACATCAACAAATATAAAATCAAAGTCAAATGGTATAATAGAAACTTTATTGACGAACCTAATAATCTCATCAACATTCACTTAAACTATCTCACGCTTGATGCAAAAACTATTGGGGATTATGCACAGGAGAAACATAACAACTATCTCGAACAAAATAATCTTCCCAAATTATCCGGGGATAAAGATATGGATGCTGTACTGATAGAAATCCATAAAGACACCCATGAATTAAATAATCTTGATATTAAAGCCATCAAAGACGAAGAAAGCTTAAAAACTTTACTGGAGCGGCAAGAGGTGTTGTTCAACCGAATCCAGCAGCATCAGCAAGCCCTTTCTAATATTGCAAAGGCCAGACAGAAAAAAGCTAATCGACACTTATTGATCGTTTGTTTGGTTATTTTAATTCTGGTTTTAGCTCAATTATTGCCATATCTATAATCAATTTCCGGTAGTTTCTTGATTTAGTGTAAATACTACACTATTATTTTGTGTAACTTTTACACTAACTTGAGGCCATGCCCTTTACTTACGAATATCCACACCCGGCCGTCACCACGGATGTGGTGCTGTTCACCATCCGTGAAGAACGGCTGGAATTGCTGTTGATCCAGCGCGGAGGCGAACCCTACAAGGGGCACTGGGCGCTGCCGGGCGGCTTTATTGAAATTGATGAAGACCTCGAAGCCTGCGCCCTGCGTGAACTGGAAGAAGAAACCGGTGTGACGGGTGTGTATCTCGAGCAACTTTACACCTATGGCACACCCGGCCGCGATCCGCGTGAACGCGTGATCTCGGTGGTCTATTTCGCATTGGTGCCACCGGATCGGGTACAGGTGCGTGCGGCGAGTGATGCCAGTGACGCCGCCTGGTTTCCGGTCAGCCAGTTGCCGCCGCTCGCTTTCGATCATGATCTGATCACGCGCATGGCGCATGCGCGGCTCAAGGCCAAGCTGGATTATTCAACCATTGCGCTGCAATTCATGCCGGAGCATTTCACCCTGAGTGAACTGCAGAAAGTCTATGAATGCATCCTCGGTGAAGCGCTCGATAAACGTAATTTCCGCAAACAGGTGCTGGCACAGGAGTGTTTGCGCGACACCGGGCAACAACGCCGTAATGGCAGTCATCGCCCGGCCCGGCTTTATGCCGTGAAATCACCGGGCACCGTGGAGATCATCCGATGAAAACCTACACACTCACTCGCGAACAGATTCCTGACACGGTTTGCGAAACGCTGAATGATGCGGAGCGCGCAACATTGACGGCGCGTATCAAGCTGCTGCTGCAAGAACAGGATGCCGTGATCGTCGCGCACTATTACACCGATCCGGATTTGCAGATTCTTGCCGATCGCACCGGCGGTTATGTGTCGGATTCACTGGATATGGCGCGCTTCGGCCATGAATCCAAAGCCACTACTCTTATGGTCTGTGGTGTGCGCTTCATGGGCGAAACCGCAAAAATACTTAACCCGGAAAAACGGGTGTTGATGCCGGATTTGGAAGCGAACTGCTCGTTGGATATCGGTTGCCCGCCGGATGAGTTTGCGAAATTCTGCGACGAGCACCCGGATCGCAAGGTGGTCGTGTATGCCAATACCAGTGCAGCCGTGAAAGCGCGCGCAGACTGGATGGTGACCTCCGGCAGTGCTGTGGATGTGATCAAACATCTGAAAGAGCAGGGCGAGAAGATCATCTGGGCCCCGGATAAATATCTCGGTGAATATGTGCAGCAACAAACCGGCGCCGATATGCTGTTGTGGCAGGGCGCCTGTATCGTGCACGAAGAATTCAAAGGCAAAGAGCTGATGGAGCTGCGCAAGCAGCACCCGGATGCGAAAGTGCTGGTACATCCGGAATCCCCCGCGTCCGTGATTGCACAAGCCGATGTCGTGGGTTCCACCACCGGTATTATCAACGCCGCGAAAACATTGCCCGCGAAAAAATTCATTGTAGCAACTGATAAAGGCATCTTTCACAAGATGCAATTGGCCGCGCCAGGCAAGATTTTTATTGAAGCCCCGACCAGTGGGCACGGCGCCACCTGCAAGAGTTGTGCGCATTGCCCATGGATGGCGATGAACAGCCTGCGCAAGCTGGAGTATGTATTGCGCACCGGCAAAAATGAAATTCATGTGGATCCGGAAACCGGCCGCAAGGCGCGTTTGTCGATACAACGATTGCTGGATTTCGCCGCAGGCCAGAAAGCAAAGCTCGCGGGCGACGCGTAATTTTTACCGAGCCCCGAATATCATGTCACAGGAAATGGTGGTGCTTGTACACGGCTTATACCTGAATGGCGCTGATATGACGCTGCTGGGGCGTCGGCTTGAAAAATCCGGATTCAAAACCCGGCAATTTTCCTATCCGAGCCTCAAGGCCACGCCGCGCGAAAACGCAATCGACTTGCGAACGTTTGTAGATGCAATACCGGGTCCTGTTATCCATTTTGTCTGTCACAGTCTGGGCGGACTGGTCGTGCGGCATTTGTTTGATGCCTATCCTGAGCAGCGACCAGGAAAAGTAGTGACATTGGGCTCGCCCCATACCGGCAGCAGTGCCGCGTTGCGCCTGCTGCGGCATCTGGGTGGCCGCTTTCTGCTGGGGAAAAGCATACAGCAGGGCCTGAAAGGGGATTTGCCCCCATGGCGCAGCAGCCATGAACTCGGCAGTATCGCAGGAACGTTGCGCCTCGGCCTCGGCATGATCATTCCCGGCATCCCCCGGCCCAATGACGGTACGGTCGCGGTCAGCGAAACCCGTATTGCCGGTATGACTGATCATATCGCGCTGCCGGTCTCGCACTTCGGTATGCTGTTGTCGCAGCAGGTCGCAGGCCAGGTCTCCTGTTTTCTCAGGCATGGCTGTTTCAAACACTGAACCCGGTGCCACGTTGAAAAGAATTGGTGATAAAATCGCGCAATTTTATTTATAAGGTTTATAGTCCAGAACACACATGGCCGGTCACAGCAAATGGGCGAATATCCAGCACCGCAAGGGCAGACAGGATGCCAGACGCGCCAAGATTTTCACCAAACTGATCCGTGAAATCACCGTCGCTGCCAAAAACGGTGGCGATCCGAATAATAATCCGCGGCTGCGCGCAGCGGTTGATAATGCGCTGTCCAATAACATGACACGTGACACCATCGATCGGGCCGTGAAACGTGGCGCGGGTGGTGGGGCCGAAGAAAATGTTGAAGAAATCCGTTATGAAGGTTACGGACCAGGGGGTGTTGCTGTCATGGTTGATTGCATGACCAATAACCGCAACCGCACCGCCGGTGAAGTGCGTCATGCGTTCAGTAAATGCGGCGGAAATCTGGGCACGGATGGTTCCGTGGCCTATCTCTTCAAAAAGACCGGACTGATTTCCTATGCGCCGGGCGTGAATGAAGATCAATTAATGGAAGCAGCGCTCGAAGCCGGGGCAGATGATGTGGTAACCAATGACGATGGCTCGATCGATGTGATCACTGCGCCGGAGAATTTCATGGATGTTAAAACAACGCTGATCAGCAAAGGGCTGGAGCCGCAGAATGCCGAAGTCACCATGCATGCCGCCACGTGGCAGAAACTTGATCTGGAACACGCCGAAAGCATGCTGAAACTGACCGACATGCTGGAAGATCTGGATGACGTGCAGAAAGTCTATTCGAATGCGGATATCCCGGATGATGTACTGGCGAAACTTAACTGAGCGTGGAGCGTATCTCGTGAAGCGTATCTCGCGCTTCACGCTTCACGCTTCACGCTTCACGAGTCTCATCGAATGACCCGCATCCTCGGCATCGATCCAGGCTCCATCATTACCGGTTACGGCATGGTCAATATCGAAGGCAACCATGCTACTCACATCACCCACGGCAGTATTCACGTGAATGCGGATGTCCTGCCGGACAAGTTGCGTATTATTTTTGATCGCCTCAATTCCATTGTGGATGAGTTTCAACCTGAAGAAGTCGCCATCGAAAAAGTGTTCATGCACAAGAATGCAGACTCGGCCCTGAAACTCGGCCAGGCACGGGGCGCTGCCATCACGGCCTGTGCGCTGCGCAATCTGCCTTTGTTCGAATATACGGCCAATCAGGTGAAGCAGGCGACAGTGGGGAAAGGACATGCAGCCAAACAACAGGTGCAGCACATGGTAAAAGTCTTGTTGTGCCTGCCGGAAATTCCCGAGGCTGATTCCGCGGATGCATTGGCCGTTGCGCTCTGTCATGCCCACTCACGCGAAGGGTTGTTGCGCATGCGCAAGGTCAGCGGTATACGCGGCGGGAGATTACGATGATAGGGCAGTTGCGTGGCAAGTTGTTGCACAAATCACCACCACATCTCGTGATGGATGTGCAGGGCGTGGGTTACGAAGTGGAATGCCCGATGAGCACGTTCTATCAGTTGCCGGATACCGGCAGCGACATCCATTTATATACCCATCTCACCGTGCGTGAAGATGCCCATCTGTTGTTCGGTTTCGCTACTGAAGCAGAACGACAGTTGTTCCGCACCCTGATCAAGGTCAATGGCATCGGTCCCAAGCTGGCGCTGACCATACTTTCCGGAATTGAAGCGCCGGATTTTGTCCGGTGCATACGCGACGGTGACAGTGACCGGCTCACGCGCCTGCCGGGGATTGGCAAGAAAACGGCTGAGCGGCTGGTGATCGAAATGCGCGATCGGCTGAAAGACATGGTCCTCACTGGCGACACATCGGCAAACACAGCACGACCAGTCAATCAGGAAGAACAGGCGGTGGAAGAGGCGATCAGCGCCCTGATCGGTCTGGGGTACAAGCCGCAGGAAGCGAGCCGCTATGTGCATGCGGTCGCCCGTCCCGGCATGAACAGCGAAACGATTATCCGCGAGGCTCTGAAAAATTCTGTCAGCAAATAAAACCCCGGAAATGCCCGTCGTGCGCCATATTGCTGCCATAGTTCAGGGCCACAATTAGGTATTGCTTATAAACCCGTTTGCCATGATGGAACGTTAACAGGACAATAACCGGCCAGATTATGAGCGGACAAAATCCTGTCATTTCAACCACCAGCCAGGCTGAAGATGCCGTGCTGGACAATTCGCTGCGTCCGAAGCGGCTCGCGGATTATCTCGGCCAGCCCGCTGTGCATGAACAGATGGAAATTTTCATCAGCGCTGCACGCAAACGCCATGAACCACTGGATCACGTTCTGATCTTTGGCCCGCCGGGTCTCGGCAAAACCACGCTGGCCCACATCATCGCCAATGAAATGGGCGTGGGCCTGCGCCAGACCTCCGGCCCGGTACTGGAACGCGCGGGCGACCTCGCGGCCCTGCTCACCAATCTGGAACCCAATGATGTGTTGTTTATTGACGAAATTCACCGGCTGAGCCCGATCGTGGAAGAAGTGCTGTATCCTGCGATGGAGGATTACCAGATCGATATCATGATCGGCGAAGGTCCGGCGGCACGCGCCATCAAGCTGGATGTGCCGCCATTTACACTGGTTGGTGCCACAACACGCGCCGGTCTTCTGACCTCGCCCCTGCGTGACCGCTTCGGCATCGTGCAGCGTCTGGAGTTTTATAATGCAGCCGATCTTTCCAGTATCATCCGCCGTTCTGCCGGGATATTGAATGTCGGCATCGAAACCGAAGGCGCCGCCGGAATCGCCGCACGTTCACGCGGAACACCACGCATTGCCAATCGCCTGCTGAGAAGAGTGCGCGATTTCGCCGAAGTAAAAAGTGACGGCAACATCACTGATCAGGTAGCAAACCAGGCCCTCGACATGCTGAATGTGGACGCCTATGGTTTTGATGTGATGGATCGCAAGCTTCTGCTTGCCATCATCCAGAAATTCGATGGCGGCCCGGTGGGCGTGGACAGCCTCGCCGCAGCCATTGGTGAGGAACGCGACACCATCGAAGATGTCATTGAACCGTTCCTGATCCAGCAGGGGTTCATGATGCGCACACCGCGTGGCCGCATGGTGACACGCAATGCCTGGCTGCATTTCGGACTGGAAGTGCCGAAAAACCTGCCCTCCGGCCCCGATCTGTTCGATCAATCCTGATGGCGCAGACTGTACAATGACGGAATTCTCATGGCCGGTGCGGGTCTACTATGAAGACACGGATGCAGGTGGTGTCGTGTATTATGCGAATTATCTCCGCTATCTGGAGCGTGCACGCACCGAAATGTTGCGGGCGTCCGGTTTCGAGCAAGACGATCTGGCACATGATCACGATATCCTGTTTATCGTGCGCAAGGTCACAATCGACTATCTCAAGCCCGCATTTTTTAACGACGCCCTGCGAGTCAATGCTAAAATAACCGAACGGCGTAAGGCGAGCCTGTTGTTTGAGCAGGCCATTTTTAATGAGCAACAAGAGCGAATTTGTCAGGCGGAAGTCCTGATCGCCTGTATCAGTAAAACAACCATGAAACCCGTATCGATCCCTGATTTCATACTTCCGGAGTTGGCGCATGTCGACTGATTTATCGTTTCTGCATCTGATTACCAACGCGAGTCTGCTCGTACAGCTGGTGATGCTGTCATTGCTGATCGCTTCACTGGTGGCGTGGACCATGATCTTCAACAAGCGGGTGGTGCTGAATCGCGCCAAACGCGAAGCTGACAAGTTCGAGGATCTGTTCTGGTCCGCAGAAGATCTGAGCCCGCTCTACAACCGCATTACCGGCAAACGTGAAGGGGCCACCGGCATGGAAAAAATGTTCGAGGCCGGCTTCAAGGAATTTGCGCGGCTGCGCAACCTGAACAATAAAGATCCGGAAGCGATGCTCGAAAGTGCCCAGCGCGCCATGCGCATTGCCATGAACAAGGAGGTGGATTATCTGGAAACCAATCTGTCCTTTCTTGCCACCGTCGGATCGACGAGCCCTTATGTCGGTCTGTTCGGTACCGTGTGGGGTATCATGAACAGCTTCCGCGCACTGGGCAATGTACAGCACGCCACTATTTCCATGGTGGCGCCGGGTATTGCTGAAGCCCTCATTGCTACTGCGATGGGCCTGTTCGCCGCCATACCTGCGGTGATTGCCTATAACCGTTATTCGAATGATGTAGAGCGGTTAATCAATCGTTACGAAATTTTCCAGGAAGAGTTCCTCGCGATACTGCACCGTCACGCCCATAACTGATCAATCACATTACTGATATGCGCCAACGTGTCCGCAAACGACCGATGTCCGAGATCAACGTCGTACCTTACATTGACGTGATGCTGGTATTGCTCGTGATCTTTATGATCACGGCACCTTTGTTGAGCCAGGGCGTGAAAGTTGAATTGCCGCAGGCGGCGTCCAATCCGATTGAAGCCAGCGACAAGGAGCCGGTGATAGTCAATGTGGATGCCGCCGGAAACTTTTTCATCAACTATGGCGAGAATCAGGATAAACCCATACCGGCAGCAGATCTGGTGAATCGCATCAATGCATTGCTGAAATACCAGCCGGGCATTCCGGTTCTGGTGGGTGGCGACAAATCCGTCCCCTACGGCAAGGTGGTGGAGTTGATGGGCCTGCTGCAGACATCCGGTGTGCCCAGCGTCGGCATGATTACGGAACCGCTGGAGAAGTAATGTATTTAAGCTGGCCGGTCAGGATTCGATCCTTCTGGTATGCCGTGGCGCTGCATCTGCTCGCGGCAGCGCTGCTGTTTTTCAGCTTCGATTTCAGCACGCCGATTAAACCGCAAGCGCCAAGCGTCAATATCGTCAACGCCGTGGCTGTAGACAAGGCGCAGGTGGAAAAGGAACTGCAGAGTCTGAAAAAGGAAGAAGAAAAAAAGAAACAGGCAGAACAGCAGCGCTTGAAGGAACTTGAAGACAAGGCCGAAGCGGAACAGAAAAAAGCCGAGGACCTGAAAAAGCAGCGGCTCGCCGAAGAGAAGAAACTGCTCGAAGCCAAGAAGAAAAAAGAACAGGAACAGAAACTGCGCGAGGAAGAACAGAAGAAGCTCGAACAGCTGGAAAAGGAAAAAGTCCAGGCCGAACTGGAAAAGCAGATGGCGGAAGAAGAAAAACAGCGCGTTGCTGAAGAACAGAAAAAGAAAGAAGCTGAACTGAAGAAAAAGCAGGAAGAGGAAAAAGCCGAGAAAGAATTACAGGAGCAGCTAGCTAAAGAAGCGGCGGCTGCCGAGACCGAGGCACAGCAGGCCGCGGACCAGCAACTGGCTGTGTCCCTCGGCAATGAGATTCATAACAAAATTGCACGGAACTTTAATTTGACCGGTTTGCCCGAAGGATTAAGCTGCAAGTTGCGGGTAAACCTGCTGCCTTCGGGCGAGGTGGTGAATGTGTCCATTGTGCAATCAAGTGGCAACGAAATTTTTGACCGGCGAGCAGTCACAGCAGCACAAAAGGCCTCACCGTGGCCGGTGCCGCAGGATGGTGACACATTTGACCGGCTCAATATGCGCGAAACGACCATAACTTTCAAACCGTAGGATTAGAACAGTGCAAATACATTTATATAAATCCCTGATGTTTATTTCGCTGCTTTTTGCCTTTATTCAGGCACAGGCAATGGAAATTATCATTGATAAAGGCGTGGAAGATCCGATTCCGGTCGCCATCGTTCCGTTCGGCTGGTCGCAGGCATCAAGCGTTGCGCCGCTGGATCTGTCCGAGGTCATTTCCAATGATCTGGCGCGCAGCGGACGTTTCTCCACCATGGACCAGAAAGACATGCCGCAACAGCCGCATGATTTCAATTCCGTCAATTTCAAGGACTGGCGTTTGCTCGGCATGGAAAATCTCGTGGTCGGCAATCTCGCACTCAATAACAAGGGTGAATACGATGTGGAATTCCGGCTGATCGATGTCTACAAGGAAAAACAGATTGCCGGTTTTCGTATTCCGTCCAGTGAACTGCTGTTGCGGCGTACTGCACATGAGATCAGCGACATCATCTATGAAAAGCTGATCGGCGTACGCGGCGCATTTGCCACACGCATTGTGTATGTCACCGTCAACAAGACCCGCGATGGCAAGAAACGCTATACGCTGCAAATTGCTGATGCTGATGGTTACAACCCGCAAATCCTGCTGGAATCCACCGAGCCGCTGCTGTCTCCTTCCTGGTCGCCGGACGGAAAGAAGCTGGCGTATGTCTCTTTCGAACACAAGAATTCTGCAATTTATATTCAGGACATACAGTCCGGCGCACGTGAAAAAGTGGCGTCCAATCCCGGCATCAACAGCGCACCGGCCTGGTCCCCTGATGGCAGCCGTCTTGCTCTGACATTGTCCAAAGACGGGAACCCGGAAGTGTACATTTATCATGTGGGCTCGAAGCAACTTCGGCGTGTCACTGAAAATGCGGCGATTGACACCGAACCCACCTGGTCCAGTGATGGCCGGACAATCGCCTTCACCTCGGACCGCGGCGGCAATCCGCAAATATATGCGGTGGCGGCCGATGGCGGCCAGGCGAAACGCATCAGTTTTACCGGCAATTATAATGCCGGGCCGGTGTATGCTCCGGACAGCAGCAGCATAGCCGTTGTACACGGAGAAGGAGGCGCTTATCAGATTGGCCTGCTGGATCCCGTGAGTGGTCAGGTGTCCATATTGACGGATTCGCGTCAGGACGAATCACCGAGTTTTGCACCGAATGGGCATATGATCATTTACACCACCACCGGGGCACGTGGCACGGCACTGGCAGCCATCTCGGTGGATGGCAGTGTCCATCAACGGCTGGCCCTGCAGGATGGGGAAGTGCGCGAACCGGCGTGGGGACCGTTCATGAACCGGTAACCCGTCGACACTTAAGGTGATTCCTTAAGATTCCCAAGAATGTTAATCTATGTAGCAGTGCAACAATTTGTATCTTCAAATAATCAGGAGAGCGAAATGAGTATCAGATTGGTATTGTTTTTGTTGTTGAGCCTGGCCCTGTTTGGTTGTTCATCCACTCAGGAGCAGGAAGGTGAAGCCGAAGTTGTCGATCAGGGCACCGGCGTTGAGGGTGAAGGCACGACCTATGGCGCTGAAGATGCGCAGCCCAGCGGCCTTGCCGAACTCGATGATCCCAACAGCCCGTTGTATGTGCGTGTGATCTATTTCGAATACGACAGCAGCGAAATTCAGGCACAGTACCGTCCAACCGTGGAAGCCCATGCGGCATTCCTCGCAAGGAATCCGGGCATCTCTGTCACCCTGGAAGGCCACGCGGATGAACGCGGTTCCCGTGAATACAACCTGGCACTGGGCGAACGCCGTGCAGAGTCTGTCAAACAGCAGATGATCGTACTCGGTGCCACGGCCAGTCAGATCCGTGTCGTAAGCTACGGCGAAGAGCGCCCGGCGGTGGACGGCCATGACGAAGCTTCGTGGGGCCAGAACCGCCGTGTTGAGTTTGTCTATCGTTAATCTGTAAAAATGCGTCCGGCTTTAATTTATTTCTGTATCACCCTCACCGGTGTTGTGATCGGCACCACTGCCATGGCAGCGGAACGCGCAGCGCCGGTGACGGAAGCCGGATCGTCTGCCGCAATCCAGCAGCGTCTCGATAATATCGAGCGCATGCTGCAAAACCAGGGTCTGCTCGACATGTTGCAGCAATTGCAGGCCCTGCAGCGGGAAGTTGCTGATCTGCGCGGGCAGGTCGAACTCAATAATCACGAGATCGAAAAACTGAAGGAACAGCAGCGGCAGCTCTATTCAGACATCGACAAACGTCTGCAAAGCGGGGCCCCGCAAATTCCACCCGCGACAGAGCCGCCGGTATCACCACCGCTGGATGAAATGGCGCCCGCAGAAAATGTAACGCCTGCGGGCCCGCAAGCCGATTCAGCATTATCGGTTGAGAATGTCACACCGCCTGCTCCGGAAACAGCGCCGGACACTGCTGCTGTCGCTGAATCAACAGAAATACCTGCTGCTCCTGCTGAACCGGCAGCCCCGGTTAATCCACTTGAAGCGCAAGCACAGTATCAGGCGGCGTTTACCCTGCTGAAACAGGCGGATTACGATCAGGCCATCACAGCGTTTGATCGCTTTCTCGGTCAATATCCGGACAGCCAGTATGCCGAGAATGCACAATACTGGATGGCGGAAGCGTTATATGTGAAACGCCGTTTCAATGAAGCCATCACCGAATACATGAAACTCGTTTCCACCTATCCGCAGAGCCAGCGCGTACCGCATAGTTTGTTGAAGATTGGCTATTCCTATTTTGAGTTGAACCAGCCGGAAGATGCCAAGAAAGTTTTGCAGGATCTCATTCAGAAATATCCCGGAACCACAGCCGCCAGTGATGCCGAAACCCGGCTGAAGCGTTCCTCCGCCTCCTGAGTGACGGGCAGACATGCCCCACAAAATGCGCACCAAATCCACCCTGGAGCAGGTTGCCGCTACGACCCTCAAGGTCAACGAAATTTTTTATTCACTGCAGGGCGAAACCACGCGCACTGGCCTGCCCACGGTTTTCATCCGTCTCACCGGCTGCCCGTTGCGTTGCGGATATTGTGATACGGAATATGCCTTTCATGACGGTGAAAAAATTTCCATAGGTGACATCCTGCGCAAGATTGCCGGCTGGCGCACGCGCTTTATTACTGTCACCGGCGGTGAACCGCTGGCACAGAAAGGTTGTATTGATCTGCTGCGCCTGCTCTGCGATGAAGGCTACGATGTTTCACTGGAAACCAGTGGCGCCATGGACGTGACGGACGTCGACAGCCGCGTCTGCAAAATCATGGACATCAAAACGCCGGGTTCCGGTGAAGAGAAGAAAAACCGCTGGGACAACCTCAAGCACATCACCCAGCATGATCAGATCAAATTCGTGATATGCGACCGGCATGATTATGACTGGGCCCGGGCAAAAATACTGGAACATCGCCTGAACGAACGTTGCCATGAAATCCTGTTTTCACCGAGCCACGGTCAAATGGACACTACGCAACTTGCCGACTGGATCCTCGCCGATCAATTGCCGGTACGTTTGCAGATCCAGTTGCACAAGTACCTCTGGGGCAACGTTCCGGGGAAGTAATATACGCTCGTCATTCCGGGCGGCGAGCACACGCAGCCGACCCGGAATCCAGGTAATTAACTCTAATAATAAATTGACTGGATACGGCATGCGCAGTATGACAAAGGAATGTAAACTTCTATTTATCTATGAACGCCGTCATCCTGCTCTCCGGCGGACTCGATTCCGCCACCACCCTCGCGATTGCCAGAGATCAGGGCTACACCTGTTATGCCCTGAGTTTTGACTACGGCCAACGTCATGCAGCGGAATTAAACGCGGCAAGAAATGTCGCGCGATCCATGCAGGTAACCGATCATAAAATCATCACACTGGATCTCACACAAATTGGCGGCTCCGCCCTCACCGACAAAAACATCGCTGTGCCGCAAACGCCTACGGAAGGGATACCGATCACCTACGTCCCGGCACGGAATACGATCTTTCTTTCCTATGCATTGGCATGGGCAGAAGTGTTGAACATCAGCGAAATTTTTATCGGCGTGAATGCTGTGGATTATTCCGGTTATCCTGATTGCCGACCGGAATACATCAAGGCGTTTGAGAATATGGCGCGACTCGCGACCAAAACCGGCGTTGAGGGACATCCCTTTCACATCCACACACCACTCATCAATCTAAGCAAAGCCGACATCATTAAAGCCGGCATAAAACTCGGTGTGGATTATTCCCTGACGGTTTCCTGCTATCAGGCCGATGAAGCGGGCCGCGCCTGTGGCGTTTGCGACTCTTGCCGCTTTCGTAAAGAAGGATTTACTGCTTCCGGCATTTCTGATCCAACGAGATATGTCTAATATTAATTAACGAGCGGGATTAAATTACTTTGTTGATATGGAAATATGCAAACCAGACAGCCCGGATATTGCCTGACTATACTCAACCTCAATCAGCAACATTACAAATAATTAATGAATTGCGTGTATGCCTGCTATGCCGATTTACAAAATCAGGCCTGACAACCCATGCATTAAAATATAGTTGGGGTTCAGCTTTTATGATACGTACTTTTTTTGCTGTTCTAGTTGCAACTATCGTCACTGCCGTGATAAGCATTACACTTACTGACCTATATAGATTCGTGCTTTTCCACTATCCGCTCTCTGCATTTGATCTTCAGAACTTGGGGTTGTGGACAATATCGGTAATGTGGATCTTTATTTTCAACGTAACTGTTGCACTACCGGTCATAAATTTGCTTAGGTACCACGGGATTTTAAGGCGCCGTATTCTCGTTACGGCAGGAGCAGTGGCGGGCTTTGCCCTGTATGGTGTTATTGCACTATTCCCTGATTCGGACGGCTCGGCGACGCAATCCCTAATACAGCAACTCGCCCCGTGGTTTGTCTTTGGCATCTCCGGCGCACTGTCCGCCTCTGTATTAGGGTACTTCCTGATCCCAAGCTCTAATAGCACGGTCGAGAGCAACACGCACAAAAGTGATTCGCCCTGCCAAGAACGTTAAATATCAAACGGGAAAATTGAGCTGCGGTTTTCCTGGCGGGTAGCAACCTGCAGAGGCTGGGTGAGACGCACGTAATTGTTATACAGCGTGCGGATTTCGTGGACATAGACCACGGTCTGGCCGCAACGGCAGTTCTGGATCATTTCGCCGTCCTTCTCAAACGGCTCGGCCATTTCCATCATCGCAAGCTCCACATTTCCGAACCAGCGATCCGGATCAAGCCCCATCTGTTCCGCACGGGCACGTGCCTGTTTGACGCGTCCGAAACCGGCATTGTATGAAGCCAGCGTAAACCAAGTGCGATCTTCCAGCGGTAAATCGTCTTCAAACTGCTCGCGCAACATGCTCAGGTATTTCACGCCGGCGCGGATACTGCTATTGGGGTCGTCCAGATCTTTTGCGCCTATGATATCGGCCGTGGCCGGCATGATCTGCATCAAGCCTTCCGCACCGGCGATGGAAACCGCCTCCGGATCGAAGCGGCTTTCCTGATAGATCTGCGCAACAATCAACCGCCAGTCGAAATCATATTGGTCGGCATAACGCTGGACGAGATCGTCATAAGGCGATAATTGTTCGTTGCTGGCCAGCAGGCGCAGGCTGTCGCGGCGCGGGCGCTCAATATATTTCGCATACACTGCGTTATAGAAATGTCCGCGGTATTCCTTGCCGATGAATTCATCCAGCGCACCCAGCAATTGATCGTCGCTCGCCCTCACTGCCCAGCCATGTGCAGCGGGTTCGCCCAGCGGGAACCACGCCTTGATTTTGTACTGTCCGGCCAGATCGGTGTTATAGAGATTGCTGTCCAGCACAGTCAGGTCATATTTGCCTTCTGCCACCATGGTAATGATCGATTCGGTATCGATGCCCGGCTCAGTGATATTCAGTTCGAAACGCACACCGCGATCACGAATACGGTTCAGCGCCTTCCGATACGGGCTCTCTGCGGAAATGGTAATGCTGCGGCCTTCCAGGTCGCGGATATCCAGTAACGGCTCTTCACTGTCCCGGCCGATAATCAGCGGCGCGGAAAAATCGTAGGCGGTGGTCAATTCAATCTTGTCACTGACAATGCTGCTGATCGGGATTCCGGCCGCAATGATGTCGCCTTCTCCGTTCAACAACAGTTGCTGCATTTCTTCATGGGAACCGGCCAGTACCACGTCCACACGCATCTTGTGGGCCCGCGCGAATTTACGCACCAGTTCGTATTCAAACCCCTTGAAGCGACCGCCGCTGAGATAGTAATTGACCGGGCTCTTGTAGGTGATGAGACGAATCGATTTACGCTCCTGCATGCGCGGCAGATCACCAAGTTGCACCTGTGCAATATTGAATTCCAGATGATTGCGGTTCAGGAACTGGTTTAATGCAATCTGCAAATTTTCAGCCGCCTTGTTCACGGCCCAGGACCTGGGCTCGCCACCGGTCACATCATAGGCAACGGTGAGATCAGGATGCTGCGGCAGGTAACTGTCCAGAAACTCGCTGTCGGCAATGGTGAGATCGTAATGTCCGCTGGCTACGCGCGCCATGATGGTTTCCGGTTTAAGGGCTTCCGGCAATTCCACCAGATCCATCGTCGAATGTTCCCCGGCCAGTTCTTCCATGGCAGACCAGAGCGGCGAAGAACGCTTCAGCGCCACCTGACGGGAAACGAGATCTGCGAGGGACTTGATCTGGGTGGTATCAGCGCGCACCACCACCTGCTGCCGTGACGCAATCCACGGCGCGGTGAAATTCACCTGATCCTGGATCCCGGCCGCCAGTGACTGGCCCTGACCGATGATCACATCGCCGCGACCGGCCGCCAGATCGGGCAACAATTCCCATTGTTCACCGGACTCGATCCATTCCAGCGCCAGATCATGTTCTTCAGCAAACCGTTCCAGCATCGCACGTTCTATATTCGAAACGGCCGGTGCCCCGGGCTCACGCGGCGCAAACAATACCCGCAGTTTTCCGGCACGCAGGATGTCGTTGAAGTCTCGCGGTACGGAATGGCTCCAGAGACCCTCCCCGGTAACAAAACGGGTAATCGAATTACTAATGGGGTCAGATGCGGAACTGATCGCAGACGCGTCGTCCGGCAGGGCATCCTCAGTGGATGTCTGGTCTGGGTGTTCTGGTTCTGGGGCGGTGGCCGGGTTGGCCTGATGAGTTGTGGGGTTGGAATTATTATTGATGATGGCGCGGGCCAGCAACGGACTGGCGAGCACGAACACAGTCATCAGCCACGCCACGTGGCGTGAGACGCCGAAACGGATTTGCTTGTTTTTCAACAGTTGTAACACTATCGATTACCCCCGGGCCAACGAGCCCGTTCTGCTACCCGCTCGAAAAACAGGCGCTACTATACGCCCGAATTTCGTATACATCTATATATTGAGCTATTTAAATTCCATACCCACTATATATAGGAATACCCTGATTGACAGGGCTGCATACCCTAACATAGCGATTGCTGCGATGCAATAAAGAATTAGAGCCAAACGGCTGAAGGGAGTTCTAGGGAATGAATAAATAATAATACATTGTAGTGTATGAACAATACTGACAGTAACTGCTTACTTTTGAGCCCGGTTACGTATCTCCTGCAGGCGTTCCGGGGTACCAATATCCGCCCAGTCGCCCCTGTAAACCTCGCCTGAAACAGCCCGCTGCTCGATAGCTTGCCTGAGCAACGGGGCCAGTGGAAATTTGCCATCCTGCTGTCCCCGGAAAAGCTCCGGCCGGTAAACACCGATGCCGCTGTAGGTATAACGTGGGCCCGTCCGGTTGGTGAGCCATCCTTCCCTGAGCCCAAAATCACCTTCAGGATGCTGGGGTGGATTCGGCACCATGACGAGATGAACGAGGCCTGCGGGATAAACTGGCAATTGCTCATAGGGATAATCCGTCCAGATGTCTGCATTCACCACAATGAACGGATCGGGGCCAAGATTGTTCAGTGCACGAAAAATTCCGCCGCCGGTTTCGAGGGGTGCATCACCCTCGGCCGAATAGTGAATGTGAACATTAAACAAGTTGCCCTCGCCTAAGCGTTCCTCAATCAGATGGCCGAGTCGGCCATGATTGATAACGATGTCCTTTGTTCCGGCCCGGACAAGTCTTTCGATGTGATATTGAATGAGTGGCTTGCCGTCAATCTCAAGCAACGGCTTGGGTACGGTGTCCGTCAACGGGCGCATGCGCTCGCCACGGCCCGCGGCGAGGATTATGGCACGCACGCGGTGTTGGCCTCCTTAAGCCGCGGCAACACCTTGGTTCCAATTAGTTCCACCAGCATGGCAAGTTCGGGATACTGTGATTGTAAATCCATAATGTAGGAGAGGGTCCGGGGAATGTCTGCCAGGTAACCATTCTTGCCATCACGATGAAACAGGCGGGCGAAAATGCCGCTGGCCTTCAGGTGCCGCTGCACGCCCATCAGATCAAACCAGCGCAGGAAAGTTGTTTCATCTGTTCCGGCAAGATCCAGTCGATAATAAAAATCCAGCGCCCAGGTGTTGATGTTATCGCGCGGCCATTTGATATAGCAGTCTTTCAGCAGGGACACAAGGTCATAGGTGATCGGACCGTAAACTGCATCCTGAAAATCAAGGATCCCCGGATTATGCTCTTCTGTCATCATCAGATTGCGCGAGTGGTAATCACGATGTACAAACACCTGTGGTTGTTGCAGGGCGTTTTCTTTCAATAATTCGAACACGGCGCCGAGATCCTTCAACTGCGCTGATGACAGCTCCAGTCCGAGGTGCCGGCCCAACAGCCAGTCACGAAACAATGCCATTTCATCCAACAACAGACGTGCGCTGTAGGGCGGCAGACCGGAAGTATCTGTACGTTGCTGAATCGTGAGCAGCGCGGCGAGGGCATCGTCATACAGGGCTTCAACAGTGGTTTCATTCAACTCAGCCAGATACTGTTTATCGCCCAGATCGGTGAGCAGGAGAAAACCGTTTTCGATGTCACGTTCCAGTATTTGCGGAACGTTCACGCTGGCGGCGTAGAGTCGCCGCTCTATATCAATATAGGGTGCCGTATTCTCACGCTCCGGCGGTGCGTCCATCACGATCCACGAGTGGCCGTTTTGCGTGAGACGAAAATAGTGGCGAAAGCTTGCGTCACTTGACGCCAGTTGTAACTGGTAGGTGGAGAGCCCCAATATCTTGCTGATCCAGAAATGCAGTTGTTCGTGGCGATCCGACATGGCTTTAAATAATGAGGCGACGTTTTATATTCAATATAAGGGCGGTGTCGGGCAATCGAACTCTGTCAGGATTTCTGGCATTATCCGTATTGCCTGATCATAAAACAGGCGTTGCAGCCTGTATATCCTGTATTATTCACCGGCATCTATGACAAGTGGCAAAGATACAAATCCGGACAGCAAGCTCATTGAACTGGGCCGGGCCGTGATCCGCACTGAAGCTGCGGCTGTAAGCAATCTGCTGGAGCGCGTGAATGCAGATTTCGTCCGGGCCAGTCAGTTGATCCTGGAATGCAAGGGCCGCACGGTGGTCATCGGCATGGGTAAATCCGGCCATATCGGGAGCAAGATTGCTGCCACGCTCGCCAGCACCGGCACGCCCGCATTTTTTGTGCATCCGGCAGAGGCCAGTCATGGCGATTTCGGCATGATCACGCGCGATGATGTGGTCATCGCTTTATCCAACTCCGGCGAAACGGATGAAGTGACCTCCCTGTTGCCGATGATCAAGCGATTGGCAGTTCCGCTGATCGCCTTGACCGGCAACCCGGCTTCAACGCTCGCCACCGCAGCAACCGTAATATTAAATGTCAGTGTGAGAGAAGAAGCCTGTCCGCTCGGTCTTGCACCCACCGCCAGCACGACAGCCGCATTGGTAATGGGTGATGCACTGGCGATTGCGTTGCTTGAAGTACGCGGGTTCAGCGCTGATGACTTTGCCCGGGCGCACCCAGGCGGACGTCTTGGCCGGCGTTTGTTGCTCCATGTCAGTGATATCATGCATGCCGGCGCTGAAATTCCGAAAATCCGCGAAGATGCCTTGTTAAAGGATGCGTTGCTGGAGATGACGCGCAAAGGACTTGGAACTACCGCCATTGTGGATGAACGGGATCACGCGATTGGCATATTCACAGATGGTGATGTGCGCCGCGCACTGGATGCCGGCGTCGACATTCATAAAACACGCATAGGCGAGATCATGACACGCAAGTTCAAGTCGATCAGCAGTGACAAACTTGCTGCCGAAGCTCTTGCTATCATGGAGCAATTCAAGATCAATGCCCTGCTGGTGATAGACCATGAAAGCCGTCTGACCGGCATATTAAACATGCACGATCTCCTGCGTGCACGCGTAATCTGACTCCTGTACCTGATTAAGCAATACATGCAGGACATTCTGGAAAAAGCAAAAGCCATCCGCCTCGCGGTATTTGATGTCGACGGCGTGCTGACGGATGGCGGTCTCATCCTCGGCGAAAGCGGTGATGAATATAAAATCTTTCATGTACGCGATGGATTGGGTCTCGTCATGTTGCGTGACAGTGGTGTGCATATTGCCGTAATCACTGCGCGGTCTTCACGCATAGTGGCCGAGCGGATGGCAACACTGGGAATTGAACATGTCTTTCAGGGACAGAATGACAAAGGCAAGTCATTGGGTGATCTGATGCAAAAACTCAATGTCACGGCATTACAGACAGCCTACGTGGGTGATGATTTTGTCGATCTGCCTGCAATGAAACAGGCCGGTCTTGCCATCGCCGTAGCAGACGCCCACCCTCTGGTACGCGAGCGGGCACACTGGGTTACTGCAGCACGCGGGGGATGTGGCGCCGCACGCGAAGTGTGTGAAATGATTATGCAGGCCCAGGGCACGTGGCATGACGCTGTGGCCCGTTATCTCTGACACCCACGACGGCTATCAATGATTCGCCGTCTGACAACCGTATGCAGTCACGCTGGAGAATAGTATTGGTATTGCTGGTGCTGGCCGGGTTCAGCGCCTGGCTGTTGAACAAGATGGTGTCCGGCCGGTCTACAGAGGTAGACCGTGAAGTGCAGGTGCCGGATTACACCATGGAAAACTTTACAACCTGGAACATGGAAGAAGACGGGAATCCCAAGAACAAATTGCAGGCAGCTTACATGGCGCATTATCCTGACAACGACGCTACCGAGTTTCACAAACCATATCTGCAATTGTTTCGACAGGATCGGGCACCATTGCATGTGATTGCCGAGAAAGGGTGGGCAACCAATAATAACGATGTGCTGCTGCTTGAAGGCACGGTACGCTTCTGGGAAGAAGATGCTGACGGCGCAACCACACTGGAGATTATTACCCGGGATGTGCGTGTGCTGGTTGATCAGGAATATGCGGAAACAGATCAGCCTGCCACCCTGATCCATGATCGCACGACTGTCAGAGCCACAGGTGTGCGCGCCTGGCTTAAAGAAAACCGTATGGAGTTACTGAAGAATGTACATACCACGATTGCCCCTGAAGATATTAACTAGCCTGTTGCTGTTCCTGCTGACAGCGGTGGTGCTGCCCCGGCCAGTACTGGCCTTGTCCACGGACAAGGACCAGCCCATCGAAATTGAAGCTGACGCGGCGGAGCTGGATGATAAAAAAGGCGTGACGGTATATACCGGCAATGTCGTGGTTACACAGGGCAGCATCCGCATGACTGGTGAGAAGATGACGGTGTATTACACCAAAAACCAGGACCTCGATACCGTGATCATGGTGGGCAGTCCGGCCACCTATCGGCAAAAACCGGACAACAGCGAAATTTACGACGAAGCCGAAGCATTGCGCATGGAATATTATGCTCTGAAGAACCTGATCGTACTGATCGATAATGCACTGGTAACACAGGAAGAGCTCCGCTTCAGCGGCAGCCGTATTGAGTACGATACCGTCAACAGCAAGATTAAGGCCAGGGGCGGCGGTGAAGCCGTGGCCAAAGAGGGTGAAGCCGGACCGGCGGAGAAAGGCCGCGTGAAGATCACCATCAAGCCGCGCAAGTCAGAGAAAGAAGCGCAAACACCCGCCCCTGAAAAAAAGACGTCGGAATAACCAGCCGTCATATATAACCTGACAGAATTCATGCATGAGCCTGCTGTCCGCCGCACATCTCCGTAAAACCTTCCGTTCACGCACCGTCGTTCAGGATGTCAGCCTGCATATCAACGCGGGGGAGATCGTGGGATTGCTCGGCCCGAATGGTGCCGGCAAGACCACCAGTTTTCATATGATCGTGGGCCTGATTCCGTGTGACAGCGGCACCATACATATTAACGATATGGACGTGAGCGATCTGCCCATGGATGAGCGTTCGCACCTTGGCCTCGGTTATCTGCCACAGGAAACGTCCGTATTCAGACGACTGACCGTGGCGGAAAACATACTCGCAATTCTGGAAACCCGCCCGCACCTCAGCGAAACTGAACGGCACCAGCGGCTGGACACCTTGCTGGATGAGTTTCACATCAGCCATTTACATGATCATGTGGCGGCGAGCCTGTCCGGCGGTGAAAAACGGCGTGTGGAGATTGCCCGCGCACTCGCTTCCAGCCCAAAGTTCCTATTACTGGACGAGCCTTTTGCCGGGATCGATCCGATCTCCATACAGGACATCCAGCGCATCACCCGTTACCTGAGCCAGAACGGTATCGGCATTCTGGTAACGGATCACAACGTACGGGAAACACTCGGTGCCTGTGACCGCGCCTATATTGTGAATGAAGGAACCATCATTGCGGAAGGGACGCCGGATCACATACTCGAGAACCGCCAGGTTCGGGACGTTTATCTGGGTGACCGCTTTACTCTGTAAACAACTGCGCCTGTAAATTACAAGCACATATCAGGCCAACTCGCTACTATACGCGGGTTTTTGGGTTAAAATTAGAATATATGAAGCCGTCCCTACAACTCCGAACCAGCCAAAGTCTGACCATGACCCCTCAATTGCAGCAGGCGATCCGCCTGTTGCAGTTGTCGAACCTGGAGTTGCAACTCGAGGTACAGCAGGCCCTGGATTCCAACATGATGCTGGAACTGGATGAGGGCGATGGCGATAACGGCGAAGCCGGGCCATTCGAATATGAATCCACCACCTCAAGCGATACCGCCGCGCCCGTTGCGGAAACTGAAGATGAGGAACGCCCGGCTGTTGACGCCGATAACATTCCGGAAGATCTCCCTGTCGACAGCGCCTGGGAAGATATCTATGACAATACAGCTGTCAGCAGTCCCTCCGGTTTGTCGGAGGACCACAATTTTTTTGAAAACCAGAGTGCCGGTGCGGACAGTCTTCGTAATCATCTCCTGTGGCAGCTGAACCTCACCCAGGTCAGCGATCGTGATCGTGCTATTGCAGTTGCGATCATCGATGCGCTGGATGATGACGGCTACCTGGGCTGTGCATTGACCGACATTGTCGAATCCATGGGTGACGGCGTTGATGTTGAGCTGGATGAAGTCGAGGCTGTACTGCATATGGTCCAGGCCATGGAGCCGGCCGGCGTGGCGGCACGGGACCTGCGTGAATGCCTGAATCTGCAACTGGAACAATGTCCGGTGGACACGCCCTGGCTGGCCAAGACCAGGGAACTGGTCAACCGCCACCTCGACTTGATGGCGGCCCGGGATTTCAATCAACTGCAGCGGCGCTTGCAGGTCAGTCGCGAGGAATTGCAGGAAATCATCGCGTTGATACAGTCCATGAATCCCCGTCCGGGCGCACAGATCACCAATGAACACACTGAATACATCGTGCCCGATGTTTACGTCAGAAAGGATCGCGGCCTGTGGCGGGTGGAACTGAATACCGACGCGATTCCGCAATTGCGCATCAACAGTCACTATGCGGGCATGATCCGGCGCGCAGATAACAGTTCTGATAATACTTCGCTCAAGGCCCACCTGCAGGAAGCCCGCTGGTTTATCAAAAGCCTGCAAAGCCGCAGCGAAACTCTGCTCCGTGTGGCAAGTTGTATCGTGGAAAGACAGCGCGCTTTTCTTGAATACGGTGAAGAGGCCATGAAACCGCTGGTGCTTCATGATGTCGCGCAGGCGCTGGGGTTGCACGAGTCCACAGTGTCCCGTGTAACAACACGCAAGTACATGCATACTCCACGCGGCATTTATGAACTGAAGTTTTTCTTTTCCAGTCACGTCAATACGGATGAAGGCGGCGCCTGTTCGTCTACCGCCATCCGGGCGCTGATCAAAAAACTCGTTGGCGATGAATCTTCACAGAAACCGTTGAGCGACAGCAAGATTGCAAAAATTCTTTCAACACAGGGCATACAGGTGGCGCGCCGCACTGTGGCAAAATACCGTGAGGCGCTTGCCATCCCTCCTTCAAATGAGAGAAAGCGACTGATCTAGAAGAGTGCAGTAAAACTTATTACAAACTCAAGATAACAGGAGTCTATTATGCAAATCAGCATCACTGGTCATCATATTGATATCACGCAGGCATTGCGCACCTATATAGAAAGCAAGTTCGCCCGGCTGGCGCGGCATTTTGATCACATGACCAATATTCATGTTGTCCTGACCGTTGAAAAAGAAAGACAAAAAGCCGAGGCCAATATCCATGTGAGCCGCAATAACCTGTTCGCGGATGCAGAGCACGAAGACATGTATGCCGCTATAGACAGCCTCGTTGACAAGCTTGACCGGCAACTGAAAAAGCACAAGGAAAAACTCACCGATCATCACCGCGGAGAGCCTTCGCCCAAAAACCAGCAGGCCTCCTGAGAACTGTACGATCATTACAATTATTGCCGGCCCGGACACAATCCATGCGTGTCGCAGACATCCTGACGCCCGGACGTGTCGCCTGCTGCTCCGGAATCAGCAGCAAGGAAGGTGCGCTGGAAGAACTCTCACGACTGCTGGCCAGTGTTGATCCGGCGCTGTCCTCTACTGACATTTTGACGTGTCTGAACGCGCGAGAATGTCTGGGCAGCACGGGACTGGGACATGGCATCGCCATACCGCATGGACGTTACGCTAAAATTATGCGGCCGGCGGGGGCATTACTGAGGCTGGAGCAAGGTGTGGATTATGATGCAGTCGATCACAAGCCGGTGGATATCCTGTTCAGCCTGCTGGTGCCCGTCCAGTCAACAGAAGAACATCTGCAGCTTCTGGCCATGCTTGCGGAAAAGTTCAGCAATCCCGCCGTGCTGGAACGCCTGCGTTGTTCTTCACAGCCACAGGAGTTGTATACGTTGATTATCGATTGAGCCAACATGACCGAGCCTACTCATCAACTTACCGTCCAGGACCTGTTCAACATCCATCATGAAAAGCTGCAGTTGAACTGGGTAGCCGGCCAGCAAGGCGGAAAGCGCCTGATTGTCCCGGAAGAAGTCAAAAACAGCCTGCTGAAGATACAGCCCGCCCCGAATGAAGCTGAAACCGGAACAGGAGACGGCACAGAAACCCTGATCGGACATTCTCTGGTGGGTTATCTTAACCTGATTCACCCTCATCAGATTCAGGTGCTGGGGGGAATGGAGTTGAATTATATCGATGGCCTGCGTGACATTTCACGACAGGATGCCATCCGCCAGTTGTTCAAACACCAGCCGGCCTGCATCATCGTCACGGAAAGCAGCGAAGTGCCGGTGTTCCTCCGGAGGAAATGCAATGAAAACGGGGTACCGTTGTTTGCTACTGCCTTGATCAGCAACAAGGTCACCGACACGCTGCATTATTACCTGGCGAACCTCTTTGCAGATGTGGTTACATTGCATGGCGTGTTTATGGAGGTGAATGCGATCGGTGTCCTGCTGACCGGGCCGAGTGGTATAGGCAAGAGTGAGCTCGCACTGGAATTGATTACACGCGGCCATCGTCTGGTCGCTGATGATGCTCCGCTGTTTTCCCGTATCGCGCCAGATATCATCAACGGCACCTGTCCTTCAGCGCTGCAGGATTTTCTGGAAGTACGTGGCCTGGGTGTCATCAACGTGCGGGAGCTGTTCGGTGACAGCGCCATCAAAAGCAACAAATACCTGCGCCTGATCGTGCGCCTTGAGCCGATGGAAAAGGATCAGCTGCTGGAGATCGACAGGCTGGAAGGCAGTTATACCACTCGCCGCGTGCTGGATCTGGATGTACCCGAGATTACTGTACCGGTCGCTCCGGGACGCAATCTGGCCGTATTGCTTGAATGCGCCGCGCGCAATCACATGCTGCGCATCAGCGGTTACAACGCCGCAGAGGCTTTCAACAAGCGCCAGGGGCTCCTCGTTGAACAGGCAAATAAAAAATGAACAGGAAACCACAACGGCTGTTGATCCTCAGCGGACTCTCCGGGGCAGGCAAAACCATTGCGCTCAACACGCTGGAAGATCTTGGCATCTATTGTATTGATAACCTTCCGGTAAGCCTGCTGCCCGGGCTTGCACGGCAGATTATCAAGGGCGGACTGGAAAGCACTCCGGAAATCGCCATAGGCATTGATGCGCGCAACCCGAAAGACGAAATCAAGAAACTGCCCGGGCTGATCGACTCGCTGCGCAAACAACGCCTGAAAGTTGAGCTGGTATTCATTGACGCGAATAACACTGTTCTTACCCGACGGTTCAGCGAAACCCGCCGTAAGCACCCGTTATCATCCAGAAAAATAACGCTGCGGGACGCCATAAAACACGAGCGCCGGATCATGGATGCTCTTTCCGCGTGTGCCGATATACGTATTGATACCAGTTTTACCCAGATGCATCAGCTGCGCGACATCGTTCGCAAGAGGATTGCCGAACGGCCACAGGCCAGTCTGTCGCTGCAGTTTATTTCTTTTGGCTACAAGCATGGTGTGCCTGCGGACGCGGACTTTGTTTTTGATACACGCTGCCTGCCCAATCCTCACTGGAAACCCAGCTTGCGCAGCCTGACCGGCCGCGATGCGGCCGTCAGGAAATTCCTGCACAAGCAAAAGGAAGTGGGCGAAATGATCATGGACATACGTAAATTCCTGACCCGATGGATGCCACGTTTTGAAGCAGACAACCGCAGCTACCTCAGCATAGCCATAGGTTGCACGGGCGGTCATCACCGCTCTGTGTATATTGTGGAGGAACTCTCAGAACATTTTTCCTGCCAGGGGAAACATGTGATTACACAACATCGTGATATTTGAGGAGGGCACATGAGCCCCGGCCTGTTGATTATTACGCATGATGGCATCGGAGCTGCCATGCTGGGCACAGCAACCTTCATACTGGGCGGTTGCCCATTGTCCAGCCGTTTGCTCTCCGCTACGCGCGATTGCGATCCGGACGAACTGATTGCCGACGCTCTGGAGGAAATCAGGGCGCTGGATTCCGGTGCAGGAGTTCTGATACTCACGGATTTGTATGGCGCAACGCCCTCCAATATCGCGGGCAGGATTTCTGAAAAGGCCCCTGTCCGCACGGTGACCGGGCTGAACCTCTCCATGCTGATCCATGTGCTGAATTATCCGGATCTGGATCTGGAGGCAATGGCGCAGGCAGCGGTTGAAGGTGGACGTAACGGAATTGTATATATTGATTAAAGAGTGATGACACATGGCTAAACGCACAATAACGATTATTAACAAACTGGGCCTGCATGCGCGTGCGGCCGCACGCTTCGTCCAGGTGGCCGGAAGTTTTGCCAGCGACATCAAGGTCGTGCATGGCAGCAAGGAGGTAAACGGCAAAAGCATCATGGGCGTCATGATGCTGGCCGCAGGCCGCAGCGCCACCATTGATATCATCGCGTGCGGTCCGGATGAGACCGCAGCACTGGACAAGCTGGAAGAACTGATCAAGGCGCGTTTCGGGGAGAGCGAATGACGATTGCCTTGCATGGTATGGGCGTATCCCGTGGCATTGCCATGGGCAAGGTGCATATTATCCAGCGCGATCAACTGATTATTCAGGAGCACAACATTGAGCCGGATGCCATCGATCGGGAAATCCAGCGTTTCGAAAAAGCTGTAACCAGTGCGCGGCAGCAGTTACGCAGCATACGCAGTCATATTCCAGGCGAAACCGATAACGACATCACGGCGTTCATCGATGCTCATCTGCTGATGCTGGATGATGCGGCCCTCACTCATGAAACCATGCGCCTGATTCGGGAGCAATTATGCAATGCCGAGTGGGCCCTGAAACTGCAACGTGACGCGCTGGTGAATGTGTTTGATGAGATGGATGATGCTTACCTGCGCACACGCAAAGATGACGTGGATTATGTCGTAAACCGTATCCAGCGCCTGCTCACGAACCAGACACCGCTGACCCATGAGATCCCCGATAATGGCCTGGCCGGTTTCATCGTGCTGGCTAATGACCTGACGCCTGCAGATACCGTGTTGATGCAACGCAACGGTATCACGGGTTTCATCACTGAATACGGCGGGCCGACTTCCCATACCGCCATCCTTGCGCGCAGCCTCGGTATCCCGGCGATCGTCGGCGTACAAGATGCCCTGCGTTACATTACTGAAGATGATCTGATTATTCTGGACGGAACGCGCGGCATGGTGCTGGTCAATCCGGACAATAATGCGCTCAACCATTACCGCAAACTGCAAAAGGAAGAGAAGCGTTATTACACCGAACTTGGCAAGCTGCGTGGCCAGCCTGCCATTACGCTTGACGGCACTCCCATCGATCTGCAGGCGAATATCGAGCTGCCGCGTGATTTTGATACGGTCAAGGAGGTCGGCGCAAACGGCGTGGGACTGTACCGTACCGAATTCCTCTACATGAACCGTGACACGCCCCCGGATGAGGAAGAGCATTACGAAACCTACGCCAAGGTGATCAGAATCCTGAATGGCCTGCCGCTCACCATACGCACACTGGATCTGGGCGCTGACAAACAGGTGGATGGAGGACGATCCTTGGGACCGATCGCGGCCAACCCGGCACTGGGGTTGCGCGCCATACGTCTCTGCCTGCGCGAGCCGGCACTGTTCCGCCCGCAATTGCGCGCCATTATCCGCGCCTCAATTCTCGGGCCGGTGCGCGTCATGATCCCGATGTTGTCCAACATTAATGAAATGATCCAGGTCTTGCACATGATCGACGAGATCCGTGCCGAACTGGATGAAAAACGTATTCCGCATGATCGTAATCTCCAGATTGGAGGAATGATTGAAGTTCCGGCTGCTGCCGTGTGTGCCGATGTGTTCGCGCGTCATCTGGATTTTCTGTCCATAGGCACCAACGATCTGATCCAGTATACGATGGCCATAGACCGCGTAAATGATGAAGTGAATTATCTTTACGATCCTTTGCATCCTGCCGTGCTGCGACTCATTCATAACACCCTGCAGGCCGGCGAAAAAGCCGGGGTGCCGGTGGCCATGTGCGGCGAGATGGCCGGGGATACACGTTATACACGACTGTTACTCGGCCTGGGTCTGCGCGAATTCAGTGTGCATGCCGGCGCCCTGCTTGAAATCAAACAGATTATCAACCAATCCGATCTGTGGCGGCTGTCACGGCTGGCGCGCAAGGCGCTGCGGGCGGACAACGGTGCTGAGGTTGCCCGTATCATGGAAAACGATGAATGAGTTCATTATATTGGCCTGCTTCAACTGATCCACAATTGTGACCGACACGCCATCACAGGAACTTCGTTCCAGCACGCTTGATCATCTCTATCGCTTTCTCTATGAAGATGATCTGCCGCAGGCGCGTGAAATCATCGCAACGATGCATCCCTCTGAAATTGCGGATGCCATGGAGAGTCTCCCCGGGCGGGCACGCGCCACGATCTGGAACCTGCTGAGCCCTGAAGCAGAAGGCGAAGTACTTTCAGAATTGCAGGTATCAGTACGTAATGAACTGCTGGAAGGCATGCAGCCGTTCCAGGTGGCGCAATTCACCAGCCACCTCGATACTGATGACGCGGCCGACATCCTTCAGGAGCTGCCGGAAGACATCAAGGACACAGTACTGCTGGCCATGGACGAACAAAACCGGCAACGCCTGGCTTCCGTGTTGTCCTATCCGGAAGACACCGCAGGCGGCTTGATGAATATTGATGTGGTTTCGGTGCGAGCTGATGTCACACTTGACGTCGTCACGCGTTATCTGCGGCGTCTGCGGGAAATCCCCGGGAAAACTGACAACCTGATGGTGGTGGATCGTGAAAACAAATATCTGGGCGTGCTTTCCCTCGCCGACATACTCAGCAAGGATCCGGAAGCCACCGTAGGCGCAGTCATGAGCCAGCGCGCGAGCATTCCCGCTCTGACGCCGGCTCATGAAGTTGCACGTCTCTTTGAACAACGCGATCTGTTTTCGGCCGCAGTGGTAAATGAAGACAGTCTGTTGCTGGGCCGTATCACGGTCGACGATGTTGTGGACGTAATTCAGGAAGAAGCGGAAGAAACCGTGCGCCATCTGGCCGGTCTTGGCATGGATGACATGTTTGCTCCGGCACTCGCCAGTGTTAAGCGCCGTGCCATCTGGCTGGCCGTGAATGTCTGTACAGCGTTTCTCGCAGCGGCCGTGATCGGCCAGTTCGAGAAAACCATAGATGAATTGGTGGCCCTGGCTGTACTGATGCCAATTGTCGCCGGGATGGGCGGCATCGCCGGCAGCCAGACATTGACGATCACTGTGCGCGGTATAGCCCTCGGGCAATTACATAAAAGCAATGTGCGCGCATTGATACTCAAGGAACTCGGCGTGGGTGTGCTCAATGGTATCATTTGGGCGACTATTGTCGGCGCCATTGTTTACCTGTGGTTCAACAATCAGGAACTGGGGATCGTGATAGGCCTCGCCATGTTTATCAATCTGAGCATCGCGGCGTTGTCCGGCACACTGATACCGCTTGCACTCAAACAGCTGGATATTGATCCCGCCATTGCAAGCCCGGTATTTCTGACCACCGTCACCGATGTGGTCGGGTTCATGACATTTCTCGGGCTGGCAACCTGGCTATTGTTGCCCTGAGCGCAGGAACTGTCATGTCGCGCTGTGCTGTTTGTGGATCCTCTGATACCGGTTTTCTGGCAGAGAAGCAAAGCTACCGGTTTTCACAGTGCCGGCACTGTGATTTTATTTTTCTGGATCCCATGCCGGCACAGGAGGATCTCAACAACCAATACCAGCAACGGGATGCAGAACCTGAACCAGTCTGCGACAAGGCCGGTTCAAGGATGCGCCGGGCCTGGATAAAACTGCCACGTTTCCTTCCTTATGCAGCAGGCAAAAAAGTGCTGGACCTGGGTTGTGGTGGAGGCTTTGTAGCCCAGACGTTGAGTCTGATAGCCGATACTGCAACCGGCATTGATATCAGCGAAAACGCCATTCGTTACGCACGATCACGATTTTCGCGGCCGGAATTTTTATGCCAGAGTTTTACGGAATTACTGCAGAGTCCCCGATCTTACGATTTTATTTACTCGTCTGAAGTAATCGAGCATGTGAGCGACGTGAATCTCTACATGCGTGTGCTGCAACATCTCTCGGCCCCCGGTGCATACATCTACATTACGACCCCGGATGCCGGGCATCCCGGTGTTCCTGTAAAGATTTCGGAGTGGGATGTATTTACCCCTCCTGTGCACGTTCAGTTCTTCAACAGAAGAAATGCAGCGCTGCTGTTCGAACGTTATGGATTCAGAATCAGGAAGTTTTATACAAACCGGAAGCCGGGACTGATCTTTCTGGCGCAGAAGACGTGACCGGTTTTTTCAGAATGGCGTCCGGCAAGAGTTACCAGCTGAACAATACCCACTGCGGTACAGGCATGTCCTCGGTAATATCGTTCACACGCGATTCCATCTGCCCGTCACCGTCCCGATCCACAAGATAATAAGGCGGCCCGGCGAAGGGGGTAACTTTCACCATGTAGAGCGCGCCGTTAACGCGGTATTCTTCAATGACTGCGTCTTCCTTGCGGATGATGGTGATTTGCGGTTCGATGGGCTCGCCGCTTTCGACCGGATCCGGCAGCACGGGCGGTTCGGGAACATCTTCCAGCTCCGCTGGCGGGGTTTCTTCAGCGAACAACGGCAACGCAAATGCCAGTAACAGGCCCATCATTACATTTCTGATTTCCATACTTATCTACCTGCTCAACGAGCTGTCATAATTCAAGCTGCCGGTATCGCTCTTCCGGCGTCATGTCTATCGTTCTGTCCTTATAGTATCCGAAAATCGCATCGACCACCTGCTGTGGTTCGTCCGCCATTACACACAGGCCGAGATCGTCGGCGCTGATCGTACCTGCTTTGACCAGCGTATTTTCAAACCATTCCAGGAGGCCTGCCCAGTAGTCCGTCACCATCAGAATAATCGGGATTTGCCGGCTCTTGCCGGTTTGTATCAATGTCAGGATCTCGGCAAGCTCATCCAGTGTACCAAAACCGCCTGGCAATACCACGTAAGCGGAGGCATATTTGACGAACATCACCTTGCGCGAAAAAAAATGCCGGAAATAAAGCGAAATATCCTGATAGGGATTACTGATCTGTTCATGGGGCAGCTGTATGTTCAGACCGACACTTTTTGAACGTCCCGCATAGGCACCTTTGTTAAACGCCTCCATCAGGCCAGGACCGCCACCACTGACCACGGAAAATCCGGCATCGGAAAGCAGTTTTGCCGTGGTTTCTGCCAGTTTATACCAGGGATGATCCGGGCTGGTTCGCGCCGAACCGAACATGCTCACGGAAGGACGTATGGTGGCAAGTTTCTCAAAACCCTCCACAAACTCGGCCATGATCTGGAACACTTTCCACGATTCACGGGTCAGGTCAGAATCTGTAATGACCGGATGGGCAGACTTGGTACGATCATTCATAATGCCCTATATCATACTGGCTTTTCATTCTCCGGACATACATGCAAAACAAACGACTGGTACTGGTGGATGGATCCTATTACCTGTTCCGGGCCTATCATGCTCTCCCCGCATTAATTAACAGCCGGGGCGAGCCCACTGGCGCGATTTACGGCGTCATCAATATGTTGCGAAAACTGCAACAGGACTACAGGCCTGATTACTTTGCTGTGGTCTTCGACACCAAGGCCAAAACATTTCGCAATGACCTCTATCCTGAGTACAAGGCCAACCGCCCGCCCATGCCGGAAGATCTGTCCAGTCAGATTGGACCGCTGCATGAGATCATCCGCCATCAGGGACTGCCGCTATTGCTGATTGACGGTGTTGAGGCCGATGATGTCATCGGCACACTGGCAAAACAGGCTGAAAGTCGCGGTATGGACGTGCTGATTTCATCCGGCGACAAGGACCTTGCGCAACTCGTTAATGATCACATCCGTCTGATCAACTCGATGAAAAACGTGATTATCGACCGGGAAGGTGTGAAAGAAAAATACGGTGTAACGCCGGAACAGATCATTGATTATCTTATGTTGGTTGGCGACAGTGTCGACAATGTTCCGGGCGTACCCAAGGTCGGCCCTAAGACCGCAGCCAAATGGCTGAATGATTATGGCACGCTGGAAAAAATTATCGCACATCAGCATGACTTCAAGGGCAAGACCGGAGAATATCTGAGAAACGCCATTCCGCGTTTTGAATTGACCCGTACGCTGGTCACGCTGAAATGTGATGTTCCGCTTGATATCCAGCTTCACGATCTGGTAACCGCTGCTCCGGATCGTGCGGCACTGAAAGAAAAATTTTTACGGCTGGAATTCCGCTCGCTGCTGAATGAAATGGACAGAGAGCCCCGGCCTGCCGCGGAACCGCAGGCCCCGCCTGTACCACCTCAATCTGCAGGGACCACTTGTGTTTACGAAACCCTGCTCACTGAAGAAAGTTTTGATGCGTGGCTGAAAAAACTTGAAACTGCGGATCTGTTTGCTTTTGATACTGAGACCACCAGCCTCGATTACATGGCAGCGGAAATTGTCGGGGTGTCATTTTCAGTGACGATGGATCGCGCAGCCTATGTACCTTTGCAGCACGATTATGCCGGCGCGCCAACACAGCTTGATCGGCACAAGATACTGGCCCGTCTTAAACCGTTGCTGGAGAATCCGCAGCGGCCCAAGCTTGGTCATCACATTAAATACGACATGAATGTGCTCGCCAATCACGGGATTACCCTGCGCGGCTGTGCCCACGACAGCATGCTGGAGTCCTATGTGCTGGACAGCACAGCCAGCAGGCATGACATGGATACGCTCGCAGAAAAATATCTCAACCGAAAAACCATCCACTACGAGGATGTGGCAGGACGCGGAGCCAAACAAGTTGCTTTCAACCAGGTTTCGATTGAAGCAGCTACACAATACGCTGCTGAAGATGCGGAAGTCACGCTGCAATTGCACCGGCACCTCTGGCCGCAACTTTCGAAAATTGCCGGTTTGCGCAAATTGTATGAAGAAACTGAAGTCCCGTTGATTCCGGTACTGTCCCGCATGGAACGTAACGGCGTGAAGATCGACGCTGATATGCTTACGGAACAGAGCCGGCAAATTACCCTGCAGCTGGAAGAGATTGAAGAACAGATTTATCGTAAAGCCGGAACGCAGTTCAACATCAACTCACCGAAACAGATACAGGAAATACTCTATGATCAACTGCAACTCCCGGTGCTCGCCAAAACGCCGGGTGGACAGCCTTCAACCGCAGAGTCTGTTCTGGAAGAGCTGGCGGATCAGCATGCGCTGCCGCGACTGATTCTGGATCACCGTGGCCTGAGCAAACTCAAATCCACCTACACGGATCGCCTGCCGGAACAGATCAGTCCGAAAACCGGCCGTGTGCACACGTCCTATCATCAGGCCGTAGCCGCCACTGGCCGCCTGTCATCCACGGATCCCAATCTGCAGAACATCCCCATACGCACCGAGACCGGCCGCCGCATCCGGCAGGCGTTTGTCGCGCCCACCGGGCATGTGATTCTCGCGGCCGACTATTCCCAGATCGAATTACGCATCATGGCACATCTGTCCGGCGATCAGGGGCTGCTCGATGCCTTTGCCCATGATCAGGATATCCATCGCATGACCGCCGCTGAAGTATTCGATACACCACTTGCAAAAGTCAGCGATGAGCAACGTCGCGCTGCCAAGGCCATTAATTTCGGCCTGATTTACGGGATGTCACCCTTTGGACTTGCCAGGCAACTCGGGATAGAACGGGGCCAGGCCAAGGCCTATGTAGACCTGTATTTCGAACGTTATCCCGGTGTGCGTAAATACATGGATCGCACGCGCGAACAGGCCCGTCAGCAGGGCTTTGTGGAAACGCTGTTCCAGCGGCGCTTGTATCTGCCGGAAATCAATTCACGTAATGCACCACGCCGCCAGTATGCCGAACGCACGGCCATCAATGCCCCGATGCAGGGCACGGCAGCGGACATCATTAAACGTGCCATGATTGCCGTCGATCAATGGTTGATGGACAGCAAAACTGGTGCGCGTCTGATCATGCAGGTGCATGATGAACTGGTGTTTGAAATCGAAGCTGGCGCAGTCGAGAGGGCCTCCCGTGAAATCCGGCGGCTCATGACAGCGGCCGCGGAATTGCATGTGCCGCTGATTGTAGATATAGGACACGGCGGGAACTGGGACGAGGCCCATTAAAGCAGATTAATCTCACGACAGTATTTATCTCGCCCGCGCTTGTGCTAATATTTGACCCAGAACCTGATCTGAATCGCCTGCACTATATAAAAAGAATTCCGAATACTGCCAGACTTTAGATTTGTATCCTCCAATCTTTTCCAGAAACAGGCATGCTGCTAATTCCTGCGATTGATATTAAAGACGGTCGGTGTGTGCGTTTACGCCAGGGCCAGATGGATCAGGAAACCGTCTACAGCGAGGACCCGCTGGCCATGGCCCGGCGCTGGGTAGAAGCCGGGGCACGCCGTCTGCATATTGTGGATCTGGATGGCGCCATGGCCGGCAAACCGGAAAATGCGGATGTGATTCACGAAATTGCAGAAGCGTTCCCCGGGGTGCCGATACAGGTAGGCGGCGGCATCCGTGACGAAGACACCATACAAACTTATCTGGATGTCGGTGTAAGTTATGTCATCGTCGGCACCAAGGCTGTGACCACGCCGCATTTTGTTTCAGACATTTGTCTGGAATTTCCCGGACATATTATCGTCGGACTTGATGCCAAGAACGGCAAACTTGCCACCAACGGCTGGTCCAAACTTTCCCATCATGGTGTGATCGACATGGCCAAACGTTTTGAAGACGACGGCGTGGCCGCGATTATTTTCACCGATATCGGCCGTGACGGCATGATGTCCAGTGTCAACGTTGAAGCCACGGTAGAGCTCTGCCGTGAAGTCACCGTGCCGGTGATTGCGTCGGGCGGCATTACCAATCTGGACGACATTCGCGCCCTGTGCAAGGCCGCCGAGGAAGGCATCGCCGGCGCCATTACCGGCCGCGCGATATATGAAGGCACTCTCGACTTTGCCGCGGCACAAAAACTCGCCGACAAACTCTGTTCTTACACACCCGGATAATTCTGCCCATATGGGTCTTGCCAAAAGAATCATTCCCTGCCTGGATGTTGATGCCGGCAGAGTAGTCAAAGGCGTGCGTTTCGTCGACATCCGGGATGCCGGTGATCCGGTGGAGATCGCGCGGCGTTATGATGAACAGGGAGCTGATGAAATCACTTTTCTTGATATTACGGCCAGCAGCGATGAACGAAATACCATGGTGCATGTGGTAGAGCAGGTTGCAAGCCAGGTGTTTATTCCCCTGACTGTCGGCGGTGGTATCCGCTCTCTGGACGACATCCGCACAATGCTCAATGCCGGCGCTGACAAGGTCAGTATTAATACCGCGGCCGTCAAACAGCCAGCTTTCATTAATGACGCTTCCGGGCGTTTTGGCTCACAGTGCATCGTAGTTGCCATTGATGCCAAACATACCGGTAATACACTGTCAGGCTGGGAAGTTTTCACTCACGGCGGACGAAACCCTGTGGGTCTGGATGCCGTAGCCTGGGCGATGGAAATGGCTGGCCGAGGTGCGGGCGAAATCCTGCTGACCAGCATGGATCGCGATGGCACCCGTAACGGGTTTGATCTACCGTTGACGCGGGCGGTGAGCGAAGCCGTGACGATCCCGGTGATAGCGTCCGGCGGCGTGGGCACACTGGAACATCTGGCCGAAGGTGTACTGGCCGGAAAAGCAGATGCCGTACTGGCGGCCAGTATCTTTCACTTTGGTGAACATACTGTGGGCGAGGCAAAATCCCTCATGCGCCGCCGGGGGATTGAAGTTAGACTGTAGTCATGAATTCAGCATCAACACCTGCCTGGCTCGATGAAATCAAGTGGGACCAGAACGGCCTGGTGCCGGCCATTGCGCAGGACGCCGTTTCCGGCCACATCCTGACGCTGGCGTGGATGAACCGCGAGGCGCTTTTGCAGACCGTGCAGCAACGCAAGGCGATTTACTGGTCCCGCTCCCGGCAACGGCTCTGGCAGAAAGGCGAAGTCTCCGGACATGTACAGGAGATCGAAAACATTTATCTCGACTGTGACAAGGACGCATTGGTCCTCCGCGTGAAACAGCATGGCGGCATCGCCTGCCATACCGGGCGCGCCAGTTGTTTTTTTCACCGCCTGCAAAACGGGCAGTGGGAAATCTCGGAAAAAGTAATCAAGGATCCGCGCTCCATTTATCCGGAAGAAACCCGATCATGACAGTGCGTGACAATATTCTGTTGCAGCTGGCCAGGACGCTGGAGGAGCGTAAAAACGCCGATCCATCGAGTTCCTATACGGCCAGCCTCTACGCGAAGGGGCTGGACAACACCTTGAAGAAGATTGGCGAAGAGGCGACAGAACTCGTGATTGCCGCCAAATCCGGCCAGAAAACCGCTATAATTCACGAAACGGCTGATTTATGGTTTCACACCTTGGTCATGCTTGTACAAACCGGGCTGGGCCCGGAGGACGTCCTTGCAGAACTTGAGCGGCGCACCGGTATTTCAGGTCTGCAGGAAAAAGCGGCGCGCAAACCATCCGGCCGTTCCGGAACTGAATAACATTTCGACACTGGAGAACACTCATGAGCCCGCCGGGCATCGGAGAATTACTGGTTATTCTGGCTATCGTCGCGTTGCTGTTTGGCACCAAAAAACTGCGTAACATAGGTGGTGATTTGGGCAGCGCTATCAAAAGTTTTCGCAATTCCATGAAAGATGATGACAGTTCCACAAGTGCGCCTAAAACAGGGAATGTCATTGAAGGCGACAGCTCCCCGAAGCCAGGATCAGACAATCACAACGCCTGATCGTCCTCACCTAGGGACGCGCCCTCATGTTTGACATCGGTTTCTGGGAACTCGTAGTGGTCGCCGTTGTGGCGCTGCTGGTTGTCGGGCCGGAACGCCTCCCGGAACTTGCGCGGGATATTGGCAAATGGACCGGAAAAATCCGCCGCTTTATCAACCAGACGCGGCGTGAACTCGAGAATGAGTTGCGGCTTGCCGAAAAGAAATCTCTCGCTACGAAGCTGACAGATCTCGATGACATGATGCGTAACGCACCGGATCAGGATCCGGACTTCCTTGATAATGCGCAGCCCAAGAACCGGTCATCCGCTGCATCACGCCATGAATAACACTGCTTTGCCTCCGGAACAGGAACAGCCCCTGATTTCCCACCTGATCGAATTACGCACCCGGTTGTTACACGTTATTGGTGCCGTGCTGATTGTCTTTATTGCGCTGAGCTTTTTTGCCAGCGAGATTTACAGCCTGCTTGCCAGGCCATTACTGGAACATCTGGCGCCTGGTGCTGGCATGATTGCTACCGAAGTTGCTTCGACGTTTATCGCGCCGATCAAACTCGCATTTTATGTTGCCCTCTTCATAAGCATGCCTTACATCTTCTATCAGGCCTGGGCTTTTGTTGCCCCGGGTCTGTACGCAAATGAAAAACGTCTTGCGTTGCCCTTGCTTGTTTCCAGCATTGTGTTGTTTTATGCAGGAACCGCTTTTGCTTTTTTTGTGATCCTGCCGATCATGTTCGGGTTTTTCACTTCTGTTGCGCCTGAAGGCGTCATGGTCATGACCGACATCAGCCGTTATCTGGATTTCATTCTCATGATTTTTTTTGCATTCGGCCTGGCGTTTGAAGTGCCTGTGGTGACCTTGCTGCTGATCGGGTGCGGATTCACCAGCATGGAGGCCTTGCGCCGTAACCGGCCTTATATCATTGTCGGCGCGTTTGTGATCGGCATGATACTTACGCCACCGGATGTACTGTCACAATTTCTGCTGGCGCTGCCAATCTGGTTCTTGTTTGAGACGGGCTTGTGGCTCGCACGTTATTTACAGCCGCGGGAAAATATTGCAGAACATTCAGCCCATCAGGAGTAACGGGACAGAATCAGGACTGCTCCCACGGCAGATTCTGAAACCGCCAGCCATTAATGGTGCTGCGGTGTTTGGCGCCATCCCGGTCGCCCTCAAATCCCTGTTCTATGTTGTACACCAGATTAAAGCCACTGCGTGCCAGAGCTTCTGCTGCTGCGAGAGAGCGTTTACCGCTACGGCATATGGTTAATACCGGGAGTTGCTCGACAGGTTCATTTGATTTTTTATGGCTGGTCAGTTGTCTGCGGACCTGATCGATAAAATCGGGGTTGATGGCCCATGCCGGTGGTTCCTGCCAGGGAACATTAATAGCATTGGCAGGGTGGCCCACATAGTCATATTCCATGCTGCTCCTTACATCGATCAGCACCGCCGCAGGATTTTCCTGCAGGATGTCCCAGGCTTCGGACGGGGTCAGATTTTTGATATTCAGTTCGCTCATCGGAAAGTTGATCTCAACATGGCCTGAGGTTTTACGATATACAAATTTCCGAACATCTTAAAATTGATATATAAGCATCTATTGATATATTATCACACGAACCGAATGTCCACAGACGAATAATATGAAAGCCGCCATCAAAAAAAACGGGCTTGTGCCAGAAGAGCTTATGCCACTGCCACACCTGCGCGCAGCAGCCGAATGTCTGAAGTGTGCCGCTCATCCTCACCGCCTGCGAATTATCGAAATTCTGTTACAAGGAAACTATACGGTGGATGAACTCGCCAATCTCTGTGAGTTGTCACAACCCGCAACCAGCGGTCATCTGCGGCTGATGGAAGCAAAGGGCCTGTTGCGCAGCCGTCGTACCGGTCGCACGGTTTTTTATTCCATTGCTGCACCTGAACTTAAAGGGATCATCGACTGTGTGCGTCGACGCACGCATGCGGCTTCTGTGGTTAACGAATAACCTGTTTTCCGCAGGCCCTGCGCGCACAAGCCGTAATTGTCACGCGGCCCTCTTTTATGTTGCAATACCGGCTCTTTACCCTGTAACGTTCAACCCCGGTCACGAGGACAATAATGAAAACCCCGATGCATGATCGCGACGGCATCATCTGGCTGGATGGCCATGCCGTACCCTGGCGCGAAGCAAAAACCCATGTGCTCACTCACACCCTGCATTACGGACTGGGGGTGTTTGAAGGGATCCGCGCCTATCACGCCGAACAGGGCACTGCAATATTCCGTCTGCAAGACCATACTGACCGGTTATTTCGTTCCGCACACATTCTGCGTATGCGCATGCCTTACGACAAGGACACAATCAATCAGGCCTGCCGTGACGTAGTGAAAGGCAACAAGCTCGACACTGCTTACATCCGGCCCATGTGCTTTTACGGCGCAGAAGGCATGGGGTTGCGCGCTGACAATCTTGAAGTGCATGTGATGGTGGCGGCCTGGTCCTGGGGCTCTTACCTCGGCCAGGATGGCCTGGAAAAGGGAATTCGCATCAGAACATCCTCTTACACCCGTCATCATGTGAATATCACCATGTGCAAGGCCAAGGCCAATGGCAATTACATGAATTCCATGCTGGCCCTGCAGGAAGCCCTTGATTGCGGTTATGATGAAGCTCTGCTGCTGGATAATGAAGGCTACGTGGCCGAAGGCAGTGGAGAGAATATTTTCATCGTGCGAAACGGCGTACTCTATACGCCCGATCTGACTTCAGCGCTTGAAGGCATCACGCGTGACACGATCATTACGCTTGCGCAGGATGAGGGTCTGAAGATAGTCGAAAAACGTATTACACGTGACGAGATCTATATTGCTGATGAAGCCTTCTTTACCGGAACTGCAGCAGAAGTCACCCCCATCCGCGAAATGGATAATCGTACTATCGGTAACGGACGACGCGGGGTAATCACGGAAAAGCTGCAGACGCTGTATTTCGATCAGGTGCATGGCCGGCGTAAACAATACGGCCAATGGTTGACTTATCTCCGCTGACGGACATATTGAATGAATACGGATCAAGGCACACTTACACCAAATGATCAGCGGCATTATCGCGTGAAGCGCGAGGACCTGCCGTTACACTGCCCGCTACCCGGCATGAGTCTGTGGAATTCGCATCCAAGGGTTTTTCTGCCTATTGAGAAAACCGGCACAGCTAAATGTCCTTATTGTGGAACCGACTTCACTCTCGAAGATCGCTGAACTCGTGCCGGACAGTTCTGCCCCGCTGATTGTCTGGCGCATCGTTGACGGCAAACCAGGTCACGACAACCAGAGTCGCGGGCTGGTGAATGCGCTGTCCCGTCTGGTTCGAACCGTAAGTCTCGATATTCCTGAGGGGGATTTGCGCTTCGGCCTGTTGCAGTATCTGCTTGGGAGATATCCCCCGGGAAATGGCCTCAACAAACCTGACTTCATCACCGGGGCTGGACACAGAACCCATCTCTCGGTTCTTTGTGCAAAGCGGGCTTTTGGCGGACGCAGCGTGATCATAATGAAACCCGGGCTGCCGGCGGCCTGGTTTGACCTCTGTCTGATCCCGGAACATGACAACATGCCCGCGGCAAAAAACTGTGTTCAGACCCGGGGAGCCATCAATGCTGTTGTACCATCCAACCGGCATGAGTTGCGCCAGGGGCTGATCATGATTGGAGGGCCCTCACGCCATTACGACTGGGATCAAGACGCATTGATGAAACAGATTGGTGAAATCCTGAAACGCACGCCGGGAACCCGCTGGACTATCACCGACTCCCGCCGTACCCCGGCCGTTACTCGTGATGCACTGAAAAAACTTGATCATGCTGAATTTCGTCCGCACGAAAATACTGGCGAAGACTGGTTGCCTGAACACCTCGCTGTGGCCGGACAGGTATGGGTCACTGCGGACAGCATATCCATGCTTTACGAGTCTCTCACAGCGGGCGCAGCTACTGGCGTACTGTCAGTGCCATGCCGCAGGAAAAACAAACTCACGCGTTCGGTTCAGAACCTTATTAATACAAATGTGATCACTTCATTTGACGAATGGCTTACGGGCCACAATCTGCGCGCGCCCGCGGTCACCATCAATGAGGCTGATCGTTGCGCCAGACTGTTGCTGGCTTTTACCGGGCGCGCGTCGGCATGAACTCTGTTTCCGCTGGACAGAACACGGCCCTTGACGCGCCCGGTCCCCTGGAAAAAATTGATTGTCCGGTGTGTGCTGGCAACCGGTTCACTTTGCTCTTCGAAAAGCTGGGCGAACCATTTGTCCGGTGTGACGAGTGCGGACTGGTGCTTATCAATCCACGGCCTTTACACACAAAAGTGCTCGACACCTACACCACGGATTACAGTCATCACTATGCCGTCAAAGGCGTGAAGAAGTTTCGCCGTTGCAAACGCTGGGTGGAACGCGTGAAGAAATCCTTCAGCAGTTCAGGCCGCTGGCTGGATATCGGTTGTTCGGTTGGCTTTGTGGTCAAGGCGGCCAACGAAGCCGGCTACGAAGGTCACGGCATCGATGTGGAAGACTGGGGCATACGTCACGGGCGTGAAGAACTGGGACTCAAAAATCTGGTGTCGGGCACGTTGGAACAGCAGCATTATCCGGATGCTTACTTCGATGTGATATCGCTATATGATGTCATCGAGCATGTGCCGGATCTGAATCTGCTGGTCAGGGAACTCAAGCGGACACTGGCGCGGAATGGCGTGATAGATATTATCACTCCGGATCTCGGCCATTGGCGGACACCATCCAGTCTGAATGACTGGAATGAAATCAAGCCGTCGGAACATCTTTATTACTTTGATATCCGTACATTATCACGGCTGCTTGAGAAACACGCCCTGCACGTCGTTAAAAAACGTTTTCACTTCAAGCCCTCCCTGCGTGTCTATGTCCAACATCAGGCCTGATGTTCTGAAATCTCTATGCAACTGACAGTATTACAGATCCTCCCGGCACTGGATGTAGGCGGCGTTGAGCGCGGCACGCTTGAAATTGCCCAGGCACTGGTGAAAGCAGGGCATCGTTCTATCGTGATTTCTGCTGGTGGCCGTCTGGTGCAACAATTGCGGGATGAGGGCAGCGAGCACATTGACATGGCGGTGGGCAAGAAATCATTATGGACATTGAAGTATGTGCAGGAACTACGGGCTTTATTCAGGAAGGAAAAAGTTTCTGTTGTCCATGCACGCTCGCGTCTGCCGGCATGGATTTCCTGGCTGGCGTGGCACGGCATGAATCCTGTCAATCGTCCCCGGTTTATCACCACCGTCCATGGACCTTACTCGGTTAATCCATACAGTCGCATCATGGTTCGGGGAGAGCGGATCATTGCCATTTCTGAATTTATTCGCGACTACATTCTGAAAAATTACTCCGGCATTGATCCCGCTGTCATTAATGTGATCCCGCGAGGAGTTGCGCCTGAACAGTTCCCGCATGGTTACAAACCATCAGCCACCTGGCTTGCATCATGGCAGGAAAAATATCCGCATCTTGCTGGCAAGTTTCTGATGACGTTGCCAGCCCGTATTACTCGCTGGAAAGGACATGAAGATTTTATAGAAATACTGCAACAGGCAGTGCAGCACGGCCTGTCTGTGCATGCACTGGTGGCCGGCGCGCCCCATGGACGGCGCCAGACTTTTTATGAAGAACTGATCAGGAAGGCAGGCCTATACGGATTGGCCAATCATATCACCTTTCTCGGACACCGGGACGATCTGCGCGAGATCATGGCTGTTTCCGATGTCGTGTTTTCCCTGGCGCAGGAACCTGAAGCATTTGGACGTACTGCGCTGGAGGCATTAAGTCTGGGCGTGCCCGTCATCGCCTATGATCACGGCGGTGCCTCGGAAGTATTAAGCGCGCTTTTTCCGGCAGGACGTGTTTCTCCCCTGAATACAAGGGCGGCATTTCAGCTGCTGGAACAATTCATTGCGGCACGGCCGGTTGTGCCGGCGCGCAATCCTTTCACGCTTGAGCGAATGACGTCGAACACGCTGGCTCTTTATGAACGTCTGTGTGCAGACACTTCATGCTGACGAATATACGGTTTTTTTCACGATGAAAATATTGATTATAAAGCTTGGTGCTCTGGGCGATGTGATCATGGCAACCTCCTTGATTGATCAGATCCTGCAACACCACCGGAACACTGAAGCCTGGCTACTGACCACGCCGGACTATGCTGGTATTTTTTCTGCCTGGAACAACCTGCAGCTGCACTGTATCAACCGCCACGGATTGCTTGACAGCTTAAAGGCCGTGATCTGGATCAGACACAATACCTTTGATCGCATTTATGATTTACAGTCGAATGACCGCACGTCCCTGATGTGTGCCCTCTCCGCTGTAAGGGAAATTGTCGGCAATCATCCGCGTTTCCCCTACACGCTGCACCCGCATGAACCTTATCACGGGCAATGTCACATTTACGATCGCATGCTGGAAGTACTGCGATCGGCCGGCATCCCGGCGCAGGCACAACCACCAAAACTGGTTGTCTCTGCTGCTGAACGTGAGCAGGTAAGCCAATGGCTGGTACAACAACAGTTACAGCCCGGATCCTTTGTAATTTTCCATGCCGGGGCAAGCCGGAATCATCCGGAAAAATGCTGGCCGTATTTTTCCGAACTCGGCAAAAAACTTGCAGCAGCAGGATTCAGAATTGTCTGGGTCGGGGCGTCCGGAGACGCTGAACGTAACCGCCAGTTGTCTGCCGTTACCGGCATCGATGCGACCGGCATTTTCAACATCAATGCCCTAGCGGAACTCGGCCGGCACGCCAGATTTGCAGTGACCAATGATTCAGGGCCCATGCATGTGCTCTCGGCCAGCGGTATCTCTGTGTTCGCTTTATTCGGGCCAACCAACTGGCGCCGCAATCACGCCATAGCCCAGGCTGAAAACGTAATGGCGGCAAGCTCTGGCGCGGGCGATTGCTTCCTGCCTGCATCCCTTTCAGGAATCTCCGTGGAACATGCGCTGAATAAAATAAGAGAAAGAAAATTACTTTGAACCCGGGCCGGACACTTTCTGATAAAGCGCCACAACCTCCGGAACGACAACAGCCTCTGCATATTTGTGTTTAAACAGTTCCAGCGCCGCAGAGGCCCGCTCGCGGCGCACTTCATGATCAAAGCATTGTTTGATTGATTCAACCAGTTCCCTCACGTTGTCCGGCTCGACCAGCCAGGCCGCGTGTTCATTCAATATCTCCAGCGGTCCCTGTGTACGCGTCGCCACGATCGGTACGCCTCTTGCCATCATTTCCAATATGGCGATGCCGAAAGGTTCATCCAGCGAAGGGAGAACAAACAGATCTGCGCCACGCACATAGCCTGCCACATCATCCACCCAACCGGTGAATTCAACGGAATTTTGCAGTCCCAGCCTGTTGCTCATATTGACAAGCGTCGTACGTTCCGGTCCGTCTCCGCCGATTCGAAGACTTACACTGTGGCCTGCATCCAGTAGTTGTCTGGTCGCCTGCAGGAGCACATGGAACCCCTTCTTTCTGACCAGGCGTCCATAACTCACAATTTGCAATGTTTGATGTGGTTTCGAACGGACAGCCTCGACCGGGAGCATGGATGAAAAGTTGGGTATTACACTGACGTGGTCTGTCTCCACGCCCTGGCTTTGCAGATAGCGCTGCTGATCGTGTGTGGTAGTGATGAAATGTCTCACGTCCCGATAATATTTCAGATCAATATAGTTATGGGTTTTTACCACCAGCGGAATATTCAATTGTCTGCAAGATGCGCCGGCCAGATGTGCGCTGCGGGCAAGGTGAGCATGAATGACCTGCGGCCGGAAACCGGCAACAAGGTTGCGGATCTGCCCTTGTGCGAGAATGTCCCACCAACCCCAGGGCGCAATTTCTGCCACTGTGATTGATGAATCGCTCCTCAACTGATCAGATTGTTTGAAGCGACGATGACAGATAGTCTGTACCTGATGGCCGGATGCCGCCAGTGCCCGCGACAGATCCACGAAGTAACGCTCGGCCCCGCCAAACCCTTTCCCCAGCATGATTTGGGTAATTTTCATAATGGCCTGCTTAAACAGTCAGCACAGTTGTCTTACGCATACGGCCACTTCCGTCACCGGGATGTTTTCAATGTTCTGTCCGTCACCCACCAACCAGCGCGAATGTTCTCCCCACGGCCGGTAACGATCCGGCTGCCCGATTCCAAAGAGTGTTACTGTGGGCGTATTCACTGCGCTGGCCAGGTGGCCGAGGCCGGAATCATTTCCCACAAACACATTGACTCGCCTGAGGATCGCCGCAGCAGTTAACAGAGTAGTGCCTCCACATACATTCACGCAGGGCAAGGCCGACTGTTTCTCTATCATGAAGGACATCTCCCGGTCCTTTTTATCACCAAGCAGGATTACGGCGTCAAAACTGTCACGCAACTGTTGAACCAGATTAACAAACGCCTTGTGTGGCCAGATTTTGCCCGGATAATTTGCGCCCGGACCGAGCGCCAGGAGTTTTTTCCCTTGATAATCCCGCAGCGCGTGGTCAGCTGCAGTCTCATCTTCCTTTCCCGGCCAGACGCAACACCCTGGCAAAGGTTGTTCTCCATACAGTGAGCGTATTATCCCCATATGCTGTTCAACTGCGTGGAATCCGTAAGGTTTGCTGCCCCAGTGCGTGAGCCTGCGATCTGCGCGCAACAGAAAGGCGAGTCCATCCGTGCGCAAATCCACTGCCAGATCATAATGGCGCTTTCGCAACTGCCGGATCAGTGCCGGGCCGCCACGCAGGAATGCTTGCTTCTGTTTCAGAATGATCTCGCCGCGATACGGGCAATGCTGAAAAATAATGGCGGAACGCTGATCTGCCACTATATCAATGCTTGCTTCCGGAAAATGTGCGTGTAACGCCTGCAACACCGGCGTCGTCATAATCGCATCACCAATGTTGCTGAGTGAAATCAGAAGTATGCGATTATTCACCTTTCCCTGTCCGGTTTGTGTCGATCCCACAGGCCCTGCCATTCAAAAAATGGTGGCAGGCTGTTCAACGTCTGCATGTGTGCTGCCACCGCAGGAATCGGTGCAAACCCTGGATAATGTTCAAACAAATGATTGGTCGTTCTGGATTCCACGCCCAGTCTCCGGTTCTTCTTGTCCCCGACATACTGTGTATTCTCGAAATACTGCCAATGTTTAGCCACCAGGTCTGCATGCATAAACAATGTATGGGTGGCATGACTGATGGTACGCCAATGGCGGTGTTCGCCGAGCAGGATGTAGGAAGGATAAACATACCGTGTATACAGAAACTCATGTTCCTGTGGATGCAGTATGGAGTGTGTACCACAGATTTCAAATACCTGCCGGTAAAAGTGGTACATTTCAGTGATGGCGCTTTCAATGTGCAGATAATCATCTTCGCAGAAATAGCACAGCGCGTTTTCGCTTCGAGCGAGGTCGAACTGTTCAAAAAGTGATGCCCCCTGCCCACGCTTGCGTGTGGTCCGGATTTCCACCTGCGCATTGCAGGCCGCACAGATTTTTTCCATTTCCTGTCTGTACTCGGCATCTGAATGATCGTCCAGCACCACGAGCCGAATACCGGGTGCCGCCCGTCCGGCCAGCGCGTGATTAATGGAAGCGATCAGTGACTGTACACAACCGAATACCAGCGCAGCATTGCCTGTGGCTGCAAAATTTTCTGGCCGGTTTTTCTGGGCGGCTGTCTGCAGGCAGACGCGCAGATAAACAATTAGCTGATCCAGTCGGGCAGCGGATGAGTCATTACCTGCTGTATTGTTCCTGTACAGCGTGGCAATTGAATTGAAATCCTTGATTCGTGCTATTGGCAGAAGATTATATTGATGATGGCGCTTGATATCATAGCCAAACTGTCTCAGCAATCTCGCTAGAAGACGAAGCGCATCATTCATACCGTTTCATTTGCCTATGCAAAAATTCCTGAATATCTCGCCCAATAAATCATCAGCCGCAAACTCTCCCGTAATCTCTCCCATGGCCTGTTGTGTTAAGCGCAGATCTTCTGCCAGCAACTCGGGCACCGCGCCGCGCGCATAACCCTCCAGAGCACGCTGCAAGCTGGTCTGTGCCTGCAATAATGCATCAAGATGACGTTTGCGCGCCATGAACACATCCTGCCCCGTATTGCTGATCCCGATAAGTGCTTTAAGACTCTCCAGCAACAAATCCATGCCCGCACCTGTGCGCGCAGACAGGGCTACCTCCGAATGCTGTTCTGTACTGCTGAATACCTGCGGCGATGCGCCTGCAAGATCGATTTTGTTGCGCACCATTATTACCGGGACATCCGGCGCGATCTTGTTCAGCAGGAATTGTTCTTCTGGGCCCGGTTTCACGCCATACTCTATCACCAGCAAGATCAGATCTGCACGGGTTGCTGCGTCGCTTGCGCGCCGTATCCCCTCCTGTTCGATCTCGTTTCCGGCCGGCCTGAGTCCTGCAGTATCGACAATCTGAACAGGAACTCCAGCTATGTCTATTTTGCGCTCAATCAGATCGCGGGTGGTGCCGGGTATATCACTAACAATCGCCGCATCTTCGCCGGCCAGCCGGTTCAGCAACGTGGATTTGCCCGTATTGGGCCGACCAGCAATTACCACATTTATTCCTTCACGCATGACCGCTCCCTGTCTTGCCCTCGATAATATTGCCTCCAGATCGGCTGAACAGGATTTCAGCATGTTCATCACGCTCACGTCCGAAGCAAAGCCGGCGTCCTCGTCAGGAAAATCCATATCACCCTCAATGCGTGCCCGGACCTGGATTATGCTGTCTACCAGTGCGTGTATATTACTGGAAAACTCTCCCGCAAGTGATCGCATGGCGCTGCGGGCAGCTTGATCTGAACTCGCGTCGATCAAATCGGCGACGGCCTCGGCCTGCGCCAGATCAATTTTATGATTCAGAAACGCGCGCTCAGTAAACTCACCGGGATACGCACGTCGCGCACCCAGAGACACCACGCGATTGACCAGCTGCTCCAATACAACGCGGCCGCCATGGCCTTGTATCTCAAGCACATCCTCGCCGGTGTAGGATGCCGGCCCGGGAAAAAACAGCAACAGCCCCTGATCGATCAGCTCGCCATCAGCATCGGTAAAATCAGTGAAGCAAGCATGGCGTGGCTCAGGCTCTGCGGCAAGAAAAGCAGAAATGATCTCGCGCACCTTCGGACCGGACACACGCACCACACCTATTCCTCCGCGTCCCGGCGGTGTAGCCACAGCAACAATGGTGTCTGTGCCGCTTATCACCATGGTTCACACCATCGCGCTCAGGCCTTGAGTCCGGCGCGCTCCAGATTGCGTGTGATCAGCCATTGCTGGGCGATCGACAGTATATTATTCACGACCCAGTACAAAACCAGGCCTGAAGGGAAAAATGCAAAAAAAACTGTGAAGACGACAGGCAGGATCTGCATTACTTTTTCCTGCACCGGATCGAGTGGTGCAGGATTAAGTTTTTGCTGCACGAACATGGTCACGCCCATGATGAGTGGCAACACAAAAAACGGATCTGGCGTGGACAGATCCTTGATCCACAGTACAAACCCGGCCTGACGAAGCTCCACGCTTTCCAGTAATACCCAATACAACGCGATAAATACCGGGATCTGGATCAGAATGGGAAAACAGCCGCCGAGTGGATTGATCTTTTCCTGCTTGTACAAATCCATCATGGCCTGATTCAAACGGGCACGATCATTTTTATAACGATCACGCACAGCGAGCAACCGCGGCTGTACACGCCGCATATTGGCCATGGAGCGATAGCCGGCCGCAGACAGCTTGTAAAACAGAACCTTCAACATGAGTGTGACCAGTATGATGGACCAGCCCCAGTTGCCGGTATATTTGTGGAACATCTCCAGGCACCAGAACAGGGGCTTGGCAATGAACCAGAAAATACCGTAGTCCACCGTAAGCTCCAGGCCGGGCGCAATTTTTTCGAGTTGTCCCTGTATCTTCGGGCCCAGATATAACCGGTGTTCGAGTTTGCCTGTGCTTCCCGGGTCAACGCTAATCCCCGGCGTGGTAGTGCCAATCACAAAACGGTCCATTGCAGAGCCCAGGCGGGATTTATCCACGAACAACGTGTAGTAATGATGCGGCGCGGAGTCCGCCGGCAGCAGGGCACTGAGAAAATAGTGCTGTATCATGGCTGCCCAGCCATCGTTTACATCGATGGCCAGCTTTTCTTCACGCATATCATCAAAACTGATCTTTTTATACCTTTCCTCGGGACTGGAAATCACGCCGCCGGTGTAGGTATAGACCATGTTCATGCCGTTCTCGGGCGCGGTTCTTTGTATCTGCCCGTAAGCCCGGCCGTTCCATGTCTCTGTGCTGTTGTTATCAATTTCGTACCTGATCTGAACGAGATAACTGCCGCGCCGGAACTCATAAATCTTGCGTACCGTAACGCCCTGTTCATCACGCCAGATCAGTGATACTTGTAATATGTCTTGTCCGTCCTGAAGCACATAATCCCTCTCAGAAGCATCAAACATCACGTCGTGTGTAGGCGCAGCTTCTTTTCCAAGCAATCCGCCCTGAACGATATAGGGCGCAACGGGATCATTCTGCAACAATTGTACTTTGGTCGCAGGCTCATCCAGAGATACCGGGAACTGCAGCAGCTCGGTGCTGATGATCGTTCCGCCTCGCCGGCTGATACGGAGGCGCAGTATATCGGTTTCAACCTGCAGTAATTCATCAGCTTCATTTGTTTCCCGGATCGCTAATGGTCTGTCATCTGCTGGTGTTGTGGTTGTATATGCCGGCACATCAGCGGACGTTTCGGCAGTGGTTTCAGAAGAAGACAGGGGGGGTTGTTGCGGGCCGTAGTCACGTTGCCATGCGTCCCACAAAAGCACGCCAACAAGGCTCAGCGCAACCACCAGTATGAAACGCGTTGTATCCATGATGCCCCCTATTGCACCGGATCCGGGCCGCCGGGATGAAAGGGGTGACAGCGACACAGCCTGTGCAGCGTCATTATGGAGCCGCGGATCGCTCCGTGTTTCTGTATGGCTTCACTCGCATAGGCAGAACAGCTCGGATGAAACCGGCAACAGGGCCCCAGCAAGGGACTGATGAAATATGAATAGAGCCGGATGCAGCCGATCAGTATTTTTTGCATTTCATCAGCCTTTGCCAGTGGGCCATCATGGAACTGTTTATATCTTTGTTGCTCAGGCGCGCGGGTGTTTTATTGGTCGTCACCACGATATCCAGGCCAATCAACAGGCCCTGGTTCCTGCGGAAGCTTTCTCTTACCAGCCGCTTTATCCTGTTTCGCTCTACCGCGGTTCTCACCCATTTTCCGGAAATTGCCAGTCCCAGACGTGCATAACCCAGATTGTTGCGGCTGGCCGCAACCAGAATTGTCGCATCGATGGAACGGCAGGATGATCTGAAAGATCGCTGAAAATCTGCCGGGTTGCTCAGCCTGCGCTCCTTTGCAAAACATCCGGATTGCCGGAGCACGGCGAATTTCAGGCGGTCAGCCGCTTGCGTCCCTTGGCCCGGCGGGAACTGATAACGCCTCGTCCGCCTTTGGTCTTCATTCTGGCCCTGAATCCGTGCGTGCGCTGTTTCTTGAGTTTGCTTGGTTGGTAAGTACGTTTCATGTCCGCCGTCTTATGTTTTTGTGGCCGTTCCTGCCATCGCTAAAGGGCGGCTATCATAATGCCCGCACGTAAATATTGTCAATTTACAGGCATACTTCAGCAACTGTAGCAATGTAGCGCGGTAGTCCAATCAGGTATAAACTCTGACCTCTCTTCCGGTTTCAACTCTTGCGACGATAATGAGGTATGGTTTTGGCTTTTTCTCCATGGAAATATTGTCTGGATCGTCTTGAGGGGGAGCTCACGCCGCAACAATTCAATACTTGGATACGGCCATTGCAGGCTGTGGAAAACGGCCATGGTATTACGCTGCTGGCGCCCAACCGTTTTGTAATGGACTGGGTCAATGATCAGTATCTGGCACTAATCAGGGATCTGCTGCGTCTGGCGCCGGGCAATCCGGGCGTGAACGTGAGCATTGAGGTTGGCAGTCAGCCTGCCGCTATCTTGCCGACAGTAAAGAATCTGGCGACATCAGCTGCCAACGGTAATGGTTCTGTTGGCCGGGCCGTCAAACATTCGAATAATCTGAATCCTGATTTCACATTTGATTCCTTTATTGAAGGCAAATCCAATCAGTTGGCGCGGGCTGCTTCATTGCAGACTTCCCAGAATCCCGGCAAGTCATACAACCCCCTCTTTATTTATGGCGGCGTGGGTTTGGGCAAAACGCACCTTATGCATGCCATCGGCTGGTCGATTTTGCAACAAACTCCCGGCGCAAACATTGCGTACCTACATTCAGAGCGTTTTGTTGCAGACATGGTGCGCGCCCTGCAACACAATGTAATCAATGACTTCAAACGTCATTACCGCAGTGTTGATGTGCTATTGATTGATGACATACAGTTTTTTGCCGGCAAGGAGCGATCGCAGGAAGAGTTTTTCCACACTTTCAACCATCTGCTCGAAGGACAGCATCAGGTGGTATTAACCTGTGATCGTTACCCCAAAGAAGTGAATGGTCTTGAAGAGCGACTCAAGTCCCGTTTTGGCTGGGGCCTGACGGTTGCAATTGAACCACCGGAACTTGAAACGCGCGTCGCCATTCTCAACAAAAAAGCTGCACGTAATAACATTGCTCTTCCGGACGAGGTTGCCTTCTTTATTGCCAAGCGCTTCCGCTCAAATGTGCGCGAGCTTGAAGGTGCATTAAATCGTGTTGTTGCCAACTCCAATCTCACCGGCAGGCCAATCACCCTGGAGTTTGCACAGGAAGCATTAAGGGATCTCTTGTTGATACAGGACAAGCAGGTCACTATAGAAAATATCCAGAAAACGACCGCCGAGTACTACAAAATCAGGGTGGCGGACCTTCTCTCGAAACGACGGAGTCGTTCAATTGCCAGGCCACGACAGATTGCGATGGCATTATCCAAAGAGCTGACAGGACACAGTTTGCCGGAAATTGGAGATGCTTTTGGCGGGCGAGATCATACAACTGTTTTGCATGCATGCAGAAAAATCAGTGACTTACGTAAAACAGAGCAAAGAATTGAAGAAGATTACAATAATCTTGGAAAAATCCTGACAACTTAATGTGCACAGTCTGTGATAAAACAATTTCCTCTTGTTTGTTTGAATTTTTGTACAGGATTTACACATGAAAAAAGTTTTTATATTTAACCTTGTCCACAAGCTATTTTTTAATTTAAGTACATGTTTAATATAATAAAAATTTGTTTATGCACAGAGATGTTTTTTGCTTGATTTAACAATAGATTGGTATATATAAAAATGAAATTTAATATACAAAGAGATTTGCTTTTGCCCGCATTGCAAACAATCAATAGCGTGGTTGAGCGGAGGCATACCCTGCCCATCCTCTCCAATATTCTCATCAGTGTTGGGCGAGAAACGATCATGTTGACAGGTACCGACATGGAAGTTGAATTAATTGCCTTGATAAAGCAGGGCAGCAAGGATGAAAAAGAATTCACCCTTCCGGCGAGAAAGTTGCTCGATATCTGCAGGGCATTGCCGGAAGGTGCCATGATTGAGTTTTCGGTAGAAAAAGATCAGGCCATACTGAAATCAGGGAAAAGCCGGTTTACTCTGGCAATCTTGCCTGCCAAGGACTTCCCGGCGACCGAACTCACTGGAGGCGCGCATGATCTTAAAATATCCCGGGAGGGCTTTTGTTCCTTGTTGGAAGACACCATGTTTGCCATGGCCCAGCAGGACGTCAGATATTACCTGAACGGACTTTTACTGGAAGTTGGCAGCAAAAGTATCCGGGCAGTTGCTACGGACGGTCATCGGCTGGCCCTGAAAGAGGCAGCACATAATGGTGGCAGCGGTAACGAGCCATTGCAGATTATTGTTCCGAGAAAAGGGGTAATAGAGCTGGCACGCTTGCTGGGCGTGGCGGCGGAAGAAGAGCTGCACATCCAGATTTCAAAAAACCATATACGACTGAATATTGGGGACGTGCAGTTCACCAGCAAATTGATTGATGGCAAATTCCCTGATTACGAACGCGTAGTCCCTAAATTATCGAGCACGCCGCTGCGGGCAAACCGCGCCGCCTTGAAACAAAGCCTAACGCGCGCCTCCATACTTTCCAATGAAAAATACAAGGGCGTGAGGATAATGCTCAAACAGAACAGCCTGAAGGCGCTGGCGCACAATCCCGAGCAGGAAGAAGCCGAGGAAGAACTGGAGGTCGAATATTCCGGGGACGAAATGGAGATAGGGTTCAATGTGACCTATCTGTTGGACGCAATCAACGTCATCAAAACCGAGCATATTATTATGAGCACGACCAATCCCGACAGCAGCTGCCTGTTGCTGCCGGAAGACAAAGGGGAGAACCGGTACGTCGTCATGCCCATGCGCCTGTAGCATGCAACTGGATCAGATCGATATCCAGAATGTGAGGAACCTCTCCGGACAGCAGCTTCAATGTGGCGAGGGACTTAATATCATTACTGGCCGCAATGCCGCCGGAAAAACAGCCATACTGGAAGCAATTTACTTGCTGTCATATGCAAGCTCGTTTCGAACCCCCCGTGTTCATGAACTTATCCAACATAACAAGGAGGCGATGACAGTGTCTGCGCAGGTTCTGGACGAACAGGGCGTCAGAATCAACACCGGCATTGAAAAAGGCAGACAATCCACACGGATACGATTTAATGGAAACAGCGTCAGTAAGCGTTCCGAACAGGCACAGAACATCCCGCTGTTCAGCGTATCCCCGGAAACACACCAGCTATTAAGCGGCGGGCCCCAGGCGCGCAGACACTGGCTCGACTGGGCCATGTTCCACGTGGAACCGGACTACATGACAAACTGGCGTGAGTATTACCACGCACTGCGACAGAGGAACGTCTTGTTAAGACATAACCCCAGGCCCGATCAGTTTGTGGGGTGGGATCACGTTCTGGCAAGGAACAACAGCTTGTTGAGACAGGCGCGCGAGCGATACCTGGAGCAACTTAACAGGAAATATACGGAGATAAACAGGGATCATGCACCACGAGCAAAGCTTATATTACGTGCGCCGGCGCAAACAGAAAACGCTTTTCTGGAAGAGCTGAAGCAGGATCTGCGGCTTGATGTGGAGGCTGGGTACACACGGACAGGCGCACATCGTGAAGATGTTTGTTTCAGCGTGGGCGGCCATGACGCTGCCCGCGTATTGTCGAGGGGCCAGATCAAGCTGTTGGTGCTTTACCTTTTCATATCGCAGGCCCTCGTTTTCCACGCGAGCCGGGGACGCAAGCCAATCATATTAATAGACGACATGTGTGCTGAGCTGGATCTGGAGGCGCGGAACAGGATCCTGCACAGGATCCGGCAACAGGGGCTGCAAATGTTCATAACGGCCACCGAGCCGGACTTGTTCCGCGAAAACGGCGCAAATTCGCGGTGGTTCCACGTGGAACAGGGTAAAATAACGCAGGTCGCTTAAATTCAATCCAAGATATGAGGATACGCTGACAATGTCAGAGAAAGACGTATACGACTCCAGTAAAATCAAGGTCTTAAAGGGTCTTGACGCCGTGCGTAGACGCCCGGGCATGTATATTGGTGACACAGAAGACGGCACCGGCCTGCACCATATGGTGTTTGAGGCGGTGGACAACAGCATCGACGAGGCCTTGGCAGGCTACTGCAGTAATGTCAGGGTAATTATGCACGCAGATAACTCGATTACTGTGGCAGATGACGGGCGCGGCATCCCGGTGGGCGTTCATGAAGAAGAGGGTCGATCTGCGGCGGAAGTAATCATGACAACGCTGCATTCCGGCGGGAAATTTGATGACAACTCCTACAAGGTGTCCGGCGGACTGCATGGTGTAGGAGTTTCCGTGGTCAACGCCCTTTCAGATCGGCTGTTGCTGACCATCTATCGGGACGGCGGGCGTTTCTGGCAGGAATATCATCTCGGCAAACCATTGGCTGATCTGCAAAAAACCGAGGATTCTGACTTGACCGGCACGGAGATTCGTTTCTACCCGAGCGCCGAGGTCTTTAAAAACATCGAGTTTCATTACGATATTCTGGCCAAGCGCCTGCGCGAACTGTCATTTCTGAATTCGGGCGTCCGAATCGAGCTGGCCGACGAAAAAACAGGCAAAACAGATGTGTTTGAATATCAGGGCGGTATAGCGGCCTTCGTTAAACACCTGAACCGCAATAAAACCCCGTTGCACGAAAGCGTGATTTATATCGACAAGGAAAAGGACGGAATCGTGATCCAGGCCGCCATGCAATGGAACGATTCCTATCAGGAAAACATCTTCTGCTTTACTAACAATATTCCTCAGCGGGACGGCGGAACCCACTCCTCCGGGTACCGGGCCGCGCTCACCCGGACATTTAATTCTTTCCTTGAAAATCAAGGGCTTATACAAAAATACAAGATTGAGCCCAGCGGTGAGGATGTGCGCGAAGGTTTGACGGCAGTCTTGTCCGTCAAGGTGCCGGACCCCAAGTTTTCTTCCCAAACCAAAGACAAGCTCGTCTCCAGCGAAGTCAAGCCGGCGGTGGAGTCTGTGATTGCAGAGAAACTGCAGGAATTTCTGATGGAGCGGCCTGCCGAAGCCAAGGCGATTTGTGAAAAGATTATTGATGCCGCCCGGGCGCGCGAGGCAGCACGCAAGGCGCGTGAGTTGACCCGGCGTAAAACGGCCCTGGATGTAGCAGGATTGCCAGGCAAACTGGCCGACTGTCAGGAAAAAGATCCTAAACTCTCGGAGTTGTTTCTGGTGGAGGGTGACTCCGCTGGTGGTTCCGCCAAACAGGGCCGGGACCGGAAATACCAGGCCATCCTCCCGCTCAAGGGCAAAATTCTGAACGTAGAAAAAGCACGCTTCGACAAAATGCTGTCTTCAGTCGAAGTGGGCACATTAATCACCGCGCTGGGCTGCGGCATTGGTCGTGACGAGTTTGATATCAGCAAGCTCCGTTATCACCGCATCATTCTGATGACGGACGCAGATGTCGACGGCTCACACATTCGCACGTTGTTGCTGACTTTCTTTTACCGGCAGATGCCGGAACTGATTGAGCGCGGCCACGTTTATATTGCGCAGCCGCCACTCTACAAAGTGAAAAAAGGCAAGGCCGAGCGATATCTCAATAATGATGCCCAGCGCGACGAGTTTCTGATGGAGCTTGCGCTGGATGACGCAAGGCTGATAAATGGGCCGCAAACCATCGCAGGCGAAAAACTGAAACGCTTGTCAGAAAAATATGTAGAAACGCGCCGCGCTGCACAGGCGCTTGGCAAGCGATACCGCAGCGAGATCATACATGTTATGCAAAATATTCTGCCGCCGGGGCCGGCAGAATTGCAGGACAAGGAACAAATACGCAACTGGTTCAAGCGCGCGTGTGAAAAAATCAGCGCCGAAACAGGCATCAATTGTATTGCAGAAACGTTCACGCTTGCGAAAACCGGCGGTCACGGCGGCCGCATTACCCTGCAGTTGCATGGAGTTGAAATCGTCAATGTCTTTACGCCCGAATTTTTTATTTCAAGAGAATATCGTGATCTGACAGGACTGTTGCTTGCGCTGCCGCTGCACGAAGGCGCGCGCATGGAACGAGGAGAGCTGTCGATAGCTATCGAGTCTTTGCAGAAGGGGTTTGACTGGTTGCTGGAAGAGGCCGCGCGTGGCCTGCACGTACAGCGTTATAAAGGGCTGGGCGAGATGAACCCGGAGCAGCTTTGGGAAACCACCATGGATGCGAAAACCCGCGTGTTGTCCCAGGTCAGGATCGAGGACTCGGTCGCGGCAGACGAAATTTTCACAACGCTCATGGGCGATCAGGTGGAGCCGCGCAGGGATTTCATCGAGAAGAACGCGCTGCTGGCGGAGAACCTGGATACCTAAATTGCTGCGCGGGCGCATGCCCACGCGTCAACACGACCAGTGCCTGCGCGCAGAAACAAACGGGCGATTTCCGCAACGGTGGATCCTGTGGTTACAACATCGTCCACTATGGCAATATGCCGGTAGCCCGCAACGGTCGTGCCTGAAATTTTAAAAACGCCCCTGATATTTTTTCTGCGCTCATCGGCCGGCAGTTCGGTCTGTGGCACCGTGTGCCGGAGCCTGCGACACATTTGAAAGTCTGCTGGAACCCCGGTTCTCTGGCTGATCTTGGCGGCCAGCACAGCCGCCTGATTATAGCCACGATACGCAAGCCTCCGTGGATGCAGGGGCACAGGAATAATCGCTTGTGGCAAGGGAGCGCCGGACACAAGCAATTGATCAGCTATTTTTTCACCAAGAAACTCTGCAACACCCATGTGAGCATGGAATTTCATCTGCTGTATGAGAGTTGAAAGAGGAAATTCATAGCGGTAAACACAAAGGGCGCGCTGAATCAACGGGCTGTTTGCCTGCAGGCAGGCAGCGCAATGGCCCGCTTGTATTACGGGGATAGCGCACGCGGGACAGGCCGGTTGATTCAGGGGCAAGTCTCTGGAGCAGGCGTCGCATATGGCCGAGGGGCGCTTAAGCGGAGCCTGGCAAAGGAAGCAAATACCACTTAGAAAGGCACCTGCCGCTGCCAGGCCGTCAACTCCATTAAGGATTTTCTGGTTGACTACGGTTTCTGTCACGATATCCTCCCTGATAATTCATGCTCACTTAAAATATATGCAAACGAACCACCCGCAATTCCCCGCATTACGTCATGATTGGGCGGAAACCGAGGTCATGGCCCTGTTTAATCAGCCGTTCAATGATCTTATCTTCGGGGCACAAACCGTGTTTCGTCAATATTTTGATCCAAACCGGATACAGCTCAGCACCCTGTTGAATATCAAAACCGGCGGTTGTCCGGAAGACTGTGCCTATTGTCCGCAAAGCGCCCGTTATCAGACCGGCCTGCAGGCAGAACCCCTGATGGATGCAGAAACTGTGCGGCAGGCCGCACAAGATGCGAAGAAACACGGCGCCGGACGTTTCTGCATGGGTGCGGCATGGCGCAACCCTAAAGACCGGGATCTGGAGAAAGTGATTGATATGGTCAAGGCTGTAAAAGATCTGGGCCTCGAAACCTGTGCCACGCTGGGGATGTTGACGCCTGAACAGGCATTAAAACTCAAACACGCAGGGCTCGATTATTACAATCATAACCTCGATAGTTCTGAAGAATTTTATTCCGAGATCATCTCCACACGCACTTATCAGGACCGCATACAGACCCTGGAAGCAGTCAGGAATGCCGGCATGAATGTATGCTGTGGTGGAATTGTCGGGATGGGGGAAACGATAGCTGACCGGGCGCAGATGTTGATCGTGTTGGCGAACATGCCCAGGCATCCTGAAAGCGTCCCGATTAATCTACTGGTGCGTGTGCAAGGCACCCCACTGCAGGACGCCAATGAGACGGACCCTTTTGACATCGTGCGCATGATCGCTGTGGCGCGAATCATGATGCCGGCCTCTTATGTGCGTCTTTCCGCTGGACGAACAGAGATGAGTGATGAGCTCCAGGCATTGTGTTTCCTTGCTGGTGCCAATTCGGTTTTTTATGGAGAAAAACTCCTGACGACGGACAACCCGGGTGTCATCAGGGATCGCAAACTGATGGAGCGCCTCGGCCTCCGATCGTCCCGGCAGTAAGTTCCGGCGGGATCGTCGACCTGCGGAAAACATCTGATGCGTGATACTGGCGCTGATTTTCGTAAGGCCATGCAACAGGAACTGCAACAGATCGAGACAGCCGGACTGCGTCGTACACGCCGGGCTGTCAGCTCTGTACAGGGAACGAAGATCATTATTGATGGCCGTGAATTGATCAATTTCAGCAGCAATGATTATCTCGGACTGTCTGGCCATCCGCAGCTGTTGAAAAGTCTTCAGGAGGGAATGGATCGTTATGGTCTGGGCGCCGGCGCTTCACCGCTGGTGAGTGGATATACATCCGCGCATCGCATGCTGGAAGAGAGGGTGTCTGAATTCACCCGGCGTGAACGCGCGATCATTTTCAGTTCTGGATATCTCGCCAATGCAGCGATGGTTAACACCTTTGCAGGCCGGACGGATTTGATTGCCGGCGATCGTCTTAATCATGCTTCCCTGATCGATGCCGCCAGGACTCCCGGCGCGAAGTTCAGGCGCTATGCGCACGCACAACCTGCGGCACTGGAAAAAATTCTTCGGGACACTGAAGCACGCAGAAAAATTGTAGTCACTGATGCTGTGTTCAGCATGGATGGCGATATAGCGCCACTGCCAGAGATTGCAGATGTATGTGAAGCTGCCGGTGCCTGGTTAATGGTGGACGACGCGCATGGTTTCGGGGTGCTGGGCGTGCATGGCGGCGGCACGCTGGAACATTATGATTTAAACAGTCAAAAAGCGCCGGTTTTGATGGCCACATTTGGCAAGGCTGCAGGTGTTTGCGGAGCATTTGTGGCGGGCGATGAAGAGGTGATTGAACATCTGCTGCAGCATGCGCGCCCCTACATTTACAGTACGTCACCGCCCCCTGCACTGGCACACGCTATTGCTCGCGCACTGCAACTGATGACAGAAGAATCATGGCGGCGAGAGCACCTGCATTCATTGATCGGCTATTTCCGTGACCGCGCCGAACAGGCAGGTTTGCCGATAGTAAACTCGGCGACACCAATACAGCCGTTGATACTTGGTGCTGCGGAAAGAGCCATGCAATTGAGCCAGTCATTACTGGAGCGCGGGTTTTACATCCCGGCCATACGCCCCCCCACGGTCCCACAAAATACCTCCCGCCTTAGAATCACCCTGACTGCTGCGCACAGCAAGCCGCAGATCGATAACTTGCTGGGATCTCTGGTTGATCTGGTGCAAACGTAAAGAGATGCAGAACACAAAAGTATGTTTGCTGCATGGCTGGGGATTCGGTCCGCAAATACTTGCTGGACTGGCCGCAGTAATGGGTGAATACACTGATGTTCAGATGCTGGCCTTGCCGGGTTATGGTGAAGGACGTCTAATACGGGTTTTGCCGGACATGCACTCCTACGCGGAATACGTTTCACAGAGGATCGATCGAGACAGCATACTCGCCGGCTGGTCACTGGGCGGTATGGTGGCGCTTGAAGTTGCGAAGCTCAACAAACACGTAAAAGCGGCAGTATTAATCGCCAGCACCCCATGTTTTACAAAGAGAGATGACTGGCCACATGGCGTGGATCGTGTGCTTCTGGAAAACATGCATCAGGAATTGTCCACAAAACCCGATCGGGTTATGCGTGAGTTTCTGGGGCGGGTTGCAATGGGCGACAGATCGCCCAAAGAGACAATCCGGATATTGCGCGAACAACAGATGGCACACATCCCCGCCCTGCAGACCTTGCTCGATGGATTGGCCCTGTTGCAGAACACGGATTTGCGTAAAACTCTTGGTGAATTGTCATGTCCGGTCATCATGTTGTTGGGCGAAGAAGATCGCCTGATCAAAACAGGGAGTGGTGCGGCGGCTCAACATATTAATCCGCATGTTCATATTGAATATCTGCCGGCCACCGGCCACGCGCCGTTTGTTTCCTGTCCGGGCGAAACCGCACAGACTATCCGTAGCGCTTTACCGGAACTGCTGTCATGAACCGTCTTGATAAACGCCGCATAGCGCGGAGTTTCAATGCGGCCGCGCCTGCTTATGAACAACATGCGGTGCTGCAGAAGACGGTAAGTGCACGCTTGCTCGAGCGCCTTGATCTGATCACCATCAAGCCGCAGCAGATACTGGATGCAGGGGCGGGTGTCGGTTCGGCAGCGCGTCATCTTGCACGGCGCTACCGCAGGGCCAATGTGCTGCAGGTGGATCTGGCGCAAGGCATGCTGCAGACATCGAGAAAAAAAACATGGAAGCTGTTTTCGCGACATCATTATTTGTGCGCTGATGTGGAAGCTCTGCCGGTAAAGTCAGCGTCTGTGGATCTGGTTTTTTCCAGCCTGACTTATCAATGGTGCGAAAATCCGGATGCGGTTTTCGCTGAGGCAGCGCGGGTATTGCGTACCAATGGCCTGCTCCTGTTCGCTACCCTGGGCCCGGATACGCTCAAGGAACTGCGCGCCAGCTGGCAGGCAGCTGACAACGGAGCACATGTTGGCGTTTTTTATGACATGCACGATATAGGAGATGCGCTGGTCCGAACCGGGCTGGAGGGAGTGGTGATGGACACAGAGACCATCACCCTTGAATACCCGGATTGCAAAACGCTGATGCAAGACATCAAAGTCATCGGCGCCCACAATGCCAGCACACATCGTTCGCGCGGACTGACAGGGCGCAGCAAAATACAAAAGATGGAAACGGCCTATGAATCTTTCCGCCGGGACGGCCGCTTGCCGGCCACCTATGAAATTGTCTACGGACATGCCTGGGCAACTTCAGGCATGAAGACCAGAGCCGGCACGACCGGCGTCACCTATATTCCCGTTGAGCAATTGCGCAGGCAAAAATGACAATGAATACCTTGGCGCGCGGATGGTTTGTTACGGGCACCGATACCGGCATAGGCAAAACCTGGACAACATTGGCCCTGATGCGCGCATTCCAGGCAAAAGGTTTATGTACTGGCGGCATGAAACCGGTGGCCAGCGGCTGCGAGATGACAGAGGACGGCCTGGTGAATGATGATGCCAGAAGTATTCTCGAACAATCCGGCACGCATGAGCCATACGCGCTAATTAATCCCTATGCCTTGAAGGAACCTGTTGCCCCGCATATTGCAGCGGCCCGCGCCGGGGCCCGGATCGATATGAGCCATATTCTTTCTGCCTATCAGCAACTTGCTGCCCGGCATGAGATCATGCTGGTTGAAGGCGCAGGCGGCTGGAGAGTGCCACTAACCGATGATCATTTTTTTCCGGATCTCGTCAGGGCAATGGGCATCCCGGTCATACTGGTGGTGGGTTTAAGACTGGGCTGCATTAACCATGCTTTGCTGACAGCAGGCCGGATCCAGGCGGATGGACACAGGCTGGCGGGCTGGGTCGCCAATGCGATCGATCCACTCTATGGAGAGATGGCCGAAACACTGGAAGTGCTGGACAAATATATAGCCTCTCCCAGGCTTGGTGTTATGGAGCACAGGATCGGATATACAGCGGCAAACGTGCCGGACGTTTTAACAGTAGAGCCCTTGCTTGAACGAGATCCTTTGGTTCTTCAGTGAATACTTGCAGTCATGTAGAAGGCTTGCATACATGCGCGGAATTGGGGCATATTGTCGCACGCGGGGAATCTGCGGATTTCGCTAATGGTAAGTTACAGTCAGGTGGTCTACGGTGGTTTACTGTCTGGACGGTTCCGATAATTCCGGGTCCGGTTATGTGATCAGGCCCAACCAGGCAATTTCCTGGCGGACTTTGATTTGCCTGTACCTCATTATCTTTGCAGTCAGCATGGCCATAGGACTGTCCTTTTTTATGACAGGACTGACGTATGTATTGCCATTTTCAGGTCTGGAAATGCTGGCTCTGGGGGCGGCGCTCTACGTGACTGCACATCGGGGGGGTGTGCAGGAAGTCATCATCATTGGAACGGAGACCATCACTGTAGAAAGTGGCAGGCAGGTGCCGGAATCCCATGAGGAATTCAGCCGCGCCTGGGCAAATGTAGTATTAGAGCGGTCGTGGAATAGCTGGTATCCTAGCCGCCTGCTGATCCGGTCGCATGGCCGGCAGCTGGAAATCGGACGATTTCTTAATGAACAGGAACGTCAGGGGCTGGCGCTGGAATTAACCGGCGCATTGAAAAGAAAACTGGCAGCCTAGTTACAGCCGGTTATATAAGAATTAAACGTAGAGTATTCAATAAAACCATAAATTAAATCTTTGCTGAGGATAGCTGCATGTTTGTCAAAAAGCTGAGAGATTGCTTAACGGGGATCATGACACTGGTGTTGCTGGCATCTGCCGGTGTGGCACAGGCCGAATCAGGCTGGGGGCATGTAAACCTGACCCAGGGCGTTACCCCTATCAGTCGTGAAGTTTACGACCTGCACATGATGATTCTCTGGATCGTCACCCTGATCGGCGTTGCCGTTTTCTCGGTGATGTTCTGGTCCATACTGCATCATCGCAAGTCCAAAGGCGCGAAAGCGGCCAATTTCCATCACAACACTACGGCAGAAATCGCCTGGACCATCATCCCGATTCTGATTCTGGTGGGGATGGCAATTCCGGCCACCAAGACCCTGGTGAAAATGGAACAGACCGGTGACGCGGAAATCACAGTGAAAGTGACCGGTTACCAGTGGAAATGGAAGTATGATTATATGAATGAGGGCATCAGTTTCTTCAGTGCGCTCGATCAGAAGAGCAACGAAGCCCGCCAGCTGGGATCCAACATTGATCCAACCACGGTTGAGCACTATCTCCTGAATGTCGACAAACCCATCGTTCTTCCCGTTAACACCAAAATTCGCATTCTCACCACCGCCAACGACGTCATTCATGCGTGGTGGGTGCCGGCACTGGGCTGGAAGCGTGATGCCATTCCCGGCTTTATTAATGACAACTGGACCATGATTGAGGAAGAAGGCACTTACCGCGGTCAGTGTGCTGAACTCTGCGGCAAGGACCATGGTTTTATGCCGATCGTGGTCGAGGCTGTTTCCAGGGAAAAATATCTGGCCTGGGTGGAAGAGATGAAAACGGAACAGGCGGCGGCTGCAGCCGGTTCCGATCGCGAGTGGACTATGGATGAGCTGATGGCCAAGGGCAAGGAGCTGTATGCTGCCCAGTGCGCCGCTTGCCACATGCCGGAAGGCCAGGGCGTGCCGGGTATGTTCCCGGCCCTGAATGGCAGCCCGATCGTTAAAGGCGCGCCTGCCGATCATATCGACAGAGTACTAAACGGCAAGAACCTGATGCCGGCTTTCAAGGCACAGTTGTCGGATGCTGATATTGCTGCCGTGATCACCTATGAACGTAATTCATGGGACAACAAAACCGGCGATATGGTGCAGCCCAAAGACGTCAAGGCCGCACGCTAAAAGAACTGAGAGTTTAGAGAGAGGATAGACACATGAGCCACGCAGTCACTCACGACGATCACCACGACCACAAGCCCACCGGCATCGGCCGCTGGCTGTTCTCCACCAATCACAAGGACATCGGCACCATGTATCTGGTGTTTGCGCTGATTATGTTCTTCATCGGCGGCGCCATGGCCATGGTCATCCGCGCAGAATTGTTCCAGCCGGGCCTGCAGTTCGTGGATCCACAATTCTTCAATTCCATGACCACGGTACATGCACTGGTCATGATCTTCGGTGCAGTAATGCCTGCGGGCGTTGGTCTTGCCAACTGGCTGATCCCGATGATGATCGGTGCGCCGGATATGGCCATGCCGCGCATGAACAACATGAGCTTCTGGATACTGCCATTTGCGTTTACTCTCCTGCTTGGCACCTTGTTTATGGAGGGCGGTGCACCGGCGGGTGGCTGGACCATGTATCCGCCGCTGGTGTTACAGACGGGCGATGCATTTCCGTTCCTGATTTTCGCAGTACACTTCCTCGGTATCTCATCCATCATGGGCGCCATTAATATCATCGCGACGGTGTTCAATATGCGCGCACCAGGCATGACCTTCATGAAACTCCCGTTGTTTGTGTGGACCTGGATTATTACAGCGTTCCTGCTGATCGCTTCCCTGCCGGTACTGGCGGGCGCAGTGACCATGCTGCTGACCGACAAATTCTTCGGCACCAGCTTCTTCAGTGCAGCGGGCGGCGGTGACCCGGTCATGTTCCAGCACATCTTCTGGTTCTTTGGCCATCCTGAAGTGTATATTCTGATTCTGCCTGCATTCGGCATCGTCTCACAGATCCTTCCGACGTTTGCGCGCAAGCCGTTGTTCGGTTATGAATCCATGGTGTATGCCACAGCCGCGATCGCGTTCCTGTCTTTCTTCGTCTGGGCGCATCACATGTTTACTGTCGGCATGCCGCTGACCGGCGAACTGTTCTTCATGTATGCCACCATGTCGATTGCGGTGCCCACCGGCGTGAAAATTTTTAACTGGGTGGCTACCATGTGGAAAGGCGCGATGACGTTTGAAACACCCATGCTGTTTGCCATCGCCTTCGTAATCCTGTTCTCCATTGGGGGTTTCACCGGCCTGATGATGGCCATTACCCCGGTGGATTTCCAGTATCATGACACCTATTTCATTGTCGCCCACTTCCATTATGTACTGGTGACGGGCGCGGTGTTTGCGCTGATGGCCGCCGTGTATTTCTGGCTGCCAAAGTGGACCGGTCATATGTATGACGAAGGTCTGGGCAAGTGGCATTTCTGGTTGTCGACCATTTCCGTCAACGTTTTGTTCTTCCCGCAGCATTTCCTGGGACTGGCCGGCATGCCGCGCCGTATCCCGGATTATTCAGTGCAGTTTGCGGACTGGAACATGGTTTCCAGTATCGGCGGCTTTGTCTTCGGCATCACACAATTGTTGTTCGTGTACATCGTGATCAAGTGTGTTCGGGGTGGTGCGAAAGCCACGGATCAGGTGTGGGAAGGTGCTCACGGTCTGGAATGGACCCTGCCGTCTCCGCCGCCGTTCCATTCATTTACGATTCCGCCCAAGGTAACGGATGCCACGGCGCATTCATAAATAAAATGGATCGCAGCGAACAGCAGAACGTCACACGGGTCACGCCTGAAATTGCGGCGAAGAACCGGCGGCTGGCCATCATACTTGGGCTTGTGGCCGTTGGCGTCTACGTCACGTTCATCGTGATGCACTGGAAATAGAATGACCGACAACAAAAGCACAACACGGACGGCTGGTAAATTATTCATCACCGCCATCGCGATGTTCGGTTTCGGTTATGCGCTGGTGCCGTTGTATAACGTGTTTTGTGAAGTAACAGGCTTGAACGGTAAAACCGGCATGCTTTCAGCAGAACAAGCAGGCGCCCTGCAGGTTGATCCGGAACGTCTGGTTACGGTGGAGTTTGATACAAATATTAACGGCGATCTGCCATGGGTATTCAAGGCGCAGACGGCCAAAGTGCAGGTGCATCCAGGCAAGATGACCGATGTAATGTTTGTGGTGGAGAACAACTCCGATAAACCGATAGTGGGTCAGGCGATTCCCAGCGTGGCGCCCGGACCGGCGTCGGTCTATTTCAACAAGACGGAATGTTTCTGTTTCACGCAGCAAACTCTGGCGCCACGTGAACGCAAGGAAATGCTGGTGCGTTTTGTTGTGGATGCGGCATTGCCGGAGAGGATTTCCACATTAACATTGTCATACACATTTTTTATGGCACCGGAATCCGCGCAAACGGCGCTGAAAACGCAGACTGATTTAACAGATAGCACACAAACCAAAATCTGAAACACCATAAATATAACACTACTCTGATAACGGGGACTTAACATGTCAGACTCACATAGCGCTTATTTCATACCCGATCCAAGCCGCTGGCCGATCGTCGGATCGATTGCGTTGTTCATCTCGTTTGTTGGTGGCGCAATCATGCTGAATGGTTCGCACTTTGGCACTTTCATCTTGGGAATGGGTATCGCCGCCATTGTTTATATGTTCTCCGGCTGGTTTGCCGACGTGATTGGCGAAAGCCTGAAGGGCAGTTATAACAAACAGGTGGACGTCAGTTTCCGCTGGGGCATGAGCTGGTTCATTTTCTCCGAGGTCATGTTTTTTGCGGCGTTCTTCGGTGCCCTGTTCTATGCCCGCATCTACTCAGTGCCGTGGCTGGGTGGCGAAGGCGCGAAATACGCCACCCATGAGTTTTTATGGCCGTTATTTGAATCGGTATGGCCGTTAATGAGCACGCCGGATGCGACTCTCGAAGGCGTGACATCACACTACACCCAGATCAAGGAAGTGATCCCGGCGTGGGGGATACCCGCGATCAATACCTTGATCCTGTTATCTTCAGGCGTGACAGTGACCTTTGCGCACTGGGCCTTGAAGAAAAACAATCGTAAAGGCCTGTGCTGGTGGTTGTTTGCCACGGTTGCACTGGGCCTCCTGTTCGTAACATTACAGGCTTATGAATATATCCATGCTTATCACGAACTGGATCTTACGCTTAACTCGGGAATTTATGGCTCCACGTTTTTCATGCTGACCGGGTTCCATGGTTTCCATGTGACCATGGGCGCCACCATGCTGGCTGTGATCCTGTTCCGCTCCATCTGCGGACACTTCAGTGAACATAATCATTTCGCATTTGAAGCAGTGGCGTGGTACTGGCACTTTGTGGACGTGGTCTGGCTGGGATTGTTTATCTTCGTCTACTGGTTATAAACTACAAGAAGCAACCAACATGCAAAGGCGCTGCTACGGCAGCGCCTTTTCTGTTTTGGATTCCTCAGGCAGCAGTCCGTGTGGTTTAATCCACCCGGCAGCAAAACCGATAAACAGCAGGATGAACAGCGCCACGGACAGTGCAATTCTGACAGTCAGGGATTTCACGGTACGCTCTGACTCACCTTTGTCCCGTACAAGAAAAAACATACCGGAAGAGAGCGCTACCAATATGGCGATGAGTACCAGGACAATCAGTATTTTGAATAGAACAGCACCGGACATGAGAGTCTAATATCGTAGTGAGATTTTATAGAGTATACCGAATGCCAAACCAGACCGATATGAGCGTAAGGCCACAAGGCCTGGCAGCCTGGTGATGCGCCTGCGTAACTGGCGGTTTACCCCGGGATTGTGGCCATCAGTAGTTACCTTGCTGGTATTGCCCTGTTTACTGTCATTGGGATTCTGGCAGCTCGACCGCGCAGATCAGAAGAGAATAATGTACCAGTCGTTCCTGCAAAAACAGAAGGCGCCTGAATTGGATATCAATGCGGATAACGCGGCGCACGCTAATGTTGAAACCCTGTTATGGAGAAAGATTCGGGCACGCGGAGAATTTGAACAACAGGCGGATATCCTGCTGGACAACCAGGTGCTGAACCGGGAGCCAGGCTATTTTGTACTGACGCCTTTGCGGATGCCCGGCGAAAACAAACGAATTCTGGTCAACCGGGGCTGGGTTCCGGCCGCAGGCGATCGGAGCGTGCTTCCCGAAACGACGCCGGCAGTTGGAGAAGTGGAAATACATGCGCGGGCAACACCGGTTCCCGCTACGGGTATCCTGTTGAAGGAGGATCACAGCGTGGAATCTCCGCGCGCGGGAGTGTATCGCGTGCAACGTGTAGACGTCGCTGAATTGTCCGCTGTGCTCGGTTTTGAATTAGTGCCATTCGTATTACGGCTGGAGCCTGAATCTGAACACGGTTATGCCAGGGTATGGGCCCTGCCCGGTTCGGATGAAGCCAGACACCTGGGCTATGCGTTTCAGTGGTTTGCGCTGGCATTCACGTTGCTGGCGATTTATATCGTGGTAAATCTGAAAAGGATCACACATGACTGAAGCCCCACGGGCAATCTGGAAAAGCCGCGCGGTATTGGTCGGCGTGTTCCTGTTGTTTTTTCTGCCGATCCTGTTGTCATGGTATCTGGTGTTTTTTACCAATTACAAACATGGCGGCGGCGTAGAACACGGTATTCTGATTACGCCGGCGCAATTGCTGCCGGATGTAACTCTGACTGAGCCCGTGAGCGGCCAGGAGACATCGTTGTATGGCAAGTGGACAATGTTGTCGCGGGCAACAGCAGACTGTGATGAGGCGTGCCGGGACAATTTTTATCGCATGCGCCAAATTCGCCTGGCGACAGGGAAAGAAATGGGACGTTTGCAGCGCATAACATTATTTTCCGGCGAAAGAACCACAGCACAGATTGATAACCTTTTCAGGGAATATGAAGGACATCTGCTGCTAATAGAGTCAGAGACTGATCCGGAATTTGTCTCCACATTAACATTGGAGAATATTGCGTTTGATGGAGGGATATATCTGATCGATCCGGCCGGGTTCCTGATGATGTATTATCCGGCTGCGACTGAGCCCGGCGGCATTATCAAGGATCTGAAGCGTCTGCTGCGTATTTCCAAGCTTGATTAAAAAATAACGGGAATAGTGAAGTGAACCACAATCTGATGATTAATCTTGCCCGTGTTGCTCTGTTAGTGACGTTTTTTGTTGTGGTGTTGGGCGCGTATGTACGTTTATCAGACGCCGGACTCGGCTGTCCGGACTGGCCGGGCTGTTATGGGAAATTGATCGTCCCGGAAGATGCCGTCGATCTGGCGGACCTCTATCCGGAACGTCCACTGGAACATGGCAAAGCCTGGAAGGAGATGATACATCGTTATGCGGCCGGCACACTGGGCATACTGATTTTTTCACTGGCGGTGCTGTCATGGCAGCGGCGTAAGCTTCATCATGCACAGCCGGTGGTTCTGCCGTCGCTGCTGGTAGTGCTGGTAATTTTTCAGGCATTGCTTGGCATGTGGACGGTTACACTGTTGTTGAAGCCGGTGATTGTCATGGCACATCTTCTGGGCGGGCTGACCATACTTTCGTTGCTGTTATGGCTGAATCTGAATCTGGCACAAAAGCGTCAGCCTGTCGATTTGAATGCTGCGCGTCTGCGCCCCTGGGCCATTGCGGCAACAGTTATGCTGGTATTACAGATTTCGCTGGGGGGTTGGACCAGCGCCAACTACGCTGCACTAGCCTGCCCGGACTTTCCGACGTGCCAGGGTGAGTGGTGGCCACAGATGGACTTTCGTGAGGGTTTTGTCTTCTGGCGGGGGCTGGGAATAGATTATGAAGGCGGGGTGTTGCATGGTGATGCACGGGCCGCGATTCATATGAGTCACCGGATTGGGGCCATACTCACCACCCTGATTGCAGGCGCGGCGGGCGTATCTGCCCTGCTGGACGCCAACCGGGGCATCAAAAGGATTGGTGTGGTGATCCTGATCCTGCTCTGCGCCCAGATTGCCCTGGGTATTGCTAATGTTATGTTGCGCCTGCCGTTGCCTGTTGCAGTGGCACACAATGGCGTGGCCGCGTTATTATTATTGTCACTGGTGGCCCTGCTTCACCAGTCTGTCATGTCCGGATTCCGGCGGTAAGTAATTTTGAACAACACTACCAACACTCTGAGCCTTGCCCATTGGCGCGATTATTTTGCGTTGTGCAAACCCAAGATCGTGGGTCTTATCGTATTCACAGCCATAGTCGGCATGTTTATGTCCACGCCGGGCATGGTTCCGCTGCAGGCGCTCATTTTCGGTACGCTGGGAATTGGTCTGGCAGCTGCCTCTGCAGCAGCAATCAATCATGTGGTGGATCACAAAATCGATTCAGTCATGGCGCGCACCATGCGGCGGCCGTTACCAAAAGGTAACGTCACTATTCAGGGCGCGATTCTGTTTGCATTTCTGCTGGGCGCTCTCGCGATGCTCATACTGACTTATTTTGTGAATGTGCTGACAGCCGTGTTGACTGCGATTTCCCTGATCGGTTACGGCTTTATCTATTCCATGTATCTGAAGCGTGCTACGCCACAGAATATCGTCATTGGTGGTGCGGCCGGTGCAGCGCCGCCGGTACTGGGATGGACTGCAGTGACCGGCACGCTGGATCCGCATTCATTGTTATTATTTCTGATTATATTTGCCTGGACGCCCCCGCATTTCTGGGCACTTGCCATTTACCGTTGCAATGATTATGCAAGTGTTGATATTCCTATGTTGCCAGTGACGCATGGTGTGCCATTCACACGCCTGCATATCCTGCTCTATACAATAGTGTTGTTTATTGTGACATTGTTGCCGTATATCACCTATATGAGCGGCCCGGTGTATCTGGCTGGCGCTGTATTGCTCGGCGGTGGATTTTTATACTATGCCATACGCATGCAGCGCGATCACAGTGATCGGCTTGCCATGCAGACATTTTCCTATTCAATTGTTTATCTCATGGCATTGTTTGCGATACTGCTGATTGATCATTATGTGCCGTTAATTCTGCGCAGTGTTTCCCCCGGCTGATTTGCCAGATTATACGATGCAGTCCAGAGAAGACAGGTTAACTGCATGGTTGTGGCTGGGTCTGCCGATCGTCGTTACGTTGTTTATCGTTATCACCATCATTTTTTTTCCCAAACAGATAAAATTTATTATTGAGCAGGAAAATGGCATTGTTGAGCTCGGGACAACCGTGGTCTTGTTGCCGGCTATCATCGCAGGCGTATTGTGTTTCATGCGGCGCCGTTTGCTTCCTGTTAAATGGCTGGGATACTGGCTGTTGCTGGTAACACTGGGTTGTGTCTACATCGCCGGCGAGGAAATCAGCTGGGGACAGCATCTGCTGAGCTGGGGCACTCCGGAATATTTCCAGAAGCTTAATGATCAGAACGAAACCAATATACACAATATGAGCAGTTGGTTTGATCAAAAGCCGCGGCTGTTGCTCGAAATCTCGATATTGATTGGTGGCGTGATACTGGTGTTGTGGCGAAAATTCATGGGCATTACTTATGCGCGTAGCGACTGGCGCAGGTGGTTCTGGCCGGATATGCAATGTTTTCCTGCGGCCATTCTGGCCATTGCCGCGCGTCTTCCAGAACGCTATCAAAGTATTACAGGCAACTGGCCATTGCCGGTGCATATCAGGCTGAGTGAAGTGCAGGAATTGTATTTTGCAGTGTTTTTGCTGATTTACCTGCTTGTTGCTTACAGGCGACTGGGAAACAGTTCGCAGTAAATTGTTTTTGCCGGCAGGTTAACTGGTTCACAGTTTTCCGGTGCTGTATCTAACTGTTTCACAGTTTTCATCCTTCCCCTTTGAACGTAAGGCACCTGATGTCCAGACTTGTGTCCAATCATCAGGTAATTATCAGGAGAATGAAATGAAACAGACCTTACCTATTATTACTTTGTCTGCTTTGCTGGCTTTTTCGTCCGGTGTTGCTGCCGATGATATTATCGTGGATTCTGCTGTCGGCGGCGCTGTTGGCGGTGCTGTCGGTGGTGTGATCGGTGCTGCTGTGGGCGGTCGTGACGGCGCCATTATCGGTGCCGGGGTTGGTGCGGCGGCCGGTACGGCGATTAACACTGATCAATACGAAGGTGATGGACATCGTGATTATCATTATGAGGATGATGACCACCATCATCATTATTACAACTCCGGCCGCGGCTTCTGTCCTCCTGGACATGCCAAGAAAGGCTGGTGTTAACAAGTTAAGCAGTTAAACAAGAACCGGGGCTATTTGCCCCGGTTTTTTTATTATATGTGTGGACGCACTATACGCCGCATTAAGCGTGCTCTCCGCTTTGGCTGAATTCATACCGTTCCTGATCAGTCATATTGTCAGAAACGACCATCTGGAAAACATCGCAGCCTGCCCGTGATAATCTCCCTGTTCATCAATAACATTCCAGACGATTGCGCCCTCAATCAGAAATTGTTTACCAGTGGCAGTAATTCGAATACCGCGGCAATCAGTTGCAAATCCATATGCCTGCACTCGTGCCATGAGTTGCGCCCGATCAGCCTGATTATCCTGGTCAGCCGAGTTTTTTGAAGGCAGTTTTATAAAATGGTTCCAGTCCAGCTCAAACAGGGCCAGAGCATTACGATTCCCGAAATTGAAAATCGGCACAGCTTCCGTCCCATGTGAAACCAGTACAAATGGCGCATTGAATAATGCCTTGATCGGATCAGATCCCCGATCCGGGTTGTATAGTGCCTCGCCGATCCAGTATCTGTAACTGTAATCCAGCCGCTGTGCATGCAGGGGATAAAAGGGATCAGAAAAATCAGGATAATCCATGGCGCAATAAATAACCTGTGTTTTATATTATCGTAATGCTTCTGCACGGAAGGCCGCGCCGGTATACAATCAGACCAGTCAGTATTTCACAATAATGGAGCCTGAATGTCGTCAATTATATCTGTCAAGAATCTTGATAAAACCTATGCCAGCGGCTTTCAGGCGCTGAAAAATGTCAATCTGGAGATTCGTCCTGGTGAAATCTTTGCATTGCTGGGGCCAAACGGCGCCGGCAAGACCACCTTGATCAATATCATCTGCGGGATTGTGACACCTTCCGGCGGACAGGTGATCGCCGACGGTCACGACATTGTTGCCGATTTTCGTCCGGCCCGGACCAGGATTGGTCTTGTGCCACAGGAGCTTTCCACTGATATGTTTGAGAGTGTCCGGGACACCGTCAATTTCAGCCGGGGGTTGTTCGGGAAACCCCCCAATCCGGCGGTTGTAGAAAAACTGCTGCGTGATCTGTCTTTGTGGGAAAAGCGGGATTCAAAAATCATGACGCTTTCCGGCGGCATGAAACGCCGCGTCATGATCGCCAAGGCATTGTCACACGAACCCAAGATCCTGTTTCTGGACGAGCCGACTGCCGGAGTGGATGTGGAGCTGCGACGTGATATGTGGGAGATGGTTCGTGGTTTGCGCGCCAGTGGCGTGACCATCATTCTGACCACACATTACATAGAAGAGGCCGAGGAAATGGCCGATCGGATTGGTGTCATCAGCAAAGGCGAGATCATTGTGGTGGAAGAAAAAAACTTGCTGATGAAGAAACTCGGCAAGAAGCAGCTCACCTTGTATCTGCAGAGCCCCCTTACATGTGTGCCAGATGATCTGGCATCGTTCCGGCTGGAACTGGTGAACGAAGGTCATGCGCTGGTGTATACCTATGACGTACAGCATGAAGCGACGGGAATTGCGGGCCTTATGCGGCGTCTTAATGAACACAACATCGATTTTAAAGATATCCATTCCAGCGAAAGCTCGCTGGAAGAAATATTTGTCAGTCTTGTGAGGAACAACAAATGAATATTTATGCCATCAAGGCCATTTATAATTTTGAAATGGCGCGTACGAGGCGCACTCTGATGCAGAGCATTGCTTCGCCTGTGCTTTCCACTTCATTGTATTTCGTCGTGTTTGGGGCTGCCATCGGCGGACGCATGGGTGAAATCGATGGGGTAAGTTACGGAGCATTCATTATCCCCGGCCTGATTATGCTCTTACTGCTAAGTGAAAGCATTTCCAACTCGTCCTTCGGAATATACATGCCAAAGTTTACGGGGACGATTTATGAAGTCCTCTCCGCCCCGGTTTCATTTATTGAAATCGTTCTCGGTTATGTCGGTGCGGCGGCCACAAAATCCGTAATACTCGGGGTGTTGATACTGGTCACGGCGCGTTTGTTTGTGGATTACAGTATTGAGCATCCCATATGGATGCTTGGCTTTCTGATCCTGACTTCGGTGACATTCAGCCTGTTTGGTTTCATTATCGGCGTGTGGGCAGATGGCTTTGAAAAGCTGCAGATCATTCCTTTGATGATCATTACCCCGCTGACTTTTCTGGGCGGCAGTTTCTATTCCATCAACATGCTGCCACCCGTGTGGCAGACGGTGACCCTGTTCAATCCTGTTGTGTATTTAATCAGCGGTTTCCGCTGGAGTTTCTACGGCGTGGCTGATGTGAATGTGGCGATCAGTCTCGGCATGACTCTGTTGTTTATGGTTCTCTGCCTGCTCGTTATCGGGTGGATTTTCAGGACAGGCTACAAATTAAAGAACTGAATCCGTATTTATAAAAGAGCATGAGCAAAATCAACGGGCCGAGAAAAAGAAAATACACGCGCCTGCAAGAGCAATAATTACTGCAACCCATTTGAGGCCCTGCAAGGACACCGCCTGTGCCGTATCCATGGTGGCTTTAAGCGCGGGATGGTTCTGAATATATTGTTCAGCAAGGTCCTTGGATTCTTTCAATCCAAGTCCGGTCTTTTCGCGGATGATTTTTATGGCTTCAATCATGTTGCCATTCGTGAGCGCACTGATGGCTTCAGGTGGAACCACAGGTTTGCCGGGCCAGGGCGTATTCATAATGACTCCCGCTTTAGAGTAAGCTGTTCAGTCTACTTTTCCAGCACGTAGTTGCCGGGCGCCGGTGCCAGCGGAGGATGTTGCTCGTTGCCGGGTTTACGCGCTGCCACCATGGGTCCGCAACGATCATCCAGCCATTTGATCCAGTTGTCCCACCATGAGCCCGGTATTTTTTCAATTTTTTCGCGCCACGTCTCAGGATCCTTCGCGCCACTGGCATCGCCGGACCAGTAACGGCGTTTGGGCGGATTCACCGGTGGACTGAGAATACCGATGATATGTCCGGAAGTTGCCAGCGTGTAAGTTACCGGTGCAGGCACAAGACTGGCAATGCGGAACGTTTCTTTCCACGGCGCGATATGATCCTGTTCCGTGCCGACGGCATACAATGGCGCCTGTATCTTGCGCAAATCGATCGGGCGACCGGCGATTTTCAGTGCGCCGGGTTTGATCATCTGGTTTTCCAGATAAAACTTGCGCAGATAGAAACTGTGCATTTTCTTCGGCAGGCGTGTGCAGTCGACATTCCATTGCAGCACATCCAGCGGTGGCGGCGCTTCCCCATAAAGATAATTCTGGATCACATAACGCCAGATCAGATTGTTCGGCCGCAACCAGCGGAACGATGAACCCATGTCGCCACCCTCCAGATAGCCTTGCTCATCCATTTTCTGCTCAAGCAATTGAACGCTGTCCTCGGTAATGAAGGCATCAATATCACCGGGGCTGTTGAAATCAACCAGCGTGGTCAGCAGGGTCCAGTGGCTCACAGGTGATTCGGTTTTGGTGTCCTGGGCAAGCCATGCCATTAATGCTGTAAGTAGCGTACCGCCAATGCAGTAACCCAATGCATGGACCGTCGGGACCCCACAGATGTCACGCGCGGTATTGATGATGGCCAGTGCCCCCTTGGTCAGATAATCATCGAAGGTGATGTTGCTCATCTTCGGCCCGGGGTTCTTCCAACTGGTGACGAAGACCGTATAACCTTTGCTCACGAGAAAACGTACAAGACTTTTATCAGGATTGAGATCGAGAATGTAGTACTTGTTGATCCACGGTGCGATGATAACGATTGGTATTGCGTGAACTTTTTCAGTCGTTGGCGTGTATTGGATCACTTCCAGTAATTCATTGCGGAACACCACTTCACCCGGTGTATTGGCAATATCCTTGCCCACCTTGTAAGTATCTTCCGGCACCATGGTGATGTCGCCCTTGCCGAGATCTTCAAGCCATAATGCAAAACCGTCCACCAGACTTTGTCCGCCAGTAGACAGGAAACGGTTCAGGGCCGCAGGATTGGTCCAGAGGAAATTGCTCGGGGAAACCGCATTCAGCATCTGCCTCGCCCAGAACGCGGCGCGGCGCCGGGTCTTGTCCGGCACATTCGGCGTGGTATAGATCGTATCTTCAATCGCGCGCGTACAGAGCAGGTAATATTCTTTGATGAAATCGAACCACGGATTGTCCACCCAGGCCGGATCCTGAAAGCGTTCGTCATAGGATGCCGGCGCGACAAAATCCGGAATAAATTTGCCGAGACTGCGCAACGCTACCTGTTGCTGGATTTCAAACAGCGAGTTGTAAAACCGGTCCATGTTTTCATAAAGCTTCTCAGGGTTTTGGTTCCATGCACCCATGATGGTTGAATAGGCATCCACAATCCCGAAAGGATCAAGGCTGTTCAGCGGCGAACCATTAGTTTCAGTCGTTTTATTCACAAAGTACCTGCAGGAAAAGAAAAGCGCCTGTATTGAGCGTAGCACCCCTTGTGGGTGAACGCGAACCTAAAACTGTCTCAGGCTTCATTTTACACAAATTTTGTTTGGCAGGGCCCCAATAAAGGATCGGATTCACGCAGAAATTAAGGATGGGTCCAGTCCAGCGAACCAAACTGTTTTCTGCGGATCCGGATATTTCCGGGATTACTGTTGAACAATGCTTGACCATCATTCGCCCTGCGTGGAAACTTTCTATTCTGGAAAGGACCGTGCAAACACTGGGGGTGGCGTGATGTTCAGGCTCTTGGCAGGTGTTCTGATTGCCGGAGGCGTGCTTGCATTGATGGCCGCTGCCTGGCGCGGTATCCAGAGCGGGTCCCTGCTGCAGAATTCAGGCAAGGCCCAGGGCACGGTCATCGAGCTGGTTGAAGTCACCGGCCCCAATAACTCGATTGCCTTTGCGCCACGGGTTTCCTTTATCAGGCCGGATGGCAGCAGTGGACAGTTTGTCTCCGCATCAGCTGCAGCGCCGGCCAACTATACTGCGGGCCAGAATGTTACCGTGCGTTATTCCTTGCGTGATGACAGCATCGCCGAGATCGACAACTGGAGCAGTCTCTGGGGCAAGATGGTTGTCTTTATTGTGCTTGGGATCGTGTTATGTGCGATAGGCGGCATCACCTATTGGCTGGAAAGTGCCGGACCAAATGCCCTGCAGAATCTTGATCCCTTCAAAATCACCGGCGCGGTATTCATCATCGTCGGACCCTTGATGTTGCTCGCCGCGGCCATTCAGGTTTCCCTCACATTGAAATTTATCGCCGGGTCACAAACGGCGTGGGGTGTGGTTGAGCGCATGGAAATTATCTATGCAGGCGGCGCATCTTCCTCATTCAGTTATTATCCCGTCGTGAGCTTTCAGGCAGAAGGCCGTCCCGTGCGTTTCGTGTCGCAAACAGGCGCTTACCCGCCCGCTTATCAGGAGGGACAGCAGGTGCACATTCGCTATGTATCAGGGTTTCCGGAACGTGCCCGCATCAATACCTTTGTGGAAATCTGGATTGGTGCACTGGTGAGTGGCGGCATGGGGATTATATTTACGGCACTGGGCCGGCTGTTGACCGGCTTGTTGGCAAGCGCAAGTTGAGTATGACCACGTGGCAACGGCTGTTGGCCCTGATCGGTTTTCATTCCATTGCGCCGGCGGTTGTGGCGGCACAACCACCGCTGGAATACCAGCTCTGGCATGCCGGGCATGTGATCGTGGTTCTGCAACACGGTAACGCGCAACATAGACATTATCAGATAGAACGCGTCCTGAAAGGTGACATGCACAGGATTGTATTGCGCGATGGGTCAGTGCTGGATGTGGATGACAGCCTGTGGAAGCTGCTTGGGCAGGTGCCTGTGCCCGGAAACACAGCCGTGATGTTTTTAACTGCCAGAGAAATCATGCCACCGGGTCACGACGTCACCGGCCTCTATCCGCTGGATCAACAAAATACATTCACCTATGCCGCAGAGGATACTTCCGTGCGCAAAACGCTGAACGTTTTACAATTGGAAGAACTGTTGGCCCGGCCACCCTTCAATACGCGCGCTTGTGTCAAATCAGAGCGAGTGGCTGATTATCTGCTGTGTACCGGGGAAACCGGTCAAGGACGTCTTTACCATCATGGCATGGAAGTGAGCGGAACAGAGGATGGACAGATCATCACTGCCAATCCGCCAGACACGACGCCGTTATTTATTTATCGCAAACCGGCGGAGACGGGCGGGTGGCAACGTGTAAAAAACTTCTGACGGGCGTATCAATAATCCGGGAGAAAACCGGGAATCCATGACTAATCTGCATTTAACCAGCCGCGCATAAAATTTTTCAGCGCAACACCCTTCAACTCATCCACCTGTTTTATGAAGTCTGCATCCACCACGGCATAACCACCCGGCCCGCCTGTGCTGACTGCCCAGAGATGTACCAGATTCGCGCCGCAGGACAAGCAGTGGCCCAGCGTGAACTCTGCACCATCGGCATGACCGAGATCGGAAATGCGTTCCCATTTCAGGTTGTTGCAACATTTATGCATATCATGGACATGCGCGGTACATATTCACATTCAGCCCGCTGACATACCCGTTTTTATCCAGCAGCACCATAAGATCGGTTGCTTTCCCGGAAGGCTGCACATTAAAGCTTATGTTGCCGTTGAGCTGGTATACATTGTTTCCCGCTGTTTCGCCCGCGGCGCAATTGTAACCGCCGGAACTGTTCGCGTAGATGTTGTAATTCATTGACTGCATTTCGAACTGATCAACACCGGCCTGTTTCGCAAGCGCTTCAATGCTCTTCAACCTGCTCTCCATCTGGGATTTGATCTTTGAGAGATCAGTTTCCTGTGAATTAAAACTGACATTGATCTGGGAGTTTTCCGTCATTGGACATGATGCGGTCTGGGGGTTGAGATTGAGTCTGCTGTCAGCGACAACCTCTTCTGCAAAGACAGGAAAGAGACTGGAACAAAACATTACAGGAATCAGCAGAAATCCGGTTTTCATAAGTGCCTCCTCGAAATCGCGGATTGGGAATAATGGTGGTCCGTGTGCACGTCACATTATCGTAAATCGGGCGGTTTTACATGAACCATTTCACACTTTGTGGTGCTTGTTTGTGAAACGACGCACAGCCGGAAACCGGGTTTTGATTAAGATTTCAGTTATCGTCAGCAAGACGGAGGAAATGCCATGTATAAATATTTAATCCCTTTTATCGGTATATCCATAATCTTGTCAGGCTGTGGTACTACACCCGAAGAACGTGGCCTGAGCGGCGCCGGTGTGGGCGCCGGTGCCGGCGCCATTGTTGGTGCAGTCACGGGGCTGTCTGTCGTTGAAGGCGCGGTGTTGGGCGCAGTGGCTGGCGGTCTGACCGGTGCATTGACTAAAGAGGAAGATGTAAACCTCGGTCAGCCGGCCTGGAAACAGGGCAGCTCATCGTCTTCCGGCAGCCAGCCGGTGGCGAGGGCCGCACCGGCGTCCGGCAGCAAGCAGACTGTGATGGCCATCCAGCAGGGCCTGAAGGAACGTGGCTATGATCCGGGCACTGTTGATGGTATCAATGGTGCGCGCACCCGGCAGGCCATACGCAATTACCAGCGCGATCATGGTTTGCTGGTCGACGGTCAGGCTACACCAGCATTGCTGGACCACATCAACGGGCGCAGTTAGCCTGCCTGCAGTAGTAAAAAGGCCTGTCATCTGACAGGCCTTTTTTATTTTCAGGAGCGGGCCGCTTCCTATTGATAGGCCCGGATTTGCTGGTTTGCTTTTCTTAACTTGTTGGAAAGATCAATTGCAATATTGGTCAGGAGTTTGTCCTTTATCTGCGGCTGGTTGCTCAGGATTTCCTGGTCGAACAAATCAAAGGTAAGTTCATAACATTCCAGATCGCTTTCAGCGATCACGGAGGCGGAACGCACCTGCCGGTCCAGCAGTGACATTTCCCCGAACGACATGCAGGCTGACAATGTGGCGATGCGCTTGAGATGGTTGTTTTTGGTGCTTTTGGTTTTGATACTGGCCTCACCCGTGGTTATAAAATAAATGGCATTTGATTCATCACCTTCACGGATGATCACATCATTTTTGGAGTAAGTGCGTTTTTTCATGATGGACTCAAGATAAACAAGTTCGCCTTCAGAAAAATTCTGCAGCAAAACCTGACTGGAAAGCGGCACGCGGTGATGGACGTCTTTTGATTTTAAAAACCGGAGCAGCAGTGTGTTTTCACACCATTCAATCGCATGATCATTGTCGGGGAAACGGGTGATATGGTTATAAACATCATTATGAATAAACCCGCCCAACAGCTTGCTGAACTGGTAATCCGTATTGGTGAACAGGATGTATTTCCCGAGACTGCTCATGGTATTAATCAGGGTGGACACAAGACATCCGGCAGATTTTTTGGCCGAGGTTACGCGCTTGAAGTCAAAAATGACGAAGTCCGTTTTGTTCAACTCAACCAGCACGGTCTGCAAAACAAAGTCAGTTGCACTGAACACAAGGTCACCGGCCAGCTCGTAGACTTTTATCCGGTGTCCATGAGATTTCAGAATATTGAGCTCATCAGTGGAGCGCATACGTTTGGAGTTGACGGTTGTGGCATCATAACGGGCGCGTATAACAGAGTTGCTGGCCTTGGAAGAATCAAACATATGCAGACCGAAATCCATGGAGATTTTCTTGCAGACTTCAATGCCGCGTGCGCTGTTGCCCTGGGCATCCAGCAACGGTGAGAACACGCCGATGCCAAACTGTCCGGGCAGCACCGCCATGATGCCGCCGCTCACACCGCTTTTTGCCGGCATGCCCACATCATAAATCCAGCCGCCGGCATAATCATACATGCCGCAGGTGCTCATGATGCTCAGCACTTTTTCAACGTGCCCGGACTTGAGTGCAACAATGCCGGTAATCGGATTGACACCGTTATTGGCGAGCGTTGCGCCCATTACGGCCAGATCACGGCAATTCACCAGTATGGAGCACTGACGGAAATACAGATCCAGTGTTTCCTCGGTCCTGTTTTCTATGATGTTGGAATTTCTCAGGAGATAAGAAATCGCGCGGTTGCGATTACCGGTGTCTGATTCGGATTTGTAAACCGCTTCATCCAGGGCCAAATCATGGCCCGCGAACCTGGCATAGGTTTTCAGTAATAAACTGAACCGCTCTTCAAGCGTGTCACCGGGCACCAGCCCTGCTGTGGCTATGGCACCGGCGTTGATCATGGGATTAAACGGCCGGCCAGTGTCCTTTTCCAGACTGATTTCATTGAAAGCTTCACCGGACGGCTCCACACCCACCTTGCCGAGGATCTGATCAACCCCGTGCGTGTCCAGCGTTAATGCATAGGTAAACGGTTTCGAAATAGACTGGATAGTAAAATGCTGGCGACTGTCACCAGCCAGATAAACATGGCCATCAACAGTGACGAGCGCAATACCGAACCACCCGGGATTTGCCTTTGCCAGTTCAGGGATGTATGTGGCCAACGATCCGTTTTTATAGTCCTTGAACTGTGTGAGTATTTCCTCAAGGTATACAAGTATGGGTGTACTGATCAGATCGTTGTTATTGTTCATACGTCACAACACTATCAAACATAAATAATGCGGCGCAATAACAATTTCAGAGATTAAATGAAGCGTGTCACTTTTTGGTGCAAGACACGCCTGTGCCGATGGAAGCCTCTGCCGATCAAATTAAGGGACGCCAATTACAGACGTACTACATGGCCCGTTTAATCCGATCACAGATTTCCTTAAGAACAGTAATACGCGCCACTTTTTTATCATTACCGGGCACCAATATCCAGGGCGCATGTACGGTGCTTGTCCTGCTAACCATTTCGTTGACTGCAAGTTTGTAATTGTCCCATTTTTCACGATTACGCCAGTCTTCTTCCGTGATCTTGTGTTGCTTCCATGTAATTTCCTTGCGCTCGTTAAACCGGCGCAGCTGTTCTTCCTTGCTGATGTGCAACCAGAATTTGACAAGAATAATTCCGTGCAAAATCAGCTGCTCTTCAAAGTCATTGATCTCCTGATAGCTGCGCAGCCATTCTTCCGGATCCGCAAATCCTTCCACACGCTCGACCAGCACGCGTCCATACCACGAGCGATCATAAATCGTCACATATCCATCAACGGGCAAATGACGCCAGAAACGCCAGAAATAATGATGTGCTTTTTCTTCATCCGTCGGCGCGGCAACCGAGATGACTTTGTAAAGTCGCGCATCCATGGAGGAAGTCACTCTTCTGATGGCGCTGCCCTTGCCCGCAGCATCCCAGCCTTCAAAAACAGCAACAACCGAACGTTGTTTGTTATGTATGACCCAGCTCAATTCCCGCAGCTTCTCCTGATATTTATCCAGCTTTGTCCGGTATTCCTTGTCCGTGAGGGTTTGAGCAAGATTGACGTTGTCCAGTACTGTTTTAACAGGCTTTGATGTTGTTTTTGCTTTCCTGGGCGGTTCCATGCATTTTTGAAGGTTTTGCAGATGCCGCTCCATGGCGCTGATGATGACCTGTCCTGTAGTCAGATCGCGGAAGCGGCGGTGTGTTGCTTCAATGATATGCCAGGGGCTGGGGCCGGTGTCCGTCAAACGGATCGCGCGTTCAGAAACTTCTGCAAATTGATCGTATTTTTTTGAAAACTCTTTTTGTAAGGGCGAGTTAATCTTCTTTTTGCTTTTGACCCGTTCCAGCGATACTTTTTTGGAAATGTGAAACCAGAATTTGATGATGAGGGCCCCGTCATTAATCAACATTTGTTCCAGCTCTTCGATGTACTTCATTTCCTGATCGAGTTTTGATTTGCTGATGTTGCCCATCACGCGGTCGATCACCGGCTTGGTATACCAGGAGCCGAACATCACACTGGTGGTGCCCCGCGCCGGCAGCGTACGCCAGTAACGCCAGTGTCTCGGCCGCATTTTTTCCTCGTCCGATTCGCGCCAGAACGCGTAATTCCGGATCCAGCGCGTGTCCAGCCACTCATTTAATTTGTTGACCACCTCGCTTTTGCCCGCGCCCTCCACGCCGGAGATGATAATAATCACAGGCACATCATTCTTTTTTATTTCATGCTGGAGATTTAACAGCCTCGTCCTGAGCGCGGGCAAGGCTGAGTTATATTCTTCCTTTGAAACATTCTGATCCAGTTCTATGGCTTCGAACATGGCAACCTCTGGTATTATATTTTTCGATCACTATAGACAATAAAGTTATAGGATTATTGATATATATCAAGTTGCCAGCCAATTAGGGGATTCCCGGATCCCGGTTTGATTTATATTAATACCCTCTGGAATCCGACGAACAAATGACAGCTGATGCATGATACCTGATGCCGCTTTATTGAAGGTCTATGGCCAATATTGAGCATACCGGCAGATCGGTACACGCCGGAGATTTCTGGGGAGGGCTGGCAGCCATGCTGGTGGCGCTGCCCTCATCCATCGCTTTCGGAGTATTGATTTATACCTCGATAGCCCCGGAATATGCAGGGCAAGGCGCATTCGCCGGGATTATTGGTGCCGCTGCCCTGGGCATAGTTGCGCCGCTGGTGAGTCGCAATGGAGGGTTTATAACAGCCCCCTGTGCGCCTGCAGCCGCCGTGATGTCCGGGCTTGCCATGCAGCTGGTGGCCACCGGTGAATACAGTTCCGGGCAGGTCATTTCATTGCTGGCATTGACGGCATTGCTGGCGGCCCTCCTGCAGACCCTCTATGGCATGTTACGGGCCGGACGCCTCATCAAGTACATTCCTTATCAGGTGGTGAGCGGATACCTGTCCGGCGTGGCTGTCATTATCGCTGTGGGACAGTTGCCCAAGCTGCTGGGCATACCCAGGGACATGTCACTTATTCATGGACTGGCTTCACCCGGGGCATGGAACTGGACCGGCATCACGGTGGGAGCGATCACCATTCTGGTGATGATCATCGCACCGGGCATCACCCGGAAAGTCCCCGGCGCCATCCTCGGTCTTCTGGCGGGTATCGCAACCTATTTTGCCGTGGCGTTTTTTAATCAGGATCTGCTGCAACTGGAAAATAACCTGCTGGTGATCGGTTCGATCAAGGCGTCCGGTTCATTACTTGATGCCATCCATACGAGGGCCGGAACGCTTCTTGAAATTGAAGCTGCCGATATCGCTGCGGTTTTCGTCACCGCAGTGACATTGTCCATACTGCTTTCCATCGATACATTGAAAACCGGTGTTGTGCTGGATGCGCTCATGCGCAGACGTCATAACTCCAATCGTGAATTGGTTGGTCAAGGTGCGGCCAATGCCGCGGCATTTCTGCTCGGCGGCATGCCCGGCGCCGGAACCATGGGCGCAACATTGATGAATTTTACCAGTGGCGGACGCACGCCATGGTCGGGGGTCAGTGAAGGACTGTTCGTAATCCTGACGTTTGTCCTTCTCGGTAATCTGATCGCCTGGGTGCCTATCGCGGCCCTGGCCGGACTGCTGCTCGTGGTGGCGTGGCGCATGTTTGACCGGACCATGTTCAAACTGGTAACACGATCTTCCACGCGGGTGGATTTCGGCGTCATAGCCACTGTGGTGATCGTGGCCCAGGCAGGATTGATTGCTGCGTCCATCGTGGGTATTTGTCTTGCGATCCTGCTGTTTATCCGTGATCAAATCCGCACGTCAGTGATAGACAGCAAGACTGATCTGAAATGTATGCGATCCAAACGCCGGCGGCTGGCGGCGGAAAATGAATTGCTCGATCAATATGGCGATCAGGCGCTCGTCGTGCAGTTACAGGGCAACCTGTTCTTCGGGACCGCCGATCAGATGTTCACCGAGCTGGAAAAAGACCTGTCGACCCGGCGTTACCTGCTGATTGATCTGCGCCGGGTCCAGTCGATGGACTTTACCGCTGCCCATCTGTTTGAACAAATGAAAGAACGTTTGCTGGAGCGCAATGGTGAATTGCTTTTCAGCGGGATGCCGTCCAGTCTGGCAGACCGTCAGGACATCCAGCATTACATGGCGGAACTGGGCCTGTCGCACAGTGCCGGGATACGCATCTTCGAAACGCGTGACAGTGCCATCGAATGGATGGAGAAACGGATTCTTGCCAACACAGAGTGGACGCCGGCAGAGGAAGGGCCGCCGCTGGCATTGGGTGAAATTGAAATATTCAATCAACTGGACGAGGAGTCTGTCAGCAAGCTCTCGTCCGTGACGGAAACACTTTCAGTGCCCGCGGGTGGCCGTATATTTGTCCAGGGAGAAAGCAGCAACCAGATATACCTGGTCCGGCGCGGCCGGGTGCATGCGTTGCTGCAACTCAACGGGGGAAAGCGGCACCATCTGGCAACTTTCTGCCGGGGGGATTTTTTCGGAGAAATGTCGTTTCTGGATCAGCGTCCCCGCTCTGCCGATGCAGAGGCAGCTACAGCAACGGAGCTCTACGTGATATCGCGGGACCGGTTTGATGCGCTGTTAAAAACGGACCCGGCACTGGGCGGGAGAATTTTTGAAAAACTTTCAGTGGCCCTGTCCATACGTCTGCGACTTGCAGACACCGAACTTCGGGCCCTGGAAGATCGTTGATGATCTTCCCCGGTTCGTAATCAGCAGCAACCAGCGACTTCAGTTTCTTTTCTGGTTGATGAAGTTTTCATCCACTTCGTGCAATCCGGTGATGCTGATATAAAGCCGGATCGGTTTTTTTGCCTTGCTGAGCGTTTCGATCACATGGTATTTGTAGAATTCGTTCAATATCTCCACGGGTTCTTCTTCTTCGAAGAACTTGTGGTGGATGTAAATATAAAATGTCGGGCCACCACCACCTTCAATGATGAATTGATGCAAATTATCGGCATAAACGTAACGGACAGACCTGCCTTTTAATCCATTCTTCAATTCATTGATGATGGTATTGATTTCACGCTCTTCCATAATCTGTCCCCTGCTGTTGTTATTTATGGGTGAAAGCCTGCTCCAGTAACTGCTTCTCAAACTGCGCGGGCACACGATGGTTCCCGGCATATTCATACAGCGCTGCGGTAATGATCGTGCCGAGGGCGCTGGAAATGAGGGAGACCAGAATGACACTGATCACCGTAACGGCAATCCCGAACACCAATGCGGTTTGAGTGCCTGCCATGATTCCGAACACAGCCGGCAGGCAGGCGGCCGCCATCAGGATGAACACCAGTGCACCAATGCCGATGTTTGCTGTGAGGGCCTCGCCCCAGGTGTGCTTGATGATGTCGGTTGAACGTTTGAAGGCGTCCAGGGGGCCAATTTTTTCGACCACCAGTACCGGTAATACAAAATAGGTGGTCACGTTCCAGGCCGTACCAATAATCGCCACCACGATTTTACCGATGGTTTCCGAGCGCGATTCAATGATCCGTAAAATCACGCCCACCGTGGCACTGATCAGTGCCCAGCTGATTATCTGCGGCAGACACTGCATGGACGTCCGGAACCCGTCTGCCACTGTGGGATTGCCGCCATCAAAACGAATCATGGCGCAACCAATCATGCCGGCATTAAAAAACATGATGATGAAATAGTTGACGAAATAAAACAGGAACAATACGGCCCATAACACCGGCTCCTGAACAGCAGTTTCGGATTCCAGTGTTTGTTGTAGCGCGTCGTTGGCAAACACCGGCAGGAGAAAACTGGCACTGACGATCATGAGTGCAATCCCGCTCATAAACGGGAACAGCAGGAGTTCCTTGTCGGCCTTCAATACCTCAAGGCTTTGCATGGCCAGTGTCCAGCCGTTACGGATGCGATCAAACATAGGGCCTCTCGAGTTATGTGGTTGTACTGAGTATAGACCAGACCGGCAGAAGGCAAAGTCTGATCCATTTAATTAACATTATTTCAGGAGCCTTGATTTGACCACGGTCTCCGCCAGCACCCGGCCAAGCTCAGCATGCTGGCCAGCATCCAGATGTACACCATCAATCACGCTCACCCGGATCACGGTATTGGCATCGAAATAGTGTGTGGAAAGTTGTCTGGCGACTTTGACAAGTTCATCCGGCAAACCAGCACACTTCTCCCCTGCCCCGTGGAATTTTTCCGTCATCGTACCTTGGGGTTGTTGTATTAACGGCGGGCATATGATCAAAATTTCAGGCGCCGGCATGCCGGGCTCGATCGGCGCTTTACGCACAATATCCACGAGCTTCGCCATGCCCTGCGCCGAACTCCATGCGGAGTTGTTATGCATGAACTGAAAATCATTGGTGCCGAGCATGAGGATCACCAACGCCAGAGGTGAATGCATTTCGATCACCTGCGCGAGTCCCTGTGATCCGTCGCGACCGTCTTTGTATGGATCGCCCCACGCCGTGCGCCGCCCGTTCAGGCAATTTTCAATCACGCGCACATTTTTGCCGGCAGAATTCAGCGCTGTTTCAAACACACCCGGCCAGCGTTGATCAAAAGGCAGGCGCTTACGTGTTTCGGGAATAATCCCCCACGTCAGGCTGTCGGAATAAATGAGTATTTGCCGCATCGTTTAATTAAAATGATTAACGGTTTTGCCAGTAACCCGGATGCCGGTGCTGATGATAAACAGCAACGATCTCCAAAGCAGTCGCAATGCGTTATACAAGTGTATAGGGATACTTCGAGGGAAATACATAATGCCGGCAACCATCAGATCTGGAAGGCCAACGGTCTGGAGTGGACATTACAACATTTACTGCATCGTCCAGAGCAAGCAGAAAACCCCGTGCGGCAAATGGGTTGCGTTTTTCTGGCGGCATACCAGCCTCTTCTGCGTCCCGGATGGCCTCCGGATGCCACTGGATATCATTTGAATCCATGGAACAGGCGTTCCCTTACCTGCGACCATGAGACAGTATTGACTGTATGAGCATCCAGTTCCATGACGCGACGCTTGATTTCTGCCTCCCAGGCAGCTTCAACACCCGCTTCGGGTTCGCCATGCAAACTTTCAATCAAAGCGCCGGCAATAGCCGCGCGATCACCTTCTTCCAGTGACAATGCTTTTTTCAGGAGTTCTTCAGCTGTTTCGCCCATTTTTAAAGTATACAACTTTCATATCTAATGTCAGCGTAACTGGCTGTCCTTGCTGCCGCGGCGGTTAAAGAGAGCCAGGCTGTTTTCCTGTTGTGTATCGAGTTCAGTCTGGCATTTCACACAGAGGCGCACGCCGGGAACGGCCACCCGCCGGGCTTCCGGGATGGACTCCCCGCATTCTTCGCAATGGGTCAGACTGTTTCCCGCAGGCAAGCGACTGCGTGCCAGTTTGATTGCGTCCTCAACACTGGCATCGATTTGATCCTGCACTCCACCGTCTTTTGACCAGCCTCCGGCCATGACTTTTACCTGATGATGTTTATAGAGATATTAGGTTTGAAGGGTTGAAAGATCAATTGGCAGGAATGTGGTTATCATTTGTGGGCTATTCGTAATGTGTCCACATACGCAGGATCTTCACGGCCTTCTCCTTCTTCAAGACCTGGTAGACGATCCTGTGTTGCACGTTAATTCTGCGGGAATACGCACCAGCTAAATCACCCACCAGTTTTTCGTAAGGGGGTGGCGTGCGGAAAGGATTCTTTTCCAGCAACACCAGCAGCTCTTCTGCTTTATCTTTCAGTCCGGCTGCGGCGAGCTTCGCGGCATCTTTTTGTGCGTGTTTGGTAAAGTACAGCGTCCAGGTCACCAGTCCAGCTTCCTTGCGCATTTCTTCAGATCTTCCTTCATCCCTTCGCGTATCGACTCCCGCATACCGGGAATGGAGAGCAGATAGAGCGTTTCGTTAATCGCGTTCCAGTCTTCCTCGGCCACCAGCACGGCATTGCTCCGCTTGCCCGTAATCATGATGGGCTTGTGGGTTTCCGCCGTTTCATCAATCAGGGTGTAAAGTTTTGAGCGGGCTTCGGTGGCTTTTAATATCGTCATAAGGGGATAGTCCAGTTGATGCATGAAACGTACGCTTTTACGAACGCTTTGTCAACCCTGGCTGATTAATCAGCCTGTCTTTGATTGTTCCCCCTGTACAAATTCCGTATTTAAGGGCTCTGACCCCTTTAATTCTCTGGTTTCTTTGGTTCTTTTTGGGCTGTTATGCTTGAAGCCCCTTGCTTCGCTATTTCTATAAATTTATCTTTTAATTCAGGAATAGTAGCTAAAGCGTTTTGGAATTGGGACGATGCAAACAACTCATGCCAAGGGCTGCCGTGACTCGTTTGTTCCACGAAGCGGAGCGGTGCTTCATCGAGGCGCGCCAAAGCAGACGCGAAAAGCCGTGCTTCAAAAGCAGGATCAAGTCGGGCCGCTTCTTTACGATACCCTTCATATGCCTTAGCAACGGAAGCTTTAAATGCATAGTCTTCAGCCAATCGAAATCGTTGACCAATTTGCTTTGTAGCTATCCAGGCGAACCAGACAGGCGCACCGATACTTAGCAAAGATAAAATAACCTCCACCCAAAAAATGTGCCATTGTAGTTGGGGGGAATAGATGATATTAGATAACTGTTCGATACGAATTGATCCAATCTTGGCGCCTCCTGCTAATGCGAGAAGCAGCCCAAGAACCCAAGCCCACAGTGACCAACCCAAGCGTTTTGCGCGCTGATCAAAAGCTGCTGCAAGGCCTTTAGTCGTGGTAATTCTGTATGCATCTTCACACTGCGCAACGAGTTTCTGTGTAGTTTCGTGAGCTGTAACAATCGATTCAAGTTTTTTGGTAGATGTATCCAGATTGCCAGTTATTTTTTCTACAGAAGATGATGACTCATTTGCGAAACCAACAACACGATCACGGGCATCTGCCAAGGTTTGCAAATCTATTGGGAGTGACTCAGCAACAGAATGTGCTTCTTGAATTTGCTTTATCTGATTTGTGAGTGATTCTTTGTTTGGCGCAATCTGATCAAGCTCTGCTTGAATAGCACGAAGTCTCCTGGATAAATTTGCAGGCATGGCTTTTGAATCCTGAACCATTTGCCAATTTTGTAATGGCACAAAATTTTGACGAATAGAATGAAGTGTAGTCATGTATGCGGCAGTTGCTTGTCCAGAATTGCCACCCCAAAACTGCTGTATGGTCTGGCTTTTTAATATATTTAGTCTGCGGGGGCAGTCCTGTGCTAATTTAAGCAAAGCGGGATCAAGCACATCTGATTTTATATCGCGGATGTCAGCAGCAAGCTGTGTTGCAACTGCCGCCATATCATGTCGAGTAACAGCAGCACAGTTCCAGCCAAATGCCTCTGTAAAAATTTGATCTCCATTCCACCCGCTTAATACGGCGGCGGCTAGTTGATCTAGTGCAACACATAATGTCTCAAGGTCTTTGTGCATACTCCTGTCTCCTGCAAATGTTATGTTTATTTAAAACATAATGCTGATTCTTAATGACTTAAAATGTAAAAAGGCAAATTATATGCCACTTATATAGATTAAATATTAGAAACAAAAATGCCCCTTTCGGGGCATTCATTCAATATCTCGTTGTACATCCCTGTTCGTCCTCAATCACGCGACAAATGACGCCCGCAGTTTTTTCATCGCGTTGTTTTCGATCTGCCGGATGCGTTCGGCGGAAACGTCATATTCCGCGGCGAGTTCGTGCAGCGTGGCCTTGTTGTCCGTGAGCCAACGCCTTGCAATGATGTCGCGGCTGCGATCATCAAGTGCGGCAATGGCATGCTGCAAACGTTCCTGGTGGATGTCTTCCACCTGATTGAATTCCAGTTGTTCTTCCGGGCCCGCACTCTGGTGTTCCAGATACGCAACCGGTGCAAAGATGTTTTCGTCTTCGTCATCGGTGACGGCGCCATCGAAAGAGGCATCGTAGTTGCTCAGGCGTTGTTCCATTTCCATCACGTCTTTGGAGGTCACGCCGAGATCTTGGGCGACGGCAGCGACTTCGTCACTGTTCATCCAGCCGAGGCGTTTTTTCATGGAGCGCAGGTTGAAGAACAGTTTGCGCTGCGCCTTGGTGGTGGCAATCTTTACAATGCGCCAGTTGCGCAGGATGTATTCATGCATTTCGGCGCGGATCCAGTGCACGGCAAATGACACGAGACGCACACCCACTTCCGGATCAAAACGCTTGACCGCTTTCATCAGGCCGATGTTGCCTTCCTGTATGAGATCGGCGAGCGGCAGGCCATAGCCGTGATAACCCCGGGCGACTTTTACCACGAAACGCAGGTGTGACATGACAAGCTGACGGGCAGCATCCAGATCATCTTCATTGCGATAGCGCAGGGCGAGTTCTCGCTCTTCTTCGGCGCTGACCATGGGGATGCGGTTCACGCTGCTGATGTAGGTATCCAGCGAGCCGGCCGGCAATGCCAGAGGTAATGTCAGGGTGTTACTCATGATTCGTTAGTTTCCTCCGCCTTTGTTTAGCACTCAGGCTTTTTGAGTGCTAAGGGTTATTATAGTTTCCGGACGGGGGAAGGCAAGGGTGGATAAGTGCCTCAATTCTGGCCGCGCCAGAATTGAGGGATTTAATGGACTGGATTCCCGCCTTCGCGGGAATGACGATATATGTGAGAACTTACTAACTTATTAAGTTATTGTTTTTATTGGCTAAGCAGGTTCAATGGCGCGGAGATGGCGTTGGACCGAGACCCATGAGCCGATCAGCCCAAGGATAATGCCGCTAAAGAGCAATAACAGGATATTACCGATGCTCAGGCCGATAAGCTGAAAGTTACTGGCATAGAGGCGGGCAAGGTTCCCGGCCGGGCCTTGCAGGAGCAGTAGTGATAATTCGACCAGCAGCCACGCAAAAATACCGCCCGCGAGCCCATACCATAATCCGCTGTACAGGAATGGCCGCTGGATGAAACCATCGGTGGCACCGAACAGCTTGGCGATTTCAATTTCCGCGCGGCGATGATAAATGAGCATGCGGATGGTGTTGCCGATGATGAGCAGCACGGCAAGGCCGAGGAACACGGCCAGCACCAGCACAATCCGTTGCACGATATTAATGATCGCATTCAATCGCTTCACCCATTGCTGATCGTATTGCGCACTTTCCACTTCCGGCAGTGCCTGGAGCGATTCCAGCAGTGTGTTGATGGTGGCTTCGCTGTGGTCACTGATTTCGGGTTTGATCAACAGTAATGAAGGCAACGGATTTTCTTCGAGTGCATTGAGGGCTGTCGAGAAACCGGAGTGTTGCCGGTACTCTTCCAGCGCCGCTGCGCGGCTCACGTAATGTACTTCGGCAATGTCATTACGATCTTCGAGTTTGGCGGCGAGCGTCTGGCCGGTGGGTTCATCCACCTCCATTTTGAGGAAAGCAGTAATCGCCACTGTGCCTTCCCAGCCCGCAGTGATGAGACGCGTGTTTTCCAGCGCGACATAAAATCCGGCAGGCAAGGCGAGGGAAATGCCGATGACAGCGGCGGTAAGGAGGCTCGCGATCGGATTGCGATACAGCTGGCCAAGACTGAACAACAACGCCTGTCCATGATGCATGCTCCAGATTTCCAGAAAGATACGCATGCGGTTCGGCGTCCGGGGCGGGTTTTTATTGGTGCGAACGGTGATCATGATTTTTCGTGCGGCTCGCTGAAGTGCGTGAGCGTGCGGCCTTCGCGCAGGGTGATGATACGTTTCCTCATGCGCTTGATCATTTCCAGATCGTGGCTCGCAATCAGCACGGTCACGCCCACCTGATTGAACTGTTCGAACAGGCACATGATTTCCCATGAGAGCGCAGGATCAAGATTACCGGTCGGTTCATCGGCGAGCAGCAAAGCAGGGCGATGTACGACGGCGCGCGCAATGCCCACGCGTTGCTGTTCGCCACCGGAGAGGGTCATGGGCAAGGAATTCTGTTTCGGTAACAAACTGACTTTATCGAGTGCCGCCTGTACACGCTTGCGGATTTCCTGATGACGGTAACCGGCGATCACCAGCGGCAGCGCGACGTTATCAAACACACTGCGGTCATTTAATAAACGGTGATCCTGAAAGGTGAAACCGATATTGCGTCGGAATAATGCAATTTGTTTGCGGCGGACGCGTTCGAGGTTCTGGCCGTTGACGATGATCTGACCGCGGGTATGGCGATCAATGAGAGCTATCAATCTCAATAATGTACTTTTACCGGCGCCGGAACGGCCGGTGACGAAGGCCATGGCGCCCTGATCGATTTGCAGGTTGATGTTTCTCAGGGCGTCGATGCCGCCCGGGTATTGCATGTGGACATTGGTGAACTTGATCATTTCGTGGTGTCGAACAACGCGTTCAGGAAATCATCGCTGTTGAACACTTGCAGGTCCTCCACGCCCTCGCCTACGCCAATATAACGGATCGGAATACCGGTTTCGCGTGCCAATGCGAAAATAATACCGCCTTTGGCGGTGCCGTCCAGTTTGGTCAAGACAATTCCGGTCACGCCGACAGCAGCATTGAATTGTTTGGTCTGTTGCAGGGCATTCTGGCCGGTGCCTGCATCCAGCACCAGCAGGCATTCGGGCGTGAGATCGGCATCGAAACGGTTAATCACGCGCCGGATCTTTTTCAGTTCGTCCATGAGGTTGCCTTGCGTGTGCAGGCGTCCCGCGGTATCAGCAATGAGGATGTCCACATTGCGCGAGCGTGCGGACTGCAGGGCATCGAAGATCACCGCAGCGGAATCCGATCCGGGGTTCTGGGCAATGACCGGTACATTATTACGTGTACCCCAGGTTTGCAGTTGTTCGATGGCGGCGGCGCGGAAGGTATCACCGGCGGCGAGCATAACGGTTTTGCCTTCCTTTATATAATGATGCGCGAGCTTGCCGATGCTGGTGGTTTTGCCCGCACCATTGACGCCGGTCACGAGTATCACGAAGGGCTTGTTGCCGGATTCAGGAATGTGCAAAGGTTGATTGACCGGGTTCAGTATTTCACCGAGGACGGCACGCAGGGCCTCTTGTGCATTAGTGTTGGCGTCGGTCTTGCGGGCGGTAAGTTTTTTCAGGATTTCGGTAGTGACATTCACGCCCACATCGGCCTGCAACAGATGTTCTTCGAGGTTGTCGAGGAAAGCCTGATCGATGGGCTGTATGCCCTGTACAAGATCACCGATGTCGGTCAGCAGGATGGCGCGGGTGCGTTGCAGCCCCTTTTGTAACCGGCTGAAGAATTGATCTTTGCCAGCCGGTGTTTCATCACGGGGTTTTGATTTGAATCCGAACATTTGTGTACCCGGGGTAGACTCCGTGTATCCTATCATGTCATGGTCAAGAACTACCAAAGCCTCTTCTACTCTAACTGGTTGTTTGACAGACACCACAGTTCATAAATATTAAAAAGAGGGACTTCCTGTGAAGTTCAGTTCGTACATTCAACTTATATTGGTCAGCCTGGTTTTTGTGCCTCAGGCAGAGGCCCAGACACATGAATTCATGCTCGATAACGGCCTGAAACTGCTGGTGCGGGAAGATCACCGCGCGCCGGTGGTGGTTTCGCAGGTGTGGTACAAGGTCGGGTCGAGTTACGAATACGACGGGATTACCGGCGTATCGCATGCGCTTGAACACATGATGTTCAAGGGCACGAAAAAATACGCACCGGGTGAATTCTCGCGCATCATCTCTGCCAACGGGGGTGATGAAAACGCATTTACCGGATCAGATTACACGGCCTACTTTCAGACCATGGAAAAATCCCGTTTGCCGGTGAGTTTTGAACTGGAAGCGGACCGCATGCGCAACCTTACACTGCCACCGGAAGAATTTGCGAAGGAAATCGAAGTGGTGAAGGAAGAACGCCGCTGGCGTACGGATGATGATCCGCAGTCCTATGCCTATGAAGTATTGATGGCGACTGCGTTTCAAACCAGTCCTTACCGGCAGCCGGTGATCGGCTGGATGAGTGATCTGGAAGAGATGACGGTGGCAGAACTGCGTGAATGGTATGAACTCTGGTATGCGCCGAACAATGCCACCGTAGTGGTGGTGGGAGACGTAAAGGCGGAAGAAGTGCTGGCGCTTGCAAAAAAATATTTCGGCCCGCTCAAGCCTTCAAAACTGCCTGAACTTGCCGCGCGGCCGGAAGTGCCGCAGTTCGGAATGAAGCGCGTGCAGGTAAAACGTCCCGCAGAACTGCCCTATCTGCAACTGGCTTACAAGGCACCAGCGCTGAATACTGCACTACAGAATCCAGACGCCGTTCCTGAATGGGAAGTCTATGCACTGGAGGTGTTGGCCGGAATTCTGGATGGCGGCAACAGCGCACGCTTCACCAGCCGTCTGGTGCGCGGCAAGCAAATCGCGGCCGCCGTCAATTTTGATTACAGCATGGTGTCGCGGCAGGACAATGTCATCACCATTGATGGCGTGCCCGCGGAAGGACACACCATCAAGGACCTGGAAAATGCCGTGCGCACGGAGATCGATGATCTGAAGATGAACCCGGTTTCCGCTGACGAGCTCGATCGGGTCAAGGCACAAGTGGTGGCGCAGGATATCTATCAGCGCGATTCCCTTTTTTATCAGGGCATGGTGATGGGCATACTCGAAACCACCGGCTTGTCATGGCAGCTTGCCGATGAATATGTGGACAAGGTCAAGGCCGTGACCGCGGAACAGGTGCGGGCGGTCGCAAAAAAATATCTGGTGGATGAAGGATTGACGATTGCAGAACTGGAGCCGCTGCCGCTCGACCCCAATGCAAGGCGGCCGGCACCACAGGGAGGTCACCATGATGTACGCTAGGATTTATGCATTCCTGATCACGATGTTGTTTGTGCTCACGGCACAGGCATCGCCGGACATTCAGCATTGGGTCACGGACAGTGGCGTGCGCGTATATTTTGTAGAAGCGCATGAACTGCCGATGATGGATGTGCAGATCGCATTTGATGCGGGAAGTGCGCGTGATGGTGAGAAGCCCGGACTGGCACTGCTCACAAACGCCATGCTGTCAGAAGGCGCCGCCGGGATGAATGCAGATGAAGTCAGTCAGAATTTTGAAAATCTTGGCGCGGTGTTCAGTTCCAGTGCGAATATGGATTCTGCTTCACTGGGCGTGCGTGTAGTCACTGAGCCGGACAAGCTCGATGCTGCCCTGAAAAATCTCAATAGTGTGATCACGCAACCGGATTTTCCGAAAAGAGCATTTGAGCGTGAACGTAACCGCATGTTGACGGCCATCAGGCAGAAGCAACAGTCGCCGGATGCCTTGGCGAAAGATGCCTTTTACAAGGCAATCTATGGGGATCATCCCTATTCGCAACCGGAAGAGGGAACCGAAGCATCACTGTCACAGATAAGCGTTAAGGATCTCGCGGCGTTTCACCAACAGTATTATGTGGCGAGCAATGTCATTGTTGCGATCGTGGGTGATCTGGATCGTGCCGGTGCTGAAAAAGTAGTGAGCACATTGACCACCGGGCTGCCTGCGGGAGAAAAAGCGCCGGAAATTCCGGAAGTAAAACCGCTGGCGGCCGCAACCAACGTGGAAGTCGATCATCCTTCCACGCAAACGCATCTGTTGGTGGGACAACCGGGTATCACGCGCGCGGATCCGGATCTGTTCCCGGTTTATGTCGGTAACCATATTCTGGGCGGCGGTGGCATGGTATCGCGCCTGTTTGAACAGATCCGCGAGAAACGCGGCCTTTCCTACAGCGCCTACAGTTACTTTATGCCCATGCGCCAGGCCGGCCCGTTTGTGGCCGGTCTGCAGACGCGAAATGATCAGGCAGCAGAAGCGCTGCAATTACTGAAAGAGGAATTGCGCATGTTTATTGAAAACGGGCCCACGGCGGAAGAACTGGACGCGGCGAAGAAAAATCTCACCGGTGGTTTTGCATTGCGCGTCGACAGCAACAGCGACATCATGAATTACATCGTCATGATTGGTTATTATGGTCTGCCGCTCGATTATCTGGATGTCTATAATGACAAAATCATGGGCGTGACCGCTGAACAGATCAAACAGGCATTTGCTGCAAAACTGGATCCGGACAAGATGGTGGCGGTGCTGGTTGGGCAAAATACAGAACAGAAAAAATAGCATTCATCACCGGGGGAACTGCACTGAAACATCCGGGTAAAGTCCGTATCATCGGCGGAGAATGGCGCGGGCGTAAATTGCCGGTGCCGGACGCGCCGGGACTGCGGCCGACCCCGGACCGCGTGCGCGAGACATTATTCAACTGGTTGCAGCAGGTGATCCATGGTGCCGATTGTCTTGATTTGTATGCCGGCACCGGCGCACTGGGGCTCGAAGCACTCTCGCGTGGCGCAGCCCGTGCCGTTTTTGTGGAACAACATCCTCTGCTGGTGAAACAGCTTGCTGACAACCTTGAATTACTGCGGGTGGATCGTGCGCGTCTTGAAAACTCAGAGGCGCTGAGCTGGCTCGTACGCAACCCCGATCGGTTTGACATCGTGTTTCTGGATCCGCCCTTTGGCGAAGGATTGATCGCAAAATCCTGCAAAGCCATACGTGAAGCCGGGTGTCTCAAACCGGGCGGCCTCATCTATATGGAAGCGGAGCGCGGTTTGCCATGGCCCGTGGGACTGGACATTAAAAAGCAGGGGGCGGCCGGACAGGTTCAATATGCGCTGGCGGTGATTGGTGAGGAGTGACTGGTGATCAGAGCTCTGTAATTTATTTACTATTCACCAGTCACTAATCACCAATTACTTATTGGGGATTCATATAGTAAGATCAGTTATACCAACAGCAAGAGTAGTGAAGCATGAAGATCACCGCCATTTATCCCGGGACGTTTGATCCAATCACCAACGGCCATAGTGATCTGGTGATGCGTGCGGCGCATCTGTTTGATCGGGTAATATTTGCCGTTGCGGCAGCAACCAAAAAAACATCTCTGTTTTCCGTGGATGAACGTATCGAATTGGCGCGTATGGTGCTGGCGCCGATACCGAATGTGGAAGTGATGCGTTTTGACGGACTGGCTACGGAATTTGCCCGCAAGCACAAGGCGCAGGTCATCATCCGCGGCCTGCGAGCCGTTTCCGATTTTGATTATGAATTCCAGATGGCCGGCATGAACCGGCAATTGAACAGTGACGCAGAAACTGTCTTTCTGACCCCGGCGGAAAATCTCTGGTTTATCTCTTCCAGCCTGGTCAAGGAAATTGCCGCACTGGACGGGGATGTCAGTCTGTTTGTGCATCCTGTTGTGCTGAAAGAACTGAAAAACAAATACAGCTGACCCGCTTTACAATTTCAGATAAATACAACTTCATTCCCTTAATTTTTTCAAACCTGATTTTTCACATCCCGTGATACGTCATATCGTTCTGTGTCTTTTGTTACTGGGCTGCCGTGCAGGATTATGCGCGGACCAGCCGGATCAGGCGGCCATTGCCACCGCACACCCCTTGGCGACACAGGCCGCGGCAGAAATCATGAAAAAGGGCGGTAATGCCTTTGATGCCGCCGTTACCGCCGCGGCAGTGCTGGCAGTGGTTGAACCCTACAGTTCCGGCATTGGCGGCGGCGGTTTCTGGTTATTACATCGCGCCGAAGACGGCATGCAGATTATGGTGGACAGCCGTGAGGTCGCGCCGGGCCTTTCCTACAAAACCATGTATCTGGATAAAAGTGGTGAAGTCATCCCCGGCTCGTCACTGAATGGAGCGAAAGCCGCTGCCATCCCCGGGTTGGTGGCCGGCCTGGTGCACATCAATGATTACTACGGCAAGCTGAAACTGGCAGAATGCCTCGCGCCAGCCATCCGTTATGCAAAGGAAGGTTTTCCGGTGACGGAACTCTATCGCAAGATGGCAGAATTCCGTTTGGAAGCGTTGCGCGCCTCTGCGGCGGCGGCGAGCATCTTTCTGCACGACAATAATGTGCCGCCACTCAATCATGTGATCAAACAACCTGAGTTGGCAGACACGCTGGAGCGAATTGTAAAAGAAGGACGCAACGGATTTTACAGCGGTGAATTTGCACAGAAACTGGTACAGGGCGTGACGACAGATGGCGGGATATGGGCCACCAACGATCTGCAGACGTATCGTGTCAAAGAACGCGAGCCAATTGTGACGCAATATCATGATCTGCGCATCGTGTCCGCGCCGCCACCGTCTTCAGGCGGTATTGTGCTGGCGCAGGCCCTCAACATGCTGAAATATTTTGAGCTGCTGCGGCTTGATGACATCACGCGCAAGCATGTCATCATTGAAGTGCTGCGTCGCGCCTACCGCGATCGCGCTGTCTATCTTGGCGATCCGGATTTCACCACGATTCCCTATCAGCACATGTTGAATGAAGATTACCTGGAAGGACTGGCCCTGGGTATCGATCTGGAGCATGCAACTTCCAGCGAAGAAATCGGCCAAATGGATCTGGGTGAACATGCCGGTGCGGACACCACGCATTTCTCCATCCTTGATGCACAGGGTAACCGCGTGGCGGCGACACTCAGTATCAACCTGCCATTCGGTTCCGGTTATGTTGTGCCCGGCACCGGTGTGTTGCTGAATAATGAAATGGATGATTTTGCAACCAGGCCGCTGGCGCCGAATGCCTATGGACTGGTGGGCGATGAAGCCAACAGTATTGCACCCGGTAAACGGCCGTTGTCGAGCATGACACCGACATTTATTGAATCTGACGATCGGGTGGGGATACTCGGTACGCCGGGGGGCAGCCGGATCATCAGCATGGTGTTACTGGGTGTGCTGGATGCGGCTTCGGGGAAATTACCCAACTCCTGGGTGGAAGTACCGCGTTTCCATCACCAGTATCTGCCGGATGAAGTGCAGTTTGAGCAGGGCGGACTGACCGCACAGGAACAGGCGGGGCTGACTGCGCGCGGCCATAAACTGCGTGAACAGGGCCGTCGCTATGGCAATATGCAGGCGGTGTTCTGGTATAAACCGACCAAAGGCGTGTTTGCGGCAAGTGACCCGCGTGGTGAAGGTGAATCTGTGGTCATCGTCCCGCCACCGCGGTGAATAGACTGTTGCCATTGCAGTTAAGCATATAAAATCGAAACAAACTACAGGCTGAGAGAACCCAATCATGGATTTCATGTGGATATATGAACCCGAAGCATGGCTGGCGCTGGTCACACTGACGGTGCTCGAAATTGTGCTGGGTATCGACAACATTGTATTTATTTCCATTTTCGTGCAACCCCTGCCGCCGGGGCTGCGTGAAAAAGCGCGTATATTCGGATTGGCCCTTGCCATGCTCACACGTATCGGCTTGCTGTTGACCCTCGCCTGGATCATGAAACTGACTGCGCCACTCTTCACCGTGCTCGCACAGGAAATTTCCGGCCGCGATCTGATACTCATCGGCGGCGGCCTGTTCCTGCTGGTGAAAAGCACACTGGAAATCCACTCCTCGCTTGAAGGCGGAGAACCGGAACACAACGTCGGGGGCGCCGCCGGCAAATTGTTTCTGGTGATCATCGTGCAAATTGCGATTATTGATATTATTTTCTCGCTGGACTCCGTCATCACGGCTGTCGGTATGGCCCAGCATGTGGAAGTCATGGCACTCGCGATTATCATCGCGGTGATCGTGATGATGATCGCTTCCGGCGCGATTAGTGAAATTATCTACAAGCACCCCACCATCAAGATGCTGGCTTTGAGTTTCCTGGTATTGATCGGCGTCGCGTTGATTGCCGACGGGTTTGACAAGGACATACCCAAGGGCTATCTCTACTTTGCGATTGCCTTCTCAATTGCGGTCGAGGCGCTGAACATCCGGTTGCGCGGCAAGACGGCAGTGCCACCGGTCGATTTATATGGACTGGACTCGGAACAGATGGAGATTACACGCAGAAAGGAATCGCGTTAAAAGCATGTGATCGTCTATCACGTTTGTACGGCTGATCGGGTAGCGCAATATCTCAAGTCCGGGTTGACGCGCCAGGAGGGCCGTCATTATGTATTCGAGCATTGGGAGCATGTGCAGTTGCTGCTTTCGGGGCTGGTGCCGGATGCAGCGCAGCCGGCGGAAATACAGTCCTACACCGTGCTGGTGCTCAATGTGGATCCGGACATGTTGCTCTCGGCACCCGTCAGCGCACGCAAGCAACTGTTGCATCTGGCGGACCGTGATCGGGCGTTGCTGGATGCCAATTCCCGTTATCTGGAAGTAGACCTCAATCGCGAACGTATCCTCGACATCAAGGACACGTTCGGCAATTCCATCCACGAGCGTTATCACGGGACACGTAAACGGCGCGCACCGGTATGGCGTTTCCTCGCCTATATCAAACCCTACTGGCCCTATGTGGCACTGGCCACGTTTGCGGGCCTGCTGAAGTTTCTCATGCCACTGGTGTTTCCATGGATGCTGCGGCATCTGATTGATGATGTGGTGCTGGCTGATGAAATTTCACAGCAGATGCGTGAGAGCCTTACGCATCAGTATATTCTCATCATGGCGGTTTCGATCATCATCTGGATGTTTGCCTGTTATTTTCGCAGTGTTCTCGCTGCCGATGCGGGCCACCGCATGATCCGGGACCTGCGTGTAGCTCTGTTTGATCATGTGCAGCGTCTGTCACATACATTTTTTGCGCGCAACCAGTCGGGTGCGATTGTTTCACGCGTGGTCAATGATCTGAGTCTGGCGCAGAATTTTGTCGGCTCTGCACTGACCAATGTCTGGATGGACAGCATTACGTTGATTGTGCTGGTGGTGATCCTGCTGAATATCCATCCCATGCTTACGCTGATCTCACTGTTGCTGATGCCGGTCTATGTGATTTCGTTGCGCACGATCGGTTCACGCATCCGGCTGGTGAGCAAGGAAGCGCAGCAACGGCTGGAAATTCTTTCCGGAGGACTGCAGGAAAAAGTGGCCGGGGTTGCCATCGTCAAGGGCTTCACACATGAACCGCAGGAAACACTGGCATTTGCCTCACAGGCGAACAAACTGCTGAACAAGATTCTGTATTCCGTGCGGTTTATGGCCATGAATGAAACCATGGTCGGGCTTGTGGTGCATGGTTCGCCGATACTGGTTGCGTGGTATGGCATCCATCAGATTATCGCGGGCACGCTCACGATCGGCGAACTCACACAGTTTCTGTTGTATCTCGCCATGTTTTATTTCCCCCTGCAGCGCATGTCAGACCTCAGTGTAGTGCTGGCGAACGCCGTGGCAGCGATAGAACGGATATTTGAATATTTTGATACGCAACCGCAGATCCGCGAGAAACCGGATGCCAAACCTCTTGCGGAGTGCAAGGGATTGATTGAATTTGACCGTGTATATTTCAGTTATGATTCTGAAATCACCGTGCTGCGTGATATCAATTTTCGCATAGAGCCCGGTGAAACGGTGGCGTTTGTCGGGCCCAGCGGTTCCGGAAAATCAACGCTCGCGAATCTGGTGCCGCGATTCTATGATCCGGCCAGTGGAGTTATCCGCATTGATGGAAATGATCTGCGTGATCTGCAACTGGCATCATTGCGCAGTCATATCGGTATCGTGAACCAGGAAACCATATTATTTTCAGGGACGGTGCTGGATAATCTTGTATTGGCCAATCCGAAGGCGACACAGGAGGACATTCTTGCGGCACTGGATGCCGCCAACGCACGCGAGTTTGTGGAAGACCTGCCGGAAGGTTTATGGACGGAAATCGGTGAGCGGGGCGCGGTATTGTCGGGCGGACAAAAACAACGATTGGCACTGGCGCGGGCATTTTTGAAAAACCCACGCATCCTGATCCTTGATGAAGCAACCTCGGCGCTGGATTCACGCTCGGAACATCACATCCAGCAGGCGCTGGATCGCTTGCTGCAGGATCGCACCTCCATTGTGATCGCGCACCGCTTATCGACTGTGCTGAACGCCGACAAGATCGTGGTCATTGAACATGGGCGTATTGTTGAGATTGGACGGCATGCGGAATTGCTGAAAAATCGCGGTTTGTATAACACCCTCTATCAGGAACAATTCAAGCCGGTGTCCCTGCCGCCTGTGCCGGACGTCAGTCATTTGCATTGAACCTTGCAATCAACCTTGGCAGCGTGGGCAATAAAACGTTGAACGCTGACCGAGCCGCTGAACCTTGACAGGTGTTTTGCAGGTATAACAGGGCAGACCGGCGCGATCATAGACCTGCAGTTCATGACGGAAATAGCCGGGCTCGCCTGTGCCATTTACAAAATCTCTCAGGGTCGTGCCGCCTTTAGCCAGCGCCAGTTCGAGGACATTCTTGACAGAACGGGCAAGCGCCATGAATTCATTCCGCGAAATTTTTCCGGCCTTACGCTGCGGTTTTATGCCCGCCATGAATAATGATTCATTCGCGTAAATATTGCCAACACCCACTACCACACGACTGTCCATGATAAATGTTTTGACTGATTGCGTGCGCTTTCTGGATTTACGGAATAGATAGTCTCCAGTCAACTCATCACTCAACGGTTCCGGCCCGAGTGAGGACAGCAACTCGTGCTGCATGGGATCAGCATCTGTCCACAGAATGCAGCCAAAACGGCGCGGATCACGGAAACGCAAGCGTGAACCTGACTGGAATACAAAATCCACATGATCATGTTTTTCCGGTGGCTGGTTTGTGGTGAAGATGCGCAAACTGCCGGACATGCCAAGATGCAGGATCATTGCGCCATGTTCGAAATGAAAAACCAGATACTTGCCGCGGCGTGAAAGTTTGCGAAGAGTCCGGTTGATTAGTTTCTTGTTCAGATTCCCGGGTACGGGCCAGCGCAGGCGGCGATCGCGCACGATGACTTCCGCAATGGATTCACCCAGTACATGTGGCGCAATGCCCCGGCGGGCAGTTTCGACTTCCGGAAGTTCAGGCATTACTCGTTGTCCACCGGCGGACGCGAGGCGGATGGAAAAGAAAAGAGCCGTTCCGCGTCATCACCACTGATATGGTATTGCAGACCCAGATCGGCGCGGGCGAGGATCAATTGTGGGGGCGGTGACACAATCACAAATTCGAGCTTGCCCGGCTCGCCCAGATCAATACTGACAGTGCCATGATTTTCGGCGGGCACGTATTCACGTATCGAAATTGCATCCAGGTCCTGCCAGATCGGCATGGTTTTGTCGGACTGATCGGAACGGATTTCATAAGGGGGTTCTGTTGTCCACTGACCATTCTGTTTTCTGAAAGTCAGGTGCGCCAACACCAGTGACTGTATATGGGTGCCGGTCGGAAGAATACGGGTATCAACAAAAAAGGTAGCAGGCGCCTGTAGCTGCTCGAACAAACTGTCATTGATCAGGTGGACTGTGTCGTTCACCAGTACATAACGCTGCTCCGCAATCGGACTTTTGTCACCAAAAGCGATTTCGGTATCGTTAAAACGTATGGATACTGCAGGTGAGTCCAGGCGGAAACGGGCGAGATCAGTTTCGCCCCTGCGTATCTGTGCATAGCTGTGGGCGGTGGGCAGTTTGAGCATGGTATTGATGCGTGCCACATTGGCGGACAGGACATAAGGTTCCTGCATCAGCCATTGATCTTTCTGTTTCTGAAATTCTATCCGGCGCCCCTGCGACCGGACGATGATAATGCGGTTAATGGTGGCCGGATCAAGTGCGGTCAGCGGTATGTTTTGTTCGTTCACATTTTTTTCAGGCACGCGGGTGAGGAACAGCATCAAAGCGGTAATTGCCAGCAGCAGAACAATATTGATCAGCAGGCGCGATCGCACAGGTTATTGTTTCTTGCGCCGCCACCAGATGACCATGCCGGTGGCGACAAGCAAAGCAGGGATGATGATCAAAAACCCGAAGGCGATTATCGTTGCCGCAAAAGTACCGAGCTCCAGTTGCGCATCCGTTGCCACGCGCGCAGGAATGCTGATGAAGTCGTCATCGTTCGCAAGCCAGTTGATCATGCGCAGGCCGAGATCAAGATTGCCGCTGTTATTCACATAACTGTTGGAAAGAAAATCGCCGTCACCCATCACCAGAATGCGTTGTTGTTTGCGCACCAGTGTTTCTTCCCGCGTGTATTCAATTTCACGTTCGAGACTTGTTCCGATGGTGAGCGGGCCAGGCTGGTCCACGCCTTCATCGTAATTCACTTCACCCCCCAGCGGGGTGGTTTCCAGCCAGGCCAGCTCACCCGTGGCAATGACCGGGGAGTATTTCCAGACCGTGCTGTCTGTCGTGCCGATGGTTGCAGCAGAGGGAAAGAAAGTTGTATAGCTGAAATCCCTGGTTACAGGGTGTGGTGGATACAGGCTTTCGGTGACGAGAGCAATCGTTGGATTATCAATTCCGCTTAATTTACCGGAGATATCGATAATCGTGCCCGGCTTGATGTCCAGAGCAAGTTTTGTTGCAAGCCCGTCAAGGTTCTGCAGGTGTATGGGCGGATCCAGCAGCCATAACAGGTTGCCGCCCCGATCGACAAAATCCTCGATCAGTTTTACTTCGCCTGGCAGTAATTCTACCTGTGGCCCGGCGATGACCAGGATTTGGGTGTTTTCGGGAATCGCCTGAATGTTGGCCAGGTTGACAGGCTGGGTTTTATAACCCCGGTTGTTGATTTGCTGCACCCACACTCCGAGATCAAAATTGGCCTGTCCCAACGGGCTGCGTTCGCCATGTCCTTCGATGAACGCGATCCAGCGTTCGGCGCCACGCGCCAGACGTTGCAAAGCATTGGTAAATTCTTCCTCGCTGTCGGACTGCACGTGCTCGCTGCGTCCCTGATACCGGATCACCAGTTCGCCGTTGACACTGACCCCGAGGCTGCGCACTTCGTCGGGCGCTGCGTCCGGATTAATAAAATGCAGATGGACATCCGGTTTGACGCGCTGATAACGCGCCACAATGGTCTTGATCGCATCACGCAGGGCACCGTCCTCACGCGCATAGGCAGTAATCTCAACGGGGCCTTCCATCTGTGCCAGGACCTGCTGGCTTGCCTCTGACAGTGTATGGCGGCCGTTGGCAGTCCAGTCATACTGAACCTGATAACGGTTGCTTAACCAGCCGAGCAATACGGTCAACAGAATGATCAGGATCAACATCACCACGCTGTTGAGGCGGGACCGCAGACGGCTGTTGGCAGTTATTTTCATGGACAGGATTGATTACTGATGCATGCGTTCTGCATCAAGACGCCAGATGGACAGCACGATAAAGAGACCGATGACCAGCAGGTAGTAGATCACATCTGCACTGTTGAATACGCCATTGATCAGGTTATTGTAGTGGTTAAGCAGGGAAAGATAATTAAACACCGTTCTTGCCAGATCAGTGCCGGTGCTTGCGGCAAGATTGATGATCCATAACATGAACAGAATGCCGAAGGTCATCATCCCTGCAACAGCTGGCTGGCTGGTCAGTGCCGAGGCAAATAGCCCAATGGCGGTGAACGCGGCCATCAGCAGAAACACGCCGAGTACCGCAGCAGAGAGTTGCAGCAGATCGAGGGATGTACCGAGTTGCAGAGAAAGCGGCATTAACGCAATCAGTGCAAGCATGATGATCTGAAATACCAGCAGACCGAGATATTTGCCCAGCACCAGTTGAGTGACGCTCACCGGCGCAGACAGCAGCAGCTTGATGGTGCCGCTGCGTCGTTCCTCGCTGAATATGCGCATGGTAATCAGCGGCGTGCCCAGCAACAAGACAATGCCGCTGAGCTGGAACAGTCCGGCCGCGACAATTTCCGTCACGCCGCGTCCCGCCAGCCAGGGCGTGGGCGTCATGAACTGGTTAAGCAGGAACAGAAACAGGACTGCCAGCAGGAACTCAATGGTTGCCAGAATGACCCATGCCAGCGGCGAGGTGAACAGACGCCGCAGTTCATGCATGGCGATGGCGAGTATGCTGTTCATGCGCAGGTCTCTGCGGCCGGCAGAATGGTGGTTTCACGGGCGCCGCTGGTAAGTTGCATGAATATCTCTTCAAGCGAATCGGCTTGTGGAACCAGTTCCAGCAGGCCCCAGTCTTGTTCAACGGCCAACCGGGTGATCATCTGGATTGCCCCGGATTCCGGCTCCACGTCGATCCGGTAACGCTGCCCATCAATCTGCTCGGCCTGCATGACGCCGGGGATTGCAGTAATGAACGACAACCCCGGCGGTTGTTTGAAAGCCACGCGGATACAGTTATGCCGGTGACCCTGATCTGTATTGATATTGTCCAGTTGCCGGTCCAGCACCAGACGACCCTGATGAATGATCAGCACACGGCCACATACGGTTTGTACTTCCGGCAGGATGTGGGTGGACAGAATTACGCTGTGATCGCGGCCCAGTTCCCGGATCAACTCACGTATCTCGCGGATCTGAATCGGATCAAGCCCGCTCGTCGGTTCGTCCAGAATGATCACCGCAGGGCTGTGGATGATGGCCTGGGCAATGCCCACGCGTTGTTGATACCCCTTGGACAGATTGCCGATCAGTCGCCGGCCGGTGTCAGTGAGACCACAGCGCAGTTTGCTCTGTTCCAGTGCCGGAGTTATAGAGGGCTTTGGCATGCCACGTAGCTGTGCAGTGTAGCGCAGGTATTCATCCACGGTCAGATCCGGGTATAACGGCGGCTGCTCCGGGAGAAAGCCAATCTGGCGTTTGGCGGCACGCGGATCATCCATGATATCCGCTCCGGCAATACTTACCCGGCCGCGGCCGGGTGTCAGTACGCCGCTGATCATCTGCATGGTGGTGGATTTGCCCGCGCCGTTAGGCCCCAGAAAGCCCAGCACTTCGCCCCGTGCCACCGTGAAGCTCACATCATTTACGGCACAATAGGCCCCGTAGTAACGATACAGTCCTTCAACGGAAATAAGGATTTCGCGGGTCATGGCGCCGTTATTATTCTGATCAGAGCGAGACTTGCAAGAATTGACTGTGTTCAGGATAACATGTGTCACGCTGAATTGTTGCGGTACGGTAAAAGTCCCGCCAGATCATTTTTCATATTCCCGGATGCAGATGTGGATATTTATGGCTAATACGGGTTAGCATGAAATAAAACCTGCGAGAGGAAAACTTCTGTGTCACTGCTATACGGGATCTGGCAATTGCCCTGGTGGGGTTATGTTATTGTCGCGTTGATATTGACGCACATTACCATCGCCGCAGTCACGCTGTATCTGCACCGCCATCAGGCGCATCGCGCGATCGAATTGCACCCGCTGATCAGTCATTTTTTCCGTTTCTGGATCTGGCTGACCACGGCCATGATCACCCGCGAGTGGGTGGCGATACACCGCAAACATCATGCCCGCGTGGAAACCGATGACGATCCACACAGCCCGCAAACCCGTGGTATCAATGCCGTGCTCTGGTCCGGGGCCGAACTGTACAAGCAGGAAGCATTAAACCGGGACACACTGGACGATTTTGGTCATGAAACACCGGATGACTGGATCGAACATCATCTTTACCAGCGCTATCGCGATCACGGGATAGTCCTGATGTTGATAGTAAATGTAATACTATTCGGGATTCCCGGCATTACCATCTGGGCCGTGCAGATGGCCTGGATACCGTTTTTTGCCGCTGGCGTGATCAATGGTATTGGTCACTGGCGCGGTTACCGGAATTTTGAATCCAGTGATGCCTCCACCAATATCGTGCCTTGGGGCATACTCATCGGTGGAGAAGAGTTGCATAACAATCACCATGCCTTTGCCAGCTCGGCAAAATTTTCCAGCTACTGGTGGGAGTTTGATCTGGGCTGGTGTTACATCCGCTGTCTGCAGTTTTTGGGTCTCGCGCGCGTCAAGAAGATTGCGCCACGGCCGCAGATCAACCTGCATAAACCGGATATCGATGTGGATACTGTGCGTGCCGTGATCGCCAACCGGTTGCACATCATGTCGGGGTATGCGAAACGTGTCGTCTACAGGGTCTACAAGGATGAAAAAGCCAGGGCGAATATGTCGACGCGCAGAATGCTCAAACGCTGCCGTCGCTGGATCGCCCGTTCTGAAGTGCTCATGGATGCCCATACCCGGGTCAGCCTGGAAGAGTTGTTAAGGGAAAATCACGCGCTGCGAGAGGTGCACGATTTTGGTCAGCGGTTGCAGCAATTGTGGACTGAAAGAACCGCCACGCATGAAAGCCTGTTACAGGCGTTGCGCGAGTGGTGTGAACAGGCTGAAGCGAGCGGCATAGAGGCGTTGCAGGAGTTTGCGCGAACCTTGCGCCTATACACGCTGCAACCGGTATGATTTTTTTGCGTGAAGCGTGAAGCGTGAAGCGTGAAGCGTGAAGCGTGAAGCGCCGAGATACGCTTCACGAATAACGAGGTACGTTATTTAATCTTCCCTTCCTTGTACATCACATGCTTGCGGGCGACAGGATCGAATTTCTTGACTTCCATCTTGTCCGGCTGGGTACGTTTGTTCTTGGTGGTCGTGTAATAATGACCGGTGCCGGCGGAGGAAACCAGCTTGATTTTATCGCGTATGGATTTCGCCATGATGTTATACCTTTTCGCCGCGGGCGCGGATGTCGGCCAGGACCTTGTCGATGCCCAGCTTGTCGATGATGCGCAGGCCCTGATTGCTGACCCGGAGCCTGACCCAGCGGCTTTCACTCTCGACCCAGAAGCGGCGGGAATGAAGGTTGGGCATGAACCGGCGGCGCGTCTTGTTATTCGCATGGGAAACATTGTTCCCGATCTGTGGGCGTTTACCCGTTATCTGACAAACCTGTGACATGGCAATTGACTTCGTCTGATTAAAAAGAGGGCGGATTTTACCCGTTAAATCGGCTTTGTGGAAGCTCTGAATAAGGCCCGGAGGGTCTTGTTCAGAGGGCAAAAAACAAAAAAGTAATTTTTGTTTTTCTTACCATTTTCAATCGTTTGCACAATTGAAAAAATGGCAATACGTTCCTGCAGCCTGGGAAATTCTGACTGGTGCAGAGTTTACCAAGCCTGACCCTGTGGCTAGATCAGCCCCCGTTCTGCAAACGAAACGGCCTCGCTGTTCCCGACCACAAAATGGTCCAGCACCCGGATATCGACCAGTTCCAGCGCAGTTTTGAGCCGGCGGGTCAGGGTGATATCGGCGCTGCTCGGCTCGGCAATCCCGGACGGGTGATTATGGGCAAATATGACAGCGGCGGCATTATGGCCCAAGGCCCGTTTCACGACTTCGCGGGGATAGACGCTGGCCCCGTCGATAGTTCCGTTGAACATCTTGTCGAAACTTATGATGTGATGACGGTTGTTCAGGAACAGGCAGGCAAACACCTCATGCGGATAGGCGCGTAACTGCGCCATGAGATAATCACGCGTGCTTTTGGGGCTGGTCAGGACATCGGTATGCTGTAACCCTGCCTCCAGGTAGCGTTTACCGAGCTCAATAGCCGCCTGGAGTTGTACGTACTTTGCGGTACCCAGCCCGGGTGTCTGGCACAAGCGCTGGGCATCTGCCTCGAGCAAAGCGCGCAACCCACCGGATTGGGCCAGAAGATCGCGAGCCACATCAACCGCCGTTTTGCCCCGAATCCCGGTACGCAGAAATATGGCCAACAGTTCGGCATCGGAGAGGGCCGCCGGCCCCCGGGCCAGCAGTTTTTCGCGGGGTCTTTCGGTCGCGGGCCAGTGCGCAATGGACATTTCTCAACCTCCCTGTTGCAGTTATTTGAATAATTCCAGCCTATAGTTTGCCGGAATACTTCGGCCGGTTCCAGAAACCGTAACAGACGTTAATGCAGTGTTTAGGGTAAAATTCAGGCCATGAACAATCTTAAATACAAACGTATTCTGCTGGGCGTAACCGGCGGTATTGCCGCCTATAAAAGCGCTGATCTGGTTAGGCGCCTGCGCGAACAGGGCGCCGAGGTGCGGGTTGTGATGACGCGCGCCGCCTGCAGATTCATCACACCACTGACCATGCAGGCCCTGTCCGGGCGTCCCGTTCATACCGGGCTTCTGGACCACCGTGCCGAAGCCGCCATGGGGCATATTGAGCTTGCGCGCTGGGGCGACGTTATTCTGGTGGCGCCGGCCAGTGCCAATTTCATGGCCCGCCTGGCCCACGGTCAGGCCGATGATTTACTGAGCACCCTGTGTCTGGCGGCGAATGTTCCCCTGCTGATTGCGCCGGCCATGAACCAGCAGATGTGGTTGAATCCGGCCACACAGGACAATGCCAATCTGCTCAAAGGCCGGGGAGTGTCATTACTGGGGCCGGCAGCAGGCGGACAGGCCTGTGGTGAAGTGGGGCCTGGACGGATGCTGGAGCCGCTGGATCTCATTCAGCATCTGAAGAGCGTATTTGCCACAGGCACATTAACGGCAAGAAAACTCCTGATAACGGCGGGCCCAACACGAGAGGCGATCGATCCGGTACGGTTTATCTCCAATCGCAGTTCCGGTCGAATGGGCTATGCTGTGGCCCGTGCCGCAGCGGAAGCGGGAGCAGAAGTGGTCCTTGTGTCCGGACCGACGGCGCTGGAATTACCGGAGCATGTGCAATGTGAAAAGGTGACTACCGCACGGCAAATGCATGCCGCTGTAATGCGTCAATTACCGGATACAGACATCTTCATTGGCACGGCTGCGGTAGCGGATTACGAGTGTCGTGAGGTAGCGGAGAGCAAGATCAAGAAATCCAGATCCGGGATGACCATCAAACTTGAGCCCACCCCGGATATTCTGGCAGAGGTGGCCCGTGCCCGGCCTGCACCTTTTACAGTGGGGTTTGCGGCTGAAACGGAATCCGTTCTGGAGCATGCCCGGCAGAAACTCATCAGGAAAAAGCTGGACATCATCGCTGCCAACGAAGTGGGGGAAAACATGGGGTTTGAAAGTGAGGACAATTCCCTGCATGTGATATGGCGGGACGGGAGCGTCGATCTGGGCCAGGCCAGCAAGGAAAAGCTGGCGCGAGAACTTGTCGCCATTATTGCCCGGCGCTTTCATGAAAAAAATCCAGCTCAAACTCATTGATCCAAGGCTGGGCCGGGAATTCCCGCTGCCCGAATATGCGACTCCAGGTTCCGCCGGCCTTGACATACGGGCCTGCATTGATCAGCCCCTGGTGTTGGAGCCGGACGCAACAGCACTGCTGCCAGCCGGGTTTGCCATCCATATTGAAGATTCAAACCATGCTGCGGTTCTGGTGCCCCGCTCCGGTCTGGGACACAAGCACGGCATCGTTCTGGGCAATCTTACCGGACTGATAGATTCCGATTATCAGGGACAGATCTATGTCTCCTGTTGGAACCGGGGTCATGAATCATTTACGATTAATCCGGGCGATCGCATTGCGCAAATGATAATTGTGCCGGTCGTACAGGCGCAATTTGAAATTGTGTCTGAATTCAGGCAATCCCTGCGTGGCGCCGGGGGTTTTGGTCATACCGGGATCTAGTGCAAGCGACAACTGGTGACCTGAAGTCAAAAGCAGGTTACGCCGGATCTGAACTGCCACGGTAAAACACATTTAAGAATTTTATCCATAATGAAGGGGTATTGAATGCAAGGGCCAGTATCCGGGCGGCGCATCAAGCGACGCACAGTGCGCACCATTATCTTGGTTGTAACAGTTTTGGCATTGGCTCTGGCAGCAATCGCGGGTGGCGTCTACTTTTCGGAAAAATATGCCAGGCAGGCGCAACAGGAAGAAGAAGCCAGAAATGTTTCTCAGGTCAGCAACCTCGCGGCAAAAATCTCTGAACCCATCACACAAATCGATACCACGCTTGAATCGTTGATCAAATCGCAAGCCCTGGCAGATCTTTTTTCTGCCGCGGATACCGCGGCAATCAATGCCAAAGCCGATGAACTGCAAGGGATGATCAACACGGCCCTGAAAGTCCGCCTGTTTCTTCCCGGTCAGTACCAGCTGGATCGTGAATCCAGGCCACCACTCGGTTATGCATCGCTGGACCTGCTTAACCATGCCATGCAATCAGACGCAGAAGTGCCTGCCGAAGTACACAGCTTTGGCAGTGAAGATGCGCATCTCGTCATGATCCGCCGCATCAAGGATGCTGAGGGTAATCTCAAAGGATTATTGCACCTCAGCCTCGCAGTGGAGCCCTATATCAGTCTGGACGGTGCAGCTGTTGAAGGATATGTGCAACTGGTACAAAGTACGGGCAATCGCCCGCTGGTCTTGAACAAGGCGGGAAACAACAAGCTTCAGCAGGGAAATCCGGTAAGCGAAGAAATTCCGGGCACACGCTGGAAGATCAGTTACTGGCCTGCCGGGACCGCTGTCCCGGCGGTTGAGAAAAGCAGCAGCGGCATGCTGATGTATCTCATCATCGCCTTGTTGCTGGTTGCGGGCGGCGGTGGCGGATATGTGTTCGTACGCAGCAGGCGTCAGTCGTCTGACGCCGATGAACCTGCTGCTGACAGTAATGGTGATGGCGAGAATATCGTCTATGCAGGAGCGGTGCGGGCCATTATGGATGGCCAGCATCCCGGACTCGAAAAACTGGTGCCGGGCATGCCCAACATGGGACAGACCGGATCGGTGCAACCACTGTCACGCGGAATGAGTGGTGATGATGTGACTGCGTTTGCCCGACCGGGTAATCAGCCTCCGGTAAAGGAGCCTGCGCCAGCGCAGAAGATGCCCCCGCAGGCGGCCGCAAAAAAACCGGCAGCGCCAGCACCAACAGCCGCTGCAACAACTGCGCCGCCGGAGGCCCTGTCGCCGGTAATATTCCGTGCCTATGACATACGCGGTGTCGTGGGTAAGACGCTTACTGCTGCAATTGTGCAGGAGATCGGGCGGGCCATTGGCTCCGAAGCCAAAGCCAGGAACCAGCCGGGAATAGTCGTCGGTCGAGATGGCCGTACTTCCAGCCCGGAAATGGCAGAAGCCCTGATCAACGGCCTGCGCAGTACGGGCTGTGATGTGATTGATATCGGCCAGGTAGCCACGCCGGTCCTGTACTTCGCCACTTATCATCTGGAAACCGGCAGCGGCGTGATGGTTACCGGCAGTCATAACGGCCCTGAATATAACGGGCTCAAAATCATGCTGAATGGTGAAACGCTGTCTGATGACGCCATTCAGGCATTACGCAAACGCGTTGAATCCAGTGATTACACCAGCGGTCAGGGCAGCCTGCAGACGGTGGACATTACTGCAGATTACCTGCGCCGTGCTTCTGAAGATATTCCGGTGGCATTGGGCGGCGCATTCAAGATGGTTGTTGATGCCGGTAACGGGGTGGCTGGAGGTATTGCGCCGCAACTCTACCGGGCACTGGGCCATGATGTGATTGAGCTCTACTGCGAAATAGATGGCAATTTCCCCAACCATCATCCTGATCCAAGTCAGCCGGGAAACCTGACTGCGCTGATTAACAAGGTCAAAGAAACCGGCGCTGACATTGGATTTGCCTTTGATGGGGATGGCGACCGCCTGGGAGTGGTCGATAATGAAGGCAACATTATCTGGCCGGACCGGCAGATGATGCTGTTTGCGCGTGACGTGCTCTCACGCAATGCCGGCGAGACAATCATTTATGACGTGAAGTGCAGCCGCTATCTGAAAGCCATCGTCGAAGCCAGCGGTGGCAAGCCGCTGATGTGGAAGACCGGCCATTCGTTGATCAAGAGCAAAATGAAAGAACTCAATGCGCCACTGGCCGGTGAGATGAGCGGACATATCTTTTTCAAGGAACGCTGGTATGGTTTTGATGATGGCATATATGCCGGCGCACGCATGCTGGAGATTCTGACCAAGGCCAAAGCCAAACCGGCTGAAGTATTTGGTGATTTGCCGGGGGGCGTGGCCACGCCAGAATTGCGCATTCCCATGCAGGAAAAATATCACACGCAATTCATGCAGATGTTGCGCAAGAAAATGTCATTTGCCGATGCTGAGGTCACTGATATCGATGGTGTACGGGTTGATTTTGCCAACGGCTGGGGACTGATCCGTCCCTCCAATACCAGCCCGAACCTCATCGCCCGGTTTGAAGCAGAGGACAATGCAGCACTGGAACATATAGAGGCGCAATTCCGTGATCTAATCCGTGCCGTGGCGCCGGACTTGAAGCTGCCATTCTGATACGCTATCACGCGGACCTCCTGCATGAGCACACTGTTACAGGCAACAGCACACACCATGAATACTGAATCCGGCAAGGCGGCGGGTATTGCGTCAGTACTGACGGAAGCCCTTCCCTATATCAAACGTTTTAATGGCAAGACCATGGTCATCAAATATGGTGGTAATGCCATGTCGGATGAAAAGCTCAAAAACGGGTTTGCCCGCGATGTCGTGATGATGAAACTTGTCGGCATGAATCCCGTGGTGGTCCATGGCGGCGGTCCACAGATAGGCGACCTGTTGAAGCGTATTGGCAAGCAGAGTGAATTTGTCGAAGGCATGCGTGTCACTGACAGTGAGACCATGGACATCGTCGAAATGGTGCTGGGCGGCCAGGTCAACAAGGAGATTGTCAATCTCATTAACCGTAATGGTGGTATGGCGGTGGGGCTGACCGGCAAGGATGGCGCCCTGATCCAGGCGCGTAAGCTGACGTTCACCCGCAACTCGCCGGAGCTCAGTGCGCCGGAAATTATTGACATCGGTCATGTCGGTGAAGTGGCGAGTATTGATACCGCTGTGGTTGACATGCTGTTGCAGGGAAATTTTATTCCGGTGATCGCGCCGATTGGCGTGGGTGAAGATGGCCAGTCCTACAACATCAATGCAGATCTGGTAGCAGGCAAACTCGCAGAAGTCATGCGGGCGGAAAAACTGATCATTCTGACCAATGTTGCCGGGTTGATGGATAAAGAAGGGAGGGTGCTGACCGGCCTCACCGTGGCCAAGGTCAACAAGCTGATCAATGAGGGCGTAATTCACGGTGGCATGCTGCCCAAAATACGTTCAGTGCTGGACGCTGTGCAGGCAGGTGTCAGGACCGCGCATATCATTGATGGACGGGTGGAACACGCCGTGCTGCTGGAGATATTTACCGACAAGGGTGTTGGCACCCTGATTCAGGGCCGTGCCTCGGGCTGAGCCACTGTCCATGCAAAACAGGAAAACCAATCGCCGCCTGCATATTCTCGAAACCCTGGCCCGGGAACTGGAAACTCATCCGGGTACGCGCATCACCACTGCCGATCTGGCCGCTGCGGTTGGAGTATCGGAAGCGGCGCTGTACCGTCACTTTGCCAGCAAGGCCAAAATGTTTGAAGCACTCATCGATTTTGCAGAAGAAACCGTATTCGGGCTGATTAACAGCGTCCTGTCCCAGGAAAAAAACGCCATCATCCGTTGTGAGCGGGTATGCCGGATCGTTCTGGGCTTCGCCGAGAAAAATCCCGGCATTACACGGGTGTTACTGGGCGATGCGCTGGTTGGTGAACATGAACGGTTGCGGGCGCGGGTGGCCCGGTTTTTTGAGCGGATCGAAACCCAGCTGCGGCAGATCTTGCGGGAAGCCAACCTGACAGAAGATACCCGGCCGGCAGCCGCCATCGACGCCTGTGCCGATCAGATCCTGACGGTGATAGAAGGAAAGATGTCCCGCTTCGTGCGCAGTGAGTTTGAGAGAAAACCCACGGTACACTGGGACGAGCAGTGGAGCGCCCTGAAAACCAGCCTTTTCAGGTAGGGTTTACTGAATTGATTTCAATTCCTTGAAGCGAGCAGCTTCAAGCTCGGCGTTCTGTTTCACCATATCCTGTTCGGCGTGTTTCTCCGCGATGTGATCGTTATTGGCCTGAATCTGTCGCTTGAGTGACTCGATGTCCTTGACCAGGGCCTCGTCCGGCGCCTTGCCGGCCCGCTCATCGTTTGCGGCCTGTTCTACCAGCTTGTCGAGTTCAGCACTCAATTTTTCATTACGTGTCTCGGTGAGGGATATGCTGGACTGGATGGCGCTCAATTTGCCGTCGCGGGCCATCTCGATATCTTCAACTGAACTGTAGGTATAAAGCAGAATTTCATCCTTGCGCGCGGCTTCCAGTTTCTGTCGTTCCTGCTCAGCCGCGGCGGTTTCCTGTGCCTTTTCTGCAGCGATTTCCTCTTCGGTTTTCTGCCGAGCAGTTTCATCCACGACCATGCCCTGCTCATTCAATTTTTGATGGCCTTGTTCCGCATACTCGGGAGGCAGGCTGTTGCCGCATTCCTTGACGCCTTCATTGTTGGTCCAGCAAACCATGCGGGCCTGTACCGGCAGCGCGGTCAAACACAGTAAAAAGGTGCAGCAGATCAGCTTGCTTGATTTCATAGAAGTGTCCCGTGTTATCTTTCAGGTTGTTACAGTATTGCTGACATTCAAGTATATAAAAATTCAGGCCGTGCTGTTAATCATCGATGACGTTCAGCCGGTATTTACGCCATACTGGATACGGTATTGCTGGATTCTTTCAAGGCAGTCCCGCATGGCTGGCAGACTGTCCAGATATTCGATCATCAGATCCAGCGTGATGATACTTATGACCCGTATGCCGTGGCGTTGTTCCACTTCCTGCACTGCAGAAAGCGGTCCCTCGCCCCGTTCCTGCCGATCCATGGCCACCGCCACGCCCACTGGCCGGGCTCCGGCCTGCTGTATGATGGACGAAGACAGGTTAACTGACGTGCCAGCCGAGATGACATCATCAATGATTAGCACCCGTCCCGCCAGTGGCGCACCAAAAGTGACGCCGCCCTCGCCATGATCCTTGATTTCCTTGCGGTTGAAACAGAACGGTACATTCTGCTGATACAGATTCGAAAGAGCAACAGCTGCAGCCGAGGCCAGCGGGATGCCTTTGTAGGCCGGACCGAACAGCATGTCATAATCAAGTCTCGACGCCTGTATGGCGCTGGCGTAATACTGGCCCAACCGCGACAGGCTGGCGCCATTGTTGAAAAGCCCGCTGTTAAAAAAATATGGGCTGCGACGCCCTGACTTCAATGTGTAATCGCCGAAGCACAGCACCTGGTTGGCAATGGCAAATTCGATAAATTCTTTCTGATAATCGTGCATGGTAATGTGTGCGTGTCCCCGGCCGGGCAGTATGATACCCGAGTCCAGTTTTGCTGTAAGAAAAATTCAAATCATCAAATGAAAATCATAACCCTGAATGCCAATGGTATCCGTTCTGCGGAGCGCAAGGGACTCTATCCCTGGCTTTACAAACAACGCGCCGACATCATCTGCCTGCAGGAAACCAGGGCGCAGCAACCGCAACTGACGCCTGAGATGCTGGCGCCAAAGGGTTATACCGGCTATTTCAATGATGCGGAAAAAAAAGGCTACAGTGGCGTGGCGCTCTACACCCGGCATACGCCGGATCGTGTAACCGATAAACTGGGATGGAACCATGCTGATGGGGAAGGGCGTTTTTTGCAGGCCGATTTCGGCAAAATCAGCGTAATCTCAATATATCTGCCTTCAGGTTCATCCGGACCGGAACGACAGGCAATCAAATTTGATTTCATGGAGAAATTCATGCCGGTGCTGAAGAAAATGCGACAGCAACGACGAGACTATATTCTCTGTGGAGACTGGAACATCGCCCACAGGGAAATTGATCTTGAAAACTGGCGCAGCAACCAGAAGAATTCGGGATTTTTGCCGGAAGAACGCGCCTGGCTGGATGAATTGTTCAATCGTGTGGGCATGGTGGATGCCTTCCGTGAAGTCAATCAGGAAAGCGGGCAGTACACGTGGTGGTCAAACCGGGGTCAGGCCTGGGCGAAGAATGTCGGGTGGCGGATTGATTATCAGATCATCTCGCCCGGACTTCGGGACAAGGTGAAACGTGCAGAAATTTACAAGGCCGAACGCTTTTCCGACCATGCGCCACTGATTATCGAATATGAACTGAAACTATGACTTTCACCTGTCTCAGTTGGTGTAGAACTGTTCCTCAAAGGATATTTCATAGGGGGTATCCACACCTTCCGGCGTGATCAGGAATGTATATTTAAGGGTTTCCTGATCATTGATGGTGGTGTCGGCAATATAGTAAATCGCATCCTCTTCGACGACTTCCCGGATTTTCAGCTCACGTAATTGCTCACTGAGGTTTTTGGCCTCACCCTCGACTCTGGCGCGTACCGGGTTTCCGAGCGGGCCGTTTTCATTTTTAAGCACTGAAATGTTCACCATGACGCGGTTCTTGCTGCGCGGGATCTGGTATTGCTTGGCCACAGCGGGTGTGAGGTGGTCAGTCGTAAAGGCGCTGTAATGTATGGTGTATTCACCAAAGGTCTGGGACTGTTCAGCCAACGCAGCAGATATCCATGCCGCAGCTGTAATTAGGAATACTGCCAGTAGCCTCATCATGGAACGCGCTCCTCAGTGCATTACCTTGAATCTACTATAGCAGACAAATTGCCCGGCAAAAGATTCCGCCGTAAGTTGACCTGTGATGGCAGTCATGCGTTGTTGATGCGTCGCAATAATCTATTAAAAATCGATTACAGCAAGCGCCCCGGGTAACCGCACAATATATTTCCGTAATCCTGCAATGGGGCGATCAGGAGCATCAACAACAGGTTCAGAACGATCAGCACAATAAATGGCGTCCAGTCAAGCCCGCCGGCGGGAGGGACATAACGACGTAAAGGACGCAGGAGTGGGCCAGTCAACTGGTACATCAGTACAGTTACCGGATTGTAGGCGCCGGGGTTTATCCAGCTCGTGACTGCCTGCAGCACAATAATCACGATATAAATCCAGATCAGCATTTTCAGCAGATAGGTCGCGATCAGCAGAATCAATCCAGGCAATGCGGGCAAGCTTCCCGTGACAAGCAGAGCGACGAGACATAATTCAACAGCCTTGAGACTGATCAGCAGGATAATCGAAGGCCAGTCGATGCCCCGGTACCCGGGTATCCAGCGGCGCAGGTAGCGTAGTGCCGGGTTGGTGATTGTGATCAGAAACTGCGAAACCGGATTATAAAAATCTGCGCGTACCAGTTGCAGTATGAATCTGAGCATCACCGCGAGGATATACAACTCGAATACCAGCGTGACCAGATATACACCAGCATTGATAAGATAGGAGCCGGCGCTCACCCGTCGTCTCCGAATTGTTTTGCGAGTTCCTGCGAACGCTGGTATGCGGCCTTCATGGCCCGGGTGATCAGTCCCTCCAGATCGCCGGTTTGCATCTGTTTAATGGCCTGTTCGGTGGTGCCACCGGGAGAAGTCACCTGCTGTCGCAGGGCTTGTGGATCACGCCCGGTTTCCAGTGCCATACGTGCGGCACCCAGCGCTGTCTGCAGTGTGAGCGCGCGCGATTGCTCCGGCGTCAATCCCAGCTCAATCCCGGTGCGTTCCATAATTTCCATGAAATAGAAAAAATAGGCGGGTCCACTGCCGGACAATGCGGTGACAGTGTCAATCAAGGCCTCGTTTTCAACCCACAAAGCTGTGCCCACTGCATGGAGAATAGTTGATGCAAATTCACGTTCTTCGGCACGGGTATTACGGTTCGCGCATAATGCTGCTGCGCCTGCACCGATAAGTGCCGGTGTATTGGGCATGACGCGTACTATAGCGAGAGAGCTTCCGGCCCAGCGTTCCAGATCGGCAATCCGGATGCCGGCAGCGACAGACAGAAGAAGTGGATGTGCATTTTTGAATGCTGCAGCCAATGGCAGCACGGTGGACTTCATCGACTGCGGCTTGACAGATACCACCACCACATCCGCACCACGGACTGCGTCTTCGTTGGCAGCATATACAGTGATGCCGCAGTCCTGCTCTACGTATTTACGTTGTGCAGGTTCAGCATCGGCGCCCCGGAGCAAGGCGGCAGGATAGCCGTGTGCAATCAGTCCGCGGATCAGGCTGCGACCCATGTTGCCGCAGCCGATAAACGCTATTGTTTTGTCTGCCATCAGATCATCAGAGGTCAAAAATCATGCGGCAGTTTAACAACAAGCATCGCACATTGCATGATCAGCGGCGTGGCCCGAACAACGCGGTACCAATTCTGACAAGTGTGGTGCCTTCGGCAATGGCCGCTTCCATGTCCTGGGTGGTCCCCATGGACAGGGTATCAAGACCGGCACCTGCCGCATTCATTTCATCAAACAACCGCCGTGTTTCACGAAATGGCAGACGTTGCTGTTCGAAATCATGTTTGGGTTCCGGCAAAACCATCAAACCACGCGCCCGCAGTCGCGTAAAATCCTTGAGTCCGTTGATAAATTGAAGCAGTTCGCCGGCGGTAATCCCTGATTTACTGCTTTCTCCACTGATGTTGATCTGGATCAGTACATTCAGTGGAGGCAAATGTGCGGGCCGGGCATCGTGCAACCGCCGGGCCACCTTCAGCCGGTCCAGACTGTGTATCCAGTGGAAATGCTCGGCAATGGCGCGGGTTTTATTGGATTGTACCGGGCCGATGAAATGCCAGATCAGACGGGGGTCACCCAGGGCGCTGATTTTATCCAGCGCTTCCTGCAGGTAGTTTTCCCCGAACTCATGCTGGCCGCACGCCAGGCTCTCGCAGATATCTGCAACGGGACGGGTTTTGCTTACGGCAAGGAGACTCACTGAACCGGGAGACCTCTGGAAACGGGCCTCCGCGTTCTCAATGGCTGCCCTGATCGTGGCCAGGGCCTGGCTGATTCCGGTCATGTGAAGACAGTCCGAGGCAACAGTAGTCTATACTTCAAAAAATAAGTAAGATTGAACCGCAAACAGGCTGTTTCCAAGGCTTTATGTCCTCAATCAGGGTACAGACGCATGTCATGCAATATTCCGGCACACGTCTGTAATTATAAAAATGATATAGTCAATGTACTATCCTGGCTCGGTATACCGGAATGGAGGGTTAGATGGATATCGGTGAATTACTAGCTTTCAGCTTTAAAAACGGTGCTTCTGACCTGCACCTGTCCGCCGGACTGCCTCCGATGATCCGGGTGGATGGTGACGTGCGGCGTATTAATGTCCCGCCCATGGACCACAAAGATGTGCATGACATGGTCTATGACATCATGAATGACAAACAGCGCAAGGACTACGAAGAATTTCTGGAGTGTGACTTTTCCTTTGAAGTGCCCAAGCTGGCCCGTTTCCGTGTGAATGCTGCCAACCAGAACCGCGGAGCTTTTGCCGTGTTCCGGACCATTCCGTCCAAGATTCTCTCTCTGGAACAACTTAATGCACCCAAAATATTCGAACAGATTTCAGATTATCCACGTGGTGTAGTGCTCGTGACCGGCCCAACCGGTTCCGGCAAATCCACCACACTGGCGGCCATGATCAATCATAAGAATGAAAATGAATATGGTCATATTCTCACAGTGGAAGATCCCATCGAATTCGTCCATGAAAGCAAAAAATGCCTGATTAACCAGCGTGAAGTACACCGTGATACGCTGGGGTTCAACGAAGCACTGCGTTCCGCTTTGCGTGAAGACCCGGACGTGATTCTGGTCGGCGAAATGCGCGATCTTGAAACTATCCGGTTGGCGTTGTCAGCGGCAGAAACGGGGCATCTCGTGTTCGGGACCTTGCACACCAGTTCCGCGGCCAAAACCATTGACCGTATTGTGGACGTGTTTCCGGCGGCGGAAAAGGAAATGGTGCGTGCCATGCTCTCGGAGTCATTGCGTGCTGTGATCTCGCAAACCCTGCTGAAGAAAAAAGGTGGTGGCCGTGTAGCAGCACACGAGATCATGATTGGCACGCCGGCGATTCGTAATCTGATCCGTGAAAACAAGATTGCACAGATGTATTCTGCCATTCAGACCGGACAGCAATTTGGTATGCAGACGCTGGACCAGAAATTGAAGGAACTGGTGGATAAGGGCGTCGTGACGCGTGAAGATGCCAGAAGCAAGGCCGCGAACAAAGACAATTTCTAACGGTAATTATTACTTCTTTCGGGGGCGCATATGGAGAGAGATCAAGCTATTAAATTCATGCGGGATCTGCTCAAGTTGATGGGCGAGAAGAAAGGCTCGGATCTGTTTATTACAGTCGACTTTCCTCCGGCCATCAAGGTTGATGGCAAGGTTACGCCTGTCTCGAAGACCAAACTGACCTCTGAAAATACCAAAGCGCTTGCCTATGCCATCATGAATGACAAGCAACTCAAGGAGTACGAAGCAACCAAGGAATGTAACTTTGCTATTAACCCGGTTGGCATTGGCCGTTTCCGTTGTAATGCTTTTATCCAGATGGGGTGTTGCGGACTGGTGTTGCGCGCAATCGAGACGAATGTCCCCACATTGGAAAAACTGGGTTTGCCGGAAGTGTTGAAAGATATCTGCATGACCAAACGTGGCCTGGTCATCATGGTGGGCGGAACCGGATCCGGTAAATCCACTTCGCTTGCAGCCATGATTGATTACCGGAACAGCAACAGCTACGGCCATATCATCACGATCGAAGACCCGGTGGAATACGTCCATCCGCACAAGAATTGCATCATTATGCAGCGTGAAATCGGTGTGGACACTGATGACTGGGACATTGCGCTGAAAAATACCCTGCGGCAGGCGCCGGATGTGATCCTGCTCGGAGAAATCCGTGATCGTGAAACCATGGAGTTCGGTATTGCCTTTGCTGAAACCGGGCATCTGGCGATGGCCACCCTGCATGCCAACAGCTCAAATCAGGCACTGGATCGTATTATCAATTTCTTCCCGGAAGAACGCCGCACCCAGTTGTTGATGGACCTGTCGCTCAATCTGAAAGCTGTTATCTCACAACGCTTGCTGAAGAAACAGGGCGGTGATGGCAAGGGCCGTGTTGCCGCCATAGAAATCCTGCTTAACTCACCCCTGATTGCTGATTTGATCCTTAAAGGTGAAGTTCATGAAATCAAGGCGATTATGGCCAAATCCAATGAGCTGGGAATGAAAACCTTTGATCAGGCCCTGTTTGATCTTTTCGAAGCCGATTTAATCAGCTTTGAAGATGCGCTGAGAAATGCGGATTCCATGAACGAACTGCGTCTCAAGATCAAGCTGGAAGGCAAGGCCGCCAAAGCCAAGGATTCCCTCACGGATGGTCTTGATCACCTGGCCCTGCATGAGGATGAAGATAAAAACAAGGGCGGCATGATGCGGCGCTGACCTGAACCGATTTCGCAAAACGATAACAGAATAATAATTGTCAGGTTCCATTATGGATATCACGCCTTATCTTAAATTAATGGTTGAAAAAAATGCTTCAGATTTGTTCCTGACGGTAAATTCACCGGTCAAGATCAAGCTGGAAGGTAAGGCCACCCCGGTTGGAAAAACCGTCCTCACTCCCGAGCTTACCAAGGCTGCGGCCTATGCCATTATGAATCAACGGCAGATTACCCAGTTTGAGGAAAACCTTGAATGTGATTTTGCGATTGCCTTACCGGATGGTTCCGCCCGTTTTCGCGTCAATGTATTCAGGCAGCGCGGTGAAGTCGGCATGGTGCTGCGCCTGATCCCGTCCAAGATACCCACAATTGAACAACTGGGCGTGCCTGAGATACTGAAAGATCTGATCATGGCCAAACGTGGTCTCTTGCTGATGGTTGGGGCCACCGGTTCAGGTAAATCCACCACCTTGGCGGCAATGATTAACCATCGCAATGAGAACATGGCGGGCCATATACTTACTATAGAAGACCCGGTGGAATTCAGTCATCCGAATCTGAAATCCATTCTCAACCAGCGCGAAGTAGGTGTAGATACCAAGACCTACAAAAATGCACTCAAAGCCTCATTGCGTGAAGCCCCGGACGTGATTCTGATCGGCGAAATCCGTGACCGTGAAACCATGGAGGCCGCTCTGGAGCTTTCCAACACCGGTCACCTGGCGATTTCCACCCTGCATGCGAATAATGCCAACCAGGCCATGGAACGTGTAATCAACATGTTTCCACAGGACATGCACAAGCAGTTGTTTATGGATTTGTCACTCAATATCCGTGCTGTGATTTCACAGCGTCTGGTGCTTGGCGTGGACGGCAAACGCTGTGCAGCCATTGAGATTCTGATTAATACTCCACATATCTCGGAGCTGATTCTCAAGGGTGATATTGATGAGATCAAGGTCGCCATGGCTGAGAGCGGCCAGAAAGGCATGCAGACCTTTGACCTGGCCCTCTTCAATCTTTACAAGGAAGGCCGTATCGAACTTGAAGAAGCATTGAACAACGCTGATTCCAGAACCAATCTCGAAGCCAAGATTAATTTTGGATAGCTGTCATCCGCAGGCCTGTTGTGGCTGCGTCCACAATCATAGTTATCGACATCAACATGCCGTTCTACAGGCCTTTCGCATAACTGTCGTGAACAAGGCATAATTTCCCCATGAGAGAACACGCCAGGCAGCTCACGGGCATCCCTGTTCACATTATAATTGCAGGAGATAAACATGACGGCATATTAAAGAACGTCAGTTTGGGCGGTGCCGCCTGTCAATGTGTTCAGGGGTTTGATATCAATTCGCCGGTGGAGATTTCCATGCCTCTTCTGAGACCGGTTTACATTTCATCCGGCCGTGTAGTCTGGTGCAAGGAAAATGATCAAGGCTTTGAACTGGGGATAGAGTTCAATGGCGAAAGAAGCAAGGCCAGACTGCAGATGGTGGAGCAAATCAGTCATATTGAACACTACCGCAATGAAGTGAAGTCACTGGAAGGCAGGACGCTTGGGGGAGATGAAGCCGCCCGCGAATGGGTGGCCATACACAAATCGGAATTCCCGGACACCGGATAAAACTTTCCGGCAGACTAAAAAAGCAAAGGGGCTTTACGCCCCTTTGCTTTTCAACTTGTAATAGAAGAGATTACTTGTTGTTGATGTACATGGTGACTTCGAAGCCAAAACGGATGTCACTGTATTCAGGGGTTGACCATTTCATGTGTATATCCTCCGGTTAGTTAAAAGTAATTTTCAAACTTACTTGTCTTTAATAGTGCATGAGTCGTGCCAAAAACTATCACAATCAGACTGCGCATAAAATAATATTAAATATCAATAATTTATGATTAAACCACATCAGGTCAAGAGATAATTGGTTGTGAGTAGTAAATGAAAACTGGTTATGGATAACCGCATAATTGGTTGTTATTAACCAGCCAGACCATACAATTCAGCCAGATTGAGTTCAGGGAGGAAAGACAGCCGAGGCCTCAAATACCGGCCCATCGACACACACCCGTTTCATCGCGGGACCATCAGGTGTCATCACCGGAATGGCACAGCCGGCACACCCGCCTACCGCGCAGGCCATATATTCTTCCATGGAGATCTGGCAGGGCAGTGAAAATTCATGAGCGAGACGACTGACGGCCTGCAACATGATCGTCGGGCCGCAGGAAAAGATTTCAATTTCAGGTAACAGGGTTTGATTCTGATTAAGCCAGTACCGTGCCAGATCTGTGACAAAACCGTCATAGCATCCGGCGAAACCCTGGCGACTGGTGAGGCGGTTCGCCAATCCCCAGTCATCAAGCAGCGGCATGGCCGCAATCACGCCTTCGGGCATGCCATGAACCATGATTTTTGAAGGTACCGGTTTGAACGGAAACGGTACTTCAGACCCCATGATGATTAACGGCCGGACTCCCGCCGCCACTTTTTTGATGTGCTCAGCCAGATAGACCATTGGCGGGATGCCGACGCCACCGCCGATCAGTAATGGATATTTCCGGTAGCCGGATAATTTGAAAGGTATGCCGATGGGGCCGAGCAGACTGATGATGTCCCCGGACTTCCGCCGGGCAAGCCGCGCTGTGCCTTGGCCATGAACCTTGTAGAGAATATCGATCCAGCCACCCTGTTTGTCAGCGCGCATGATGGACATTGGCCGGCGCATGGGCAGTTCGATATCACATTGTAAATGCACAAAGCTGCCGGGCTGCGCATGGATGGCAGTCTCCGGCGCCCGCAGTCTCAGGACATATTGATCGCCGGGATGGGCCTGATGATCAAGCACCCGGGCGTCTTCAGAAAAAATTGTATTGCGTGTCTCAGGATGCGGCATGTTGGAAAAATCAGTCGATTGAATAAATCAATTTACCGTCAAGCAAAGTATGTGTAACGCGACCGGTCATTTCCCAGCCCATGAACGGACAATTCTTGCCGGCACTGTTCAGGGTTTCAGGTGTGACGGTCCAGTGCTGTTCCGGATCGATGATACAGATATCAGCAGCAGTGCCAATTGCCAGTGTGCCTGCATCTATGTGAAGTATTCTCGCAGGTTGTAACGTTAATGCCGCAAGCGCGGTCTTGATATTCAGGCTGCCATCACGCACCAGCTGCAAAACCAGTGAGAGCAACACATCCAGTGTCGAAGCGCCGGGTTCGGTCTGCCCGAAAGGCGCTGATTTGGCATCATCATTGTGCGGCTGATGATCAGAACAAACAGCATCAATGATGCCCTCTGCAATTCCCGCCCTGAGTGCAGACCGATCTTCTGTCGTACGTAGCGGAGGCCGCAGATGACACATGCTGTTGAAACCTGCCAGATCGATTTCAGATAAAAAGAGATGAGTGATGGCGACATCGGCACTGATCGGGAGTTTGCGTTTGCGGGCATCTGCAATCAGCTCAACACTGCGTGCTGACGACAGCCGGCAGAAATGTACACGCGCACCTGTCTGTTCCGCGAGCAAGAGGGCGCGGCTTACAGCAATGGCTTCGGCCATTGGCGATATACCGGGCAAACCAAGGCGCACGCTCATCATGCCTTCATGCACAACGCCATCATCTCGCAGGTATTCGTCCTCGCAGTAAAGATGTACAGGCAGGTTACAGGTGGCGGCATATTCCATGGCGCGTTTCAGTACAGCAGAGTCCTTGATGGCAGCAAAACCATTACTGACTGCGATGCAGCCAGCCTCTTTCAATTTATGCATGGTGGCCAGCGTCTCTGAATTGAGATCGCGGGTCAGTGCGCCCAGGCAATAGACACGGCTCTTGCCGGCCGCCATCGTGCGTTGATGAATGAGTTCGACAACGGCCGGCGTATCAATCACCGGTGTGGTGTCCGGCGGGCAGCAGAGAGTGGTAATGCCACCGCTTGCCGCCGCCCTGGTTTCTGTGGCAATACTGGCCTTGTATTCCTGCCCTGGTTCACGCAAGCGTGCCGAAAGATCGATCAAACCCGGGCATACCAGCTTATTAATCGCATCAATGGTCTGCTCTGCCTTGAATCCGGCAGGCGCCTTGCCGATGGCGGCAATTTTTCCGTTTTCAATAAACAGATCCGCCTTGCTGTCGAGACCGGTGGCAGGATCGATGACACGTCCGTTCTTAATCGCGATGCGCATGATGATCCCCGCCGTCACTGTCAGCCAGATTGCCCATGGTCATGGCCATGACGGCCATGCGCACGGCGATACCGTGACTGACCTGTTGCAATATCACGGAACGTTCTCCATCCGCTACGTGAGAATCTATTTCCACACCGCGGTTGATCGGGCCCGGATGCATCACGATGGCATCCGGTCTGGCGACACGCAGGCGTTTTTCCGTCAGACCATAGAGACGGAAATATTCAGATTCATCCGGCAACAGTGCGCGGCGCATACGTTCGTGTTGCAAGCGCAGCATGATGATCACGTCCACATCTTTTAATCCCTGTTCCAGATCGTGAAATACGTGCACCCCCAGCATATGCACATCGGCGGGGATCAGCGTGCGCGGACCGATGACGCGGATTTCGTGTACGCCAAGGATGGACAGGGCATGGATGTTCGAGCGCGCCACGCGGGAGTGCAGGATGTCACCGACAATCGCCACCCGCAGTGGAGCGAAGTCACCTTTATGTTTCTGGATGGTGTACATGTCCAGCATGGCTTGGGTGGGATGGGCGTGTCGGCCGTCACCACCATTAATCACGCTCACATGCGGCGCGACTTTCGAAGCAATGTAATGCGCAGCACCACTGTCTGCATGACGCACCACGAACATGTCACAGTGCATTGCTTCCAGGGTGCGCAAGGTGTCCAGCAGTGATTCGCCCTTTTTGGCGGAGGAGCTGGCGATATTCAGGTTCAACACATCCGCCGACAAACGCTTGGCAGCAAGTTCAAATGTGGTGCGGGTGCGGGTGCTGGGCTCGAAGAAGAGGTTGGCGATGGTTTTGCCGCGGAGTAAGGGGACTTTCTTTACGGCCCGATCGCCTACACCGGAAAAGGATTCTGCATATTTAAGGAGGTCCAGCAACAGGGAACGGTTCAGACCATCAATGGTGAGAAAATGCTTGAGTCGTCCCTGTTTGTCGAGTTGGATATTAGTCTGGTTCATTCCGCCGTTTTGATTTCCAGTGCCAAAGGCTCTGGGCCGGAGAGTTTAACATGCTCGCCGGGTTTTAGTGTCATCCTTTTTCCAACCACATCGGCACTGATGGGTAGTTCACGCCCGCTGCGCTCCACCAATGCCGCCAGTATGATGCAGGCCGGCCGGCCATAATCAAAAATCTCATTCAGCGCAGCGCGCACCGTACGGCCGGTATGCAGAACATCATCCACCAGGATGATTTCACGATCTTCAACACTGTACGGCAGGCTGGATGGAGTTACACGTGGATGCAGGCCGATACGGCTGAAGTCATCCCGGTAAAAGGCAATATTCAGTTCGCCCAGCGGTTCCGTGAGCCGCATGTGTTTGTGCAGATGCTGTGCCACCCAGACACCGCCGGTCTGGATGCCGATCATTAATGGCCTGTTCAAACCCAGACTGGCAAGCTGATCTGCCATACGGGTCAGCCAGTCAGCGATTTCCGTGGTGTTATGAGTCATGGATTGACAGAGTAGTCCTGTGTTTCCGTTGCAGCATGTTCCGCCAGCCAGGTTTCCAGTATGGCTTGCGCGGCGATTGAATCAAGCCAGGCATCCTGACCGGAGCGCTCCCGCGCCTCAAAAGTCGAAAGCCTTTCATCCATCGCGAAGACCGGAAGCTTGTAACGTCCCTCCAGCCGCCGCGCGAAAGATGCCGCCTGTTCTGTCATGCTTTGTTCGGTACCATCCATATTTAACGGATGACCGACGATCAGCGCATCCGGTTGCCAGTCCTGTATCAGACGTGTAATCCCGGCCCAGTCAGGATCATTTTTAACTGTAGTCAATATCGACAAGGGTGTGGCGGTTCCGGTAACCGTCTGACCTACTGCGACGCCGATACGTTTTTCGCCGTAATCAAAACAGAGCAGTGTATTGATGGTCACGCGTGGCCGACGTCGGTGGAGAGTTTGTCCAGATCCACGCCGGCCAGTGCAGCAGCGGCACCCCAGCGTAATTCTGCCGGCGTATTGAATATGATGCTGGCATCGGCAGGAGCATTCAGCCAGGCGTTGTCCTTGATCTCCTGTTCCAATTGGCCGGCGCCCCAGCCGGCATAGCCCAGGGCAATCAAGCTGTGTTCCGGGCCTGCGCCGGTGGCAATGGCACGCAGAATATCGCGTGAGGTGGCAATGCCTATGGCACCGCAGATTTCAATGGAATATTCCCATTTCCGGATGGGCTGGTGCAGCACAAAACCGCGATCAGCCTGTACCGGCCCGCCCTGATATATCGGAATGTGTGTAACCATATCCGTGCTGGGTGTGATATCCATCTGATCCAGGACTTCGGCGAGCATCAGGTCGAGAGGCCGGTTGATGATAATTCCCATGGCGCCGTCTTCATTATGCGCGCAGATGTATGTGACAGTGTGGTGAAAATTGGGGTCTGAGAGCCCCGGCATGGCAATCAGGAATTGATTGGTCAGGTTGGTGGACTGCATGCCCATAGTATCCGATTGATTGTATGAAACTACAAGACCGGAAATATCGCTTCGGGTTCAGCGGAAACTGTTGTTCAGGAACTGCCAGGTGCGGGTGATATGCAGTATGTCCGTTTCCTTTTTTATATGATCCGGAAACGGCGCAAACGGTGACGATAGCTCTACAATACGGATGGCGGCATCATCCAGTATTTTTGAACCGGAGGAACGGCGGATGGTAATCTGGTTGACGCTGCCATCGGCATTCAGGGCCACGTCCAGAATCAGGCTGCCGGAGAGTTTGCGTTTGCGGGCATCGTCCGGGTAATTCAGATTCCCCACGCGTTCAACCTTGGCGCGCCAGGCTTCCATATACGCGGCGTAATTAAACTCTTTGGTGCTGGCAGACAGGAACTTGCGTCGTGGCCGTTCAGCTTTGGCTTCCAGCTTGCGCCGGATCTCCGCGCTTAAAGATGCAATTTCCAGACTGTTGGCAAGCAATGTTGCCGCGCTGGGTAGCGGTGGCGTCTCAGGTTGCTCCGGCATGGGCTCCTGTTTCTCGGATTTCACCTGCTCGGCCACTTCCGGTGTGGTTTTGTCGACTGGCTGCAGTTCTTCGGTTTTTTCAGGCGCTGTTTCTGTAAGCGGGGCTTCAGCATCATCAGCTTCCACTGCAATCTCTTCTTCAGCGTGGATCGGTTCCGGCTCAGCAATTGCTTCGGTTTGCTCGGGCACTGGCGGGGTGCTTTCCGGTGGTGGCTGTGATTCGATCTGAGGTGGAGCCGCCAGTTGTGGTGTCTGGTCCGGAAATGGCGCAAGCTCCGGGGAGGAGGGACTCACGTGTTCAGCCGTGTCCCCGCCGCCTTCCAGATTGGCCTGGGCCAGAAACGTGGCATCTTCCACCGGTGCACTTTCCTGCTGCACGAGGATGATTTCCATGGTTTCGTAACGCGGGAGGATTTCATCTTCCGTTTTGAAAGTCACACCCAGTATGAGAATGGCGTGCGCGATGATGGCCAGGCATAAGGTCAGACTGAAACGATCGCCCGGTGTGATATCGGGCCGGTTGACCATCGGTGTGGGCACGGCTTTCATGTACGGCGTTTCTGTTCTATGGCGAGCATCAGGTCTCTGGCGATATTGAGATTATAGATCGCATCGAGTTCCCGGATGCAGGTTGGGCTGGTGATGTTGATTTCGGTGAGATAATTGCCAATGACATCTATCCCCACGAATAACAGACCCTGTTCGCGGAACACCGGCGCCAGCCGGTTGCAGATTTCACGATCACGTGCTGAAAGCTCCACGCCTTTGCCGGTACCGCCTGCCGCGAGATTCCCGCGGATTTCGCCCGGTCTGGGTATGCGTGCAAGCGCGTAGGGCACGGGCGTGCCATCGATCAGCAATATACGTTTGTCGCCGTCCTTGATTTCCGGAATATAACGTTGCGCCACGATCAGGCGGCGGCCCAGGTCCGTGAGTGATTCGATGATGATGGGCAGGTTCGGATCAGCAGGGTTCACACGGAAAATCGAGGCGCCGCCCATGCCATCCAGCGGTTTCAGAATGACATCCCGGTGTGTTTCAATAAATGCAAATAATTGACCTGATTCCCGGCTGATCAGGGTGGGGGCTGTGAGATCCGGAAAATGATTGATGAATAATTTTTCATTGTAATTTCTTAACGCGGCCGGGTTGTTCACGACCAGCACGCCTTCATGCCGGGCGAGTTCGAGCAACTGGGTAATATAAATGTAATCCATGGTTACCGGCGGATCCTTGCGCATGAGGATCACATCAAGCATGGAAAGTTTTTGTGTAGCATTGCTGATTAAGGTGTACCAGTGTTCCGGATGGTCCCTGACTTCCAGCCGCCACATGCGGGCGTGGACGGCGCCGTCGGCAGCATACAGATCATGCATCTCCATATAATGCAGTTCCCAGCCCATGGCCTGGGCCGCCAACAGCATGGCAAATGAGCTGTCCTTTTTGATATTAATCCCCGCGATGGGATCCATGATGATGCCGAGTTTCATAAGCATTAAACGTCAGGCGCTAATGGGTGTGCAGAAGAGTCTATTACAAGTGTAAGATGCAAGGGAATCAATATACCGTGTGAGGCCTGGTTTGCAGCCGGTTATCCGTATCGCCACCCGTGAAAGTCCGCTGGCCCTGTGGCAGGCCCGGCATGTCGCGCAGGAATTGCAGAAACTGTATGACGGGCTCAGGGTGGAGTTGATCGGTATGACCACACAGGGCGATCGGGTTCTGGAAAGCACGCTGGCATCTGTGGGCGGTAAGGGCCTGTTCGTAAAGGAGCTGGAGCAGGCCTTGCTGGATCGCAGGGCGGATATCGCGGTGCACTCGATGAAAGATGTTACTGTGGATTTTCCGGAAGGGCTGGCACTGTCAGTGATTATGCAGCGTGCAGATCCGCGAGATGTATTTATCTCCAATGCATTTGCCGCGCTTGCTGAACTGCCCGAAGGCAGCTGTGTTGGAACCTCCAGTCTGCGCCGTCAGTGCCAGTTATATGCACATCGGCCGGATCTGGAGATTATTCCCTTGCGTGGCAATGTCGGCACACGTCTGCACAAACTGGACGAGGGCATGTACGACGCGATTATCCTGGCGTCTGCCGGTGTAACGCGACTGGGCCTTGCCGATCGTGTACGGGAATATCTTTCACCGGACGTCATGTTGCCAGCAGCCGGTCAAGGCGCCATCGGTATCGAAACGCGCACGCATGATCGGGAGATGATCGACATGCTTCTGCCATTGAATCATACGTCAACCCGCATACAACTTGCGGCAGAACGCGCGTTGACCCGCAATCTCTATGGCGGCTGTCAGTTGCCCATTGCTGCCTATGCGGAAATTTCGGGTGAAGCAATCAAGTTGCGTGGATTGGTGGGCAGTCATGACGGACGTACGATTATCAGTGACAGCGTCCTCGGTCATATTAATGAAGCAGAAATGCTGGGCACTGCGCTTGCGCAACGCCTGCTGAACAAAGGCGCGGATAAAATTCTTCAGAATGTACGGCATGGGTAATATCCTGCTGAACCGGAAAGTGCTTGTGACACGGCCAGAACAACAGGCGGAACAACTGTGCAGACTGATCGAAGGCGAGGGCGGTACAGCGCTGCGTTTCCCGGTGCAGTCGATCACGCCAGTGCCGTTACATCCCCAACTGAACTACATCCTTGCACATCTGTCCTGTTATCACATGTCCATATTCGTCAGTGTGAACGCAGTGCTGCATGCATTGAAACTTTTACACGGGGATACGTCCACGCTCAATGCCATGAAAGTTTTTGCCGTTGGCAGGGCAACAGTCGAAGCATTACAGAATGCAGGCGTGGTCAATGTATTCAGCGCCGGGATGACGGGCGGCAGCGAAACCTTGCTGCAACTGCCGCAATTACAGAACACGGCGGTTCTGGGCGCGCGCATCATTATTTTCCGTGGTACGGGCGGGCGCGAACATTTATATCAGGAACTGAAAGCGCGCGGTGCTGAACCTGAGTATGCAGAGATATACCGGCGTGACACTGTATATTACGAAACATCCGTACTGGATGAGTTGTGGAAAGTGCAGAAGCCGGAAGTCATTGTCGTGAGCAGTAATGAAGGTTTGCAGGCTTTGGTTGATATGCAAAATCCGGAGCATCGGGTTATCATGCAAAAAACTGATTTGGTTTTGCTCAGCCAGCGTGCCGCAGACCTTGCCCAGACATTGGGGTTCAGCAAGGCGCCGTATCTGGCCACAGATACCAGTGATGCAGGGTTGTTTGATGCGTTGCGTCGCTGGAGCACACAGTATCACAGGACAGACCATTGATGACTGATCAATCTGCTGAAACATCGTCCGGACCCGAATCTCCTGCAGCCCCGCGGCCGGATACAGCTGCACCCGCATCATCCAGGACAAAATGGACCATCATGTTTTTTGTCCTGCTGCTGATTACCATCGTCCTTGCCGTTTATTTTCTGAACAAAATTCGCGCGCTGGAGACGGATTTGCTTGCGGCAGGTGAAACACAACAGTCCGGAAATGAAACCCTGAATGCCCGCATCAATACTCTCGGTAATACACTGGCTGAGATACAAACACAGCATGAAAGCATGGCAGCATCGATCGCCGGTTTGTATGAGCAACAACCGGTCAGCAATGAAGACTGGGCACTGGCGGAAACGGAATATCTACTGACGCTGGCGCTGCATCAACTGCAGCTCGCCGGAGATGTACAGAGTGCCCGGCGCACCATGGAGGCGGCGGCTTTGCGTCTGCAGGGTATAACCGATGCTGATCTGGAACCTGTGCGCCAGCAGCTTGCGGCGGATATCGACCAGTTGAACACACTAAATGCCGTGGATATTACGGGCTTTTCGATCTATCTCGCCGATTTGATCGATCGTGCCGGGACATTGCCCCTTAAGAAATCCGTGATTGAAAAAGAAGAAAATCCGGAAATTCCGGCAGAGGCCGTCCCTGCAGAGTCCGGAGCCGGTCTGCAGCATATGGGGTCGGAACTCTGGAAGGCCATAAAAAGTCTGGTGGTAATCAAGCGCGGTGCTGAGACGCGACAGGTATTACTGCCGCCGCAGCAGGAGTATTTTCTCTATCAGAATCTCCGGCTGGAGCTGGAGAATGCACGGTTGTCCGTGATCCGGAAAGATACAGAGAACCTGCGGACTTCGGTTAATCTGCTTAAAGACTGGCTCCAGGAGTTTTACGATACGCAGGACAGTGCTGTTGTTAATGTGCTGGAGACACTCGACATGATGGCCAGTGTAGAGCTGCAACCTGAATTGCCCGATATCAGTTCTTCTCTTGAGAGCCTGCGGGCCGTTCAACGAGGGCATGTCTCCAGTGACCAGTCTCCGCCACCATGAAATTACTGCTGATCATTATTCTTGCGTTGGTGGTTGCCGCGGTAATCGGCTCGATCGCTGCAGCCGGGGAAACCGGTCAGGTGTTGTTCGCGTTAGGAGATGTTTCTGTCCAGACCAGCCTGGTATTTTTTCTGATAGCGTTGATAGTATTGTTCAGCCTGTTCTATGCAACAATCCGCGTGCTGGTGTATCTGTTGAATTTGCCAGCGCAACTGGAAAGACGTCGCGCCTATAAACGCCAGCAACTCGCCGAGAAATACCTGAACCGGGGATTGCTGGCACTCGTCGAAGGCCGCTGGAAAACGGCAGAAGATGATCTGATCAAGGGAACACGTTATACCCATACACCGCTGATTAATTACCTGTGTGCAGCACGTGCAGCACAGTCACAGGGAAAAATCAGCAGCCGTGATCACTATCTGAAACTTGCACATTCCGAGGGTTCGGATGATAAATCGGCACTGGCATTAGCACAGGCTGAATTGCAGCTTGCCCAGCATCAGTATGAACTTGCGTTGGCAACACTCACGCATCTTTACGAACAACAGCCCCGGCAAAATCAGGTGAAATTGCTCCTGCTCAAAACCTGTATCGGACTCAGGTCCTGGCGTGATGTCCTCACACTGCTGACCGAGATTGAGCGGTACAGGCTCATGCCGGAAGAGAACATCCTGGCGATACAACTGCAGGCATATGCAGGTTTGATGCAGGATGCCGGCAACCGCGCCAGCAAGAGAGAGCTCGAAAGTCTTTGGGGTGGTATGCCCAAAAAACTGCGGCGCGAACTGTACCTGCTTGAAGTTTATACACAGGAGAAACTGAAATTTGCTGACAGCAGTGATTGTGAGCCTTTATTGCGGCAGGCGTTAAGACAGCACCGGGACAGTGCCATTATCCGCCTGTATGGGATGGTGGCGGGCGCCGATCCGGCCCGGCAACTGGCTTTTGCTGAGAGTCTGCATCTGTCCCGGGCGCGTGATGCTGATTTACTGTTAACACTCGGTCGGTTGTGCATCCGCAACGCGCTTTGGGGCAAGGCCGCCACCTACCTCAAGGAGTGCATACAGATTGAACCAAAACCGGAAGCGTATCGTGAACTGGCGATGTTACTGGAAAGACAGGGCGACTATGCAGGCGCCTCCAGCTACTACCAGCAGGGACTGACGCTTGCTACAGATTCTGTCCGGCATGATTCCATAAAACTTCTGGAGCAGGCGGAAGAAGAAAAGAAAATGGCAGCGGGCGCCCGCCAGGTCGTTTAATGCCTATTTTCCGGGCGCAATTTCAAAAGAGTCAGAATAAATCAAATCTTCCGGCATGCCGCGTTCGATAAAGGTGTCATGTACTGCGTGTACCATCGGCGGTGGGCCGCAGGCATACACTTCATAGGACTGCAGATCACTGAAATCTTTCAATACGGCTTCATGCACAAGACCGTTGCGGCCCCTCCAGTCCTTATCATGATTTTCTGACAGTACTGGTACATAGTGTATGTGCCGGTGCTGTTGTGCCCATCCATTTGCCAGTGGGTGCAGATATAAATCCGCCCGGGTGCGTGCACCCCAATAGAAAAAGATTTCCCGTTGCAGCCCGCGTTGCAGGCTGTGTTCAATGATACTTTTTACCGGTGCAAAACCAGTGCCACCTGCGATCATAATCATTGGCCGCTGTGAAGTTTCATTCAGGCTGAACGTGCCCAGAGGCCCCTCAATACGCAACAGCGCTTTTTCACGTAATGTGTTGAAAGCGTATTCCGAGAATACACCCCCGTCATAATGACGCACATGCAACTCAAGAAATTCATCATCATGTGGCGCATTCGCAAGCGAGAATGAACGATGCTTGTTGTCCTGCATGAGAATGTCAATGTACTGCCCCGGCAGAAACTGCAATCTCTCGCTACTGGGCAGTTTCATGAATAATCGAATGACGTCATGATTGAGTTTTTCTATTTTCATGACCCGGCATGGTAATTTGCGTATCGGGGGGAACTGCCCGTTCTGGACAACTTGTCGCGGCTGTATGACGATGTCAGTGAGCGGTTTCGCCTGACAAAACAGAACCATGCCGGCAGCGCGTTCTGTATCCGTAAGACCGGTCAGATCAGATGACGGATAATCGATTTTCCCGCTGATGAGTTTTCCCTTGCAACTGCCACAACTCCCGTTACGGCAACCATAAGGGAGGTTGAATCCGTTGCGCAGTGCCGCCGCAAGCACAGTCTCGTTTTTATGCGAGGTGAATGTGCAGCCGTCTGACTGGAACGTGATGCGGAATGTCATGGGATAATTGTCGACTGCCACGGGCATGCAGTCTGGTGTATCTGGATTATCATCAAGAAGAACAGATCAGGGAATACTCCGGCTGCTGTTCAGCCAGTTTAAAAGAGGTTGCCACTGTTCACGATCATAATAGGTTTTGGAAGGAGGCAACTCAAAAACTGTCATGCCGGTTTCAGCTGCCTGGATATAATTCTGACTGGCGCGCAGCATGGTCATAAACGGTATTTTGTCACCATTCGGCAGCTTGAGATGTTCAAGATAGTATTCCAGCTTTGCGGCAACAATGGTGTCTTCGCGCACGCGGTTGGCAACAGTGGCAATCCTGACCTTGCGCGCAATCTTGTTACGCAACTTGACCAGCTCATGCAGAAAACGTTCGGCCGCCCGCATATCAATGGGAGAAGGCAGTACCGGTATGACGGCTGTTTGTGCTGCACGGGTAATGTTGGCGAGTTTCTCGTCATGCAGGTTGGCGGGGGAATCAAGAACCAGCACTTCTGTTTGAGGATCAATTTCCAGTTTGCCATTCTTGAGCTTCACCGATTCAATTCTGGGCAGGTGATCCGGACGTACCTTCAGCCAGTCCCGGCTGGAACCCTGTGGATCGCAATCAGCGAGGGCCACATATTTCCCTTGCAGGGCAAAATAACCGGCGATGTTGGTCGCCAGTGTGCTTTTGCCACAGCCACCTTTTGGATTCAGTATCAGTATGGTGCGCATGCCGGTTATGTGCGTTGAAGTATTTTTGCCTCAATTATAATCATTTAACAGGCGCTGCTCACCTGGCTTTGTTGCGATTCATGATCATTTCATGGATCCGGGGCGTAATCGTAAGTTGCATGGCCGCAATTTTGCGTTCCGAGGGGACTACAATCGTATCCGGTGCCGACATGAATGAGCCCTCCAGTGAATCCAGCAAATAATTGAAATTGACCTGTATTTTTTCCATATTACGAATATGGATGACCGTGAAGCTTTGTTCGTTGGCGGGAATCCCGCTGGCGGCAAAGGGGTTGGATGTGTCAACGGTAGGCACCCGCTGGAAATTGATGTCTGTGCGTGAAAATTGTGGGGTAATATAATGCACGTAGTCATGCATGCGGGAAAGAATCATGTTGGTGGCATCTTCGGCCGAATATCCACGCACGGCCTGATCGCGATATATTTTCTGTATCCACTCCAGATTGATAATCGGCACCACGCCGATCAGCAGATCAACATACTGCGCAACATTAATTGTGTCCGTAACCAGCCCGCCATGCAGTCCTTCATAAAACAAAAGATCTGTGCCCTGTGGTAATGGTTCCCAGGCAGTCAATTCTCCTGCGGCCACACCAAAACGCCCGGCCTCGTCATCATTATGCACATAGTAACGGCGGCGTCCGGTGCCGGATTCGGAATATTCGCGAAACAGTGTTTCAAGTTCCTCAAACAGATTTCCCTCCGGGCCAAAGTGGGTCAGGTTGCGCCCCTGCTTCTTGGCGCCGGTCACGGCCTCATCCATCTGTTTGCGGTTGTAGCGATGGAAACTGTCACCCTCAATAATGGCCGGATGTATACCTTCGCGCAGGAAAATCTGCTCGAAAGCAATCTTCACCTGGGTGGTGCCGGCCCCGGATGAGCCGGTGACTGCGACAATAGGATGTTTAATTGACATAAGACTATAGTTATATTTCCATGGCGAGGCCTCATTAACAGAGCCATTCTAGCAGCAACCTGCCGGCCCGGTGGGATCATTTGTGCAGACCGGCGCCGATCCGGGCCTGAATATGATTAAATAGCACATCCCGTAAACAGCATAATATTTATGAATAAACCGGCCAAAGACCTGGATTTGTACCTGAGACTGCTGGGCTATGTGCGGCCCTACTGGCGCATGTTCCTGATCTCGATTGTTGCCATGATTATTCTGGCGGCTACCGATCCAGCCGTGGCGGCGCTCATAAAACCCATGCTGGATGGTGCATTTATTGAAAATGATCCACAGACCATGGTGCTGGTACCGGTCTTGTTTGTCGTATTGTTTCTGATCCGGGGCGTGGCAACATTTGCCAGTGATGCCTCATTGCGCTGGGTAGCGGGTAAAGTGGTGCTTGATTTGCGTACGGAAATGTTCAGTCGTTTGCTGGCCCTGCCCAGTCATTTTTATGATCACATGCCCACGGGTACGCTGATTTCAAAATTTACCTTTGATGTTACACAAGTCCAGCATGCGGCCACCAACGCAATTACCGTAGCTGTACGTGACACCCTGGCGATACTCGGGTTGCTCGCCTGGATGTTTTATATCAACTGGAAGCTCAGCCTGATTTCACTGATTGCAGCACCGATGATCGGAGTTATTGTGGCGGTGATCCGCAAACGCCTGCGCAAGATGGGCCGTAAAATGCAGGAATCCATGGGAGACATCAACAATGTGCTGGGAGAAAGTATTCATAACCATAAGCTCATCAAATTGTATGGCGGGCAAATCCAGGAATCCACCCGGTTCTTGCAGGCCGCCAACAATGCCCGCAAGTTTTACATGAAATATGCTATCGCTGCCGTAATCAGCAGCCCGGCGATCCAGTTGATTGCTGCGGTGGCCCTGTCCAGTATCGTGTATATCGCTGCCCGGCAGGCGGCTGCAGGCGCACTTACCGTCGGTGAGTTCATTTCGTTTTTTGCCGCCATGACCATGCTCATGACACCGTTGAAACGGCTGGTCGGTATCAATGAATTTATCCAGAAGGGCCTCGCTGCCTGCGAGAGTATTTTTGGATTAATTGATCAGACTGCCGAAGCCGATCAGGGAACAAAACGTAGCGAGCGGGTACGTGGTGCAATTGAATTGAATAATGTGACCTTCCATTACAACCCGGAGGACAGCGCAGCGCTCAACGGGGTAAGTTTCAGTGTGGCACCCGGAGAAACGGTTGCCCTTGTGGGCCCGTCAGGCAGCGGTAAAACGACGATTGCGAACCTGCTCCCGGCATTTTATCAGGCGGGTGAGGGCGCCATATTGATTGACGGGGTTGATATACGCGAGTACACACTGGCATCGCTGCGGAAAAATATTGCGCTGGTCAGTCAGGATGTTGTGCTGTTTAACGACACCATACGCAACAATATTGCCTATGGTGACATGCGCGATTGTACAGATGCCGAAGTGGAAACAGCGGCGAAAGCTGCACATGCCAGTGAGTACATCCGGGAACTGCCGGAGGGCTTCAATACCATGATTGGTGAGCGCGGACTGCGTCTTTCCGGTGGTCAGCGGCAACGGCTTGCCATCGCCCGGGCATTATTAAAGAACGCGCCCATATTGATACTGGACGAGGCCACTTCAGCTTTGGACACTGAATCTGAACGGCATATCAAGGATGCGCTTGATACTCTCAGGCAGGGACGCACCTGCATCGTCATTGCGCACCGTCTGTCAACGATTGAAAATGCGGATCGCATACTGGTGATCGAACAGGGCCGGATTGTGCAAAGTGGTACGCATCAGCAACTGATTGCGCAGGACGGTGTTTATGGACGCCTGCATAAAGCAGGTTTTCAGGACTCCGTGCAACGCTGACGAAGATCCATTGCGTGAGAGAATAAAAGTCTGTTTCTGATGAATCCCGCGAAGTTTCTTGAGCGCAAGTTGACCGCCTGGCTCGCGAATGACTATAAACCGCTATTTGTCGTGGGTTGTGGTCACAGCGGCACATCATTATTGCTGGCCATTCTCGGCTCTCATTCGCATATCTACCCGGTTCCATTTGAGAGCAAACTCGGATATAAATTCTTCAAGAAATTCTTTTACCTGTGGAAATTCAGGGCAAACGCGAAAAGAAATCATAAATCCAGATGGGCGGAAAAAACGCCCCGGCATATATACCGAATCGATGCTCTTCTGGAAATTGCTCCCGGCGCGAAGGTGTTGCTGATTATCCGGGACGGTCGGGATGTGGCCTGTTCATTCCGGGACCGGTTCGGAGACATAGAAACCGGAATTAAAACCTGGGTGCAGGACAATACGATAGCGCGGATATACCGGGAACATCCGGGCGTAATGATTGTGAGATATGAAGATCTGGTGGCTGATTTTGAAAATACCTTGAAGCAGATGTTGAATTTTATTGGCGAAGATTTTGAGCCAGCCATGCTGGAGTTTCACAAGCAACCGAAATATTTTTATTCCAGCCGCATTGAAAAACCGGGTTCGGTTACCGGCAAGGACCACGATCAGTATCGCAATTGGCAAATCAACCAGCCGCTCTTCGATGGGCGGGGCAAATGGCAGCAAAATCTTGCGCCCGAGGAAAAAGAGGTTATTAAACGCGCGGCCAACGACATGCTGATTGAATTTGGTTATGCCGATAATGCAAACTGGTAAGCGCAGGAATTCAGGGGACGATGGCGCCTGTTGAAGCTTCCGGCTTGAAAGCGGTTACCTGTCGTTTCAACAGGGACAGTTTGTCCTGTTGTGAACCATAACGCACCGAGATATAAAGCCTGGTTATTTCATCAATCAATCCGGCCAGATTGTGATGTCTGAGTCCTGCGCGTCGGGCGAAATCCAGCGGCCCCTCATACGGCAGGCGTCGGGTGCCGAGATGCCCGAGTTTTTCACAGAAATGATCATATAAATCGCGGGCCGGATCCCGGCTCGGACGATAACCCTGCAACAACCACACGGAGATAAGGACAAACGTCAATGTGACCATCCCCAGCACGACGGCCCCCAGCAATTGCAGATTGACACTATTGATGCCCAGTTTTTTCAGGAGTGAGGCCTGTCGTTCCGGATTGTAGGTGATGACCCACTGGATCCACTGGTTGTTTGCGGCGTCCCAGATATCACGCAGGTTTTGCCACAGGTTGCGTGAAAACTGCATCTGACCGAATACCACGGGCACATCAGCAATCGCATCAGGCAGGGCATCAATAATGCCCTGTTCTACCCGTTCCGGCGCTACCGCAGAGGTAGGATCGACCCGCACCCAACCGCGGTCTTTCAGCCACACTTCGGCCCAGGCGTGGGCGTCACGCTGATACACAATAAAATAATCACCGACCGGATTGAAGCGGCCTCCCTGATAACCGGCAACGACACGGGCCGGAATCCCGGCCGCACGCATCATGACAGTAAATGCACTGGCATAATGTTCACAGAATCCCTCCCGGGTCCTGAACAGAAAGTCATCCACCGGATCACCGTTCAATAACTGAGGAGTGAGAGTGTAGAAAAAATTTTCCTGATTAAACATGCGCAGGGCGCGTTGAATAATGTTGTCAGGTGATGGGGCCTCCTCCTGCCATTGTTTGACAAGCGCGATGGTTTGGACATGTGCGTCTATGGGCAGTTGCAAGGCGCGTTGCAGTTCCGCGTCGTTGCTGTGTCCCAACCGGTACTGTGGATAGGACACGAGATCATAACGTATGCGCTTGCGCACCGGTTCACGCACACGCAACTGATAGTCATTGCTGAAATAGCCATTGCCTGACGGTTGTTGTGCCATTTCCATGGCGAACAGCCAGCGCTGGTTGGTGGGTTCCAGTGTGATGGAGTATTGCACCGCTTCACCGGCGACTTCAACAGCAGCAGGCTGCGTGTCCGTCACTCGCTCGCGTGACCATTGTTTACCATCATTGAACCAGAGTACCGGGCCACGCCAGTAGAGTTTGTTGTTGGCCGGTGGTGTGCCTTTGAATTCGACGCGGAAGGCCACTTCATTGGACTGGATCAGTTTACTGATACTTCCGGGGGCCATGGTATCGTCAATCCCCATGAGTCCGGCATGTGCGTCCTGGGGCAATCCCCACAACGGCCCGTTGATGCGGGGAAAAAGGACGAACAGAACCAGCATCAGCGGCAACCCCTGCAGGATCAGCTTGCCCGCCCGCCTGATTTTTTCCGGATAACTTAGTGAACGCGGCTGATCATTGAACATGATCAATGCCGTAAACATGATCAGCAGGGAAAACAGCATATAAAGAGCAGTGCTGATCGTTTCCGTGACCAGAAAATTGGTAATCATGATAAAAAAACCGAGAAAGATGGCGACATAAAAATCGCGTTCCTGCCGGACTTCCAGCAACTTGAAGCCGGCCAGCAATACCAGTAACGCACTGCCTGCTTCACGTCCGGCGAGCGTATGAAAGGAAATATAAACACCAACACAGGCAGCGGCCATCAACACAAGCTGCATCAGGCGCAGGAGTTTAAAGTCCGGACCGGGGAGTGGCCAATGTCTGAATTCGCCGCCAAGTCGCCAGAGTATCAGTATGAGGGTCAGCGGCAGAACCCATGGCGCCATGCGTAAACCATGCGGGAGTATGGTCAGGATAATGGCGGCCATCAACCAACACAGTGTAATACTGTCGATTTGCCTCTTCATAACCGTCGCAGCCATTTGTTCAGAAACGCGCCAGCGCCTCCAGACAACGATGTAAATGAGCCGTACCTTCTGCGGGATCCAGGCGCGCGCCGGGGATGTCTACGCCATATACTTTATTCTGCTGTGCGGCCCGCAACAGCCATACGCAAAGTTGCGACAAACGTGATTCAGCGTCAGGCAGATGTTGCACCTGGTTCCAGGTTAACAGACAGGTATTACGGCCGTCTCCGCTAAAACGTTTTACCAGCAACGGTTGTTCGCGGGCCAGGACTTTCCACGCAATATTTCGAATCGAGTCCCCCGGATGATATTGCCGGAAACCGGCAAAATCATTCACACCGGATTTGTCACCGCTCTCACCCTGTTCCTCCAATGCTAACGGTGGCGGAAGCCGATCGCTGCCTTCCGGTTTCGGATAGATGATACATTCACTGTCAAAGTGCAGATATGACCAGGCACGAAACAGGCCCAGGGGAAAGGAGGTGGAAATGATCATGCGTCCCGGCCGCAATACTCCGCGTTGTGTTTCAGTTATCGGCAGATCAACCTGTTGCCATCCATCGGCAGGTACACTGAAATAAACGCATGGGTGTTTCTGCCTTCGACGCTTTTTGTGAGACGGGTCTTCCGGTGAGCGACCTATGACCAGTCCCGGGCGCTCCATCCTGCGGCGGTTATCGATGATCAATGGAAATAATGCGGTCTCTCCTGCGTACACAGCTTTCGGTGCAGCACTGTTGATGATCAGACCGGCCAGATTGCGGTAGGTATGCACCATGCTGACCATGAATATGCTGCCCAGCAGGAAGGTAAGTATGTAGCCCATGTTGTTGTTGTAATTGATGGCACCCAGCAACATGGTGAAAAGCACGATAGCCAGAATATAACCGTGCCGGGTGGGCAGGATATAAACATGTTGGCGGTTGAGAGAAGCCGTCTCTTGTGCGTGATCTGTCCCGGAGGAGAACGGGCGCTCAAGAACTATGCTCACGGCCATGCTGAATCAGCCGTTAAGGAATCGGCACCTGTTTGATCAAATGGGTGGCAGGATCCTTCGCAACTGAACCCTGGTTTTGCAAACTGTGCAGACGATGACCAATCACACTCGGCAGTATCGCCTGTATATCTTCCGGCAATACTTCTGCATGGCCTTCCATCAGGGCCCAGGCCTTCGCGCTGTGCAGGACTGCCAGACCAGCCCGCGGCGAGAGGCCATTCTGATATTCGTTACTCTTGCGACTGTATTCCAGCAGGTCCTGCAAGTAATCCAGAATGGCGGATGAAGCATGGATTTTTTCCGCAAGATGCTGGATTTCAATCAGCCGCTCCGGCTTGATCACCGGTCTGATGTGTTTCAGGAGTTCGCGCCGGTCACTGCCCATCAGCAATTCACGTTCTGCGTTGTTGTCCGGATAACCCAGTTCGATGCGCATCATGAACCGATCCAGTTGTGATTCAGGTAACGGGAACGTACCAATCTGGTGTGATGGATTTTGGGTGGCGATCACAAAAAATGGTTCCGGTAATGGACGTGTTTCACCTTCAATCGTGACCTGCTGTTCTTCCATCGCTTCCAGCAGTGCGCTCTGTGTTCTCGGTGTGGCGCGGTTGATTTCGTCCGCGAGGATGACTTGCGTGAAGATTGGTCCGGGATGAAAGGTGAACGCCCCGGTTTCACGGCTGTAGATGGAAACGCCCAGTATGTCAGCCGGCAGCAGGTCGCTGGTAAATTGTATGCGCTGGAAACCGAGTCCCAGCGTGCTGGCCAGCACATGCGAGAGGGTGGTCTTGCCAACGCCGGGCAAATCTTCAATCAACAAATGACCACGGGCAAAGAGACAGGCCAGTGCCAGACGGATGGCGCGTTCCTTGCCAAGGATGATGCGATTGGCCGCAGCAATGATCGCATCGATCTCCCTGTAGGTATGGGTGATCAGCAGTTCCTGGGGCGAGGTATTCATGGTTCAAGCATAGACCGTTTGCACAGGAATAAGTTACAGGATTATGCCGGTTTCACCAAAGAGGCGGGACGTTAATCACCCGCGACCGTCATATTTTCGATTAAAACGGACCCGGTCAGAACATTGCCCCGCGGATCAACATCATTGGCAATCGCGACAATATTACGGTAAATCTCCCTGAGATTGCCGGCCACGGTAATTTCCTCCACCGGGTACTGAACCTCGCCGTTTTCGATCCAGAAACCGGAAGCTCCGCGTGAATAATCCCCCGTCACCTGGTTCACGCCGAACCCGATCATGTCGGTGATCAACAATCCGGTATTCATCTGTTTGATCAAATCTTGCAGTGCCACTTTCCCTGTTTCAATAATCAGATTATGCACGCCACCGGCATTACCTGTGGTCTGCATGCCCAGTTTGCGTGCGGAATAACCACCCAGTACATAACTTTGCAAAACCCCGTCTTTCACGATGTCGTGCGCACGGGTTGCCACACCGTCATTATCAAACGCAGCACTGCCCAGCGCTTTTTTCAGATGCGGTTGTTCATGAATATGAATATGGTTTGAAAAAACCTGTTCACCCAGCTTGTCGAGCAGAAAGCTCGCGCGCCGGTACAGACTGCCGCCGGATATTGCAGTGATGAACGCTGAAAAAAGCCCTGAGGCCACCGGTGCTTCAAAAATCACCGGCACGTTGCGCGTGGTGAGTTTGCGTGCGCCGAGTTTGCTGATGGTGCGGCGTGCAGCTTCTTCGCCGATTGTATTGATCGTTTGCAGATCATTGTAATCACGGGTTTTGCTGTACCAGCCGTCGCGCTGCATGGCGCCCGCCTGTTCCGCGATCACCGTACAATCGATGGTATGACTCGACCAGGCCCAGCCGCCCGCGAAACCGTTGGTGTTGCCGTAGGCATGTGTACCGGAATAGGTACTGACCACAGCACTGTCAGAGTTATTGATGCGCGTGTCGTAGTTACGCGCGATGGTTTCACATTTAATCGCCAGATCGATGGCTTCTTCCGGAGTGATGGACCATGGATGATACAGATCCAGATCCGGAATATCCTGCGCCATGAATTCTGCATCGACCAGTCCTGATGCTTCATCTTCGCTGGCATAGCGTGCAATATCGCATGCCGCCCGAATGGTTTCCTGCAACGACGTGTCACTGAAATCAGAAGTGCTTGCACTGCCCTTGCGTTTGCCCATGTATACAGTGATGCCCAGTGCCTTGTCGCGTTCGTGCTCGATTTTTTCAATTTCGCCCCAGCGCACTGTTACCGCAAAACCCGTGCCGGTGCCGATGTCTGCTTCCGCGGCTGTTGCACCCTGTTTACGGGCTTCATCCAGTACACGTTGTACGAGTTCAACAGGTGGTTGCGGGTGGCCGGTTACTTTCAGGTTTTGCATTTTTAAAGATTAATTTCAGCAGTGATGAGTATTGAGCATAATAGCATTAACTCGATCAACAACTGTGCAATGAATTTGGTAGAATTCCGGCATGGATGTTTCTTCTGTTCTCGACTCTCTGAACTCTGCCCAGCGTGAAGCCGTGGCCGCACCTGACGGCAATGTTCTTGTGCTTGCAGGTGCGGGCAGCGGCAAAACCCGTGTTCTGGTGCACCGGATTGCGTGGTATATACAGACCGGTCAGGCCACGCCTTATGGAATCATGGCCGTGACCTTTACCAACAAGGCAGCTGCTGAAATGCGCGGACGTATCGAGCATTTGTTGCAGCAGCCTGTGGGTGGCATGTGGGTGGGTACATTTCATGGCCTTGCCCATCGTTTATTGCGTGCACACTGGCAGGAAGCTGGATTGCCACAAAGTTTCCAGATTCTCGATAGTGAAGATCAGTTACGCACCATCCGGCGTGTGATCCGTGCCATGGAACTTGATGAAGCACAGTTCCCGCCACGTGAAGCACAATGGTTTATCAATGCACGCAAGGATGATGGATTACGACCGCAGCATATTGAAGATCAGGGCGATCACACCCTGCACCAGATGGTACGCATTTATCAGAATTATCAGGACACCTGTGAACGTGGTGGTCTGGTGGATTTTGCCGAATTGCTGTTACGTGCTCACGAACTGTTTCGCGATCAGCCTTCCGTACTGGCCCATTACCGTCAGCGTTTCAGGCATGTGCTGGTGGATGAATTCCAGGACACGAATGCCCTGCAATATGCATGGCTGCGTTTGCTGACTGGCGCCAGCGGTTCTATCTTTGCGGTTGGCGATGATGATCAATCGATCTACAGCTGGCGCGGGGCGCGGGTGGAAAACATGCAACGCTTCAGCCAGGATTTCAGCAACACGCAGTTAATCCGGCTGGAACAGAATTACCGATCAACAGCGACAATATTAAAAGCAGCAAATACATTGATCGCCAATAACAATGCGCGACTGGGCAAAGAGCTCTGGACCGAAGATGACCCCGGCGAGAAGATCAATCTGTATACGGCCTTTAATGAACAGGATGAAGCGCGCTTCGTGGTCGAGCGCATCCTGTCCTGGTATAACACCCACGGTAAATATAATGACAGCGCTGTGCTTTATCGCGTCAGCGCCCAGTCGCGCGTACTTGAAGAGGGATTGATGCGCGCAAGCATTCCCTACCGTGTTTATGGCGGCATGCGCTTTTATGAACGCGCAGAAATCAAGGATGCGCTCGCTTATCTGCGTCTTGCCACGTTCCATGATGATGACGCGTCGTTTGAGCGGATCATCAGCACGCCACCACGCGGCATCGGCGAACGTACCATTGAGGAATTGCGGACACTGGCGAAACGTGATCGCTGTTCACTCTGGGCCGCCGCCGTGCATCTGATCCAGCACAAACTGTTGAGTGCACGTGCATTGAATGCGCTGGAGGGTTTTCTGCAACTCATTCACGCGATGGGCGAATCCAGCAAGGGACTGCCACTGGATGAAATACTGGATAATGTGATCAAACGCAGCGGGCTCATCGAACATTTCAAAAAAGAGAAAGGTGAGCGCGGGGAAGCGCGGATAGAAAATCTGGATGAACTGATCACGGCGGCGGGTGAATTTGAAATGACCGATGAAGAAGGTGAAGCCATGGAGCCGTTGCAGGCCTTTCTCGCGCATGCTGCACTGGAAGCGGGTGAAACCCAGGCCAGCGCCTATAGCGACTGCGTACATCTGATGACCCTGCATTCCGCCAAGGGGCTTGAATTCCCGAATGTGTTTCTGGTGGGGATGGAGGAGGGGCTGTTTCCGCACCAGCGCAGTAGTGAAGATCTGTCGCAACTCGAAGAGGAGCGGCGCCTGTGTTATGTTGGAATTACCCGCGCCAGAAAATCACTGACGCTGACCCATGCACAGCACCGGCGCCTGCATGGCTCGGACTATTATCCACAGGCCTCACGCTTTATCCGGGAATTGCCCGCAGAGGCCATGAGCGAAGTACGGCTGGGCACGAACAGTCCCGTCACACCTTCATTGTTTACGCCCGTCGGGGAATTGCGGAAGCAGAGTGGTTTTTCATTGGGCCAACGTGTACATCATGCCAAATTTGGCGAAGGTATAATTCTCAATCTGGAGGGTTCTGGTGGTAATACCCGCATACAGGTCAACTTCGAACGGGCCGGCAGCAAGTGGCTGGTTGCTGCCTACGCCAATCTGCAATCTGCCTGAAACCGGTGCGCATAAAAAAAGAGGCCGAAGCCTCTTTTTTTAACTTACGAATACAGAAATATTACTGGCTGTTCTGGACGATATAGTCTACAGCTGCCTTGACTTCATCATCGGTATTTGAGCCGCCGCCGCGCGGGGGCATCATCATGCCGCCGGCACCGGTAAATCCTTCAATCGCGTGTTTGTACAAGGTGTCGATGCCTTGGGCGATGCGCGGTGCCCAGGCGGCCTTGTCACCCATCTGCGGGATCATGGCAGCCATGGATTCCCCCAAGCCGTGGCAGGAGACACACAGCCCGTCATAAATCTGTTTGCCAACATCGCCACCAGCTGCTGCGGGAGCGTCTGTGGCGGCAACTTCTCCTGCTGGCGCAGCAGTTTCTTCACCGGCCACACTGACTTCGCCCATGGGCTCAGTCATTTTTTCAACAGCAGCCTGTTTGCGTTCCATCTCGGCATTTTCATCGATACCGACGATTCGCGCGGAGACAATAAAGATGACCATCATGACGGCCAGTGCGCCTACCACGAGTGAGAAATTTCTGAAAAAAACCTTATCTTTTTCCTGGCTCATTATGGTTCCCCCGGAGCTGGATCTGTGTTTGTTTTTATAGGGTGCTGCACTTTTTTGGCAAGTATACCCATAGTTGTGCATAGTGGAAACTGTCTGGACGTACCGTGCATTTGGGGCTAATCTGGGCCGCCTGCAAGCCATACACATGCGCCCTTAGCTCAGCTGGGCGAGCCGGATCAAGAAAAAGACACTTAACGTGTCTTTTTCCGGCGAGCGCCCGGACAGGGGATGTCCGGGCCGGTGAATATTGAAGCGATAATGCTTCGCCAGGGACGGCACGCAGATACAACATTGCGCCCTTAGCTCAGCTGGATAGAGTGCGGCCCTCCGAAGGCCGAGGTCAGAGGTTCGAATCCTCTAGGGCGCGCCAAAGTTTTTAGAGCGATCACCACTAACCATCCTTGGTGTATCCCCCGGCCTTGCCGTCCGTGGCAAGGCGCAGACTCACGCCATTCATGGCGTTCGCCCTGCGGGAAAACTTCGTTTTCCCAATTTCGCTCCCGGCGAAATTGTCAGGCAGGCAAAAGACACGTTAAGTGTCTTTTGCTTATTCCGCCTCGCCCTCCAGGGCACCAAAGTTTAAAGTCTTTACTTCTCCTTCATAACTGTCTGCACACGTTCGTTAACTGACCTGCCCGCATTGGCGCCAATTCTGGCCGTGATGTATCACTTTTGCGCCACTGCAGCAAAATTGTTCTATTTGTTCAAGCGCTTAGAATAGTCAACGGGATTGTATTATAGTAAATAACATGGATTGTACTGGGTCAAAAATGGTGCCGGGGGTTCATCGTGTCAAATAAAAAAATCAGAATGTTGCTGGTAGATGATTCTGCATCCATGCGAGAAATGGTTGGTTTTACACTCATTGGAGCAGGATACGAAGTATTCAAAGCGGTGGACGGTGTGGAGGCACTCAGTTTCGCGCAATCCAACACCGTGGATTTAGTGATCACCGATATCAATATGCCGAATATGGATGGATTCACGTTAATCCAGGAGCTACGCAGGCTGCCTTCTTACAAATTCGTACCCATACTGACCCTGACCACGGAAGACAGTTCGGAAAAGAAGCAGCAGGGAAAAGTTGCAGGAGCAACGGGCTGGATTGTGAAACCCTTTGATCCTGACAATCTATTACAAACAGTAAAAAGGGTATTGTGATAACACATATGTCATATCCTATGATGGTATGGCGGGTCAAGACGAGTCGATGACTAACGGTAAAAGGTAAATACAGGCATGGCGGTTAACCTGGATCTGTCACAGTTTCACGATATCTTCTTTGAAGAAAGCCGTGAAGGACTGGAAGCTATGGAATCCAGTTTGCTGAGTCTTGATGTAGGTGTGCCTGATCCTGAAATCGTAAATACAGTATTTCGCGCAGCCCATTCCATCAAGGGGGCAGCAGGGACTTTCGGATTTACCAATATCGCCCAGTTTACACATGTAGTTGAATCCATACTGGATGATGTCCGATCCAGAAAACGCGGCGTCACACAAGAACTGGTCGACGTATTACTCAAATCGGTTGATGTGCTACGTTACATGCTGGATTGTGTCAAGAACGGTTCTCAGATAGATGATGAGCGTATCAGAACCATCACCCATAAACTGGAAACGCTGCCGGCGCAGGAGTTGCCGGTTGCTGCAGGATGGCATATCCGTTTTTCACCACATTCAGGACTGCTGAAGACCGGAAATGATCCCTTCCGGTTGTTCCGTGAACTAAAAGCCCTTGGTGTTCTGACTATTAACCCTGATCTGAAACGTCTGCCTCGATTTGATGCAGATGAATTTGATCCGGAGAACTGTTATCTGACGTGGGATCTGATGTTGCAGAGTAATGCCAGTATGGAACAGATCAAGGAAGTATTTGCCTGGGTAGAAGGTGACTGTGATCTTGAAATCAATCTGAGCGGAGATCGGCGACAGATAGTGGAACGACGCCGTAATCGCGATGATGAACATGCCGATGCTGATGCTGCGATACGCGGACAGGAACAGGCATCCATCCGTGTCAATATAGACAAGATAGATAATTTAATTAATCTCGTAGGAGAACTGGTAATCAGCCAGTCCATCTTGAGTCGTGCTGCAAAAAGTCACGATCACCACTCTGGCAAGCTAAAAGAGATTGTGGAAGTAGTGGAGAGAAATACATGGGAATTACAAGAACAAGCAATGCGTATTCGCATGCTTTCCATCGATTTTACCTTTCAGAGGCTGCCGCGACTGGTGCGCGATTTGTGTCGTACCCTGGGGAAAAAAGTTGAGTTGAAGATATCCGGCGCTACGACCGAAGTAGACAAAACAGTGCTGGAAAAAATAGCAGATCCCCTGATACATCTGATCAGGAATGCAGTCGATCATGGAATTGAACTTCCGGCTGAAAGAGTTTCAGCAGGCAAACCTGAAACTGGATTGATTGAAATCAGCGCCAGCCAGGAAGGAGGTAAAATAATTATTAAAATTACTGACGATGGTGCCGGGCTGAATCCAGACAGGATAATCTCCAAAGCCAGACAGAACGGACTGATTACAGGTGTTGAAGAATTGTCACTGGCACAAATCCAGAACCTGATTTTTCTCCCGGGATTTTCAACCGCTGCAGAGGTCAGTGATGTGTCAGGTCGTGGGGTCGGCATGGATGTGGTAAAGCGCAATATCAATGATCTTGGTGGTAATGTGGAGTTGTACTCAGAACAGGGGAAAGGCAGCACATTTACGATCAAACTGCCACTGACATTGGCAATACTGGATGGGCAACTCATTCGTATCGGGCGTGAAACCCTGATTATCCCGGTACTTTCGATAATGGAATCCGCACAAGTAAAGAGGGATTCGCTGAGTGCTGTGGCCGGGAAAACCGAGTTATACCATTTCCGGGATGAATATATTCCATTAATCCGGGTTCATGAAGTATTTGGCATGCCATCTGATTTGAAGGACATTACTGACGGTCTGTTGATCATTGTGGATACGGGGGAGCAACTTGCAGGATTACTGGTGGATGAAATACTCGGACAGCAGCAGGTAGTGATCAAAAGCCTTGAGACCAATTTCAGGCCGGTGTCTGGACTGGCCGGTGCGACTGTGTTGGGTGATGGAGCAGTCGCGATGATTGTTGATGTCCCAGGCCTGATGCAGCATCACAAATCAAGGCTTTCACGTTCCAACACAGTTTCATCATATCTCTGAACTCGAAGAATACAGGCGCAATTAACATATGAGCATGACCACAACAGATGCCAGATCAGAACAGGACTCCGCTGGTACCACTCAATATCTCACATTCCTGCTGGCCGATGAGGAATATGGTGTCAACATTCTCAAGGTCAAGGAAATCCGCGGCTGGGAACAACCAACGTCACTTCCTAACACTGCGAATTATATTCTTGGCGTAATTAATCTGCGCGGCATGGTGGTGCCAGTCATGGACCTGCGCAAGCGCTTTGATCTGCCGGAGAGTGATTTAGGGAAGACTAATGTAGTAGTTGTAGTGAAGGTGACACATTCCGGAAGAGATCGCACTGTAGGCATGGTCGTGGATGCTGTATCAGAAGTGTATAACATCAGCGAAGAAATGATTATGCCGGCTCCGGACATGGGTGGCACGATAAGCGATGAATACGTCAAGGGGTTGTCGACTATAGAGGGCAAGATGATAATCTTGCTGGATATTGATTATCTTATTAATGCGGGGATGCTGAACGAGGTTGATAAAAATACAGAGTAATGGATTTTTAAATAATCAAGTTTTTTTCGTGGCATGTTAGTTTGTTTAATCAAGGAGGGCATGGACATTTAATGTAAAGTCAATGTAAAAAGCAAAAATGCTGGGTGACCTATATGACAATTCTAAATAAAATAAAATTTTGGCAAAAACTTGCCCTGATAATCATTATTCTGTTGGTTCCCAGTATATATATGGTGACCATGCTGGTTCAGGAAAAGAACATAGGCATCAATCAGGCCAAAAGTGAGTTAACTGGCATCAAGTATCTGGAGCCTGTTTATAAACTCTTAATCCATGTAATAGAGTATCGTGATTTAACTTATTTGACCTTGAGTGGAAATATAGAATTTAAAAAATCTCTGGATGATTTAAAACAGACTATCAACGCTGACCTGGCCCTGGTTGATAAAGCCAATAAGGAATATGGCAAAAGTTCTGAACTGACACAAAAATTAATGGCGGTGGTAAATGATTGGGAACGTTTGCAGGGCATGGCTCAATCAGAAGATCCAGACGAAATCTTCAATCTTTACAGAACATTAATTCAAGACATCAATAGTTTTATTACAGAAGAGCTAAATATATCCGGACTGGCAGTCGATCCTGCGCTGGATAGTACATACCTGATAAATTCGGCGCTTATAACAATGCCGCAGCTTCTTGAGAAAATCGGAGAAGTACGTGCGAAAAGTTCTGCGGTTGCATTCTCCACCAATCGACAATTATATCTTGAAGAAATCTCCACTCTTGTATCTGTGCTTGATGAACATATAAAAGCACTAAATGACACTATGGAAGTTTCCTTTGATCAAAATCCTTCAGTCAAAGCGGCTCTTGAGGGCACCAGGGCGGAGTTGATCAAACAAGGAAAAAACTTCAAAAATATGATTGACAAGAATGTCATCCAAAACACAGATTCAAATACTGGCGCTGAATCTTCAGTACAGTTATTTCAGGCGGGCAGCAATGTAATAGCAACCGCAGAAAATCTCTATAAAAAATCCATGTTAATGTCAGAAGATTTATTGAGTGCCCGTATAGATGCTCAAACCAATAAGAAACATATGGTGATGGTACATGTGTTTATAATCTTTTTAATCAGCATTTTGCTTGTGTATTACATAACAAGGTATATCACGGGGAATGTTTCTGGCGTAATAGCTGTAATTAAACAAATTTCAAAAGGTAACCTCACCATCGAATTGTTTGAAAACCATGATAAGGATGAAATCAGTCATATATTTAATACATTGCATGACCTGCAAGAAAAATTAACGGATGTATCTAATAGTATTCGATCTGCTACTTACGAGGTTGGTGTAGGCGCACAACAAGTGGCACAGGGAAATGCCAATCTAAGCCAGCGAACGCAGGAACAGGCATCCAGTCTGGAAGAAGTCGCTTCCAGCATGGAGCAGATGACAGGAACGGTAAGCCAGAACGCGGACAATGCACAGCAGGCAAATCAATTAGCGATTAGCGCTCGTGAACGGGCAGATGCTGGTGGTGCAGTTGTAAGCCGCGCAATGACAGCCATGAGTGCAATTAATGAGTCCAGTAAAAAAATTGCAGATATCATCAGTGTCATAGATGAAATTGCTTTCCAGACCAATCTGCTGGCGCTGAATGCAGCTGTTGAAGCGGCGCGTGCAGGAGAACAGGGTCGCGGGTTTGCGGTTGTCGCCTCGGAAGTGCGTAATCTGGCAGGTCGCAGTGCAACAGCAGCAAAGGAAATTAAGGCGCTAATACAGGACAGTGTAACCAAAACCCAGGATGGGACCCGACTCGTGGATGAATCCGGACATGCGCTCAACGAGATTGTGCAGGCAGTCAAGAAGGTCAGCGACATTGTCGCTGAAATTGCGGCAGCATCGCGGGAGCAGTCAGAAGGGATCAACCAGGTGAACAAGGCGTTGCTGCAGATGGATGATATGACACAGCAAAATGCCGCGCTGGTGGAGGAGGCGGCTGCAGCTGCAGAATCGATTGATGCCCAGTCCCGCGAACTGGAACTCCAGGTCGAGTTTTTCAAGACTAAAGAAAGCAAAGATAAAAAAAGCAAGTCTGAGAAGCCAAAACTGGCTTCGCATACTCAGACCAGGGCAACCCGCCTGGAAAAACCCGGAACTGACAAACCTTCGGTTCCAAAATCCGATCAGGATACGAAAAAAGTTCTGCCAAAGTTGCAAACTGAAGACGACAGTGACTGGCAGGAATTCTGAGGGAGTTTGATGAGCCTGGGGGTGGTAAAAATGATAGTGAATTATTATTCAGGGCATAATTTATGGTGAGAAAGAAGAAGAAATCGCCCAGTATTCAGCGTGAAAAGTCTTTGAACCAAATAGTAACAGGCAGCCTGCCTGATTCCATGCAACCTTATGGCAGAGCCGGCCTGGTTAAGGAGGGCGCTGAAAATAATATGTCGTTAAACGAAAGTTCAGTTGAAGAGGCTTTGGATGTGACAACCCATGCGCATGAAAATATAGCCAATACTCTTACAATTATATTGGATTCTGATATTACTCTTGGAGAAGCATCTCATATCAGGAAAGTGTGGCAGAATTGTATTGACACTGCAGAAGTGATATTCGATTTAAGCCAGGTGGAGCATATAGATACTGCAGGCCTCCAGTTGCTACTGGCTTTCGTCATAGATCATAAGGCCCGGGGTGGCAAGACAATCTGGAAAGGACATTCCAGGCAATGTATGGAAACGGCGGGTCTTTTAGGACTCGTCGGGGCTCTTGGGTTAAGAGAGTAATCAGACACAACCTGATTAATGTTTATTGCAATAGTCTGTGAGTATTAATAGAGGAATATATAAAGCAATGTTTGCTGTAAATATGCATGCCATTGCGATGAGATGCAATGTGGTGTTAGTAATGGCATGATGTATCAGCAGCCAGCATGAAACGTGGACTATACGATAGCATTGCATATACCGATCAGGATTTTGATTATATCCGGACACTGATCGAACAGAATTCTGGTATACATCTTAATCAAAGCAAACGTGAACTCGTTTATGCCCGGTTATCTAAACGGATACGTGATTTGGGCATTAGCGATTTCCGGCAATATTGTGATTTGCTACGCTCAGGGGATCAGGTGGAGATAATAGCTTGTGTTAACGCTATTACTACTAATGTGACCTCTTTTTTCAGGGAAGATCATCATTTCACATTTCTGGCAGAAACAGTGGTGCCGGAACTTGTAGCAAAATACAGCGCTCCCGGGCAGTCCCGATTACGGATATGGTCTGCGGGATGTGCTTCTGGTGAGGAGCCATATTCAATAGAGATGACACTGCGTGATTTCCCGATATTGGATAAATGGGATGTTAAGATTCTTGCGACCGATCTGGACTCGAATGTATTGAAACAGGCACGTGAAGGGATATACAAGACTGAGCAAATGACAAAGGTATCTGCAGAAAAGCGAAAAAAATGGTTTTTGCAGGGCAATGAAGGCAATCTGAACAAGGCTAAAATCAAGGCAGAACTGAAATCACGTATATATTTTCGTCAATTGAATCTTATGGATAAGATTTGGCCTATGCATGGCCCATTTCAGATTATATTTTGCCGTAACGTTATTATTTATTTTGACAAGGATAAACAAAAGCTGTTGTTTCAGCGTTTTGCGGATATTATGTCGCCTTCCGGCTATTTATTTATCGGCCACTCTGAAAATCTTTTTGGGCTTAGTGATCGCTTTCGCTCTATAGGGCGGACAATATACAGAAAACTGGATTGATCATGGTTACCAATAACACTGTCATGTATAGCGCCCTTCCACCAGCGCTGCCTGGTTTTGATAAGGTAACACGATATTGGGATCAAAAGCATAATACTTTTGCTGCAAAAATCATTCAGGGCGAATACTACGTTACAGTAAATGATGAATCGATAACAACAGTCCTCGGTTCTTGTGTCTCGGCCTGTATTAGAGACAAAAAACTGCGGATAGGCGGAATGAATCATTTTATGCTGCCGGGTGATATAAAAATGAAAGACAGGTGGCGAAACAGCCCGGTCAGCGTCGCTGCAAGCTACGGAAGTGTTGCAATGGAACGTCTCATTAATGTCATACTTTCTCATGGCGGTAACCGTGAAAATCTTGAGGCCAAGCTATTTGGTGGTGGTCGAGTACTGAATATAAGTACAGATGTAGGAAGAGGTAATATGGATTTCGCAAGGAAATATCTTCATAACGAAGATATAAGACTGGTCAGTGAGGATCTTGGAGGGGATTATCCACGCAAGTTAATCTATTATCCGGCGACGGGGCGCGCATTTGTCAAAAAGTTGTTCAGGCTGCATAACGATACATTTTATGTGCGTGAACGTAACTATATTGATGAGTTAAAGCAGGCACCGGTCAAGCCGGATGTTGAATTTTTTTAGAATTGCTGCGACTTGTTGTAAAAAATTCCGGCATGAAGAAAATACGCGTCCTGATTATCGATGATTCCGCCTTGGTCAGGCGTCTCCTCACAGAAATACTGGGCTCAGATCCAGAGATTGAGATTGTCGGAACAGCTATGGATCCGCATATTGCCCGCCAGAAGATCAAGGACCTGAAACCGGACATCCTCACGCTGGACGTTGAAATGCCCAAAATGGACGGCATCAGTTTTCTGAAACAACTGATGCGTCTGCATCCCATGCCGGTTGTCATGGTCTCCAGTCTGACCGAACAGGGGGCAGAAACCACACTGGAGGCACTGGCCGCTGGCGCGGTGGATTTTGTGAGCAAGCCCAAGGCGGACATATCCAACACGCTCATCGATTATGCCGAAGAAATCGTCAGCAAGATCAAATCTGCAGCGGCAGTGAAAGTTGTAGCACGTGATTCCCGTACAACACAGAATCGTGTCACCACCGTCCAGACAGACAAAAGTGCGGCTTCGGATATTGATGAGAAGTATTCAGCCACAGTTATTCTGCAACGCCCGGTACAGATCAGGAATCTAAAAACCACAGATAAAATCATCGCCATAGGGGCATCTACTGGTGGTACAGAAGCAATCAAGGAAGTATTGATACAAATGAGGGCCGATAACCCTGCAATATTAATTACACAGCATATTCCCCCGGTATTCAGTTCGGCATTCGCCCGGCGTATGAACCAGCATTCTGCCATGACAGTGGTGGAGGCGGAGAACGGACAGCAGGTGCTTCCAGGACATGTTTATATTGCGCCCGGGGACAAACATTTACTGCTTGTGCGTGATGGCGCAAGATACCGCTGCCAGCTGAATGATGGCCCGCCCGTGAACCGGCACAAGCCGTCGGTAGATGTTTTGTTCCGTTCAGTCGCACAGAATGCGGGCAAAAATGCAGTAGGCGTGATACTTACCGGGATGGGCGCCGATGGTGCACGCGGTTTGAACGAGATGCGTGAAGTTGGTGCTATCACTATTGCACAGGATGAAAAGACCAGCGTGGTATGGGGCATGCCGGGCGAGGCAGTCAAACTCGGCGCTGCACAAAAAGTATTGCCGCTGGATCAAATACCGGACGGAATCAATGCAGCCCTCGCCGAATTGCGAAACACCTGAATACCGGCCTGGTAGCCCTGCGTACCGGATGGTATCAGCCGGGCAGGGCACAGCAAGGCGTGTCACGGTAAATCCATCGGGTGAATTTTTGAGTTCCATGCGGTTCATGAGGTTATAATTCATTATCCAGTAAGTTTGCGGTCAGGTGTGAAAGTGCTATGCCAGATACTCCTAAACATGAAGTGCTTGATGTATTGAAGACATTATCCAGAACGGCCAGTGACCTGCTCATCGAAGAGCAACAGTTGCTGGACAGTGAACTGCAGCGCATGAGCAAGCTGTTGCATGAGGCCGTGGTCAATCTGTCTGAATGTTTCAGTGCCATGAGTAACCAGATTACCGTTCAGGCGGTGCAGATACGATCCAGTGGTGGTGAGGTTACCGGCGCAGGCGCAAGTAGTCAGGATATTTCCGGTTTGTTGTCGACCACACAGCAGATGAGTTCTTTTATATCCAGGGCCGTTATTGCATTGCAGTTTGAAGACATCCTCCAGCAACTGGTCAATCATTCCCGCCAGCGTGTAGAAGAAACCGAAAACCTGTTGCGGTGTATACACGCCAATATTGAAAACCTGAAACCTGAAGTTATGAGTAATGCAGCGATTCTGGAAATGTTGAAAACATGTCAGGACGAGGTTGGCAAAACCCGTGAGGCATTGACCCTGAGCAATCCTGCACGTCAGGAAACCCTGAACAAGGGTGATGTAATGCTGTTCTGATAATGGGCCGGTGCTGATGTTGCAGAGAATTCTGATTATAGATGATGCTGAGGACATGGAATTCCTGATTCGTTTCTGCATGCATGCCACATGGCCGGAAGCTGTGCTTGAAATGTACGATCCGCGCTGCGGCATACCGGAAAAGTCCTTCAACTGGAGCCGTTATGATCTGTTGCTGCTTGATTATGATCTCGGACTGGCGGAACAGAACGGCCTGGACTGGATGAAAACTCTTGTTCAGGAAGAACATTTACCTCCAGTCGTCATGTTGACTGGTTATGCTACTGACAAGCTTGCCGTCAAAGCTCTGGAAGCAGGTGTAGATGGTTTTCTGGATAAAAACACCTTAAGCCCGGAAACGTTTTCCAGTGTTGTTAAATCCGTGTTGGTGGCCGCACAACATGGAGAACGCCGCGCTTCTGCACTGCAGGCAAAGGTCGAGAAGACCCAGTATCTCAGTCCGCAAGACAAACAGAAGATTCTCAAAGGTGCCGCGGAGAGAACAAAGGCCCGGCAGGAGGAGGCTGATTTTGAGAAAACCCGTGTGCTACCTGTGTCAGCTTTGGAACGGCCGGAAAACCGTCATGTGCCGGATATATCGCTTGCTGCCACCAAATTGCAACCTGCTCAATCTGCGGCGGGCAACAGTGCAGAGGCCGTTACAGGTGTAACCATGACCAGAGCAGCAAGGGAATTGCCCACTGCAACAACATCACAGCGTACCAGTACATCACTGCCCAAGCGGGCAGGATTACAACCGCCGGGCATCAATATTGTGGTTCCGGGTTATACGATCAGCCAGAAGATTGGTGAAGGTGGTATGGCCTCCATTTATCTTGCCGAACGTGATGAGGATCATCTCAAGGTCGTGCTTAAGGTACTGACCCTGAGCAGTAATGATGATGCAAATCTGCTGCGGCGGTTCATGCGGGAGTACAAACTCATAGCCCAGATTGAACATCCAAACATCGTCCAGATTTACGAACGTGCATTCGCCAGCAGTTTTGCCTACATTGCCATGGAATATTTCAGTCACGGAGATCTGGCCGAGCGCCTGAAAAAGGGATTGGACAGCAGGACCGCCATTGACTATCTGCACCAGATCACCGAAGGTCTGGGTGCCGCCCATGCCAAAGGTATTGTGCACCGGGACATGAAACCGGCCAACATCCTGTTCCGTTCGGAAAGCAGTTTGGCAATCACGGATTTTGGTATTGCCAAGGCCGTGGAATCCGATCAGCTGGAGAAGCAACTGACGGTGGACGGCGCACTGATGGGAACACTGTACTACATCAGTCCGGAACAGATTATGGGTATGGAAGCAGACCAGCGCAGCGATCTGTACAGCCTGGGAGTCATCATGTACAAAATGCTGACCGGCAAACACCCCTACGCAGGTTCCTCGCCTACAGAGGTATTCGAGCAGCATCTGAACGCCCCGATTCCGTTGTTACCGGAAAATTTCTCTCCGTTGCAACCATTGCTGGACGGACTGATGGCTAAAGATCCAGACGAACGTTTCCAGAGCACAGAAGACCTGTTGATGGGGCTGAACTGGAAGGAATGGAGCTGATTTCTTCAGTATTGAGGCACAATAATCAATGCAAAACCTGATCTGCTGATTAATCGTTCAGCAGTTCTCCCACAACATTCAGGACATGTGCCGGCTGTACCGGTTTTGTTATCCACGCATCCTTTAAGGCTGCCATTTCAGTCTCAAGTTTGCCCTGTTCTGATTCGGTGGTCAGCACACACACCGGTGTTTTGGCATATTCCGGAATTTTTTTCAGTTCCTGGATAAAGGCAGGCCCATCCAGGTTTGGCATATTGACGTCCGTGATGAACAGATCGATTTTGCCTGTTTCCTTCTGACCAAGTTTGGTAAGTGCGTCCCTGCCATCTTCTGCAGTGATAGTATTATAACCTCCCATTTTAAGCGTGGTGCCTATGACTGCACGCACTGATTTTGAATCATCAATCACCATGATGGTTTTGGTCATTGCAAGTCTCTCTGTTGTCAGAATTCTTTCTGTGCCGGGACGACCATTTGCTGAATATTAACCAGAAAAACATCAACTGGAAAGCGATCTTAGTTGCTGCTCAAGCTCGGACTTGGCCAGATGCAGGGTGCCTATCATTGACTGAATATGAGTGGCAAGCTCAGGCAGATTCTTTCTGGCCTTGGCGTCTTCTTCGAGATGCAGCAAGGTGTCGGTCAGGCAGTTGATCCCGCAATAGCACAATATCGGCCTGAGTTTATGCAAAACACGGGCGAGCCTGTCCCAGTCCTGGGCTTCAAGAGAAGACCCGATATCTGTTACAGAGTTATTGATCGACAGCAATCCCATATTGATTAGTTCGCGCATCATGGATGGATCGCCCGCGCAATTTTTATCCAGCAGTTGAGGGTCAACAAGATTCATAATGTTATGCGCAAGATCGGTCAGGTTTCACGTTGCCGGGTGAGAGATTCATACATTTTTTTGTACAAGGCCTCACGGGTAAAAGGTTTCATCAGATAGTAATCGATGCCGGCCATCCTGAGTTTTTCATGGGGCGTGAGTTCTGCAGTCAAGGCCACGATGACAGTATCACGTTTCGGGCTGGCAAAATTCTCACGTATGTTCCGGGTCAGCTCATAGCCATCCATGACCGGCATATTGATATCCGTCATGATGATATCATAATCACGCTTGCTGAATTCATTGAGCGCTTTTTTCCCATCGTCTGCTGTAGTGACGGTAATGTTGTCAAATTCCTCCAGAAACTTGCGAGCAATGTAGATGTTCATGACATCATCATCAATGAGCAGCAGTGAAACCTGGCCCAGTCCATGCAGCAGTTCCCGCATGTCGGTCTCCTTTTCGTTCAGTCCGCTCTTCCGGTCAGGTGCAAAATCCAGCCAGAAGCTGAAGGTTGAGCCTTCGCCCAGCACGCTGTCCACTGCAACCTCCCCACCCTGCAGTTCTACCAGATTTTTGAATATCGCCAGACCGAGCCCGCTGCCCTTGAAGGAATCCCTTCTGGTATCTACCTGCTGGTAGGTGTCAAATATGCCGGACAGTTTTTCCCGGGGAATGCCGGCACCGGTATCGATGACGGAAAACCACAGGCGCACGGTGTCACCGTCTGTTTGTTCCCGTCTGACACCGATCCGCACCTGACCCTGTTCGGTATATTTTATGCTGTTGCTAATCAGGTTTTGCAGGATTTGACTGAGCCGTGCCTCATCTCCGACCAGCGCATCCGGCACGGTGGGATCAATATTGTAGTGAAGTTTGATGCCTCTCAGTCCTGCCTGGTTGGAAAAAATACTGATCTGTTGTTTGATCACGTTGTTCAGCGAGAACGGTGCTTTGACAAATTCAATTTTGCCAGCTTGTATGCGTTTGATTTCCAGCAGATCATTGACGATTTTCAGTAATCGATCCGACGAGTGTTTGAGGCTCCAGAGATATTCCTGTTGTGACTGATCAAGGCCGGTTTTGGAGATCAAATCGATAAAACCGACTACAGCATTCATTGGTGTGCGTATTTCGTGGCTGACACAGGCAATGAAATTTTCTTCAGCCAGCTTGCCTGCCTCGGCCTCATCCCGCGCGCGCCGCAACTCTTCTTCGATCTTGATGCGATCAGTGACGTCCCGGGCCACACCCTGAAAACCCACAGGCTGACCATTTTCAAACAATATCTGGGTGAACTGGTGTATCCATTTTGTTTCCCGGTTGCGGGTGAGTATCGGAAAGAGATAGCGACTGTCAGGTGTTTTCTGCCGTAATTGGTCGACATAAAATTTCCATGCGGGCCTGCGATGATCAGGATGTACGAGTCGGAGGAAATTCATTCCGACAAGTTCAGCCATGCTGTAACCGGTGATCGCGTACGCAGCCTTGTTCACGAAAGTCAGCTTGCCTTCCAGATCAGTAGTGAAGATCAGGTCCTGGGCATTATCAACGATATTCTGGTATTTGCTTTGTGCCGCCCGTAATTCGGCCTCGGCCTGCTTGCGCTGTGTGATGTCACGGCAGAAGCCACGAACCTGATACGGACGGCCATATTTGATGACATAATTAAAAGTGCCTTCAACATGAATGTGCTGTCCGCTTCGATTTACCAGTACTGATTCGAAGCTGAGCTCGGATACTGACAGTAATGGTTCAAGATTTTTCCAGAAATTCTGCAGTTGATCAGGATGGACCACATTTGAGAGCTTCAGATTCATGATCTCATTTTCAGAATAGCCAAGTGCCTGCATGAACTTGCGATTTCCATAGGCAAAGGTACCATCTACGTAAATCACGAATATCAGATCACTGGCATTTTCGAACAAATCGCGCAAACGCCGTTCACTCTCTTCCAGCCGGTTACGGATATTCAGCTTGGCCATCGCATCTTCGCGCAAACGCTTCACCAGAGTTTCATTCTGTAATCTCAGCAATATATTCCGGAGAAAGGTCTGGTGACGATGACTGGTAATGACAAGAATCAGGCCAATGTAAATGATGAGCAACACGGCAAGTAATTGTTGTTCATAAGGGCGGTTTGCGATCAGCCAAAAGGCCGGCGGCGCGTAGCTGCAAAGAATAAAAATAATGAGGGTCGTAGGTACGGCGGCCATGCCCACCTCCGCAGCACTTCCTATGGCAAACAAAACCATGATGGTAATGCCTACCAGCGGGGTGGATTGCGGGGGCGGCAGAAAAACAGCACCGGCCGCCAGGGCCAGTCCCATGGCTGCAGTCCAGCCATTGAAGATCATATGAAAGCGATCGAGTTGATCGAGGTTTCGTGTGCCACCACGCAGGTATTTGCGGGCCATGTAGATGCGGACAGCGGCAAATGTGCTGACAGCGCAAAACCACGTGAACAGCAGTGATGCCGGACTGTGTCCATAAAGAACAAAAACACAAATGACGGCGCCAACGATAATTGCAAACTGGCTGGCAGGCATGGATTGGCAAAGAATTTCCAGCAGGCTCGCGCGTACCAGCGGGTGCTGTTCTGAATAGCCTGATTTGCCGTCTGCAAACTCCGGCAGGGCGCCTGTATCGGCGACCTCCTGATGCAGTTGAGAAGTATTGTTGTCAGCCATCAATCCAGGCAGATGTCTGTTGTGAATATCATTCCAGCACGACGCACGGTCAGATCGCCTTCACTGCGGCAATAAACTCTTCCATATTCTGGTAACGGTCCACTGGATTTTTAGCGAGTATTTTATTGATAATCGCCTGCCATTCTTCCAGCGTTTCGGGCAATGTGAGCAGGTTGTGAGTGGTATGTTTGTATATGACTTCCATAATCGAATTTCCTGTAAACGGCCGTTCACCTGTAAGCAATTCATATAAAACGATACCGACACTATAGATATCACTTCGTTGATCCACCGGCGTACCATTGATCTGCTCAAGACTCATATAATAAGGAGTTCCAAGCACATCACCATGCATCGTGAACGTTTCATTGGCTGCGAGATCCTTGGCAATCCCCAGATCAGCAATGACCAGAGTATCATCGTTACTGAACAGTATGTTACTGGGTTTTATATCACGGTGAACGATGCCGCGTTTGTGCAGTGCGGACAGTCCATCCGCGATGGTCAGGATATAGTCCTTCGCCTGCTGTGAAGTTACTTTTCCCTGGGTAATACGTTTGGCCAGATCCCCGCGCGTCATGAATTCTGTTGCATACCAGGCGTAATCGGGAGTTATGCCATGATCCAGCACTTTGATAATATGTGGATGATTCATTTCGCTGAGGATGTTCAATTCCTGGGCAAAGCGTTTCAGCAGCACGGCTGAAGTTTTTATATCCTGGACGGGCAGCACCTTGAGTACAACCCGGTGTTTATCCTGATCGCGTTCTGCGAGCAGGGTGATGGTTTGTCCTTTTCGGATTTCGGAAATGCAGGTGTATCCGGGGATTTGCCACTGTTGGTGTGGTTCCGATGGCCGTGACTCGTTTATGACGGGCGTGCCGATGTTTTTCAGTTCCTGTGAAATCTCGCCGGAAGCCAGTGCTTCATCAATCATTTCAAACAACTTGTCAGTAACCAAATCATATTTAATGAGGTAGTCATCTGCTCCGAGGCGCATGGCCTTAACGGCAACATCCACACTATCCTGCCCGGTCACCATGATCACTATGGGTGTCTTGCCTCGCTGTTTTATGCTGGGTAGCAGATCAAGTCCGGTCAGATAATTAAAGCCCAGGTCATAGTCGAGGAAAACAATGTTGTAATCCTTCCATGGAAAGTTGGCATGCGGCATGCCGGACTTGGCCGGATCAAACAATTCAATCGCAGCATTCGGCCATTTTTGCTGCAAACGCAACTTCAGCAGACTGCGCAAACTCGCGTCATCATCAATAATCAGGAATCTCATGCCGATCCCCCGATGGTCGAAGCGGGGCTGTCCGCCGGTGTACAGAAAATACGGGTAATATCCAGAACAGGCACAGGCCCTGTCTCAGACGTTTCGAAGCAGGAGAGTGCAATCCTGCTCCAGTCAGTATTGCCGGCAGGATAATCACACATTCCGTCATCGGTAACTGATCGGATGGCCGGTGGAGCGCTCAATCTCAGGCCGCCATAACCGATATTTCCCTGCGGGTCCTCGTAGGCGACAATACCGACAATGTCGCGGGCAGTGGGCAGGATTGCCCTGGTTCCGGTGGTGCGTGCCGGATCCAGATAGACTCCGAGATCCAGCAAGGGTAATACACGTCCCTGCCATATAAAAACATAACGGCACCAGACCGGACTGCGCGGGATCGGCATGTATCGTTGCCAGCCGGTAATGATATGTGCCATTTCAAATTCACCAATCGCAGCAAAGCGGTTGCCAAGGGGCAGTAACCAGGCTTTGCGAGAGCTAACGGTTATCTGCTCTGGGTCCGTCATGGGGCAGGCGTGGCCTCCGGTCCGGGACAGGGGTTATCGACCAGCCTGGCCAGACACACCGTGTCACTCAGGCAGTAAAGCGTATCGTTGCTGACGGCGATGTTGAGAATAACATCAAGACCACTGTACATGCAGGCCGGCAAAGCATGCAGTTTAACATCGTAAAGATGAATCAGCGCAGCATCATCGCAGAGAAGACAGAGGGACACCGCCCCCGCCGCCAGACAGACGCAAACCTGTTGATTGTTAACGGCTGTAGTAGTGCATTCCAGATTCTCATCCGGTGCAAATACAGAATGTTCTTTGCCGTTGACTGAAATGACCCCCGCCGTGCCGGTCTGCCGGGTGGAGGCCCTGACCTTTTGCACGGGTTCCATGGCCAGCAGCTCTTCTCCCGGCAGTAACAGGCGGGTCCGTCCCAGAGACAGTTTTATGTAACTTTTTACAGAAGTTTCCGCAAGCATGATGAACAGTTATCAGGAGGAAGATACCACTGTGGCAGACTGGCGCAACTTGCGTATCTCTTCCAGCAGCTCATCCTCGGCAAATGGTTTGGTCAGATACACATTTATTCCGGAGGCGATGGCTTCTTCACGATGTTTCGCCGCCGCGCGTGAAGTAATCATGATAATCGGCAGATCCTTCGTGCCGGGGTTGGCGCGTACATGCCCGGCCAGTTCCATGCCATTCATCCTTGGCATTTCCAGATCTGACAGAAGCAGATCCGGCTTGTGTGCGAGAATAATGTCCATGGCCTCCATGCCATCCCGTGCCTGCCGTACTTCATAGCCGGCGTCGCGCATAAACTGAACCAATGCCCGTCTTGCACTGAGCGAATCGTCCACTACCAGTGCTGTTGGAAGTTTTGCCGAGGTACGAAACTCTCGGGCATAACGGGTATCGCCTGTGTCAGCAGAAAGAGGATGACGCAGCAGTTCCGCAACATCCAGTACAGGTGCGACCATGCCATCGCCGAGCAGGGTAACTCCCAGTATGCCGGGGATGTTGGGAATATAATTCCCGAGTCGTTTGACGACGTAGTCGCCGCTGCTCAGGATTTTTTCTACCATTACCGCGGTCATGCCACTTTCTGTCATATAGAGAATTGCGGTACGCGGACGTCGTTCTTCGCTACGCCGTTCAAGAAAGATGTTCAGCAGTTTTTCAATTGGAATGGCGCGGTGCCGATCCGTGCCTGTCTCGAATGCCCAGTCATCACCCGATTTACGCAGTTTACCGTTTTCATGATGCACAATAGTTACTATGTCACGGCTGGCAATGACAAGATGGCGTGGTCCCATGCGCACGAGCAGGGCAAATTGCGTGAGTGTATTCTGCGGCAGCCGGATACGCATGGTACAACCCTTGCCGGCCTCACTGTCCATATTCAGGGTGCCGGAAAGGGCGCTGATACTTGACAGCACCGCATCCATCCCGATACCGCGCCCCGATACCTGTGTGGTTTCTTCCTTGGTGGAGAAATCTGGACGCAGTATGAATTGCTTGAGTTCAGCATCACTGATTGCCTGATCCTCCCGCAATAATCCTCTGGCAAGGGCCTTCCGCCGAATCGCGTCCAGATCGAGGCCCCGGCCATCATCCCGGCATTGGATAATAATATTGTTGCCATCGGTGACAAACGTCAATGTGATCGTGCCATGTTCAGGTTTGTTCAGTGCAAGACGTTCCTCACGGTTTTCTATGCCGTGGTCCACCGCATTGCGTAGAAGATGCATAAGAGGATCGAGCAAGGCATTCAGGGTTTCACTGTCCAGCAGGGTGCTGCCACCAACCAGTTGCAGTTCCACGGATTTGCCGGTCAGTTTGGCCGCCTGCCTGACGCAGCGATGCAGGCGCTGCGCGTGCGTTTCCACCGGCAGCATCCTGGCCTGCATGATGTTCTCCTGGGTTTCATTATGGAGACGTGCCTGTACCGCCAGCATGTCATGCAGACTGGTCAGATTGGATGTTACGGAACGGCTGATTTCATGAGCATCAACCGTTGCTTCGGCGAGCCACTTGCTGTAGGTGTGTAATTCAGTATAAATGTCCATTTCAAGTGCGTCATAGGCACTGGTTTGCAGACGCTGTTGTGCCTTGTTCAAATCCTTGATGTCGGTTAATTCCTGAACCTTGGCGCCGAGTAATTGCAACTGGTCAAAACAGTGCCGAAGATCCTTCATCTCTCGCAGTGTTTCATAGATGAAGTTGTTGATCTGGCCTGTAGTAATTTTCGACTCGCCGACAAGACGCAAAAGATTGTCTACAAATGCGGCCGGTATGCGCAGCATGGGAACCACTTCTCGCTCACCGGTCTCGACTTTGCCCGCTGCTGCAGTCTCCTCATGTTCACGTTGCGGCCTCACAGTTGCAGCGGGAGTTGCGCTTGTCATGGCATTCAGTACAGTGACGCCCTGTTGATCAATGATGTTTGCCATGTCCAGCACTTCCTGCAGTACGGCTTGTGCGTCAGCGGGCGGATCGCCCGTCCCAAGCAGGGATTCACTCATGGTGGCAAGACAGTCTGCCGCATTCAGGAAGGTTTGCATGATATGCGGGCCAGGGAGAGTTTCCTGTTTGTGCAGGGCCAGCAGTATGTCTTCAAGATGATGCGTGAGTGTGGCCACACCCCGTATACCGACAGTATTGCCTGCGCCCTTCAAGGTGTGGGCTATGCGTTTTGCTATCAGGATATCGTCCTGTTCACCACCGCTGTTTAATCGTTGCAGGGCTGCAGTGAGTGCTTCCACTTGTGCAGGAAGTTCCTGCAACATGGCCTCAAGCAGATCCTGGTCCACGTCATCGGGGAGAACCAGCGATACATCCTCTGCTCCGGCCTGCTGTAATCGCGCAGGTTTCTTGTCCGCGGCGGCTGTGCCAGGCAGGGTTTTGAATAATGCTGAGACAGTGTGCGCCTCTTCGGAACTCAGCGGCTGCTGCCATTGCTCCCGTTGCATGAAGTCCAGCAGGGCATCTGCTCTGTCCATGCTGATAGGGTTTTGCAGGTAGCCCAGCATGACATCCATCCATTCCAGCACCAGTTCAATCAGTGCCGCCAACGGTTTCGTCTTGCGGGTATCTGATCCTGCAAGGTTGGCGTGCACACGGGTCACAATCGCGCTCAATCCGTGGAATTCTATGCTGCGAACAGCATCACTGTAATATTCCAGTGTCCGGGTCATTTCCTGCCACAGTTGTGTCAAAGCAGAATCTTCTCCATTGCCGGCTTGAACCAGATCACGGATCTTTTGTGCAGTGGTCCTGATGTCCATGAGCTCCGTGACCATGATGCCGATCAACTCCCGAAGTTGACCTGGTAACGCAGGATTGATCACCACTTCTGTCGATGCAGTTTCTGATACGGAAGGAAATCCTGCTTCGGGCGCCGCAAGTTCACCAAGATCGAGTTCTGTCGTGACGGGGCGAGATCCCCCGCTGGGGACGCCATGAAGGTCCAGCAGACCCCTGAGCATGGCGGCGGTATCCGGATCAATGACTGTGCCCCAGGCGGGATAAGAGATCAACTGGATCAGGGCGTCTTTGTGACTGTCTGATTCGGGCTCAGCAAGATAGCTGCGCATGGAATCGGGCCAGACACTCAGTACAGAGAAATCCATGGCATCCGTGGTTATTCCGGCGCTCCGCCAGCTGGCGAGGATGTCCCGGAATATCAGACACAGATCCAGTAATCCGGAAAAGTCCGCCGCCAGGGCCAGTTCACCAAACTCCTCCAGAGCGGCGAGGAATAACGGCCACTGTTCCGGAACCGAAACGGCATTCTGCAGGAGCGTTTCCTGCCGGTCCAGATGCTGCAGTAGTATTGTCTTTGAATCTGGCATTTCGGAAGTAACAATTGTCCGTGGCCGGAAGATACGGACACGATTACATTACATTCCGCTCATCAGGGGAGACATTCTCTCTGAGCGGTGTATCCGGCAGTTTGAAGACACCAACAGCCTTGACCAGTTCCGAGGAGTATTGCACCAGTTTGTCGGTATACACTGATTGTTCCTGCAGTTCTGCGTTGGTTTTCTGGGTACTGCCCTTGATGGCCCTGGCCCGCTCGGTGATGAGTGTGGCGGTTTTGACCTGTTGATCTGAATTCACTGCAATCTGTCGAACCATGTTGACCAGTTGATGGGTACGCAGCAGGGTTTCTTCCATCTGTACACCAGCCTGCTCTGCGAGCTTGGTGCCGGATACCACTTCAGTGATGACGTTGTTCATGATGGTGACAGTTTCCGATGTTTCCGTCTGGATGTTGTTGACCAGTGATGAAATCTGGCCCGTAGCTTCACGGGCATTTTCAGCCAGGCGCTGTACTTCATCCGCAATTACCACAAAGCCACGGCCGGCTTCGCCGGCCGAAGCGGCATGAATGCTCGCATTCAGGGCCAGTATATGAGTGCGTTCAGCAATGCTGTTGATCAGGCTCACCACGCTGCTGATTTCCTGTGAGCGTTCGCCCAGACGTTTGATGCGTTTTTCTGTTTCACGGATGATTTCACGAATACTGTTGATGCCGCCGACAGTGCTTACCACGGTTTCCTTGGCCTTCGCTGCGGTATCGATGGCTTCATCAGCAGCACTCCCGCAGGTTTTTGCCAGTTCAGCGATCTTGACCATGACTTCTGATGCCTCGGTCAATTCGGCATTGGCGAGATCCACTTCATCGCGTTCCTGATTTGCATAACGGATGACCGTGTCCGAATGGTCTTTGACGGACTGGCAGAAATGGGAGATATCGTGTGAGATGCGGGTTACACCCTGCAGGATTCCGGCAATTTCGTCGGCCAGCAGATTCAGTGAATCTGCGATCGGTGCAGTGGCATCTTCGGTGATGTCCATGCGTACCGTCAGATCGCGCTGGCTCAGCTTGTCTACACCCTGCAGCAGGTTGACCACAGCATTGCTGAGTTCCTGGTTTTCCTGCTTGGTGCGTTGCTCGGCCTTGACATGCTCATCCAGTGAATGAACCAGTCGTCTCAACAAAGGCACCATGAGTATGAAAGAAATGGCGCAAATGATCATGGCGACCGTGGTGGCCAGATCGCTGCTGACGGCATCGGGTTGCACCGCAGACAATGCATCCCGCAGTTTGCCGATGGTATGAAACAGGAGGGCCAGGCTGAAAAGAATTGCCATCAGCAGCAGCATTAACATGCTGATCAGTTGCGAAGATTGTAATTTTTTTTTCCGTTCTTCCGGTGCCGGTTGTTTCATTGCCACCACTCCCCTTGGTTTATTGGATAGTCACTCTTCTGCCGGTTTCCCAGTCGAGGGCGGGGTGTCTAACCGCTCTTCTGTCTGATTCATCAAAACTGTGTGCGTAATTCCATGAACACTTTCTCCAGCGCTGCTTCAATCCATACGTTATCACCCTGTCTGTAGATCCTTTCCACGGCACCTTGGAGAATGGAAGGCAATTCCGGTGGCGCTTCTGCTTCTCCATCGACGGTAACACTGACCGGCAGTGTGTCTGCATAAATACCGGCGGCATAACTGCCCTGACCGAAAACCATTATCCATTTGGGCGTTTCCGGATGTTCCGATCCAAGCAATCGCTTGATGTCAAATACAGGTAACAGATTGCCGCGCAGGTTAATCATTCCTGCGAACCATTGCGGTGTGTTGGGAACAGGACATGCCGGTACAGGCTCTATGATTTCCACGCTTTCCAGCGGCCGCAAGAGGAATTGGTGTTCACCAATCCTGAAACCATAACGGGTTTCTTTTTTTTTTCCTGTTGATAAAGATCGAACCCTCCCCGTTTGCGGGAGGCCAGGAAATCCAGAGCGGCAGTAGGTGTCATCATGGTTTGACAGTCGACGGGTATGCGTGATTATTCAAGCCCCAGGTACTCATGGATCACTTCCTTGAAAATGTCCTGACGAACCGGTTTGATCAAATAAGTGTCACAACCGGCCATCTTACCCTTGATGCTGTCTGCGGGAGATGAATTGCTGGTGAGCATGATGACTGGCGTTTTGGCTTTTTGCGGATCTTTCTTGATCATCTTGCAGAGATCATAACCATCCACACCGGGCAATATCACATCGAGAAAAATGATGTCGTAGTTATTGCTGCGGATAAGTTTTTCCGCTTCTTCTCCGGTTTCAGCAAAATCCACGCGGCCGGCAATATTGATAAGTGCCTTCTTCATCTGTATTCTTACCGGCAGGCTGTCATCGACCACAAGTGCAGCTATGTTGTTATTGGCACCACCTGTAGCAGCAGCGGCATCAACACTGCCGGTAATTTCTCCATCAAACGCCTGCGGTGCCTCATAACCTTGATGATGGGTGACCAGTTCTTCCAGCACCGACAATAACCGCGTGGCCGCCAGTGGCTTTTTCATATAACTGGTTTTGTCATTGGGACTGGAAGATGGAACTTCCTCACAAGCCATGACGGTCGAGATGTCTGCCGTTTTCTGGTGCAGTTTGAGATAGGCATTCCAGCGCTGGACGGCATCGGGTTTGTCGGCGTCAACGATGAGAATGTCCGCCATTTTTTTATCCGGCGAGGGTTCAAAGAGCGTGAAACGGGGCAAACGGTTCTTCGCCAGTGTTATCAGTGTCAGCAGGACATTCTGATCCCGCTCTTCAAAACCAATAGAGGCAATCGTGAAAGTATCTTTTGTCATTATAATTCAGTCCTGGGTTAACTGCCTTTTCCGGATATGGCGTCATATTCCGGCAACCGCCCGGTAATGAAAAACAGCCAGAGCTCTGCCGGGAACACATGATGCTTCTAACCAGTTTCGGCCACCTGCCCCGGGTGCGCCGGAGGACAAAGCTTCAAAACAGCAGCATCGAACTTACCGCAGTACATCAGCCTACATTAATATACAGATTACAGGGAAAACCTCGTCAAGCCTGTTTTTAAATACTAGCATTAATTACAGTGGTTGCTAAAGCATGGCAGCATGGTTTGGGGGCTTGTCAGGGTTGCCCCGGCGCGAGAGACGGGGATAATAGGCAGCTTTACCAATCCCGGCTGTATTGCGCTCATGCGCCTGATTAACCCGTTTACAGGCAATACATACGGTTTTTTGTGCAGCAACAACCGGGATGTTTCACGGGGTATGCTGAGGACAATCCGGTTGAACAGAGAAAGAACTCTCAATGAATGAAGCACAGATTATAAAAACTGCTTGTGTACTGTCATTGTTACTGGGCTCATTGTTGCAGATATATTGTTTCAGCATCACTCTCAGGTTCGGCCGCAATCTGTCGGCAGGGAAAATCAGAAACCAGTTGATCTGGCCGGTGCTGTTCACAGGATTGTTTTCCGTTCTTTATCTTATTTTCGCCCTGTACAGCACCTATGCGGATGATACCCAGCTGATATTGCTTGCTTCCGCAATATTATTTCTGGTGGCATTCTTTGTGATGATCGTGTGCCGATCACTGACAGAGGCCTATGATGTAATACTGACGACCGAGGTCATGGACAGGCAGCGAATCAGTGATGAAGCCATGGGAATATATAATCGTGGTTATTTTGATCTCCGCCTGAGAGAAGTCATGGCTTTGGCGCGACGACACCGGCAGATATTCTCGGTGCTGCTGCTGGAGATTGATTACCTTGATGAAATTACGCGCTCATACGGCGTTGTGCATACGTCTAATTTTTTTTCCGGCCTGGGCAAGCTGATCAAAACCTCGATTCGTGAAACGGACATTGTTGCAAGGTATAGCAAGGATGAGATTGTGATTATGTTGCCAAATACTGAACTTGTCGGTGCCAGGGCAGTAGTAACGAAGATTCGGGCCGCCGTTGAGAACGAGGCATTCTATGTTGATGATACGGGAGAGATCAATCAGGCCATGATCGCATGCACAGTGAGCATAGGTGTTGCAGTATATACGGATGAAATCAAAACCTCGGATGAGATTATGCGGCGTGCAGATGTGGCCTTGTTCAAGGCCAAGGACAAGGGACGAAACCAGGCTGCATTTTATGGTGAATAATCCATGATTGTGATGGCCTGATATTGATAATGAATACTACTGAAACAAAATCTGAAGCAGAAACAGTGCTGATCATAGATGATGACGAGATATTTCGTTCTTTGCTGAAAACTTTTTTTATAAAACTGATGCCGGACGTGCGCATTGATTTTTTTGACCCTGCCCAGCAGCAAACTGCTGCGGATAATATCGAATGGGGCAGATATGATCTGCTGATGCTGGATTATGATCTTGGTAATGGTCAAAACGGACTTGACTGGTTACGCAGATACAAAAGCAGCGGCAGTTTCCCTGCCACAATCATGTTGACCGCTCATGGTAATGAGGAAATAGCTGTGGAAGCGATGCGCTTCGGTGCGCAGGACTATATCAATAAAACCAAATTATCACTTGACCGTCTGAAACAGGCCGTCAATAACGCCATGGAAAAGCGGCGGATGCAGGAAAATCTTTCCAACACGCTTAATCTGCAAAGCAATATTTTCAACAAGGTTCTCTTCTATAAAAAAATCAAGGAAGCTATCGAAAAGCAGACCACAGACAAATTTTCTTTTTTGCTCGAGATTCGCATCAACCAGTACAAGGAGATTTATGAACATCATGGTTTGTTGCTGACAGATAATTATATAACGCATATTACTTCCGGCATCGCCAGATTGATCCGCAATGAAAAGCTGGAGCTGAATATTGTACGCATGGCAGATGCAGCAATCTGCTGCCTGATTCATAATTGTCCGGACAGGCAGTTCGGTGGAACGCTGGCCAGCAGGATACAGACATTTATCGGCCAGCCCTTCAAGGCCGATGACAAAACTGTAATAGAAGCTTCGGCATGTATCGGGATTGCCGTTATTGATCAGAAGGAAAGCGTCGATACAGCACTGGAACGGGCAGACAAGGCCTGTGTTACTGCGCAGGATCAAGGCGTTCCAATCTATGTGCATGGAGTTCAACCACCGAAACCGCCCTCTGTAAAGGCCCCGGCTGTGAAATCATCGGCGATAGCAGAACCGTCTATTGCGCCACCGCCCAAACCGGCACAGATTGATTTGGCTGAAATCATCCAGCTCAACAGTATCCAGCCCTATTTCCAGCCCTATATTGCCTTGTCCGATACAGCAACTTCATTCAAGGCCAGTTATTTCCAGATGCGGGTCAATCTGGTCCAGAAAGACGGAAAGTCTATTGATGCACAGGAAATCAGGAATATGGATATCAAAAGCGGCAACCCTGCAATCCTTGATCTCTGGGTCACCCGCTATGCACTTGCACAGATCCTGAATATGAAAAAGGGGAAGTCCCCGCAGACCTGCGGATTGTTTATCCGTCTGTTTGAAGAATCGCTGCGTAGTAACAAGTTGTTTGAATGGATGGAGAGCCTGATCAAAAAAACCAAAGTTCCGAATATCGCATCAACCATGGTGTTTGAATTGCATCCACCTGAATTCATAAGTCACAAGGAAATTGCGCTTAATTTTATTAACAAGATGCGGGACACCTGGGGAGTGAGCTTTGCGTTGTTTGATGTTGTCAATACCGAAGTACTGAAGACCTGTGTCAAGCAGGGTGGTTTTGAATTCATCAAATTCACCATGGACAAGCAGAAAATCAACAGTATTGCGGACATCAGCAGGGAAGCGAGGGACCTCGGTGTCATCACTGTGATCGAAAAAATCAGCAGTGCACATGAACTGAATACAGCGATAGAACTGAATTTCGATTATGGTCAGGGAGATTTTATACAGCCGCCCATGGATCAACTGGTACTTGGCGATGTCATTGAGTTGTAATATGCGCCGCCAGGTCTCGCGCCTGGCCTTGTAACAAGACCCGGTTATTTCCCTGCCGGTATCCTGCCTGTCCGCGCAGGATTTCATAATCAATATCCGCCGGTTTCAATGTCATTTTCAAGATAAAATACAGATGCTGTAATCCTGCTGTAATTTATTTCTCATCATTAATTCATACAGAGCATGCAACACTTGGCGCTTGACAGAATTGCCTGACTTCGGCAGAGACTTGAAGGTGACATTGCCGTTCGATTTATGTTGAGCCGGATTTGATAGCGGCATAACAGAAAGAGTTGACTCACAAGATCATGACACTGCAGAGGATTGCCCAGCAGTTGTTTACATGGGCGTTTTGGCACGCACTGATACTGTGCAGGATTATCAGCCAGGAATGCTCTTCAGGTGCGTGGCAATCGGCAGCTTAATGCAGGCATTAATTCCTGCGCACCATTTAACCGCCTGATTTAATGAATAAATAGCCAAGACCAGCAAAACTGGCAGTGATATTGCAGTGCAATACCAGAATAGTACGCTAGCTTCAAAAAGTCATTAACTGGCCTGACAGTTTAGAAGATGGACGGGCGTGATGGTACAAAACGGACAAAGGCGTCCATGCAATGAGCTACCTGAGAGCCATTGATGGGCGCTTTTTTATGTCCGGTATTTCTAGATTACGGAATGATTAAAAGGAGGGCCGAGTCATGATGGGATTGATTAACAGGATGATGCTGTGGCAGAAGCTGCTCGTTATTGTGGTTATATTGTCTGTACCCGGTAACTACCTGGTTTATCTGCTGGTCGTGGAAAAAGACCGGGATATTGGTCTTGTGCAAAACGAAATTGCCGGAACGAAATATCTGGATCCGGTGCAAAGCCTGCAACAACATGTAATGGAACACCGCGGCATGACCAATGCATTGTTATCAGGCGATTCCAGTTTCCGCGATAAGCTGCAGGCGAAACGCGCGGAGATCACACAGGATCTGGCCGCTATAGCGGAGATGGAGAAACGGCATGGTGCCACGTTCCATACGATCTCACAATGGAACAAGGTCAGGGCAGACTGGCATGATCTGGAAAGCCGTCTGCACAACATCAGCCGCGCGGAAAGTTTTGCCCGCCACTCTGACACTATCAAACATATTATCGCGCTGATCGCTCGCATCGGAGACACTTCCAATCTGGTATTCGACACCGAACGTGACAGTTATTATCTGGTACGGGCAGTCGTGGAGAAAATACCAGTGATGCTGGAGGCACTGGGTGTTTTGCGCGGGCGCAGTGCGGGCATTGCGGCAAATAAATCGCTTACAGACGAGGCACGTCTGGAGCTTGTAATCATGGAAGAAAAAGTACGAATACAGACACAGGCAGTTCAGTCAGATATCGAAAATGCCATCAGGAACAATCCGGAGCTGGAAGTACTGCTCAGTGGATATATAGACGCATTACAGCAGAAGGTCCGGCAGTTCACCGGACTGGTGGAAAAGGAAATTATCAGTTCGGGACACTCCGGGGCAATAACTGCAGGTGCAGAAGAAATATTTACTTCCGGGACTGGTGCGATTAATGCTGCATTACAGCTTAACGCCGAAGTGGTTCCGGTTCTGGAGACATTGCTGGAAACGCGTATTAATCGCTTGCAGGGTGAAAAATATTCAGCGCTCGCCAAGGTGTTTGCCTGCTTGTTGCTGGTGCTTCTAATCATATTTTTTATAAGCCGTACGTTCATACGCAACATAGACGGCATCATTTCGGTGATTCGGCAACTTTCGAAAGGGAATCTGACAGTAAACATCTATCAGAACAGTAACGGAGATGAGGTGAGCCGGTTGTACAACTCGTTGTATCACATGCGGCTCAGGCTGACGGAAGTGATCAAGGGCATCCGCACCGGTGCGGCCACGGTCGGTGTGGCGTCGAAGCAGGTGGCCGAGGGCAATGCCAACCTGTCGCAACGGACCCAGGAGCAGGCCTCGAGTCTTGAGGAGGTGGCCTCGAGTATGGAAGAGATGACGAGTACGGTGAGCCAGAATGCGGACAATGCCCAGCAGGCGAGCCAGCTGGCGAGCGGGGCGCGTGCGCATGCCGAGCGGGGCGGCGAAATGATGGACAAGGTGGTGGTGGCGATGGAAGGGATTAATACGGCGGCACGGAAGATCGTGGACATTATCGGAGTGATCGACGGGATTGCGTTTCAGACCAACCTGCTGGCGTTGAATGCAGCGGTGGAGGCGGCACGTGCCGGGGAGCAGGGACGTGGATTTGCGGTGGTGGCGAGTGAAGTGCGGAATCTGGCGGGGCGGTGCAAGACGGCGGCGAAGGAGATCAAGGTGCTGGTGGAGGACAGCGTGGAGAAGGTTGAGGGCGGAGCGAAGCTGGTGGATGAATCAGGCCGGGTGCTGGAAGACATTATGCGTTCGGTGCAGAAGGTGAATGACATTGTGGCGGAGATAGCGGCGGCCTCACGGGAGCAGGCGGAGGGAATTGAGCAGGTGAACAAGGCGTTGTTACAGATGGATGAGATGACGCAGCAGAATGCGACACTGGTGGATCAGGCCGCCGCCGCCAGCGAGGCCACCGAAGAACAGGCTGAAGAACTGAATGCACTGGTGGAGTATTTCCGGCTGAATGAAAGCGATGAAGTTACCGGTGTATGGTATCTGAAACCGGTGCAGAGTCTGCAGCAACATGTAATGGAACACCGGGGTATGACCAATGCATTCTTGTCAGGCGATACCGGTTTTCGCGATAAACTGCAGGCGAAACGCAGGGAAATTATACAGGATCTGGAAACAATAGCGTTGATGGAAAAACGTTATGGGACAATCCTGCAGACGCGTGAACAATGGCGTGCAGTGCAGACAGGATGGGAAACATTGCAAGGGCAGTTGGACATAATTAACCGGGAAGAGAGTTTTATCCGGCATACATCGATCATCAGCGATATTCTGGCGCTGATAGCGCGAGTGGGGGACACCTCACATCTCATCTTTGATCAATCACGTGACAGTTATTATCTGATGGACACTGTGGTCCGGAAAATGCCGGCGGCGCTGGAAGCGCTGGGAGTATTGCGCGGCCGCAGCGCCGGGATTGTGGCACAGAAGGATCTGACGGGACGGGCGCGCAACGAGCTTGCGATGATGCTGAAAACGGTGCAGGAGGAAGCATCAGCAACACGGACCAATATTGAGGAAGCGATCAACAACAATCCGGATTTGCGGGACTTGTTGAGAAAATATCTGGAGGTGTTTCTGGCAAAGACACAGCGGTTTGCGAAAAAGGTGGAGAAAGAGATACTGGATACAGGCCGTACCGGAATGATCAAGGCGGGAGCGCAGGAAATATTTTCCGCTGGTACGGAGGCGATCCATGCAGCATTGGTACTCAATGCCGAAGTAATGCCGGCACTGGAGGGGCTGATCCTGAATCGTACCAACGATAAACACCACAGGTCTATGGTGGCGTCGCTACCGTATGCCGCAAGACAAACATCGGATGAGCGTAAGCCGGGTTTACAGAGTGCGCTGGTGTTCAAGGGAGCCGCCTGAAAGGAGAAAAGGCTCATGGAGCAGCAAACAATTGTCTTGCCGTATCAGCATCCTGTTTATTCATGCCGGCAACCAGCGCATTGATGGTTTTATCGTCCACGGGCCGCATCAGATACTGATCGGTATTCTGGATCAGTACAAGAACATCAGTACCCTCCATGCCGGAGATTAATGTCAGCAGTTCATCTCCGGAGATGCCGCCGGGCACGGTCGGGATCACGCTCATGAGGATATGCCGCCGGGTCGCCGAAGGTTTTCCTTGCATGGCACTGGAAGCTGATTGTAATCGCACCATGCGGTAGATCTCCGGGTTCTGTTTGTCATCCGCTTCACCAGCTGTTTCATGTTGCACAGCCACGGTTTTGGTGTCGGCAGCATCAGTACTCTCTGCTTCCATGGTTTCAGGCTGATTTTGCAAGGGTTTGGCTTTTTCGAGCCGGGCAGTCAGATCTTCCAGTGCAAGTTGCTGCTGTTGTAACTCTGCATCCAGTGCCTGCTGTTTTTTCTTCCAGTTTTCTTCAGCAGAAATCCGCTCGTTTTCGAGACTTGTTTTTGCAGAATGTGCAGTATTCAATTCCGTTTGCAGAGCATCATTCTGCTGATGGAGAAATGAAACAACCCGATCAAGCCGAGCCACTTCTGCCTCGCTGGTGTTCTGTTTTTGCTGCAAATGTAAAAAATCATTTTGCAGTATGGTGAATTTTCCCTGCCAGTTTTGCTGTTGCAGATCGCTCAGTTGGGTTTCCAGTGTAACCCGGGATTCCTCTGTGTTGAGCAGGCTGTCCTGCGCGCGTTTCAGGGCATAGCTGTTGTTTGACAACTGTTGTTCGAGGTCTTGCAGGGATCGTTCCAGTGTATGAATGCGGGACTGATAGCGTTCTTTTTCATTATGCCCCTGGTAAAGGAGGAAGAGGTAACCGGTACAAGCTCCTATGGTGATAAGCACCATGAGCGCGTTAGCGCCGGAACGTATTACGGATTGTTCACCCATAACGCAATTCTGGACAAGCACCCGGACAATATCAATGAGCGGCTGGCCATTTTTGCACGAGTCCGCTCAACCAGCGTCAGGGTGATCCCTGTTTTGCCTGTCGTTCCTGCTCAATCAAACGATTGATGTCTGCAATCAGTTCCTTGTTGCCGCCTGTTTTGGAGACGCTGGTGGTATGTTTACGATTGACGATAATCGTGGGCACGCCGGTAAGCTGGTAGGACTGGCCCAGACTGAAAGCTGTTTTGAGTTTTTCTGTAACGTCTTCTGATTCATAAGCTTCTTTGAAGGTGTCTGGATTGATGCCTTGAGATTCAAAAAAGTCCTGCAATTCTTTTTCGTTGGTAATCTTGATGCGTTCCCGGTGTATGGCCTCGAACAGGGCAGAATGTATTTTATCAGCCACATCCAGCTTCTCCGCTGTGTAGTAAGCACGTGCGTGCGCAATCCAGTTATTACCGAGCAGCGCAGGCATGCGCCGGAACACCACATCCTCCGGCATGGTTTTCAGCCAGTCTTCCAGATAGGGTTCGAGCGAATAGCAATGCGGGCAGCCATACCAGAAAAACTCCAGGACTTCGATCTTGTCTGTATCTTGCTGTGGCTGTGCAGGTTCTGCGGCAGGCGTGGGCGTCGCGTCGGCTACAGCGGCAGGAGTGACAGAGCGGCTGGTAAACCAGAGGGCTGCACTGATTGCAGCAAGAATGAATATTCCAATAAAAAGAATTTTTTGTTTCATGGTTTTGTTTTTCCGTGATGATTTTTTATCTAGAGCTCGCCGTAAGAGTGCAGGCCGGACAGAAACATATTGACTCCAAGAAAAGCGAATAGTGTCACGAACAGACCGATAATCGACCACCAGGCCATGATGCTCCCGTGCCAGCCCCTGGTCATGCGCATATGCAGCCAGGCCGCATAGTTCAGCCAGACAATCAGCGCCCAGGTTTCTTTTGGGTCCCAGGACCAGTAGCCGCCCCAGGCTTCTGCCGCCCACAGGGCCCCGAGTATGGTGGCAATAGTAAAGAAGGCAAAACCCAGCGTGATCACCTTGTACATGACCTCGTCCAGTAATTCCAGAGCGGGCAATCTGGCGGTCACCAAACTGTTGGGGAAATTTCGCTCTGCTGTCTGTCGCAGCAGAAAGGCCGTGCCGAGCATTGCCGCTATACTGAAGCAGCCGTATCCAATGAAGTTGGCCGGGACATGCATTTTCATCCAGTAACTTTTCAGCGCGGGAACCAGTGGTTGTATTTCATGCGCGCCGCGGCTCATGCTGTACCAGAGCAGAAACGCAACAGCGGCGCTGATGATCACCAGAACAAACGTTCCCATGGCGCGGGTGTTGTTGCGGTGTTCGTAGTAGAGATAAATCAGGGCGGTGATGAGACAGAACAGCACAAAAACTTCATACAGATTGCTTACCGGGATATGCCCGACTTCAGGGCTGATCAGATAAGATTCCCGCCAACGTACCAGCATGGCGGTAAAGCCCATGACGGTCGCTGACCAGGTAAATCCGGTCGCCAGTTTTCCGGTGTAGGCGGAGCCTGTCAGCAGGTGTCCGAAGTAGGCACAGGTCGCCATGATGTACAGCGCACTCATCCACAGTATGGCGCGCTGGCTGGACAGGAAATATTCCAGCATGAATACATCATTGGCCCGTTCCAGTGTGCCGCCATAAAAATGAATTGCGGCAAGACTCAGCAAACCACTGACGAGAGAAAAAATTTTGATTGCGTTCCAGCGGTTGCCAACCACAACAAGTGCCAGTCCGAAGCCAAACAGGATGAAAAGCTCATAGCTGTCCATGTGCAGGCGATAATTAGCAGCGGCATATATACAGCCGGCAATCAGGCCGGCAGTCCAGAGCCAGTCGGTGATCTGCAGACGCTGCCAGACCGGTTTCGGCACCAGATTATCCAGGGAAATATTTTCTATCGTCTGCATGAGTGTTCAACAAATGTGTTCTTTTCTGCTGTCATCATATCAAAAACCGCGTGTTAACCGCCGCAGGCCTGCCGCAGTTTTTCCGCAAGCGCCCGGAATTCCCTGCTGAACAGCCTTTGATGCCGTGTACGAGTACCGGCCATCAGGACCTTGGTCCCTTGTTCATGCGATGACAGCATAATCCATATACGCTGATGAGCCACGTAAAAGAGCAGGAACACCCCGGTAATCAACATCGCGAAACCCAGATACACAATATTCCGCCCCGGCGTACGTGTAATCTGCAGGCCGGTGGCCAGTTTTTCATCAAATGTTTTCAATTCGAGATAAAACGGCGCCCCATAATACGGTATGGCATTTAATGCGGTTGTGGCCTCTTCAAGATAGAGCGCGGATTCTGCATCAAGTTCATGGACGGCAAGACCTTCTTCACCCAAAACATCGAGATACACTTCATGCAGAGCCCCTTGCAGTAATTTGAGATAGGCCTGGATTGCATCAGCCTGTTTCTCCGCGGGTACCTGCCGTGCAGCATAGTCCGGGATGGCATCAATACCACCGCTGCGGAACAACTGCAGCAGGGCAAGCATGGCTTGCTGTACGTTGTCACGCAAAACAGGATCATTCTGATTGAGCTGGTCCAGACTGTTTTCAGCGACATCGCGGGTGATGGTTTCAAGTTTTGCATCGTTATGCAGATACGAGAGCAAACGGAAGAAACGTTCCATGCTGAAATCACCATCCACCGGAATATAAAGGTACTGGAATTCCTCATTGACGCCCGAACGTACCCCGCTCAGAAAAAAGTAACGGCCTTCCAGCGCGACGGGATATTGATAATTAATGTACTCTCTTGCGGTGCCGTCCGCCTGCCTGATTTTGAAAGTAATACTGGGGCCGTGATCCACAAAGTCTTTTGGCCGATCCGGTTCAGTTGCCGGAAAAATATTGAACTTGCGGAAATCATCGAATTCGATATTCAGATTTCCATCAGGGCCGGGAAATACGGATGCACGACCTACAGTGCCTTCGAGTTCGGCCTGGGCCAGGTTGTCGCCCTGCAAGGGACGGATGTTCAGGCGCAAAGTTGTGCCGCCATCTCCAAAACTCGACTGGTACAGAGTATAACCGCGGTAGTACAGAGGATGATTGACCGCAATGGTATGTTCTTCTGTACGCCCGCTGACCGGATCCTGGATAACCAGATCACTTTCAAATGATTTGGGCTGGCCATTGGCGTAGTGTTCTATGCGAAAGTCCCTGACCAGGATCGCGAATGGCAGTTCCTGCAGCAGAAACCCGCCTCCTGTATTGATGAACGCATAATTGACCCGCGCCCCTTCCGGGATGGAAACCCCGGAGCGGAATGAAGGATTGTCTGCCGGCAGACGGCTTTCCGATGGAATGGCGGAAATATTGCTGTCACGGGTTTCGATTTTCAAATCGCCGCTCAGTATCCTCAGCTTGAACGGAATGTTGCCATCAATCAGACCGCCAATGCAGATAATAACGATGGCAATATGCGTGAGAAAGTAACCGAAACGATTACTGCTGCCGCGCATGGCTGCAATCGTTATCCGGTCTTCACTTTCAGACACGCGGGTGCGGTAACCGGTTTTTTGCAGATAACGGACAAGCTGTGGGCGGAGACTCTGAACAGCATGGGCGCAATACCATGCAGAATGATCTTTCAGGTTTTGCAGGGCGCGTTCCTGTATGTCTTCCCGGAACCGGCGCAATGATTTCACCATGGCCGGTGTATGCCGGGTTACACAAACACTGGTCGAGATCACCAGAAAAGCGAGTATCAGGATAAACCAGCCGCTGGAATAGACATCGTATAACCCCAGCGCTTTGTAGAGCTCATGCCAATAGGGCCCGAACTTCACCAGATAATTCTGATAGGGCTCATTCTGGCGCAGGATGGTGCCGGCGACAGAGGCAATGGCTATCGTGACCAGCAGCATGATGGCCATGTTCATGGAGCCGAGAAACCGTCCCAACAGAGGCATCCAGCGGGGCTTTTTTGCAACTGAAGAAATGTCCGTCATCACAGGCATATCGCGCCATTGTTGACGCTGGAGATATGTGAATAGTTACTTACTTGGTGTCGTGAAATCAGGATTCCATAATCAGGGTGATGAACCTGGGTTAATGCAAACCCTGTACATATTGTGAAACCGCGCGAATTTCCTCATCTGTCATCCGGCCAACGATGGTTCGCATCACACTGTTGATGTCATTGGTGCGCAAACCTTCGCGGAACCCTTTAAGCTGCGCCTGAGTGTACTCAGCGTGCTGGCCGCTCAAGGCAGGATAGAGTGCTGCCGGATTACCACCACCTGCCGGCCCATGACAGGCCATGCAGGCAGGCACGCCTGCTTCGAGGTTCCCCGCCCGGTAAATTTTTTCACCAAGTTCCAGTAGAGCAGGATCCGTCGAACCATGTTTGGGTTTCTGTGATGCGTAATAAACGGCCAGGTCCTGCATGTCCTGTTCAGAGAGGTTGGCAGCCATGGGCGACATCTGGGCATTCTCTCGATGGCCCGCCTTGAAGTCCTGTAATTGTTTGACAATGTATTCGGGATGCTGCCCTGCCAATCTGGGCCAGATCGGATTTACGCTGTTACCATCAACGCCGTGGCAGGCCGCACAGACCTGGGATTTTTCCTTGCCCGCAGCCGGATCTCCGCCCGCCTGTGCAGGCTTGGCGACAGACAACGTGATCAGAACAGTGAACAGAACGTATTTATGCATGTGCTTTTAAAATTACCGATCAAGAAAATTTATTGTCTTTGCCCGGCAGGCCATGTTCAGTTAATTCGGGCCAACATCTTCTGTGTAGGCAATTTTATACGATATGGGCACAATGTCAGCAGAATAATCTTCATGGTAACCGATCTTGAAAAAGCATCTTTACAATAATACCCACTTCATGCAGGGCGCTCATACGCTGGCCCAGTGCCCGCGGGATCAGGGTCTTGAGGCGGCTTTTGCCGGACGCTCCAACTCCGGCAAATCCAGCGTGCTTAACGCCATTACCGGCAACCAGAAGCTGGCCCGCATCAGCAAAACTCCTGGCCGGACCCAACAATTGAATTTTTTTGCGGTGACGGAGACTGCGCGTCTCGTGGATCTGCCGGGTTACGGTTTTGCACGCGTCCCTGACAGGACGCGATTACATTGGGCGGAAGTGCTGGAAGCATATTTCAATACGCGGCAATCACTGGCAGGGCTCTTTCTGATTACTGATGTCCGTCATCCTCTGACGGCGCAGGATCAGGAAATGATCCACTGGTGTATGGCCGCAGCCCTGCCGGTGCATGTGTTATTGAACAAGGCTGACAAGATTTCCCATGGGGAAAGCTCCCGGGCCTTGAATACTTTCAAGCGACAATTCAACGCGCTTGGCGTTTCAGCCCAGCTGTTTTCGGCTTTGAAGAATACCGGTGTTGAGGAAGCACGGCACAAGCTTGGCCAGTGGCTGGAGCTGGTGTGAGCAAAGGCTGGTCCTGGAGCTGAACAACAGACAAAAAATAGCCCCGGGGCTGTCAAAGGGGAGGGAGGGCATCCCGGGGCCAAAGATACCCGGCTGGGGAGACCGGGATTTCAGCTGTTCCGGCCTGCCGGAACAGACAATTTCAAGTGTTAATCCTTGGAATCCCGGGTCTGGCTTAAGTTCAATTTCTGGTGATTTGCGCTGGTCTTGAACCAGTTTTATGCACAATCTGGTCGGCAAGGCAACAAATATGCGGCGAATATTTGTTCATTCGCCCTGAAAGCCAGTAAATCACGTGTAATTATATGATTATTAAACATAATTATTGAGTGGTTAAATTTTAACACATTTGTCATATTGGTAAGAATGATGCTGGAGAGAGTTTACTGTACGCATATCATCCACATACTTATCCACAAAAATTGTGGATAAAAAACGAACGGTAATTTCAGCAAAGGCTTATCTTTAAAACTTAGAAACCAGATTAAATAACACAGCTAAATAATATAATTCTGCAGGTGGGGAAAATGCTTATTCAATTACCTTGAGCATCATGTCCGGACGGGGTTCGCCCTCCGGGTACAAGCCATTGATCAGGCGCAATTGGTCCTCCGGGTAGTTTTCCAGCGGTGATGTACGCGCAAGATCTCCAAAACGGGGGGCATCAGAGGCATAGGATTGTATGGATATATGCAGGGGGCGGGCTTTCAACCGTTCGTTTTCGGTCATGGCATGGAAACTCTGGGCGCTTTCCATGAAGTGTTGATCATATTGTGCAGCATTGGCCTCATCTTTCGACACGCCAGCCATGATATAGGCCTGATTATTGAAATAAACCACTGTAAACCGGGCCATGCGTTGACCAAAGCTGGTATTGATTGGTGCCAGTCCGGTATGGGCCTCCAGCCCGTTTATGGATAAGGCGCGATCATTCGCGAGTTTTTTCAGATTTAGACGTGTGATCATGAATTCACGCGGAGTTACCCGTTTGTTGATGTCTTCCAGCAATAACTGCAGCAGTGCGGCACCGCCAGGCGCGGTAATCAATAGACGATCCGGATTATTGGTGACATTCCAGTCACGTGGAAGCTGCAAGGCAAAACCCAGGTCCGGATGATAAAAACTATGGCCTCGTAACACGCCCTCCCGGGCATTGTCGCCAAATACCATGCCGTTGATTTTTTCGAGATAAATCTCACGGCCGGTAAAGTCAAGGTCGGGATTGTAATAGTCATTCGCATGGCCGATGACTTCCTGCAACCGTGTGTCATTGTCCGGATGGGTAGAGAACAGGCCATGATAAACATTTGGTTCACGGCCTTCCGCCTGGGCCAGTTTCGTTTCAAAAGTTTCCTGATTTTTTAATACCCGGACCACATCCAGCATTGCCCGCGGATCATAGTTGCTGCGAGCGAGGTATTCTGCGCCCAGTTGATCCGCTTGCAGCTCATGATCACGTCCATAACCCCGCAACAATGCCGTGCCAAACATTTGTACCAGCATATTGCTGGCCTGGGTATTCATGCCGGGGATGAATATGGCGCCAAGCGTTGCGCCGATATTGGCAAGCTGGGCGGCGCTGTACTGCCGCACGGAATGCCGGGCCGTGACGTGTCCGATTTCATGTCCCAGCACTGCGGCCAGTTCAGCTTCAGAATTGAGATAAGTCATGAGCCCGCGCGTGATATAGATATAGCCACCGGGCAGTGCAAAAGCGTTGACATCCTTGCTGTCCAGCACCGTGAAGCGGTAGATGAGATCACTGCGATGACTGTTGGCCGCCACTTTTTCGCCAACCTGCTGGACATAAGCCTGCAGTGCAGGGTCATCATAGACGCTGTATTGTTCCAGTACCTGCTGATTGGTCTGGCGGCCGAGGGCGATCTCCTGTTCTTCGGACATGAGCACCAGATCCTGCTTGCCGGTGACCGGGTTGGTTGCACAGCCTGATATCAGACAGAAGAGAAGAAATAACGGTAAAAAATATCTGCGCATAAGCAGATCGTAAGACAACCGGCCGGAAAAATCAGTTCCGGTTACTGATTTTCTACCGCCAAATCTGCCGGATGCCGCACCTGCATCCGCAACTGGCCGTTGGCGTAATAGAGCATACCCCGTGCCGTTACTTTTTTCCCGGCAATGTTTTTGAAAAATCCGGGATCAAAATGTGCTACATCTGCCCGCACAATACGCAGTGCCATCCATTCTGTGAGGTTCAGCCAGATCGCCGATTTACTGTCACCCACACGCATGACGGTGCCAGTTACCATCCGATAACCCAGATCACCGGGGGTCAATGTTTCAGCCGCGTGTGGTTGATACTGTTTGAGTGCCCACAGGCCGATATGATGCTGTTGGGCAAAGCGGCTGCTGATTTCGTAGCATTCAAGAAAATCGAGATTGGGTGGGATCACCAGTGGCGTGGCGAGACCACGCGTCAGCATCAATGCCTGCAAATTAGTGCCATCCTTGAGGAACAGATGGGCGAGGGTACGTCCGTAATGATCTTCCGCTTCATCGTCCTGTAACAGCAGGAATTCACGATGTGTTTTGTAGAGATCATTCAGGTAATAACGGGCCTGATCAGCACCGATCTGCGATTTTTGTCCATCCCGGCCAATTTCCGGTGTGTTAATACCGATCAGACGGACATGTTCATCATTGGAGAGGATGACCGTATCACCGTCGATGACTTTCTTAAGCGTGACTTTTTGTGCAGTTCCTGTGAGTTTGCAGGAAGTATCCTGCACGTATTTCTCAAGGTCATCGGCTGGTTGGGAATTCACCCACAGAGGGACGGAAAGCAGGCAGCCCAAAATAAAAAAGCGCCCGGTAAGAGCGCTTTTGTAGAAGAAAAAACCGGGCACAGTCTTGAGGGCTTACTGCATCCCGTACTTACGGCGGAATTTGTCCACGCGTCCGGCAGTGTCCAGCATCTTTTGCTGGCCAGTGTAGAAGGGGTGGCACTCGGAGCAGACTTCAATATGCAGTTCGCCTTTATGTGTGGAACCTGTTTTAAAGGTGTTGCCACAGCTGCATTTGACCGTAATCTGCTGGTAGTCAGGATGAATGTCGGTTTTCATGGCGCAAGCCCTAAAATGCTTATGTCTAGGTTAATCAAGGGCTGAGCAGTGTATTCAAATCGATGCCGCTCTGCAATTGGAATTTGCCAGGCACGGGACTCAGACAGTCTCAAATTCGGCGATGACCGGGGTATGGTCTGAAGGGCGTTCCAGCTTGCGTGGCGCTTTGTCTATGCGGCAACTTCGACAACAGGAGGCGAGGGCCTCATTGGCAAGGATGTGGTCTATACGCAGTCCGTGGTTACGGCGGAAAGCTGCCGCACGGTAATCCCACCAACTGTAGCTGTTATCCTCCTGAGGATACAACCGGAACGTATCTTTTAGTCCCGCTGCCAGCAGTTTCCGGAACTCGGCCCGTTCCGGTTCACTGACGAGTACCGATCCGGCCCAGGCCATGGGATCGTGTACATCCCTGTCCTCCGGGGCGATGTTGAAATCGCCAACCACTGCCAGATACTTTGTCTGCGGCAGCAGATCCCGGACGAAGGATTGCAGGTGTGACAGCCAGTCCAGCTTGTAGGCATATTTATCTGAAGCCACTTCGGAACCGTTGGGGACATAAAGATTAAGCAGCGTTAAATCACCGATGTCGGCACACAACACGCGCCGTTGTGGATCTTCATAATCCGGGAAACCGGTGATAAGGTTTGTGGGCGCGGTACGGCTCAGGATCGCCACGCCGTTATAGGTTTTCTGTCCGGAGAATGTGGCGTGGTAGCCCAGTGATTTGAATTCTTCCTGCGGGAAATCGGCATCAGTCAATTTTGTTTCCTGTATGGCGAGCACATCCGGTTGTGCATGCTGCAGCCAGTCGAGTACATGTGGCAGACGCACGCGCAGGGAATTCACATTCCAGGTAGCGATTCGCATGAAAGAGGAAACAGGAAATTAAACGCGGAACCCGCCGTGGCGGCGTCGATTCGACCAATCCATCAAATAAATTCCGGCAAACAAACCGGTCAGAAGGCCAATAGCGGTAAATATCAGCATCTTGCGCCAGTCGAAGGCTTTCAGATCGATTGCAACCGGCTGCTCAGGGTCTGCTGGCTGTGATTCCATTGCCTCGATACGTTTTTGCAGTTCGATTTTTTCCTGCAGCAGGGCATCAATCTGCGCCTGCATTTCGCTGTTGCCGGACTTGCCGAGTTTATTGCGCAGTTCCGCCGTCTGGGCCTGTAATTCACCAACCTTGAGACGTTCTGATTTCAGCAGTTCAGTCAGCCCCTTGTTTTCTTTCAGCAGATCGGCATCCTTGGGATTGTCAGTGCGCGTTGTGGTGCCGGCAGATTTAAGTGTGTTCAGTTCGCTTTCCAATGTGGAAATTTTGTTTTGTGCCGCCTGTAACTGGGCACGCCCCGGTGCCGTGTCGGCGAGATAACGATTATCCACCCAACCGGTGTTGCCACCGGGTTCCCTGACCTGTGACAGCGGCGTATCGCGTTTGATGATTTCAAGTGCCGTGCCGCTGGGTAACAGCTTCTGGATGGGGCTGTCGACATTCTTCTCCTCATGCAGACCTACCTGTACTTTGTCATCGATGTATACCGTTTCACTCCACGCCGGTACCACTGCGAACATGAACAGGATGGATATGAAAGTTCGCATAAGCTGTCCTTTTGATTTATGCCGCGATCCCGCTGTGCCGGAGCAGGGGTTCTATGGAAGGTTCGCGGCCGCGAAATTCGACGAAGAGATCCATGGGATCACGCGAGCCGCCCTGTTCGAGTATGGTGTGCAGAAAGGCCTTGCCGGTCATCTTGTTGAAAATGCCGGTCTCCTCAAATTTGGAGAAGGCATCCGCAGACAACACCTCAGCCCATTTGTAGCTGTAATAACCGGCCGCATAGCCGCCGGCAAAAATGTGTGAAAAGCTGTGCTGGAAGCGGTTGAATTCCGGCGGAATCACCACGGCCACCTGCGCACGGACGGCTTCAATCAATGCCTGTATGTCTACTGGACGATCAACGCGGTACTCAAGATGCAGACGAAAATCAAAAATTGCAAATTCCAGCTGTCGCACCATCTGCATACCGGTCTGAAACATCTTGCTGGCCTGCAGACGTTCAAAGAGATCTGCAGGTAAACCAGCGCCGGTCTGGTAATGACGTGCAATCAAATCCAGGGATTCCTTTTCCCAGCACCAGTTTTCCATGAACTGGCTGGGCAGTTCGACCGCATCCCATGGCACACCGTTGATCCCGGCTACACCCGGAAAGTCCACCATGGTCAGCATGTGGTGAAGGCCATGACCAAATTCATGAAAGAGCGTGATCACTTCATTGTGAGTCAATAGTGATGGATCAGAACCGATCGGCGGCGTGAAATTACAGGTCAGATAGGCCACCGGCGTTTGCACCGTTGCCCCGATCTTTTTGCGCACCCGGCATTCATCCATCCAGGCGCCGCCACGTTTTTGCGGACGTGCGTACAGATCCAGATAGAAACAACCACGCAGGGTGTTGTCAGCATCATAGATATCAAAAAACTGTACATCCGGATGCCAGGTTTCAATATTTGTTCCGGGCAATATGGTCAGATCATAAAGACGATTCACAATCGCAAAGAGACCATTGAGCACATGCGGCACCGGAAAATACGGGCGCAGTTCTTCCTGTGAGAGATTAAATTTATGTTGCCGCAGTTTCTCCGAGTAATAGGCCACATCCCATGCCTGTAATCTGTCCACGCGGGATAAATTTCTGGCAAAGTTCTGCAATTCCGCGAATTCTGATTGGGCACGGGTTTTGGAGCGGTCAGCGAGATCGTTCAGGAAAGTCATGACCTGCTCTGGCGACTTGGCCATTTTCCGCGCCAGAGAATAATGAGCGAAGGAGGCGAACTCCAGCAGTTCAGCCAGTTGCTGACGCAGCGCGAGTATTTCGCGCATGATGTCTGAATTGTCCCATTGCGGCTGGCCCTGTTCCGAAGCACGGGTGACATAGGCCGTGTACATTTCCCGGCGCAGTTCCATGTTGTCCGCATACTGGAGTACAGGCATGTATGAAGGGAAATCGAGGGTGAACACCCAGCCCTCCAGTCCCTCACGCTGTGCTGTCTGGGCGGCCAGCGACAGTGCAGATTCCGGCAACCCGGCAAGCAGGGATTTATCCGTGATATGTTTCTTCCAGGCATGGGTAGCATCCAGCAGATTTTCCTCAAAACGTGTTTGCAGTTTCGAGAGTTGTTGCTGGATTTCCTTGAAGCGTTGCCGTGATTCCTGGTCCAGCGCAATACCGGACAGGCGAAAATCCCTCAGGGCATGATCAATGATCTTGCGTTGGGCAGAGGAAAGACGCGGGTATTCTTCACTATCGGCGATATGTTGATAGGCGTGGAAGAGATCTTCATTCTGGCCCATGTCCGTTGCATAGTCAGAAAGTTTGGGCAGACAGTTGTTATACGCCAGGCGCAAGGCCTCATTGTCGGCGACGGAGTGCAGGTGGCTGGCCGGAGACCAGGCCCGGTTCAGCCGATCATCCAGTTCTTCCAGTGGCTGCAGGGTATTGTCCCAGCGGTATTCCCGGTTTTGTTCAAGTAATGCTGCGATCCGTTCGCGATTGTCCTGCAGCAGATAATCAATGGCCGGCTCGATATGCTCGGGTTTGATCCGGCCGAATGCGGGCAGGGCTTCCTGAGCCAGCAACGGATTATCAGTAATCGGGGTTATTTTAACGGGTGCTGCCATAATCTTTAATTGGTTAGTCCTGGGCCAGAAACCGGCTCACAGGCCATTATACGGCCAATTTTGCCGCGGACGAGCATACCACGGTCAATCGAATACCAGCCCAGAATCAATATGCTATAGAAAAATCCGGCATCAACCACTCAACATTTATGGAATAATTCTCATTTATATTTATGATAGACTGCCCCAAAAGGAAACGTCACGATGAATGTAAAAAAAATATTAATGGCTGGCAGCCTGCTATTGCCGGGTCTGTGCGGGATGGTGCAGGCCACGGAAGTGAATATCTATTCCGATCGCAAGGAAGAACTGATCAAACCCCTGCTGGATCGGTTTACTGAAAACAGCGGTATTGAAGTCAATCTGGTCACCGGTGAAGGTGATGCGCTGATCAAACGCCTGGAAATCGAGGGTAAACACAGCCCGGCGGACATCCTGATCACCACGGATGTGGCGCGTTTGTATCGCGCCAAAAGTCTGGGCCTGTTCCAATCAGTGACTTCTGAAGTTTTGAATAATGCCATACCGGCACAGTATCGTGATCATGAGGGAACATGGTACGGTCTCTCCCTGCGTTCTCGTGTCATCGTTTATGCACGCGATCGACTGCAAGCAGCACAACTCTCTACTTATGAAGCGCTGGCCGGGCCGGAATGGAAAGGCAAGGTGTGTGTGCGTTCTTCGTCCAATGCCTACAATCAGTCCCTTGTTGCCAGCCTGATTGCCCATCATGGCGTGGATAAAACCGAAAACTGGGCACGCGGTCTGGTCGCCAATTTTGCCCGGCCGCCACAGGGTGGCGATCGTGAACAGATCAAGGCGGTCGCGGTTGGTGAATGTGATATTGCGCTGGTGAATACCTATTACCTGGGTGGCATGTTGCAATCACAGGATCCGGCAGAGCGCACAGCGGCGGAAAAAGTGGCCTTGTTCTGGCCGAACCAGAATGATCATGGCGCACATTTTAATGTCAGTGGTGCCGGTGTAACCCGTTCCGCCCTGCATAAAGAAGCGGCCGTGCAATTACTGGAATTTCTTACCAGTGATGAAGCGCAACACTGGTATGCAGAAAAGAATTTTGAATTTCCGGTCAAGCCCGGTATTGCCGCGAGTGCGCTCCTGTCCGGATGGGGCGATTATGTTGCCGATGCCATCAGTCTTGATCAGCTGGGGCAACATCACTCGGAAGCGGTATTGTTGATGGATCGTGCCGGCTGGAAGTAAAAACTGATCACCAGACCATGACCTCCGTAGTTGAATCATTATCCGGCGGGTTACCAGTGAGTAAAACCGGACACCGGAAAGTGGCCGGCAGTTGGGGATTGTTGCTGGCATCAACGTTATTGTCCCTGCCACTGCTCGCTGTATTGGGCTCATTTCTGATCCCCGCGCCGGACATCTGGCGACATCTGCTGCAAACTGTTTTTGAAGAATATGTTTTCAATTCACTGATCCTGATGCTCGGGGTCGGAGGTCTCAGTCTGGTACTTGGTGTCGTGCCGGCGTGGCTGGTGACCATGTGCCGCTTTCCATTGAGCCGCACCCTGGAATGGGCGTTGCTACTGCCGCTCGCGATCCCGGCGTATATCATCGCCTATACCTATACCGGTTTGCTGGAAACATCGGGCCCGGTCCAGACCCTGCTGCGTGGCATTACCGGTTGGCAGTATGGTGATTACTGGTTTCCCGCTATTCGTTCCATGGGCGGCGCCATCACCATGCTTGCATTTGTACTTTACCCGTACATTTATTTAATCAGTCGCGCTGCTTTTATTGAACAATCGGTGTGCGCGTTGGAGGCCGCACGCACACTGGGTTGCGGGCCATATACAACCTTCATGCGTGTGGCCATACCATTGGCCCGTCCCGCGATTATTGTGGGACTGTCGCTGGTGCTGATGGAAACGCTGGCCGATTACGGGACTGTGCAGTATTTCGGGATATCTACATTCACCACGGGAATATTCAGAACGTGGTTTGGCCTTGGCAGTAGCGCGGCCGCGGCACAACTCTCTGCATTGTTGATGTTGTTTGTGCTGGTATTGATCTGTATTGAATCATGGTCACGACGCTTGCAACGTTATCATCATACTTCCACACGCTACAGCACCCTCAATCAGAAAACATTGCGCGGCCGTTATGCCGTGCTGGCTTTTACGGTTTGCAGCCTGCCGGTATTCGCCGGATTTGTGATCCCGGTAAGCTTTCTGGTGAAGTCGGCATGGCTGACCTGGTCTGCAGTAGTGGATCAGCATTTTTTCAGATTGATGTGGAACAGTATCGGCCTGGCGCTCTGTGCCGCCGCACTCGCTGCACTGCTTGCCCTGTACATGGCTTATGGAAAACGCCATGCTGCAAATCGTGTGGCGACCATGGCTGTCAACATTGCCGGGATGGGCTATGCAATACCCGGAACGGTGATTGCTGTGGGTGTGATGTTGCCACTGGCGGCCATGGACAGGCTGATGGATACGCTGGCCCGCACGCATTTTGATTTCAGCACGGGCCTCCTGCTGAGCGGGACGCTGGTGGCGGTGATGTTTGCCTACATGGTGCGGTTTCTTGCGGTGTCCCTCAAAACCGTCGATGCAGGCCTCGCCAAAATCAAACCATCTATCGATGAAGCCGGCCGCAGTCATGGATTGAATTCCTATGCGCTGATCCGCAAGGTGCATATGCCGATGTTGCGCGGCAGTTTGCTGACGGCATTACTGCTGGTATTTGTTGATGTGCTGAAGGAATTACCGGCGACACTCATTCTGCGGCCATTCGATTTCAATACCCTGGCCATACGTGCATACGAACTCGCCAATGAGGAACGTCTGGCCGAAGCGGCGTGCCCGGCGCTCGCCATCGTACTGGCCGGCATCATCCCTGTCATCTATCTCAGCCGTTCCATATCAGAATCACGGCCTGGTTATGACCGCAGCGCTTGAACTCAAGAATATTTCGGTTGCGATCGAACGCCGGACGATACTGGATGATGTGTCGTTCACGTTGAAGGAAGGTGATATCGGCTGCCTGCTGGGACCGAGTGGCTGTGGCAAGACCACGCTGCTTCGGGCCATTGCCGGATTTGAAATGCCGGTAGCGGGCGAAATCTGGATCCGGGGCGTGCGGGTCAGTGATCTCAAACATCTGGTGCCGGTCGAGCAGCGCGAGGTTGGCATGGTGTTTCAGGATTATGCGCTGTTTCCACATCTCACGGTGAAAGAAAATATTGCTTTCGGTTTGCGCAATTACAAGGCGCAGAGACGCGAGATCCGCATCAACGAACTCGTCGCCTTGCTCGAAATCGGAGAGTTTCTGCACAAGTATCCGCACCGCCTGTCCGGAGGACAGCAGCAGCGCGTGGCGCTGGCGCGTGCAATTGCTTCACGTCCACGCATCCTGCTGCTGGACGAACCGTTTGCCAGTATGGATGTTGAATTGCGCGAACAACTGGCCAAGGAAGTGCGCAGCGTCCTGAAACAGGACGGCATCACTGCGGTCATGGTCAGCCACAACCAGTATGAAGCGTTTGCCATGGCGGATATTGCCGGTGTTATTAATGAGGGCAAATTGTTGCAATGGGATGTGGCTTTCAATCTTTATCATCGTCCTGCCAGTGCCTATGTGGCCGGGTTTATCGGAGAGGGTGTGTTTCTGCCGGGCAAAGTGAGCGGGGAACATCAGGTGGATATTGAGCTGGGAACCATTACCGGCAATCTTGCACTGGGTTATCCGATCGGGGCCTCTGTAGAAGTGCTGATACGCCCGGATGACATTATCCACGATGATCAGAGCGGCCTCACGGCCCGCGTCAAGGACAAGGCATTTCGCGGCGCGGAATTTCTCTACACACTCGCGCTGGAAAGTGGCGCCCGTGTGCAAAGTCTGGTGCCCAGTCATCACAATCACCCGATTGATGAAGCGATCGGCATTCGTCTGGAAATCGATCATCTGGTGGTCTTCCCGGCCAGCCATTGAACCGGAACGCGGTTCAATAATGTAATAATCAGTTCGTTTTTCCCTGCTACAATTAGTGAAAAAATACAATCGTCCTACGGTATACCATGAGCCAGACTCCCGATGATCTTAAATATTCCGCTGCCCATACCTGGTGTGAGTTGCTGGAGGATGGCACGGTCAAGGTGGGCATCACGGATCATGCCCAGAAGGAACTGGGTGATATTGTTTTTGTGGAATTGCCGGAAGTGGAACGTGAATGTACCTCAGGTGAGGAATGCGCAGTAGTTGAATCCGTGAAATCAGCCTCGGACATTTACTGTCCGCTGTCAGGCGAGATCGTTTCCGTTAACGAGGCATTGCAGGACACCCCGGAAAAGATCAATACAGATCCTTACGGCGCCGGCTGGATATTTATTCTGCAACCGGCGGATGAAGCTGATCTCGATGAGTTAATGAGTGCAGACGAGTACACCGAATCACTAGAAGAATAGGAGCAGAACATGGCGAAGATAACTCTCAAGGGCAACACGATACATACCAACGGTGAATTGCCGAAAACCGGAGAGAAGGCACCGGATTTCATGCTGGTGGACGGCGATTTGAACAACGTTACACTGGCCACTTACAAGGGCAAGAAAAAATTGCTGAACATCGTTCCGAGTCTCGACACACCCGTCTGCGCGATTTCCACCAAGCGTTTCAATGATGCCGCAAAAACGAAAACCGACACGGTGTTTCTCATGATCTCGGCGGACCTGCCGTTTGCCATGAAACGGTTTTGCGCCGCTGAAGGTGCTGCCAATGTTATCCCGCTGGCCCTGATGCGCTCACGCAAATTTGCCAAGGATTATGGTGTCTTGATTGAAGATGGTCCGCTGGCCGGCATCACCGCGCGAGCAGTCGTTGTACTGGACGCCAATGACAAGGTGGTCTATACGCAACTGGTGCCGGAAATCGCGCAGGAACCGGATTACGAAAAAGCCCTCGCGGCGCTCTGATATCTGTTCAAGGACGGTTCATGACTGCAAAAGGCAGTAGTGGAATTCTGCGGCTCTACAAGGCCACACTCTATTCATTACAGGGATTGCGTGCCGCGTTCAGGCATGAAGCAGCATTTCGTGAAGAAGTCTTCCTGTCCATCATACTCATTCCTCTGGGTGTGTGGCTGGGCGAAACCGGTGTTGAACGGGCGTTGCTGATTGGCAGCCTGTTACTGGTGTTGATAGTGGAATTAATCAATTCTGCAATTGAGGCCGTGGTGGACCGTATCAGCGATGAGCGGCACGAACTTTCCGGCCGCGCCAAGGATGTGGGTTCCGCCGCAGTTCTCATTGCATTGATTAACGTAATTGTGATCTGGTCGATGGTTTTATTTATTTGATGATGAATACTTCCCGTGCATGGGAAACAGATTAGTCATCCTCCTCATCTGCACGCTTGTTGCCAGCGACCTCCGTGCCGATCACCAGTCGCCGGAAAACACCTGGACCTTTACCTTTCGTTTTGAAAATGATCTGTTTGCCAGTACGGACCGGAACTACACCAATGGCATCAAATTAAGCTGGATTTCACCGGACCTCGACTGGTTCAAGGACAGTCACAATCTGCCCGGGTGGGGCAAAACCCTTGTAGAAAAACTGCCGTTCAGTGGCGTTGTAGATCGGCAGCGCAATATCGTGTTCTCCATCGGCCAGAATATTTTTACGCCGGACAACACAGATGTGCGTGAACTGATCGTTGATGATCGTCCCTATGCCGGCTGGTTGTATGGGAGCGCTGCGTTTCATACCAAAAATTACCGGCATCTGGACACGCTCGAAATCCAGGCCGGATTCACCGGCCCGCTTTCGTTTGCCGAACAAGCACAGAATTTTATTCATGATCTGCGCAACATTGATAATGCAGAAGGCTGGAACAACCAGATTGAAAATGAGCCCGGACTGGTCCTGATCTATGAACACAAGGACCGGGTCATTACGCCGGGTTCGCTTTCAGGACTGGCGTTTGATGCAATTACACATCATGGTGCTGCCGCAGGAAATATTTATACCTATGCCAATGCGGGACTCGAAATGCGTTTTGGCTGGAATCTGCCGACTGACTTTGGCACTTCCCTGATTCGACCGGGTGGCGAGACCAATGCACCGGCCGATACACAGGATCCGCGCTTTCAGCAGACTGGTCATGGTTTCAGTCTGCACGGATTTGCAGCGGTCACCGGCCGGGTGGTGCTGAGAGATATCTTTCTCGATGGTAATACCTTCCGCGACAGTCACAGTGTCGACAAGGAATGGCTGGTGGGAGATTTTATTGTGGGGGCCAGTCTGATTTTTGACAGCTTCAAACTTTCCTACGCGCAGGTCTTCCGCACCGAAGAATTCGAGGGCCAGGACGGCAGCCATAATTTTGGCTCGGTCAGTATTTCCTATACTTACTAACTTGTTCTACTGTTGATTACTCACGCTACGCTACACACCGGACACTTCGGATCTTTCGGCAACCGTGCGCTGTGCCATTCCATGTTCATCGCATCGAAGATCAACAGGCGGCCTTCGAGCGTGTTGCCTATCCCCATGATCAACTTCATGGTTTCACAGGCCTGGATGCTGCCCATGATACCGAGCAAAGGCGCTATCACGCCATTCGCAGTGCAGGTCTGATCGACTTCCGCATCATGGCCGTACAGACAGCGATAGCAGGGTGAATCCGGATTCTGCGGGTTGAATACACTTACCTGTGCTTCAAAGCGGATGGCAGCTGCTGAAACCAGCGGGGTTTTGTTTTTCACACAGGCAGAGTTGATCGCAAAGCGTGTGTTGAAATTGTCACTGGCATCCACGACCACATCCGCTGCCGCTACTTCTTTGTGCAATTCCGGTTCATCCAGTTTGTGATCAATAGCAGTGATTTTGATATGCGGATTTAATGCGGTCAGGTATTCGCGCGCGGAATCGACTTTAAGTTTTCCGATATCAGGCGTGGCATGAATGATCTGCCGCTGCAGGTTGGACAGATCAACCCGATCATGATCAACGATCACCAGATGTCCGGCACCGCCTGCTGCAAGATAGGCGGATGCCGAGGAACCCAATCCACCCAGACCGATGATCAGCACACGCGCATTCGCCAGACGTTGTTGGCCTTCGGCATCAATTTCCGGCAGCATCATCTGCCGGCTGTAACGCAGCAGTTCTTCGTCACTGAGCGCTGGCGCCGGTTTATTTTTCGCCGTCATGGGTTCTCCGGGATTGATGATTGTGCTCTGTATTCTTCTCCCGCCAACGTTGATGGGCAACATAAATTCCACGCAGACGTTCGTGCCAGTCAGGCAGGTTCTGTTGCTCACGCCGGTTCTCATCCATGAATCGTTTCAGTTTTTGTAAAAGACCGGTCATGGCATTACGCAGCCCGTTGTGCGCCGGTGACACGTTCAAGTCCGGCGAAATCCCTGTATGTGTTGACGTCTGTATATCCTGCAGCTTTAAAAAGATCACGAATTGCCGCTGCCTGATCATAACCATGTTCCAGCAGCAGCCAGCCATGCGGCTGTAAAGAACCTGACGCATACCGGATGATAGTGCGTATTGCCTCAAGACCATCTTTGCCGCCGCGCAGGGCCAGCCGGGGTTCATGTACAACCCCATCGCCCTGAAGGTGTTGATCCTGATCCGGAATATAGGGCGGATTACTGACGATCAGATCAAAACGCTCATGGATATTTTCAAACCAGTGACTGACAACAAAATGAATATTGTTGAGTTGGTGTCTTGTTGCGTTGTCCTGTGCTACGGCCAGTGCAGCAGGGCTGATATCCGTCGCCGTGATCCGGCACTGAGGACGTTCCCGCGCAATCGCCAGCGCAATAGCACCGCTGCCGGTACCAAGGTCGGCAATCGCGGATGGCGTATCAGCCGGAATATGTTCAAGCGCAGCTTCAACCAGCGTTTCCGTTTCGGGACGCGGAATCAGTGTGTGTTCATTCACATGCAATGACATGGACCAGAATTCCTTCATGCCGGTGAGATAGGCCACAGGGTTTTTGGCCCGGCGTCGGGCAATCAGATCCTGGTATTGCATAACACGGTCGGCCGACAGAACCTGTTGTGATTCGGCATAAAGCTTTGCACGTTCAGATTTCAGTACTGTGCACAGGAGAATTTCCGCATCGAGCCGCGGTGTAGCCGAGACAGCCAGTTGCTGTTCAGCTTCCCGCAACAGATGCTGTATGGTCATTCCGGCATGCATGTTGTCACTCACTCAGGGCGGCCAGCTGATCCGCCTGATATTCATTAATTAATGGATCAATCACCATGTCCATTTTGCCTTCGACGAACTCATCCAGATTATACAGCGTCAGGTTGATGCGATGATCGGTCACGCGGCTCTGCGGGAAATTATAGGTCCGGATCCGCTCCGAGCGATCACCGCTGCCAATCAGAGTACGGCGGTTGGCAGCCTGCTCGGCAAGTTGCTTTTCACGCTGGGCATTGAGGATGCGCGCTTTTAATAATGACATGGCCCGTGCACGGTTCTTGTGTTGAGAGCGTTCATCCTGGCATTCCACCACGGTACCGGTTGGAAGATGAGTGATGCGGATGGCGGAATCGGTTTTATTGACATGTTGGCCGCCGGCACCGGACGCGCGAAAAGTGTCCACGCGCAGATCGGCGGGGTTGATTTCAATGTCATGGATTTCATCCACTTCCGGCATCACGGCAACCGTGCACGCTGACGTATGCACGCGGCCCTGTGCTTCGGTTTCGGGCACGCGTTGCACACGATGGGCGCCGGATTCAAACTTGAGCCGGGAATAGGCGCCGGCGCCGATCAGGCGCATGATCACTTCGCGGTAACCGGACAGATCACTCTCTGAAGCACTCAGAACTTCCGTCTTCCAGCCACGGGATTCTGCGTAACGCGTGTACATGCGCATGAGTGTTCCGGCAAACAACGCCGCTTCCTCGCCGCCGGTGCCGGCCCGGATTTCGAGAAAGATATTGCTGTCGTCCGCCGGATCTTTTGGCAAGAGCAGTCGTTGCAAATCCAGTTCCAGCCGATCGCGCCGGGATTCCGCTTCCTTCATTTCCTCCACGGCCAGTTCGCGCATGGCCTTGTCGGTATCTTTCTGCATTTCTTTTGCAGTGACGATATCGTCTGATGCCTTGCGATAGTCCCGGTAACAATATACTACCGGCCGGACTTCTGCGTACTCTTTGGAAAGCTCACGGAATTTTTTCTGATCATTGATCACCGCCGGGGCAGCCAGTAGCGCATCCAGTTCCAGCAACCGTTCAGTGAGTTTTTCCAGTTTGTTAATCAGACTGTCTTTCATGGTGTATTAATCAGGCATAAATAAATTTTTTGTGGTCCCGTGAGACCGGGAAGAGTACAGGATTGCTACTGGCCCGACTGCGGATCAGAATTGCCGGAAGATTTGAGATTGAAAAGTTCCTGTGCGGCGGAGAGCAAATCATCGCGTCCATCGGCGCCCGCCGTGCGCAATTGGGTGCTGGGTGCGTGTATGAGTTTGTTGGTCAAGGTATGCGTGACGTCCTGCAGAATCTTTTCAGGATCAGCGCCTGCGCGCAGCCGTTGCTGGGCACTCTTCAGGACTTCATCCTGTATGGAGTAGGCCTGATCACGCAGGGCACGGATGGTGGAGACGGCATCCAGGGAGTTCAACCAGTCCATGAAATGGATCACCTGGGTATCGATGATTTCTTCCGCCTGCAATGCCGCCTGCTTGCGGTTGCGCAGGTTTTCCTGAATCACATCTCTCAGATCATCCACGGTGTAGAGGAACACGTCTTCCAGTTCACCCGCCTCGGGTTCGATGTCGCGGGGTATGGCGATGTCGACCAGAAACATCGGCCTGTGTTTGCGGGCTTTGATGGCACGTTCGATGGCCCCCTTGCCGAGGATGGGCAACTGGCTGGCTGTAGATGAAATTACAATATCCGCTTCTGCCAGATGTAACGGGATATCACCCAGCATGATCGCGTAGGCGGAATATTCGCTGGCAATATGCTGGGCCCGCTCCAGTGTGCGATTGGCGATGATCATGCGCTTGAGTCCATGCTCGTGCAGATGACGGGCAGCAAGTTCAATGGTATCGCCGGCGCCTATCAACAGTGCCGTCTGGTCCGAGAGATTGCCAAAGATCTGTTGTGCGAGCCGCACCGCGGCAAACGCCACGGAGACCGGATGCGTGCCGATATGCGTGCTGGTACGAATCTGTTTGGCTACCCGGAACGAATGTTGAAACAGGCGGCTCAACAGTTTGCCGATGCTGCCCGCCTTGAGCGCGGCTTGATAGGCACTCTTCAACTGCCCCAGTACCTGCGGCTCCCCCAGTACCATGGAATCAAGTCCCGAGGCGACCCGCAGGATATGTTTTACCGCATTGGCATCCGGATATTTATAAATGAATGGTTGCAGCTGGTCCTGACGAATGCCATGAAATTCTGAAAACCAGCGGATGGGTTTCTGATCGATGCTTTGATCCAGACTGCAATAGACCTCGGTACGATTGCAGGTGGAGAGTATGGCGGCCTCCTGAATACCGGTTTCACCCTTCAGTTGCTGGAGTGCGCCCGGCATGACATCCGCCCCAAAGCTGATGCGTTCGCGCAGTTCAACGGGGGCAGTGGTATGGTTAACGCCAAAGGCGAGCAGTGACATAAAAATCCGGGTGAAATGGTGGAAACTGCTGAAATTTTGAGCGATGACCGGCCGGAAAACAAGATAAAAATCATAGAGAAAGATGCCGTATTGGACAGGGGCCAGCCTGCTCCGGCTTCGTAAAAGCCTGATCAGAGTGCTAGGATAACCCCCGATTACTTGCCGCCAGACCGGGAACAACCGGTTCGTGATAATGGTCATTACTCATCTGTTATCCAATATAATTACTACTGTATGCCGATAGTTTTCAAAAGATACCTCTCTCGTCTGCGGCTGCCCGCTCTGGTTATGCCTGTGCTGATCAGCGGTTGTACCAGTGTCCCGTTGCAACAGCAGGAAGCTGCCACCGCCGGCAGCGCTGTACCAGCCCAGCAAACAGCGGCCGGCCAGTACACGCCACCACCCCGGCCTGATCTGGAGCTGACTGAGGACATCCTCTACAAGTTGCTGGTTGCCGAAGTGGCCGGGCAGCGCGGCCAGCTGGATATCTCGGTGCAGAATTACCTGGATGTAGCGCGTACCACGCGCGACCCCGAGATCGTGAGCCGCGCTACACGGATTGCCATCTATGCACGTAATGATCAAGCTGCGTACGAAGCGGCCAAAATCTGGATCGAGCTGGATCCGCAAAACGCGGATGCGCACCAGGTACTTGCCGTCATGGCGGTACGGGATGGCAATCTCGATCAGGCCATGCAGCATTTTGATTACATCCTCAAGAACGCCGAAGGCATGATGGACCAGAAACTCTGGGTGATCGCGAACCTGCTCGGCAAGGAACAGGATCAGGAAGTGGTCAAGCAGGTACTGGAACGTTTGATGGAAGGCCATCAGGACAATCCGGAATCACTCTACGCCTACGCACAGGTGATGGCCCGGTTGAACGAGGATGATAAAGCCATGGAAATCCTGCGCCGGGTACTGGAGCTGGTGCCGGACAATGTGAATGCCCATATCAGTTATGTGTCCGGTCTGCAGAAGCAGGGCAGGATAGAAGACGCTCTGGACTGGCTCGAGACTGCGCTGGGCAAAATCGAGGATAACTTCAACCTGCGTCTCTATTATGCGCGTCTGTTGACCGATGAAAAACGGTTTGATGAGGCGCGTCAACAGTTTGAAATCCTGGTCGCTGAAGCGCCGAACAATACGGATGTGCTGTATGCGCTGGGGCTGCTTTATCTGCAGGCCAACCGTCTGGAGGAATCCGCCACCTATTTTGAACGGCTCTCCAGTCTCGGTGAGCGCTCGGAGGAGGCAGGTTATTACCTGGGCCGTATTGCCGAAGAGAAAGGTGACATCAACAAGGCAAGAACCTGGTATGAAAGCATCAATCACGGCAGCAACTACTTCGATGCCCAGATTCGTCTCGGCATGCTGATTGCGAAGGATGGTGATGTGGATGCCGCACGCAAGCATCTGCAGAGTATCCGCATTGATGATCAGTTACAGAAAAACATTCTCATACAGGCTGAGGGTGAACTGCTCATGGAAGAAAAGCGCTACGAAGATGCGCTGGCCGTTTATAACAAGGGACTGGAAGACGGTTACGATTCCGAATTGTTGTATGCGCGCGCCATGCTCGCCGAGAAAATGGACCGGCTGGATTTGCTGGAGCAGGATCTGAAAGCGATCATTGAACAGGATCCGGAAAATGCACAGGCGTTGAATGCACTCGGTTATACGCTGGCCGATCGCACGGATCGTTATGATGAAGCCTATGGCTATATCAAACGTGCGCTGCAACTCAGGCCGGATGATTTTTATATCCTCGACAGCATGGGCTGGGTGTTGTATCGCATGGGCCGGCTGGAAGAGTCGGTGGATTATCTGAATCGTGCGCTCAACGTGCGCCGCGATCCGGAAATCGCCGCCCATCTGGGCGAAGTGCTCTGGGTGAAAGGTGACAAGGCGGCCGCGCGCGAAATCTGGGACACTGCACTCAAAGAGACGCCGCAAGATACCAAACTGCTGGATGTCATCAAGCGCTTCGTTCCGTGAAGCGCCTGATCCCCTTATTGCTGGTGCTGCTGCTCGCCGGATGTGCGGAGATGCCTTTCGGTCCGGAACGCAAACCCAATACTGCAGCCTGGGACCTCCGGCAGGAAGCACTCAATCAATTGCAAAGCTGGTCAATCAAGGGGCGGCTGGCCGTGCAGACCAAAGAAGAAGGCTGGACAGCGACGTTGCACTGGAGCCAGAAGCTTGAAGCCTACACGATGCGTTTTATCGCCCCACTCGGCCGCGGAACCTATCAGTTGCAGGGCGATGATCAGAATGTGTTCCTGCTGACCGCGGACAACCGGTTGTATCAGGCCGCCGATCCGGAATCGCTGTTGCAGGAGAATCTGGGTTGGAGCGTGCCGTTGCAAGGGTTCAAATACTGGGTAAAAGGCGTGCCGGAACCCGGGATCGATGTCCAGAAAATGCTGCTGGATGATCAGGGGCGCATCATCGACATGGAACAGTCCGGCTGGACGATCAATATCTCCCGCTATATGGATGTGGAAGGCGCCCAATTGCCGGAAAAATTATCCATACAAAATGACCGCATCAAACTCAAACTGGTGGTTGCAGATTGGAAGACCACGCCATAAACAATATAGTCCCGGCCAGTTGTCACTGGCCGGCGCCTGCCAAACTCAATCTGTTTCTGCACGTTACCGGTCGCCGTCCGGACGGTTATCATTTATTGCAGACGGTATTCCAGATACTCGATTACGGCGACCTCCTGGATTTTGCCGTGCGTTCCGATGGCCGTATCTTGCGCAAAGCCAATTATGCCGGCGTTGACCCTGAACAGGATCTGGTGGTGCGTGCTGCACAGGCCCTGAAGTCTGTTACAGCCTGCAAAGCCGGTGTTGAAATCACCGTCCATAAAAAACTGCCCATGGGCGGCGGATTGGGGGGTGGCAGTTCAAATGCCGCTACTACGCTCGTGGCCCTGAATCAGCTCTGGTCTCTGGGACTTGCCCTGGATGAACTTGCTCAGATTGGTCTCAAGCTGGGTGCGGATGTGCCGGTCTTTGTCAGGGGGCGGACGGCGTGGGCTGAAGGTGTGGGCGAAATACTGGAAAATATCGAAACAGAGCCATGCTGGTATGTGGTCATCATGCCCGGTTGCCAGGTACCGACGGGACGGATTTTCAACGCCCCGGATTTGACACGTCATACACCACCCATCACAATACGCGCCTTCCTGAAAGGGGCTGGCAACAATGATTGTGAGCCGGTAGTGCGGCAACTGTACCCGGAAGTGGCTACAGTTCTGGACTGGCTGGGCCGGCATGGGGATGCCCGCTTAACCGGAACCGGATCCTGTGTTTTCGCAGGGTTCGAGACTGAACAGAAAGCCAGGTCAGTATGCGCTGATGTGCCATCAAAGTGGCAGGCCTTTGTGGCTCGGGGTGTGAATCGCTCGCCGTTGCTGGATCGGCTGGAGCAGGAACAAATACAAAGTGGTAAGTAGTTTTCGGATTCAACATTTTTATTGGGGTGTAGCCAAGCGGTAAGGCACCGGATTTTGATTCCGGCATTCCCAGGTTCGAATCCTGGCACCCCAGCCAAATTCAAAAAGAATTTAAAATCGGGCAAGGACAGGTTCGACAAAATCTCCGGGAGAGATTTTGAACAGGGGAGCGTAGCGACACTGGCCCCGAATGCCCGCAGGGCATGCAGGGGCGGAGGGCAGGACGCCCGGAGTAATCCTGGCACCCCAGCCAAATAATATTAGAATACGTATCAGTGTTAATTTCGTATAAACAGGGGCAATCATGTCGTCAGTGAACATGATGATATTTACCGGCAATGCCAATCCGCGTCTGGCCATGGATATTGCAGGATGTCTGAACCTGCCTCTGGGCAAGATTAATGTCGGTCGTTTCAGTGATGGCGAGATTATGGTGGACATTGGAGAAAATGTCCGTGGTCACGATATCTATATCGTGCAGTCCATTTGTGCACCCACCAACGACACGTTGATGGAACTGCTGGTGATGACTGATGCCATGCGCCGGGCTTCCGCGGCGAGAATTACGGCTGTGATTCCCTACATGGGTTATGCGCGGCAGGATCGGCGTCCGCGCTCAGCCCGTGTGCCGATCACAGCGAAGGTGGTGGCAAACATGATCGCTACTGCCGGTGTTGATCGGGTATTGACGGTGGACTTGCATGCCGATCAGATTCAGGGCTTTTTTGATATCCCGCTGGACAACGTGTATTCCTCCCCGGTGTTGATGGGTGACATCTGGAAACATGAGTATCCGAATCTGGTGGTGGTATCACCGGACGTGGGTGGTGTAGTTCGGGCACGGGCACTGGCAAAGCGGTTGGATGATACCGATCTCGCGATCATCGACAAACGCCGGCCACGGCCGAACGAGTCCGAGATCATGAATATCATTGGCGATGTCGAAGGCCGCACCTGTGTGATCATCGATGATCTGGTCGACACTGCCGGAACATTATGCAATGCCGCAGGCGCCTTGAAGAAACATGGCGCAACCAAAGTGGTTGCCTATTGTACGCACCCGGTATTGTCCGGTAATGCCGTGAAGAATATTGAAAATTCGGTTCTGGATGAACTGGTGGTAACGGATACCATACCGCTCAGGTCAGAGGCGCTGACATGCAGCCGCATCCGGCAGTTGAGTGTAGCGGCGATGTTGGGTGAGAGTGTGCGCCGGATCAGTGAAGGTGAATCACTCAGCTCGATGTTTGTCGATTAAAAGTATTTACAGAAACTGATTAAAGGTCATTTTCTGAAATCGGTATCGGTTGATGCCGTAATAAACAGAATCACATCTGGTCGCGGATGGGGTTCAGAATGTAAACAGCAACAGGAGTATTAACAATGAACCAGTTTGAAATCAATGCAGAACCGCGTGTGGAGTCAGGGCGAGGTGCGAGCCGCCGCCTGCGCCGCACCGGCAAGATCCCCGGTATTATTTACGGGGCCGGAAAAGAGCCCGCTTCCATCCTTGTGGATCATGATGATCTGATGCACCAGCTTGAGCACGAAGCATTTTATTCCCACATTCTCACCCTGAATCTGGGTAGTGAGAAACAACGGGTCGTGCTGAAAGATTTGCAGCGCCATCCGTTCAAGCCGCGCTTGCTGCACATTGATCTGCTGCGCGTCAGTGAGACTGAAAAACTCACCATGCGTATCCCGCTGCACTTCATCAATGAAGCCAAGTGTGTCGGTGTGAAGACCGGCGGCGCTGTGATCAGCCACATCATGACAGAAGTTGAAGTCAGCTGTTTGCCGAAAGATCTGCCGGAATTTATTGAGGTTGATCTGGAGAACGTCAATGTGGGCGAAACCATCCATCTGGGTGATTTGAAAATGCCTGCCGGTGTTGAATCCTATGCGATGGCACACGGCGGGGATGCCTCTGCTCCCGTGGTGTCCGTGCATATACCGAAGATCGTGGTCGAGGAAGAACCCACTACCGAAGTCCAGGTCGCTCCGGATGCCGTGCCGGCTTCTACGGCCAAGGAGCCGCCCAAGGAAGAAGGCAAGTAGTATTGATTGCCGGCGCTTGTGCCAGCTTCAATCAAACTTATCGTGGGCCTGGGTAATCCAGGCCCCGATTATTCCCGCACTCGTCACAATGCCGGATTCTGGTTCGTGGATGTACTGGCGCAACAACACCGGCTCACATTCAAATCAGAATCGCGTTTCAAATCTGAACTCTGCCGTTTAAATTCACAGGACATAGATTGCCTCTTGTGCAAGCCCATGACATTCATGAACTGCAGTGGGCAGGCGGTGCAGGCCATCGCTGCCTATTACAAAATACCTGTGTCTGAAATACTGGTTGCCCATGATGAAATCGATTTTGACCCGGGCACCATTCGCCTGAAGGAAGGCGGTGGACATGCAGGACATAACGGGTTGCGCGATATCATAGAGATCCTCGGTGATAACAGTTTCAAACGTTTGCGTATTGGTGTTGGCCATCCGGGCAACAGTGACGAAGTGATCAACAGTGTACTGGGGCGACCTTCCAAAGAAGAAGCTGAAATTATCATGCAGAGTATCGGCCGTGCCCTGGATGTAATGCCGCTGGTGTTTGCCGGCGAATTCCAGAAAGCCATGAACACATTACACAGAACAGGAAAATCAGAAATCGAAAACGGGAATGCTAATGACGATGAAAGCAATAACCAGACAACCTGATTTTTACTATTCGCCATTCACCAATTACTAGTCACCAGATCTATGGGATTCAAATGCGGTATCGTCGGCCTGCCGAATGTCGGCAAGTCCACACTCTTTAATGCATTGACCAATTCCGGCATTGCTGCCGAGAATTATCCATTCTGCACTATTGATCCGAATGTCGGTGTGGTACCAGTGCCCGATCCACGCCTGCAGCAACTTGCGGACATCGTCAAACCGGCCAAGGTGGTCCCGGCGGTGATGGAGTTTGTCGATATCGCCGGACTGGTGGAAGGCGCGTCCAAAGGCGAAGGGCTCGGCAACAAGTTTCTTGCTCACATTCGCGAGACGCATGCCATCGCCCAGGTCGTGCGTTGTTTTGAAGATGAGAACATCGTGCATGTCTCGGGCCGGGTCGACCCGTTGTCCGATATCGAAGTGATCAATACCGAATTATGTCTCGCTGATCAGGACGCGGTGGAACGCGCGTTGCTGAAAACCGCCAAGCAGGCCAAGGCCGGTGACAAGGACAGCAAGAAACTACAGGAAATACTGGAGCGGATTATGGTGCATCTCAACACGGCCCAGCCGATCCGTTCCATGAAACTGGGTGCTGAAGAACAGGAGCTGGTTCATCCCCTGTTTTTGCTGACACTTAAACCTACCTTGTACATTGCCAATGTCGAAGAGGAGGGGATGGAAAACAATCCCTGGCTGGAAAAATTACGTGTCCATGCGGCAAAGGAAAACTCCGAAGTAATTCCGGTGTGTGCCGCGATTGAATCCGAGATTGCTGAACTCGATGAAAGCAGCAAGTCGGAGTTTCTGGAATCACTGGGATTAAAGGAACCGGGCCTCAACCGCATCATCCGTGCCGGTTATCATCTACTCGGTTTGCGCACCTATTTTACCGCCGGGCCCAAGGAAGTGCGCGCCTGGACCATCCATCAGGGTGATACAGCGCCCAAAGCCGCCGGTGTCATCCATACGGATTTCGAGCGCGGCTTCATCCGTGCTGAAGTCACAGCCTTTGCTGACTATATTCAATGCAAGGGGGAGCAGGGTGCCAAGGATGCCGGTAAATGGCGGCTCGAGGGCAAGGAGTATATAGTGCAGGATGGTGATGTGATTCTGTTCCGGTTTAATGTCTGAGAATAATTAAAACAACATATGAAAACCGATGATCAACTGCGCCGTGATGTCGTAGCACTGGTCAAACAGTTCAAACCCGGTGGACTGACCTTCGGCCGTTCCGGCAATGTCAGTGCGCGTGCTGCCACCGGGGGTTTTATCATCACGCCCTCCGGCGTCGATTATGACGATCTCAAACCCTATGATCTGAATGAGCTGGATATGGCGGGCAATATTGTTTTCGGAAAGTTACTGCCATCCAGTGAGTGGCGTATGCACAGTGCAATCTATCAGGCACGCAAGGATGTGATGGCGATCGTGCATGTCCATTCTCCTTATGCTACCGGCGTGTCCTGCACACGCAAACCGATACCGGCCTTTCATTACATGGTTACCGTGCTTGGCGGTGATCAGATTCCCTGCGCGCACTATGGCACGTTTGGCACGCAGGAACTTGCAGACAATGTGGTTAATGCCATGGGTAATCTGAATGCCTGCCTGCTCGCCAATCATGGTCAAATTGCTGTTGGTGAAGATTTGAACACCGCGATGCGTTATGCCGGTGAAGTGGAAAACCTCGCCAGACAATACTGCATCAGTCTGGCTGCAGGCGGCCCCGCCCTGCTGGATGACAACGAAATGCGCATCAACATCGAAAAATTCAAAACCTACGGCAAGCAGTGTTAATGCATGACTGAATTACGGCCATTCCATCTGGCCATACCCGTGCGGGACATTGAAAGCACCCGCAAATTTTATATTGAAGCACTGGGCTGCGAAGTCGGGCGTTCAACGAATGAATGGATCGATTTCAATTTCTTCGGCCATCAACTTTCCGCGCATGTGAAACCGGATGAACTCACTGGTGTGCGAACCAATACCGTGGATGGTGAAGATGTTCCCGTGCGGCATTTCGGAATCGTACTTGCGTGGGAAGACTGGCATGCATTATCAGAGCGATTAACAGCAGCAGGCGCAGAATTTCTGATCAAGCCCGGCATTCGCTTCAAGGGCCAGACGGGGGAGCAGGCCACGCTCTTCATCACGGACCCCAGCGGCAACGCGCTGGAGTTCAAATCCTTCAAAGATGATCAGCAGCTGTTTGCGTGTTGATCAGATTTTTATCCCGTAGTAATTCAGCACACCCAGCATCAGAAAATAACAGATGATCGTGATCACGATCGATATCCCCATGCTCAGGTAAAACTCCACGCCGTTTTTGATCAGCAGTGGCAGTGAAACAAACAACGCGAGCGAGGGAATCACCAGCCAGAAGATGCCGCTGGCAAGACCCGCCACTTTGACCGCATCACGGGTGTCATGGTAGAGCCAGAGCATGGCCAGCACGGACACCAGTGGAATAGACGCCAGTACCGCGCCCAGCAGTGAACTGCGCCGCGAGATTTCCGATATCGCCACGATCAATATGGCCGAGATCAGGGTTTTAATCAGGTAATAGGTCATGTCCCGCCCTCTGGTACAGGTTTATGGACAGTATAAAGAGGCAGGGACTATCCAGCATAGCCTGAAAAATACTATGTAATACATATAGATATAAAATATCGCAAAAACATGTTGCAACGCACAAACAGATGCTCTATGCTGCACAGCAACATCAACCAATTTATTTATTAGGAGAACCGAGATGAGTATTTCAGTAGAAAAGTTTGTAGCCCCGATTCAGGCCCTGAGTGCGCTGAATGTTGCCAATATCGAGAAGCTGGTCAGCCTGCAGGTTGAAGCGATCGAAGAAATGGCCAAAGTCGGTGTTGAGTCCCTGAAGAAGGCTGCGGCAGTGAAGGATCTGGACGGTGCCAAGAGCTATTACACCAGCCAGGCTGAAGTGGCCAAGAGCGTTATAGAAGGTGCGGTTGCCCGTGGCAAGTCCGTGACCGAGATTGCCCAGGCCTATCCGGCCAGCATCAAGAAAATCTTTGATGCTGCTGTTGCTGCCTAATCCGTCAGGTACAAAAGCTGTAAACGAAAAAGCCGCTCAAATGAGCGGCTTTTTTATTGCTGAAATAAAAGCCGGTTATTGTATTTTGTAAGCGAGCAGTGTGTTGCCCATCATCATGGGCAACAGAATGATGTTTTGATCCTGCAGATACTCATGATCGGCCATGCCTTGTTCGAGTACGAGCAGTTCCTCAACTTCGCCGGTTTTGCTGATGCGCAGTAATTTGCCGGCCATCCAGTCAGTCACATAAAACACGCCTTTGCTGTCGGTCTCCACGCCGTCCAGGTTACCGATGGGAGTGCCCGGCCCGATGGAAGTTATGGTTTTGTCAGCAATTGAAATGCTTTTCATGTGTCCCGGTACCTGTGTCGCAAAACCATCTGTCATTATGCCCCAGGCACCTACATACAAGGTGTTGCCATCTACCAGCAGACCGTTTGGTGCTTGCAGATCCGGCGTTTCCAGCCAGAGGGAAAACGCGCCATCTTTCAGAATATGAATACGGTTAAGTGCCATATCGGAAACATACACATCACCGTTAACGCCTGCCGCAACATCATTCAGGAATTGTGCATCGCTGACCTGATAGCGGTTGGTAATTGTTGCTGTCGGAATATCAATTTCAACGAGCGTATCGATATCGGCGGTATAGAGTTTATCACCATGGATGGCGAGCCCTTTGGGTGCATTCATACCCGTCACCCAGTCCAGTTTCAGGATTTGACCGTCCAGTGAAACACGGGAAATAAATCCATTGCTGTCCTTGTCGCCAGCATTGCCGTTGACATTGGAAATATACAGCACATTGTTTTTCTGATCGTAGACCACAGATTCCGGGTTACTGAAACCGGGCGTTTCCCAGAGTTTCTGCAGGGTGGGTTGTCCGGCACAGGCAATCGCGGAGACTGATGATGCCAGAAGGAGTATGAGTAAACGCAAGGAGTATGGGAAGTTCATTTTCAGGAGTGCCTCGTTCAGTTAATTTCAAAAAGTTCTTTGAGTTTTTCACCGGGATCAGGAGACGCCATGAAGGCTTCACCCACCAGAAAAACATTCACATTATGTTTGCGCATCAGCCGCACATCATCCTGCGTATGGATGCCGCTTTCGGTGACGACCGTACGGTCCGGAAACACATCGCGCAACAATCCAATCGTGGTATTGATGTCGGTTTTAAAAGTACGCAAATCGCGGTTGTTAATGCCAATCAGTGGCAGGCGCAGCATCAGTGCCCGTTCCAGCTCTTCGCGATCATGGACTTCGACCAGCACATCCATATGCAGTTCAGTGGCGATGTCTGCAAGTTCGCGCAGCATGCTGTCTGACAACGCAGCGACGATCAGTAATATGCAGTCTGCGCCGATGACGCGTGATTCATAAATTTGATAAGGGTCAATCATGAAGTCCTTGCGCAATACCGGCAGAGCACAGGCATTGCGGGCGGCGATCAGATAATCATCAGACCCCTGAAAGAAATCCTCGTCTGTCAGCACGGACAAGCAGGTGGCGCCGGCGCGTGCATAGCTTTTCGCGATCGCGGCCGGATCGAAATCCTTGCGGATGATGCCCTTGCTGGGTGACGCTTTCTTGATTTCAGCAATAACAGCAGGCTTTCCGTGGCTGATGGCTTTCTGAATGGCAATTTCAAATCCACGCAGCGGCGAGCTGTCAGTAATTCTGGACTTGAGATCAGCCAGACTGGCTTTGGATTTGCGCGCAGCGACTTCATCCGCCTTGTGGGCGATGATCTTTTTAAGTATGTCAGCCTGATCCTGCATAAGCGCTAGAAACTTCCGGCCAGTTGTACCAGTTGATTGAGCTTGGCGCGTGCGGCTCCGGAGGCAAGGACATTTGCTGCGGTCTTTATTCCACCGGCAATATCCTGTGTGAGTCCCGCGGTATAAATCGCCGCACCGGCATTCAGCAGCACAATATCACGCGCCGGTCCTGGCTGGTTATCCAGCACGGCCAGCATTTTCTGCAGACTGTCGTTCACACTGGTGACGGCCAGTGTTTTGATATCACTGCGGTCAAAACCAAACTGTTCAGGGGTAATGCTGTATTCCTTAATAATGTCATTTCGCAGTTCACAGATGGAGGTGGCTGCCGCGATGCTGATTTCATCCAGCCCGTCTTCGGCATGCACCACCAGCACGTGTTCACTGCCGAGGTTTTTTAATACTTCAGCCAGTTTATGCAGCCACTGTTTGCTGAACACACCCAGTACCTGATTTTGCGCACCGGCCGGATTGGTGAGTGGGCCAAGTATGTTGAAGATCGTACGCACTCCCAGTTCCTTGCGAGGACCAATGGCATGTTTCATGGCGCCATGATGACTGGGGGCAAACATGAAACCGATACCGGTTTTCTCGATGCATTCCGCCACCTGTTCTGCAGACAAACCAATCTTTACGCCCGCTGCTTCGAGCACATCGGCGCTGCCGGATTTGCTGGAGACAGAACGGTTACCATGCTTGGCGACATGCGCACCGGCTGCTGCTGTAACGAAAGCAACTGTGGTGGAGATATTAAACGTATTGGCGCCATCACCACCGGTGCCACACGTATCGATCAGATGGGGTTTATTGACATTGACCCGGGTGGACAGATCACGCATGACATTCGCAGCAGCAGTGATCTCATCCACGGTTTCACCTTTCATGCGCAGGCCTACCAGAAATCCGGCAATCTGCGCCGGTGTGCAGGCGCCGGTCATAATGGACTGCATGACCTCACGCATGTCATCCCTGCTGAGGTCACGACGTTCCAGAATCTGCTGGATGGCCTGTTGGATGTGCATTGTAATTATGAAGTCTTTGCAAAGGGTGTCATTTCGAACATAGTACTATGAGATTTCTCCCTGCGGTCGAAATGACAGAAAATAATTTCTTATTTGATTTGTAGAAAATTATTCAGCAATTCATGGCCATAGGCCGTGAGTATGGATTCCGGATGGAACTGTACGCCGGAGACGGGATAGTCCTTGTGCCGCACGCCCATGATTTCATCAATGCCCCCTTCTGCATTTTTGGTCCAGGCAGTGACCTCCAGACAATCAGGCACGGTTTTCTTGTCGATCACCAGTGAATGATAACGGGTGGCGGTAAAAGGAATGTCCAGGCCTTTAAAGACATCGGTACTGTTATGATAGATTTCCGAGGTCTTGCCGTGCATGATTTTACTGGCATGGATCACATGCCCGCCAAAGACCTGGCCGATACTCTGATGACCTAGGCATACACCGAGGATCGGCATCTTGCCCTTGAAGCGTTCGATCAGGCCGAGTGATATGCCGGCTTCATTCGGTGTGCAGGGACCGGGTGAAATCACAATCCGGTCAGGCGAAAGTTCTTCCACCTGATCGAGCGTGATCTGATCGTTCCGGTACACGTGTACATCCTGACCCAGCTCACCAAAATACTGCACCAGGTTATAGGTAAAGGAATCGTAATTATCAATCATCAGCAACATGGCAATGGCCTCAATTCGGTAACTGATCCAGTCCGTTTTCCGCAAGCGTTACTGCGCGGAACGTGGCGCGTCCCTTGTTCATGGTCTCTTCCCATTCGTTACGTGGCACGGAATCGGCTACGATGCCGGCCCCGGCCTGGATGTGCAACGTATTATTCTTGATCACCGAGGTGCGTATCGCGATCGCCGTGTCCATATTGCCGGACCAGGAGAGATATCCAATGGCTCCGGCATATACACCGCGCTTGACGGGTTCGAGTTCGTTGATGATTTCCATCGCGCGGATTTTCGGCGCACCGGACACCGTGCCGGCCGGGAAGGTGGCCCGCAAAACATCCAGTGCAGTTTTGCCGTCTTTCAGTTGCCCGGTGACATTCGAGACGATATGCATCACATGCGAATAACGTTCGATGATCATTTTATCGGTCAGTTTTACGCTGCCGATTTTGGCAACACGACCGACATCATTACGGCCCAGATCGATCAACATCAAATGTTCAGCGAGTTCTTTCGGGTCAGCCAGCAGATCTTTTTCCAGTGCAATATCTTCAGCTTCGTTGGCCCCGCGTGGACGGGTGCCGGCAATCGGCCGCACGGTCACCACACCTTCTTCTACCCGCACGAGAATTTCCGGTGACGACCCCACAATATGAAAATCATCCAGATGAATATAAAACATATAGGGTGACGGATTCAGGCAACGCAGCGCACGATATAAATTGATGGGTGGCGCAGAAAACGGAATGGATAGCCGTTGCGAGAGCACCACCTGCATGACATCGCCTTCAAGAATGTAATGCTTGATACGTTCTACAGCCTGTTCAAATTTTTCACGTGTAAACCCGGACTTGAAATCATGTTCGTGCACATCACGCTTGTCCGGGGCGGGTTGTTTGATCACGCTGTTACTGAGTTTTTGTGTAATCTGGTCGAGTTGCAGTTGCGCCTGTTTGAGAGCATCTTTCTCGTCCGTATTGGCATGCACAATGATATGCAGCTTGCCGCTCAGGTTGTCGAACACGACCACCTGATCCGAAACCATCAGCAAAATATCGGGATTCTGTAACGGATCATCGTTATCACATGCCAGTCGTGGTTCAATGTAACGTATGGTGTCATAGCCAAAGTAACCGACGAGGCCGCCGGCAAAACGCGGCACGCCCGGCAATTCAGGTACACGGAACTGCTGTTTGAATTCTTCAATGTCGCGCAGCGGGTCCTGTGTCTGTTTTCTGGAAATCACCTTGCCGTTTTTTTCAATGACAAGTTCGTTACCTGTGACCCGGAACACCGTATCGCACGAGAGACCGATGATGGAATAACGCCCCCACTTTTCGCCGCCCTGAACAGATTCGAACAGATAGGAGTAAGGCGTGTTGGCCAGTTTCATGTAGGCGCTGAGTGGCGTATCAAGGTCCGCCAGCACCTCGCGCACCACCGGAATGCGGTTGTAATTTTGTTTTGCGAGGCTCGCAAACAATTCCGGTGTCATCATAAGAACATTACGCCATCAGGGCCGGCAGTTCCGCCAGCGTATCCACCACGGCATCCGGTTGTGCTTCACGGATGTCGCGGCCATGATTGTAGCCATAGGAGACACACAGGATCTGGAAGCCGGCGGCACGCGCGGCATTCACATCATTCATGGAATCGCCTACCATCAATGCCTTGTCCGGTGTCACATTGAAAAAATGCGCGGCGTGCAGCAAGGGTAACGGATCGGGTTTCTTTTTCGGCAGGGAATCCCCGGACAACACAATGCCGAAATCATCAAACACACCCAGCGCCTTCAACAGGATGTGGGTGAATTTTTCGCGTTTGTTGGTGACGCAACCTATTTTGTAATTATTGCGTTTGAGATAATCGAGCCCTTCCGCGACACCCTCATAAAAACGTGAGCGGGTGGCGGCATTCTCGGTGTAGATGTCCATAAAGATCGGCAGGGCGCGGCTGAACAGTTCCGCATCCGGTTCACCCTCCATGTTATCGATCAGCGCGCGTTTCAGGGTGCGTTCAATACCATTCCCGATCCAGTGCCGGATTTTCTGTTCACCACGTGCAGGGATGCCAAGTTCAGCGAGAGTGGCGTCAACGGAATAGGCGAGGTCCGGCGCGGAGTCCACCAGGGTGCCGTCCAGATCGAACAATACCATTTCGGGTTTTTTTAATGCCATAAAGTGAAAAAATACTTAAGGAAGCCTTTATTAAATAACCACGTCACACCTGAACGTCATTCCGGCGAACCCCGTATCGTGGTACGGGGCAGGCGCCGGAATCCAGTAATACAATTTTTTACTGGATGCCGGGTCAGGCCCGGCATGACGATGAGAATAATTGATCATATACATCTAAAAATTACGATTTTACTTTCGCGAGTTCATCCCGCATCTGTTTGATGGTGGCTTTATAGTCCTTGCTGCCGAAGATGGCGGAGCCGGCCACAAACGTGTCTGCGCCAGCCTCGGCGATCATCCGGATGTTGTCGGTTTTCACGCCGCCGTCAATTTCCAGCCGGATGTTCAATCCGCTTTCATTAATCATGCGCCGGGCGATGCGCAGTTTTTCCAGGCTCGATGTAATAAATGACTGTCCACCAAAGCCCGGATTGACCGACATCAGCAGCACCATGTCCACCTTGTCCAGCACATGCTTCAGGTAATCCAGCGACGTGGCCGGGTTGAATACCAGCCCCGCCTTGCAGCCGTTGTCCCGGATCAGTTGCAGCGTGCGGTCAATATGCTCGCTCGCTTCCGGGTGAAAGGTAATGTAGTTCGCTCCGGCTTTGGCAAAGTCCGGGATAATCCGGTCCACCGGCTTGATCATCAGGTGCACATCCATCGGCGCTTTGATGCCGTATTTGCGCAGGGCCTCGACCACTACCGGCCCGAAGGTCAGGTTGGGCACGTAATGGTTGTCCATCACGTCCACATGGATCAGGTCGGCCCCGGCGGCGAGCACCGCTTCCACGTCCGGGCCAAGCCGGGCCATGTCAGCAGACAAAATTGAGGGGGCAATAATGAAATCGGCCATATTGGTTGTGCTGCAACGCTCCAGAGGGCGCAACTTTACCTGATCATGCGCATCATAGCCACTTGTAGCACTGTCTATCTGTGTTAATTTGAGAGAACCGTTGTCCGGAATCATGGTATCCATGTTTATGGCAAAACCGGCAAACTGGCGATATTTACCGCTGATCCTGTGTCTGCAGGTGACATCCCTTGTTGCTGCTGAAATCTGGGACGCCGAACGTGAGCGTGCAGTGGCCGATAAAATGCAGGGTAGTCTGGATGTCGGGGAAGTTATCTGGCTCAAACATGATGGCGGGTACGAGTTTCCGGGAATTTATGCGCCGGGCGGTACGGATCATCCGGAAACTGCCGTGATCCTCCTGCATGGTATGGGCGGTCATCCCGACTGGCCTGATGTGATTTCCCCGCTGCGCAAGTCACTCACCGGTCTCGGCTGGTCTACCTTTTCCCTGCAAATGCCGGTGTTACTGATCGAAGCTCCGATTGCTGATTACGGCAAGACCCTGAAGGAAGCGGAAAGACGCATACATACCGCAGTCGGATATCTCAAAGCTGCAGGTTATTTGCGTATCGTGCTCCTGGGCTATGGTTTCGGCGCCGCTACCGGTGTGTATTACCTCGCGCGTCATGATACACAGGAAATCACCGGGCTGGTGATGATCAGTATACTGGCACGAAAATATCTCGAACCGCCCCTGAATCTGAACACATATCTGCGGCAGATCAAACGGCCCATACTCGATATCTATGCAGAACATGATCTGCAAACCATCACCGGCACGGCCGATGATCGCCGCCTTGCCGGCCGCCAGAATACGGAACAGTATTACCGTCAGGTAAAAATCGCGGGCGCAGACCATTACTACACCGAACAAGGCACGGCGCTCATGCAAAACATTGACCAGTGGCTCCTGAATCCGCACCAGTCCGGGCAGACCATGGCAGAAACGCCGGAACAGGCGACAGCCCAGACCGTAACAGAGGCAGACTGAACCCCAAGAATTGGTGCAGTCAGCCATACTTGCTGCTAATCTTGAATGGTGAAGCCGGACGTTCAACCATAACAACTTCACGTCCGGCAAACCTAAAAAGGGGAACCGCCATGAATGATGCCACCATCAGTAAAGAAGAACGCACTATGGGGATGTTGTGCCATTTAATCGCCCTTGTCGGATTCATTATTCCGTTAGGCAGCATTATCGGCCCACTGGTGATCTGGCTCGTCAAAAAGGATGAGATGCCGTTTGTAAATGATCAGGGCAAAGAGTCACTCAATTTCGAGATCACCATGTTAATTGGAGTAATTATCTGCCTGATTCTGACGTTCGTGGTGATTGGGCTCTTTCTGCTGGTGGCGCTGGGGATATATTGGCTGGTATTTGTGATCATTGCCGCCATGAAAGCCAATGAGGGCATTGCATACCGTTATCCTTACGCCATACGGCTCATTAAATAAAGGAGCGTTGTGATTATGGAAGTTTATCTGGTCTGGGTATTGATCGGTTTCGGTCTGATTATCGCCGAACTGCTCAGCGGCACTTTTTATCTGCTGATGCTTGCTGTTGCCGCGTTCGGTGCGGCGCTCATGGCCTTTTTCAACATGTCATTTCCCATACAAACCATCACCGCCACAGTGGTGGCCGTGGCCGGCTGCTGGTTTGTGCATCTTTACCGGATCAAGAATGCCCAGCAGCAGATGCCGCCGGTGGATTTTGCCCAGCCGGTGGTGTTCGAAAACTGGGTGAATGAAGCGGATCGCGTTGCCCGTGTGAAGTATCGTAATGCGCCCTGGGACGCGATCGTGGAAGCCGGTGTGCAGGTGAATCCGGGAGGTACGCTCTATATTACGCGTGCGGATGGCAATACCCTGACAGTGACCAAAGCCAGACCGGAGTGGAACACAAAATAATTCGATGATTACCCGTCATTTCTCCCTGTGGCCGAAATGACAAAATGAAAATAAACCAGATTTTAATTGAAGGGAGAGGCTTATGTTTTTCAAACTCATCATCGCGCTGATAGTTTCTATCATTGCAGCATCCTTCGAAGTCACCAGAGATTACGCTGTATGGATCTTCCTCATTGGTGTGGTCGTCGTCTTCATTATGGAAGGCGTGCGCATCGTGCCCCAGCAGCAGGCCTGGGTGGTGGAACGTTTCGGGCGCTTTCATGCGATTCTGGAACCAGGTTTGAATCTCATCATTCCGTTTCTGGATCGCGTTGCTTACGATCACTCGCTCAAGGAAGTCCCGCTGGATGTACCGGAGCAGGTCTGCATCACCCGGGACAATACCCAGCTCGCAGTCGACGGCATCATTTATTATCAGGTTACCGATCCACGCCTTGCTTCCTACGGAAGTGAAAACTACATCATGGCCATCACGCAACTGGCGCAGACCACATTGCGCAGTGAGATCGGCAAGATGGAACTCGACAAAACGTTTGAATCCCGCGATGTGATCAATCATCAGGTGGTGTCCGTGCTGGATGAAGCCGGGCGTAACTGGGGCATCAAGGTATTGCGTTACGAGATCAAGAGCCTCACCCCGCCGGAAGCCATCCTCAAATCCATGCAGGCCCAGATCACGGCGGAACGGGAAAAGCGCGCATTGATTGCAAAGTCCGAAGGTGAACGTCAGGAAGAAATCAATCTGGCGGATGGCCAGAAGCAGGCCGCTGTGTTGAACTCAGAAGGTGAAAAGCAGGCGGAAATCAACAAAGCCCAGGGCCAGGCGACAGCAATCACCTTGATTGCAGATGCGACTGCTGCCGGTGTGCGTGCCGTGGCTGCGGCCATCGGTGAAAAAGGTGGTATGGACGCGGCCAACCTGAAAGTAGCACAACAGTACATCGAAGCGTTCGCGCAGCTCGCCAAGAACAGCAATACCATGATCATTCCTTCCAATGCCAGTGATATTGCTGGCGTCATCGCCACGGCGATGAGCGTTCTGGAAAAAACCAAACAGGGCGGAACGGGCGGTGGAGCGCCCGCAGCAGGTGGTAAAGATCCGTGGCCGAAGTGATGACTTAAGATTCTAGGATATTAATTAATCACAACTGTTTTGTTGTTTATGGAGTAAATATGGCTAGTGACATAACTCCAGTTATTGTTGGCATTCTTTCCACACTAATTCTTGGCTTTATTGTTAAGTGTATTTTTAGAGTAATGACTGAAAAGGATAAACCTAGACCACCCAAAGATATTGATAGCGCTGTATGGGAGGAAATTATAGGGCGTAGGGATGGTGGGATGTGGTTAGGATGGATTGAATGTATATTTAGTTTTTGTATGTTTTGGATTGAGGCTGAAGCAGCAATAGCCGGTTGGTTTGCCTTTAAGGTAGCAACAAAATGGGAGGCATGGGCAAACATAGTAAAGTTTCCAGACAAACTAAATTCATGCAAAGACGAGTTAGATTTGCTACGCGCTCGTTCTCAGTTAGGTGCATGGATTATGTCGAAATTTGCAATAGGAAGTTTGTTAAATATATTGGCTGGATTTTTTGGAAGTGTTATCGGTCATTTTCTTGGGCCTTTTTTTACATCATAACTTCAACTCAAAACTAAAAGGAATCGGAGTAACCCAGATCTATTTGGTTTCTTACTGACATATACAACAAATCTAATTTATGAATATATGGCCGATTATTTTTCTGCTTTTACTTTTGCCCGTTATTTCCGGCGCGGCCGAAGTTGATCTGGATAATTACTATTCCTCGGCCCAGATCGTGAACAAGGGCGATCAGTGGTATCAGCAGGATTTTACCAATGAAAAACTGACCTACATGGCCGATGTGGTGACGCGGCAGTGTTTCTTCATTGACCGGCGCTGGAACACGGCGATTTCCATCGATTGCGAAAACCTGGTGCGCCGCAAGGAATGGGAAAAAATTCTGACCTGGGTTAAAAAACCGAAATAAGAATAACCGATCAGTTTTTCATAGATCCGGCCAGCCGTTTAACAAAATCCAGATTATGTTCCACCTCTGCGCCAAGCTCACGGCTGCACCGCTGTAATTTCTCTCTCAGGGTTGCGCCTGCTTTGATATAGGTATGGGCCTGGGCAACAATCTCATCAATGTGATTCTCAAGCTTGAGAACATCAAATACCGGTGCATCCAGTTGTAATTGTTGCATCAGGGAATTGATTTTATGTGTGTTTGCGCTCAGCGCAACCGTGGGTGTGCCGCCGGTGGCTGCAAATATGCCGGGGTGCCAGCGGCCGCCGACATGCACAGCCGCATTGCCGATCACATCGATCGCTTTACGTACCGGCAGGTTGATGCCGAGCAGTGGTAATTCAAGCGCAGCCTGGACCTTGCGCATGATTTTTACATCCGGTTCACAAGGGGCTGAGAGCACCACCTGACCAAATTCATCTTGCAAACGCTGGCATAATTCTATGAACGCGGACGTCTTGTCCACGTTTTTGTATTGGTCTAATGAGAATACCGAACTGGCACAGACGGTAATATAAGGCTGTTCCGGGTTGAAACCTTCAGCGCTATCCGGCCGGGCAGAAAAGTGGCCGGGAGATTTTGCGAGATCACACCATTCTGCCAGGGGTTTGGCAGGCATTGCCCAGGCCACATCCGGGATTAATTGCCAGCGATCGGCTGCGAGCAGCGGTGAACAGGATTCTGCAGACGTTGCTTCGCGAAAATGTACTTGATCCAGCAGCGGCAAAACTTCGTGCACGATTTCTGCAAGCTTCGGTTCATCCATGTCAACGCTAAGGTTGCTGAGTACGCAGGGCTTGTTGAAAACAGTTTTGGTAATGTAGGCGAGGAACAGTAACATGCGGCCCTTACGTGTTTCCGGTCGTATGAAATTTTCTCCGTTCAGAAATACCACATCACATTCACGTAACATGGCGGATATGCCCTGCATGATTTGGCCTGACCTGACCTGTGCTGCATAGTGCCGGAAGTCAGACAGGCTGACCGGATTCGGGATGTGCGGATGTTTCCGGTAAAACCACTGACTCGCTATGCGCCATTCCGGAACAAGATGGTTCCGCGCCAGTGCATCATGAAACCATGCGCCCATGACCCGGCAGCCCCAGTTGGGATGATCGGAAGTATCTGGTGCAAACAAGAGCTTCATGATTGAAGTGATATATATATTTTCACGGGGACTGTCTATTATGAGAATATTCGTGCAGCGAACGGATGGTTTATATCTCTGTGTATCAGGTATAACAGATTATCAAATCTTGAACTGACTTAAAGGAAATATGATGAATACTTTGACCAAACAGCTATTGATTATACTGGTTGTGCTCGGTATGACCTCTGTTTACGCAGAGGAAACGGCCAAACCTGTTACTGAGCAATTGGTCGATACGCTGACCAAACTGGCAGGAGGCCCACATCCGGGTTATCGTGCCAACCATGCCAAGGGTATCGTCGTGACCGGTGAATTCACTCCCGCCGCAACAGCCACTGGTATCAGCAAGGCAGCGCATTTGCAGGGCAAGGCTGTGCCGGTAACGGTGCGTTTTTCCGATGGTACGGGTGTGCCCACTATCCCGGATGCTGATCCCAACAGTTTTCCGAAGGGTATGGCGATACGCTTTCATCTTGATAACAATGTGTCGACCGATATTGTGGTGATATCGGTGAATGGTTTTCCGGCCGCTACTCCTGAAGATTTTCTGGGCCTGTTAAATGCTATCGCAGCAAGTGGCCCGGATGTGGCCAAGCCCACGCCAGTGGATCAATTCCTGGAATCACACCCGGCGGCGTTGAAATTTGTCACTACACCGAAACTGCCGCCGGCGAGTTTTGCCACACAGCCGTTTTATGGCGTGAATGCATTCAAATTTACCAACGCCGAAGGTGAAACTGTGCACGGTCGTTACCGGATTGAACCGGTGGCCGGTGAAAAATTCCTGAATAATGAAGAAGCGGCTACAGTGGCACCTGATTACCTGATGACAGAACTGCCGGCCCGGCTGCAACAGGGGGCTGTGCAATTTCGTATCTTGCTGCAGATTGCTGAGGCCGATGATGTTGTAAATGATCCAACTGTGGTCTGGCCTGAAAGCAGAAAGACAGTGGATCTGGGGACCTTGAGCATAACAGCCGTTCATCCCGATGGTGTGAACTTTGAAAAGCGCACCATGTTTAATCCGTTGATGCTGGTGGACGGCATTGCACCAACGGATGATCCGATCCTGCTGGCGCGGCCCGGAGCCTATGCGGTCAGTTTTGGTCGCCGTGCTGGCGGTCAATAAAACACACCGCAAGGATATTGCCTCTGTAAGTGATATGTCCTGGAAATCAACAGTATATGGAGATGAAAACCCCTCGCGTATAACCGTTATGGTTTACAACGGTATCTTTATAGGATTTTTTCTCTGGTTTTATGGCTGGTGGGCCGATTTTGTTCCATCGAAATTGTGGATCTACGCCGGCTCCGGAATTGCCATCATCCTCACAATACTATGCAGTTATTGGGGCTTTGTGGCGGGGAAGCTGGCACTGGGATTTGCGGGCATCATCACACCATTGTTTATGTTCGTTTTGTTCTGGGTGGTGATGGTGCATGGTCTGGCTGCGATAGCCACCCTGATGGCAGGGTCTCCCCATAGCGTAGTCACTGAACTTCACAAAACCCATCACTTGAGCCGGTATGCCTGTGATGATCGGCTTGAAGGTGAAATACTGGGCCATGCCGTGCCTGATCATTTATGTATTCCCTATGCTGTGTACAGCGCACCGGGAGAGAGTATTTCTGTGAGACTCGTGGGCAAGACGACGTTACTCGGTTTTTACATACAGGATGCTTTTGTAGCGGACGATCCGGAGAAAGCATCAATACTGACAACCACCCGATTTTAATAATGACAAGGGAATAAAAATGAACCCGGATATTATTATCAGATCAAGTGCATTTGTGTTCACGTTATTCAGCGGCAATGTGATAGCGGATGGTGAAGCGATCAGTCACTGTGCCTCTGCCGAGCAGGTGATCTACAGTTGCCAGCTCGGTGATTCAGGGCAGCTGGTATCTATCTGCACTTCAATGGATTTCGCTGCTGATGCCGGCTATCTGCAATTTCGCCTCGGCCCGCCCGGTGTTGTGGAGTTTGAGTTTCCGGAGTCCCGCGAAAATACCCAATCACAATTCATGTATAACCATTATTTCCGGGCACAATACGATCTTGCCGATTTTACTTTCAGGACCGGTGATAACAAGTATGTGATCTACGATTATTACAACGGCGAAGAAGAGGGTGAATCCAGCACCACCGGCTTGCGTATAAATGACGTGGATGAAGACTGCGCCGGCCCGGTAAACAATCACTTGGGCAACCTTGAAGGTATATTGCCTTGTGACAGGGAAAATTCAGATGTGGGGAACTGTGAATGACTGCTCGTGTTGTTCCAGGGCCCAGGTAACATGTTCACGCACCAGTTCTGATTCGTGGTTTTGCCGGGATTTGAGCGCGTGAATGACTTTCGTAGTTGAGGGCGCATTGCCCAGCGCTACTGCAATATTCCGCAACCAGCATTCGTAGCCTATCCTGCGAATTGCAGATCCTTCTGTTCTAAGGTTGAAATCGCCTTCGCTCCACATGAATAATTCAACGAGTTGTGGATGGTCGAGTCCGTGACGTACCCTGAAGCCGGATTCTTCCGTATTGTGTGCAAACTTGTTCCAGGGACACACCAGCTGACAGTCATCACAACCATAAATACGGTTCCCCAGTGCTTTCCTGAATTCAACCGGGATCGGGCCGCGTAATTCAATGGTGAGGTAAGAAATACAACGCCGCGCATCCACCTGATAGGGGCCGATGATCGCCTGTGTCGGACAGATATCAATGCACGCCGAGCAGGTACCGCAATGGTTTTGGGTGAAAGGTTCGTCCACCGGCAAGGGCAGGTCTGTATACAATTCACCGATAAAAAACCATGAGCCGGTTTCAGGATGGATCAGGTTGCTGTGTTTGCCGATCCAGCCGAGTCCTGCATTACGGGCCAGCGCTTTTTCCAGCACCGGAGCGCTGTCGACAAAGGCACGATACCCATAAGGCCCGGTTTCCGTTTCAATCTGTTCTGCGAGTTTCTGCAACCGCGCACGGATGACCTTGTGATAATCCCGTCCCATGGCATAGCGGGATACATAAGCCAGTTCGGGATTGCCCAGCACCGTGCTGGGGTGGGTGGCATCCGGTGGCAGGTAATCCATGCGTACTGAAATAACACGCAAGGTTCCGGGCACCAGATCGGCAGGGCGGCTGCGACGAGTGCCATGCCGTTGCATGTAATCCATCTCGCCATGATGGCCCGCCTGCAACCAGTTCAACAAATGAAGTTCATCGCCCTGTAAATCAGTAGCGGTAATGCCGGTTTGTTGAAATCCCAGCGCCTTTGCCCAGGCTTTGATGCGATGGCTGAGGGCTTTATAGTTAATCGGGGATTGTGCAGCGGGTTTGTTCATGTGTGGTCCAACAGGGGTGATGCAGGTATTGCACAGTTTATGTGCTATTGATGCAATATTGGTGCGATGCACAAACATTACTGTTTATGCTGAATCATATAACTCTATGAATTATATAAATATTCAGAATTGGCACGCTGGATGCATTCTAAAAAGCGTACCTCCTCTTTTGTTAGATTTATTTTTTCCTCAGCATCGGAGCTAACTCGGGGGCACTTCCTCAGTGCCCCCATTTTTTTGTCAGCCGGGTTACAGGTGATCGCTGGCGAAATCAGCAAGCCGTGAGCGTTCGCCGCGACGTAGCGTTACATGGCCGCTGTGTGCCCAGTTCTTGGAGCGATCCACCACATAGGTCAGACCGGAAGTGGTTTCGGTGAGATACGGTGTATCAATCTGGGCGACGTTGCCGAGGCAGACCATCTTGCTTTCAGGGCCGACGCGGCTGATGAGCGTTTTCATCTGCTTGGAGGTGAGGTTCTGCGCTTCATCGACAATAATGTAGCGGTTGAGGAACGTGCGCCCGCGCATGAAATTCAGCGAGCGTATTTTGATGCGCTTGTTCAGCAAATCGGCTGTTGCAGCCCGCGCCCATTCATTGTTGTCTTCATGATTGGTGAGTACTTCAAGATTATCGAGCAGTGCGCCCATCCACGGCGCCATTTTTTCTTCTTCAGTGCCCGGCAGAAAACCGATGTCTTCACCGACGGGTACCGTTACACGCGTAATAATGATCTCACGGTAACGTTTGGTTTCCATGGTTTGCAAAAGACCTGCAGCCAGCGCCAACAGTGTTTTACCGGTGCCGGCGGACCCCAGCAGGGTGATGAGATCCACTTCCGGATCCATCAGCAGGTTCAATGCAAAATTCTGTTCAAGGTTGCGCGCATTGATGCCCCATACTGAATGGTGTCCGGCGCGGTAATTGGTAGCCATGCGTAACGTGGTCGTTGAGTCGTTAATTGACTCAACCAGGGCTTCGAACTTGTTGTCTTCACTGTCTGAATACAGGCACTGGTAGGGATGAAAATCCTGTTCCGCTGTCGTGCTCAGACGGTAATAGGTATTCTTGTTTTTTTGCCATGAGGTGAGGTCCCTGGAATTCTTCTGCCAGAAATCATCCGGGAGTTTCAGTACGCCGGTGTAAAGCAGATCAACATCGTCCAGCACCTTGTCGTTGTAATAATCCTCAGTATGAATACCCAGTACACGGGCCTTGATGCGCAGGTTGATATCCTTGGATACCAGCGTCACGATCTTGTCGGTGAATTTTTCCTGCAGGGACAGGGCGGTGGCCAGTATGGAATTGTCGGCATTTTTGCCCGGCAGGCTGTCCGGCAACTGGCTGGCCATAAGTTGGGTTTGCAGGAACAGACAGCCGTTGGGTTTTACACCGCCGTTAATATGGGTAATCTTGTTAAGCTTGAGACCCTGGCTGATTTCTTCGGTGTCCGCATCACTGATGATCTCGTCCAGAAAACGGCTGACCTGACGGACGTTACGTGACAGTTCTGAGAGACCTTTCTTGGCGGCGTCGAGTTCTTCCAGCACCACCATCGGCAGGTAGATATCATGTTCCTGAAAACGGAACAGGGCGCCGGGATCGTGCATGAGCACATTGGTATCCAGCACGAACAGGCGCAGAGCGGATTTATTGGGCGTCATCGAAAGCGGGATTACAGATTTTTGGCAGCCTGCAGGACCTCGTCCGCGTGCCCTTCAACTTTGACCTTGCGCCACTCCTGCCGCAGCACACCGGTTTCATCGATCAGAAACGTGCTGCGCTCAATGCCCATGACTTTTTTGCCGTACATGTTTTTTTCCTTGATGACATCGAACAATTCGCACAGTTCTTCATCTTCATCAGACAGCAGATCAAACGGAAAGCATTCCTTGCTGCGGAATTTTTCATGGGATGCGACGCTGTCACGGGACACACCGAGAATTACCACGTCCAGTGCATTAAATTTTTTGATCTTGTCACGGAAGTCCTGTCCTTCCAGGGTGCAGCCCGGTGTGGCATCCTTGGGATAAAAATACAGCACCACTTTCTGTCCTTTGAGACCTGAGAGGGAGATGGTTTTGTCGCCGGTGGAAGGAAGCTTGAAATCAGGTACTTTTTTACCGATTTTGATTTTGCTCATGCTTGTGAATAGTAACCAGTAATGAGTAATGAGTGACGAGTAATGAGTAATGAGAACAATCAGTGTCAGCTAGTATATCGCGTTATTTCACGTGTCACGAGTCCCGTTTGTTATTTGACAGGCTCCATGATCGCATCAAGGTTTAACTGATCACAGAACTCCATGAAGTCGCCACGGATGGCGGCAATGGACATGTCCGATGGAATATTGATAGTGACATGCAGGGAGCACATGGGCGTACCGGTATTGGCAGCCATGTAGGTGTGGCTGTGCATTTCCTGTATGCCGAGTTTGTTGTCATGGATGAAGTTGATAATGTCATGCACGATACCGGGATGGTCGAAGGAGACCACATCGATTGCGTAAGGCATGAGATTGCCGCTGAGTTTGGCCGGTGCCGTGCGGCGTGCCATGATGGTCATATTCAGCCTTTTTTCGAGCCGCGGCAGCATGTCCTCAATTTTGGCAATGGCGTCCCAACTGCCCGCAAGTTTCAGCAAAATGCAGAATTCACTGCCCAATACCGAGATGCGGCTTTCAGTGATGTTGCAGCCACATTCCTTGATGGCCCGGGTAAATTGTTCAAGGTCCTCGGGACGGTTCTTGCCGAGGGCGGTGACGACCAGATAGTTTTCCATGTACTGAGGATTGCAGGTTTCAGGTGAGCGGGCATTGTGATAGTTTGCCCTCGCGCCTGCAAGCCCGTCCCGATGCCTGGGTCAGCAGGCAACAGCCGGGGATTTATGGGGCCAGTTCTTGTATACTGACATGTTAACCGGGATAGTCGATCCGGGTACAGGATGCCTGTCCATAACTCCGGCGCTCGCCGCCTTATTGAATTAATACAGGATCAAAGAACTGATGTTTCAAGGCAGTATGGTAGCTATTGCTACCCCAATGCAAACCGGTGTTGCCGCAGATACTCCGCTGGATTATGAAAGTCTGGAGGGTCTGATCGAATTCCACATCAGGGAAGGGACGGATGCCATCGTCGCGGTGGGTACGACGGGTGAATCTGCAACCTTGGACGAGAAAGAACATTGCGAGGCCATACGCCGTGTAGTGGAAATGGTGCGTGGCCGGATTCCGGTCATCGCCGGTACCGGCGCCAACTCAACCACTGAAGCTATCCATCTGACCCGCTGCGCCAGGGAGGCCGGCGCCGATGCCTGCCTGCTGGTGACGCCCTATTACAACAAGCCGACCCAGGAAGGTCTCTTTCTTCATCACAAGGCGGTGGCGGAGGCCGTAGCGATCCCGCAAATCCTCTACAATGTGCCGGGGCGTACGGCCTGTGACATGCAACCGGACACCATCGGTCGTCTGTCCCGGATATCGAACATTATCGGCGTCAAGGAAGCCACCGGTGATTTGAACCGGGTGCCGCGCATTCGGGAACTGTGCGGGCCGGATTTTATGCTGGTCAGCGGCGATGATGCGACGACCTGTGATTTCATACTGGCGGGAGGTCAGGGTGTGATCTCTGTGACTGCAAATGTGGCGCCGCGCGCCATGCATGACATGTGCAAGCTCGCGCAACAGGGCAACGCAGAAGCCGCCAGACGGATCGATGCAAGCCTTGCAGGGTTGCACAAACAGCTCTTTATCGAGTCCAACCCGATACCTGTAAAATGGGCCCTGCACCGGATGGGACTGATTAAGGCCGGTATCCGGCTGCCGCTGACCTGGATGTCCGCAAAATGCGAGGAGCCGGTGCTTGAAGCCATGAATTTAGCCAAAGTGATCTGATAGAGTATTGAACATGTCCAACATAAGATTATTGATTCTGCTCCCATTGCTGTTGATTGCGGCGTGTGACTATATGCCGAAACTCGATAACGTCGTGACTGATCGGCGCAACGAATACAAAAAGAGTGAGGCCATGGCGGATCTGGAAGTGCCTCCTGATCTGACCACTGACGCACTTAATGATCCGATGGAGATCCCCAATGAGCGGGTGACGACACTGTCCGAGTTTGAACGGCGCAAGGGCCGGCAACCCGGTGCCGGCACGGGCGGCGTTGAAGTACTCGAAGATGATCAATGGTTGTCGGTGCAGGGCAGTGTTGCTGACATCTGGCCGGAGTTGCAGGACTTCTGGAAACAAAAAGGCTATCCGATCGAACTGAATGATGCGGAACTGGGAGTGCTGGAAACCGGCTGGCTGGAAACCGGCAGTGAAGGCAGCACGGTATTCCGCGATAAATTCAGCCTGTTTACCGAGGCGGGTGACAACGATGCCACAGTGATCTTTGTAAGCAGTGAACGTCAGGAACGTCTGGCGGGCGCATCAGATGCTGAGTGGGTGTCTGCCGGAAATGATGTTGAAACTGCGCGACAGGTAGTCATGGAAATGAATCTCTATTTCTATGGATCTGAAGCGCCAGCGGGGATTTCGAGCGTTACCACACAAAGTGAGCCTGCCAAATCCTCGTCCACTCCGGCTGCGCCTGCGGCCGCATCAGCACCACGTGCCGAAATCCAGAATCTCGGGGATGACAAGGTGTACCTGGCGTTGCCTGACGAATTTACCCGTGCCTGGGTGCTGACCGAAGATGCCATCCTCAAAACCGGTATGTCGATCGAAAATAATGATCGTGAAAAAGGGATTTACTATGTTCTATACAGCGATAACTCCAAAGAAGAAGGCATGTTATCCAAGCTGAAATTCTGGGGAGATGACGATGATGCCAAAGTCTATCAGTTGAGCCTGACCGGCGTGGGTGACAAGACCGAGCTGGTCGTGCTGGATGGTCAGGGTGAGTGGGCGGCCCGTGAAGAAGCCTCGCGGATTCTGACTTATATCCAGGTGCAATACAATCTCGCCCGGACCCGCTGAAAATCAGTGACTGGTGATTAGTGATTGGTAGTTGTATTTGACAGATTAGTCTTGCCCGTTAATGCTTTTCCAATCACCAATCACCAATCACCAATCACCAATCACTTTTTTACATGCCGTAGCAGGCGTTTGCGCCGGGTCTTCTGCCGTGACGTCAATTCATTCTTCCTGCCTTTGAACGGATTATCACCCTGACGGAATTCAATAAATACAGGTGTGCCTACAAGGTGCAGTGCCTGCCGGTAATAGCCGGCCAGATAACGGCGATAGGCATCCGGAACATGCATGGTCTGGTTCCCATGAATGATGATCCGTAATGGATTGTGACCACCGAGATGTGCATAACGTAATTTTATGCGGCGTCCTGAAACCAGTGGTGGTGCATGCTGTACAACGGCGGCCTGCAGCAGTTCATTGATTTTTGCTGTCGCAGGTTGTGCCTGCAAGGATCGCTGGATCTGCCTTACGGAATCAAACATCTTGCCGACGCCACTTCCGTGCAATGCCGAGATGTAATGGATGCAGGCATAATCAACGAAGCCAAGTTTGCGCTCCAGTTGTTCGCGGATCCGATCGCGCTCATTCGTTTCAAGTCCATCCCATTTGTTGACTGCGATCATCAGTGCCTTGCCACTTTCAATCGCCATCCCGAGCAGGTTGGCGTCCTGATCCGTGATAGTGTCCTGTGCATCCAGCACGAGAATGACAATGTCCGTTTCATCTATGGCGCGCAGGGTTTTTATGACACTGATCTTTTCAATGTGGTCCTCGATGCGTGCACGGCGCCGTACACCGGCGGTGTCGATTAGCACATAGGGGCGGCCATCACGTTCAAACGGAATGGCAATACTATCGCGGGTGGTGCCGGGCTGGTTGAATGTCAGCATGCGTTCTTCGCCGAGAATACGGTTAACAAGTGTGGACTTGCCGACATTCGGTCGTCCGATCACCGCCATGCGCAGGCCTTCCGGCATTACTGCGGGTGTTTCTGTTCCGGTTTTGGGCAGCTCAGCAAAAATTGTATTCATGAGTTTCTGCACACCGCTACCACGCTGCGCAGATATTGCATATGGTGTACCGACACCCAACGCGTGAAATTCAGCAGTGACTATCGCTGCATCCACACCTTCAGTCTTGTTTACTGCCAGATATAATTTTTTTGAGAGTGGACGCAATTGAGTTGCAATTTGTTCGTCCGGTACCGAAAGCCCGCTGCGACCATCCACCAGCCAGATCACGGCATCCGCTTCGCGTGCGGCCAGCAGGGATTGTTGCGTTACAAGGTCAGCCATCGGCCCCGATTCGGCGTCACTTTTATCCAGACCACCGGTATCGATCAATATAAAATCATATTGATGATAACTGGCGTGTGCGTATTGGCGATCGCGTGTTACACCAGGCTGATCGGCAACCAGGGCCTGGCGGCTGCCGGTAAGATGATTAAACAGCGTGGATTTGCCGACATTGGGGCGGCCGACGATAGCTATTACAGCTTTCATGGCCAGGATCGATCAAATCAGTTAATGAGTAATGGGTGGGTTCAGATCAGCAGTATGAGGAATGAAGATTAATCCGTTTCCTCTTCATCATCAGTCATGCGATCCCAGAGGCGACCAAAGAACCCTTTTTCCTCTTCTTCAGCAGTTTCGGTTTCAACTGGTTCGGTGTCCTCTGCTGTCTCAACAGTTTCCTTTATTTCAGTTTCATCCGCCACGGATTCTTCTGAGGCTTCGTCTGTTATATCAGACTCCCTTTCCGGCAGGATCGCTTCTCCACTGCTGACATAACCAGCGCTGTCATTACTGTAGGCCGCAAGCGCCCCATCACTCGCATAGGCATAGACATTACTCTCAACAGCAATAGGAGGAGCGATGATTTTGCTTTCAGACACCTGGTTACGGGCGACAAATTCACCGGTCAATTTGTCCAGCCAATGCAGATAACCTTCAAGATCCCCGACCACAATCAGATTGCCGCTGATGCCCGGCGCCGTGAGGGCGCGATCGAGCAGGTCTTCCTGTTTCCAGAGTGAATTACCGGTGGCACGATCCAGCGCCCAGACGGCACTGTCATCATCCGTTACATAGACTGCCCGCTCATCCACGGCGATACCGGCATAAGAGGAAATCTCACGTGTCCAGAGTATGCGCCCGCTGTCCAGAGAGATCGCAGCAATACGTCCCTGGAAGGTGGCAACATAGATGACGTCATCCATGATCACTGGTTCAGAATCAATATCCACCATACGTTCCAGTTCCGAGCGGCCGGTGCCCATGGCCACACGCGTTTCCCAGATCAGTTTTCCGGTTTGCAGTTCAATGGCGGCGAGCCGCCCTTCATCAAATCCGGCAATGACATAATCACCGGCGATGACCGGTGAACTGGTTCCACGCAGGGTCAGTGCCGGTACCGGGCGCTCATAAATCCAGAGCTGGTTACCATCGGCGGCATTGAGGCCAAAAATTTTTCCATCAATGGTCCTGACAATTACAATGTTTTTTGCCACCTGCGGTGCCGAAAGGATTTCACTGGTGACACGGCTGCGCCAGAGGATTTCGCCGCTATCCACCGAGAATGAGATGACGTCAGCCTTGCCGGTGCCGACCACAACCAGATTATCGCCGGTGCCTGGTCCGCCGGTAATCGGTGTGTCGGTATCTTCATTCCACAGGGTTTTCCCGCTCTGCTGATCCATGGCCTGGACTTCGCCATCGCTGTCAGCCACAAATATCCTGCCCTGGCCATGGACGGGGATCAATTTCAGATAGTGTTCTTCGTAACCACCGCCGACATCCTCTTCCCACAAGCGGGTAATGGCAACGCGCTGCTCGATGTCCTTGAGGGGTGTTGGGGGATCAGCGTTGTCCTCGCCCCCCATAAATGAAGTGTATTGGTCCTGAACACTGCTACAGGCCGTAAGGACCAGAGCAAAGCATAGAACACTGGCTTTGAGCAGTATCATTACTGTGGCTGGCGGCCAAGGCTGTCAATTTTCAACTGCAGATAGGAGTCGTCCAGTGATGCAGGATCCATCGCAGTTTGTGCCAGTTGGTAAGCTGCTCTGGCTTTGTCGATGTCTCCCTTTTTCAGGTGAATATCACCTTTGAGTTCATCATAACTGGCACTGAATTTCCCCGGGCTTGCTGCATTGAGCAGGGTCAAAGCTTCATCCGGTTTGCCGTCATCCAGCAGCACCCGGGCCAGTCGCAGGCGCGCCAGTTGTTTGAAAGACTCCTGTTCAGCATGATCCAGCGCCCATTGCAAATGGGTTTTGGCAGCGGACAGGTTTCCGTCTTCTGCGTCAAGCTTGGCCAGCGTCAGCGCAGCGTAAACGGCATAACTGGTGGATTGGTATTCATCTAACAGCTGTTTGGCAGCAGTTCTGGCGTCAGCGGGTTTTTCAGCCCGCAAGCTGCCAATGACATTGGCATACAGATCCGAGGCGGCACTGGCGCGGGCCAGTTGATGAGCTTCCCATCCGCGCCACCCGAATATTGCGGCAATGCCAATGGCGATACCGCCTACGACAGACAGGCCATTTTCAGCCCACCATTGTTTAAGTGCCTCAAGTTGTTCTTCTTCTGTACGGGTGACGTCCAAGGTTAGTCTCCTGCTTCGGGCTGGTGTATCAAGTAAAGATAAAGCGTGCGATCATAATGATGCGCGCTGTTCAGTTCAAATCCTTACTGGTGGAAATCTGCTCCCGCAGCCAGTCTATGAGGGCATTTAACGGCAGGGCGATTTGTTCTCCCCCGGCCCGTAAGGGTTTGAGGCCAATCGTCCCGGATTGCTGCTCATCCGGGCCCAGGATCAGGGCATACATTGCCCCCGATTTATCCGCTTTTTTAAACTGGGCCTTGAACCCGCCACCCCCACAATGAGAGTGAATACGCAGACCCGGCAACGCGTCACGCAGCGTTTCGGCCAGTTCAAGACCGGACTGCTGGCAGGCTTCATCCAGGACCAGATAAAGATGTGGCGCGAATGCCGCATCCTTGCCGTCCTCCGATTGTTGCTGAACCAGTTCCAGCAGGCGTTCCAGACCCAGGGCGCAGCCTGTCGCCGGAGTGGCTTTGCCACCACACTGTTCGACCAGGCCATCATAACGGCCACCGGCACATACCGTGCCCTGGGCACCGAGTTGATCGGTGGTCCATTCAAAAACAGTTTTGGTATAGTAATCCAGTCCACGTACCAGCCGCGGATTAATCATATAGCGGACTCCGGCGCCATCCAGTAAACGCTTCAGATTATCAAAATGCCGGGCGGAATCGGTATCCAGATACTCGTGCATATCAGGGGCCCCGGCAATCAATCGCTGTAATTCCGGGTTTTTACTGTCGAGTATGCGTAATGGATTGATGTCCAGCCGGCGCAAACTGTCCTCGTCCAGTTTTGATTTGTGTGTCGTGAAATAGTCCACGAGGACTTTACGGTATTCAGATCGGGAGGCCGGGGTGCCGAGCGTGTTAATTTGCAGAGTGATCTGGTCAAGCCCCAGTTCCCGCCAGATCCGTGCGCAGAGCAAGATCAGTTCTGCATCAATATCCGGTCCGGCAAATCCGAACGTCTCGAGGCCAATCTGGTGGAACTGCCGTTGCCGCCCGCGCTGCGGACGCTCGTGCCGGAACATCGGGCCCATGTACCAGAATTTCCGGGTCTGGTTATGGATAAGCCCATGTTCAAGAACGGCGCGCAGACAACCCGCGGTGCCTTCCGGGCGCAACGTCAATGATTCTTCGTTGCGATCCATGAAGGTGTACATTTCCTTGGAGACTATGTCTGTGCCTTCACCAATTGAACGTGCAAACAGTTCCGTTTTCTCGACAATCGGCAGTCGTATCTCCTGGTAATCATAGGATTGAATGACCGCAATGACAGTACTTTCCATCCAGCGCCAGAGCGCTGCCCGGTCCGGAAGGATATCGTGCATTCCGCGTATGGCCTGTATTTTGGACAAGAAAATCTCCCGAGGTTTTTGGCTGGGCAGAACACGCGCTGGCATGTCGCGCCGGTACAAAAAAATTATTCGCTCTGTTCCTCTTCTGCTTCAGCAGCAGTACCGAGTATGAACTTGGCTACTCCGGAAGTGGAGTAGGGTGAGGGATCGAATGCCTTGCCGTTATAGCTCACCTCCACACCCGGCGAGTAGCCCAGCAGCACGTTGAAAGGGGGTATTCCTGACAAGGAAATTTCTTCACCGGGCCGGCCCAGACCCAGATACAGGCGGTTATTTCCTGCATCGTAGATTTCAACCCAGGATTCCTTGATGATCTTGAGGTTAATCTGGCTGTCGTTGGCCGGGTTTTCGATTTCACCGGTGCCGGCTGCTTCAGTCGGCAATGGAGTAGTATCAATCGCGTTAGTGGTGTCCGGTAAACCGATATTGTTAATCAGACCGCTCTCGTCCAGCACAAGCGCCGGTTGTTCAATCGGGACGCTCACTGCGGGCGCAGTACCTTCATAGTAAGGAGGCAGTTCAGCAGCAGGCGCAGAATATTCAGGTAACTCAGCCGGCGAATCTGTAACGGTCTCTGGTTCATCTTCCAGTACTGCAGGTGCTTCGTCATTACTGACAACAGGCAGTTGGCTTGAGTAATTGCTTTGCAATAGCCAGGCGACCAGCAGCAGCGCCATAATAAACGTGACCAGATAAGTGAAAGCCTTGACCGGACGGTCATGGCTGTTCATCTGGCTGTCTTGTCTGATATCCGGAATTATTTCAGGCGGAGCCGCAGCTTCGTGATCATAGAGGCTGATCAGCGTATTGCCGTCCAGATGCACAATGCGGGCATAGCTGCGTATGTAACCGCGCACATAGGTAGGGGCGGGCAGTTTGTCGCTGTCATCATCTTCCAGTGAGGCGATGATGTCAGCCTGGAGATTGAGTTGGGATGCAATGTCTTTCAGTTCCATGCCCAGTTTTTCACGGGCCTGACGCAGCATATGCCCGGGTTTTTGCCGGATTGATTCGTGCTCTGCCGGGAAGTGTTTATCGGACATGGTTATTTGATATCAGATTGTTTTAACAACTCTGCTTCCTTCGAATCCGGAAAATTGTTTCTGAGCAGCATGGCATAGCTTGAAAGCGTATTTTTGTCACCCAGTTGTTTTTCAATCTGTATGCCTAGCCAGAGAGTCGTCGGAGTGTGTTTGGCAACTTCAAGATAGCGTTGCAAATAGGCACGCGCCGACATGTAGTTGGCCTGATCAAAAGACAGTTGCGCCATTTGCAGCAGGGCACCTGGCACGCGGGGGTTTTTGTCGAGGGCCTGTCGAAAATAGTGTTCGGCCTGATCCGGCTCATTGTTTTTCAGTTTGCAGATGCCGGCATTGGTAATCGCTACTTCCGGAACTTCATTGAGAGGGTTGGCTGCCGCTTTCATGAACACCTCATCAGCTTCAGACAGACGTGAATTGATGCAAAGAAACTGTCCATAATTGTTGAGTGTAAGTGGATCTGCCGGATCAAGGCTCAGGGCTTTTTTGAAATAGTCTTCTGCTACCAGAGGTTTCCCGAGTTTCTGGTGAAGCAGACCCAGGGTGTTATAGGTCTGTGCGTATTTTGGATCGGCTTCGAGTGCCCGGTTCAGTTTGTTCAGCGATTTTTCGTATTCTCCCCGTTGCAGGTAGGCAATGCCCAGTTTCAGGTTGGCTTCGGCGACTTCGTTGGTCTGTTGGGCTGGTGTAAGTTCATTATTGCCAGTGACTCCTCCCGTCTGGGCACAGGCAGCCAGTCCCAGCATGACAGAGAGTAGACAGATCAATTGTCGGAACTTCATATACTGTTTACCGGCACAGTTGTTTGATGTCTCCTGGCACGAGCCATGACCCGGCCGGTTAACTGGCCGCAGGCGGCGTCGATATCCTCACCCCGGGTCTTGCGCGTGATGGTTATTATGCCAGCATTCATCAGGATTTCCCTAAAACGATTTATGGTGTCCGGGCCGGAACGCTTGTAGTCTGCGCCCGGGAACGGATTGAACGGAATCAGGTTCACCTTGGCGGGGAACCCGCGGAGCAGCCGCGCCAGCAGACGGGCATCGTCTTCGCTGTCATTGATATTATCCAGCATGACATATTCAAAGGTAATGGGATCTCCACCCTGGGCTTCGGAATAGCGGCGGCTGGCGTCGATCAGTTCCTGCACCGGATATTTCCTGTTGATGGGTACCAGCACATCACGCAAGTCATCCCGTGCCGCATGCAGTGATACCGCGAGACTGACATTCGATACATCGGCAAGTTTATCAATGCCGGGGATCACGCCTGAGGTGCTGAGCGTTACCCGCTTATGCGCGAGACCAAAGGCCAGATCTTCCATCATCAGTGAAGTGGCCTTAATCACATTATCAAAATTCAGCAAAGGTTCACCCATGCCCATCAGAACGACATTCGAAATAATCCGTGTGCGTTCCGGAAAATGTCCGAGTGCCTGATTGGCGATCCACAATTGACCGATAATTTCGGCCACACCCAGGTTGCGACTGAAGCCCTGTTTGGCGGTGGAGCAGAAACTGCAATCCAGTGCACAGCCGACCTGGGATGATACACACAAGGTGCCGCGGTCCTTTTCAGGAATGTATACACTTTCGATGCAATTATGTTCGTCGACACGCAAGAGCCATTTGCGCGTGCCGTCCTGAGAAATTTGTTCAGTGACAATTTCCGGCAGTTTGATAGTGGCGATTTCGGCCAGTTTGTCCCTGAGTACCTTGCTCAGGTTGCTCATCTGTGCAAAATCAATGACACCCTGATGATAGATCCATTTCAGCACCTGGGTGGCACGATAGGGTTTTTCACCGATGCCGGTGAAGAAGGCTTCCAGCGCGGGGCGATCAAAATCCAGCAGGTTGACGTGGGTGTTCATAAAGAAATTACCGGGTACGGCGGCAGACCTCTCCGGGTTTGAAAAAATAATCAATTTCGGCACGTGCAGTTTCCGGCGCATCTGAACCGTGCACGGCATTTTCATGCACCTTGCCTTCCTGCTTGGTCTTGGCCAGATCGTGGCGGATCGTTCCGGGCGCTGCAAACGCCGGTATGGTTGCCCCCATGAGTTGCCGGTGCCGGTTGATGGCATCATCGCCTTCCAGCACGGATACCAGAACCGGGCCCGAAATCATGAATTCCACCAGTTGATTATAGAACGGACGGTCCTTGTGTATGGCGTAAAATTCACGCGCCTGATCCTCGCGCAGGTGGAGCATTTTGGCCGCCACAATGCGCAGCCCGCTTTTTTCAAAACGGGAATAAATTTCCCCGATTAGGTTCTTGGCCACAGCATCAGGTTTGATGATGGACAGAGTACGTTCAATTGCCATTTACAGAGTTCCCGGACTATTAAGGTTGAATTTTGGGCGCGATTATACGTACTTAGCTGATTAGGTAAAGTTAAGCCGGGTCTGGACCATTCCATGATGGATCCGTACCGGAAAACAGGTGAGTGGCTCATAGGCCGGTGGATTGAGGGGTGCGCCTGTGCGCAGGCAAAAACGTGCACCGTGGCGGGGACAGGTGATGGTATCACCCTCTATCAGGTCTTTGGCATCCAGTCCTGATCCGAGAATGGGCCAGTCTGCATGGGTGCACTTGTCTTCAAAGGCATAGAGTTCACCTTGCAGATTGACCACGGCAATCTGTTTTCCCTCAATTTCCACCAGGCGTGCAGTACCCGCATCAAACCCGCGCGACTCAGCGACATCCTTCCAGTCACCATTATCCATGATCAATAAAGTCCGGTTTCGAGCCGGGCCAGATCGGACATCATGCTCTGGTTCCAGGGAGGATCGAAGGTCAGTTCAACATTCACTTCGGTGACGTTCGGCACACCCAGGACTTTGCTGCGTACGTCCTCCGCGAGAAACTGCCCCATACCGCAACCCGGTGCTGTCAGTGTCATGATGATATCGACACGATTCCCGCCATCTTCGAGTGGTGTAATGTCACAATTGTAAATAAGTCCGAGTTCAACAATGTTGATCGGAATCTCCGGGTCATAGCAGGTGCGTAACTGGTTCCATACCCGTTCTTCATCTACGGTACCATCCTTGCGTGCAGATGGCGTTGCGGCATCGTCTTGTTCCACTTCAAAACCCAGCGCATCAGCATCTTTGGGGGCGATACGCGCGAGATTACCGTTGATGTTGACGGTGTAGGATCCGCCCAATGCCTGTGTGATGTAGACCACGCTGTCTTTGGGCAGCAGCAGTGGCGTACCGGAAGGAATCAGGATCGCTTCGCAATCGCGCTGCAGGGCTAGCGGTGCATGGGTTTGCATGAGAATTATTCCGTCGATACCGGTGTCGTTTTGCCTGCCAGTGCAGAATGCAGTGTATGCCAGCACAACGTTGCACATTTCACGCGTGCCGGATATTCACGCACGCCCAGCAATGCCGCCAGTTTGCCGAGATGTTCAACATTGTCATCTGCTTTTGGGGTATTGTCCGTGACCCGATGATGAAACTCATTAAATACATGCTCTGCTTCTGTCAGCGTTTTGCCTTTCAGAGCATCAGTCATGAGTGAAGCTGAGGCGACAGAAATTGCACAACCGCTGCCGTCAAAACTCAGATCAGTAATCTTGTCCTGATCGAGCTTCACATAAAGGTTAAGACGATCACCGCACAGCGGATTGAAACCTTCCACCATCCGATCGGCATTTTCCATCTTGTGAAAATTGCGCGGGTTGCGGTTGTGATCGACGATCACTTCCTGATACAGGTCCTTAAGGTCAAACATCAGTGGAATATCTCCAGACATTTATGGATCCCCGCGATCAGATGATCGACTTCGGAGCGGGTGTTGTAAAACGCGAACGAGGCGCGGGCCGTGGCCGGAATTTTGAAATGTTCCATCACTGGCATGGCGCAGTGATGGCCGGCACGGATAGCAATACCCTCATGGTCGAGAATGGTGCCGATATCGTGCGGATGAATACGGCCCAGCGTGAAGGAAAGTATGCTGGCCTTGTGTTGTGCCGTGCCGACAATATTCAGTACTTTTATATCTGCAACCGCTGCTTCAGCATAATGCAGCAGATCCGCTTCCCAGGCGCTGATGTTGTCGAGCCCGACCATGTTCACATAATCAATGGCAGCGCCCAGACCTATGAATCCGGCAATATGCGGTGTACCGGCCTCAAACTTGTGCGGCAGATCGTTATAGGTGGTTTTGGCAAACGTGACCATTTTGATCATGTCACCACCCCCCTGATACGGTGGCATGGCTTCAAGCAGGGCCTGTTTGCCATACAGCACACCTGTGCCGGTCGGACCAAACAGTTTATGCCCGGAGAACACATAGAAATCACAGTCCAGCGCCTGCACATCCACCGGTGTGTGTGCTACGGCCTGTGCGCCGTCCACCAGCACAATGGCATTATGGGCATGGGCCATATCGATAATCGTTTTCACCGGATTTATGGTGCCGAGCGCATTGGAAATATGCACGATGCTGACGATTCGGGTTTTCTTGCTGAGTAATTTTTCAAACGCTTCCATGATCAATTCACCGGCAGCGTTGATGGGAATGACCTTCAGTACGGCACCGGTCTGCTCGCACAACAATTGCCACGGCACGATATTGGAATGATGTTCCATTTCGGAAATGATAATTTCATCGCCCGGCTGCAACCGGGAACGACCATAGCTTTGCGCAACCAGATTGATGGATTCGGTAGCGCCGCGCGTGAAAATAATTTCTTTGCTTGAAGCGGCATTGATAAAGACCTGTAATTTTTTACGGGCCCCTTCGTAAGCTTCCGTTGCTTTCTGGCTGAGGGTGTGCACGCCGCGATGTATGTTGGAATTGTATTCCCGGTAATAATCATCCACGGCGGTGATCACCTGTACCGGTTTCTGTGTCGTGGCGGCGTTGTCCAGATAGACCAGCGGTTTGCCGTGTATCATTTGTTTCAGGATCGGAAAATCATTCCGTATTTTCGTGATGTTCATCACGTGCGGTATGTCATTCAGGATTTTGCTGATCGGTGCACTCATGCGGCAAACTCCCGGATCAGCTCGGCTTCCGGCAAACGGCCGATCACCAGATATTCCAGCCGCTTGCGGATGGGCTCCAGCTTGATCTGGCGGATGACTTCCTCAGCAAAAGCGAAGGTCAACAGACTTTTGGCTGTGCTTTGATCTATGCTGCGTGAGCGCAGGTAAAACAGCATGTCCTGATCGAGCTGGCCAACTGTGGCGCCGTGCGCGCACTTCACATCATTGGCATAAATTTCCAGTTCCGGCTTGGTATCCACTTCCGCCTGATCAGACAGCAATAGATTGGCATTCGACTGCACGGCATCGGTTTTCTGTGCATCCTTGTGCACGATGACCTTGCCATTGAATACACCACGCGCCTGATCATTCAACACCCCGCGATAGATTTCATGACTGCGGGTGTGCGGCAGCAGGTGGTCCACGCGGGTGTGGTTGTCCACATGCTGACGGCCGGTGGCCATGTAAAAGCCGTTCATCACGATTTCAGCGCCCTGGCCTTGCAGCCGGCTGTGCAGATCATGACGTGCCAGCGCAGCACCCAGTGAGATCGAATGAGATTCAAGACGGCTGTTCTGCGCCTGTGCAATTTTGACATTACCGATGTGATAACTCTGCAGGCTTTCCTGCTGGATCTTGTAATGCGTCAAATGTGCATTTTGCTGCAAACGTAATTCAGAGATCGTATTGGTGAAATAATCACTGCGATCATCAAGTCCGATATAGCTCTCGATGATCGTGGCCTGTGCATTTTCACCCAGTACGATGAGGTTCCGCGGATGCACCGCAAAGGGATCAGCGTTGCCGCCACAGAGATAAAGGAGATTGATCGGTTTTTCAATCACGGTATTTGCCGGCAGGTAAATAAAAGCGCCGTCCCGGATAAACGCCGTGTTGAGCGCGGTGAACCCGTTCTGATCGCCGGCATCAAGGCCTGACAGGTGTGCCGTTATCAGATCCTGATGCTGATGGAGGGCGGTGGCCAAATCCAGTATCAGCACCCCCTGGGGCAGTGTATGCACTCTGGAATGCGTAGCGGAGTAACGGCCATTGATGAACACCAGTTCGTGCGCATCCAGTTCATGCAGGCGCAGCGGATGGATGATATCAACGGAAACCTCGGTGGCCGGTATGGCTGCGCTGTAGGATTTGCCAAGCAGCGGGCGCACGTCTGTGTATTTCCAGTTTTCATGACGCAACGTCGGGAAACCGCCGCGCTGCAATCCCGTCATGGCAGATTGCCGTTGTTCACGCAGCGGGTCATCTTTCAGCTCATGTTGCAGGTGCTGAAACTGATCAACATAGTGCTTTATGGCAGTGACACTCATGCGGCGGCAGCCTCGGCTTTCACCCATTCGTAGCCTTTTTCCTCAAGTTTCAGGGCGAGTTCACGATGGCCGGATTTGATGATTTTGCCATCGGACAGCACATGCACCTGATCCGGCACGATGTAATTCAAAAGACGCTGGTAATGCGTCACCAGGATGATCGCCCGATCGTGATGACGCAGGCTGTTCACGCCTTCGGCGACGATCTTCAATGCGTCAATGTCCAGACCGGAATCGGTTTCATCGAGGATTGCCAGTGCCGGTTCGAGGACCGCCATCTGGAAAATCTCGTTACGTTTTTTCTCGCCACCGGAAAAGCCTTCATTAACAGAACGGTTGAGCAATTCATCTTTCAGCTTGACCAGTTTCACTTTCTCTTTCACCAGATTCAGGAATTCGACCGCATCCAGTGGTGGCTGGCCACGGTAAGCGCGGATGGCATTCATGGCCGCTTTCAACATATAGATATTGTTCACACCCGGGATCTCCACCGGGTACTGGAAGGCGAGGAACACCCCTTCGCAGGCGCGTACTTCCGGTGCCATTTCGACCAGGTTTTTGCCCTTGTAAGTAATGCTGCCGGCTGTGACTTCATAGCCTTCGCGGCCTGCCAGCACATTTGCGAGTGTGCTTTTACCGGAACCATTCGGACCCATGATGGCATGCACTTCTCCGGCATGGACTTCGAGGTTCAGGCCCTTGAGGATTTTCTTGCCGTCTACAGTGACGTGTAAATTTTTGATTTCCAGCATTTTTAATCTCTCACAATACGTTATTCGTGAAGCGTGAAGCGTGAAGCGTGAAAGGCGAGATACGCTTCACGAGATACGTTGCGCACTGCACGATCATCCTACAGAACCCTCAAGTGTCACACTCAGCAGTTTCTGTGCTTCCACCGCAAATTCCATCGGCAGTTCCTTGAACACTTCCTTGCAGAAACCGTTCACGATCATGTTCACGGCATCTTCTTCGGAAATGCCGCGTTGCATGCAGTAGAACAACTGGTCATCACCGATCTTGGATGTGGTCGCTTCGTGTTCCACCTGCGCCGTGGAATTGCGGGTTTCGATGTACGGGAACGTATGCGCTCCGCAGCGATCACCCATTAATAAGGAGTCGCACTGGGTATAGTTGCGCGCGTTCTCGGCATTTTTGCTGATCTTGACCAGTCCGCGGTAGGCATTCTGTCCGTGCCCGGCTGAAATCCCCTTGGAAATGATCGTACTGCGCGTGTTCCTGCCAATATGAATCATCTTGGTGCCGGTGTCCGCCTGCTGGTAATTGTTGGTGACAGCGACGGAATAAAACTCACCGACCGAATTATCGCCTTTCAACAGGCAACTTGGATATTTCCAGGTGATGGCCGAACCGGTTTCCACCTGGGTCCAGGAAATATGTGAATTCACGCCGCGGCAATCGCCACGCTTGGTCACAAAGTTGTAAATACCGCCCTTGCCATTTTCATCACCGGGATACCAGTTCTGCACAGTGGAGTATTTTATCTTCGCATTGTCGAGTGCGATCAGTTCCACCACGGCCGCGTGCAACTGGTTTTCATCACGCATCGGAGCGGTACAGCCTTCGAGGTAGCTCACATGGCTGCCTTCATCGGCGATGATCAACGTGCGTTCAAACTGGCCGGTCTTGGAGGCATTGATGCGGAAATAGGTGGACAGCTCCATCGGACAGCGTGTGTTCTTCGGGATATAACAGAATGAGCCGTCCGTAAATACCGCGGAATTCAGCGCGGCGTAAAAATTGTCTGCGGCCGGCACCACTGAACCCAGGTATTTTTTGACGAGCTCCGGATGGTTCTGCACGGCTTCCGAGAACGAGCAGAAGATCACGCCGGCTTCGGCCAGTTTTCCCTTGAAGGTGGTCGCTACGGAAACACTGTCGAACACTGCATCGACTGCAACACCGGCCAGCAGTTTCTGTTCATGCAACGGAATGCCGAGCTTTTCATAGGTCTCCAGCAATTTGGGGTCAACCTCATCCAGACTTTTCGGCCCGTCATTTTTTACTTTCGGCGCGGAGTAATAGGAAATGTCCTGATAGTCAATCGGGCTGTAATGCACATGCGCCCATTTCGGCTCTTCCATTTTGGCCCAATGCCGGTAAGCCTTCAGCCGCCATTCCAGCAGCCATTCCGGCTCATTTTTTTTATGCGAAATAAAGCGGATGACATCTTCGTTGAGTCCGGGCGCAACGGTATCGGATTCGATATCGGTGACGAAGCCATGCTCGTATTCCTTTTTGACGAGGGCTTCGACGTCTTGTGATTTCGTGGCCATGGTTATTCTGCCGTTTCCTTCACGTTAAAACTCTCACCACAACCGCAGGTGTCCTGCACGTTGGGGTTATTAAATCTAAAACCGGAGTTAAGCCCTTCGCGTACGTAGTCTAGTTCAGTACCGGCGAGGTAGCGCAAGCTCAACGGGTCAGTGACGACTTTGACGCCGTTTGATTCGAACACCTGATCCTGCTCATTGATGGTTTCAGCCGCTTCGACGACATATTGATAGCCGGAACAACCCGTGGGTTTAACGGCTACGCGCAGGCCGACGCCCTTGCCCTGTTTCACAAGAAAACCTTTCACATGCGCGGCGGCGCGTTCGGTCAAATTAATGGACGCTGGCATTTTTATCCAACCTCTTGATGAGTTTGTAAGAGCACGAAGCATCCACATCCTGCCGTGCGGAAACCACTTTCACATTCTGCCGCTGCACCAGTTCTCCGAGTGTCACGCCATTCAGAAATGTGGAAATCTGGTTGTTGAGGTCCGTCCATAAATCATGGGTGAGGCAGCGCAATTCGCCCTGGCAATTCTGCTGGCCGGCGCAGCGGGTGGCATCGACCGGTTCATCCACGGCATCAATCACTTCCGCCACGGAAATTTCTCCCGCCGGTTTGTTCAGGCGATATCCGCCACCCGGGCCGCGGGCACTGTCCACCAGACCATTGCGGCGCAACTTGGCAAACAACTGTTCGAGATAGGACAGGGAAATATCCTGACGCTTGGCGATATCCGCCAGATTGACCGGACCTTTGGCATCGTGCAGAGCCAGATCCAGCATTGCGGTGACGGCATAACGGCCTTTGGTGGTTAATTTCATAGCAATTTCCGTTGGTTAGGGTGCCTCGAAACGGGGCGGCAACTCTCTCATACCTAACTAATTCAGTCAAGTAAATAACTTAGTGTTTTAGTAGGATATAAGACTGGAAAGTTCAAATCGACTGCCGTGAGCAGTGTTCTGAATATAACTTGTTGAAAATAAACAAGTCTCGCTAACCCTGAACACATAGGTCCAGTTCTGACTACAGCAGGTTTTAGGCGGCTTGTTTTACTTTCTGTGTTCCTATCAAACCTGTCGTGAGGCCGGTGCCGAGCAGGATGACAATCATCCCGGCAGTGATGCGTGGAGTGAGCGCTTCATCCAGCAGCCATACGCCGAAGAGAATCGCGAAGACGGGAACGATGAAAGTTACGGTTGTGGCTGCAGTCGCACCAGCCTTGGCAATGAGATTGAAATACAGCACGAACGCGAATGCTGTACAGAGTACGGCAAGTCCCAGTCCACTGCTCCAGGCCAGCAGGGAAGGGTTTTGCTCCGGCAACAAAGGGATGGCGATGGGGAGTAATACCAGTGTTGCCGCAATCATGCTGCCCGCGGTGATCGCGCGGGCGGACACTCCGGAAAGTTTCTGCCGCGTGTAATTGGCTGCGATGCCGTAAGAGAGCGTGGCGGTGAGTGCCGCCACGATTGCCCAGCCCGTTCCCCCGGTCTTGAAAGATAATTGTCCCCAACCCAGCACGGCGACTCCTGCAAAGCCCAGTATGAGACCGAGTATTTGTGAACGGCGTAAGGAAATATTCAACACGAACGCCCCGATAATCGCGGTAAACAAGGGCGTGGTGGAATTCAGCAGAGAGGCAAAACCGGCTTCGACACTCAGCGTCGCATAAGCGAGCAGGGTAAACGGTAACGCACAATTGAAGACACCCACGATCAACATTGAATAGCGATGTTGAAAGATGGCTGAACGGATGTTCGTGTCCAGCAGCAGGGGCACAAGGCAAACAACAGAAACAGCGGTACGCAATAACACCAGCGGTGCCGGACCAAACTCCGGTGCGGCAATGCGCATGAACAGAAACGACGCACCCCACAATGCGGCGAGCAGGATCAACCGGGAAAAATCAGAGGTGTGCATGGGAGTTGGGTGAATTGATAGGAGATCTTGTCATTTCGAGCGAAGCAAGAAATCTATTGATCAATAACCGCCAGATTTCTCCCTGCGGTCGAAATGACAATAAACTGACCTGGAAATTACAGGATAGATTTTTATTTATGATACAGAGTGAATTAATCTTTGCTTTTTTTCAACGCCTCCAGTTCTTCGTCCACTTTATGCATGTGGTCGAGAATGGAGTCGAGCGCGTTCTGGATCGGATCCGGCATGTCCTTGCGTTCGGCATAGGCTTCAAACCCGATCTTCTTCGCCATGGCTTCACGTTGTGCTGACTTTTCATCACCATTGGTTTTCATAACCACGTGTCCGGGCACGCCCACCACAGTCGCGCCCGGAGGAACGTCTTTGACGACCACGGCATTGCAACCTATACGCGCACCGGTGGCGATAGTGATCGGGCCAAGGATTTTAGCGCCAGCACCAATGACGACATTACTTTCCAGAGTGGGATGACGTTTGCCTTTTTGCCAGGTCGTGCCGCCCAGCGTCACGCCATGATAGAGCGAGCAGTCATCGCCAATTTCGGAGGTTTCACCAATGACGATACCCATGCCGTGATCAATGAAGAAACGGCGGCCGATTTTTGCGCCGGGATGGATTTCAATGCCGGTGATGAACCGCGTGAAGTGTGCGGACAATCGCGCAAGGAAATGCAGTTTTTTGTTCCATAACCAGTGGTTGAAACGGTGCATGAGGATGGCCTGGAAACCGGGGCAGGTGAATATGGTTTCCAGTGTGGAACGCGCAGCCGGGTCACGTTCAAATACGACCTGGATTTCTTCTTTGATGGTTTCAAACATAATACGGTTGCTCTTCGAGCATCTTGATTTATTGGATTCTGGATCAAGTCCGGAATGACAAGGTTCAGTTTACCAGTTCAGCAATACGTTTGCGCTGCCCTTCAAGTTTTACAATGGTTGCCTGGATGTCCTGCAATCGTTCACGTTCTTTCTGCACGACATCGGCAGGCGCACGATCCACAAAGCTTTTGTTTTCGAGCTTGCCTGCAATCCGCTGCTGTTCATTATGCAAACGGCTGATTTCCTTGTTGAGCCGTTCCAGTTCAGCTTTGGGATCAATCAGATCAGCAAGCGGAACCAGCACGGTCATGTTGCCGGCCAAAGCGAGCACCGCATCGGCCGGAGCTGAAGTGATCCGGGTGATGCCCGAAATCCGTGCCAGGTTTTTCAGGTGTGCATCATGTTCGTGCAGCCAGGTATTTTCCTGTTCCGTGCCACCCATGACCTGCACGGCCAGTGGCTTGCCCGGCGCGATGTCACGTTCAGCCCGGATACGGCGCACACCGAGTATGAATGCCTTGAGCCAGTTGACTTCGGCTACCGTACTGACATCCGTCTCTATCTCATTCGTGAGTGGATACGATTGCAACATGATCGTTTTATCACCTTTGTTGATCATGGAGGCGACCCGATGCCAGAGTTCTTCCGTAATAAACGGGATAAACGGGTGCATGAGGCGCAGCAGAATTTCCAGCACATTAATTAATGTATAAAGCGTGCCGCGTTTGACTGGTTCCGGTGCGGCAGGATCGGTGAGTGTTGTTTTGGAGAGTTCCAGATACCAGTCGCAGTATTCATCCCAGGTGAATTCATGCAGGGCCTGTGATGCGAGATCAAAACGATAACCGTTAATACCGCGCGTGACGTCATCAATCGCTTGCGCGAGGCGTGTATTGATCCAGCGTTCTGCCAGTCCGAATTCCTTGGGCCCGTTATTAATGTCAATCGTCTGTGCTTCGACACTCATCATCACATAACGGGTGGCGTTCCAGAGCTTGTTGCAAAAATTACGATAACCCCCGATACGTCCCACATCAAAACGGATGTCACGGCCCTGCGTGGCCAATGATGCAAAGGTCATGCGCAGTGAGTCCGTGCCGTAAGCCGCAATGCCGTCCGGAAACTGTTTGCGTGTGGCCTTTTCGATCTTTGGTGCATCCTGTGGGCGCATCAGACCGGTGGTGCGTTTTTTAACCAGGCTTTCCAGATCGATGCCGTCAATCAGATCCAGCGGATCGAGGATATTGCCCTTGGACTTGGACATTTTCTGGCCTTCGTTGTCGCGCACCAGTCCATGCACGTAAACTTCGTGGAACGGGACGTCCCCCGCGAATTTCAGGCCCATCATAATCATGCGGGCGACCCAGAAAAAAATAATATCGAAGCCGGTCACCAGTACGCTGGTGGGATAAAATGTTTTGAGTTCCGGTGTCTGTTCCGGCCAGTCCAGTGTGGAGAACGGCCACAGGGCAGACGAAAACCAAGTATCGAGTACATCTTCATCCTGCTTCAGTTGCACATCATTGCCCAGTTTTTCACGCTGGCGAATTTCACTTTCCGATTCGCCCACATAAATTTTGCCATTCGGGTCATACCACGCCGGGATTTGATGGCCCCACCAGAGCTGCCGGGAAATGCACCAGTCCTGGATATTGCGCATCCATTCATAATAGGTCCTGGACCAGTTTTCCGGGATGAATCTGATGCGGCCATCTTCCACGGCCTTGATGGCCGGTTCCGCCAGTGGTGCGATGCGTACATACCATTGATCAGTAAGGTAAGGTTCGATCACGGCATTCGAACGATCACCGCGTGGCACCATCAGTTTATGTGGTTCGGTTTTTTCCAAAAGATTTGCAGCCTCCAGATCGGCGACGATTTTTTTGCGGGCCTTGAACCGATCCATGCTTCGGTATGCGGCTGGTGCATCTGAATTAATGGCCGCATCGATCGTGAATATATTAATGAGTGGCAGATTATGCCGCTGGCCCACGGCATAGTCATTGAAATCATGCGCAGGGGTGATCTTCACACAGCCGGTACCGAATTCCGGATCGACATATTCATCGGCGATGATCGGTATGACGCGATCCGTTAACGGCAGTTTGATTTGTTTGCCGATGAGTTTTTTATAACGTTCATCGTCGGGATGCACGGCCACGGCCGCATCACCCAGCATGGTTTCCGGGCGGGTGGTGGCGACGATTAAATGTCCGCTGCCATCGGCCAATGGATAACGGATGTGCCATAGACTGCCGTTTTCTTCCTCGGAAATGACTTCAAGGTCGGAAATGGCGGTATGCAGCACCGGGTCCCAGTTCACGAGACGTTTGCCGCGATAGATCAAACCTTCGTTGTAGAGATCGATAAAAACTTTTTGTACGGCCTTGGACAAACCTTCATCCATGGTGAAGCGTTCACGTGACCAGTCCATGGAGGTACCGAGCCTGCGCAACTGCCGCGTGATGGTGCTGCCGGATTCCTGTTTCCAGTCCCAGACTTTTTCCACGAATTTTTCACGGCCCAGATCATGCCGGGAGATTTTCTGTTGTTCGAGCTGGCGTTCCACCACCATCTGTGTCGCAATACCGGCATGATCGGTGCCGCATTGCCAGAGGGTGTTGTCGCCCTTCATCCGGTGATAGCGGATCAGGATATCCATCAGGGTATGTTGGAAGGCGTGACCCATATGCAGGCTGCCGGTGACGTTCGGCGGCGGCAGCATGATGCAGTAACCCGCACCCTTACCGGAAGGAGCAAAATACCGGTTCTGCTCCCAGTCCTGATACAGGCGGGTTTCTATGCTTTGCGGGTCGTAGGTTTTTTCCATTATTGATTTACTTTCTGTCATTTCGAGTGCACAGAGAAATGACAAGAATTAAATATTCGAAAACTCTGAAAGTGCGGCATTATGCCAGCAAAGCAGGGAGATCACAGCACCCGCCGGAGTCACGAGGATGTTTTATCCTCCGGTCTGGAAGGGTTGCTGCCGGTGATTTTGCTTTCCAGTTGGGATTTGATTTCAGTAATGATGCTGTCCTTGATGGCGTCCTTGAGAATGTTGACCAGAGCGTCCAGTTCGCCGGTGAGCTTGTCTTCAAGATTGACAATAAGCTCCTGTAATTGCGCTTCACTGATATTCGGTACAGCAGGAGGATTTTGAAAGACATCTGGGACTTCATCCTCTTCTTCCAGATAAATTTCGTCCGGGTCAACTTCATCATCCAGCACAGGTATGGCCGGATGGGTGTTGATGGTCACTTCCTTGTCGGCCAGCAGATTTTCCAGTTCTTCAATTGAACTGTGCAGTTCGATGTCCTCAACGGTTGGGGCACCCGCTTTCGGATGACCTGATTTAGGCGTCGTCATAATTTCTGTCGATATCGTGTTTGTGCAATTCACAGCCACGATCACGATAACGCTTGTAACGGTCACGCGCCAGTACCCGTTCATCTTCATTGCCGGCAACAATCTCGACTATCCTTTCGTACCGTTCCATGTTGTCGGGAACGTCCGGCGTCAGATTGATCAGGGTATTGAAGTGACCTGCAGCATTATCCTGCCAGCCAATGACTACCGGGACAATTTCAGCGTCACTACTATTGTTCAAGGCGTGTGGCACAAAGCTGATATCACTGAACATCCACAACAGGTCATCAAGTTGCAAGGCCGCTTCACGCGTGCCGGATTGTATATAAACCCGGTTGCCGGCGAGCCAGGCCTTTTGTGCTATCGAACAGGCAAAACGATCACGGCCGCTGTTTTCATTTAACACATAAAAGTCGACCCGCTGTGACATACATTTTTAATTATGAGACAGGTTCATATTATTTGCAGCGATCCAGCAGATATTGGGTCAACAAAGGTACCGGTCGGCCGGTGGCCCCCTTGTTTTTACCGCCGGTCCAGGCGGTGCCGGCGATATCCAGATGCGCCCAGTGATATTTTTCCGTGAAACGCGACAGAAAACAGGCGGCGGTAATCGTGCCTGCTTCCTTGCCGCCAATATTGGCCATGTCCGCAAAAGGACTCTGCAGTTGTTTGTTGTATTCTTCCCATAGCGGCAGTTGCCAGGCACGATCCCCTGCCGTTTCCCCGGCATTGAGCAATTCTTTTGCCAGGGGATTATGATTACTCAGCAGTCCGGAAGCATGGTTCCCTAAAGCCACAACACAGGCGCCGGTCAACGTGGCAATATCGACAACCGCTTCCGGATTGAAGCGCTCTGTGTAGGTCAGTGCATCGCACAGGATCAAACGGCCTTCGGCATCCGTGTTCAGAATTTCCACCGTCTGGCCGGACATGCTTTTAATAATGTCACCCGGTTTGGTGGCCTTACCGCCCGGCATGTTTTCCGTGGCGGGAATGACGCCCACCACATTTATTGGCAATTCCATCTCGGCCACAGCCAGCAGTGTTCCGAGCACGCTGGCGGCGCCACACATGTCAAACTTCATTTCATCCATCGCAGCGGCGGGCTTGATGGATATGCCGCCGGTATCAAAGGTCACACCCTTGCCGACCAGTACATAGGGTTTCGCCTCTTTTTTACTGCCCTTGTATTCCAGCGTGATCAGCTTTGCCGGCTCAACACTGCCGCGGGAGACAGACAACAGGGTATTCATGCCGAGTTTGGTCATGGCCTCTTCATCCAGCACGGTAACCTTGATGGATTTGTAGGTTTTCCCCAGTTGTCTGGCCTGCTCTGCAAGGTGTGTGGGTGTGCAGATGTTGGCCGGACGGTTGGCCAGATCACGGGTCAGTTTGATGCCTTTCATGATGGCCGTACTGTGCTTGACCGCGAGTTCTCCTGCCGTGAGCTCCTTGCGGGTGGGCACGGTCAGGACCAGTTTCTTGATTTCGCGCCGGTTGGGTTTGTTTCTGGTTTTGAATTCATTGAACTGATAAAGCGTGGATTCCGTGACTTCAACGGCCTGCCGTACTTTCCAGTAATGATCACGGTTCTTGATATTGAGTTCGGAGAGATAACTGACGGCCTCCATGGCGCCGGTATTGCTCAACTGGCGGGCGGCGTTGGCGATAATCGTGCGGTACTGACTGTCATTCAGATCGCGTTCCCGGCCACAGCCAATCAGCAGTACCCGATCCGCGAGCAGTCCCGGTACATTGTGTAATAACAGGTACTGGCCGGCTTTGCCTTCCATGTCACCACGCCGCAGAAGATTGGAAAGAAATTTCTTGCTGACGGTATCAATTTCCTTGGCCGCGGGTGTCAGCTTGCGGGGTTCAAAAATACCCACGATGAGACAGGCCGTCCGCTGTTTTTCGGGATTACCGCTTTTTATCAGGAAGTCCATGCTTACCTCTTTGATTCTTAATTAAATTTCCGGTGTTTCTTGTTATTATTCTGCAAATACCGGCCAGACCTCGCAGGAATGGCTGTTTCAGCAAGTTTATTCATTTATAGTGGCTGACGCAAAGGCCGTTCTGATAAAGGGAGTGCACACCAGTTTGATCATTGAACGTTACATCTATCGGGAGATCCTGCAGCGTCTGTTATGGATAGCAGGCCTGCTGTTGCTGATTCTTGCCACACACAAGTTTGTTGAGTATCTTGCCGATGCCGCCGCCGGCAAGATCCCCCCCGCCTATGTATTCAAATTCCTGTTTCTGAAATTGCTGTCTGCACAACCTGAGGTCCTGCCACTGGTGCTGTTTCTGGCGGTGGTGCTCGCTTTTGCGCGGTTGAACCAGGACAACGAACTCGCCGTGCTCGCGGCGGCGGGTGTGGGCAAACCTGACCAGATTAAAATGGTTACTAGATTTTCCATTGTGTTTGCATTGTTGCTGGGTATTGTTGCGTTCATGGCTGCGCCCTGGGCCAAACTGACCACCGGTAAGCTCAAGTCCCAGGCGTGGCAGGAAGCCAGTATCAGTGGCCTGAGCGCGGGGAAATTCAAGGAACTGAGCAAGGGCCGCAGTGTGGTATACATCGAAAATTACTCCAAAGAAGCCGGCGTGATGGAGAATGTGTTTCTGCAGATACAGGACAAGGCAAAAAACAGTGTGTTGAAATCCGATTCGGCTTACTTTGAGGTGGACAAGGATTCCGGCAACCGGTTTATCGTATTTGAAAATGGCCGCCGTTATCTGGGGAACCCCGGCGCAAAAAATTATCAGATCACGGAATACAGGAAGTATTCAGCACTGCTGGAACTCAATGATGAAACCAGTGAATTTACCAGCCCCGAGTCTGCCACTACCACCACCCTGATATTGTCTACCCGGCCTGAACACCGGGCGGAACTGCAATGGCGAATCTCTTCCGTGCTGGCGTGCATCGTACTGGCGGTGTTTGGCGTGTTGCTGAACCAGTATCCATTCGGGCAGAAACCGTTCGCATTATTGCTGTCCGGCATTCTGATTTACTTTATTTATAACAATCTGCTCGGTATTTCCCGCACACTGGTGGAGCAGGCAAAACTGACACCCTGGATAGGTCTGTGGTGGGTACATGGACTTCTGATCCTGATCCTGCTGGGCATTTATCATTATTCTTTACTGCAGCAGAAACTCAGAACAATCACGATCCGAAAGTCCAGGGACACCGCATGAAAATACTGGACCGTTATATAGTATCCATCTTGCTGAAAACCACGGCACTGGCCTTGCTGTCGCTACTGATACTCTTTGCATTTCTTTCACTGATTGATCAATTTGAAGAAACCGGGCGTGGTAATTACACAACGCTCAAGGCCATGCTGTATGTCTTTCTTACCATGCCTCGCCTGGTTTATGAACTGGTTCCGATAGCCACGGTGATTGGCAGCATGACCACGCTGGGTCTTCTTGCCCATCATAGTGAACTGGTGGTGATGCGTACTGCAGGACTGTCACTCTTCCAGATCTCTGCCGCGCTGGCACGAGGGGGAATACTGATCGGACTTTTTGCAGTGATTACCGGCGAACTGATTGCGCCGTATGGTGAACAGACTGCCCAGCATATGCGCTCGGTGGCATTGTCTGAGCAGATCACCCTGAAAACGCGAAATGGATTCTGGTCACGTGATGGACTGAGTTTTATCAATATACGCAAGATACTGCCCGGTGATCGCCTCGAAGAAATTTATATTTATGAATTCGATGCAGACAGCAAGTTGCGTGTCAGCACCTATGCGAAACGGGCAAATTACCAGAACAAACAGTGGTTGCTGGAAGACATCCGGCAATCGGTCATCAGTCCTGGCCGTGTCGAAAACAACCGGCTGGATTTTGCTGCATGGGATTCGCTGCTTAACCCGGAGGTCATCAACATGGTCAGTATCCGTCCTGAGTATCTGACCCTGTGGGGCCTGGTTGATTACATCCGTTACCTGAAAACCAACAGTCAGGATTCCCGGCAGTATGAACAGGCCTTCTGGTCAAAGCTGATCTATCCTTTAATCATAATCATGATGGCTGTGCTTTCTGCACCACTGGTGACCAGCTATCACAGAATGGTTGCTGTCAGTCAGCGCGTGTTTACCGGTTGTCTGATTGGTATCGGGTTCCATATTCTCAATCAGGTTTCCGGACAAATGGGCCTTGTTTATTCCATTCCGCCGCTCCTGAGCACCACCTTGCCGATCATGATTGCCGGCTCGGTGATCATCTGGTTCATACAGAGAGATGTATAGAAATCTATTGTTTGATGATCTTAAGAAACGTCCCTGAATAGCGGTCATGCCAGGCCAGTTTTTCGGAATCAAGAATGACCCAGAGAAATCCGAGGCCGAAGCAGCTGAGCGAGAACAACCCCATCAAATAACGCTGTGTTGCCTGTTTCCAGGTGATTTTGTCTGATTGAGGTGAATGTAATCTGATTTTCCATGCCAGCATGCCCAGTGTCTGGCCTCCATGTGTCCAATGCCAGGCAAAATACAGGTAACTGATCAACAGCAGAAGCAGATTATAGGGTGCATTGCCGGGTTCTATCGCTGCGCCCTGATTAAACGGTATGAGAATAAGGGTCACGATAAAATATATCGATAATAACAATAATGCGTCATAAAACATCACGCCCACTCTTCTGGGCAGGCCGGGTTTCTCTGTGTTATGCGCAGTATTGGTCAAAATTTAAAATGTTGATGTGTAATTGATCCGGTAGACGCAAGATTATTGATAAACAGGGGCACTGATAACAACTCTTCTGTTTGTTTCAGGCAAAAAAATACCGGCGGTAGCGCCGGTATTATTTTAGGTGTCCCTGATGCAGGTCAGCAAATTATAGTCGTGGACTTGTCTGGTAATGTTGCTGACAATCTGCTGCTATCCCGTATTATTTGGCTTGTAATGACAGGTAACCAACGCCTGCAGTTGCGCCAATACCTGTACCGCCTTCGAGCGCAAGCGGAACCAGTGCCACACCTTCAACTCCACCACCAACGAGTACAGCGGCACCCAATCCTACTCCCAGCGCAGCGGAAGCTTTACCGCCAGTATAGGTGCCGTTGAGTGCGACAGACCAGTCTACATTTGCACCAGTAGAAGCCATTACACTATAGGCCATGGTTGATTCATCCGACCATTGCAAATCAACTCCCAGGCCTATGCCAGCTTCACCATTATAATAATCTTTGGTTCCACCATGTTCGAATACACAATCGAATGAAGCGCTGGAATGAATCAGTAAGTTTACTTTCGAGCCTGGAATATACTTGCATGTAACTATACCTACTTCTCCTTTTGCCCCGGCAGCATCTTCGGACATGGCCACAGGTGCGTAGCCAAGTATGAGAGGTATGAGAAACGTTAAAATGCTGGTGCTACCATAATTTGATATGTTCATAGGCCTTATCTCCATTAGATTAAGCTGCAAGCATTATATGTTATTACTGTAAGTATGATTCTATCCAAATTGCCATAAACGGTATATATGGATATTTCCCTGGGCAGAGCCGGTAAAACGACCCCCCTTAGTGGCGGAGTGGAACAATAAAAAGACATTTTAAATATGTCTGTTTCCGATGACAATTTCATCGGTTGCAAAACTCCAAAACCACAGGTTTCCCGCAGGGCAAACGCCAGGGATGGTGATCCGGATAAGCCGAATATCAAATGTTGGCGCTCCCAAGGGGGCGAGGCGGGGATTTCGCGAATGCATTTAACATGCATTC
>CAYZJI010000002.1:0-151951 GCA_964479045.1 uncultured Enterobacteriaceae bacterium
CCCTGTGTTTATATATTGACCAACAAACGCAATGGAACCTTATATGTTGGAGTTACCTCAAATTTACCTAAACGCATCTGGGAACATAAAACCAAAGTAGTTAAGGGATTTACGTCGAAGTATGGTGCTGACAAGTTAGTATGGTATGAAATACATGAAACCATGGAATCAGCAATTCTGAAAGAAAAAATAATGAAGAAATGGAAAAGAAAATGGAAGTTAAACGTTATAGAAAAAATGAACAAGGACTGGAAAGATTTATATGAGGAGGTTATTTAATGACTGGATTCCGGCACAAGGCCGGAATGACTATTGAGACTTATACCGTCATGCCGGAATTGCAGGTAAAATAGTGATCCCGTCATGCCGGATTTATTCCGGCATCCAGTAAAACAATCATTCCATTATCACAGGAAGTTTTGTGTTAGTTTAATAACTGGATTCCGGTACAAGGCCGGAATGACGCGTAAAGTGTTTACTTATAAGGTTTGTCATTCCGGGGGCCGAGGTCAACGAGGCAACCCGGAATCCAGTTAATAACAATCGCCACAGGCGTCTTGTTCTTACAACACATTTCCTGCATTCTGTAGGCTGTATTAGCCAGATTGATGAAGTTTTCTAAATAAACATAAAAATAAATTCTGCTGCAATGATTTCCTCACTCTACCGCTGGCTCGATATCAACATCTTTGCGCTCGGCCGGGAAATGCGCTTGTCGTATCTGCCGCCATTAATGGTGTACATGGCGGCGGGTATCTCCGGCCTCACCGCCATCGTCGGCACCTTCTTTGTAAAAGAATATCTCGATCTCTCCGCCGAACTGCTTGCAGCACTCGGCTTCTGGGCCACCATTCCATGGTCATTGAAAATGCCCATGGGCCACATTGTTGATCTCATCTGGCGCTGGAAATCCTGGCTGGTGTATCTCGGCGCAAGCCTGATTGCAGTCAGTTTGTTAATCATGGTTGGCCTGCTGGCTGATCGTGAATTCATGTCCACATTCATGAGCCCGAGTGCGTGGTTCATTTTCAGTACGTTGCTTTCGCCGATCGGTTATGTGATTCAGGATGCCGTCGCTGATGCCATGACGGTAGAAGCCGTGCCGCGTCATGATGAACAGGGCAAGCCACTCGATCCCGCCACCATCAAACTCATGCACACCACCATGCAAACGCTTGGGCGTGTCGCTATCATCGGCGGCTCCGTACTGGTTGCGGGCATCAATCTCTACATGTTTAATGATGTGCAAAACCTGCCGCCTGAAGAAGTCGCTCATGTCTATAAAAATGTCTATCTGCTGTCATTATTGATTCCGTTAATTTCAGTCGCCGGCGTCATCACCGCATTTGTGATCAAACACAACGCAACAAAACGAATGCTTGCCTCTGGACTCAGCCGCGAAGAAATTGAAAAGTTCCAAACTGAACGCACCGAAAAAACCAAACCCAACTGGTGGATACTGGGTGGCAGTCTGGTGTTTGCGTTATTTACGCTGGCGATGGGCCTCAGCGATTATAAATACAACCAGGAAGTCATCTTCGGTGGTTCATTTGTCATCATTGCTTTCCTTATGGCGAAACTCATGCGCGAACTTTCCCCGGAAGCACGCGCCACACTGCTCGGTACCGCCATCATTATTTTCGTGTTCCGCGCCACACCCACGACCGGAGCAGGACTCACCTGGTGGATGATCGATGATCTGAAATTCGATCAACAGTTTCTTTCCGTGTTGTCATTGATCGGCAGTGTGCTCACGCTGGCAGGCATGTTTATCTTTCGCCGTTTTATGGCGGAACGATCCATTGCTTATGTCGTGGGTGCATTAACCATCGCCGCCACTATCCTTGCCTTGCCCATCTTCGGCATGTTTTACGGTTTGCATGTATGGACTGCGGCTCACACCGGCGGCATCGTCGATGCGCGCTTCATTATATTGATTAACACAGCACTCGAATCCCCACTGGGGCAAATCGCCATGATCCCCATGCTCGCCTGGATTGCGAACTCCGCCCCGGTCAATCTCAAGGCCACGTTCTTTGCCGTGATGGCCTCATTCGCCAATCTTTCCCTCGCACTTTCACAACTCGGCACCAAATATCTCAACCAGATCTTCATCGTCACCCGCGAAGTGAAAGACGCCAGCGGTGTGATCCAGACACCCGCCGATTACAGCCAGTTGGGTGATCTCATCCTCGCTGCAATACTCATCGGATTAATCCTGCCATTCGCCGCCATCCTGATCGTCCGCATGAAACACATGAAGTGGGTGTAAGGTAGCCCCTCAATCCGTCATCCCGTGCGGTACTCGTCGTTCCGGGCTCGGGCCACAAGCCCGAGACGACCCACAGGAGGTGGTAAATGCCGCGAGAGGACAGGAGTCCAAAGCGGCCCGGAATCCAGATCAAATATATCGCCATAGGCGTCATAAATAACCTAACCCCACAAATTGATGACTCCATCCCCCAAAAGGAGTAAAAAGTACTCATAACATAGTCCGGGTTGGGATAGGGAATTTACATGGCAGAGATCATCCCGTCATTGAGCAGTTGCATCAATAAAATGACATCTGGCGAGAAGCGTTTTGCCAGACGTATCGAAGCACTGTTGGAAGATGACTACTTATGCTGGTATGACATTCCGCTAGGGAAGAAACGCCGCTATCCTGATTTTATTATCTTGCATCCACAACGCGGACTTTTGTTTATAGAGATCAAGGACTGGAAGCTCGATAATATCAAATCGATCAATCATCAATCCGTAGAATATATCGATAATAACGGATTACAGATCAAAGCCAATCCACTTGAACAAGCAAGGCAGTGTACCTACACACTCATTAACCGGTTAAAGCAAGATCCATCTTTATGTAATGCATCAGGCCGGTATCAGGGCAATCTCGTATTGCCTTACGGATATGGGGTTGCTTTTACCAACATCACGAAAAAGGCACTCAATAATAATGACATCTATGATTTGATCCCAGAACACCTGATTATTTCCAAAGATGAAATGTCGGAAAATGTGGATGCGGAATCTTTTCAGAAAAAATTATGGAGCATGTTTAATGTCCAGTTCAATACCAAATTGAGCTTGCCGCAAATTGATCGAATCCGTTGGCATCTTTTCCCGGAAATCAGAATTACCAATATACAATCCAAGATGTTTGCCGATGCAGAGACTGGCGAGAGCAATATTGAAGAAAATCTGCCCGACATTGTAAAAGTCATGGATTTGCAACAGGAGCAATTGGCCCGGAGCATGGGAGAAGGACATCGTGTGATTCATGGCGTTGCCGGTTCCGGCAAAACGTTGATTCTGGGTTATCGAAGTCTGTATCTTTCGCAACTCATGCAAAAGCCCATATTAGTGTTGTGTTACAACATAGCACTGGCTGCCAAACTTCGCTCCATGATGAAAGACAAAGGCTTATTACAGCAAGTCCATGTCTATCATTTCCATGATTGGTGTGGTGAACAGGTCAAGCGTTACCATGTAAAAGCACCCGAATACGGAGGTGATTATCTGGATAAAATAGTTGAGACAGTTATTTCCGGTGTGGATAAGGGACAGATACCCAGAGGTCAGTATGGTGCGGTATTAATCGACGAGGGACACGATTTTCAACCGGAGTGGTTAAAACTTGTTGTTCAAATGCTCGATCCGGAAACCAATTCGCTTTTATTGCTATATGATGATGCACAATCGATCTACAAGGCCAACAAAGGTCTCGATTTCAGTCTTTCCAGCGTGGGCATACAGGCGAGAGGCCGTACGACCATCCTCAATCTCAATTATCGGAACACACGGGAGATAATCAAATTTGCCTATAACTTCGCTGAAGAATATATCAACCCAACTGAAACCGATGAAGATCATGTCCCGATCATCCAACCTGAATCTGCCGGGGTTTCCGGGCCTGTGCCTGTTTATAAACAAATGCAGAATCTGGACGAAGAAATCAAATACATCATTAAATGTGTATTGCACTGGAAGTCTGAAGGAGCATCCTGGAATGATATGGCGATACTGTATCCGGCAAACTGGCTGGGCGATAAATTAAAGGCGCAATTGGAATCAGCCAATATCCCCTTTTGTTTTCTGAATCAAAAGAAAACAAAGATGAACTATGATCCTGCGCTTGATCAGGTTGCAGTGCTTACACTGCATAGCAGCAAGGGGCTGGAGTTTCAGACAGTCATCATGATGGGGGTAGGGCATATGAATGAAGAAGATACTGATCTCGGCAATCAGGCCCGTATTCTTTATGTAGGGATGACCCGGGCAAGAGAAAAGCTCTTGATTACTTCATCATCGGAAAATAAATATACTCAAAAAATAAGTAAATCACTGAATTCATTTATTAATTAAATCAATAAGCAAAACTCAAATAATAAATAATACTAGGTATCTTGAATGATCTTCTGGGTGGGGATAACAGACGATGACTGGTTTGTTCACCTTTCCAGGTTAAGGCCTGATGAGGTCAATTTTTGGCAGCCCGGCCCCACACCACCAAGGAAAATGGAGCCTGGCACATTATTTCTTTTCAAGCTACATGCTCCTCGTAACTTTGTGGTAGGTGGCGGTCATTTTGTTCGTTTTACAAGGCTACCCTGTTTTCTGGCATGGGAGGCATTCAAGGAAAAGAATGGCGTGAAGTCATTACAGGAATTAGTAGATCGGATGACGCACTATCGGCATAGCCAGCAAACCAAAGGTAGTGAAATTGGCTGCAATATTCTCACTGAACCGTTTTTCTTTCCTGAACAGGACTGGATACCCATCCCCGATAATTGGAGTCCGAATATTCAAAGAGGCCTGACCTACGATACGCATGATAAATATGGAGCAGATCTTTGGGCGCAGGTATATCAGCGACTTGCCAATATCACTACAGCAGACAGTAATGATGCACCGGAACAAGGATATGGCAATGAATACCTGACCCGCGCGCGTCTGGGCCAGGGTTCATTCCGGATATTGGTTACAGATGCCTATCATCGCCGCTGTGCCGTGACCAATGAAAAAACCTTGCCCGCCCTTGAAGCCGCTCACATCAAGGACTACAGTCAAAGTGGGCCGCACAGAACGAATAATGGCCTTCTACTAAGGGCGGATATTCACCGGTTGTTTGATGATGGCTATGTCACCATCGATCCTGGTTTGAAGTTTGTTGTCAGCAGCCGGGTCAGAGAACAATTTGAAAATGGGCGTGAATACTACAGGTTTCACGGGGCAAAATTACAGAATTTGCCTGAATCATTAAGCGATCTGCCTTCAGAGGAATTCATAAGATGGCATAATAATGAGCGGTTTGAACGGATTTGAAGCTGATAATCATAAGCATGTAACGCATGAACAAAAAATCACTCAGCGAACGTGATATATGCACGAAATATATTACTCCTGCGATTCAGCAGGCGGGGTGGGATGTTGATACTCAAATCCGGGAAGAATACAGTCTGACCAAAGGCCGGGTCATTGTTCGCGGCAATCTGCATTCCCGCAAGAAAAACCGCCGGGCAGATTATGTGCTTTTTTATAAACCCGGCATCCCCATCGCAGTGATCGAAGCCAAAGACAATAATCACGCTATGGGCGCTGGCATTCAACAGGCCATCGATTATGGATTAATGCTGGATGTGCCGTTTATATTCAGCTCCAATGGTGATGGCTTTAAATTTCATGATCGTAGTGGCACCTCAGATACCATAGAGAGAACACTTGATTTATCTGCATTTCCGAATCCTCAAATGCTTTGGGAAAAATATTGCCAATGGAAAGGCATTACAAACAAGAAAGATCCAATCGTAACTCAAGACTATCATGATGATGGCCGTGGCAAAGCCCCACGTTACTATCAACTCAACGCCATCAACAAAACCATCGAAGCCATTGCCAAGGGCAACAACCGAATCCTGCTGGTGATGGCCACCGGAACGGGTAAAACTTACACTGCTTTCCAGATCATCTGGCGATTGTGGAAATCCAGAACCAGGAAAAGAGTCCTCTATCTGGCAGATCGCAACATTCTCATCGACCAAACCATGGTCAATGACTTCAAACCCTTCGGGCAGGTCATGGCCAAGATAACGCCAAAGACCAAAGTCATTGAAAGAGAAGAATCCATCGAAATCAATTCTGCCCTGAATGAGCAATCCAAAAAGATCAATACTTCCTATGAAATCTACATGGCGCTCTATCAGGCCATCACCGGGCCGGAAGAACACCAGAAGGTTTACAAACAACTCTCGCCCGATTTCTTTGACCTGATTATTGTCGATGAATGTCACCGGGGCAGTGCGGCGGAAGATTCCGCCTGGCGTGAAATTCTGGAATATTTCTCCACAGCAACTCAAATAGGCATGACCGCCACGCCTAAGGAGACCAAATATGTTTCCAACATCCATTATTTTGGTGAACCGGTTTATACCTATTCCTTGAAGCAGGGCATCGAAGATGGCTTCCTCGCCCCTTACAAGGTCATCCGCATTGATTTCGATAAGGACCTTACCGGCTGGCGTCCGGAAAAAGGCATGAAGGACAAGTTTGGCAAGGAGATCATGGACAGAATCTACAATCAACGCGATTACGACCGCGAACTGGTTATTGAAGAGCGCACGCAACTGGTGGCAAGGAAAGTTACGGAATATCTGGAAAAGACCAACCGTTTCGATAAGACCATTATCTTCTGTGAAGACATTGACCATGCCGCCCGCATGCGTCAGGCATTGATTAATGAAAATGCCGATCTGGTGCTGGAAGACAATCGCTATATCATGCAGATCACTGGTGATAATAATGAAGGCAAGGCCCAGCTCGATAACTTCATCGACCCGGAAGTGAAATACCCGGTGATTGTCACTACCTCAAAACTCATGACTACCGGCGTAGATGCCCAGACCTGCAAACTGATTGTGCTGGATCGCCGCATACAGTCCATGACGGAATTCAAGCAAATCATCGGGCGCGGCACCCGCATCAATGAAGAATACGATAAATTCTTTTTCACAATCATGGATTTCAAGAAAGCCACAGAACTGTTTGCCGATCCGGACTTCGATGGCGAACCGGTACAGATATATGAACCGGGGCCGAAAGACGATCCTGTACCACCGCCCAATACGGATGAAACCGGAACAGAAACACCCGAAGATGAATCGGAACCAACTGATACAGGTGGAGAGAGAGAAGAAGGCGAGAAACGCGAGAAATATGTCGTCAATGGAGTAGAAGTCAGTATCGTCGCCGAGCGCGTGCAATACATGGGGCCGGATGGCAAACTCATCACCGAATCCATCAAGGATTTCACTCGCAAAAACATCAAGAAAGAATTCGCCACCATGGACGAATTCCTGCGCCGCTGGAAATCCGCTGAACATAAAGAGGCGATTATTGAAGAAATGGAAGAACACGGCATACCATTAAATATGGTTGCCGAAGAAGTCGGGAGGGATTATGCACCGTTTGATATTATCTGTCATGTCGCCTATGACCAGCCGCCACTCACCCGCAGGGAACGTGCGGAAAATGTTAAAAAACGTAACTACTTTGCCAAATACAGTGCAAAGGCTCAGGTGGTACTGGAAGCCTTGCTGGATAAATATGCCGATGGCGGTCTGGAAAACCTGGAAGATACTGCTGTATTGCGCATAGACCCTTTCAATAAACTGGGCACACCAGTGGAATTAATTAAAGAATTCGGCGGCAAGGATAAGTTTGAAAAAGCCATCCACGAACTCGAGGATGAATTTTATAAAAGTGCCTGATTTTTTCGGTTCGTCATTCCGGGGGCCGAGTTCAGCGAGGCAACGACCCACAGGATGTGGGAAATGTCGCGAGAGGACAGGAAGTCCGTAGCGACCCGGAATCCAGGTCAAAAAACGGGTTTTATATAGTTGAATAACTAATAATTAAAAATATTGGGATAGATAAAATACAAAATGACCCTGACCAACAACACAATCAAAGCCATACAGGACATCATGCGCATGGATGTTGGCGTCGATGGCGATGCCCAGCGCATCGGCCAGTTGGCTTGGCTCCTGTTCCTGAAAATCTTTGATGACACCGAAACGGAAGCGGAAATAATCGAAAAGGATTACAAACCCGCCATCCCGCACCGTTTCCGCTGGTCCACTTGGGCGGCAGATCCGGAAGGTATTACTGGCGATGAATTGATGGAATTTGTAAACACCGAGATGTTTCCCAAGCTCAAGGAACTGAAAGGTGGCCCATCTAATCCTCGCGCACTGGTTGTCAGGAATGTATTTGAAGATGCCTACAATTACATGAAATCCGGCACCTTGCTCCGGCAGGTGATTAACAAGGTCAACGAAATTGATTTCAACAGTTCACAGGATCGTCATATGCTCGGCGATCTCTACGAAAAAATCCTCAAGGATTTACAAAGCGCCGGCAATGCCGGCGAGTTTTATACTCCGCGTGCGGTCACGCAATTCATGGCGGAAATGATCGACCCCAAGGCCAATGAGAAAATTCTCGATCCCGCTTGCGGTACAGGCGGTTTTCTGGTGTGTGCGATTGAACACATGAAAAAGCAGGGCTATGTCAAAACCGTTGCACAGGAGCGCAAACTGAAAGAACGCTTGACCGGCTACGAAAAGAAACAACTCCCGCATCTCCTGTGTGTCACCAACATGATGATCCATGGTGTGCCATCACCAGAAAGAATCTTTCACGATAATACACTTGCCAGACCCTACAAAGACTGGGGTACACAGGAACGGGTGGATGTAGTACTCACCAATCCGCCCTTCGGTGGTGTGGAAGAACCCGGTATTGAAGGTAACTTCCCGGCGGAATACAGAACGCGAGAAACAGCCGATCTGTTTCTCACATTAATTATCCGTTTGTTAAAAGACGGCGGCAGGGGCGCGATAGTGCTGCCAGATGGCACACTCTTTGGCGAAGGCGTAAAAACCAAGATCAAGAAACGTTTGCTGGAAGAATGTAACCTGCATACCATCGTGCGCCTGCCCAATTCCGTATTTGCGCCCTACACCGGCATCAAGACCAATCTGCTCTTCTTTGAAAAGGGCACGCCCACCAAGGACATCTGGTATTACGAACACCGTTTGCCTGAAGGCGTGAAAGCCTATAATAAAACCCGGCCCATGCGCGTGGATGAGTTTGAAACCTGTAGAAAATGGTGGGGTGATGAAACCCGTAAAGGCAGAAAAGAAACGGAAGTGGCCTGGAAAGTCCCCGTTGCCGATATCGTCGCGCGCAACTACAACCTCGACATCAAGAATCCCCATGTTGGCGAACAGGTGAGTCATGACCCTGACGAACTGTTGCAACAGTATCAGCAGCAGCATAACGCGATCACTGAACTGCGTAATCAACTTAAAGATATTCTGCATCAGGCATTGAATGGAGCAAGGCATGAATAGATCTTGTCATTCCCGCGAAAGCGGGAATCCAGTGATCAATCAACTCAACCTCTGGACGTCAACACTGCTGACCAAGTCTGCTGCGGGGCGTGGCAGCAACGGCAAGAAGGAAGCCTATGGCATCAAGAAACTGCGCGAGCTGATATTGGAATTGGCGGTGCGCGGGAAACTGGTGCCGCAAGACCCCAACGACGAACCGGCGAGTGTGTTGTTGGAAAGAATTACGAAAGAAAAGGCGAAGCTGGCTGACATCGGCGACGACGATGTGCCGTTCATTCTACCGCCTGGCTGGCAATGGGGAAAGCTGGGAAATCTTGCAGAGATTATACGTGGTGTAACCTACAAGAAGCATGAAGCACAAGAGAGTGACTTTGCGAATAGCATTGCTCTGATGCGAGCGAACAACATCGGTGATGTTTTGAATTTCGATAATCTTATGTATGTGCCAAAAGATCTCGTCAGAGAAGACCAGATATTGGTAACTGGTGATTTGCTGATTGCGATGTCTAGTGGCTCGGCCGACTTAGTGGGTAAAGCCGCCCAGGTCAAATCAGATATTGGCGCTACCTTTGGAGCTTTTTGTGGAGTGGTTAGACCGGATTCCCTTGAGCTATGGGACTATCTCGGGTTTTTCTTTCGGACACCATTGTATAGAGATCAAACTGCCAAGGCAGGCAAAGGTATCGGGATTAATAATCTGAACAAGAGTGCACTTGAGAATCTGCGTGTAGTAATTCCGCCCCTCGCCGAACAACACCGCATTGTCGCCAAGGTCGACGAACTCATGGCGCTGTGCGACCAACTGGAACATCAGCAAACTCAGAGCATTGAAGCCCACCAAACCTTGGTCGAAACTCTGCTTAGTACGCTCACCCGTGTCGCGTCGCCACAAGAACTGAGCGAAGCCTGGACCCGCGTCGCCAGCCACTTCGACACCCTGTTCACCACCGAACACAGCATCGACCAACTCAAACAAACCATCCTCCAACTCGCCGTTATGGGCAAACTCGTCCCCCAAGATCCCAATGACGAACCAGCAGATGCGCTCTACACACGTATCCAGAGTATTAAGGAGCGGCTGATAATAAATGGAACTATCAAGCGAGCGTCCGTAATGCCTAACCCGACTGAAAACAAAAGTAATTCGATCCCTATTGGATGGTTGTGGACGCGACTAGGCGCAGTGTTTGATGTCCGTGATGGCACGCACGATACACCGAAATATACGGATAAAGGATTCCCACTCATTACGAGCAAGAACATCTATACGGGCCGGCTTTTGTTTGACGACGTAAAACTAATATCTGAAAAGGATCATCGACAAATCTGTGAACGATCGCGTGTATCCCGGGGAGATATCCTGTTCGCAATGATTGGAAGTATTGGAAATCCGGTTATCGTAGATACTGATAGAGAGTTCAGTATTAAGAACGTTGCGCTGTTCAAATATTATGCTTCCGAAGACGCGGAGCCGCGTTTCCTTTTGATGTATCTCAACCTAGTCGCGGGGGAAATGAGAGAAAAAGCGGCGGGTGGGGTACAGTCATTCGTTTCGCTCGGGTTCCTTAGAAATTATCTGTTTCCATTACCACCACTCGCTGAACAACACCGCATTGTCGCCAAAGTCGACGAACTCATGGCCCTGTGCGACGCCCTTAAGGCGCGCATCAAAGACGCCCAAACCACCCAAATCCACCTCGCTGATGCCATCGTCGAGCAGGCTGTGGCGTAATATGAACATGTACAATTATAAGAAGAAACAGGGGATATAACATGCCCGTAGAACAAGCGATTTGGAAAATTACAAAAGACCCGATGAGATTACGAGAGGAATCTCTGGAAACAGAGAATTTGCTGGAAGAATTGATTACCAGGGATGTTTCCATTTTGAATGAAAACTGGTTGTTAATTGGCAGGCAGGTTTCCACCGGCTTCAATAGTTATATTGACCTATTGGCGCTGGATGCGGCCGGCACTTTAATAGTAATCGAACTTAAACGGGCTAAAACGCCGAGAGAAGTGGTTGCACAAGCCATCGATTATGCTTCATGGGCGGAGCATCTGGAGGCAAGTCAGTTGGCGGAAATTTATGATAAGTTTTCTACAAAATACCTCAAAAAGAGTGACACATTAAACAATGCGGTAAGGAGCAAATTTGGCACAAGTGTTACCGAGGATGATATTAATCAAACCCATCAAATCGTCGTGGTTGGATCAGAACTGGATTCCAGCACGGAACGGATCGTTCAATATTTAAGTGACAAAAACATCCCTATCAATGTTTTGTTTTTCCGCGTTTTCTCCGATGGGGAGAATAAGTATCTCAGCCGGGCATGGTTAATAGACCCCGGCGAAACTCAAGTTCTGGCTACTTCTTCTGCGAGGGAGAGTGAACCATGGAATGGCGAATACTATGTTTCATACGGACATGATCTGGGCAGAAAATGGGAAGATGCGATTAAGTATGGGTTTGTTTCTGCCGGTGGCGGCAGATGGTATAGCAAAACATTAAATAAACTAAATGAGGGTGATCGGGTATGGGTTAATCTGCCCCATATTGGTTATGTTGGCGTGGGCATTGTGCAAGATACCGCAAGACAGCTCTCGGAATTCGAAGTGGAAGTTAATGGAAAGAAAATTCCCTATATGAAAGCAGAGAAACTTTCTCGCCTTCATGAAGAATTTATCAATGATGAAGACAAAACTGAATATTTTGTCCGTGTTAAATGGATAAAAACAGTGCCAGTAAATCAAGCGGTATCTGAAATAGGTTTTTTTGGAAATCAAAATACAGTATGCGCTCCAACCACGCCCAAATGGCGGCATACCGTTGAACGGCTGAAATCGCTCTGGCAAATAAAATAAGCGAGATGGTTAATTAAATGAGTAAGTATAGCCTTTTAGATGAATAAAAAATAAATAGAGTCAATGTCTATACCCCAATCCGGTCTCTATATAGTAACCCTGAATAACGAGCAGCCTATATCGGTTAATGCACAGGATCCTCGTGTTGCTGATAGGGCGATTAAAGTCACGCGTGATAATTGCAAGTTCGGAAAGGCCAAAGTACTGACTAATCGAATGAACAACTACTACAAAACTTTCGGTATAGAGAATGTGAATTACTATCCGATTGTTGCCATTGAGGATATTTCAACTCCGGAGAAATATATTTTACGGGAATTAATTCCCTATCGAATCAGAGGTAAATCAGGACACATGAACGAATGGCTAGAAAATATATCACCATATCAAGTAGAGGATCTGATACTTCGCAGCCTTATAAAACTGAACCTTCCATTTGTGCAGATAGGAAGCGTAAATGATGAAAAGTAATGACTAGATTTTATATCCCTTCAAAAGGCCCAGAATCTTGGAAAGAATTTCTCGCCGAACCTGATAAACATTGGAAGACAGGTTATTCCGCAAGATCTCTGGCTTATTGTTGGGAAGAAGCACAGGGGTTTCCGCAGTCAGTGGTTGATGTTTTTCAATCTTCGCCGTTTGAGTTGTTCCATTCGATTGAGTTTATTCTGGGTGTTCCTGAGCATAAGGTGGATTTGCCGCCAAAAGGTGGCAGGCCATCGCAGAATGATATTTTTGTGTTGGGGAAATCCGGGAATCAGTTGGTATCGATTACTGTGGAAGGGAAAGTGAATGAGACTTTGGGGCCGACGGTTGCCGAGAAACGGAAGGATATGTCGCCGGGTGTGAAAGAAAGACTGGAGTTTCTTGTTGATTTGCTGCAGTTGAAGGATAAGGCACTGGATCCGATTCGTTATCAGTTATTGCATCGTACGGCATCGGCATTGATTGAGGCGGATCGCTTTAGTGCTTCGAGTGCGTTGATGCTGGTGCATTCATTCAGCCAGGAGCATAAGTGGTTTGAGGATTATGCGGCTTTTGCGGGGTTGTATGGGATAGAGGCGGAGTTGAACAAGGTTCATTATGTGGGCAGGTTCAACGGAAAAGAGCTATATATTGCATGGGTAACAGGTGAAGCAGTTTATTTGACCAGGTAAAAAATGTTAATTGATCTGGATTCCGGGTCTCGGGCTTGTAGGCCCGAGCCCGGAAAGACGGGAAAGGTAATTGCCTCGTTGGTCGCTCCCGCGCATCCCTGCGCCCGCGACATACCGTACATCCTGTACATATGCTCGGCTCCCGGAATGACGGGGCATCTTGGGTATTGGTAGTTGCACTCGGTCAGTACCGTTCCAATATTTACGGTTGACAAAAGTTGACTACTGTTGGAGAATACGCCCCGCTTATGGAGAAGACACTCAATACCGTTAATATTCAGGCAGCCATGGAAAAGGTCGGCCTTTCCCAAACCCGCCTTGCTGAAACCCTCGATGTATCTAAAGAGATAGTCTCCAAATGGTTGTCGGGAAGTAAATTTCCGCGCCCGGATAAATTGTTGAAATTGGCTTTGGCACTGAATCTGGCGTTGGATGAACTGATCAACAGGGGTATGGATGAAAATGAACCCGTCATCGCGTTTCGCAAAAAAGGCAGTGCGAAAACAACTGAAGCACACATTAAAAAAGCCAGGGAAATGGGGTATATGTTGTCACCGCTGGTGCCCTATCTTCCGTATGACAAACTGATACAGCCGGCTGCATTAAAGAATCCCAGAAATGAATACACCTATATTCAGGAAGTGGCCAGCAAGCTACGGAAAGATATTGGTCTGGAAATCGATAAAGTACTGGATTTCAGTCATTTGATTAAGCGGTTTAATGATCTGCAGGCTGTGATTATTCCAGTGTTGTGGGGAAAGAAGGACCGGCATGAAAATGCGCTCCATATCTACCTGCCGCAATCCATGACCACCTGGGTGTATCTGAATCTGGATGCGGAATATCATGATTTCAAATTCTGGATGGCGCATGAGTTAGGTCATGTACACGCTCCGGAATTAAGGGGAGAAGAAGCGGAAAATTTTGCCGATGCCTTTGCAGGCGCATTACTTTATCCGCAAGTCCTGGCAGAGCAGACGTACTATGATTTGATTGCAGAAAGAAGTAACAGGAAACAGATAGAGATAATCCGTAACAGGGCGGAATATTATTCAATCTCCATGATTTCTGTATTGTATGAAGTCAATAAATTTGCCGCTGAAAATAACAAGGAGGAAATAGAATTAGGCGATCACCTGTTTAAGGCAAATACCAACTTCAATAAAAATTACAAGACGGTTAGTCAGTTGCTGTTTCCGGATGGGCAGCCTGATGCAGCAGAATATATCAGGAAATCCACAGAAATATTTGATACTCCTTTTTTCAGTGCGCTTAACTCATACCTGGTCGAGAACGGGAAGTCCGCAGGATACATTCAATGCATTCTCGATACTCCGCTGCTTGACGCCAAGGAACTGCATGCGGAGTTGTCTTGATGGCCCAATCCAAGATACTTCTCGACAGCAATACATATTTCAGGCTGGCTAAAAGCATACATCCATTATTGGATGTGGTATTTGGTGAACAAGAGTATTGCCTTTATGTGTTGAGAGAGCTTGATGATGAATATGACAGAAGCCGCGTTTTAAAAAAGAAATTTGAATGGGTAAATTCAGAAGAACATTTTTTGAACCGGCAAAAAAGATTGTCTGTATCAAAAATGCAGAGGAGAGAGATCGAACTCACTATTGAATTTCTGAAGGAGTATAAATTATCCAATCAACTGGGTATATCACCGGTAGATATTAAATGTCTGGCATATGGATATGTAATAAAAATCCCGGTTGCAACAGATGATCTTGATATGCTGACCGTTGCAGATGTTTTTGATATTTCAACGATGAAGACGCTGGAGTTAATGGCACTCATGTATAAATGTGGCCATATATCCATGAAGAAAATTACAGAAATTGCGGCATATTGGGAATATCTTGATGACAGGCCTGCCGGTTTCAGGGACGATTTCGAGAAGTTATTTGGTAAGAAATTGTAAGCCATGCAATTTTTATTATGAAACTTCATATATTGAGCGATCTGCATAATGAGTTTTTAAGAGGTGGGAGAAGTGTTTCATCTCATTTATGGAAAGGCACAATTCCGGAAATAGACGCTGATCTCATAATCCTGGCAGGTGATATCGATGTCGGTCTCGAAGGAATTGATTGGATTATTCAAGAGTCAGTAAGACTCAATAAGGAAATGGTGTATGTGTTGGGTAATCATGAGTTTTACCGGCATGAGTATTATTCGTTGAAAGAAGATATCGCCAGTAAGGCCAAAGCTGCCAATATTCATTTTCTGGATTGCAAGACTTTGGAAATCGGGGATGTGCGTGTACTTGGTTTGACGCTGTGGACAGATTATCTGGCTGACAAAGCATTACCGCAGGACTTGGCAATGTTTTATGCGGGCAAGGGTCTGGCCGACCATCAACTGATTCAGATCAAGTCATCCGGGAATTACAAAAGATTCAAGCCGGAGGACACCTTGCAATTGCATCAAATGGAAAAGCATTGGTTGGAGGAGGAATTAAAAAAGCCGTTTGCAGGGAAAACGGTTGTAGTCTCACACCATGCACCACATCCGGTTTGTATTCATCCTGATTATCCCAATAGTCCTATAGGACCTGCTTTTTATTCGGATTTGGGTGAACTGATAGATAAATATGATATTGATTTATGGATATATGGGCACACACATTCTAATCTTGATGCTGTAGTGTCTGATACGCGCATTATTTCCAATCAGGCTGGATATCCGGGAGAGAGGGTTAAAAGTTTTGATCCATTGTTTGTGGTTGATGTTTAAGATCAAGAAATTGGATGAAGATAATAGTTTTTCGATCTGGATTCCGGCTCTCGCGCTTTGAGGCCCGAGCCCGGAATGACGGATAAGGTGGAGTTGCCTCGTTGTGCTTGGCCCTGGAATGACGAAGTAAAGGATTTGTATTTGGGGTGGGTAGTGGGGGAGAGGGAGTATTTATTGAAGTAATGAATGGTTTTATTGACTGGATACCGGGTCAAGCCCGGTATGACTAAGGAACGGATTGTGCGAGGTCGCCACGCCCCTGCGGGGCTCGCGATGACGATTAAAGGTTGTTGATGTTTTTCAATCCTCGCCGTATGAGTTGCTCCATAATCAGGATTTCATATTTATGGTTGATATTAAATTATCTTAATATTACTATATTACTACTATGGATAGATTAAAGCCGGTTATCTGGGTTGGAGCCAGCAAAAAGGAATTGAAGGCCTTTCCCCGCGCCGTTCAGCGGGATTTTGGCCAGGCCCTCTTCGCTGCGCAGGCAGGAGGCGTTGACCCTGCGGCCAAACCCATGAAGGGTTTCAAGGGAACTCTGGTAATGGAAATTACGGCTTCTTACCGGACAGATGCCTACAGGGCTGTGTATACAGTTAATATTGGTGAATATATTTTTGTACTGCATGCATTCCAGAAAAAGTCAAAAACAGGCATCAAAACGCCACAGAAGCATATCAATATGATCGATCAGCGTCTGGTTCAGGCAAAACGAATATGGCAGGAAATGAATCAATGAATAAGGCTAAATTTGAACAAGGTAGCGGCAATGTTTTTGCAGATTTGGGGTTCCCTGATTCCCAGCAGGAATTTTTGAAAGCCCGCTTGACCTATGAGATTTATAAAATCATTGCACAGCGTAAGCTTACGCAGCAGGAAGCTGCACAAATATTAGATATCAGTCAGTCTTATGTTTCTGATCTCAAGCGAAATCGTTCCGGCCGTTTTTCAGTGGGGAAACTTTTGCAGTTTCTTAATGCGCTGGATATGGATGTTGAAGTCAAATTAAAGAAGCATCCTGCCAGATCAAAAGATGTTGCTGGCATCAGTGTCAGTACAAATTAAATAGAACCGCTTATAAAGTTTATGGAATGACGGAACAGGAAGTCGCCTGCGGCGGCTCTTTTACTTGGGTTCCAGAATGACAGGATTTGAGGTCACAGGTATAACATCCATCGTCATTCCGGGCGGCGAGTACACGCAGCCGATCCGGAATCCAGATCAGAAAATTATTTTTTAATGAAGAGTTGTATACGCCTGTGGCGATTGAATTGATCTGGGCTCCGGGTCTCGGGCTTGTGGCCCGAGCCCGGAATGACGAATAGAAGTCGCCTGCGGCGCTGTTGTTACACTGGATCCCGGCTTCCGCCGGGATGACAAAAATGCTTATCTGGAATTGGCGACTTTTTTGCCGGTGTCGAGCTGGCTGGCGAGGTATTCTTCGTAGGTGCCTTTGAAGTCGATGAGTTTTTTGTCCTTGATTTCGATGATGCGGGTGGCGAGTGAGGAAACGAATTCGCGGTCGTGACTCACAAAGATCAAGGTGCCTTCGTAATGTTCGAGGGCGAGGTTCAGGGCTTCGATGGCTTCCATGTCGAGATGGTTGGTGGGTTCGTCCATAACCAGTACATTCGTTTCCATTAACATAAGTTTGCCGAACAGCAGCCGGTTTTTTTCTCCACCGGAGCAGACTTTGACCTGTTTGTTGAAATCTTCTGTTGAAAATAACATGCGTCCAAGGGTGGCACGCACGATCTGATCATCATGGCGCGGTTTGCGCCACTGGCTCATCCAGTCAAACAGATTCAACTCTGAATTGAATTCTGCGGCGCTGTCCTGCGGGCAGTAACCGAGCGTTGCATTCTCGGCCCATTTAATCGTGCCTTTGTTCGCAGTGAGTTCATTCATCAGGCAACGCAGCAAGGTGGATTTGCCTGCGCCGTTTTCTCCAATGACGGCCAGACGGCTGCCGGCATCAAGGATCAGATTGCCTTTGTCGAACAGCAGTTCGTTATCATAACCGTGACCGATACCTTCGAGTGTCAGGGCGAGGCGATGCAGTTTTTTCTCCTGCTTGAAGCGGATATACGGGCTCACGCGGCTCGAAGGTTTGATTTCATCGAGCTGGATTTTTTCAATCTGGCGGGCGCGCGATGTGGCCTGTTTGGCTTTGGAAGCATTGGCCGAGAAGCGGCTGACGAATTGCTGCAGATCGGCGATCTGTGCGGACTTTTTGGCATTCTCGGATTGCAGGCGTTCGCGGGCCATGGTGGAGGCGGTCATGAAATCATCGTAGTTGCCGGGGTAAACGCGCAGTTCACCATAATCAATGTCGGCAATGTGGGTGCAGACGGCATTGAGAAAATGCCGATCATGCGAAATGATGACCATGGTACTCTTGCGTTCGTTGAGCACCGTTTCCAGCCAGCGGATGGTGTTGATATCGAGGTTGTTGGTCGGTTCGTCGAGTAACAGGATATCCGGATCGGAGAACAAGGCCTGTGCCAGTAATACCCGAAGTTTCCAGCCGGGGGCGACTTCGCTCATCGGGCCTTCATGCAGGGCGACATCAATACCGGCGCTCATGAGTAATTCACCGGCACGGCTTTCGGCACTGTAACCATCCAGTTCGCCGAAGCGGACTTCGAGTTCTGCAACTTTCATGGCATCGTCTTCGGACATATCGTCCAGTGCATAGATGCGATCGCGTTCCTGTTTCACCTGCCATAATTCCGTATGGCCCATGATGACTGTATCGATGACGCGATATTGTTCGAAGGCAAACTGGTCCTGATGTAATTTGCCCATGCGTTCACCGGGGCCGGTGGAGACATTGCCTGCGGTCGGTTCCAGACTGCCATCCAGGATTTTCATGAAGGTGGATTTGCCGCAACCATTGGCGCCGATCAGGCCATAGCGATTGCCATCACCGAATTTGACGGAGATGTTTTCAAATAATGGCTTGCTGCCAAATTGCATGGTGATGTTGGCGGTAGTGAGCAAGGGTATTGTCCTGAGCGGGTCTGCGGTGCGTAAAAGGTTGCGTACTATAAGGGTTTGTGGCGGTGCCGTCGAGATAAATGTGGGGGTAAATGTCACTGAAGGGATTAATAACGCCTGCGGCGGTTGTTTTACTGGGTCCCGGCTTCGGCTTTGGCTCCTGCGTCGCTCTACCTCCTCCATCCATGGAGTCGTTCGCCGGGATGACGGTAGAGAGAATCGGTTATGTGTGTAAGTCAGCGAGTGTAACGACGCTTCTGATTACATTTATCCGTCATTCCGGGCGCGGGCCACAAGCCCGAGACCCGGAATCCAGGTCAAAAAATTGTTTTTTTGATGAAAGTTATTTACGCCTGCGGCGGTTAAATTGATCTGGGTTCCGGCACTCGTGCTTGAGGCACGAGGCCGGAATGACGGACCTCACTACTACCGTCATACGGGGCATGCGAATACATGAGCATGACCCGGTATTATCTACAAGTCATCATTTTCAGCAGGTTTATGTATTTTTATTAGATTCCATGTTGCAACAAAGACAGGACCTCCCAAACACCATAAAACAAATAGATCATTATTTGTTCCAATTGTAATAGCGCCTTCACCGATAAAAAACATGCACGTAGCGATATATCCTAATAATAATAAAACTGAGATACCCCATTTTAATAAAGGGGTTTGTCGAATGTATCTAATTGGGAAAAATATGGAACTGTAAAGACCTATTAACCCCAACCACCCCAGAGCAAAAGATATCGCCTTGGGAAGTTCATTATCCCTAACTTCGAACCCACTAAACATCATTCCAATTCCGACTATTAAGGCAAAAGGAAAATAAACATGCATTGGGCCTACAATAATAAGTTGTAAAAGTATCGTGGCTGTAGTTCGAAGATTTTTCATTTTTTTAAGACCGAACTATTTGCTAAGAGGGCCGTGAAGGATTCCGTTAATTTTCTTATATAAAAAGATCTATCTGGCTCGCTTAATCCTGATTTTGGGCATAGCTAAATGGTGATTTAGTTAATATCCATTTTTAACTATTTTGCCTTATAACCAGTTAATTGCTGTAGTGAATTTTCAAGATTTTGCACCCGTAAGCATATGAAGTTAATAAAAACGGACTAAAAATGTATTTAATGACGCCTGCGGCGATTGTTTTACTGGATCCCGGCATTCGCCGGGATGACGGGAGAGAGAATCGGTTATGTGTGTTCGCCGGCCTGAATGACGAATCTTACTACTACCGTCATTCCGGGCTCGGGCTACAAGCCCGAGACCCGGAATCCAGGTCAAAAAAATGTTTTTTTGATGAAAATTATTTACGCCTCTGGCGATTAAATTGATCTGGGTTCCGGCACTCGTGCTTGAGGCACGAGGCCGGAATGACGGACCTCACTATTACCGTCATACCGGGCATGCGAATACATGAGCATGACCCGGTATCCAGATCGACAAACTGTTTTAAGGTATCTAAACGTATTTAATGACGCCTCTGGCGATTAAATTGATCTGGGTTCCGGCACTTGTGCTTGAGGCACGAGGCCGGAATGACGAGGGAAGGTGGCGTGTACCCAGCGCCGGGAACAACGGCGTTATTGAAAATAAAGGTAGCTATTCAGCGCGGAATAGTTTAGGGTGCCCACATTAGCGGTTTTTGTAGCGGTTCCCGGTAGCTCCTCGCAGTGTATTGCAGCAGACCTTCCCGAGATTCTTCGTCCACAATCAGCATGCTAATACATTGTTTATTATCAATTAATGAGGTAACCGTAATGGCTACAGGTAAAGTAAAGTGGTTTAACGACAGCAAAGGTTTTGGTTTTATTACCCCGAATGATGGCAGCGCTGATGTATTCGTGCATCACACTGCGATTCAGGCTCAGGGTTTCAAATCCCTCGCCGAAGGCCAGTCAGTGTCTTATGACATGACCAATGGCCCGAAAGGCCCGAGCGCAGCGAACGTTGTTGCTCAGTAAACCTTTCAGGCGTTTTTGACCTGATACAAAAACCCCGCTTCGGCGGGGTTTTTTATTGTGTGCAGATAAATCGGTAATCTTGAATAGTGTGAGCGTATCTGACTATTATCTGATTGGTATGCACGATACAGAACATGACGATAACCGGCAGGAAGCGGCAGAAGAGGAATCGCTGACGTGTGAGCTGGCATTTCTCTTTGGCAAGGCGATCGTGGAGCAGGCACGATTGATAGATGTAGCCAATTTGAACATGACGGATGCGATGACGGCCGCTATTGCTGAAGGGATAAAGAAGTTGAAGGAATTGCGCAATAATCCGGCCGCACAACAGGAGTGGGTGATGCAGCAGCCGGAGGGGTTAAAGCTCGTGTTGTGTTTGTGGATTATGGATATGGATTTGCTGGGGAAGATACAGGTGCGGTCATATTTAGATGGATAATTGTCTGTTTCTTCTAACGCAGCCTCGGAATGACGATAGAGAGATAATCGGCTATGTGTGCGTGCTATCCGGAAGGAGGCGTCTGGTGCGCTGCTGGTTGATTAATTTATTCAGGAGGAAATTGATCCAGCATTTGTGTCACGGCCTGTTGCAGAAGTTCTTCACGGTTCTCCTTGTCCACAACCAGGGCTTCTGCATACCCTATCCAGATCAGATATCCGCTTTTCATGTCCATGATATTTAAAATCAGTGTGCCTTGTTTCCAGTGTTCAATGTTCGGCAACCCGGCGATATTGGTTTTACTGTATCTGCTTTTTCTTAGTTGTTCAGAATATTGCGCCAGTGATGCTTCAGAACTGTCCGATTTGATGACCAATTCATAATCAATACCGAAGCTGGCGCTATCATCATAGACTTCGGTATATCCTTTTTCTGACAATTTCCTGTTTACAATTGATAAAAAGTATTCATTGATCTCAGGATCGCGGGAGGCAACAGCATCCCGGGACGAATCTTTACGTTTTACCCACTGGTAATTATTTGTGATCTGGCTGAAATCAAATTTGCGATCATGGCGTACCTTGACATCCAGCAAGGTGGTTTCTTCAGCCTGCACCAGTTGGACAGGCATAAAGAGTACGGCAATCATTACCATTATTTTTGTATATATGTTGTTCATGGGTTGCACCCCGGTTGTTATTCTTTTGTCTTGATCAATCAAGATCCGGTATGGACAGCATATTTCTATCATAGTCTGCAGTGTTAATTATTACCACTTGTTTACCGGATTTACTATGATTTGATTGATATGAACGAAACCGGGCTTGATGATATTCAGCCGGATGTAACCAAAGTGGACGCTCTTGCAAGTGATCTGGCATTGTGTTTGTGGATTATGGATATGGATTTGCCGGGTTGGGTGGATAATTGTCTGTTTCTTCCGTCATTCCGGAAAGACAAAAATAAGGTATCTGCGGCGTATTGATTAACTGGATACTGGCGTGCGCCAGTAAAACTGAAGAATGAAAACTCTTCCGGACTATCTGGATCACAACCTGAAGATCATTTCGATCGGGTTGAATCCTTCATTGCCGTCGGCGAAGGCGGGATATTATTTCGCCAATCCGCGTAACCGTTTCTGGAAAGCCTTGAACGGATCACGGCTGGTGAGTGAGGCACTGGAGCCGGGTGTGGAGGCGATGCAGATCCTGTTTACGAAGTACCGCATCGGTTTTACGGACCTTGTGAAGAAACCCACACGCATGGGCCATGAATTACGCGTTGCTGATTACCGGGAAGGCGCAACAGGACTAAAAGAAAAGTTGTTGATGTATCAGCCACAGATTACCTGGTTTCATGGTGTGCAGACCTTCCGGAATTACCTGAAATATGCCGAGGGAATCGATCATGAAATTCCGCTGGGATTACAGAAACATCACATCGGCAAGTCGCGTGTGTTTGTGACACCTAATCCAAGCCCGGCCAATGCGCAATATTCACTGGATGATCTGATCCGGCATTACAACGAACTGGTGAGTTTCCAGATTCGTGAGGCGTTTGGCCTCGGGATACATTAAAGAATTATTTAGACTGGATTCCGGGCCGCTTCGGACTCCTGTCCTCTCGCGGCATTTCCCACATCCTGTGAGTCCTCTCGTGCTTTGAGGCACGAGGCCGGAATGACGGGATTTTTAAAATTGAGTATGCATTCAGCAATTACTTGATATAAAGGTTGATTTTACTTAAAGGCATCTTTCACCCGTTTATCGACTTCACTTTCCTTTTTGGGGTTCTCCTTGCTGATCCGTTCCTGTTCCTCGTTCCAGTCCTTGACCTTGTCCCAGAAACTCTTGTCATCCGCTTCGCTGGATTTTTCTGTGGCTGCTGTTGTGGTGGCCGGCGCAGTTTCGGTAACTGCAGGGGCGGGGGGCGCGGTGCCGGCCGTTGTTGCAGCTTCGTACTCATCACGTTTTGTTTTGAGCGCGGCCTGGGCATCAGCCAGTTTCCGGGAATTGGGTGAAATGGCCCCGGCTTTGTTGAGATAGTTCTCGGCCTGATCAAAATTATTGGCATTCATGGCCTTGTGGGCCATCCCCACATATTTATCGGAGATCGCCTGAATGCCATCCTGCGCAGCGGTATTGTTGCTGTCGAGTTCCAGCACCGAGAGATATTTATCAAAGGCGTTATTGTCCTTGGGGCTGGTGAGACGCAGCGCTTTCATGTCTTCATCTGCAAGACCCAGGAGGTAATCAATTTTTGCCTGTTGGGTGGCATCCACATTGGTAGCTTCGGTGACGCTGGCTGTTGCCGGTTCTTCTGTTTGTGGAGCAGTCGCCGGAGTTTCGGGTTCTGTCATGACCGGTGGTGAAACTTCCGGAGTTTGAGCGACAGTTTCCGGCGCAGCGGGTGGCGCTTCATTTTTGTCGCCGCCGCTGAACAGTGAAATGACCAGCACAATGATGACAACTGCAGTCGCACCGATGAGGATTCCGGTGAAGCCGGATAAACGCGATAACAGACTTTTCCCGGTGTGGGCTTCGGTAGCGGCTTCGCTGTCCGGTTTTTGTGCTGCAGCGTTGGAAACCGGGTAGAGCTTGGCGGTTTTCTCTTCGAGTTTTTGGGTAATGACTTCGCTGCTGTCCCGTTCTGCATCCGGCCGTAGCAGTTTGTCCGTGATGATTTCGGCCCCCGCGAATTCCTTGCGCCATTCCTCTATGGATTGCGGACGGTCCTGCGCCTTGAACGCCATCGCATGATCAATCGCCTTGAGGAAACTTTCAGAGCATTTGCCGGCGTAGGCGGTGATCAATACCGGATAAGGATCTTTCTGATCATTGATGATGGCTTCGCTGCGATCCACGGCAGCCACCGGCATCACACCGGTCAAGGCACGAAAGAGTGTGGCGCCAAGACCGTAAATGTCTGTCCACGGGCCCTGCCGGTCACTTTTGGAACCATATTGTTCAATCGGCGCATAACCGGGTGAAACCAGAGTGGTTAACGTTGTTGTCGGCTCGTCACCGGTGGATTTGTTGCGATCAGCGCTGGCAGCACGGGTCTGGCGGGCGGAACCGAAATCCAGCAACACAGGACTGCCATCACCGCGGATGAAAATATTGCCCGGCTTGATGTCCCGGTGTACGAAACCCTTGCTGTGCATCAATTCCACACCACTCATTAATGGCAGGATGATTTTCATGAGCTCGGATTCGCTCAGCGTCTTCCGGTTTTTCAGAACTTCCTGCAGGCTTTTGCCGACTTCATAGTTCATCACCATGTAAGCGGTGTTGTTCATTTCAAAGACGTTGAACACGCGCACCAGATTCGGGTGTTCAAATTTGGTGAGGGTGCGGGCCTCGCTGATAAAACGTTTCAGCCCCCAGTCGAAGTCTTCCCGGGTTTGCGCATGGGTGGGCCGGACTGTCAGATTACTGTCGCGCACCGAAAACTGGCCCGGGAGATATTCCTTGATGGCCACCTGGCGATCGAGATTCACATCGTGCGCCAGATAGGTGATGCCGAAAGCGCCCTGGCCCAGCACGCGTTCAATACGGTACCAGTGCAGTTCGTAACCCGGTTGTAATGCAGCGGGCGAGGTGTTGCTCATATAGGGCAGTCCAAATAGTGTTTTTTCAATAGTTTAATACAGGGTCGATGATATCTGAACAATACGGGATTGGCCTGAACTATCGGCTGTTTTACTTTGGTCGTGTACAGGCGACAAACTGGCTTTCTTTACAAGCCCAACATCTGCAGAGAATGTAAATTCAAGGAACTGGACACGGTTGTGGTTCAGTCCGAAACGGGGCCGACCTGCCCCCATTTCGAAAGAACTCTCAGGCTTTGCTCGGGGCTGGCTATGTGACTGGGAAATCCTGCTTTTATGCTGTCAGGAGATTTCTCGCAAGGTCCCTCGCTCTGTCCGGGACAAGGCTCGAAATGACAAACGGAGCCTCTACCGTTCTCCAGTACTCAATTCTGAAGACTGGGCCCGGTTTAAAATCAGGACGACTATTTTCTTTCAAATGCGAGGAAGGAAGAAGACGTAGTTTCTTTTTTGGCTTTTTTCGCGGCACGTTTTTCTTTCAAAGTCATGGCCGGTTTTTTCATCGCCTGCTTTACGTTATTTCGTTCTTTTGACATGGGGAATCTCCAGATAATGGAAGGACAACCTGTGTATACTGTTCAGACACTGTACTCCTTGCGAGGGTAAATGTATCCACACTTGCCCGGAATACCTCAATATCGCCAGATTTCTATCTCTCCGTCATTTTTCAGCCATAGTTGAGCTGCATGATGCGCGCATCTTTTCATATGAGGATTGTGAGTAATGTATCTTGAAAGTACAGTTTCTGTTGATAATCAGCCAGTTCAGTCATATTCGGAGCATCACGACAGTTTCAGTGTTGCCATCCTGCTGGAAGTGTTCCTCGCGCAGCTTAAAAGCAAGGGGAAGGTCTGTCCCAAACCCTGGTGCTGGCGGCGGTTTTATATGTTGTTTGGTGCGGGCTATGAACCGCCGTGGTTGTCGTCGTGGTGGAATGTATCCAGCGCAGAAAAGAAAGCACTGTTTATCAGGCAACTCGAGTTTCTGGCGTATGAAACGAATCGTTTTACCGACGCGCACCGGTTTTTGATGTGTCTGGGTGAAGAACAATGGCTGGTGGAGAAGTAAAAGTACATCACTTTCAATAGGGTAACGGACATAATTAACTGGATGCAGGATCGACACCGGAATGACAAAAAATGAAAGGTTAACTGCGCTAATTACTGGATACTGGCTTGCGCCAGTAAAACAGGAGTAAAAGCCGTTTCACTGGCGAACGCCAGTGTCCAGTCCGTTTAATCCTCCACAGTAAATATTCTTTAACTCATGATCAGTATGGGTACAATACTGATCATGAGGCACATCACATTATTCCTGTTCCTGTCCTTTCTTTTGGCCATCAGCAATATGACGAATGCGGCAGATGATCTGGAAGATCTGTATATCGTCGACTGGCACGTACATGTGGCCGGCCTCGGGCATGGTGGTTCCGGTGCATTCATCAATGATGACATGCGGGAGAATTATCGCTTTGGATTTTTCCTGAAATGGATGCAGGTGACGGAGGAAGATCTGGAACGTGAAGGTGATCAGATCGTTGTACAACGGTTGAGTGCAAACCTCGCCCAATCGAAATATGTCGATAAAGCCGTGGTGCTGGCCATGGATGGCGTGATCGATCCGGTTACGGGTGATGTGGATCGGGCCCAGACCCAGATCTATGTGCCGAACGATTATGTGGCGCGGGAAACCGCGAAATATCCGAATCTCTTGTTTGGTGCAAGCATCAATCCGAACCGGCCGGATGCCGTGGAACGGCTGGAACAGGTGGCAGCCCAGGGCGCGGTACTGATCAAATGGATTCCATCGATTATGTATATCGATCCGGCCGATGAACGTTTCATTCCGTTCTATCAAAAAATGGCGGAGTTGAATATCCCGTTACTGAGTCATACCGGTATGGAAAAATCCTTTGCCAGTGCCCGCGATGAACTGGCCGATCCGTTACGGCTGGCATTGCCGTTAAAACACGGTGTGACGGTAATTGCCGCGCATATTTCCACCACCGGTGAATCAGAAGGTCAGGACAATTTTGAACGCATTCTGCCGATGTTTGCCGAGTATCCGAATTTGTACACGGAAATTTCGAGCCTCACGCAGATCAATAAACTGGGATATCTCGCCAAAGCGTTGAAAGTACCGGGGCTTACGGAGCGGATGTTGTACGGTACGGACTGGCCGCTGCAATATTTCCCGGTGGTGTCACCGTGGTATCACGTGCATCGCATTGGTTTGGGTGATGCATGGGAGGTAAGCGGGTTTGATAACCAATGGGACCGCGATGTGAAACTGAAAGAGGCGTATGGCGTACCGCCGGATGTGTTTACACGGAGGGTAGGGGTGTTGAAAGAGAGGGAGTGATGATCTTTAATCTTCCCGTCATTCCGGAAACCGCGTAGCGGTTATCCGGAATCCAGATAAAATAACTTGTTTTATTTGGATACCGGATAAGTGCTTTGCACTTTCCGCAATTAACGAGCGCGAGGTATCTTAAAAGACCATGCATTTATACCCCCTGCGCCGGCTGATAGTGCCTTTGATATTGATTGGCCTGGCGTTGCTGGTGCGTCCGGAGCTCTCCACGCTTGAGCCGGTTTATCAGTCTCTTTTAATGTCCCTGCCTTATCTCACGCTGGGTATTGCCGCCCTGTTATGCGTGTACTTTAACCGTGCGCGGCTTTTTACGGCCAGTGTGCTGGGGCTGGTCATTTATTATGTAATCCAGGCTGAATTGCAAACGCCGTTGTCTGATCCGCGGGCCTTGTTTGTGTATACGGCAACGAGCCTGTTGTTGCCTGTAACGATTTTAATATTAGCGCTCGTCCCGGAACGGGGTTTGCGTAACCGTTATGGTCTGGTGGTATTTTCAGTTTTACCTTTCATTGTCATTACCGCATTCAGCCTCTATGAGTATTTTCCGGAAACCGTGCGTACAGCATTCATCGCAGCGTGGTTGCCATTGAATCCGGTCACGCCTTACGTATTGCCGGTGTATAGCAGTGCTGTGTACGTTCTGACTGCGCTGGTGTTTGTCTGGATGTTACTGAAACAGGATGCAGAACAGCATGCAGCATCTATCGCTCTGATGTTCACAGGCTGGATAACCTTCGCACGTTTTGATCTCGATAACATTTCCATGGTGATGCTCAGTGTTGCAGGCGTGATCCTGATCATCAGTCTGCTGCGCAGTTCCTATGATATGGCCTATCGGGATGAATTGACCGGCTTGCTTGGACGGCGTGCATTGAATGAGAAGCTGAAAGGACTGGGGCGGCAGTATGTGATTGCCATGATGGACGTTGACCATTTCAAGAAATTCAATGATACCTATGGTCATGATACCGGAGATGACGTGTTGAAGGTGGTGGCGCGCCAGATTGCTACCGTGAAAGGTGGCGGGATTCCCTACCGGTATGGCGGAGAAGAATTTTCGATTATTTTTCCGGGCAAGGAGATTGACGATTGCAAACCGCATCTTGAAAACGTGCGCAAAAGTATTGAGGCCTATCAGATGGTGGTGCGCAATACTCAGCATCGACCCAAATCAGATAAAACGGCCAAGGAACGGCGTGGCCGCAGGAAATCGAAACGCGATACAGAAACAGTTTCGGTGACGATCAGTATCGGGGCGGCAGAACCGAATGCAAAACACAGTAAGGTGGAGGAAGTGTTAAAAGCCGCTGATACCGCACTGTACAAGGCCAAGCAGAATGGCAGGAATTGTCTGGCGGTGTAGTTCGTCATTCCGGGCTCGGGCCTCAAAGACCGAGACCCGGAATCCAGATCAAAAATCATCAGTTATTTCGATAACGCCTGCTTCACTTTCAGATCCACATTCTGGCTCACCAGCACATCACTCACCCCGCCGGGACGTTTGTAGATTACTTTTTTGTCTTTGTCGACCACATAAAGGCCCGGTGTGCCCTTGACTCCATATTGTTCGGCGACCGCATCACCGCCCAGCAGCAGGGTGTAGGTGTATTCCCTGGCCTTGAAATGTTCGACCGGGTTAACCTTGCCGTCTTCCTTGATATCGATGGCATAAAACTTGAGGCCCTTGTTCTGGTATTTGCGGTAGATCACTTCAAGATGCGGCATCAGCGTCGCGCAGTACGGGCACCAGGTGGCCCAGAACAGGATCACCGACACCTTGCCTTCGCTGTCTTTGTAGTATTCTACGGGCTGGCCTTCAGCATTCTGCAGGGACCAGTCGGGGGCAGTATCACCGATATTCACAGGAGCAGACAAAACAGAGAGCGGCAGCAGGCTCAGGAAGAAAACAATCAGATGGCGCATCAGGGTTTCCTTTGTTGTTATGATTCGGCATACAGCCGGGTTATGTGTACGAGTATAACTTAAATCATGTCCAGACAATCAGACCTTACGGCGCCGGCAAGTTCAAAAGCAGCGACTGAATTTATTTATATTGATAACGCCGGAGCCCTGGCCGAATGGTGTGCGGAGCAAAAAGGCATCCATTGGTTTGCGGTAGATACCGAGTTTGAGCGGGAAAAAACCTATTACCCGGAATGGTGCCTGTTGCAGCTCGCGACCGAAAAGGTCACCGCCATTATTGATCCATTGTCTATTACCGACATGACGCCGGTGTTTGATCTCCTTTACGACCCGGCCATCACCAAGGTTTTTCATGCTGCGCGTCAGGACCTGGAAATATTTTTCAATATCAAACGTGCAGTACCGCAACCGGTGTTTGATACCCAGATTGCTGCAGTATTACTGGGCTATGACAAGGGCATCGGTTATGCCAATCTCGTGGAAAAAGTGCTGGGCATTACGCTTGAAAAGGCGCATACCCGTACCCAATGGAAAACCCGGCCGCTCTCTGCAAACCAGTTACGGTATGCCGCAGACGATGTGATTTATCTGGCCCGGGTCTATCAGAAATTTGCGCAGGAACTGATTTCATCCGGCCGCTTGCCTGAACTGGAACCGGAATTTACCGCACTGGGCAACCCGGAACTCTATGAGCCCGACCCCCAAACCCTGTGGATGAAAATCCGCGAATCGGTGCGCATGAGCGGCACAAAACTCGCCGTATTAAAACAACTCGCGGCATGGCGCGAAATCACGGCACGTGCGGCCAACCGGCCGCGCAAATGGATATTGTCTGATCAGGCGCTCATTGATATGGCCTATAAATTACCGGCCAACAATGAGGAATTGTCCCGTATCAAAGACATGCCCGAAGGTGTTGTAAAACGACAGGGTGAGACATTATTAAAACTGATCGCTGCAGCGCAAGCGGTGAATCCAGATACCCTGAATCCGTGATTTATGTCAGAAGAGTGACGGGTTGCAGTGCAGGGATGCATGAAAAAACCCCTGAAACACTGGCATAGAGCCAAAAAATGGTATAGGGTTAGCACATTAGCAGAGTTTTGTGGCGGTTCCGGTAACACCTCGCAGTATGTATCAGCAGGCTTGTCCGTGATTCAGCAGCAACAATCACCATGCTAATACTAAATGTTCATTTATCAATTTTTTATGAGGTAACCGTAATGGCTACAGGTACAGTTAAGTGGTTCAACGACAGCAAGGGTTATGGCTTTATTACACCGTCTGATGGCAGCGCCGATGTATTCGTACATCACACCGCCATCCAGGCCCAGGGTTTCAAATCCCTGAAAGAAGGTCAGAAGGTGACTTTTGACATTACCAGCGGCCAGAAAGGCCCGGCTGCAGCCAACGTTGTAGCACAATAATTCTGTCTCCTGACAGACATCATAAAAACCCCGCTTCGGCGGGGTTTTTTTTGGCTGAAATGTTGATGAGGTTTGTTACAATTAAGCCATGCCGCGAGACAGAAGAGAGCCTGAGAAGATTAATTATCTGGCACCGGTACTGATCGGTATTTCGATCATCGCTGCGTTGTTTGTGTGGTACATGATCCAGAAACCGGCCCGCCCACCTGCACCTGCAGAAGCACCGTCGGTGACTGCCGAAGAACCGGCCATCGGAAAAATCGAAGAACCGCAAATCAAATACCCGGTGCCTGAACCACCACCCGCAGAACCGGCCGCCCCTGAAGTTCCTGTGGAACCCGCGGCTGAGGTTCCGGCCCCACCCGCTGCTCCACCGGCTGTGACCGTTGAGGATGAATTTACCACCCTGTTTGACTGGCAGCAGTATGGTGATTTATTCCTGCTGAAAACCCTGATTAATCATTTCGTAGTGACGGTGGACAACCTGACCGGTCCCAAACTCCCGCAGAAATTTGCCTTTACACGGCCACCGGCCGGTAAATTCGCGGTACAGAAAGGCGCGGACCAAAGTGATTATATCGATCCGGCCAACTATCAGCGTTACAGCAAGTTTGTACAGTTTGCACAGGCTGCGGATGTCAGCCGGTTTGTGGCGTTTTATGTGAAACACTATGCCCTGTTCCAGTTGGCGTATGAGGACCTCGGTTATCCGGGCCGCTATTTCAATGACCGGCTGGTAGACGTGATCGAGCATGTTTTGCAGGCGCCGGATGTGCGCGGCCCAATCAAACTGGTGCGTCCCAAGGTATATTACAATTTTGCCGATCCGGAACTTGAAGCCCTTTCCGCAGGACAAAAAATACTGATACGCATCGGCCCGGACCATGCAGCAGTGGTCAAAGCAAAACTGCAGGAACTGAGGCAGGCGTTAACGTCCCTGAAAAGGCAGTGATGAGTAACGAGTGACGAGTAATGAGAGATGAGGAACAAGAAATGAGCATTTCCATGTATCAGATATCCATTCCAGTGATGATTCGTGCATTGACCAATCTTGTTGGTGTGCTGAAAAAGGGCGAAGCCTTTGCCGAGTCCAAAAAAATCAATCCCTCGATTTTGATCAATGACCGGCTGGCGCCGGACATGTTTCCATTAACACGTCAGGTGCAGATCGCAACGGACATTGCCCGGCGCGGTGCGGCACGACTGGCAGGTATGGAAGCGCCCAAGCTTGATGATAACGAACAGTCATTTGCCGATCTGTATGCGCGGATCAATTCCACGATTGATTATCTGAAGGGCTTCAAACCGGAACAGATTGATGGCACGGAAAACAAGGCCATCAGTTTTGAAGTCCGTGGCAACAAAACCGATTTTACCGGTCAACAAATGCTCCTGCACTTTACGCTCCCCAATGTATTTTTCCATGTAACGACCGCGTATGCGATCCTGCGCCATAATGGTGTGGACATCGGCAAGGCGGATTATCTGGGTAAAATGCCGGCCTAGGTTATGATCCTTTGTCGCGGGCCCGGCACAAAAGTCTGATCCTCCTTTGCCTGGCTACAGTATTGTCAGCCTGTACCGGCCCCGCAGCGATTATAGGTACGGTCGCGTCGACCATTGCCAAGACTGCAGAAAATGCAGAAGACAGAAAAGCAGGCAAGTACTACAAGGATGAACCTCCAGCCGAACCGCGCATTTATGATCGTCAGGAAATCGCCGATGCCAATCTGAGCCTCGCCGTGGCCTACATACAACAGGACCAGTATCAGCTGGCCCTGGAAAAACTGGAGCGCGCGCGTATCGCCCAGCCGGATTATGCGCTGGTGTATAACACGTATGGTGTGTTGTATCAGAAACTCGGGGACAACACGCTGGCAGAAGAGAATTTCAAAAAGGCCTTGAAGTTAACACCAGAGAACCCCGATATATTGAACAACTATGCATCTTTTCTCTGTCAGACGGACCGGTATGAGGAAGCAGAGCAGACCTATTTACAGGCTGCAGGCAATCCGCTTTATCCCACTCCAGAGATTGCCCTGACCAATGCCGGCAGTTGTGCACGTAATCACGACAAACCGGATATCGCCGAAAAATATCTGCGCCAGGCCCTCGACAAAAACCCGAATGTCCCCGTCGCCCTGTACCAGATGGCGGAATTGTCCTGTGATCAGGGCGCTTATCCTGAGGCACGCGGTTATCTGCAACGTTATCTGCAGTTCAGCAAGCATAATTCCAGATCCCTCTGGCTGGGCATACGCATTGAGGAGCAACTGGGAGACAAGAATGCGCTGGCCAGTTATAAATTGCTGTTACGCAACCAGTTCGCGGACTCCCGCGAAGCGCAATTATTGCAGGAGTCCGAAGCCCGGTATTGATGCCAGACGTTGCTTTTTGCAAAGCATTTGATATTGATCAAATACATACCAGCAAGCTGATGTCAGGATTAATGCCTGAAAATCAGGAGAGCACAGTATGAAAGCACTGATAGTTGTCGCTGATGCCGGACGGGCCAGACTTTTCAAGGCCCCGAAGCAGCTTTATGAGTTAATCGAAATGGAGGATCTGGTGCATGCCGGATCAAGGCTGACCAACCGGCAGTTGGGCGCAGACAAACCGGTGCGTTCCAGAAATATGAAGGGCTCATTACAAAGCCGCACTTTCCCCAAGGCGCATGAAGAGCAGATGTTTGCGAAGGAACTGGCGCGACATTTGAAAAAACTTTATACCAGCATGCGTTATGAAGAGCTGATTATTATTGCCTCACCCAAATTTCTGGGCAGGTTGCGAATGGAACTGCATAGTAGTGTAGCCCGGCGGGTAACCCGGTGTGCAGGCAAGGATCTGTCACGTTCAAGTATGAAAGCAATCGTCGGGTATCTGAAAAATCACTAGTCCCAGATGGGTGCGGAACACGTACAGGCATGTATGCGTCAATCAGCCGGAATTACAGAAACTGTACTTGAGATTATTAACGGACTGGAATTATTGCTGGCACGGCCCCCGTACCAGGATACAGCGGTGCACAAGATACGGGTGAATATCAAAAAATTGCGTGCCTGGACAAGACTGGTGCGCACCAAATCAGACAAGAAGAACTGGCGCAGTCTTGATCATGGATTGCGAGATTTGCAGAAATTATTTTCAGCAGAGCGGGATCGGAAAGTTGTAGCAGACAGCCTCGAATGGATGCAGAAAAAGGCAGACAGCAGTGACACAAATGCCGCTGTCATCACAATCACCAGACATTTCTCGGCGCTATCAGCGCCGTACCAGATGGCGGAACCGCAAGGTGTAAACATCCGGGACTTGCTGGATACACTGAAACAAAATACGCTTTCAGTTAAACCGGAGGTCAAATGGAAAAAAGCCCTGAAAAGAACATTCAGAAGGGCGCGTGAACTGGGACACAGGGCCTGTTCAAAAGAAAGCAGCCCGGATGATCTCCACCGGTTCAGAAAATGGGTCAAATATCTTTACTATCAAACAGGGTTTGTACAGGTATTGCACCACGGGGATTATGATCAGGTTCGCGAACAACTGGGCAACCTCGAGAAGCTGCTCGGCCGGATTCATGATCTGGTTCTTGTGAAACAGAGACTTCAGGAACTTGCCCAACAATCAGAATGGCGCAACCCGGTTGCAGTCACGAATGAAATGATAGACAGCCTGATCAAAAAATGGACAGAGAAAGCCGGGCAGCTGATGCGTAAACTGTTCAGTCAAAGCCCCGGAAATTTCGTAAAGGCGCCAGTAGTGGAAACCTGATTTTTTCTCTGATCATACTGGATATGGATTTATGATTTATCAGACCGAGTTCTGGGGGTTTCTGTCCGGACTGGGGCTGTTCCTGTTCGGCATGTTTCTGCTCGAGCAAGGTCTGCGCGGCCTGGGTTCCAGGCCCATGAAAAAATTCCTGCGAGAACAGACCGGTACTCCTTTACGTGGTGTTTTTACCGGCACTATTGTCACGGCGATTTTGCAGAGCAGTTCACTGGTAGGTCTGATTGTTCTGGCCTTTATCGGGGCCGGCATGCTCGAGCTGCGCAATGCGCTCGGTGTTATTCTGGGCAGCAATCTTGGCAGTACCTTTACCGGCTGGATGGTCACCATTATCGGCTTCAAGCTTGATCTGGTTGATTTTGCCAGGCCGATACTTGCTGTGGGGGCACTGACCACAGTTTTTATTTCGCGTGATACGCGTGCATTTTTGTATGGCAACGTGGTGCTTGGCATGGGCCTGTTATTGCTGGGGCTGGGTGAGATGACTGCCAGTATTACGGGTCTTGCTGCGAGCATTGATATGAGCCGGTATCTCGGCCACAGTAACTTTGTTTATTTTATTGGCGGCGTGTTGTTTACAGCAGTGGTCCGTTCCAGTTCCATTACCATCATGATTTTGTTGAGCGCATTGCATTCAGGTGTAATCACCATTCATGAAGCCGCGCCGGTTGCCATCGGTGCTGATCTGGGGACCACCAGTACCATACTGCTGGCAGCATTGAAAGGTGAGGCGGAAAAACGCCGTGTGGCACTCTCGCATTTTTTCTTTAATCTGGTCACCGATCTCACAGCATTACTGATGTTGCCTTTACTGCTGTATGTCATAACCGATCTCATCTCACTGCAGGATCCGCTATATACGCTGGTAGCGTTTCACTCCATATTCAATCTTATCGGGATTGTGGTGTTTATTCCCTTGCTTGGAAAGTTTATGCAATTTCTGGAATGGCTCGTGCCCGAAAGGGCGGAGGGTGCAGTGAAGTATTGCACACATATCCACAAGGTCCCGGCCCGGATTACCGATGCAGCAATTGAGGCCGTGCGCAAGGAACTGTTCTTGCTGATTGTGCAATCGATGAAATTAAATCTGCATTGCTTCAAGCTGCATAGTGAAGAAGTGTTTCCGGAGGAGCTCAGGCAGAAGGACACATTCCATCAGGTATACGAAGATGGTTATGCCCGGCTGAAACGCGCCGCCGGAGAGATTCTGGGATATACCTATGCTGTTCAGACTGAAAGCCAGGACAGGAAAGATTTGCATGAATTGATACAACTTAACCACGCCCTCCGCAATGTCTCTTATGCAACCAAATTCATAAAAGACATCCGGCATAATCTGGTGGATTTCAGACATGCGCACCAGACAGCGATTAACACGGCACAGCAGAATTTCCAGGGCAATACCCGGATTATTTATCACAAACTTTCCAGATTGTTGATTAACAAAAACCCGGAACTGGCCGAGGATCATTTTCTGGAACTTAAAACTGAACTGCGTGCCGGATACGAGAAATTTATCCAGAATATCTATGCAGTGACTGGTGAGGACAATATCAGTGCTGAGGAAAAATCCAGTTTGCTTAATTTAAACCGTGCCACCTACCTTTCCATAACCGCATTGATGGAAGCTGTCAGCGTTTATCTCCGCATTGATGAAAATCATAATGGGATGGAAAAATCACCCGTTCATGCAGGCTGAGCTTTCGTGCAACGATGATTAATCAGGGGTTTTCAACTCCACGTCCAGATTACTTAACCGTTTATACAACTGTTGTTTCCGTTTTACCGGCCAACGTCCATACAAAAAATATTCCATCGGCCGCCACATGGCGACCCAGCCGCCGATGATCAGGCTTTCGCGCAGGATCGTAATGAGAGTATTGCTGCTCAACTGCCCGATGAGTTGTGCAGCGGTAAGACAACTGGCCAGAAAGGCGAGACCGATGCCAAGGTCTTTCCAGCCCTGTTTGAGCAACTGACGGCTCTGCCATTCAATACGTTCCGTGCGGTAATTGAAATGATTCCTGACGGCCTCGGTCACGGCCTGTTCATTGATGTCTGCATTTGCGGCGTTTTGGACATGGATGGTCAACGTCATCTGTCTGGCCTGAGGCAATTCCGCAGCCCAGTCCACGATGAATTCTTCCGCTTCGACGTCCAGTTCTTTTTCCCTGAACGGCGAAGGGTCCATGGAATTAAACAACTGGTTGATGTCCTGCAGGCGTAATTCAATATGACCGTTTGCAGTTTCGGTTTTTTGGACAGGCGCATTCATGGTGACAAAGACCGCTATAGGGTTCCGGTTTCGTAAATTAAAATTTTCTGTGGATACTGAATGATACTATCCTTGAGCAGATTCTCCAGTATTGTCCTGGACGTTTGCCGGCTGATGCGGCCATGTGCAACCCCAAGCAATGGCATGGCCAGGATATAGATACGGAAATTCAGGCATTCCGTAAAAATACGCAACAGGCAGGCGGTTATCCATTCTTCCCGGCAGACGGGTTCCTGCTCCACATCGCAGGTAATGGCAGTAAATATTCTTGGTCTGGCGTCGTTGACCAGCACCGTGCCTGGTTCCAGCGAAGGCTGCACTTCCATGGCGGTGATCATGGTGGTATAGGATTCTTCAGGCTCAGTGATGACTGGCTTCATGTCAAGCAAGAGGGCTGCATCCTGCTCCCGCACGATGGCATCTATGCCGGCAGAATGCATACAGTCCGGTACTGTAATAATTTCCACCATTCCAATTTTTGTAATCATGGTTGGCGTGACATCAGGATAGGAGGCGATATGGTTAACGATCCGGGCAGCTCTCTCATGATATTATGGCAACAAATAGTGTATGGACAGCATTTCCCTGAATTATATTATTGCTTTTTTTACCTCCAGATTGAGCTGAACCAATGGAAGACCTGACCCGCCTGACGATAAACCGTGATGACAAAAAAGGCCTGCGCCCGGTACGGCGGCGTGCGGGCAAATACTGGTTGCCAGTATTGGTTGCGGTCATCGTGATTGCATTTATCGTTAATTCAAAATTCCTGAACCCGGTGCCGCTGGTGGAAACCGCCAATGTGGTTACGGCCTATCCATCACAGTCACTGGCGCTGTTTAATGCCACCGGTTATGTCGTGCCGCAGACCCGCGCCGATGTGGCATCCAAGGCCACCGGTCGGCTGGAAATCCTGCATGTGGAAGAAGGCAATGCCGTGAAAAAAGATCAGGTGCTGGCGCAACTGGAAAACCAGGATGTGACCGCCGTGATGGAACGGGCGCGTGCTACGTTGACATCTGTACGGGCTGCGGTCAATCAGGCCCAGGCCCGGCATGCAGAAGCACAGGCGCGCGTTGAAGAAGCGGAAGCTGAACTACGTGATGCAGAACGCGCACGCAAACGCACGGATGAATTGATTGGGAAAAAATATGTGACGCCGGAAGTGAACGATGCCGCCATCGCGCGACATGAAAAAGCCCAGGCGGCCATCGCCAGTGTGCGTGCGGCAGTCAAGGCCAGTACGGCCAATATCGCCTCTGCCGAAGCTGAAGTTACGGCGGCGGAAGCTGCAGCAAAGGAAGCCGAGGTTGCTGTGGAATATACATACATCCGTGCACCGTTTGATGGCGTGATCCTGTCCAAGCATGCGGACATTGGCGATGTGGTTGCACCGTTTGCAACATCGGCGCAATCGAAAGGGTCTGTTGTTTCGATGGCAGATTTGTCCACGCTGCAGGTGGAGACAGATGTTTCAGAATCGAATCTCACCATGGTGCAGGTCGGGCAGCCCTGTGAAATCCAGCTCGATGCCTTGCCGGATGTACGGTTACGTGGTGAAGTGCATATGATCGTACCGACTGTCGATCGCACCAAGGCAACCGTGCTGGTCAAAATTCGCTTTGTCGATAAAGACGAGCGCATCCTGCCAGACATGAGTGCGCGCGTGGCCTTTCTGAATCGTGCACTGGTGGACGATGACAAGGTGCCGCGTATTGTCGTTGCACCAGCAGCCATCGTTACGCGCGATGGTCAGAGCGTGGTGTACCGGATTGAACAGGACAACATCGTGCGGGCAGTCAATGTGACAACGGGTGGCGAGCTTGGTGAAATGACGATTATCAAGCAGGGGTTGAACAGTGGTGATCGGGTTGTACTGAATCCGCCGGAAAATCTGAAAGACGGGATGCAGGTCAAATTGCCTACTGGCTGAACATGAAGCCGGTTGTCGACATACAGCATCTCTCCAAAGCCTACCAGCGCGGTGATCAGATCGTTCCCGTGTTGATGGACATCACGCTCAATATCATGGAAGGCAGTTTTGTGGCATTGATGGGACCTTCCGGTTCAGGCAAATCGACCTTGCTCAATCTGATTGCCGGCATCGACCGGCCGGACAGTGGTCAGCTGCATATCGCTGGTGTAGACATCACGGAATTGGGTGAATCCGAACTGGCCGACTGGCGTGCCAACAACGTCGGTTTCATTTTCCAGTTTTACAATCTCATGCCGGTGCTGACCGCCTTTGAGAATGTTGAACTGCCATTATTGTTGACCGATCTTTCCGGGCGTGAACGGCGCGAACATGTGGAACTGGTGCTGAATCTGGTGGGACTTTCCGATCGCCTGGATCATTATCCGTCGCAACTCTCCGGTGGTCAGCAACAGCGTGTCGCGATTGCCCGCGCATTGGTGACTGACCCCACGATCATTGTGGCAGACGAACCCACCGGCGATCTGGATCGCGTTTCCGCCCAGGAAATCCTGGATCTGCTGGAGCAGCTCAACAGGAACCTCGGCAAGACCATCATTATGGTGACGCACGATCAGCATGCAGCCGATCGCGCGGACACGATCCGCCATCTGGAAAAAGGGGAGTTGATTAATGGCCATGATGTGGTTACTGCAACCCCATAACCAGTTCGCTCAGGAGCTGCATCTGTGATCTATCTGGTGAAACTGATATTTCGTAATGCCTTCCGGCATCCGTTGCGTACCTTGTTGACGGCCACCGGAATTGTAGTCGCGATCATGGCCTTTGGATTGTTACGCACCACCGTGGATGCCTGGTATGCCGGCGCCGAAGCCTCTTCGAGTTCTCGACTCATCACCCGTAACAAGAATTCGCTCGTGTTTACCCTGCCACTGCATTACTACAACAAGATCAAACAGGTCGAAGGTGTGGCCACAGTGAGTTATGCCGACTGGTTTGGTGGCATCTACATCGACAAGAAAAATTTCTTTCCGCAATTTGCGATTGAGCCGTCAAGTTATCTCGAACTGTATCCGGAATTTATTATTCCGCCTGATCAGAAGAAGGCTTTTATTCTGGATCGGGGCGGGGTGCTGGCCGGGCGCAAGGTCGCGGATAAATACGGCTGGGAAGTCGGTGATGTGATTCCGATCCAGGGCACGATCTATCCCGGCACCTGGAATTTTGTATTACGCGGCATTTATGAAGGTCGCGACAGCAAGGTGGATCAGACCCAGTTTTTCTTTCATTGGGAAAATCTCAACGAACGCATGAAACAGACCGCGCCGGACAAAACCAACCGCGTCGGCATTTATGTCGTCGGGATCAAAAATGCAGATGATGCGCCCCTCATCTCGCAACGTATTGATAAACTGTTTGCCAATTCCTATGCGGAATCGTTGACCGAGACCGAAAAGGCCTTCCAGTTGGGGTTTGTGTCAATGACGGAAGCTATTCTGCTGGTGATCGAGGTTGTGTCCTTTTTGATTATCGCCATCATCATGGCCGTGATGGCGAACACCATGGCGATGACCGCGCGCGAACGCAAACGTGAATACGCTACTCTCAAAGCATTGGGCTTTCATGGCCGGTTTATTGTGGCACTGATCATCGGTGAATCCTTGTTGTTATGTATTACGGCCGGCATTGCCGGAATCGCCTGCATCTATCCGGCCGCGGAATATGTCGGCAAAAAATTCGGGACCATATTTCCGATATTTAATGTGTCCGACAAGACGGTGTTGATGGCTGCTGTCGCCGCTGTGCTGGTGGGCGTGATTGCAGCCCTTGCACCGGCCTTGCGTGCCTCGACGATTTCGGTCACCGCGGGCATGCGGGAGGTGGCATGACCGGCATACCCTTCTCTTATATCGTTCGCAATCTGTGGGTGCGCAAACTCACTACATTTCTCACGGCGATGGGCATGGCACTGGTCGTGTATGTATTTGCCACGGTATTGATGTTGTCCGCCGGACTGGATCGCACACTGATACAAACCGGGAGTGATGACAATGTTGTCGTCATCCGCCGTTCTGCTGAAACGGAAGTGCAAAGTGGTGTCGATCGTGAACAGGCGTCATTGATCGCAAGTCTCCCCGAAATTGCCTATGGCACAAATGGCGAACGCCTCGCCTCAAAAGAACTGGTGGTACTCATGGTGCTGGGCAAACGCGACAGCAACAAACCTTCGAATGTTACCATCCGTGGCTTGTCACAAACCGGACTCACCTTGCGGCCGCAGGTGAAAATCGTGCAGGGCAGGATGTTCCGGCCGGGTTCCGCCGAAATTATTGCCGGTCGCAAGATCGCGGAAGGCTTCAGCGGTGCAGGATTGGGAGAAACGATCAAACTCGGGCAACGGCACTGGACGGTCGTGGGTTTATTTGATGCCGGTAACACGGGCTTTGCTTCCGAGATCTGGGGGGATGTGGATCAGATGATGCCCGCGTTCCGGCGCGATGCGTATTCATCGGTCATGTTCAAACTGGCCAATGGTGATGATTTCAACCGTGTTGAAAAAAAACTGGAAGACGATCAGCGCCTCACCGTCGATGCTGATCGTGAACCGCGTTATTACGCCAAGCAATCCGAACTGATGTCCAATTTCCTGCGCATCCTCGGCACCATACTCAGTACAATATTTTCGATAGGCGCAGTCATCGGCGCCATGATTACCATGTATGCGTCTGTCGCCAACCGCACGGCCGAGATTGGTACGTTACGTGCGATCGGTTTCACCCGGAAAAATATCCTCAGTGCGTTTATGATCGAAGCATTATTGCTGAGCTTGCTGGGCGGTGTGATTGGATTGTTTATGGCATCGTTTATGCAATTTTTTACCGTATCCACCATGAACTGGCAGACATTTGCGGAACTGGCCTTTTCATTCACCATGACGCCGGAGGTGATTATGCAGGGACTGATATTTGCGTTATTCATGGGGTTTACCGGCGGAGTATTACCCGCATTGCAGGCGGCCCGGTTGAACATCATCGATGCGCTGCGCGCGGTTTGATGTATCAGGTATGATGACACTATGACGGATGCGTTAAACGATTTGCGGGAAAAACTGCGCCGGTTCGCGGAAGAGCGCGACTGGGATCAGTTTCATTCGCCGAAAAACCTGGCCATGGCCCTGATTGTGGAAGCGGCGGAACTGGTCGAGCACTTTCAATGGATGACACAGGATGAAAGCCGCAACCTGCCCGCAGACAAGAAAGCTGAAGTCGAAGCCGAACTCGCGGACATCCTGATTTATCTGGTACGCATTGCCGACAAGCTGAACATTGATCTGCATACAGCAGCACTGGAAAAACTGCAGCACAATGCAGAAAAATATCCTGCTGATCAGGTGCGCGGCCTCTCAAAAAAATATACCGAATATCCAAAATGAACGTGAAACGTGAAACGTATCTCGTATCCCGGCATGTATTTTACACTTCACGCTTCACGAATAACGGGATACGCGTGTGTTAAGCTACCGCCACGGATTCCATGCCGGCAATTTCGTCGATGTGCACAAACACATCACGCTGATGCTGTTGCTGGATGCATTAAAGAAAAAAGACACGCCCTTCTGCTATATCGATACGCACGCAGGTTGCGCCCATTATGATTTGCAGGATGAGTTCGCACAGAAAAACCGGGAATTTGAAACCGGTATCAGCCAGTTGTGGCAACTGACTGACATGCCGGAGTCTGTCAGGAACTATGTTGATCTGGTACGCGCATTTGATCCGGCCAATAAAAAAGCCAAGGACCATCCGCATTATTATCCCGGTTCACCGGCCATCGCCCATGGTTTGTTGCGGCCACAGGACCGCATGGTGCTGATGGAACTGCACAATACCGAAGCACCTTTGCTGAAAGACTATTTTAGCGGCGATGATCAGGTGGGTGTGCATCATCGGGACGGCTTTGAAGGATTACCGGGCTTGGTGCCGCCTAAGGAAAAACGCGGCCTCGTGTTGATTGACCCGGCCTATGAAGGTAAGGGTGAGTTTGAACGTGTGCTTGATGCCGTGACCGAAGCCTGGAAAAAATGGCCGACTGGTATGTATGCGATCTGGTATCCGGTACAGAAACGGCAGCCGGTCCCGCAGTTTCATTATGCGTTACGAAATTCCGGCATCAAGAAGATCTTCATGCACGAGTTCAGCGTGATCCCGGACACCGAGCCCAATCGCCTGAGCGGCACCGGCATGGTGATCATCAATCCACCGTGGAAGTTTGATACTGAGATAAAGAAGCTGTTGAACTGGCTGGCGCCAGTCTCGGATCGGGGTAGTGGTACTGCACCGCGTTATGAGTGGCTGGTTCCTGAATAGTCAGAAACACTCCCACACCGGTTTGCAGTCTTTAGGTAATGGTGGATATTTCCCCAGATCAGACCATTGCAGATCGGGTTGGTGGAAATCAGAGCCGCAGGAGGCGAGCAGATTTTTCTGATTGCAGATTTTGGCCAGATCGTTGGTCTGGTAACTCAGTTGTTTTCCGGAAATCACTTCCAATCCTTGCCCGCCAACTGCAATAAAATCATCCAGCAGTTCGGTGAGTTTGGTGCGGGTCAGTTTGTATTTGAGTGGATGGGCCAGCACTGCGATACCGCCGGCATCCCGTACCCAGCTTGTAATCTGGTTCAGATCGGCCCAGTAGGTTTTGATGTCGCCGGATTTGGCATCCAGAAATTTATCAAAGGCGTGCTGAATGGATTTAGCTGCGCCAGTATTAACGAGATACTGGGCAAAATGTGGACGGCCAAGATTATCGTTATCGGCAATGGCACTCGCGCCTGCAAGGGCATCTTTTACGCCCTGCTTTTCCAGACGTTCTGCAATTTTTTCAGCGCGTAACCGGCGCGCCTGTTGCTGATGGGTGATACCTTCAGCTAATGCGGCACTGTCCAGGTCAACATTGAGCCCTACGATATGGATGCCGATCTTTTTCCAGTAGGTGGAAAATTCAATGCCGGGGATAACGTTAATTGATGCAGCAGAGGTCTTCAGTTTCCGGTAAGCAGCGACAGTATCATGATCGGTGATGGAAATGGTCTCGACACCATTGGCAACTGCACGTTGCAACAGTTCATCCGGCGACAGTTTGCCGTCGGAGATGTTGGTATGGGTGTGCAGGTCGATGTGCATGATGAGTCATCTTATCATTGTCATTCTGGCGCAAGCCAGAATCCAGTAAACGGTTGTGCCCCCATCCTACCTTCCCCCAGAGGGGAAGGGGATACCGGCTCTCGTGCTTTGAGGCACGAGGCCGGAATGACGAATTTTCAGGTTCTAATTCAAACTGTCCAGTTCTTCCCAGCGTTGGTAGGCATGGGCGAGTTCATCATTGAGCTGCTGTAACTGTGCGAGCGTGGAGGTAATCGTGCTTTTGTCCTTTTTGTAAAAGGCTTCGTTGGCGATTTCCTGCTCGATGGCTTTCTGTTGCTGTTCCAGTTGCTCGATTTTCCCCGGCAGATTGTCCAGTTCACGTTTCTGGTTGTAACTCAGTTTTGTTTTGGACGGAGTTTGTTCGCGTCTGTTTGGCCCAGGTTTCGGTTGGGATTTTGCCGGTGTTTTTTGTGAGACCGGTTTTAATGTACGCTGCCGTTCCCAGTCTTCATATCCCCCCACATATTCTTCAACCTTGCCATCACCTTCAAACGCAATAGTGCTTGTAACTACATCATCCAGAAAAGTCCGATCATGGCTGACCAGCAACAGAGTCCCTTCGTAATCAGACAGTAGATCTTCAAGCAGCTCCAGTGTGTCTACATCCAGATCGTTGGTGGGTTCATCCAGGACCAGCATATTGGCCGGTTTGGTGAAGATGCGGGCGAGTAACAGACGGTTACGCTCACCGCCGGACAGGCTTTTCACCGGTGAATCGATGCGTTCCGGCGGAAACAAAAAATCCTTGAGATAGCTGATGACATGGCGGGATTTACCGCCCACCTGCACGTAGTCACCGCCGGGACTGATGTTCTGGCGTACAGTTTTATCAAGTTGCAATTGCTCGCGTTGTTGGTCGAAATAGGCAATTTCAAGTTTCGTTCCCGGCACTATCCTGCCACTGTCCGGTTGCAGTTCACCCAGCAACAGTTTTAACAAGGTGCTTTTGCCGGAACCATTCGGGCCGATGATGCCAACCCGATCGCCGCGCAGGATGCGCGTGGAAAAATCCCGGATGATCACATGTTCACCATAACTGAAATTGACATGACGCAGATCCACCACCAGTTTGCCGGACACTTCACCGGTATCGACTTCAAGATTGACTTTGCCCTGCTGCGAAATACGGCGGCCCTTTTCCTGACGCATGGCCATGAGTTTCCGGACCCGGCCTTCATTACGCGTGCGCCGGGCCTTGATCCCTTGCCGGATCCAGATTTCGTGTTCCGCCAGTTTTTTGTCAAAGCGGGCATTGGCTTTTTCCTCGGCTTCCAGCAGTTCCTCCTTGCGGCGCAGGAAATGATCATAATTACCGGGGAATGAGGTGAGCACGCCGCGATCGAGTTCAATGATGCGGGTGGAGATATGTTTAACCAGTGTACGATCGTGCGTGATGAAGATGAGCGCACCCTGGAATTTCAGCAGGAATTCTTCCAGCCAGTTGATGGAGGCGATGTCCATATGGTTGGTCGGCTCATCCAGCAATAACAGATCCGGTTCGCTTACGAGTGCCTGCGCCAGCATGACGCGGCGGCGAATACCACCGGAACATTCCTGCATGCGCTTGTCTTCCGGCAAGGACAGACGGCTCAATACGGTTTCCACTTTCTGGTTGATGTTCCAGCCATGCAAGGCATCAATCTTGTGATGCAGATGTTGTAATTGCTGCAGCTGTTGCCTGTTATCGGAATTCACTTCATGTACCAGCGTGTGATATTCAGTCAGCAATTGCCCTATCTCACCCAGCCCGGCTGCAACGATTTCAAAAATGCTGCGTGTGTCATCTTCGGGAACGTCCTGCTGCAGGTAGGATATGCGCAGTGTATCTTTGCGCCAGACTTCACCTTCGTCCGGCTGGGCAATGCCGGAAATCACCCGGAACAGGGTGGACTTGCCCGCGCCGTTACGGCCAACCAGACAGACCCGTTCACCGGCTGCGATGCGCAGTTCCACCTTGCTGAGCAGGGGCACATGGCCGTAGGCCAGTGAAACGTTATTGAGAGTAAGAAGAGTCACGGCTTCCTGATATTATGTCGTTAAATCTGAGTAGATGGCGGGCGCGTAGCTTACCAATATTTGTACAGCTGAGAAACTTTACTAAAACCTGACCTATATCAAAATTGATGAAACAACAGGATTATTCGAGATTTAAAGTTTCCATCATTCCGGCGAAAGCGACCCACAGGATGTGGGGAATGCCGCGAGAGGACAGGAAGTCCGTAGCGGCCGGAATCCAGTCAAAATAATTATTTACTGGATGCCGGGTCAAGCCCGGCATGACGAAATATTTATGCTTGTCTGATATTTTTAATTTTGAGATGAATTCTATCAACAAGATAATGGTGCTGATTTGCCTTGAAATCCTATGATGTGATTATTGCCGGAGGCGGTGCAGCCGGGTTGATGTGTGCGATAGAAGCAGGTAAACGCGGACGTCGGGTGCTGGTAATTGAACGCGCCAACAAGGCCGGCAAGAAAATCCTGATGTCCGGCGGTGGCCGCTGCAATTTTACCAATCTGCATGTGACGCCGGACCGTTTTCTCTCCGCCAATCCGCAATTCTGCATTTCCGCGCTCAGCCGCTATACGCAATGGGATTTTATAGAACTGGTGAAGAAACACCGGATTGCATATCACGAGAAAACCCAGGGCCAGTTGTTCTGTGACGACAGCGCACGCGACATTCTCAACATGCTCTTGCGCGAATGTGAAGTTGCCGGTGTGACGATACGTACAGAGTATGAGATTAATCGCGTTGAGCCCGGAACAACCTGGCGACTGGAAATCAATAATGTTACTTACACCGCCGGTGCTGTAGTAATTGCGACGGGAGGATTGTCCATTCCCAAAATGGGTGGTTCCGGTTTTGGCTATGAGCTTGCACGTGAACTGGAGATGGAAGTAGTCCCAACCCGGCCCGGTTTGGTGCCATTTGTGATTACCGATGAATACAATGAGTTGACCTCTGCGTTATCAGGCGTGGCCGTGAATGTCAGGATGACCAGCCATGGGATGTCATTTGTCGATGCCATGCTGTTTACCCATCGTGGTCTGAGCGGCCCTGCCGCTTTGCAACTTTCAAGTTACTGGCGTGAGGGGGATACTGTGCTGGTTAATCTGCTACCGTCGATCAATGCACGGGAAGTATTGCTGGATGCAAAACGTGCCCGTCCCCGGATTGTATTACGGACTTTACTTACAGAATATCTGCCCAAAAATCTGGTGGCAACGCTGGAGCTGCGTTGGTGGAATGAGTTGAAGGAGAAACCCCTGGCAGAATGGACGGACAAGGGCCTGTCCGATATTGCCGAGCGGCTGGAACACTGGATGATCAAACCAGCGGGTACTGAAGGTTATCGTACGGCAGAAGTTACGCTGGGCGGGGTGGATACCCGTGAGTTGTCTTCCAAGACCATGGAAACGAAAAAATATCCGGGGCTGTACTTCATTGGCGAAGTCGTGGATGTGACCGGTCATCTCGGCGGGTTTAATTTTCAGTGGGCCTGGTCGTCCGGCCATGTGGCGGGGCAGGCTGTATGAGCCACTGGGTTGTGTACATGCTGCGTTGTTCCGATAAATCGCTTTATACCGGTGTGACAATCGACATAAAAAGACGATTGCATGAACACAATCACGATAATAAGCGCGGTGCCGCCTATACACGCGGCCGCCGTCCGGTAAAATTGATTTATCATGAAGCACATGAGAACCGCTCGGCTGCCGGCAAACGCGAAGCCGCGATCAAGCGCATGAACCGAACAGAAAAATTACAGCTGGTGAAAACCGGCAAAATCAGAAAAAAGGGGCAAAAATGAGTCAGGATATGTTGAGCAGAATTTTTGAGATGCAGACTGAGCTGAATGACATTGTCTTTCAAAAAAACCAGTTGCGCGATAATCAGGGCCAGCCCTTGACCATGGCCGCCATTTTTGCAGCGGTGGCTGACAACAAACTCAAGGTGAATGATTTGCCGAACCAGTGGCTCGCCAATTATTCACGGGCGATGCGCGAGGAGATCAAGGAACTGGATGCAGATTTGTTGTGGAAGTGGTGGAGCAAGGATGAAATTGATCTGCAGAATATCCGGGTGGAGTTGATAGATATCCTGCACTTTCTGGTTTCAGCCATGATCTGCGCCGGACTTACACCGGAAAAAGTATTTGATGTGTACCGGCAGAAACATGCGGTCAATCTTAACCGGCAGGATACGGGCTACAGTAAACAGTCCAAGACGGAAGATGATAATAAAAACATACAGTAGTCAGGAACCAGAAGATGAAAAATAATAATATTCTGAAAAATATCTTGATACCGGTTGTACTGGTTTGTGCAACTCCTGTATACGCAGAAACCATTGACGCCTTGCTGGACAAGGCGCTTGCCGGGGATCATCGTGATCCGGAGTTTGTGAAACGGGATGTATACCGGCATCCCAAGGAGACCCTGAAGTTTTTCGGTCTGCAGCCCGACATGACCGTGGTGGAAATCACACCCGCACGTGGCTGGTATACCGAAATTCTCGCGCCGGTTCTGAGAGAACAGGGCGTGTACTACGCTGCCGGGTTTGCCATGACGTCAAAGAACACCCCGGACTGGCAAAAGGAGATGCAGATTGCATTTGCTGACAAGCTTATGCAACGTCCGGATATCTATGATCATGTTGTGGTTACCGAACTCGCAGTGCCCGAACGCAGGGTGATTGCTCCACCGGGCAGTGCTGATATGGTGGTGACGTTCCGTAATGTCCATAACTGGATGAAGGCCGACACCATCCAGCCCATGCTTGAGATTTTCTACCGCACGTTGAAGCCGGGTGGTGTGCTGGGCATCGTTGAACACCGGGCTGCACCCAAAACGTCTGTCGAGGACATGATCACTTCCGGTTATGTGACGGAAGAATTTGTGATCCAGCTCGCCAAAGCCATCGGTTTTATGTTTGAGGATTCTTCCGAGGTCAATGCCAATCCGCAGGATACCCGTGATCATCCGGATGGGGTCTGGAGCCTGCCACCCACCTTGCGTACCTGCGGCAAACTGGATGGCGGCGCAGCAAAAGACACATGTACCGGCAAATTCATGGCGACAGGAGAGTCCGATCGCATGACACTGCGTTTCAGAAAACCGGTGCAATAAACAGCAAATCATCGGGGCATAGGCGGGACACTCTTGCAGTTAACCCCCCGGGTTTGCGCCTGAGCAGGCTTATCATTAAGCTGTAATCAAAGAAAGATAAATCCGGGCTGGAAACCGGGGGCTATGGGGCAAGATATATCATCTGACGATATCACAGTGCTCAAGCAGCGTGCTGAAAGCGGCGATGTGAAAGCACAGCTGACGCTGGCCGGAATTTATGAATCCGGAATTGCAGGCGACAAGAATTATGGTCTTGCGGCACGCTGGTTTCTGGAGGCCGCCAAACAAGGTTCAGCCAAGGCACAATCCACTCTCGGCGAAAAATATCTGCACGGCTACGGCGTGGATCAGGACTATGAAAAAGCCGTGTACTGGTTTGACAAGGCCGCCAGACAAAACAATCCTGATGCCATTGCGAGTCTTGGCTGGTGCTATCAGAACGGTTTTCATTTCAAGCAGGATTATGGCACCGCCTACAACTGGTACATGAAGGCGGCCAGTCTCGGTCATATCAACGCCTGCTTCAATCTGGGTTACATGTATGCCGAGGGACTGGGCATTGTAAAAAACCCGGCCGAGGCCCTGCGCTGGTATTTACGGGCCGCACAACAGGGACATGATAAAGCGCAGGTGAATGCCGGTGTCATGTATGAAAAGGGTATTGGTGTTGCACAAAACCTGATCGAAGCTGTGGAGTGGTATCGCAAGGCCGCGAAACAGGGTTACAACAAGGCCGAATTCAATCTTGCTTCCATGTACGCGCATGGACGCGGCGTGCCCCGTGATCAGTCGGAAGCGGCGGTCTGGTTTCGCCGGGCGGCAGAACAGGGGCACAGCCGTGCGCAATATTTTCTGGGTTATTACCTGCTGCATGGTATAGGCGTCAAGCAGAATCTGGTTGAAGCGCGTGAGTGGCTACAACGTGCTGCATCACTGGGGTATCGCAAGGCCCAGTATCAACTGGGTAAAATTTATTTTGAGGGTGTGGGAGTTGAGAAAGATTTTACCGATGCCTATGAAATGTTTTTACATGCCGCCCTGCAGGAAGATCGGAAGGCACGTTATCGCCTGGGCATAATGTTTGCGCAGGGCACTGGCGTGGAACAGGATTATGGCCGGGCGTTGGACTGGTTCCGTCAGTCGGCGGAACAGGGATTTGCACCGGCACAATACCGTCTTTCATTACTTTATGCCAAAGGACAGGGGGTGGCCAAGGACATGGTCCAGGCATATGCATGGTGTTATACCGCTGCTGCTACAAAACAGAAATATGCTATCGATGCGCTGAAAAAGATTGCCGCCCAGATGGACAATCTGAATCTCGCCGAAGGTGGCCGCCTTGGCGAAGATTATATTGCAAGGTACAACAAAAACGGGGAAGAGGATGAGTTGTCAGATACTTTGGATATAGAATTGCCGGACATTTAGCACATCTTCTTTCCAGTTTTGTTCAGTTGCGTTTGCCACCCCGTGTTTTGCCGCGTGGTTCTTCAAACCTGACACGCAGATACTTGCCTTCCAGAGATTTTCCATCCAGCGCACTGATAGCCGCGCGGGCCTCATGCCCTTCCATTTCAACAGTTCCAAAACCACGGCATTTGCGTGTGAAGATATCGGTGGATATCTGTATGGATCGCACAGTACCAAATTCTGCAAACAGGGCACGCACAGATTCTTCTGTGGCTGCCACCGGTAGATTACTGATGAACATCTTTTTCAAAGGACTCTCCTCTCCAGGTTTACATGACAGCATCCGGCTGTATAAAAATGAAGAAACCTCGCAGGGCACTGCGAGGTTTCAGTGCGATACAACTGTAAAATCAGGTTTTGGTGGATACGCGGGTGGCCTGTGGACCTTTCGGGCTGCGCTGCATTTCAAACTGAACGGCCTGGCCCTCAGTCAGGGTTTTGAAACCGTCACCTTCGATTGCAGAAAAGTGTACAAACACATCCGGACTCCCGTCCGCTGGAGTAATAAAGCCGAAACCTTTGGATTCATTAAACCATTTTACTGTTCCAGTATTCATGTAACCAACCTCGTTTGAAAATTATTATTAATTATTATGTGCTTTGTGTTGCATATCATGATGAAGTAAATACAGTGATGTACCGGTATGGAACTACTGGACTTCTGGATACCAACTTGCAAGCGCCATCATCTTAGCCGGGATTGGTGCAAAACACGAGAAATTTAACTGATAATTTTCACAAGCCGTTGACAATAGACAACAATTTACTGATTAAACCTGAAGTCAGTCAGGCGGATATATTCAAAGCCGGTGTCGTGAGATACCGGTTTCGGCGCTGATCCACTCACGCAGATACGACAGGCCTTTTTTATTTCCGCATTCATCTGCAGCGAGCAGATTCCTGTCCGGTCCATAGACTTCTATATGAGGCGTGCCACATACCTTGTAGGAATCAATTCGTGCCTGCATGGTTTCAGCTTCCTGTGCCGATGAAACCGCGATATTCATACCGGATTCCGGGAAGTGTACCCGTTTGATTAACACATCCTGGCGTTTTTCCAGAAACGGTTTGAAACCACTCTCCAGTCGTTTACAAATTGAGCAGGTGTCCAGATACACTTCAATGATGGTGTAGTGCCGATCATTTGCGAGTGAATGAAAGGGTTTTCCCTGCTCAAACAACCCTGAAAATTCGACCCTGGAAATATCCTTCTTGTCATTACGCGCCTGAGCTTGTTGCGGCACAGCAAAGTTACTGCGGTTACCCGGAACCGGGCCTCCGTAGTAGTAGAAGTAGAAAAATGCACTACCAATAATGATCCAGATCAGTTTTTGCATTTGTTCTTTATCCGGGAACCGCAAAAGTAAATCAAGTATAACGGTTACATCAACCTTCACCATATCCCTGCGCCTCGTGTGTTATATTTCGGGTTTGATTGATTTCCGGAGAATCTGGCGGTATGGATCGGACCTATGAAGACTGGGCACGTGATCTGGTGGAAGCCGGGCGCTGGCTCTACGCGCAGGGAATGGTGCCTGCGACCAGCGGCAATTTTTCCGCTCGCGTTACTCCGGATCGCTACGCAATTACGGTGTCCGGCCGGCACAAAGGCCATCTGACTGTGGCTGACATCATGCAGGTGGATGCACAGGGCCATTCCCAGGACGGCCGCCGTCCTTCTGCCGAGACAGCATTGCACATGCAGATCTATCAGCGTTATCCTGAGACCGCTGTGATATTGCATCATCATTCCCCCTATGCCACGCTATTATCACAACTGGTGTCCGGCGAAGTGGTTTTTGCTGATTACGAAATCCTGAAAGCCTTTCCGGACATCGATACACATGAATCGGTATTACGTCTTCCGGTATTTGATAACAGCCAGGACATTCCGGAATTGGCCACGCGTGTTGCGGCCTATATGGATGAAAATTCTCCGATCTATGGCTATCTCATCAAGGGCCATGGACTGTATACCTGGGGCGAAACCATGGACGATGTATTACGGCATGTGGAAGCCTTTGAGTTTCTCTGCAAATGTGAACTGATGAAGAGAGGAGCGCGAACCTTATGACCACGCTGACCATTTTCCCGGAAAACGGTAAAGGCCGGGGCGAAACCCTGAGCGATTACAAAGCAATCTCGGCAACGTTGAACAGCGTCGGCGTGGAGTTCGAACGCTGGGAAGCCAACCAACCGCTGAGCAAAGAGGCCAAACAGGATGAGGTGTTGGCAGCCTATAAGGAATCGATAGACACACTCAACAAAAAATACGGTTTTAAATCCATCGATGTAGTGGCCCTGAATCCGGACAATCCGGACAAGGCCATGTTTCGCCAGAAATTCCTTGCCGAGCACACGCATGCCGATTTTGAAGTGCGGTTCTTTGTCGATGGGAGTGGTCTGTTTTATCTGCATATCGGTGACAAGGTCTATTGTGTGCTGTGTGAAAAAGGCGATCTCATCAGCGTGCCGGCCAACACCACGCACTGGTTCGACATGGGTGAAAATCCGTATTTCAAGGCCATCCGGTTCTTCACCACACCGGACGGCTGGGTCGGTAATTTTACCGGCAGTGAAATTGCCAGACAGTTTCCGGATTTCGACAAATTCGTCGCCGCTTACGCGTGATCCGCGCAATCGTTACCGACATCGAAGGCACGACCACGTCGATCGCCTTCGTCAAGGATGTGTTGTTTCCCTATGCCCGGGCACATCTGCCGGAATTCATACGTTCTCACGCGCTCGATCCGGAAGTGCGCAAATTGCTGGATGATGTCTGCACCGAAGCGGGGCGCACACTGAATGGCGATGAAATCATCGCCCAGCTCATTCAGTGGATCGATGAAGACAAAAAAATTACACCGTTGAAAGCCCTGCAGGGCATGTTATGGGAACAGGGTTATCGTGATGGCGGCTACACCGGCCATATTTACCCGGATGTACCCGGCAAGCTCAAGGAATGGCATAAACAGGGTATCAAACTCTATATCTATTCTTCCGGTTCGGTTCCGGCCCAGAAATTACTGTTCGGGAATTCCGATGCCGGTGACCTTACCCCACTCTTTTCAGGCTACTTTGATACCCGTATCGGCAACAAGCGGGATGCGAAATCCTATCAGGTGATCACGAAGGAAATCGGGCTGCCTGCGAATGAAATCCTGTTTTTGTCTGATATCGCTGAAGAACTGGATGCGGCCAAAGCGGCCGGGTTCGATACGTTGCAACTGGTTCGCAAGGAGGACGGTACACAGCCATCCCCCAATCACAAACAGGTAAACACTTTTAACAGGATTAATTTGTAAACGGCGGCGGGCCGAAGATTTCGATTTCACCTACCATGCCATGCGCTTCATGGTCTTCCTTGTGACAATAGAGTTTTAACTTGCCGTTAGTCATGGGATAGAAATACCATGCCAGCGTGGTGCCCGCCTTGATTTCGAGATCGTAAATATCGCCGTGGATTTCCGCGAGGGTCTTGCCATCTGTGCCGGTCACTTCGATCTTGCGGGTGTAGACGTGGGTGCCCATACCTTCGGAGGAAAAATAATGATCGGTTGAACTGGGATTGCTGATGACCAGCTTGTAATACTTGCCGCGTTCAAAGCGGAGTTTGTCCGGCACGAATTTCAGTTCACCTTCTGCGGTGCCGGCCGTGACATTAACAGTGATGGATTCAGGCGGACCACCGCGTTTTTCTGCGGCAACAATATTAAAGGGAACAGACAGCAGTACCAGCAAACACAAATTTATTGCTTTCATGGATGCGCATCCTCAATAACAGGTCGCGGGAATCAGTCCCGGAATGAAAGCAGAACGATATTTTTCCATGGTTCCAGGCGTTCTGCTTATTGCGCATTATGATAGGAAAATTTCCCGCCCTCCAGCATTTTCTCCCGTGCCTGCAATACAACTTTAACTACATTTTCAATGACCGCTTCCGGGGCTTCGCTGTAAAGATTATGGCCAGTCTCAGGCACAAACACGTGCCATGAATACGGGCTTAATTCAGCCAATTCATTCTGCATGTTGATCCATTCCGCTTCCATGGATTTACCGTCCACTTCAGGTAACTGGCTCACGCTGCGGCTCAGGACAGCCAGTGGAATGTCGGGGAATGCGCCGGCCTGTCTGACCTGCGCTGCACTTTCAGAAAAATTTTTCAGTTCGTCCATTTGCGCATATGTGGCCTTGCGACTGGAGTTGAGATAAAACCATTTTTTTTCCATGTCCGTCATAGATTCCGGCGGCGGACCTCTGCGTGAGACCACCAGCGAATGCTTCGGCCCGGATTTGTCGAGTGCCGCAAGCCGTTGTACCTGATCGGGATGGGATGATTCGACCAGCACGGCACCTACCGTTTCATCCGGATACTGTGCAGCGAAATACTGGGCGGTGAAGCCACCAAAGGAATGACCCACCAGCACATAAGGCCCGGGGACCTCGGCGAGTTCGAGCAAGGCACGTAATTCATAGGTAATTTGTGCAGTGGTTCTTGCACCGGGCCCGGAATCACTGAAACCATATCCAGCGCGATCATAAAGACAGACACGGGTTTCATTCTCCAGTCCTTCCAGTATGGGCAGCCAGCTTGCCGAAGCTTCACCCAGCCCGACGTCGATCAACACCGTGGGTGATTTGAAACCACGGCAGTCGATGTACATCCGGTGCAGACCGAGATTCACGAATTTACCGGGCGGACGGTTGATGTCATATTCCGTCGCGGCCACTAATTGCGGATTTATGAAAAACAGCAGTGTGGCAATCATCACAAGTCCGGTTATTCTGTTTGTCATGCTAATTTCCAATCTGCAGTTTTTATATTTCGGTATCGACGGTAATCCCCTCTGCTTCAAGCACGCGCTTGAGCGCTTTTTCCATGATGCCGCGTGCATGGCCGGTGACGGTTTTGAGGTGCGCGTGCAGTGCGGCATCCTCGGCATTACGGTTTTCGCAATCGGCACTGTAAACCTCAAACTGAATCAGTTGCTGGATGATGCTGGACAGATGCTGGGGACACTCGCATTTGACTGTAGAAGAAGCACTGGAGGCTTCCACCAGCCCCTTGTTGCTGAATAGCCGGCGTGGCGCTGGCTCAGTGATGTCGATCGGGATACGCTCACTTGCCGGATAAGGCGCACGCAGTTTGCGTTTTATTTCGTTATAGAGAAGCGTCAGGGAGACCGGTGCCTGGATAAATGTATATTCATTGCCCGCGAAGGATTCCAGAATCTGATGGCTGGTAAAACCATAGATCACAAATGCATGACGAGCATTGGCCAGTCTGAGCAAACGCCTGATTTCACGTGCAGTGTCTGTGTGGATCGCCGGATACTCCAGAATGATGACATCCGTTTTCTTTTCGCTGACGTTTGCTTCGAATTCGGCCTGCACCCTGTGTAACCCGGTGAAGACCAGTTCTGGATCCGCAGACTCCTGGCTGATGCGGTGTGGAAGAATTTCGCCCAGCACAGCGATCTGCAAAGGGTTTTCTGGAGAAAGAATCCGCTGTGAAGTCAGGGCTTCCCGATCATATGCAGTTAGCTGGGTTTCCAGTTCGGCATCGGGCAGGTGAGCGATACTGCCGATGGCATGTCCGCGATCGGTCAGTTTCTTTAATAATGACAGGCGCTTGATATCCTCCCGTCCATAAAGTCGATCAGCGCCCTGGCTGCGCTTGGGGGAAACCACCTGATAACGTCTTTCCCAGATCCGCAAGGTGTCTACCGGGATGCCAGTCAAACGCGAAGCAGCCCCGATACGAAAGCTGGTCAGATCGGAGCTGTGATTAACGATGTTGCTGACTTTCATAAATTCCTCTCAGTCATATTAAGTTAAATATAGACAAAACATGGACATAAAATTATATTAATATGATCATTAATTCAATAAATATTTGTATAACAAAGTTTATAAAAATCATCTTGAAAAATGTAATTATTTTGTATAATACTTGTACAGGTTATTTATTGTACATAATTCGTATCATAAATTATCCATATCACACGAAGAATCAGGGACTTAACAGGTTTTTCCCTTTGTGGTGGTGTTATTGGTTGTTTGATTTCCATCCGGGGGCGGGTCAAGACTGGCTGCCGAATACCCGCTAGAGGCAGTCGGGCTGACCACCCGGATGGACCTTTATTTACACTTTCCCCAGGTGTGGTCTATTTCAGAGATACGGTCTTATCGGTGATAATTACGCCAGTAGTTATTCACCTGTATTTGCCGCAACAGTGACCAAGCGAGAGTGTGCATGACCACCCCGGAAACCTCATCAACGACTGTCAATCCCAGCGATAAACTGCACCAGCTCAACGTGACCTATTCCAACCGGGAAGATCGCTTGCTGTTGCGCGTCACCACACAGCAGGGTGATGAATACCGCCTGTGGATGTCACGGCGTTTTACCAACCTGTTGTTTAACGTACTTAAAAAGGAAATGGAAAAGCATGGCGGTGTCACCAGTGTGGGGGCAAGCAGGCAGGCGCAGGAGATGTTTAATGCAGGCGCATTCGAAAAATCATTCGAGCATGAAAAATCGATTAATCTGCCGTTGGGGGAAGAAGGTTTCCTCGCCTATGGAATCAAAACCCACAACAATCCCGGTGGTAATATGAGCCTGGAAATTTTCCCGGAAAAAGGACAGGGAATAAATCTGAACCTGAACCAGGGAATGCTCTATATGTTTTACAATCTCCTTTCACAGGGCATCATCCGGGCCGAATGGCACCGGAACATTGAGATGTTCCAGGAAGAAGCTTCACAGCATATCCATTAATCTGCGGATGTTCTGAATGGAACAACACCGCAATTCGCTGCAGCCCGGTTACCAACTGCATTGGTATCGCATCGAGCAAATACTGGGGCAGGGAGGTTTCGGCATTACCTATCTTGCCCACGATACCAATCTCAAACAGCAAGTCGCGATCAAGGAATATCTGCCGGTGGAACTGGCGGTGAGGGAAAAGAATATTTCCGTACATCCGGTTTCAGGCGAACATGGCATACAGTACAACTGGGGACTGGAACGATTCATCAATGAGGCGCAGACACTGGCGCGCTTCAAACATCCGAATATCGTCAGGGTATTGACCATATTCCGCGAGAACAATACCGCCTATATGGTCATGGAATATGAACAGGGACGGCCACTGCATGAAATCCTGAAAGCAAAAAAAACGCTGGATGAAGAGGAACTGAAAAAGATCATATTACCGGTCATGGAAGGATTACAGGCCGTCCATGCCGAGAACTTTATCCATCGTGACATCAAACCGCCGAATATATACATCCGTGAAGACGGCAGTCCGGTGCTGCTGGATTTCGGTTCAGCGCGCCAGTCACTTGCGGAACAGACCTTGACCATGACGGCGATGGTCTCGCCGGGTTATGCCCCGTTTGAACAGTATGTCAGCAACAGCAAAAAGCAGGGTCCATGGTCTGATATCTACGGACTGGGGGCCACTCTGTATCGGGCGGTCACAGGTATCTCTCCACCGGACTCCATGAATCGCAGTGAAGCGATCCTGCATACAGGCAAGGATATATATGTACCGGCAGCCGAGATCGTGCCGGGGAAATATTCGCCACAGCTTATTGCGGCCATCGATCATGCCATGGCCTTCAAACCGGAAGATCGTCCCCAAAACCTGGAGTCCTGGCGATCGGAAATGGAAGGCAATTATCAGGTCAAGGCTGAAAGTTCGCCGGTCACAAATCCGGGTAGTGAAACGGTCACTGAGAAGGTTGAACGTGTAAATCATTCACAAACATTGCCGGCGGCCAGAGGCAAACCGGCAAAAATAATGACTGCTGTGGGGATCGGCCTGTTGGTGATTCTGGTGTTGATTGCGGTGAACCACAAAATCAAAAAAACCAATGCTGAATGGCGGGACGCTGCTGCGACGGCGGATGTCACCGCACAAAAGCCCGAAGAGGTTAAGCTGCCTGCAGAAGAAGTGAAACCAGCTGAGCCTGAGCTGGCGCCGCCGCCATCTGCCCGGCAACAGGTGATCGCAGACAAGCCGGTTATCACTGAAACAGAGGGAGCTGTGCCAGAACAGGAACGCAAACGTCTACAGCGACTGCGGGACCGTGTCAGATCCCAACCCGGCGATCAGACTGTGCGTGAAGAGGTAAAAAGTACAGCAGCCAGAATTGATGCTGCCATAAAAAAAGCCCTCGAAAATGGAGATTACCAACTTGCCAGGAATTACATTAATGAACTGAAAACGGTCATGGCGGACAACCCCAGGGCGCAAAAACGGCTGGATGAATTACTGAATAATATAGAACTCAGGGAAAAACAGGCGAAGGCACGCTGACAGATGAAATAATGCGGGTAAGCACAGATGAATGAAGACCAGACAAGGTTTGCAGAAATGTTGATCAAAAACCGCAGGACTATACACGAATTCAAACCGGAACCTGCGCCTGTAGAAAAAATACGCACGGCCATCGATGCCGCCCGTTGGGCACCCAATCATCATCTGACCGAGCCATGGCATTTCTACATACTGGGCCCGCAAAGCATAAAAGGGATCGTCGAATTGAATGCGCGGCTGGTCCGGGAAAAGAAGGGTGATGAGGCGGCGCGGATCAAAACCGAACGCTGGTCGCAGGTTCCAGGCTGGCTGGTGTTGACCTGTGACAAATCTGATGATCCGGTGCTGATGCAGGAAGATTATGCTGCCTGTTGCTGTGCCGCGCAGAATTTCATGCTGTATCTCTGGCATGAAGGCATCGGCGTTAAATGGTCGACCGGCGGCATCATCCGCGCCCCGGAATTCTATGATTTACTCTGGATCGATCCGGCGGCTGAATCCGTGGTGGGCATGTTCTGGTATGGTTATGCAGCGGAGATTCCGGTGGCCACACGCAAACCGGCAGAGGGGATTATTGTTGATCTGCCGTAACATCAGGGATTCAGTAATTAATTTTCGGATCATTACGCAGTTTAATCAAAATGTCATTTTAAAAAAACATTACTGTCATAATTTCTGATCAGACTGCGTGCCCAGTCAATCACCGGCTGGGCACTTATGACCAACGTCAGATCGATCACGCCGCAGTATTACCGTTCAATTTTTATTTCTGATGTGCATCTGGGATTTTCGGGATGCAGTGCCCTTTACCTCCTTGATTTTCTGCGATCAACCCGCTGTGATTACCTGTTTCTGGTCGGCGATATCATTGATGTGTGGCAGATGAACAAAAAGATTTACTGGCCACAGGCACACAATGATGTGGTGCGCACCATTCTCGGCAAGGCCAAGCATGGAACGCGTGTGATTTATGTACCGGGCAATCACGATGAGGTGTTCCGGGACTTCGATGGCATGATATTCGGTAATCTTGAAGTCCATAACGAGTATGTACATACCACACGCGAGGATAAACGATTCCTGGTACTGCACGGCGACCAGTTCGATGGTGTCATTACCCATTCAAAATTTCTCGCACTGATTGGCAGCACCATGTACGAAGTCCTGCTCAGGGCAAACCACCTGGTCAACTTCATCCGCCGCCGTCTGGGGTTTTCCTACTGGTCACTGGCCAGCATGCTGAAACAGCGGGTCAAGGGGGCCGTGAATTTTATAAGTAATTATGAAGCCGCCTTGGCACATGCAGCGAGAAAAAATGAAGTTGATGGAATTATTTCCGGGCATATTCACCGCGCCGAGATCACCCAGATGGAAGATGTGATTTATTGCAACTGCGGTGATTGGGTGGAAAGCTGCACGGCGCTGGTGGAACGGCGTGATGGCAGTATGGAACTCCTGCACTGGTCAGAGCGACAGCAATCTCTTAAAACACTCGAGCAGGCAGCCTGAGTGGTATGAAGATTGTAATTGCGACGGATGCCTGGCATCCGCAGATCAATGGTGTGGTCCGCACCTATGAAAACATTGTGGAAAACCTGCAGTTCAGTGGACATCAGGTGTCATTGATTACGCCGCAGGAATTTTTTACCGTTCCCTGTCCGACGTATACCTCTATTCATCTTGCGGTGATGCCGACAGGCGGTGTCCGTAATCATCTGCAGGCCTTTGCGCCGGATGCCATTCATATTGCAACGGAGGGTCCCATCGGTCATGCGACACGTGCCTGGTGCCTTAAACACGATGTTCCGTTTACCACGTCATTCCATACCCGGTTCCCGGAGTATATCCGCATGCGCGTGCCGGTTCCCGTTAAATGGAGCTATGCCTATGTGAGGAATTTTCACAAGTACGCAAAGCGTACTTTGGCACCGACGCCTACACAGAAGCAGCGGCTGGAAGAATGGGGTTTCACCAATGTTGTGGTCTGGCCACGCGGCGTGAATACGAAGATATTTTACCCGCATTCACGCGACGTTCTGTACAAAAAAGCGCCGTTATTTGTCTATGCCGGACGTGTTGCAGTCGAAAAAAATATAGAAGCGTTTCTGAAACTGGATTTGCCCGGTCAAAAACGTGTCATTGGTGACGGCCCGGACCTGAACAAGCTCAGGCAGAAATATACGGAGGTGGAATTTACCGGGTTTAAGACCGGCAGGGAACTTGCCGAAGCGATTGCCGAGGGTGATGTATTTGTGTTTCCGAGCCTTACCGATACCTTTGGTATTGTATTACTCGAAGCCATGGCGTGTGGTTTACCGGTGGCGGCATTCCCGGTAACCGGCCCGATCGATGTCATTGTCAACGGGTTAACCGGTGTGTTGGACCAGGACCTGCAGCGTGCGGCCCTCTCTGCACTGGAACTTAATCGCTTGGACTGCGTGCAGTTTGCCCGGGGTTATTCATGGGCAAGATGTGCGCAGATGTTTGTGGATTATCTGGCACCACCTTGCACGACGTTTCCCGAGGAAACCTGCTCAATCAAATGATCTGCTGTATCAAGGTGAGACACGCTGTACTCTTCTGACGCGGTAGTGGCTCAGTTTTTCATCCCGAACGAATGTGATGGATCCTGATAGTTAAAAAATACAAGATTTCTCAGCCACTTCGTGGCTTCGAAATGACATCCTTTGTATGAAGAGTTTCAATTTGAGCGACTACCTTAAACGCTAATCATTGGTAATATTCAATAATATCTAATAAAGTATTGATATTCTATGATTAGCAGCCGCATAAATGACCGATGCTGACAGTATAAAAAGCATACTTATCCTTGATGATGATATGGACTTCAGATTGCTCCTGAAGACCATACTCAGGAAGTATTTTCAGAATGCGGTATTTCATGAATATGATCCGGTCGCCCTCGGGGCTCCTGCGGAAGACTACGACTGGAGTCCGTATGATGTGCTCATTCTCGATTATTATCTCTGTGTACACCGTCTGACCGGCCTCGATCTGTTGCAGAAACACCGCAAACGTCCGGGGTTCCCCGCCGCTATCATGTTGACAGGTGCTGGTACGGAGGAAACCGCCGTACGCGCCGTAAAATTCGGTGCTTATGAATATCTGCGCAAGGAAAAACTGGACAAGGCCGTGCTGGCGGCGTCCATTCTTGCAGCCTACAATAAACACGCTGATGAACGGATAAAGCGGGATGAAGCGGAAAAAGCCCGCAGTGTTTTTGACAAATCATCGTTTTACCGGCAACTGGAACAGCCGGCACATGAGGATCCGGCAACTCCCGCTCGTGTATTTCTGCTGTTTGATATCGACAATTACTCTTCCCTGACAGCATCACTGGGGCCTATCGGCAGTGATAATTTCGGTCGTGATCTGGCCCGTCTGATCTATGAACATCCTTCGATCAAGCAGGCAAACCCCTGCATTACCCGGCTGGGGGAATCTGCTGTCGGCGTACTGATCGATGCACCAGCAGATCATTCAGCGCTGGAACAATTTCTGGAAAATCTCTGCAGGTATCTTGCCGAAAAACCTTACCAGCTGTCTGGTAACACTATCCCCTGGACATTCAGCATCGGGGCAGTAGAACCACAAGGGGCGTCCACTGTTGAAATGCTGCTCCAACAGGTCAATTCTGCACGCAATCTGGCAAGGGACGTCAGCGGTAATTCGTTTCATATCTATGCAGAAGGGGATGTAAAGAGTGAAAAACATACAGCCCCTGTACTGGCAACGAAGCCAGGGCCTGTCAGACCCGTCACAGACATTCCGCTTGAAGATGACGAAGAGGGTTTAGCGGTTGATCAAATTCCGGCGGCCCAGGAAACTGTCCCTGTTGTTCAGGTGGTTCCGGAACCTGTCACGGTTGTCCCTGCCGGGAAACAGGCACAGCCGGAACCCCTCCCTGCTAAAGTATCCGGATCCGGCAAAGAGACTGTCGCAGTTTCCGGAGACAAAAAATCTGCAGATACAATTAAGGCAGCTGTAGATGAAAAAACAGAAGAACATGTACAGGGCCAGACAGGAGAACAGCCTGAAATTTACGAATCGGAACTGGGTGAACACTCTCTCATAATAAAAAAAGCTTTTGATGACAATCGGGTCGTACAGACATTCCAGCCGGTCATCGCGATGTTCAGCGGAGGTGCGGGTGATGCGCACGAATTGTTCAAGGTGGATATCCAGTTAATTGACCTGCATGGAAAAGTGATGAGTGCCACAGAGTTGAGGGCCCATCTGAGTTCGTTGGCACTGCAGAAATTTATTGATCGCTGGATGTTAAGGCAATTGTTGGGACGGATCGTACATACAGCGAGAAAGGAAAACAGAAAAAGGTACCAGTTGCCGATAACCGAGGCATGGTTTACAGATATCACCCTGTTTGACTGGCTGAAGAAACTCCTGGCCGGGCAGGAGGATAACAGGCCCGGCCGCTTTATAGTGCTGGAAATCTCGGCAGGCTTGTTTGCCCGTTATCAGGAGCGGGTTATGATACTCACCAAGACACTGAGGAAAACCTATGGTTTCAAAACAGCGCTCGGAAGTTTTGTTGACATCAATGAAGCAGTAAAAATGGCCAGAATCCTGAAACCGGATCTTTTTGTTCTGGATTACAGCCTGCTATCAATGTTGAAGGGGGTTGCAACACCTGCAGGTAATGATATGAATTTGCTGAATTCACTCAAGTCAGCCGGGACACAGATCATCATCAGTGGTGTTGAAAGCGCCACAATCCTGACTGAAGTGATCAGCGCCGGTGCTGACTATGTATATGGTAATTTTATTGGTGAGCCGCAAATAAATGCTGATGAGGCAAGCAATGTTGAGTCGTTCAGCCTGGGTTGATTTTTGGGCCGGGTCTGAACAAGGATCTCTGATGGAGAAGGTGAGAAAGTGAAAGCGGGCGCTGACAACAACTACTATATACATTACAACCTGTCCAGGGACCCTTTCCCCGTCACGGCCACCACTGAAAAAAAATTATTCATAAGCCACGATCTCGGCCAGAAATTACACGAGCTGAAATCGCTGATTCAGGAAAGCGAGAAAATAGTAGCGGTCACTGCACCAGTGGGTGGGGGCAAAACATCGCTGATTAACCAGATCGAGTTGCTGAAAGCGTCCAACTGGAAAACCAGTATCGTACGCGGCAATTCAAGCACCAGCATTGATCTGCTGGCCTATAATATTGCACGTCAGGCATCACAGGACAAAACTCCCGATCCAAGACCGCCGGTAAGCCAGGTACATAAATATCTGGAGCAATGTGCAAACAACAAGATTATACCGGTGGTGATTGTTGATGATGCGCATATGTTGCCGGACAAGACACTTGAATTTGTCCTGCAGTTGGCCGAGCTCAGATATGGTGAATCGCTGTTCCGGATTATTCTGCTGGCAGAGCCGTCAATAGAACGACGCCTTGCTGATCCGAAGTTTGCAGATCTTGTGCATGGGTTGATCGAGAGTATTTCCCTGCCGCCGGTTTCAAAAGAGAACATCAGGAATTACGTTGAACATAATCTTGCCCGTTATGGAACAATCAGTGAGTACCCGTTTATTGATGAAGACTTTGATTATATTTATGAACAGTCTGCCGGTTTGCCGAAAGCCATCAACCTGGCTGCCAGACAAATCATGCAGGAGCGCATCAGTAAAGATTCCATGCTCTCACCGTATCGCTGGCCGATCATCGGTTTCGGGCTGGCTGCCCTGATCGGGATTGTTGCGTATTTTCTCTATCACAATCCATCCGTGCAGGTTGCCCGGCCACAGAAACCGGTTGCTGCTCAAACCGCAGAACCGGAAGCCCGGGAAAAAACAGAGTCCGAAGCCGCCCCGATCACTGAAGCTCCTGTTACAGCAGAGATTGCTGAGAATGCTCCGGAAGAGATCCATCAGGGAACAATAAGTACGGAGGTTGTACCTACATCAGAAACTCTGCCGGAACCGGTTGTGACAGAAACGATAAGCGAACCTGTCGAAATTGCTGAACCGGTCAGCGTGGAACAGGAAACGCCTGCATCACCTGTGACCGAAGTTACAGCAGACATTGCAGCAGGGCCAGCACCCGTTGTTGAACCGGAACCATCACCACCGGCAATTGAACCAGTCTATGACGCTGCCAACATCTTCAAGCTCGATACGGTGCCGGATTATGTGCAGGGCATCAGGGGCGAGGACTGGCTGAGGCAGCAACCGGCAGGGGCCTATGCACTGCAATTGATCTCGGCCAGTGATCTGGCAAATATAGAGAAATTGCTTGCCGGTCAATCCGGTTTTGTGGATCAACTTTCCGGCTATGTGAAATATACGCCTTCCGGGAAACCCCGATATCTGCTCCTGTATGGCCAGTATCCCGACAAGGAAACCGCCCAGATCGCCATCCAGGGCATGCCGGAACAGTTCCAGTCCGTGAATCCGTGGCCGCGCAGCATTGGCGACGTGGTGCAGGAAATAGACCAGGTCGGCACACGCCGTTAATCCACTGCCGGGTAATTTCCCGGATAATTTCCCCTTAAATTCCCAAACAGCGCAATTCTTGATCTGGATCATGTCAGCCTGATCCGGATTTTGTTAAACAGGCATTATTTGGAAACGAGTCCGATTATGCCTGCTTCCGTTTTACTCGACAGGGAACTCATCAGCCGCTATGCGCGCTCAGGCCCGCGTTATACGTCTTATCCAACGGCCGTCCAGTTTCATGACGGGTTCAACTGGGAACATTACGTGCATAACGCGCGTGAAACAAATGAAGACCTGATCCCGGCCGCACTGTCATTGTATATCCACCTGCCGTTCTGCAGCCGGGTCTGTTATTACTGTGCCTGCAATAAAATTATCACGCGCAACCGCAATCTTGCCGCCCCTTATCTTGCAGATTTGCATGAAGAGATCCGGTTGCAGGGTGAACTTTTCAACAAGGACCGTCTAGTTGAACAATTGCATTGGGGCGGGGGCACACCGACATTCATCAGTCCCGCACAGATACGGGAACTGATGCAGGTCATCCGCCGGTATTTCACCCTGAGAGAGGATGACGGAGGAGATTATTCCATTGAGATCGATCCGCGTGAAGTGGATGAAGAAACCGTTTATCTGTTGCGCGAACTCGGGTTTAACCGGATGAGCATCGGGGTACAGGATTTTGATCCGTATGTACAGGAAGCAGTCAACCGTATTCAGACTGAAAAACAAACCTTTCAGGTCATGCAATCCGCCCGGAAAGCCGGGTTCAAATCCGTGAACATTGATCTGATTTACGGCTTACCCAGGCAAACAACCGCAAGTTTTCTCAGAACGCTGGAACTGATTGCCTTGCAACAGCCGGAACGGCTGGCTATCTATAATTATGCACACCTGCCGCACCTGTTCAAAACGCAGCGGCAGATTCATGCGGAAGAATTGCCGGGACCTGATGAAAAACTGGAAATCTTGCAGGAAACCATCCGCCACCTGCAGGCACAGGGTTATATCTATATCGGCATGGATCATTTTGCCCGTCCGGATGATGAACTCGCAGTTGCACAACGAAACGGTACCTTGCACCGGAATTTCCAGGGCTACACGACTCACGCAAATTGTGATCTGATCGGTATGGGGATTACTGCCATCAGCAAGGTGGGGCAGTGTTATGCACAGAACGTACGCGCACTGGATGATTATAAACAGTCTGTTCAGTCAGGGCGAATACCGATCATGCGTGGTATCAAGCTGGATGATGATGATCTGTTGCGGCGCGAAGTCATTACCCGGCTTATCTGCCATTTTCGGCTCCGTTACGATGAAATAGAGGAAATTTATCACATCAATTTCCAGGATTATTTTTATAACGAATTAATCCAGCTGCAGGAAATGGAACAGTCCGGCCTGTTACAACTTGAAAATAACGGCATCACCGTATTGCTGCGAGGCCGGCTGCTAATCCGCAATATCTGCATGATATTTGATAAATACCTGCGTTCCGGCAGTGTGCAGGGCAATTATTCAAACTTGATTTGATCGCGGTCAGAAATCGATACCGTTTGATCTGGATCAACTCTCAGGGGAGCGTTTTTTGATAAAAAGCCAATCATCATTTCAACCCGATACACGGACCATGCTGACCATTCCTTATCTCACCCCACCACACATTCAAGACTACCAACGTGATGGATTCGTAATTGCCCGTGGCGCATTTCCAGCAGGTGACATGCGCCAGATAGAATCCTGGACAACGGAACTGGCTTCACGTCCGGAAGAGCCTGGCAAACACTGGGTTTACCATGAAAAGAGCAAACTCGATCCAGAAGTTGAACTCATAAACAGGATTGAATATATCTCGCCGTTTCATGCCGGATTTGCAGAGCTTGCCGAAGTGCTGAAAAAACCGGTCGCGCAGTTACTGGGCGAGAACGTTGTGTTATTCAAGGAAAAAATCAATTTCAAGATGCCCGGCGGTGACGGTTTCAAACCGCACCAGGATTCACAGGCCGGCTGGGAAGATTATGCACAATATTTTATCAGCGTAATGGTGTGTATCGATGAAGCCACTATCGAAAACGGCTGCCTGCAACTGGTGGCCGGTCACCAGAACCGGGGTTTGTATCGTGAATGGGAACCGTTAACGGAAGAAGATATGGCAGGCATGGAATTTGTCCATTACCCGACCAGACCGGGCGATGTAGTATTTTTTGACTGTTATGTGCCTCATGCTTCAGAGCCCAATCTGACCAACAAGATCCGCCGCATGTATTTCGCGACTTACAATCGCTTGTCGGAAGGTAATCATCTTCAACGTTACTATGCCGACAAGCATAAAAACTTTCCGCCGGACATTGAGCGCGTTCCGGGACGGGAATATGTGTTCCGGGTTTAGGCGGTTGTGGGTTGTTTGATATTTTCAGGATGAGCTAACTGCATTTTGATTCGCCGCAATTAAGGCAGGTCAGACAGCCGTCCATGAAAATCATGGCCCTGGTCATGCATTTCTTGCACAGGGTTGCTGTTTCCGGGAATTCGCCTTCCGGTATATTTTCGAGCTTCTCGCGCTTTTCCCGGATCAGTTTTTTCTGGTGAGTATCCGGCTCACTGGTTTTTAAAAGACCAATCATTTTCAGGTGACTTTCCAGCACATCTCCGATCTCGGCGACCAGTGACGGCATGAACTTGCCGCCTTTTTTGAAATAACCACCATGCGGGTCGAACACGGAGCGAAGTTCATCCACGAGGAAGGTCACATCACCGCCCTTGCGGAACACAGCGGAAATGATCCGGGTCAATGCAACGATCCACTGGAAATGGTCCATGTTTTTGGAATTGATGAAGATTTCAAACGGGCGCCGCAGTTCATGTGCGGTGCCTTCATTCAGGATAATGTCATTGATGGTGACATACAGTGCATGCTCTGACAGCGGTGTGGTGATCTTGTAGGTCGTGCCATGCAGCATGTGTGGCCGTTCCAGTTTCTCATGCATCTGCACAACATTGGTGGCAACAGGTAAAGCGGCTTCTTCAGTCTCCTTGACCACGCTGCAATCCACAATTTTCCGGTCAATCTTGATAGTCACCGTAATATTCCTCAAAATCTGGCGTAATAACCTTCTTTCAGGGCATCGTACAGATTGGCGGCGGTATGCAACTCGCCGTCGTATTCGATGACCTCATTGCCTTTGACCGTGATCACCTCGCCATTATCCAATGTAAATCGATAAAGCGTGTTTTCAAGGTTTTCCTCCTTCACCAGGACGCCCTGGAACACTTCAGGATTGAAGCGGAAAGTCGTGCAGCCTTTCAATCCTTGTCCGTGTGCATAGAGGTAGATGTTTTTGAAATCAGCAAAGGGATAGTCCGCCGGGACGTTGGCAGTTTTGGAGATGGAGGAATCTATCCATTTCTGGGCCGCTGCCTGGATATCGACATGCTGTTTCGGAGTAATATCATCCGTAGTCACAAAATAATCCGGCAACCGGCGATCAGGATTTTCTGAACAGGGCAGGGCTTCAGGATTGATCAGGGTGCGATAAGCCAGCAGTTCAAATGAACAGACTTCCATTTTCTCCTTGGATTTCTTGCCGCAGCGGATCACGTTTCTCGAATACTGGTGTGAGAATGTCGGTTCGATGCCGTTGCTGACATTGTTTCCGAGCGACAGGGAAATCGTGCCGGTAGGGGCGATGGAACTGTGATGGGTGAAACGCGATCCGGTTTCTGCCATCTCATCGATGAGTTGAGGAGCAACTTCAGCGATGCGTTGCATGTAGCGGCTGTATCTTGCATGCAGCACCTTCCCCTGCACCATATCACCTTCCCTGTAACCGTCTTTTGCCAGTTCCGGCCGTATCTGCAACATTTCTTTTGTGATCGTGAAAGGTTCTTCCATGATTGGGGCAGGGCCTTTTTCTTTGGCAAGTTCCACTCCGGTTTGCCAGCCGACCAGGGCCAGTTCGCGACTCACCTGTTCGGTGAATTTGAGTGATGCCGGTTCGCCATACTTGATGCACAACATAGTGAGCGCAGAACCCAGGCCAAGAAACCCCATGCCATGACGGCGTTTGCGGAAAATTTCACGTCGTTGCAATTCCAGCGGCAGGCCGTTGATTTCCACTACGTTGTCCAGCATGCGGGTGAAAATTCTGACTACGCGCCGGTAAGTATCCCAATCGAACCCGGCTTTTTCAGTGAATGGCGCGACTACAAATTTTGCAAGATTAATAGAACCCAGCAAACAGGCCCCGTAGGGCGGCAGTGGTTGTTCGCCGCAGGGATTGGTCGCGCGGATTTTTTCACAGTACCAGTTGTTATTGAATTCATTGACGCGATCGATGAGGATGAATCCGGGTTCTGCGTAGTCGTAGGTGGCATGCATGATCTCATCCCAGAGTTCGCGTGCGGAGATGGACTGGTAAATCCTGCAGGCCACTTCACCCTTGTCATTCACGATGTAGTCACGTTCCACCGGCCACTCGCGCCAGATGATTTGGTTGATGTCTGTCAGTTCGATTTTTTCTTTTTCGAGTTCCTGTTGTGTTACCGGGAATGCCAGTGGCCAGAGAGCATCTTCCCTCAGGGCCTGTAAAAAAGGTTCAGTGATCAATAACGAAAGATTGAATTGACGCAAACGCCCTGCTTCGCGTTTTGACCGGATGAAATCCAGCACATCCGGATGGCCTATATCAAATGTTGCCATCTGTGCACCGCGGCGGCCACCGGCGGATGAGATGGTGAAACACATCCTGTCGTAGATGTTCATGAAGGATAATGGGCCAGACGTATGCGCCCCGGCGCCGCATACATACGCGCCTTTGGGCCGTAATGTGGAAAATTCGTAACCGATGCCGCAGCCTGCCTTGAGTGTCAATCCGGCTTCATGCAGTTTTCCGAGGATATCATCCATGGAATCATGGATTGTGCCGGAGACTGTGCAATTGATGGTGGAAGTTGCCGGTTTATATTCTGTTGCGCCGGCATTGGAAATAATACGGCCCGCCGGGATGGCGCCATGATGTAATGCCCAGAGAAATTCCTTGTACCAGTGATCACGCTTTTCAGGTATGCCTTCCAGATCGGCCAGCGTACGGGCCACGCGCTGATAAGTGGCATTGATGGACTGATCTACAGGATCCCCGTTCTGATCCTTGAGGCAATATTTTTGCTCCCAGATGTCCAGCGAGGTGGATTGCAGCGGGATTTCCGTAGATCCCGCAGGACTATTGATATTGGCGGTTTTCAATGCGTGGACTCACATCATGATTTCATAATGTAATTATAGAAAACTGCCTAGAAGCTCACCAGGGTGTAAAACCAGATTTTGCGAGTATCAAACGCGACAGGCCCGTTCGTCAGAAGGTTGATAGGATTGCTATCGGCGTTATAGTCCGCATATTTCAGTCCCAGGGTCAGGTATTGCCCGAATTTACGGCTGAGTTCCATGTCCAGTTCGTTACCGTAATCGTAATCCAGATGATCGGAACGCAAAGCGTGATAACTGATATTGAAATTAAAACCGTGTGTTGTCATCACAGACGTCACGAAATAGTCCCGGATGCCATCATTGGGCGTGACCAGAAAACGATCCGCCGTCCCCTGAAAGGCGTGATTGGTTCCAAGGATAGTAACGAAGGATCCGTTCACTGTGCCATCACCGCTCAGGCGTTCATAACTGAATTTCAACATCAGGCTGTCCAGTAATTGCGGCGGTTTGATTTTGAACCCGGCTTCCAGCAGTTGATAACTGGCATCGTAGTCGGTGGGATTTTCAGCATAATCCGACTGGTCGGCATATTCCGCAGTATAAATAGGCGTCAGCCAGTCACGCAGCGGATATTCACCATAAAGCCGCACACCCATCGTGCGTGATGAAAACCGCGCGGCTTTGTCAAAATCGAAGAGATAGGTATAGCCTTCCAGTTGTGCCCACTGGAAGCGTTTGTTCTGCAGATTGACGAAATGACTGTCGCTGTCGAAATTACTCAGAGGTTCAACGGCGGAAGTTCCGAAGATGCGATTCACGTTCCAGACATAGGCATAGGACAAACGTGTATCCTTGAACCAGGTATTGCTCAAACTCACTGCATCAAAGGTTTGCCAGTTTTGCCGCCAGAGAATGTTGCCGATAAACCGGTGAAATGGCGCTTCACGATAGGTAATGGCCTGCCGTCCAATGCGGATCTGGTTGGCGGCGGGCGCGAGGTATTGCAGATAGCCCTGGTTCAGTTCCGTGCCGTCCGGATCAACCACCGTGGCATAACGGCTGGGCATGCCCAGCCCTTCGTTGAATTCTCCGCCGAAAACACGGCTGACCTGTTCCAGTTCAAGAAATGCAGAGAAATCATGAAAAGCCCCGCTCTGGTAACTGACGGCCGTGCGCAGTGTGCTGGCATTGGCGTCCTTGAGCGGTACTCCGCCGGGACTGAAGTCATCTTCGACGTGCTCAAAACGGTAACGCAGATTGACCTTGAATTCGCCGGTAGTGATCGCATCACCCAGTGTATTTTCAGCCTGACTGATATTCAACATAGAGTTGAACACCAACAGCCCGGTGCACAAAGTCAGCCGGGATATATCATGTTTCCCGAGAGTAAACATACCTGTCCCCCGCATTTTGTTTTGTTACAGCCTATTACAGACTTTTGCCGGTTGGCTTGATCCAGATCAAGTTTCTGCACTGTCTCAGTGCATACAATTCATACAAAGAATGCTGTTGAGCTTGGATCTGTGAATAACAAGAAGAGGTAGAAACGATGGCGCCTTCCCAGACGTACAAACAGATTTCCATTCTGGCTTCCAGTACCTTTGCCTTCACCATTTGTTTTGCGGTATGGGTCATGTTCTCGATCATCGGCATTCCCATACGCGACACTCTCAATCTCAATGAAACCCAGTTCGGGTTACTGGCGGCAACACCGATCCTGACCGGCTCGCTGATCCGCCTGCCTATCGGTATCTGGACTGATCGACATGGTGGACGGATCGTATTTTTTCTGTTGATGCTCTCAACCATTGTTCCGATCTGGTTGATTTCCCGTGCCACGGAGTACTGGCACTTTCTGGTGCTGGGTCTGTTTGTCGGAGTCGCGGGCGGGGCATTTTCCGTCGGCATCGCCTATGTGGCACGCTGGTTCAGCCGTCCCCGCCAGGGTTTTGCCATGGGTATTTTCGGCGCCGGTAATGCCGGTGCGGCACTGACCAAATTTGTCGCGCCGACAATCGTGGTGGTATATGGCTGGCAGATGGTGCCTCGAGTGTATGCCATTGCCATGCTGGTCACTGCAATTCTGTTCTGGATGTTCACCTATACCGACAAGAGTCATCAGGTTGGTCAGTCAGTCACACTGCGCCAGCAACTCAGCGCCCTGAAGGATCCGAACGTGTGGAAACTCTGCCAGTTTTATTCGATCGTATTTGGTGGTTATGTGGCCCTGTCTCTGTGGTTGACCAAGTACTACATCAATGAATACGGCTTCGGCATCCAGACGGCGGCATTGATCGCATCCATCTTCGTTTTGCCTTCCGGCGTGATTCGCGCTGCCGGTGGCTGGATTTCTGATCGCTATGGCGCGCATCCGGTGACGTGGTGGGTGCTGCTGGTGTCATGGGTGTGCCTGTTCTTTATGTCCTATCCGCAGACCGAAATGACCATCCAGACGATCAATGGGCCACTGACCTTCAGCATCGGCTTGAATGCGTGGATGTTCACGGCTTTACTTTTTGTTGTCGGCATTGCCTGGGGCTTCGGCAAGGCTTCGGTGTTCAAATACATCTCGGATGCGTACCCGGACAATATCGGAGTGATTTCCGGCATCGTCGGTCTGGCCGGTGGCATGGGTGGTTTCCTGCTACCCATCATGTTTGGCGCACTGGTCGACTTCACCGGTGTACGCTCCAGTATTTTCATGTTGCTCTGGGGCGTGACGCTGGTGTCATTGATCTGGATGTACTGGACGGAAATTGTGCCTGCGCGCAGCGGACGCGGGACCGGTGCGGCGCCATTGGCCGCACAGCACGCCTGATCATTACTAAAGTTCAAGAAGGAGCTGAAAGATGAGCGTACAAATGGTTTCAGACAAACCCAAACTGGGAAGCGTGTTACGCATCTGGACGCCGGAAGACAAGGCGTTCTGGGAACATCAGGGCAAGGCCATCGCCAACCTCAATCTCTGGATCTCCGTTCCCTGCCTGTTTCTTGCCTTTGCCGTATGGCAGTTGTGGAGTGTGGTTGCGGTCAATCTGAATACACTCGGTTTCACCTTCACACCCAATCAGCTGTTCTGGCTGGCCGCCGCACCGGCACTTTCCGGTGCAACCTTGCGGATTTTCTATTCATTCATGGTGCCCATCTTCGGCGGGCGTGAATGGACAGCCATCTCGACAGCCTCACTGCTGATACCCACGATTGGTATCGGTATTGCGATACAGGATCTGTCGACCAGTTACTCCACATTTCTGATATTGGCATTGTTGTGTGGCTTCGGCGGTGGAAATTTTTCATCCTCCATGGCCAACATCAATTTCTTTTTCCCCAAGGAACGCAAGGGATCGGCACTCGGTGTGAATGCCGGGCTTGGCAACCTTGGTGTATCTTCCGTACAGTTTCTGGCACCGCTGGTGATTGCGGCGGGTGTGTATGGTCCACTGGCTGGACCACCACAAACTATCATCAATCAAGCCGGACAGACTGTGAACATCTGGGCACAGAATGCCGCCTTTGTGTGGGTGCCTTTCATTATTATTGCCAGTCTGGCGGCATGGATAGGCATGAATGATATTGCCGATGCCAAAGCATCGTTCCGTGATCAGGCGGTGATCTTCAAACGCAAGCACAACTGGATTATGTGCTGGCTCTATCTCGGGACCTTCGGTTCGTTCATCGGCTACTCCGCAGGTTTCCCTTTACTCATCAAGTCACAATTTCCCGGCGTGAACGCATTGCAGTATGCGTGGATGGGCCCGCTGATTGGCGCAGTGATACGTCCATTTGGCGGGTGGTTGGCGGACAAGCTGGGCGGAGCCATTGTGACCTTCTGGAATTTTATTGTGATGGCACTGGCAGTAGGTGGGGTGCTGTATTTCCTGCCGTCCGGTCCTTCGGGCGGAAGTTTTGCCGGATTCTTCCTGTGTTTTATGGTGTTGTTTCTCACGACGGGCATCGGCAATGGCTCAACCTTCCGCATGATCCCGGTGATCTTCATGACCGACAGGCAACGTGCTGCTGCAGGCAAGGGCAAGGAAGCAGCAGAACAGGCGGTGAAAGAAGCCAACAAGGAAGCCGCCGCAGTCCTTGGTTTTTCGGGGGCCATTGGCGCCTACGGCGGATTTTTTATTCCAAAAAGTTATGGCACTTCGATCAGCTTGATGGGCGGCCCTGAAGGTGCGCTGTATTTATTCATTGTGTTTTATCTAAGCTGCATTTGCATTACATGGTGGTATTACGCTCGCAGGAATGCCGAAATGCCGTGTTAATGAGGTTACGATCATGAGCCACTTTCTCGACAGGTTGAAGTTCTTCACACAGGAACGGGAATCGTTTGCCGAGGGACACGGCATGGTCACTCACGAAGACCGGTCCTGGGAAGAGGGCTACCGCAAACGCTGGCAGCATGACAAGATTGTTCGATCCACGCATGGCGTAAACTGCACCGGTTCATGCAGCTGGAAGATTTATGTCAAGGGCGGAATCGTGACTTGGGAAACACAACAGACTGATTATCCCCGCACGCGTCCCGATATGCCCAATCACGAACCGCGGGGTTGTTCGCGAGGCGCATCTTATAGCTGGTATCTCTACAGTGCCAACCGCGTGAAATATCCAATGGTGCGCGGACGTCTGGTCCGTGCGTGGCGTGAAGCACGCAAAACCATGAATCCGGTTGACGCCTGGACTTTGATTGTTGAAGACGACAAAAAACGGAGAGCGTATCAGACCACCCGCGGCATGGGTGGATTCATCCGTTCCAACTGGGAAGAGGTCAATGAGATCATCGCAGCCGCGAATGTATATACCATAAAAAAATACGGCCCGGATCGCATCATCGGGTTCTCACCGATTCCGGCCATGTCGATGGTGTCCTATGCTGCGGGCAGCCGTTATTTATCATTGATTGGCGGTGTGTGCATGAGTTTCTATGACTGGTATTGCGATCTTCCGCCTTCCAGTCCGCAGGTGTGGGGCGAACAAACTGATGTGCCGGAATCTGCAGACTGGTACAACTCCACCTTCATCATGGCATGGGGTTCGAATGTGCCGCAAACGCGCACACCTGATGCACACTTCTTCACCGAGGTTCGTTACAAAGGCGCAAAAACCGTTGCTGTGACGCCTGATTATTCCGAAGTCGCCAAATTGTGTGATCTGTGGTTGCACCCGAAACAGGGCACGGATGCGGCGATGGCCATGGCGATGGGGCATGTGATTCTCAGGGAATTTCATCTGGAAAAACCCTCGTCCTATTTCAGTGACTATGTACGCCGTTACAGTGACATGCCGATGCTGGTGAAACTGGTGAAACGTGGTGATCGCTATGTGCCGGATCGTTTCATCCGTGCCAGTGATTTTTCCGATCAACTGTCACAATCCAACAAACCGGACTGGAAGACTGTCGGAATTGATGAAACTACCGGTAATGTAATCGTGCCGAATGGTTCGATAGGGTTCCGCTGGGGCCAGACTGACGGCAAGTGGAACCTGGAATCCAGAAATGCAAACTCGGGCGCCGAAACTAAACTTGCATTGTCATTGATCGACCGGCGAGATGCAGTGATAACAGTGGCCTTCCCGTATTTTGGCGGGGTGGAGAATGAACGCTTCCAGAATAACGATCAGGGTGCGAACGTTATGTTGCGTAATGTGCCGGTCAAAAAGCTCATTCTGGCAGAGGGTGAAACCTGTGTTGCGACAGTATTTGATTTGCTGGTGGCAAATTATGGTATTGATCGCGGCCTGGGTGGCGGCAATGTTGCTAAATCCTATGATCAGGACGTTCCCTATACGCCAAAGTGGCAGGAAAAAATCACTGGCGTGAAGGCAGCTGATGTGATCGCTGTGGCCCGCCAGTTTGCGGACAACGCCGACAAGACTGAAGGTAAATCCATGGTCATCATCGGTGCAGCCATGAACCACTGGTATCACAGTGACATGAATTATCGCGGCATCATCAATATGTTGATTATGTGCGGCTGTGTGGGCAAATCCGGCGGTGGCTGGGCGCATTATGTCGGCCAGGAAAAACTCCGGCCGCAAACCGGCTGGACCGCGCTGGCATTTGCACTGGATTGGCACCGTCCGCCCCGGCAGATGAACTCTACGTCATTCTTTTATGCGCACACGGATCAATGGCGTTATGAAAAACTGTCTGTCAGGGAGATTCTCTCTCCGCTGGCTGACCCCAAGGAATTTACCGGCAGTCTGATTGATTTCAATGTGCGGGCGGAGCGCATGGGCTGGTTGCCCAGTGCGCCCCAGTTGCAGATCAACCCGTTGCAGGTATGCCGTGATGCGGCTGCCGCAGGAATTGATCCCAAAGAGTATGCGGTGAAGGCCTTGAAGGCAGGCAGGTTACACATGTCTTGTGAAGACCCGGACCATCCGGACAACTTCCCGCGTAATATGTTTGTGTGGCGCTCCAACCTTTTGGGTTCGAGTGGCAAGGGCCATGAATATTTTCTGAAACACCTGCTGGGGACGAGTCATGGGGTACAGGGCAAGGACCTTGGCAGTCTGGGCGGTGAAAAACCGGAAGAGGTGAAATGGCATGAAGAGGCGCCCATCGGCAAACTGGATTTGCTGGTGACACTGGATTTCCGCATGTCGACGACTTGTCTCTATTCCGACATCGTGTTGCCGACCGCGACCTGGTATGAAAAAAATGATCTCAATACCTCGGACATGCATCCGTTTATTCACCCGTTATCAGCGGCCGTCGATCCGGTATGGGAATCACGCAGTGACTGGGAAATCTACAAGGGCATTGCGAAAAAGTTTTCCGAAGTGGCAAGAGGCCATCTGGGTATGGAAAAAGAGCTGGTACTGACACCGGTCATGCACGACACACCGGCCGAGCTTGCACAATCCACCTCGGTGCAGCAGTGGAAGCGAGGTGAATGTGATCTGGTCCCCGGTCAGACTGCACCCCAGGTGACGGTGATCGAACGCGACTATCCCAACACGTACAAAAAATTTACGGCATTGGGACCCTTGATGTCCAAAGTGGGTAATGGCGGCAAGGGCATCGCGTGGAATACCGAGCATGAAGTCGAAGCACTGCGTACACTGAACTATCCGGTGACGGAACCCGGGATCACTCAAGGCATGCCGCGCATCGAGTCCGATATCGATGCCTGTGAAGTCGTGTTGATGCTGGCGCCGGAGACCAACGGCGAAGTTGCCGTCAAGGCCTGGGAAGCATTATCAAAAATTACCGGACGTGAACACAAGCACCTCGCATTGGCAAAAGAGGATGAAAAAATCCGTTTCCGCGACATACAGGCACAACCGAGAAAAATCATTTCGAGTCCCACCTGGAGCGGGATCGAGTCTGAACATGTCAGTTACAACTCCGGCTATACCAATGTGCATGAACTGATCCCGTGGCGTACCCTGACCGGCCGCCAGCAGTTTTACCAGGATCACAAATGGATGCTCGGGTTTGGTGAAGGGCTATGTATTTACAAACCACCGGTGGATCTGAAAACCATTCATCCCATGGAAGGCATCAAGCCGAACGGCAATCGGGAAGTGGTGCTGAATTTCATCACACCGCATCAGAAATGGGGCATCCATTCCACCTATACGGACAATCTCCTGATGCTGACCCTGTCACGTGGCGGGCCGATTGTCTGGTTGTCCGAAGTGGATGCACAACGCGCAGGCATTGAGGACAACGACTGGATTGAACTGTTTAATGTAAACGGGGCGATTACGGCACGTGCCGTGGTCTCACAACGTGTGAATGAAGGCCTGTGCCTGATGTATCACGCGCAGGAAAAAATTGTGAATGTGCCCGGCTCCGAACTTACCGGGTTGCGTGGTGGCATTCATAATTCCGTCACTCGCACTGTCGTCAAACCCACGCACATGATCGGCGGTTATGCGCAACTGAGTTACGGATTTAACTATTATGGCACCATCGGTACCAACCGCGATGAGTTTGTCATCGTCCGGAAAATGAAAACGGTCGACTGGCTGGATCAACCGGCTGAATCGGCCGCACAAGGAGAACCGCGATGAAAATCCGTGCCCAGATTGGAATGGTCCTGAATCTCGACAAATGTATCGGGTGTCATACCTGTTCCGTGACATGTAAAAACGTATGGACGTCACGCGAAGGTATGGAGTACGCATGGTTCAATAATGTTGAAACCAAGCCGGGCATCGGTTATCCGAAGGAGTGGGAAAACCAGGACAAATGGAATGGCGGCTGGGTGCGCAAACAAAATGGAAAAATCGAGCCGAAGCAGGGCGGCAAGCTGGCTGTCCTCATGAAGATCTTTGCCAACCCGAATCTGCCACAGATTGATGATTATTACGAACCTTTCACATTTGACTATCAGCACCTGCATACGGCGCCAGAAATGAAAGCGGCACCGGTGGCCCGGCCACGTTCGCTGATTTCCGGAGAACGCATGGAAAAAATCGAATGGGGCCCGAACTGGGAAGAAATTCTCGGCGGTGAATTTTCCAAACGCTCAAAAGATGCAAATTTCGAGGATGTGCAGAAGGACATCTACGGACAGTTTGAAAATACCTTCATGATGTATCTGCCACGTTTATGTGAGCATTGTCTGAATCCCACCTGTGTGGCTTCCTGTCCGTCCGGGTCAATCTATAAACGCGAAGAAGACGGTATTGTGTTGATCGATCAGGACAAGTGCCGCGGCTGGCGCATGTGTGTGTCCGGCTGTCCCTACAAGAAAATCTATTACAACTGGTCGACCGGCAAGGCGGAAAAATGCATATTCTGTTATCCGCGCATTGAAGCCGGGCAACCCACAGTGTGTTCTGAAACCTGTGTGGGACGCATCCGCTATCTTGGCGTATTGCTTTATGACGCCGATCGCATCGAACAGGCTGCAAGTGTTGCCAATGACAAGGATTTGTACAAGGCGCAACTGGGTGTGTTTCTCAATCCGGACAATCCGGTGGTGATTGAACAGGCGCGCAAGGACGGAGTGCCGGAATCATGGCTGACGGCAGCAAAAGCATCCCCGGTTTACAAAATGGTGATGGAGTGGAAAGTGGCACTGCCACTGCATCCGGAATACCGCACCTTGCCGATGGTCTGGTATGTGCCGCCCTTGTCACCTATCACAGCGGCCTCGAACTCCGGTCAGGTCAGTGCCTTCGGTCAATTACCGGACGTGCGCAGTCTGCGTATACCGCTCAAGTATCTCGCCAATCTGTTGACCGCCGGTGATGAAGAACCGGTGGCTGCAGCACTGGAGCGCATGCTGGCCATGCGCGCCTATATGCGTGATCGGCATGTTGAAAAGAAAGAAAACAGCGCAGTGCTCGAACAGGTTGGCATGAGTGTGCAGGAAATCGAAGAAATGTATCGTTATATGGCGATTGCCAATTATGAGGATCGTTTTGTTATCCCGACAGCCCACCGTGAATATGCTGAGAATGCCTTTGATCTGCGCGGCGGCTGCGGGTTCTCGTTTGGTAATGGCTGTTCCGATGGCATCTCCAGCCCCGGACTGTTCGGCGGCAAAAAGAAAAAAGTAATTCCCATCAAGGCGGCAAGCTGAGGAAGATGCAAATGAAAATATTAAAAGGACTGGGTGCGCTTCTCACCTATCCAGAAGAGGATTTGATTACCGCATTGCCGGACCTTGCAGAATTGATTGCCAGTGAAAAATTATTGTCACAGACCGATAAACAGGCATTGAACGGCTTGCTCTCACAACTGCAACATACGGACCTGCTGGAACTGCAGGAGCACTATGTAGAGTTGTTTGATCGTGGCCGCGCAACTTCATTGAACCTGTTCGAACACGTGCATGGCGAATCCCGTGATCGCGGTCAGGCCATGGTGGATTTGAACCGCATTTATGCCCAGGCCGGCCTTACACTGTCCAGTAATGAATTACCGGATTATCTGCCGGCTGTCCTCGAATACCTGTCCCTGCGCCCACGGGCCGAAGTCCTGGACATGCTGGGTGATTGTGCCCATATACTGCGCGCCCTCGGAGAACGTCTGCGTGATCGGGATAGCCGCTATAGCGCTATATTCTCTGCGTTATTGACAGTTACCGGTGAGGAAGGCCTGGGTGCAAAGGATACAACTGCAACAGATCATGAAAAAAGTCTGGATGAGGAATGGGCCGATGAACCGGTGATCTTCGGACCGGGTGCTGCACAGGGCTGCGGCAAACAGGCGCAGACATCCGTGATTAAATTCATGCCCGGAAATATTTCGCGAGGTGAGTCATGAATATAGAAAACTATATCAATGTATTTCTGTTCGGACTCTATCCCTATGTTTGTCTGGCCGTGTTCCTGTTTGGCAGTCTCTTTCGCTTTGACCGTGAACAATACAGTTGGAAGAGTGATTCTTCACAATTATTGCGTCATGGCCAGTTGCGACTCGGTTCCAATCTGTTTCATCTGGGTATTTTGCTTATTTTCTTTGGTCATCTGGTGGGCTTGCTCACACCGATGGCAGTCTGGCATACCCTGGGTGTAACGCCAGAGGCCAAACAGATTCTGGCGATAGTGGCTGGTGGTATTGCCGGGGTGGCCTGTCTGATTGGATTATTGCTGCTGATACATCGTCGTCTGGCCGATGCACGCATCCGCGCCACTTCCAAAGGAATGGACATTTTAATTTTGTTCCTGTTGCTGGCCCAGTTATTACTGGGATTATTCAGCATTACCCTGTCTCTGCAACATCTGGATGGCGGTGAAATGATGAAATTCATGATGTGGGCACAACATATCGTGACATTTCGTGGTGATGCCGCGAGCTTTGTGGCAGATGTACACATCATTTTCAAGCTGCATCTGCTGCTGGGCATGACGATTTTCCTGATATTCCCGTTTACCCGTCTGGTCCATGTGTGGAGCGGCTTTGCGACACTCGTTTATCTGTTCCGGCCCTATCAGGTCGTTCGCAGCAAGCATTAATTCAGGTTTAAATGATGAAAGCCATCTATGTTAACGGAACAGCCATATCAGCGACCGCGCTGGATCAGGCGGCATTGCAATTGGGGACAGAGGCAACACCCGAAGCAGTTGCGCGTGCCGCAGTTGCGCGTGAACTTTTGCACCAGCGTGCTCGTGAAAAAGGTTTGCTGAACTTCGGAGGGGATGAAGGTGCCGCAATCGAACGGTTGCTGGATCTGGAAGTCAAAATCCCGGGACGGCCAACCGAAGCCGAGTGTCTGCGCTTTTATGAGGCCCATCCGGAATCATTCCAGAGCGGGGAACTGGTCTATGCCCGGCATATTTTGTTTGCAGTAACGCCGGGTGCGCCGCTGGAAGCGATCCGCCACAAGGCAGAACTGACGTTGCATGAATTGCTGCATCATCCGGATCGTTTTGCACAATTTGCCCATGAATATTCCAACTGCCCGTCCGGCGCGCAGCAGGGTAACCTGGGACAGCTTGCCCGTGGCGAGACAGTCCCCGAATTTGAATCAGCACTGTTTGATGAAAAGCACAACGGGATATTGCCGCGACTGGTCAGGACCCGTTACGGTTTTCATATTGTCGCGATCGAGCAGCGTATTGCGGGCAGTCAGATACCGTTTTCAGCTGTGCGCGATAAAATAGAAACGTATCTTATGGGCCGGGTGCAGGAGAAGGCATTATCACAATATGTAAAAGTGCTGGCAGGTCAGGCCGATATTCGCGGTGTGGAAATTGAAGGTGCGGCAACACCACTGGTCCAGTAGTTCTTTTTTTAACCGGGTTTACCGTCTGCGCGTGGTGCGATCAATATCGGTGTGTAAACCACCAGAAACAACACAAACGCCGCTATCCAGAGTGTGCCGGAAACCGCAATGCTGTTCAGATAGTCTTCAGCGAAGACGGGACTGACCACGCGCACAATAGCGGAAAGTGTAATCAGGAGATAGGCCGCCACGGTCAGCGGAGCTGCAATCAAGGGACGCCCGGTATGACCTAATGCCGCGCGTGTCATCACCGCCAGTATCATTCCGGCAAATGCCCCGGTGGTAAATGCATGCAGCCAGGCTGATGCGTACAATGAGCCAGTCAACAGAAACAGTCCTTTAAGAAAGAACCCGATGATCACCCATGCATAGGCCAGATGCAGGATCCAGACAATGGCTTCACCAAGGCCGCGCCATGTTTTCCAGCGAGAGAGCCGTACGGCATGAATCACCGCCGCGATGATGGCCAGCCACCCTGCTGTTATTGAATGGGGCCATATCAGATCAACAATCAGTACCAGCACCATGCTGAGTATCGCAGCACGATCCAGCGCCGGGAACGGCATGATGGCGAAGGTATCATCTGTGCGCCGTACGGCACTCAGCGTAAAAGCAGGGACTATACGTCCACCAATAATAGTGATGATCAACAGGACGATATTGATTCCGAACATCAATCCATAACCTGCAAAACCTGGATTGTTACGCAGAATTGCAATGTGAAAGATCAGGTTCGCTACAAACAGCACGACCAGGAATAACAGGAACACCAGATTGCGCGATTTGCCACGCAACAAGGAAGGGGCAAGCATAAAACCCAATACAGGGAAAAATGCGAGATCAATCATGGTTATGATGACGGGATGAACATACGGGTAAAAAATAAATACCAGCCGACCCGCCAGCCATACTGACACGAGAATGATTAATGGTAATCCTGAAAAGCCCCGCTCGCCTGTCCAGCTGGGCACTGCCGTCAGCAGAAATCCTGCAATCGCTGCAGCCACAAATCCGAACAGCATTTCATGGCCATGCCACAGGTAGGCTGGCAAGGTAATGCTGAACCACGCACCCCCCAACAATGTATACAACCAGATCAACAGGGTGATGATCGCGTATACACCCGCAAGCAGAAAAAACGGCCGGAAGCCGTAATTAAACAATGCAAAACCGGATGATGAATTATTCATTTGCATCAGGGTTTTTTCGCTCGATCAAGTACACAGAAACTTACCACCAATAGTTTATTTGATACACTGTTTGTCAGCACAGACTGATTGCTGCAACGCAGTAAGCCTGATTATTTTTTATCCTGCTTATATATACAAACTATCGCTATCTTTATCTTATTGTCCAGAGACTGAAGGAATCTCCTGATTGGCAAGCTAGAGAGCTGGTATTCATGATTAAACGACTGTCCATTTCCTACAAAATTGTTGCCCTGAATATCGTTGTGTTTCTCGCGTTATGCGGAGCAATCGTTTTGATCGGGACACAGGCCCTGAACAGCGAAGACATGCGCAAGCAGGCCACTGAACGGCAGGAACTGAATATTCGTATTGCCTGGGAATTGCTGAACAGTTATGGAAAGGATTTTTATATCAAGGATGAAAAGCTTTATGCCGGCGATCACCCGCTGAACGGTGACTATAAACTGGTCGATCGTGTCAAACAACTGGTGGGTGGGACTGCAACGATCTTTATGCATGATACACGCGTTACCACCAACGTAATGAAAGAAGATGGTACACGTGCCGTAGGCACACAACTCGCTGCAGGGCCGGTGTATGATGCAATATTCGGGCGCGGAGAATCCTATCGCGGTGAAGCAGAAATCCTCGGAGTCCCTTATTTCACGGCGTATGATCCCATCAAAAACAGTGATGGAGAAGTAATCGGCATACTTTATGTCGGTATAAATAAAAATGAATTTTTTTCTGCCATCAAGAACATTCTTTCCGATATCACCATCACAGTTGTTCTTTTCGGCCTGATCATCTGTTTGCTTTCCATTTATATGGTAAGAAAGATTGTGATGCGTCCGCTCGGGCAAGGGGTTGCAATCGCAAAAGAAATCGCAAAAGGGAATCTGTATACAGAAATATCTATGGACAGAACGGACGAGATTGGCGAATTGCTGGAAGCCCTTGATCTGATGCAGGCAAAACTGATTGAAGTGATTCAGGGGATTCGTGGTGGCGCCAAGGAAGTTATTTTGTCTGCGGATCAGGTTGGCATGGGGAATGCTGAACTCAGTCAACGCACACAGGAGCAGGCTTCCAGTCTTGAGGAAGTGGCTTCCAGTATGGAGGAAATGACCAGCACCGTGAACCAGAATGCAGACAATGCAAATCAGGCCAATGAACTGGCACAAAAAGCCCGCGATCAGGCAGAAGGCAGCGGACAGGCCGCCGGTAATGCGATTAAAGCTATGAATGCGATCAGTGAATCAAGTCACAGGATTGCGAATATCATCAGCGTAATAAATGAGATCGCGTTTCAGACCAATCTGCTGGCCTTGAATGCAGCCGTCGAAGCCGCCCGTGCCGGGGAGCATGGCCGGGGGTTTGCTGTAGTCGCCAGTGAAGTGAGAAACCTTGCGGGCCGATGCGCAGCGGCCGCCAAGGAAATTAAAGGTCTGATTCAGGACAGTGTTACAAAAGTGGATGATGGAACAAAACTGGTAAACAAATCAGGCGAAACACTTGAAGATATTGTGCTGGAGGTCCGCAAGGTCAGTGATATTGTCGCGGAAATTGCATCCGCCAGCCGGGAACAGTCCACCGGGATTTCGCAGGTGAACAAGGCACTGTTACAACTGGACGAGATGACTCAACAAAATGCATCCCTCGTTGAAGAGGCAGCGGCAGCGAGTGAATCGATGGCTTCGCAGGCTGTTGCCCTGAACAGCCTGGTGGATTATTTCAAACTGGATGAACATGAAACACACGAATCAGCTGCCCCGGAAGAAACACAGTCTGCAGATAATGTATCCACGCCATCACCACGATTACCACCGGTACAAGCACAGATGATATCGAGGGCAGACAGGCAGACAATGAATGGTGATGAAGACTGGAAAGAGTTTTAAATACTGATTTGTGAACGGAAGTTCTCATCATACCAATCCCCTCATTCATTCAATAAAAACGGGATGTAAAATCCCGTTTTTATTGAATGGCTGGGGGACTAGGATTTGAACCTAGACTGGCGGAGTCAGAGTCCGCTGTCCTACCGTTAGACGATCCCCCAGTAGGGGAATGCTGATACTGCTGATCTTAACGCTTGGAGTATTGCGGGCGCTTGCGGGACTTGTGCAGACCGACTTTCTTGCGTTCCACTTCGCGCGCATCACGGGTGACGAAACCGGCCTGACGCAGCGGCTTGCGCAGGTTTTCATCATATTCAATCAGGGCGCGGGTAATGCCATGGCGGATGGCGCCGGCCTGACCGGTAATACCGCCACCGGTGACGGTGACATTGATATCGAACTTGTCGAGCATTTCGATCTTTTCCAGCGGCTGGCGAACCACCATGCGACCGGTTTCACGGCCGAAGTAGGTATCCAGTGTACGGTTATTGATGACGATGGAACCGCTGCCACGTTTCAGGAACACACGCGCCGTTGAACTCTTGCGGCGGCCGGTGCTGTAATAAATTTGTTCTGCCATATCAGATTTCCAGGGTCTTCGGTTGCTGTGCCGTGTGGTTATGTTCTGCACCGGCATACACTCTTAGTTTTCTGTACATTTCACGCCCCAACGGGCCCTTCGGGAGCATGCCTTTCACTGCCGTTTCGATGGCCTGTTCCGGATGCTTCTCGATGAGCTTCTCGAAGCTGATGGACTTGATACCGCCGGGATAGCCGGAATGTTTGTGATACATTTTATTCTTGGCCTTGTTGCCAGTGACGTGAACCTGGCTGGCATTGATGACAACGATGTAGTCGCCGGTGTCCATGTGCGGAGTGTATTCGGGTTTATGTTTGCCGCGCAGCCGCTTGGCAATTTCGGCGGCCAGACGTCCCAGAGTTTTGCCCGCGGCATCAACGACATACCAGTCATGCCGGATGGTGGACGGGGTTGCGGTAAAGGTCTTCATAGCTCAATATTGATTAGTGTTCGTTTCGACGGCAAAAAAGAGGTGGAAGGATACGGACAGACCCCCCGGCTGTCAATACAAACAGGGCTTTAACTCAGGGTTTCCGGGCGATAGATTCGGCGGGATTTTCACATAGATTTTAACTCCAGAAAACGCAAAGCATAGCGCGGGTACATAAACAGATGTCTGCACGCAGTTACAGCCGCTTCGATCAGGTTATTATTCAGGTTGATCAACTACTTAGGAACGTCCTGGGTAATACATCCATCACGTCCCGGCCGTCTCCGGCCAAAGGGCTTGCTGAGCCTGTCCTGAGTCAAACCGAACGGCAGCATGCCGCCGGTCTGATGCGGGTGAATCATGCCGGAGAGGTATCAGCCCAGGCTTTGTATCAGGGCCAGGCGCTGTTTGGCCGTGATCCGGCAGTCAAGGCCACCATGCGTCGCTCCGCCGAAGAGGAAATTGATCATCTGGACTGGTGCAATCAGCGGCTGAACGAACTGGGCAGTCATACCAGTGTTCTGAATCCGCTCTGGTATCTGGGGTCATTTTCCCTGGGATCTGTGGCCGGACTCGCCGGGGATAAATGGAGCCTGGGTTTTGTCGCGGAGACGGAACGACAGGTGGTGGAACATCTGCAGGGTCATTTAGGCATATTGCCGGCGGCGGACGGCAAAAGCCGGGCGATTATTGAGCAGATGATCAAGGATGAAGCCGCACATGGAGCCAGTGCGATGGCTTGCGGCGGTGTTGAATTACCTGCTTTGATTAAAACCGCCATGCGTTTCTGTTCCCGGATCATGACCCGAACCGCCTACCACATCTAGGCCGGTTCATGTGTCTGTTTCCTGCGGTGGCACCCTTGAAATTTTTTACCAGTCCCCCATCTAGGTAGCCATAAAATCAACCTGAATTGGAGGTGTGTTATGGCACTGGTACGTTATGAACCGTGGAATCTGCTGGATAAATTCCAGGAAGAACTGGGCCGTCTGGGCCTGCTGGATCAGTATCGCCGGGATGCAGTCGAAGGTGACAATTCCAATGTGGTCACCAGTCACTGGCGTCCAGCTGTCGATATCCGCGAAGAAGCGGATCGCTTTGTGATTGAAGCGGATCTGCCGGGCATCGATCCCAAGGACATTGAAATTACGATGGAGCAGGGTGTGCTGACCATCAAGGGTGAACGCAAGAGTGAAAAGGAAGAAGTGCACGAAGGCTACAAGCGCATTGAGCGCGTGCGCGGCACGTTCTATCGCCGCTTCAGCCTGCCGGACAGCGCCGATGCAGAGCATATCGAGGCCAAAGGCAGAAACGGCGTACTGGAAATCGTGCTGCCCAAACAGCAAAAAGTACAGCCACGCAAAATTGCAGTGAAAAGCTGATATCCATGCAACCTGAAAGGCGGGACACGTCCCGCCTTTTTTGTTTTATGCATGAACTTTTTAATTATGGACACCCCTAAACATCTGCAATATCTCATACAGAATCAACTATCTTTAAGACTGTTGGAAGATTTTAAAAAATAATCAGAGAGGATTTTGCATGACGCTCAGAAAAACCGGATATGTAATGGCCAGCCTGGCCCTGTTGCTGGCGCTGGTTTCAACTTTCAGCAAGGCGGCATTGCCGCTGGAAGCTGATGGCAAGGAGCTGCCCAGTCTGGCTCCTATGCTGGAAGAGGTAACTCCCGCGGTCGTAAATATCGCCACGGAAGGCCGCATCCAGATGCAGCAGAACCCGTTGTTTTCGGATCCGTTTTTCCGGCGGTTTTTTAATGTGCCGGATCAACCCATGGAAAGAAAAACCCAGAGTCTTGGCTCGGGAGTCATTGTTGATGCCAAGCGCGGTCTGATAATCACCAATAATCATGTGATCGCCAACGCGGTCGAGATTTCTGTGACCTTGTCTGATGGCCGGCATGTAGATGCGGAGCTGGTCGGGACGGATCCGGAAACCGACGTGGCAGTCATCAAGATACCCGCTAAAAAACTTACCGCGCTGACGACATCAGATTCAGATGAATTGAGAGTGGGCGATTTTGTGGTGGCGATTGGTAATCCGTTTGGTCTGGGTCAGACGGTGACCTCCGGCATCGTCAGTGGCCTGAGCCGCAGTGGTCTGGGTATCGAGGATTATGAAGATTTCATCCAGACCGATGCTTCGATCAACCCCGGTAATTCCGGCGGCGCTCTGGTGAATCTCAATGGTGAACTGGTCGGGATCAATACGGCCATCTTTTCGCAAACCGGCGGTAATATCGGAATCGGTTTTGCGATTCCCATCAATCTTGCCATCAATATCATGGAGCAATTGCTGGAAAACGGTGAAGTGCAGCGGGGTTACCTCGGTGTCTATGCACAGGATCTGAGCCCGGATCTGGCGGAAGCGTTTGGTTTGAAGAAACAAAGCGGCGCGGTGATTAACAAGGTGCTTGAAAATTCTCCTGCCGAGAAAGCCGGACTCAGAACCGGTGATATCGTGACGCAGATTGATGGCCGTCCGGTGCGTAACGCGGCCGATGTCAAAAACCAGATTGGTTTGCGCAAGATAGGTGAGAAAGTTGAATTTGAAATCCTGCGCGATAGCAAAACCAGCACCATTTCGGTTGAGATTGCGCCGGGAAGGGAAGCGGGTAACGGTCCGAGTGCGGTCAATGAGCGCCTCGAAGGAATGACAGTAGGAGAAATCAAGGAAGATCATCCCTTGTACGGGAAATTACAGGGTGCACTGGTGCTGGCAGTACAGCGTGGAACCCCAAGCTGGCGTAGCGGCTTGAGGCCTGGTGATGTGATTACCTCGGTGAATAACCAGCCGGTCAAAAACCTTCAGGAATTTCTGGTGGCCGTGGATAAAAAACAGGATACGCTGCTGCTGCGTATTGTGCGTGGAGAGGCCGCAGCGTTTGTGGTGATTAAGTAGTTACTGCAAATATACAAATAGAGAGAGTTTATATGCAGGTTATAATTTTTTTGGTGAAGCGTGAAGCGTGAAGCGTGAAGCGTGAAGCGTGAAGCGTGCTATGCGGATACTGTCTATCAGTATTGTGTTTCTGTTGGCAGGTTGTGCGAGTCATATCCCTGTGGAGATCCGTGACGATATTACAGAAGGCAGTGCAACGATAAATTCAGTGCAATCGGATTTTGAAGCCTATGAAGGACGTCAGGTGCGCTGGGGCGGCACAATTGCTGCGGTAGAAAACAGGGAAAATGACACCTGGATTGAAGTGGTTGCGCGTGAACTTAATTCCTGGGGAGAGCCGCTGTACTCGGATGTCTCCAGCGGCCGATTCCTGTTCAGGGTTGACGGGTTTCTGGATCCGGCCATCTACAAGGTCGATCGGGAAATTACCGTCTATGGCACGATAGAGAGCCGTGTCGTTCGTGAGATTGATGATCATCCATACAATTATGTGCTGGTCAGGGCACAATCACATTATCTATGGAATGATTACGAGCAACGCCGTTATGCCTGGCCTTACTATTATCCGTATTATCCTTATTACTATCCCTATCATTACGGATTTTATTTTGGCCACCCGTTCAGCTATCACCCGTCATATCATTTCGGATTCCACCATCACTGGCACCACTGGTAATGTGCAACCCGACTGGGTGCCCGTAAAAATCACTTTGCGAGAACTGCGGATTGTGGCCAATCATCACCATCAACGTGTACCTGATGCCGGTTACAGGCTATCCAGCGCAGGAGATCGATATTGACATAGGTGGATCGATTGGCGTTGCCAGCGATGACCCTGAAGGGTGCATGCGGCTCACCAAGCTGATCGAGCACAAGGCTCGCGCCACTGAAATCATTATCAACAGTGAATGCATGGGTCGTGATGATCGTTTTCAATCCTGCCGCGCACGCTGCCCGATTGCCATTGGCAGTGTCTTCGATGGCAATACACTCTGCTGAAGTGAGTCCGAGACCTGCCAGCGCACATTGATAGACTACTGGTGAAGGCTTTTTATCTTTAACGATATCGCTGGTGATCACTGTATCAAAGCGCGACATCGCATCTGCGCCAAGGTTGTTCTGCAGCAGGGTTTCAACATTTGCCCTGGAGGTGGCGGTCGCAATGCCGAGCTTGATGCCCCGTTCTGCTGCTTCCCTTATCAGACGCAAGACCCCCGGGCGCAATGTAATATGTCCGGCTGTGAGCTTGTGCCGGTAAATTTCCGATTTGCGTTGATGGATTTTCTGCACAAAATCACGCAGGTTCAGATCGCCCTGTACTTCATAATTGCGTGATTTGAGGTAGGCCAGGATGCGTTCCTTGCCACCGGAGATGGAGAGTAGTGAAGCATATTCGCTTTCGGACCACTGATACTTCAGGCCGAATTCGGTAAACGCGGTATTGAATGACTGGCGATGCGTTTCTTCTGTATTGGCAAGCGTGCCGTCAACGTCAAAGATGATGGCTTTAAGGGGGTGCATTAATTTGCAGGGATTTTCTTCAAATCTATTTCAGTTAGTGTTCCTGACAATTGAAAACAAAAGAAATTATTTTTGGTGCAAAGCAATATTAGGACATTTTATCCCCAGCGTCTACTCGTAGGCTGACAAGTGGCATGTTTTCTCTGATAAACCATAGCCTCATGGCAGACCCGGTCAGTTACTGACCTTTGCCGGTTTATTGAGTATTCTTTCCGTATATGACGAGTGATATCCCCATATGAACGAAACTGTCTTCATCGCGGCTGGTGCCGGTCTGATTATTGGTTTGCTGCTCATGTGGCTCATTACCAGAAGCAAACAGGCGGTCATGCAGCAACAGCTGAATGACAGGGCCTTGCAGGTGGATGAACTGAAGTCCCGCCTCAAACTGCATGAAGACGCTGATTATCGCGCCACAATTGCTGAATTGCAGACATTGCTGGAAAGTGAGCGGCGAACCAGTGCGGAAAAACTGGCTGTGCTGGGGCAGGCGGAAAAAAACATGACGGCGGCTTTCGAGAACCTGGCAAACCGTATTCTGGACGAGAACAGTAAAAAATTTACCGAACAAAACAGGCTCAATATTGGTGAAGTGCTGGTGCCCTTGCGTGAGCAACTGGGAGACTTCAGGAAAAAAATTGAAGATGTCTATGATGCCGAGACCCGTGATCGTGTGTCGCTCAAACATGAGATCACCGGCCTCAAGGCATTAAATGAGCAAATGAGCCGGGATGCCATCAACCTTACCCGGGCCCTGAAGGGCGACAGCAAAAAACGCGGCAACTGGGGCGAGGTGATTCTGCAGAAAGTACTCGAAGATTCAGGTCTGCGCAGCGGCCATGAATATGAAGTACAGGGCAGTTATCGCGATGAGGAAGGCAAGCTGTTTTATCCTGATATTGTTGTGCACTTGCCCAGCGACAAGCATGTCATCATTGACTCCAAGCTCTCACTGAATGCCTATGAGCGTTACTGTTCAACCGAACAGGATGCTGAAAGGCATCAGTCACTGCGTGAGCATATTGCTTCCATACGTAATCATATCTCCGGATTGCAGGGTAAGAATTACAGCGACCTGATCGAAGTTAATTCGCTGGATATGGTGTTGATGTTTGTGCCGATAGAACCGGCCCTGATGCTGGCGTTTGAGCATGATGAAAACCTGTATCATGATGCATTCAGACAGGGGATTTTTCTGGTCAGTCCTACAACGCTCACCATGAATCTGCATATCATTCACAACATGTGGCGCTATGAGTATCAGAACCGTAACGCAAAGGAAATTGCCAAACGTGCAGCTGACATGTACGACAAATTTGTCGGATTCGTTGAAGCATTGAAAGACATCGGCGACAAACTGGACAAGGCCCAGGATGCCTATCAGACAGCTTATAAGCGCCTGGCAGATGGCAAGGGCAATCTGGTGAAGAAGGCAGAGGATATGCGCAATCTGGGTCTGGAAACAAACAAGGTTTTGTCTGCTGAATTGACGGACAGGGCAACAAACCAGGATGCCGCCATGGTCAGTGCGAAGGAACAGGCACGCCTAAAGATGTAACCCGCACTCGGTTTTCGGTTTGCCTTCCCAACGGCCGGCACGTTTGGCCCCCGGCACGGTACAGTGGGTGCATCCAATGGAGTGATACCCTTTGGCAACCAGCGGATGAAACGGCAGGTTGTGTTCCTTGATGTAGGCATCCCGTTCTGCTTCTGTAACATCAATCATCGGGTTGAACTTGATAATGCCGCGACGTTCTTCAAAAATTTTCATGGCGGCACGGTTGTCCGTCTGCCAGGCCATCAGGCTTGAAATCCAGACATGGAAATTCGGTTTGATGTTTTCCAGTGGCTCGACTTTATTGATGGAACAGCAATAATCCGGGTCCGTTTCGTAGGTCTTTTCACGCACGGTGAAGTCGTGCATGTAATCCTCGGCATGGAGATCGATCACTTTCAATGAAAACAGTTTCGCAAGGTAATCGCGATAGGTGAGGGTTTCAGGGAAATGGTAACCGGTATTGATGAAATGAATCGGATGCCCGGGCGCTATCTCTGAAATGATGTGCAGAAAAAAGGCGGAGGTGGCCGCGAAGGATGATGTCACCAGTACCTTCTCCGGAGCAAAATCCCTGAATACCCGCTGGATGCGTTCCTTGAAATGCAGATGGGCATATTCCCGGTTCAAACGGGCCAGATCATCCGCGCTCAGCCCCGCTGAATTGCCGGCCTGGGTTGTTGTGTTAATTTCAGTGGTAACGGTTGAGTTCATTTAAAAGCCCGTATGTGCCAGTCTGCTGGCAGACCGGCCATCCTGCAAAAATTGTTAATAAAAGTAAAACCTCTTTTGCCTGATTCTGGTCATCCAGCTTCCTGAAATTCAGGGGCACGCACTATAGGTTAAGGTTTAATAACAGACCAAGATTATATTGTAATTACATATATAAAAAAATTATATATGACCCTGATTCAGTCAAGGTGTAAGGTTAAATACCTCGATCCTTATTACCCATGGACATGCAAAAAAACAATCCCCGCGTTGCTATCAAAGGCCGCGGCACGGCCAACCGCGTGGATGTACGTTATCTGGAAAGCACCCGGGAGCCGGTGGATGACGGATGGGGTGGACTGGAGGAACCCAAACCCGTGCCTACGACGGTCACTCTGGAAAAACCCAAAACCATCATCACACATAATCAGTCCCCGGACATACCTTTCACAGCATCCATTAATCCTTACCGGGGATGTGAACATGGCTGCATTTACTGTTATGCGCGTCCATCGCATGCCTACATGGATCTTTCTCCGGGGCTCGATTTTGAAACAAAATTGTTCGCCAAACCCGATGCAGCGGCATTGCTGAAAAAGGAACTGGCCAAACCCGGATACCAGTGCACGCCCATCGCGATGGGGACCAATACCGATCCGTATCAGCCGATTGAACGGGATTACCGGATCACGCGCAGTATTATTGAGGTTCTGAATGAGCATAATCATCCACTTACCATCGTCACGAAATCCTGGAATGTAGAACGAGATATTGATCTGCTGTCTGACATGGCAAAGCGGAATCTCGTACAGATTTTTATTTCTGTCACCACGCTCGATCATGAACTCGCGCGCAAACTGGAGCCGCGCACCACTGCACCACGCCGCCGTCTGGAAGCGTTGAGTCATTTGCATGACGCCGGCATTCCCACCGGGGTAATGTTTGCGCCGGTGATTCCTTATCTGAATGATACCGAAATGGAAACTGTCATTACCGAAGCGGCTGGCACCGGCATCATCAATGCCGGTTATGTGATGTTGAGACTGCCGCATGAAATCAAACATCTGTTCCGGGAATGGTTGGACACGCACTATCCGTTAAAAACCGAACATGTGATGAACATGGTGAAGGACATCCGTGGCGGTAGAGATAACGATCCAAACTTTGGATCACGCATGCGCGGACAGGGGGTGTACGCTGACATGATTGCAAAACGCTTCAGCAAAATCTGCCGCGATCTGGGCCTTAACAATAAACGCATCAAACTGGATATCACGGCCTTCAAACCATCAGTGGCTGAAACGAATCAACTGCAATTGTTCTGATTCACGGCTTGTTTCAGTTTCATTTCAGGGACGGTTCAGATACTGTTCAGCAATGATTCCTATACTGTGCTTCTGTCAATCAATTCAACTTTGTTATTACAGGAGAAAATCACATGAAAACTTATCATTATTCACTGATTGCCGGTGGCATAGCGCTGGGTCTGGCGGCCGGTATTACCATCGGTGTTTCTGAAGCAGAAGACATACAGGAAGTTGCCCGTATGCCGCAGGACTTTATGCAGAAAGTGGCTGGAAGAAATGACCAGCAACCGGTGATTTCCATCAATGAAATCATCAGCCAGTATGAACAGGGCGGGAGTCGCGTGACTGATATAGAACTGGATCGCGAACTCACACGGGATGTTTATGAACTGGAACTGGTGGACGCCACCGGTCAGGGCTGGGACATGGATGTGGATGCCCGTACGGGTGAAGTGCTCTCCAAACATCGCGACTGGGATGATTAATTTGTTGTTGAATATCAGTCAATGTATTCATGAATCTGCCCGGAAAGATTGCCGGGCGGATATTTTTACGTCACGATTTTACTGATCGGAGAAAGTCATGAAGAGATACCGGCATGTAATTATATTTCCTGCTTTCCTGCTGATAATGTTCTTGTCCCGACATACAGTGGCTGAAGCCGGCGCTGTACCGTTATCAGTTGATGATAAAGTCATTCATTTGTCGGAAATGCAGGTGCTCGCGGAGGTAAAGGCGGATGAAGTGTATCAATTAAAAGAATCCGGCAAGATCATACCGCTGGAAGAATTAATCAACCGGGTGCGCAAGGACTATCCCGGCCGCATTATCGAAATCGATCTGGATGATGATGACGGGCATTATGTGTACGAACTGGAACTGGTGGATGACCAAGGTATTGCCCATGAACTGGAAGTGGATGCCCGCAGTGGTCAGGTATTGAAATACGAACAGGACGATTAAATGAGAATACTGCTGATAGAAGATGATCAGCAACTGGTGACCAGTTTGCGGCAGGCATTGACGCTGGCCGGATTTGTGGTGGTCACCAGCAACGACGGGATAGACGGTCAATACCTTGGCGAGTCGGAATCCTTTGATGCGGTGATTCTCGATCTTGGTCTGCCCGGCAGACCCGGACTTGAAGTATTGAGAAACTGGCGGGAACAGGATAATGATGTGCCGGTATTGATACTCACGGCACGCGGTGCCTGGCACGAAAAAGTCGAGGGTTTCAAGGCAGGCGCAGATGATTATTTGGGTAAACCATTTCACCAGGAAGAATTGATCGCGCGCCTGCACGCCTTGATACGCCGCCGGCATGGTCGCGCCGACCCGACCCTCAAGGCCGGCGGCCTGGTGCTGGATGCTGAAAGGCAATCGGTGACTACACCACAAGGTGATGCATTACAGTTGACCGGCACGGAATACCGGTTGCTGGATTATTTAATGCACCATCCCGGCAAAATCATTTCCAAATCACGTTTGCTCGAACATGCCTACAATGGTGATGCCAGTGCTGATGAGAACCTGATCGAGGTTTATATCAACCGTCTGCGTCGCAAGATTGGCAGCGAGTACATCGAAACCCGTCGTGGGCAGGGTTATTTGTTTGTTGAAGTTTCTGGCAGGGGCGGCGCGTGAGATCACTCAAGGCGCGCCTTGGCAGCGGTCTTGTGGTCGTGCTCGTACTGGTATTTACCCTGCAATGGATGCTGGTCAGCATCGCTATTCGTTATGTGACAGAAGACTACATCACTGCCCGCATGTCCCGCGACATAGACAATTTGCTCGCTGGACTCGCTTTCAATTCAATCGGTTTGCCGGAGATACTTCGCGAGCCGGGTGATGTTTATAACAATGAGCCGTTTTCCGGCCATTATTACCAAATCTATGTTGAAGGATACATACTGCGCTCGCGTTCATTCTGGGATCAATCGCTGGATATCCTTCCGGTATCGCCGGGAAACAGTGCTACGCAAAGAATAAACGGGCCGCTGGATCAACCCTTGCTTGTATTGAGCAAGGGATTCAGCAAGCAACAGCGGCAGATGACTATCAGTGTGGCGGAAGATATGTCGGCCGTGAATGCCGCCATCAGCAAGATACAGAATCTTTATCTGGCCATGACGATAGCACTGTTGTTGGTGTTACTGTTGTCGCAGCAATGGATAGTGCATCGTTCCATGAAATCACTGACGGCCACCCGATTTGATCTGGAACGTATTACCCGCGGTGAAGCAGACAAACTTCCGGAAAATGTACCAGCCGAGATCGGGCCTTTGGTCAGGGAAATAAATACACTGCTTGATATTCTGGCAAAGCGTCTGGTGAAAACACGCACCGCAGTGGGCAATCTCGCGCATGCATTGAAGACCCCGCTCAGTCTGCTGACACAACTGACCAATGATCGGTTGATTGCGGATGAACCACAGTTGCAAAAGCAACTCAGGCATCAGGTAGATACCATACATCTGGCGCTGGAGCGGGAATTAAACCGCGCAAGACTGGCAGGTGACGGGAAAGCTGGCCGGCGTTTCGATCCGGCGCAGGACTTGCCTCCATTAATTAAAACATTGCAGCGGATCTATCAGGACAAATCCGTCAACATCACGCTGACCGTTTCAGGACACTCCAGCTGGCCGGCAGACCAGGAAGACATGCTAGAGTTGTTTGGCAACCTTGCCGACAATGCCTGCAAATGGGCCCGGCAGCAGGTCAGTATTAAATTATGTCCCGATCAGTATTGTTTCAGAGTGGAAGATGATGGCCCGGGCTGCCCGCCGGATCAGATTGAGTCATTGAGTCAACGTGGTCTGCGTCTGGATGAAAATATCAACGGACATGGCCTCGGGCTCTCCATCGTGCGGGATATTGTCAATCATTATCAGGGACAACTCGATTTTTATCGCCCGGCCGACCTGGGAGGTTTGGGCATTGAGGTCAGAATATTCGCACATCAGCCAGACTAGGGCGCTCGCCTCGCAGCAGAAATCCAGACACTGGCAAGTATTCTCCGCTTTCGTTCGAGTCTATACTTTCCGACGGAATTATAAAAAACAGAAACCTTCATGGATTGGGGCTGCTACCGGAACACATCATGACACCCTGGGAACGTTATCAGGCTGAATTAAAGCGCGAGGACTTCAGTCCTGATCCGGCACAGGCCGCGGCTGTACAACATACACAGTCTCTTTACGAGGCACTATGCGCGAGTGCCGCGAAAAAGGATGGATTGATCACCCTCATCAAAAAGTCGCTGGGCAAAAACAACACTACTTTGCCACGGGGCCTCTATTTATGGGGCGGCGTTGGCCGCGGCAAGACCTGGGTTGTGGATTCGTTTTATGCGTGCCTGCCCTTTGCGGAGAAAAAGCGTCTGCACTTTCACCGTTTCATGCAGATGGTGCACCAGGAATTGCGGCAATTAAAGGAACAGGAAAATCCATTATTACTGATTGCTGACAAGATTGCCGGCGATACCCGGGTGTTATGTTTTGATGAGTTTCATGTCTCGGACATCACTGATGCCATGCTGTTGGGCGGACTGCTCAAGGCCCTTTTTGAAAGGGGCGTGGTCCTGGTGGCCACCTCAAATGAAGCGCCGGATGATCTTTACCGTGGCGGTTTGCAGCGCGAGCGGTTTCTGCCGGCCATAGCCCTGATTAACCAGTACACACACGTAGTTAATGTGGATTCCGGTATCGATTACCGGCTTCGCTTTCTCGATCAGGCGGAGATTTATCACTGTCCGCTGGATGCGCAGGCAGAAAAAATGCTCAACAACAATTTCATGCATATCGCAGCGGATGCCGGGTGCAACGGCGTGATGCTTGAAATCGAAGGGCGTTGCATCCCGACAATACGCAGTGCCGTGGGTGTGGTCTGGTTTGAATTTAATGCCATTTGCGATGGACCTCGTGGCCCGGCAGACTACATTGAGATCGCCCGCCAGTACCAGACGGTGCTGATTGGTAATGTGCCGGTGCTGGATGAAAACATGAATGATCAGGCCAAACGGTTTATGACACTGGTGGATGAGTTTTATGATCGCAACGTGAACCTGATTATCACCGCCGATGCAGAACCTCATCAGCTATACACCGGCAAGCGCCTCGCCAAATCCTTCCAACGCACGATCAGCCGCTTGCAGGAAATGCGCACCCACGATTACCTCGCGAAGCAGCATTTGTCGTGACTCGGGACTCGTTGCTGGGTACTCGTTAAAATTCAGGAGCACTCTGTCAAAAACCTCGAGCTTATTTTTATAATTATATATTATACAAATAGTTATAATAATATCTTGACTATTAAAGTTAAATATCCTATATAAGTAATTGATGATAGTTTACTGAATGAGCTCTGACTCTTTAGTAACGGATCGTTGCCTTAATCAACGGTCCGTTTTTTTTCCCTGGTGTCTGGAGGTAATTTTGTGAGTGCAGTGATCAGTACCGATATGAACCCGGCGCAGGAACGGGAAATTGCGTCCCTGCTTGAGTTTCTCTACGGTGACAAAATGGTGTATCTGCCATTGGGGCAGCCGGAGCAGTTATTGTCTCTCGCCACGTGTCTCGGTTTTATAGATGCCGATGGCTACCTCACCCGCAAAGGCCGCACGCTGATGGCCCGGCACTATCTGGACTGATTTAATCCTTCCCGCAGCAGCCTTGTCGGCTGCAGATTTTCATTCCTGCTTTCCTGTCGCGCAGCGGGCGCGCTGCGGCTATTCTTACCTGTAGGGGCATCTATCCATTGATGCCCTGACCATCACCGGAATAACGAGAAGAATAAGGGGGGAAGATGGCCGCCTATTCAACTGAAGACATCCGCAATATTGCCCTGACCGGCCATGGCGGTGCGGGCAAAACCACGCTGGTGGAAGCGCTCCTGCAAGAGGCCGGTGTTATCAATGCACGCGGCAGTGTGGAAAAAGGCACTACAACCTGTGATTTCGACCCACTGGAAAAAAGCTACCAGCATTCCCTTGAGGCCGCGATCGTCAGCATGGATTACCACGGCGGTCATGTGAACCTGATCGATACCCCGGGATACCCGGATTTCTCCGGCCGGGCACTGGCCGTATTACCGGCGGTGGAAACCTGTGCCGTGGTTATCAATGCCCAAAATGGTATTGAGTTGATGACCCAACGCATGATGCAGGCGGCCCATGAGTTCGGCCTGGATCGCTTGATTATCATTAATAAAATTGATCAGGCTGGTACGAATCTTGAAAAGATACTGAATCAGATAAGAGATTTATTTGGTAGTGAATGCTTACCAATAAATCTCCCTGCCGAGAACGGAAAACGGGTGGTGGACTGTTTTTTTCAACCGGCGGCCAGCGGGGCAAAAACGGATTTCTCCTCGGTGGCCGAGGCCCACACTCATATTATTGATCAAGTCATCGAACTGGATGACGCCCTGATGCAGGTGTATCTGGAACAGGGTGAGGAAGTCACGCCGGAACAATTGCATGCCCCGTTCGAACAGGCCCTGCGTGAAGGCCATCTGATTCCCGTGTGCTTTGTCTCGGCTGAAACGGGGGCCGGCGTGCCGGAACTGCTGGATATTTTTGCCCGGCTCATGCCCACGCCTCTGGAAGGCAATCCACCCCAATTTCACAAAGGGACCGGAGCCGAGGCCAAACCTTTCGCGGTGAGCCCGGATCCCGGCAAACATGCACTCGCGCATGTGTTCAAGGTCAGCATCGATCCCTATGCCGGACGGCTCGGAGTATTCCGTATTCATCAGGGCCGGTTGAAACGTGATACCCAGCTCTTTATCAATGACGGGCGTAAACCCTTCAAAGTGAGCCACCTGCTGAAACTCCAGGGCAAGCAACATCAGGAGATCACGGAAGGGATTCCCGGAGATATTTGTGCCGTAGCCAAGGTGGATGACATTCATTTTGATGCTGTCCTGCATGACTCTCATGATGAAGATCATATCCACCTGCGTTCCATCAATTTTCCTCCGCCGATGCACGGGCTGGCGATTGAAGTCAAAAGCCGTGGCGATGAGCAGAAGATATCGGATGCCCTGCATAAACTGGAGGCCGAGGACCCCAGTATGCGGGTCGAACACCATGCCAGCCTGAATGAGACTGTCATCCGGGGCCTAGGTGATTTGCATCTACGCGTGATGCTGGAGAAATTGAAAACTGCTTACAATGTCGAAGTTAACACACATCCACCCCGCATTGCCTATCGCGAAACCATTACCATCCCTGCAGAGGGACATCACCGCCATAAAAAACAGACCGGTGGTGCCGGCCAGTTTGGAGAAGTGTACCTGCGCATCGAGCCCCTGCCGCGCGGCACCGGATTTGAGTTTGTCGATGATGTCGTAGGCGGTGTAATTCCGCGGCAATTCATTCCGGCCGTCGAGAAAGGTGTACGGCAGGTACTGGAACAGGGCGTGATTGCCGGTTATCCGGTGCATGATGTGCGTGTGAGTCTCTACGATGGCAAGTACCACACGGTCGACTCCAAGGAAATTGCGTTTGTCACGGCCGGCAAGAAAGCGTTTATTGAGGCGGTGAACAAGGCACAGCCAGTGGTGCTGGAGCCGATCGTGATGATCAACATTACCGCACCGGCTTCGAGTCTGGGTGATATTACAGGTGATCTTTCGGTGAAGCGGGGCCGCATCAACCAGACCAGCAGCCTCTCAGGTGGCATGATGAATATCCAGGGGCTGGTGCCTTTAAGCGAAATCAGCAGTTACCAGTCCCAGTTAAAATCCATCACCGGCGGGACAGGTTCATATACCATCGAATTCAGCCATTATGATCCGGTGCCGGCCCGGCGCCAGCAGGAGCTCATGAAGGAGTTCAAACCCAGGGCCGACGAAGATTGAAGTAATAACAATCTGGAATATCTATAGTATAATCAAGCCCTTTTACGCATAAGCAGGGATTGTTATGCTTTTACAGTCAGTTATGCTTACTAAACCAGACCAGCTTGAATCTGGCACAGACTCCGGGCAACAGTAATTCATGTATCGCTACGATAATTACGACCAGACTATTGTCAACGAACGGGTGGCGCAATTCCGCGACCAGACCCGCCGCTTTCTGGCGGGTGAACTGAGCGAAGACGAATTCCGCCCGCTGCGGTTGATGAACGGGCTCTATATCCAGCGTTATGCACCTATGCTGCGTGTGGCCGTTCCCTACGGCCTGCTCTCAACGAAACAGATGCGCATGCTGGCGCATATCGCCCGTACCTATGACAAGGGCTACGGACATTTCAGTACGCGCCAGAACATCCAGTACAACTGGCCGAAACTGGAAACCGTACCCGATATTCTTGCCGATCTGGCGAGCGTACAGATGCATGCAATCCAGACCAGCGGTAACTGCATCCGTAATATCACATCGGATCATTTTGCCGGCATCGCGGCGGATGAAATTGAAGATCCGCGTCCGTATTGTGAAATCCTGCGCCAGTGGTCCACCTTCCATCCGGAGTTTTCCTATCTGCCGCGTAAATTCAAATTTGCCGTGATCGGTGCTGAGCATGACCGCGCGGCGGTGCAGGTGCATGACATCGGTTTGTATCTGGTGAAGAACGAACGCGGCGAGATTGGTTTCAGGGTGCTGGTTGGTGGTGGTCAGGGCCGCACACCTTACGTGGGCGCGTTTATTCGTGAGTTTCTGGAGAAGAAATATCTGCTGTCCTACATGGAAGCAATCCTGCGCGTATATAATCGTTACGGCCGCCGCGACAACAAGTTCAAGGCGCGTATCAAGATCCTGGTCTATGCCGTAGGCCCGGAAAAGTTCGCCCGCATGGTGGAAGAAGAGTGGGAGCAGATCAAGGACGACCCGAGACTGATCCTCGGTCAAAAGGAAATTGACCGTGTGAAAGCCTGTTTTAGTCCGCCTGCCTATATGCAGGGCGCAGAGCGTGATATCACGTTTAACGAAAAACTGGCGGCTGACAAAAACTTCAAAATCTGGGTGGGCCGCAATGTCAAACCGCATAAAGTGCCGGGTTATCGTGCGGTCATCGTGTCCTTGAAGACACCCACGGTTGCACCAGGTGATGCCACCGACAAACAGATGGATTTCGTTGCTGATCTTGCAGATCAATACAGCCACAGTGAGATTGTCGTGACGCATGATCAGAACCTCGTTCTGCCGCATGTGCAGCAGGCGGATCTGTATGCACTGTGGCAGGCATTGAAATCATTCGACCTCGCCACACCAAATATCGGTTTGCTGACGGACATGATTTGCTGCCCGGGCCTGGATTTCTGTTCACTTGCCAACGCCAGTTCCATTTCCATCTCACGGCAGATTAACGAGAAATTCAACGATCTGGATTATCTGCATGATCTGGGCGAGATCAAGATCAAAATGTCCGGTTGCATGAATGCCTGCGGCCATCATCACGTCGGCCATATCGGCATTCTGGGGGTGGACAAGAAAGGCGTGGAGTTTTACCAGCTCACTCTGGGAGGTTCTGCGGAAAATCTTACTACACTGGGTGATCGGCTTGGTCCGGCCATTGAAAAAGACAAGGTGGCAGACACCATCGGCAAAATACTTGATGTGTATCTGGAGCAACGCAAGGAAGGCGAAATTTTCCTCGATACCTATCGCCGCATTGGTATGGAACTGTTCAAACAACGCGTATATGGTTCCACTGAATCAGAAGAAAGGATGAAAGCCGTTGCGAGTTATTAAGGACAGGAAAATTATTGAGGACAACTGGCTGTGCCTCAAGGAACTGCCGGCTGAACAGCCATTACCGGAAGGCAAGGTGATCCTGCCCTATGCTTACTGGCAGGCGAACCGTGAACGGTTGATCGCTGTGAGCAAAAAATATGCGGTTTGCATTAATGGTGATCATGAAACAGATGAAGTGGCGAAAGACCTCGCCCATTTTGAATTGATTGCCCTGGAATTCCCGGCATTTACGGATGGCCGCTCGTATTCCCATGCGCGGTTGTTACGTGAACGTTATCACTATACAGGTGAATTACGTGCGGTTGGTGATGTGTTACGCGATCAGCTGTTTTTCATGTATCGCTGTGGCATCGATTCCTATGAAGTACGTGCAGACAAGAATATTGAAGATGCCCTGAAGGCGTTTGATGAATTTACAGTGAAGTACCAGACGGCCGCTGATCAGGCTACGCCCATTTATAAAACCCGGCATGCGTGAAGCGTGAAGTGTAGATCGTGGCTCGGTGCTCGGGACTCGAATTAGAGGGTTAGAGCAACTTTTCTGGTTTCCTCTATTCTCTCCATCTTCACGAGCCACAAGCCACGAGTACCAAGCCACGCTTCAAACCGTAATCACCGTCACGGTCGGGGTGTTCAGTTCCGGTTTACTGTGAAAGCCCCGCACCATTAATACCAGTTCTCCCGGGCCCGCCAGTTGCAGTTCGCGAGCCACTTGCCGTGCCAGGTCATTCGGATTTATTTGCTCAGCCTCCTCCATCAGTACCGGAATGATGCTCCAGTAGAGTGCCATACGCCGGCAGATATGCGGCCGGCCGGTAATCGCGATTACCGGTGCCGCGGGGCGTGCGGAACTCATGGTTGCTGCAGACATGCCGCTTTGTGAAATCACCAGTACTGCCCGTACCATCAGATCGCGCGTGAGTACGGCGGTCGTGTCCGATATCGCATCCCAGATGCTGATGGGTGCCGCCGGCTTGCTGCTCATCGGATTTCCATACGTACCGGTTTTCCAGAGATAGGATTCCGTCTGGCGTGCAATACGATCCATCATCTGTACGGCTTCCAGCGGGAAAGCACCGGCTGCCGTCTCTGCAGATAACATGACGGCATCAGCGCCCAGTGTGACGGCATAGGAAATATCAGTGACCTCGGCACGGGTGGGGCGCGCGTTTTCGATCATGGATTCCAGCATCTGTGTGGCGACGATTACCGGTTTGAATTTGCTTTTGGCCAGATCAATCAACTGACTTTGTGCGACCGGGACTTCTTCCGGATTCAGTTCCACACCCAGATCGCCACGGGCCACCATGATGCCATCGGCAATGTCCAGAATTTCAGATGCATTCTGCAGAGCTTCCGGTTTTTCAATCTTGGCAATAATGGCCACGTCCTTGCCTGATTCCTGTATCTGTTTTTTCAGTGCCTTGATGTCTGTTGCGGAACGCACAAAAGAAAGAGCAATAAAGTCCACACCAAGCCCCAGCACAAATTCTGCATCAATGTGATCTTTTTCTGTCATTGAAGGTGCAGAAACATTGACGCCAGGCAGGTTGATACCTTTGTGGTTTTTAAGGGTGCCACCATGGACAACAGTACAATTGATTTCCGTACCTTTGATACCGGTTACCCTCAGCTCAAGGGCGCCATCATTTAAAAGGATGCGGTTGCCCGGCTCTACGTCATCGGCAAGTGCGTGATATTGTGACGGAATCAGGCCCGGTTCACCCATGACATCACGCGTGGTAACGGTGACGGTGCTATTGTCTTCAAGTTCGATCGCGCCATCCCGGAATTTGCCTGCGCGGATCTTGGGACCGCACAAGTCCGCAAGTATGGCCACCGGAAGTTTGAGTTCATCGGCTATGGTGCGTATATGCTTGTATGTAGTCCGGTGCGATTCATGCTCGCCATGCGACATGTTCAGGCGGAATACGTTGACACCGGCCTGCAGCAGTTTTTTGATCATCGCCGGCTGGTTGGAAGAGGGGCCCAACGTCGCAACAATCTTGGTGCGGCGCCGTTTCAACAGATGTACTTTGGTGTTAATCCCCATAATAATTCTCCCCGGACACGACCAGCAAAAAGTGTATTTTAAGAAGATGTAACGGGATAATATTCCGCCATGAACCAGTTTCAGTTACTGACGACCCGGCGTTTTTATCCGCTGTTTATTACCCAGTTTCTGGGTGCATTTAATGATAACATTTACAAGAATGCGCTGGTTATTTTTATCGCCTTTACCCTCGCAGAACAGGCCGATCGGAACAGCAGTATACTGATCGTTACCGCTGCCGGATTGTTCATACTGCCCTTTTTTCTCTTTTCCGCGCTGGCCGGACAACTCGCTGACAAGTATGAGAAATCCTTGCTCATCCGCTGGATTAAAATTGCGGAAATCATCATCATGCTGTTCGCCGCTCTGGGATTTTATTTTCTGAATGTTCCGTTTTTATTGCTGGTACTGTTCTGCATGGGTGCGCATTCGGCGTTATTTGGCCCGTTGAAGTACGGAATTCTGCCGCAGCATCTGGAAGTGAATGAGTTGACCGGTGGCAATGGCATGATCCAGATGGGGACTTATCTTGCCATACTCGGCGGAACAGTGCTGGGTGGTGTATTGATGGCGATCAAACCGGAAGGACGTTATCTGGTTTCAGCCTTGGTACTTGCTGTCGCTGTTCTGGGATGGTACTTCAGTCGTTTTATCCCGGCCACTACGGCAGCAGATCCGCATTTGAGGATAAATTGGAACATCCCTGCCGAGATACTCAATATATTGAGAACGACATTGTCCGACCGGACATTACTCTGGAGCACAATTGCGATTTCCTGGTTCTGGTTTTATGGAGCAACCTTTCTCTCGCTGATCCCGTCATACACACGCGACGTGTTGTCCGGGGATGAGTATATGACGACCCTGCTGCTCACGGCATTTTCAATCGGGATAGGAGCCGGTTCATTGATGTGCGAGCGTCTGTCAGGACAGCGAATAGAACCAGGACTGGTTCCGGTGGGCGCGGCCGGACTCTGCCTGTTTGCAATTGATCTTTTTATTATTGGCCAGCCGCAGGTAGTGCAGTCCGGTAACGTGCCCATATCAGACTTTTTGCAAAATCAGGGCTGGCGTGTGCTGGCGGATTTCACCGGTCTGGGGTTGTCCGGCGGATTGTATATTGTGCCTCTGTATGCGCTGATACAACGCCATGCAGCTCATAGTCATCGTGGACGCGTGATTGCGGCGAATAATATTCTTAATGCGATGTTCATGGTGTTGTCTGCGATGGCGACTATTATTTTGTTTGCCCTTCATGTGCGCATTCCTGTGATGTTTCTGCTGATTGCTGTCACACATATCTTTATTATTTTACTGATAGGAATCTGTCTGCCTGTCTTCTTCAGGCGACTGTTTGTTTTGTGTGGCTTGTGCCGTGAATGAAAACACGTGATTAATTCAGGATGTATCGTTGCAAGATCTTAATTTTGAACACGCATAAACCTCAGGTATGGTGAGTGTTGTCATATCAGGCACGTGCCTGCCATCGACGCTGATGGAGTGAGCAGGTCTGCCATGGCGGGCATTTGTATGCGCCCGTATCTTCATAATAACAAGAAATGCTGGCCAGTTAACGAGACCAGATCCCCTGTCTTGCCACAGGAGCATGATGACCTGCTGATGAAAATCAGGCGGGCCTTGCTTGTCTTGAGTGAATGCAGTCAGTCCATGATACGGATTCATGATGAACTGGATCTCTTGCAATCCATTTGCGCCCATATTGCCGCCGACGGCCGTTATTCAATGGCCTAGGCCGATGAACCTGCCGGTCATCATTGCGCGGGCAAGGCTATGAGGCTGTCATCAGTGATCTGGCCAGCGCGATACGCTTCATGTATGAAGTGAAAGGATTTGGTTGCAGTTTTGCGCTGGATGACTTTGGCAGCGGCCTGCCTTCACTCAATTATCTCAAGAACCTGCCGGTGGACTATCTGAAAATCGACGGTGCATTTGTGCGGGACATTGTTCATGACCGGATCGATTTCACGCTAGTGAAGTCCATCAGTGAAATCGGGCAGGTGATGGGTAAACTGACTATCGCAGAATTTGTGGAAAATCAGGATACGCTGAACAGCCTGATCCGTATCGGCATCAATTTCGGCCAGGGCTATCATATTGGCAAACCAGTGCCGATACGTATCTGATATCAATCCTGACCGGACAAATTGATCATTCTGGGTTTGCCTATGGCGTACCCTTGTACAAAATCAACACCAATTGTCTGAAGTTTTTCCAGAATGATTCTGTTTTCCACAAATTCTGCGATAGTCTGTTTGCCCATTAATTTACCAATCTGGTTGATGGAACGCACCATCGCATAACTTGTTTTATCAGTAGCGAGATCGCGTACAAATGAACCGTCGATTTTCAGATAGTCTACAGGTAATGTCCGCAGGTATTTGAACGAGGAAAAACCGCTGCCAAAGTCATCCAGCGCGAAACGGCAGCCTTTGGCCTTGATGGCGCGTATGAAATTGGTGGCCCGACCGAGATTCTGCACAGCCTGGGTTTCCGTAATTTCAAAGCAGATTTTGTGTGCCGGGACAATACCGGTCTGGAGATGTGACAGGACCAGTTGCAAAAAGGCATCATCCCCGAGCGAATGTCCTGAGAGATTGATCGAACACAGGCCGATGCGGCGCAAACGGCGTGGATTTTCCGCCATCCAGCCGAGTGCGTGTTGCAGTACCCATTTGTCCAGTTCGATGCTGAGGTTATAACGTTCTGCAGCCGGCATGAATGCCCCGGGCATCACCATTTTGCCGCTTTTGTCCTGCATACGCAGCAGGAATTCATAGTGATGGCCCAGATCAGTACGGGGTCTGGCGGGGCGTATAGATTGTATGCAGAGACGTAGTTGTTTTTCATCCAGCGCTTCATGGATTCTCACTGCCCATTGCATTTCTCCACGCCGTGCTTCCAGATTTTCATCATGCAAACGGTAAATATGCACCCGGTTGCGTCCGGCATCCTTGGCCGCATAACAGGCCGCTTCCGCCATGCTCAATATATTCGAGAGCTCACCGCTGTTTTCATTGATGGTAACAACGCCGATGCTGGCGCTGGGGGTATAGCGTCTGTCTTCCCAGTTGAAACGTAATTCGTAAATTTCATTGCATAATGCTTCAGCAACGCGTTCAGCCTGGCTTATAGAGCAGTACTCCATCAGCAAGGCAAATTTGTCACCACCGAGTCGTGCCAATATGTCACTCTTGCGGATGCGGGCCTGTAACAGTCCGGCGATTTGCCGCAATAATTCGTCGCCGGCCAAGTGACCGCAGGCGTCATTGATGATTTTGAACTGATCAAGGTCGATATGACACAGCGCATGTTCACTTTTTTCAACACGGCAGTTATTCAACAATAATGCCAGCCGCCGTTCCAGTTCCCGCCGGTTGGGTAGTCCGGTCAGGGCGTCATGTCTCTCCTGGAAACTGAGCCGTTCTGACAGCCGGCGGGTCTCCGTTATATTTTCCATTTGCAGGAGATAATATTCAGGCCGGCCTTTACTGTCTGTGATCAGCGTGGTGTTTTGCGTAACATGAATGATTTCACCGTTCTGATGTATGTAAGTCTGTTCCTCAGCGTGATTGGGATGCTCATTGTTTAATTGTCTGAGCTGTATGAATTGGGCCTCCAGTATTTCCGGCGACATGATATGTTCCAGTCCATGCTGGAACAATTCAGCTTCCCGGTATCCAATCATATCGGAAAACGCCGGATTGAAATGTGCAATCCTGAATGCAGGATCCAGCAGCATCATGCCGACGGGTGAATGTTCAAATATATTACGGAAACGCTCCTCACTTTGCCGTAATGCCCGTGTCGCTTTTTCACGTTGTATACGTGCGCGGAGTGCGCGTATGCCATGACTCAGGTTATCACCAAGATGTTTGAGCAGTTTTGCTTCTTCCTTATCAAAGGAATTTTTGCCGGTTGAATAAATGGCCAGTGTTCCGATGATGTCAGAATCTGTTTGTATCGGCATGACCATAATGGTTCTGTACCCGCGTTCCAGCGCATCATCACGCCACAGATCAAACCCGGGTTCAGTGGCGATGTCATGCACGATGATGGTTTGTCCGCCGCGAATTGCCTTGCCGACCGGCCCCTGGCCATGGGAATCATCAGCCCAGGTGATCTTCTTGTCCAGATAACCGCTTTCAAGACCGGACCAGGTCACTGGCGAAACGGTGCGATGCTCATCACGTTGCTTGTAACCGATCCAGGCAAAGCAATACTCGCCCTCTTTGACAATAATCCTGCAGATATCGTGCAGTAACTGGTTTTCAGTATTGGCCTGGGCAATGATGGCATTGCAATGACTCTGCATTTTCAGTGCGCGTGTGTTTTGAACACGCGAGGTGACATCATTGCTGACCATATACACGCCGGTAATCGTGCCATGGCTGTCAATATGAGGTGTCAGTGTGATTTCATAGATATGCTTTTTGTCATCACGTTGCATGAAATGCTCATATTTGACGACCTTGCCGGTCAGTGCCGCCTTGAGATGTGGTTTGATTTTCTGGTATTCGCGTGGATCGGCGACCTTGTTGATGGGTTTACCCAAAACATCATTTCTTGAGTAACCAAAAGTATTCTCAAAGTTGGAATTTACATACTGGTATTTAAGGTCCTGATCGATGTAACTGATAATCACCGGTACGGAATCGCTGAGCAGGCGCATATGTGCCTGGCCTTCTCGCAAGGCCAGTTCGATACGTTTGCGCTCGGAAATATCATGGGTGACACTCAGGTGAGCAATGATCCTTCCATCGCGATCCCGTAATGGACTGGAGTGAGTTTGCAGCCAGCGTTGTTTCCCCTTCAGGCCGGTAATTTCAAATTCCAGCTTTCCCGTATACCCGTTGAGGACCTTGTGGTGTAATTCCATGAAAGTGTTCTGGTAGGGCAAGTTAACAAGTTTGCTGACATGCATGCCGCGGACCTGTTCCAGTGACTCAGCTTCCAGCATGGCCAGCCCGGCCGGATTCATATCAAGGATAGTGCCATCTTCAGCCACCAGTTTTACACACTCAGGCTCGGTATCGATGATGGTACGCAGATCCCGTTCCTTGTCAGCCAGACGCTCTGCAGTCTGCTTGTCGTCTGTCACATCAATAAACAAACCATTCCAGACAATGTTTCCTTCTGCGTCCGGAGGTTCGGGTATTGAATAACCCCGCAGCCAGCGTATGCCACCATCAGGTTCATGTACGCGGAATTCATAATGCCAGGGAGATAATTCATGTGCAGAAACTGCAATACTGCGTGTCAGGCCCTCAATATCAGCAGCATGAACTATGGACCAGGCTTTGGAGGATTCCTGCATGATTTCTGCTGCGCTTAACCCGAACAACCGTGCTGCACCCGCGCTCATGTAGGGGAAATCCTGTTGACCGTTCCTGCCGAGACGGTACTGGTAAACTGCACCCGGCAATGAATTAATGATGCCTGACAGTAGCTTCTGGGTCTTGTTCAGGTCCTGGTTGATTTCTTCAAGCCGCCGTTGTTCCTTGAGTTTCTGCTCGGTAATATCGCGCATGAAACAGTAATGATCAGTGACAACATCAGTATTTCCCGAACTGCGGAATTTCACGCAGTGTTTCCAGAACATGGAACCATTTTTACGGATACCGCGCCCTTCATATTCACCGCGGCCGGTCCGATGCATATCGGCGATGGCCCGTTCCGCTTCACTCCAGTCATCCTCATGGGTCAAATCACGCCAGGTCAGCGTGGTAAGCTCTTCCGGTGCATAACCATAGGCGTCAAGAAAGCGCTGGTTGGTGCCAAGAAAATGTCCCTGGGTATCAATACGCGATATACACTCAAGGGCCTTCTCGAAGATGTCGTTGAGATTAAAAACCTCGCCATCTGTCTGAACAGTGTGAGTTCTGGGCACACCCGTTGTACGGTTTTTTTTATCCACGGGAGCAGGAGAATCGGTATATGGCACAGGCAATACAACCCAGCGTCTTATTATTATTATTATTAGTTATAAACTGGGTAATTAAACTTCCCATACGTTTAAGTATGGTGTGAACCAGTTCACATTCAATTAGCGCAAAGCAGCAAATGTGATTTACATCACATTTCAAACTTACAAGATCAAGGGACGGGTTACAAGCTCCTAAAATCGGGCAGATGCCCGGTCTACAGGAACCGGTAAATATCAGCCGTGTATGACTTGACTAGAACGGGATGTCATCATCAAAATCATCTTCCTTGCGTTTACCTGTGGTTTGCGGTCTGGCGCTGTTCTGGGAAGGTGATCTATCCTCTGTGTCAGGGGCCGTCTGGTTGCTGTAGGCAGTCCCGGAGCTACCACCACGACCGCCCAGCATCTGCATCTCGCTGGCGATGATTTCTGTGGTGTAACGGTCCTTGCCTTCCTTGTCCTGCCACTTGTTGGTTCTGAGGCTTCCTTCCACGTAGACCTGTGAACCTTTCTTGAGGTATTCACTGGCAATCTCGGCCAGCCGCCCGAAAAATACCACGCGGTGCCATTCGGTGCGTTCCTGCTGTTCGCCGGAATCCTTGTCCTTCCAGGATTCTGAAGTAGCCAGCGAGATATTGGTAATCGCCTTGCCATTGGCGGTGTAACGCACGTCAGGGTCGTTACCGAGATTACCGATTAGAATGACTTTGTTGACTCCACGGGCCATAGGATTCCCTCCTTTTATATTTATTGATCAAAGAAGCGATGTTATCGCAATCCGGCGGTGCGTGCACCGGCACGCTGTGAATCAAGGGGTGCCGGGGGATAAGCTCTTGTGTTGAAAGGGCTTTTGCAAAAGGAACAGGAGCAGAAGCCAGAACAGACATATGGAACTGCCAAACAGAAATACGCCTGCTTCCGCAAAATGATCATATAGAAAGCCGCCGGCCACACCACCACAGAAGGTACCGATAAACTGGCTGGTGGAATAAATTCCAAGAGCAGCGCCTTTTTGCCCGGCTGGGGCGGCCTTCGAGATCAGTGCCGGCAGGGACGCTTCCATGTAATTGAAAGCCAGAAAGAACAAAAGCAGAAAAAATGCAATAACCGTGGTACTCATCTGCCCCAGATAAAATCCCGATTGTGCCAGCAGCATCAGAAATACCGCGCCGGTAAAAAACAGGCGTTCTTTATGGTATTTTTCTCCGAGGATCAGGAAGGGCATCATCAATATGCCGGAAAGTATCAGCACCGGCAGATAGATATGCCAGTGGGATGCAACCTCAATCCCGGCCACGTCACGAAGTAGCAACGGTATGGCGACAAAACTAGCCATGAGGATCATATGCAGCAGGAATATGCTGACATAAAGACGCAGTAACGATCGATCTGTGAGCAATACGGATATCCCACTGATGTTACGGGCGGAGGTTGCACTCATATCCGGATCCGGTACCAGCAACAGCAGAATCAGGATGGCCAGCCCGGCCAGGGCCGCACTGATATAGAACAAACCCGGGACACCTACCATGGGATCCAGTAAGGGTCCTGCAACAAACGCAAGACAGAAAGCAGCACCGACGCTGATGCCTATCAGTGCCATGGCCTTGCTTCGTTGTGATTCACGCGTGAGGTCGGCTGCCAGCGCCATCACGGCTGCGGCAATGGCGCCGGCACCTTGCAGGGCACGGCCCAGAATGATCAGGTAAATGGAGTCGGTGCTGCCGGCAATTCCGCTGCCGAGTATAAAAATCAACAGGCCACCGATAATGACAGGCTTTCTGCCGAGGCGATCTGATAATACTCCGAACGGGATCTGGCACAGGGCCTGGGTCAGACCATAGCATCCCAGTGCCAGACCAATCAGGACAGGTGTTGCATCAGGCAGATCCCGCGCATAGAGGACAAATACGGGAAGAATCAGGAACAGTCCCAGCATGCGCAGGAAAAAAATCAGGGCCAGCGCAAGACTGCTGCGAAGCTCTGTAGTGGTCATGGTATCGCCAGTAGACATTCCTGAATCTCTTTGCGTCGGGTCATAAAAAGCCCGTATAGTAGCAGTTTGCATTTTTGGCGGCGAAAAAGATTTAACCGAAACACTATCCGCGCGACGAACGTTTCATGAATTACATCCGTATCCGGGGCGCCCGTACCCATAATCTGAAGAATATCGACCTGGATATTCCGCGTGACAGGCTGATTGTCATCACCGGGCTTTCCGGTTCCGGCAAGTCATCGCTCGCGTTTGATACGATTTATGCGGATGGCCAGCGCAGGTATGTGGAATCGCTCTCAGCGTATGCGCGGCAGTTTTTATCCATGATGGAAAAACCGGATGTTGACCATATCGAAGGATTGTCGCCTGCGATTTCCATAGAACAGAAATCCACTTCTCATAATCCGCGTTCGACCGTCGGCACCATCACCGAAATCTACGATTATCTGCGCCTGCTGTATGCGCGTGTTGGCGAACCGCGCTGCCCGGAACATGGCGTGAGTCTTGCGGCACAAACCATCAGCCAGATGGTAGATCAGGTGCTGAGCTCGCCGGATGGCGAACGTTTGATGCTGCTGGCGCCCGTGGTGCAGGGACGCAAGGGAGAACATCTGCAACTGATTGAGCGCCTGAAAAGCGAAGGTTTCATCCGTGCCCGGATTGACGGCAAGGTCGTTGAACTTGATCAGGCGCCGGCACTGGATCTGCGCAAAAAACATGATATCGAAGTGATCGTGGATCGGTTCAAGGTACGTGCTGATCTCGGGTTGCGACTGGCGGAATCGTTTGAGACAGCAACACGTTTATCAGAGGGTATTGCCCGGGTCGTTTCACTGGATCAACCGCACCGGGATGAGATCACGTTTTCAGCCCGATTTGCCTGCAGCCAGTGCGGTTACAGTCTGAATGAACTCGAGCCGAGGTTGTTTTCGTTTAACAATCCCATGGGTGCTTGCAGTCAGTGTGATGGTCTGGGCGTGATCCAGTTTTTTGATCCGGAACGTGTCATCCAGGATCCGGCATTGAGTCTGCCCGGCGGTGCCATCCGCGGCTGGGACCGGCGCAATGCCTATTATTACCAGTTACTGAAAAACCTGGCGGCACATTACAAGTTTAATATTGATGCTCCTTTCAGAAGTATCACCAAAAACATCCAGGACGTGATTCTGTTTGGCAGTGGTGACGTGGAAATTACCTTTGATTACCTGCATGACCGCAAACGTACCGTCAAGCGCAAACATCCGTTTGAGGGTGTCATCCCGAACATGGAGCGGCGTTACAAGGAAACAGACTCCATCATGGTGCGTGAAGAACTGGCGAAATACCTGAGCAACAAGTCATGCCCTTCCTGTAATGGCACACGGCTCAATCCCTCGGCACGGCATGTGTTTATCGGCGAACGTTCATTGCCTGAAGTGACGGCACTGCCCATTGAACGCGCCCGCCATTTTTTCAGTGAGTTGCGTATCCAGGGACAGCGTGGCGAAATCGCTGCCAAAATTCTGAAAGAAGTGAATGACCGGCTGCAGTTTCTGGTGAATGTTGGTTTGAATTATCTGACGCTGGATCGCAGTGCCGAAACTCTTTCCGGTGGTGAAGCACAACGCATCCGCCTGGCCAGCCAGATCGGCGCCGGTCTGGTGGGTGTCATGTATGTCCTCGATGAGCCTTCCATTGGTCTGCACCAGCGGGACAATCAGAAATTACTCTCAACCCTCCGCCACCTGCGCGATCTGGGTAATACAGTGATTGTGGTTGAACATGATGAGGAAGCCATCGCAGCGGCCGATCACATTATCGATATCGGTCCAGGTGCCGGCGTGCATGGCGGGAAAATTGTTGCTGAAGGATTGCCGGCCGATATCGCCGCTCATGCAGAATCCCTGACCGGGCAATATCTATCTGGCCGCCGGCGCATTGAAATTCCGGCGCTGAGAACACCTGTGAATCCAAAAACAATGCTGCGCATCAAAGGTGCTGCCGGCAACAACCTGCGTACCATTGATGTCGAGTTTCCGGTTGGCACATTGATCTGTGTTACCGGCGTTTCAGGATCAGGAAAGTCCACGCTTATCAATGAAACGCTTTATAAAATTGCTGCCAAAGAGATCAATGGCAGCAATCTCGCTCCTGCGAAATACAAATCCATCGATGGCCTCGATCATTTTGACAAGGTCGTGGATATTGATCAGAGCCCTATCGGTCGTACGCCCCGTTCCAACCCGGCAACCTATACCGGTATATTCACGCCGATACGTGAGTTGTATGCCGCAACTCAGGAAGCACGTTCACGGGGTTATCAACCCGGCCGTTTCAGTTTCAATGTAAAAGGCGGGCGTTGCGAAGCCTGCGAGGGCGACGGCGTGATCAAGGTAGAGATGCATTTTCTTCCAGATATTTATGTAGCTTGCGATGTGTGCAAGGGCAAACGCTACAATCGCGAAACACTCGATATTCGCTACAAAGGGAAATCCATCCATGAAACGCTGTCCATGACGGTGGAAGACGCGCATGCATTCTTTGCTGCAGTACCTGCCATCGAGCGTAAACTGCAAACGCTGGTGGATGTGGGTCTTTCCTACATCACGCTGGGACAGAATGCGACTACACTGTCCGGTGGTGAAGCGCAGCGTGTCAAACTGTCACGTGAACTATCCAAACGTGATACAGGGAAAACACTTTATATTCTGGATGAACCAACAACCGGATTACATTTCCATGACATCCAGCAATTGCTAAATGTCTTGCATCGCCTGCGTGATCATGGGAACACCGTGATTGTGATTGAGCACAACCTTGATGTAATCAAAACGGCGGACTGGATTATCGATCTGGGGCCTGAAGGCGGTGATGGTGGTGGACAGGTGATTGCGACTGGCACACCGGAAGTTATTGCCAAAAACCTGAAATCCTACACCGGGCAGTATCTGAAGCCGGTGCTGGAACGGCAGGGTGCAGGCAAGGGTAGTTCCGTGAAACAACGCAGGGTTTCGGTAATATAGCGGGTGAAGGTGAAGTGATTAGTGAATAGTTGTTGTGGTTGACAGATCAGTCCTGGCCGTTAATGCTTTTCAATCACCAAACCTTATTCCAATACTCAACCAGTGGATACTCACATCCACTTCCGAATTACTGTACTCACCGGCCAGCAAGCCACTATTGCCTACGGAATCACTGGTAGGCAAATCCCACTGGTATGCCAGATCAATAATATAATTCCCGGCTTGATATCCGGCGCCCAGACTGATGGTGTGTTGTATGATGGCAGCAGTGGTTGGCGTGAGAAATTCAGATTGTACCGGGCTGTCACCATAACTGTAGCCACCGCGCAGGGTGAGCTTTTCAGACCAGTCATATTCTGCGCCGAATCGGTACACAATCTGATCTTCCCAGTCCAGAGGAGCAGTATCATCTATACGATTGCTGCCGAGTATGCCGTTCAATGCGGCGTTGGTTCCATTGGTGAGATGCAGGGGCAGGTCTTCAAAGGCATCGCTCCAGTCGATCCAGTCGATTTGCAGACCCAGACGCCATTGTGGACTGGCCTCCCAGTGTATGGCGCCCCCCAGCATTTGCGGCATTTGCGTTTCCACTTCGGCATCGTACTCATAGGCACCGATTCCGAGCGGTGCAAGACCGCGAATAGTACCTGTTGCATCAAAACTGCTTTTGGTGGTGTAGCTCAACATCAATTGCAGCTTTTCTGAAAGTTTCAAACCGGCGCTTAAAACACCATTAACACCAAAACCATCTGCTTCCAGATTGGCCAGCACTTTTGCACCACCCAGCGCACCCGCGAGTACGGGATGACTCTGAAATACATAAGGTGCGTGTAACCGGTTACGGTTGTACAAAAGACCAATGCTGGCGCCCACTGAAAATTCCGGTGTGACTTCATAGCCGAATCCAGCCGCAGTTCGTAATACAAGAAAAGATGATTTGTGTTCCTGCGGTCCGAAAGTGATGCCCAATGCTCCGGGCGGATCGATAAAATTCCAGTCAGCCTCCAGTGCGGAAACGGGACTGATTGAAGCGCCCAGGATGAGCCTGTCATTCATGCGTTTGCTGTAGGCGGCTTCAGGCAGAACCCCCGTCCATGAATCTGCCTCATTGTCTTGTGACTGTGAATTACTGTACTCCGCATCAAGAAAAGCCGTTGAAAGACCAAATTCGAATATTTCATCGGTTGTATGAGACAAGCCGGCCGGATGACTGTTGATGGCGTTCAGCGGGTCGTCGGAATAGGCCAGACCTGCACCCCCAAGACTGGCGGCACGGCTGCCCAGACCGTTACGAAGCAGGCCGTTGGCGTTTGCAGAAAATGAAAGGAAAGCGGTAAACAGGGCCAAAAGATATGTAAGGCGATTCATGTCTGATACCCATTCCAGAGTGGTCAGTTATTATTGTTTGATAACCTCCCTGTGAGAAAGTAGGTTTCCTGTTCTCCCAGGCCCTTGATAAATATAACGCCTCTGGGAATAAATGAAAATTGATCTTTTAAAAGGCCGTAAACTTCGCGAGACACGTGTATTTTCCCCTGATTTCCATGCGATTCAAGACGGCTGGCGTAGTTTACTGCTTCCCCCCAGATATCATAACTGAATTTCTTTTTGCCGATGACACCTGCAACCACCGGGCCAGTATGGAAACCGATACGGATACCAATCTGTTTATCACCAAAATGAAAAGCATCGATTTCATTGAGCATGTCCAGGGCCAGATGTGCCATGGATACTGTATGTCCCGGTATTGGCACAGGCACACCACCTGCAACCATATAGGCGTCGCCGATGGTCTTGATTTTCTCCATGCCGTATTTTTCGACAAGTTTATCAAAGCGGGAAAATACCTCGTTCAGTATGGCCAGCAAATCAGCGGGTGATAAAGAGGTAGTAATTCCGGTAAAACCGACTATATCAGCAAATAAAATTGTGGCAGATGAAATATTTTCCACAATGGCATCCGGATTGGTTTTCAGACGTTGTGCCACTTCATCGGGAAGTATGTTCAGTAACAACCGCTCCGATCGCTCGTACTCGGTTTGCAGCAGTTTCTCGGTGCGAAGAATTTCCCTGTAAAAAAGCATGAAAAACAGCATGACCAGCAGGAACACGGTAATTGAAATGATGATGAAAAATACTTTGAGTATATCCGGATCAAGACTGATCGGGCTTACTTCGGGTGAAAACAGGACAAATGAGAGTATATACAGAATCAATGGCAGTGCCGACATGGTCACAATGACGACTTTTTTCTCATTGGACAGGAGGAACAGCACAAAACTGATCATCATGATATGCAGAAGGTGCATACCAGAGGCCGTGCTGAGATAATAGGTCAGCAGGAAAATCTGAATGTTCGGTACGATGATGATGACGTATTTGGCAAGCTGCGTGTATTGCTTGTAGTTAAGTGACAATACTCCAAGACAGATAAATGAACCCACCACATTGACCATGATGGGCATTTTCAGAAGTTCGTAATTGTGCAGGAAATAGAAAAGATTATAAAAATGCGGAACGATACCACCCAGAAATGCAATCTGGTTGGTGAGTACTATTCTGCGCGCTTCAGCATAAGGTTTCCCCGCTGTGCCTATATGGGAAATCTTGTCCCAGAGACTGAGGCAGTAACGCAGGAGTGTGGACATGGAGTTTTATCGCACGTTCAGGCAGACAATTGATTATTATACCGCAGCCTGTTGATGTAAATACTGTTGCCCGGTCTGGGGCAGGGCAGAGAGCACTAACTACACTTCAAGATCACAACACAGTACGTAGAAATTGTCCGCCAGTTTTCTGGCCATGGAGAGGGTAATACAGGTTCTGGCATCGGTAGTCGAGAAATAAGGGCCGGTCACATGAATCTTGCCGGGACTATTGACGGCTTTCCTGAAATATTGCCTGTGATACCAGGTGGCATTATGAACACCCTGCAATGGTGTATAAAGCGGGTTGAGGTTTTGCTGATAATATTTTGAGTTGATGTTGGTGCTTCTCTGTTCGCCACTCTCATTGATGAGATAAAAACGGATGACCTTGTCCATGTTCAGCATGTGCTGGCATTTTCTCTCGATATTATTCTGGTTTTTAAGAGACATGGCGACAGCATGAAATTCTTCTATATAAGGATTCAGGTTTTCTTCATGTTCATCGATTTTATAACTGACATCGCTTTTGAACTTGTCCTTGAGTATTGTCCATATTTCATCTGACTGATCGGTCAATTCATGTGCATGGGCCGGTTCCGAGAACAGAAATCCCTGGATTAAATCAAATTCGGCATCCATGCAGAGTATTGCCTGTTCATAGGTTTCGATACCCTCTGCCAGCACCATGCAGCCATAATCGTGCAGCAGTCCGACAAGTTTAGGTATACTTTTCCGCAGCTTCTTGTTGCGTACGGCCTCGTTGAAAATTGATCGATCCAGTTTTACAAAATCAGGATGACAGTCCCAGATACGGTTGAAATTGGAGTGGCCCGCACCAAAATCATCGATCGCGATCATACAACCTATCTCACGATAATATTTAATCGTCTCGAGAAACTTGGTCTGGTTGAAGATGGCGGTTTCCAGAATCTCAATTACAACACGTTGTGGGGGAATGTTATAAAGTTCCAGTACCTCACGCATAAACGGTGCCCGGTTAGGCACATGTTCACTGACGATGAGCGGGTTTACATTCAGGAACAGCCACGCATCACTGTGGTTCTGGATACCGGCAAAGTTGGCCAGATGCAGTGAACGGCAGATCCGGTCTATTGCCAGCATTTCATTAATAGAACTGCCCCTGAATATCTTTTCAGGCTGAACCAGGCTGTGATTTTCATCGTAACCCCTGACTAGGGCCTCAAAACCGACCTGGCGGTGGAGGGCATAGCTAAAGATGGGTTGAAACAGGCTGAACAGTTGCAGGTTTGAACACTGTGCCATCCATTCCTTCTGTGACAGACTGTTGTCCTGGTACAGGAGCCTGCTGATGTTGGTCAGGGTTGGATTGAATTCATCTAAATCAGCCATGTCCGAAATTGTATTTAACATGATTTATGGACTGGCCTCGCCAGTAATCTGAACGGTCGCCTCCCCATGCATCTGTTACGACAGCAAAAAATGTTCCATGTGGTAAACTGGTTTCCGTTCAAGCAGACAGCAATTTCGCCTGCATTGAAACTGTGAACTCTATAACAGATAATCTTTCACTGGCTTGTGCTATTTGCTGTAATTGTGAAGTCCGTCGCGTTTCTGCCGGAAAATAACCGTAAGGAAAACTAAATGACTGCGCTGATCTGTGGTTCGTTCGCCTATGACAACATCATGGTCTTTCCGGACTATTTCAAGAACCACATCCTCCCCGAAAAGGTGCATATTCTGAATGTGTCCTTCATGGCGCCGGAGATGCGGCGTGAATTTGGAGGCTGTGCCGGCAACATGATCTATAACCTGAAGTTACTCAATGCAGATGCTACCCCGATGGGTACAGTAGGCAAGGATTTTGATCCCTACGCTTACTGGATGGACAAGAACAAAATTGACCGCACACACGTGAAAGTGATCGATACGGCCTACACCGCCCAGGCTTTTATTACCACCGATCTGGACGACAACCAGATCACGGCCTTTCATCCCGGCGCGATGAGTTTCGCCCATCATAATAAAGTTTCAGATGCCAAGGGCATTAAGCTGGGTATCGTTTCCCCTGACGGCCGCGACGGCATGATTGAACACGCACAGCAATTTCAGGAAGCCGGTATCCCGTTTATTTTTGATCCTGGTCAGGGCATGCCCATGTTCGATGGTGAGGCATTACGCACCTTTATTGATCAGGCCCAATGGGTCACGGTCAATGATTACGAATGGCAGTTGATGCAGGAGCGGACCAAAATGACACCGGATCAATTGACGGCCGAGGTGGAAGCTTTGGTGGTCACACGTGGCGGGAAGGGTTCTTTTATTTATGTGAAGGGCAAATGCCATGTGATTCCATCAGCCAGGCCCAAAGAGATCAAGGATCCGACCGGCTGTGGTGATGCTTACCGTGCCGGACTGATTTACGGCATGACCAATAATATGGACTGGGACACCACCGGCCGCATTGCGTCATTGATGGGTGCCATCAAGATCGAAAATCCCGGCACACAGAATCACTCCTTCACCATGGACGAATTCAAGGACCGGTTCAAGACAGAATTTGGATATACCTGGTAGTTGTACCGAAGACCTGTTCGTTTATTTCCTGAACCGGTTTATCAGCGCCAGCACGGCAACAACGATTCCACCCGCTATAATCCCGACCAGCGCATCCATCACCAGCGGTGTCAGAAATTCCAGTACGGTACCTATGACCGGAACTTCCTCCATGGCAAGGGCGAAATCGTGTATCAGATGATGCATGCCGGGTATGCCATGGGAGAGGATGCCACCGCCCACCAGAAACATCGCTGCTGTGCCGGCAATGGACAGAAATTTCATCAGCCATGGCGCAAACCCCAGCAGTAACTTCCCGAGTTTTTGCTGCAACAGAGCACTCTGCTGACTGAGATAAAGTCCGGCATCATCCAGCTTCACAATGCCGGCCACCAGACCGTACACGCCGACGGTCATGATGACCGCAATAGCACTCAGCACTGCCACCTGTTTACCGAAAGCCGCCGCGGCTACCGTTCCCAGCGTAATGACTATAATTTCTGCGGAGAGAATAAAATCTGTGCGCACAGCGCCTTTGATCTTGTCGCGTTCGAAAGTCACCATGTCCACGGAAGGGTTCGCGACAGCTTCGACCAGTTCTTTGTGATGCTGTGTGTCTTCTGTCTTGCTGTGCAGATACTTGTGGGCGAGTTTCTCAAAACCCTCAAAACACAAAAACAATCCACCCAGCATCAGTAACGGCGTGATCGCCCAAGGCAGAAACGCACTGATGGCGAGGGCAGACGGCACCAGAATCAGTTTGTTGACAAACGAGCCTTTGGCAACCGCCCACACTACGGGTAATTCGCGGTCCGCTTTGACGTCAGCAACCTGTTGCGCATTGAGGGCCAGATCATCGCCCAGCACCCCAGCCGTCTTTTTGACGGCCACCTTGCTCATTACCGAGACGTCATCAAGGATGGTGGCAATGTCATCAATTAATGCAAGCAGACTGGAACCGGCCATATTTAAATTCTCCTGTTAAAAAATCAGGCTATGACTGCAGCGCCGGCCAATGCGCATTGATGATCTTCATCGGGCGAGCCACCGCCGAGACCGATGGCACCGATCAATCGCCCATCACGGAAGATTGGCAAACCACCGGGACTCGGCAAGGCCTGTGCAGGCACCACACTCGGTAATGAATACCAGAGCAGGGGATTCAGGTCCTTGTTCTGGGTGATTTCCAGTGTTGAACGCTTGAAGGAAGCAGCCGCCATCGCTTTCGCGCGTGAGGTATCAAAAGTAAAAAATCCGGCGTTGTCGGCGCGTGAGTAATAAACAAGACGACCCGATTCGTCCACTACTGACACACTCATGGGACGTTTCATTTCCGCCGCTTTCGCTAGTGCTGCCTTGCCGATTTTTTCCGCAAGGTCCAGTGTCATTTCGATCATGAGTTTTCCTCAGAAAATATTTCTGTAATTTTTATAGTTGCTTAACACAATATTGTCATTTCGACCGGAGGGAGAAATCTGTTGTAAGCCTCCCGAACGAAGTGAGGGATCTCATAAAGATCGCTCCCGATGATCGAGACAAGGATTTCTCGTTATGCTCGAAATGACACAAATCTCTAATAATAAAAAAGCCCGCTGTATACTACAGCGGGCTTTCCGAACCATAGTAAAAAAACAGTTCTTATGCAGCAGCCTGTTTTTCCTTTTGCAGGCGTTTTTCCAGATCGTCGATTTCCTTGCTGAGTTCTGGTGGCAAATGGCTGCCGAAGGACGCATAGTATTCGCGGATCAACGGTATTTCCTGCAGCCAGCCATCCACATCAACCCGCAGCAACTGGGCCTTGTCGGTTTCGTTCACATTCAGGCCACTGAAGTCGATCGCATCCAGCGTCGGCAGATTGCCAATGGGGGTTTCAATGGCCTCGCCGGTGCCTTCGCAGCGGTCAAAGACCCACTGCAATACGCGGCTGTTTTCGCCGAAACCCGGCCACATAAACTTGCCGTTGTCGTTCTTGCGGAACCAGTTGACGTAGAAAATCTTCGGCAGTTTCGCGCCGGCCGTTTTACCCATCTTGAGCCAGTGACCCCAGTAATCAGCCATGTTGTAACCACAGAACGGCAGCATGGCCATCGGGTCGCGCCGCAACTGACCAATCTTGCCGAAAGCGGCAGCGGTCATTTCACTGGCGACGATGGTGCCGAGGAAAGTACCATGTACCCAGTTACGGGCTTCGTTGGCCAGCGGCACTACGGAAGCACGGCGGGCACCGAACATGATCGCACTGATCGGCACGCCTCTCGGATCTTCCCATTCAGCCGCCATTACCGGGCACTGTGCGGCCGGCGCGGTGAAACGGGCATTCGGATGGGCAGCCGGAGTTTCGGTTGACGGGCCCCAGTCATTGCCTTTCCAGTCTTTCAGGTGGGCCGGTTTCTGGTCAGTCATTTCTTCCCACCATACATCGCCGTCATCAGTTTCCGCGACATTGGTGAAAACGGAATTTTTGGTCAGTGAATGCATGGCATTGGGATTGGATTTCATGCTGGTACCGGGTGCCACACCGAAGAAGCCGGCTTCCGGATTGATGGCATACAATTGACCATCCTTTCCAAATTTCATCCAGCAAATGTCGTCACCGATACATTCCACTTTCCAGCCGGGAATGGTCGGCGTGAGCATGGCGAGGTTGGTCTTGCCACAGGCGCTGGGGAATGCCCCCGCCACATAACGCACCTTGCCTTTCGAATTGGTGAGTTTCAGGATCAGCATGTGCTCAGCGAGCCAGCCCTGATCGCGGCCCATGACGGACGCGATACGCAGGGCAAAACATTTCTTGCCAAGCAGGGCGTTGCCGCCATAACCGGAACCGTAGGACCAGATTTCACGGGTTTCCGGGAAATGCACAATGTATTTGGTGGTATTGCATGGCCACGGCACATCTTTCTGTCCGTCTGCCAGCGGTGCGCCGACGGTGTGTATGCATGGTACGAACTCTCCATCTGACCCCAGTGCTTCGAGTACTTTCTTGCCGATGCGGGTCATGATGCGCATGTTGGTGACTACATAGGGAGAATCGGAAAGTTCAACACCGATGTGGGCGATATCAGAACCAATCGGGCCCATGCTGAATGGAATGACATACATGGTGCGGCCTTTCATGCAGCCTTTGAACAGACCATCCAGAATGCCGCGCATTTCTTTCGGTTCCATCCAGTTATTGGTGGGGCCGGCATCATCCTGTTTCTGTGAGCAGATATAGGTACGATCTTCCACACGGGCCACGTCTTCTGGGACGGAACGGATGTAATAGCTGTTCGGACGTTTTTTGTCGTCGAGGCGTTTGGCAGTGCCGCCTTTCACCAGGAGGTCCCACATCCGGTTGTTTTCTTCCTCCGAACCATCACACCAAACGACCTGGCTCGGCTGACACAGCGCGGCCATCTTGTCGACCCACGCCTGCAGTTTTTTGTTGGTTGTACTCATGATTACCTGCCCTCTATTTGTTTATTGGGTTTAGTTTTTATGGCTGAAAATGCACGCTAAGACCCCTGCACCGGAAATTCCCCTGGTCTGCCTGCAGCGTGAAGGTGTGGACCGGTGTTGCTGCGGATATTGCGACGCAGCAAATTATGAGCCCTAAGATTTAGAATTGTTCAAGGTTTCCGGGATTAAATCAAGCCGCAAGACCGGCGCGAGGCACTGATGTCCCTGACAAATGTAGGCGACGGCCTCACTCACGGGCTTTCGGTCCGCCAACAGTCCCGGTAATTCAGATGCATTTGCAGGGATCGGAAAGATCATGCTAATGATATCGCTGTGTTTACGGCATATCTGCCACCATTGCCGCAGCTCCTTTTCTTCGCCGCGCAAAATGATCTGCCGCGGTGGCTGCAAATAATCTTCCAGTGCATTCAGTAATGAATTATGCGCGGACGGATAGCGCACAATCGAGTGCCATGCCGATTTCAAAACGCGTTCCGCCGCGTCCAGATAACGTTGTTCCCCGATCAAGTGGCCGAGATGCAGCAACACAGAAGCCGCCACACCATTCCCTGCTGGCGTGGCTTCATCCATGTACGGTTTATTACGCTGTATCAGTTGTTCGTGATCGTGCGAGGTGAAATAAAATCCGCCTTTGTCCTTGTCTTCAAACGCATCCAGTAACGTTTCCGCAAGGTCAATCGCGAAATTCAGCCAGTCCATGTTCCAGCGATAATTCAATAATGTGAGGATGCCTTCGATCAGAAACACATAATCATCGAGATAAGCATTCAGATGCGCCTTGCCATCCTTGTATGTGGCCAGCAGCCGGTGGTTTTTCCACAAGGTCGTGCGGATGAATTCCACGGCGCGCGCCGCGGAGTCGAAATAGCCTTCATCATCGAATGTGATCGCGGCGGTCGCCATGCCCTGAATCATCAGGCCATTCCATGAGGTGAGTATTTTTTCATCACGCCCCGGCCAGATGCGTTTATTGCGCACCTCCAGCAATTTGTGTTTGGCCTGCCGTAATAATGTAATGGCTGTTTTATCCTGTGGATCCAGCCGCGCTCTCACATGCAAATGCCAGTGGCCTTCAAAATTCGGTGGTTCATTCAGGCCAAAATACTTTTCTGCAACGGCATATTCTTCCGCGCTCAGAATCTCCCGCAGTTCTGTTGTGTCCCACACATAAAACCTGCCTTCATGGCCTTCGGAATCGGCATCCAGTGTCGAGTAATACGCGCCTTCGGGTGATTGCATGTCACGGATCACCCAGTCTGCGGTTTCCTGCGCTATGGCTTTGTATAGCGGATTGCCGGTGATCTGCCAGGCCTGACAATAAAGCGCAAGCAGAGGCCCGTTGTCATAGAGCATTTTCTCGAAATGCGGGATGTCCCATTCCGCATCGACAGAGTAGCGGCAAAAACCACCACCAATCTGGTCATACACACCGCCATAGGCCATGCGTGTCAGCGTGTGTTCCGCCATGTGCAGCACCGTTTCAGGATTGATTTCGGAATGGCCCGCTGTGTAATAACGTAACAAACGCGTGAGGTTGGTAGGATGAGGGAATTTGGGTGCTGAACCAAAACCCCCGTGCTCCGGATCAAAACTCGCTTCAAGCTGTTGAACGGCCACATGCAAGGCTTCTGGTTTAAGTTGCAGATCGCCATCCACCGGCGGTGCCTGACTAATCCGCAATAACGCATCCTGCATGGATTTGTTTTGCTGACGGATGGCATCACGTTGTTCTTTATAAAAGTCCGCCACACGCAGCAACAAATCCTTGAAACCGGGCAGGCCATAACGGGAAGAGGGCGGAAAATACGTGCCACCGAAAAACGGTACATGATCGTCCGGAGTCAGAAACATGGTCAGCGGCCAGCCGCCGGTGCGCTGGGTCAGCAGATGCTGTGCGGTCTGGTAAATCTTGTCGATGTCCGGCCGTTCCTCCCGGTCCACCTTGATATTAATGAAATACTCATTCATCACTGCCGCCGTCGTTTCATCCTCAAACGACTCATGCGCCATCACATGACACCAGTGACAGGCGGAATAGCCGATGGACAGCAATATCGGTTTGTCATGCTGCCGCGCCCGTTCCAGCGCCTCCGCGCCCCATGGATGCCACTCCACCGGATTATGCGCATGCTGCAGCAGATAAGGCGATGTTTCGTTTATCAGTGCGTTGGTATGCTTCTGGTTTTTCATGGATGGTGAAATTGCCGGAATGTGTTCTCACTATAACGCATTCACAGTCCGCGCTTCATGCTAAACTACATACCCGATGCTGACCTATCCGAACATCGACCCCATTGCCTTTTCCCTCGGCCCGATCCATGTCCGCTGGTACGGCATCAGCTACGTCGTCGGCATTATCATCGCCTGGTGGTTGCTCAACAAACGCGCCGAAAAAGACTTTCGCTGGTTGCCGGATCAGGTGGCCGATCTGGTTTTTTACGCCACCATCGGTATCATCATCGGCGGCCGTCTTGGTTCTGTTATTTTCTATAACCTGCCGTATTATCTCGAACATCCGTTCGACATTATCAAGATCAATCAGGGTGGCATGTCCTTTCATGGCGGTTTAATCGGTGTCATTCTTGCCATTTGGTATTTCGGTCATAAAAGCAAAAAAGGATTTTTTACGGTCAGTGATTTTCTGGCGCCGGTGGTGCCGGTGGGATTGTTCTTTGGCCGTATTGCGAATTTTATTAACGGCGAACTCTGGGGCGGGCCATCCACCTTGCCCTGGGCCATGGTGTTTCCGCACCCGGATGCTGGCGATATCGCCCGCCATCCTTCACAACTCTACGAAGCCTTGCTCGAAGGCGTGTTGCTGTTCCTGATTCTATGGGTCTATTCAGCACGCCCACGTCCGGCCATGGCGGTCTCAGGCTTGTTCCTGTTCGGTTATGGTGTGTTTCGCTCCGGTGTTGAATTCGTACGCGAACCGGATCAGCATATTGGTTATCTGGCATTTGAATGGTTGACCATGGGACATTTGCTGTCTTTGCCGATGATAATCGCCGGCATGGTCATGATTGGACTTGCCTACAAGCACGCCAAGGGTAACCGGCGCCCCTCCCGCATCAACCGCGAATTAATGAAGAACGAAATTACGGAATGAAAACGTGAAGCGTGAAGTATGAAACGTGAAGCGATAAATTCTGTTTGTGAGATGGGGCCCCAACCTGAGAAATTTTCTGTAGGGCACCTCTGTGAGGTGCCTGTTTTTATGGCAAGTCGCAGACTTGCCCTACAGCAGATTTCAAACTGAGCCACTGCCTGTTTGCGAGATACGCTTCACGAGATACGAGATACGAAAAGAATGAAACAATATCTAAACCTCATGCGTCATGTAAAGGAACACGGTGTACGCAAGGATGATCGCACTGGCACCGGCACCCTGAGCGTATTTGGGTACCAGATGCGGTTTGATATCAGCGAAAAATTTCCGGCCATCACTACCAAGAAACTGCATTTTAAATCCATCATTCACGAATTGCTGTGGTTTCTGAAAGGTGAAACCAACATCCAGTATCTCAAGGATAACAATGTCACCATCTGGGATGAATGGGCGGATGAAAAGGGCAATCTCGGTCCTGTTTATGGTTCGCAATGGCGCTCATGGCACACGGTGGATGGCCGCACCATTGATCAGATATCACAGGTGATCGACCAAATCAAAAAAAACCCGGATTCACGCCGTCTGATTGTAAGCGCATGGAATGTGGGTGAGATTGATAAAATGGCGCTCGCGCCGTGCCATGCATTTTTCCAGTTCTATGTGGCGAATGGAAAACTTTCCTGCCAGTTGTATCAACGCAGTGCCGATATTTTTCTGGGCGTACCTTTTAATATCGCTTCGTATGCACTACTCACCATGATGATTGCCCAAGTAACCGGGCTCAAACCTGGCGAACTTGTACACACGCTCGGTGATGCGCATTTATATCTGAATCATATGCAGCAGGTGGAGACTCAACTTGAACGCGAACCCATGCCGCTGCCGGTGATGAAGATCAATCCCGCCGTGAAAACCATCTTCGATTTCAGATATGAAGACTTCGAATTGGTGGGCTATCAATCCCATCCCGCAATCCCGGCGCCGATTGCGGTGTGAAGATAAACAAATTTTGAATGCAGCAACGGGTATTCAGGATTTAAGGCGTCTGGCTCCCCGGATCATATTTAGTGGCAACACGGACGGGGCGGGATCGCACTCAATATATTTGATATTGCTGTAAGGGATTACAATTAGTTTATTGTCCAGTTCGACAGCCATAGCATTCCGGGTTAAAGATCGTTCAATATCATCACCCAGCCCGAATTCTTTGGCCGCAGAAATCCGCACCTCGAATTTCAAGGTTTCTCCCTCAATGAGATGAACAGTAACAGTTACAAGATCTTGTTCAGCCATTTATGTTGTATGCCAGTTATTGTTAATCGGTCTTTACAGTTCAAAACCCGGGCAGTGACAGTTTGTTTTCTGCATTTTCAACCACTACCCATCCCATTTTTTCTATGGATTCCCTGGCCAGCGGGCTCATGCTGCCGGTAACCACAATTTCCTTCCCGCTGATGCCTTCCATCCGGGCAACCTCACTGTCGACAGATGCAGCCAGTGCCGAGAGACCCTTGGTCCAGAGCATATAATCGAGGGGTACATTGAACACGATCTTGCCGCTCCTGGTTTTGGCAGTTGTAACTGTGCCAACCGTGACAAAGCTTTCAATCGGTTCCACGCTTTGATCATAGGATGCGTACATCTGCGCCTGGCGCTGGCGGAAGTATGCAATGTCCGGATTATCAGTCAAGGTCGCGAATTTGATGTAATCAGCGCGGTTGGCTGTATTTTTCATGCCGGCCAGCGCCGCGACCAGGTAGGTCTGTTCCCGTGGTGTAAATATGCTGTTGGCAATAAATATGTCCGCGATGTCCTGACTGACGCCCATGGCAGCAAGCTTCTCACGGTTTATTTTGCGCAAATCGGCCGGTGCCTTGTCATGCATCACGCCTTCCATCAACTCGGTACCGCCAGTGACCGAAACCGCCACACCCGCGCCGCCCGGAACCGCCATCAATAATCCACTCATGACCAGGGTCCCGGTGCCTCCGGCGCTTGACAGTTTATTCAGTTCGTCCTGGAGAATTTTGTTATCGGAGTATACATCCACACCGAATTTATAACCGATGTCACGTTTGGCTTTTTCATAACCCAGCAGGCTTGCCATGCGGCTGCCTTCGGCATCGCTGCGTGAACCGCCAGTGAGATTTTCACCAGCGCGGGAAAAAAGTTTTCCGACACCGGACAGCGATTCTGAAACGGTTCCCACCGGGTCCTTGATAAGATCTCCTGCACCTTCAACAACAGCGCCCGCTTTCTCCTTCATGCCTTTGCTGAACTCTTCGGAGCCCTGGATTTTTTTCATCTCCGCAACGGCGGCAATTTCACGGATATATTTTCTGAGTTTGGCGGTGGAGGTAACGCTGACGTCTCCAAATTCAGAATGGATCGTATAGGAATTCAGGAAGCCGTCATTGGTCACGGTTTCATCGACCTGATGATGAGTGCCTTTCAGCAAGTCCGGTGGCAGGATTTTTGAAGCATTGAGTGTGGCAGATGATTCATAGGACTGCACCGCATGGCAGGCGAAAGACAGCAGTATTAATCCGGCTATGGTGCTGAACGACTTGCTGAATTTGTTCATAAAATAATGTTTCCTGTATAGATTGAAAATGATGAAATTAAACAGACTGATATCGATAATAATTATGGAACCGTTATTTCCACTTTGAAGATGTTCTTGTTACCTTTTTCCGATTGAATCTCGCGCACAAAACTGCCTGTTCCGGTAGCGCCCGCCCATTTTCCGCTGCCGCCTATCACTTCAAATTCTCCGCCTTCTTCATTTTTGGCAGTGCCTTTGATATCAAAACTGTCTTCTTCGGATTCCTTCAGGTTGCAATAAAAGCTGGTAGTAATAGTTTCGTCTGTTTTTTGCAGACCCATACCAACGCATGTGATGGTGTGCATGGTAGGAGGTTCCCCTGACATTGCAACGATACCGGCGGATTGCGTGATCAATACGCCGTCACCGTTTCCAAGCGGCATCAGGCTTTTGACGGGCGAGGCGTAAACCGTGCCAGTGTATTTTGCCGTCTGGCCGGCCAAGACGGTGTTTGAGATCAGTATCAAAAGCATGACACCGGGGGTGATATATTTTGTTCTAGCCGTTTTCATGAATGCTCCTGTTGCACAATTGCAGGATTACTGGACTGTATAATTGAGTGAAGACATACATACGCCAAAGGCACGGCGATAGCCGTTTGCCTGAGCATTGATTTGCTGCTCATAGGCCGCCTGTTGCTGGGCCTGTTGCTGGGCCTGATGCTGATACCAGGCAGCTTCTTCCGATTTGCGCTGATTGCGTTTTATGCCGCCAAACAATGCCGCTGATGCCGCACCGATGGCGGCGCCTGTTCCGGCATTACCTGCAATGGCGCCGCCAATAGCACCGAGTGCAGCACCTCCCGCAGCATCCTTGACTACACCACCCTGCCCGGTTTCACCGCTGCCGAAATACCCACTTGAACTCGGGGGTGGAGCAACGGAATAGCTTGGTGGCGGTGCATAATTCAATGTGGGATCAAAACCGGTCTGGGACACTGCCCAGTTGTGACAGAACATGTTGTCTTTGCGGATCTTCTCATCAGATTGTCCGCCGGTAGGGTAGGCATATGTCCCTGCACCGATTCCCTGTGCGTGGGCCAGCCCCATGCCGGAGAAAAATGTAATCAGAACGCTGCAAATAACGGGTTGAATTTGTATATATGATTTGGCTGTGAACATACCGGGGTTCCTGAATAATCTACGGGTAAGTTGAATATTATATAAAAACCTGAAAATGAATTTTGATTTGGATCAATATCTACAAGGCAGAAATTAAGGATGATATACGCTCTCTTTATCGAATTATGCCCGATGTTCCGCTTTTATGACCAGCCGGCTGTCCGGGTTGTCTTCTACATGCCCATGCAGGGTCATGGATTCGCCCTCGATTACTCCTTTGAAAATCAGCCGTCCTTCTGGCCCAAACGGGCTGCGTACAATATCGTTGTATTGGGTCGCATTCAGGGTGATTTCAATGTTTGTTCCATTAACGCGATAAGTGCCCACAAAATAGTAGGACAGTCCGCCGCCCAATAGCCTGTTTCCGGAGAGTACAAATATGCCGCCGCGATTCAGTTGTTCTTCAACCTGGAGCCCCCCGAACTCTTCTTCGCTTTTGGCGAATTGTATTGTCCATAATCCTTCAAGAGCCATTATGATTTTCCCCTTGTGAGAAACTACCATTGTCTTCTGTTTGTAAAGATTTTATACAATTATGCTAGAGTTGGCAGAGAAAAAATTCTGGATAATTTTCAGAGATAAATATTCATTCCGACCCGATTTGCCTAAAACACGTGTTTACATTAAGAAAATCATTTAAAAATCTGTTATCAATGGCATTTCTTCTTCTGCTTGGCGGTTGCGGAATGGTCGGGCCGGATTTTATAAAGCCGGAAGCCCAGGTAGAGGATACATGGCAGCAGGTGGATGCAGACAAGGTCAATACAAGTCAGTCTGTAAACAGTGAATGGTGGAAAGCATTTAATGATCCGGTTCTGGATTCTCTGATTGATAAGGCCTATCAGGAGAATCTGACTTTGCAGATTGCCGGAATCCGGGTGCTGGAGGCGAGGGCGCAACTGGGTATTGCGGTCGGAAACAGCTATCCCCAGTTGCAGCAGGTACGCGGTGGTATCGGGCATGTGGAATTAAGTGACAATCAGCCGAATATTTCACCTGCGTTGGATACGTCCTACCGGGATACTAACGTGGGATTAGATGTTGGCTGGGAACTGGATCTCTGGGGCCGTTTCCGGCGGGGAATCGAGGCTGCTGATGCCGACCTGCTGGTTTCAATTGCCGATTATGATGATGTCCTGGTGAGTCTGACGGCCAGCGTTGCCACGGCCTACACATTAATACGTACGTTCGAGGAGCGTCTCGCGATTGCCCAAAACAATGTTGATATCCAGCAACGCAGTCTGGATATCGCCAACGACCGCTTCCACAACGGTACTATCACAGAACTGGATGTACGCCAGGCGCAGACACTCCTGCTCAATACAAAAGCCACAATTCCGGCTCTGGAAATCGGGCTGCAGCAATCCAGACACGCCTTGAGTACGTTACTCGGTATGCCGCCGGGCGGTGTGGAAGGATTACTGCATGGATCAGGCGTGATACCGACAGCACCGGCTGAAGTGGCTGTCGGAGTGCCGGCAGAATTAATGCGTCGGCGTCCGGACATCCGCCGGGCAGAATTGCAGGCGGCGGCCCAGAGTGCCCGCATCGGTATAGCAGAAAGCGCGCTGTATCCGCATTTTTCACTGGTCGGGACTATTGGACTCCGCGCCAGTGATACCTTCAATACTGATCTTGGTGATTTGTTTGAACTGAACAGCATCGAGGCCTTTGGCGGACCATCGCTGACCTGGGACATATTTAATTACGGGCGTATTAAAAACAATGTGCGGGTCCAGGATGCACGGTTGCAGCAATTGATCGTGAATTATCAGAATACGGTGCTGGAAGCATCACGCGAAGTCGAAGATGCGCTCGTCGGTTTTTTGCGCGCGCAGGAGCAGGTGGTATTTCTCGAAGAGAGTGTAACTGCCGGACAGCGATCAGTAGAGCTTGCACTCCTCCAGTACGGTGAAGGCATTGCGGATTATCAACGGGTACTCGATACGCAGGAGACACTGTTTACCCAGCAGGATTTGCTGACCTCGAGACGCGGCGACATTGCCACCAGCCTGATTGCCATGTACCGGGCGCTGGGCGGTGGCTGGGAATTGCGCGCCGGCAAGCCGTTTGTCCCGGAGCCAACGACAGAAACGATGCGTAACCGCAGCGATTGGGGACAATTGCTGGACACGACGATAAACGATGATGTATCCAGTCCTGAGGACAAGGAAAAACCTGCAAGGAAACTTGACTGGTAATAAAATCAGAATTAACCGGGGCACTATTTATGAATTATCTGCGGGAGTGTGACTGACCATGTTTCTAGATTATGTGGCATTGGTATTCCTGGTCTTCGGTGCGCTGGTGACGTTCTACCTGATCATCGCTATCCATGATATTCCCTATGAAATTGCCAAGAAGCGTAACCACCCGCATCTGGACGCCATACATGTTGCAGGCTGGGTGAGTTTACTGACACTGCATGTGATCTGGCCGTTTCTGTGGATCTGGGCAACTCTTTACCGGCCCGATCGCGGTTACGGTTTCAACGCAGATGGCGGAGAGAGTACGAATGAGCTGAATAAACGCATCGCCAGACTGGAGTCGCGACTGGCAGCGCTCGAAAAAACCCGCAAGCCGGATCCGGAGGCATAACCATGGAAATGGCAATGATCCTGACTTATACCGGCATCTGCTGGGCGATCTTCAAAATCTTCAAAGTCCCCTTGAACAAGTGGACCGTGCCTACGGCCATACTCGGCGGTTTCGTACTCATTGCCATGGCATTACTGCTGATGAATTACAATCATCCCTATACCACACTGGTGCGTGAATATTATGTCACCACTCCGATAGTACCCAACGTGCAGGGACAAGTGATCGAAGTGCCCGTGGAAGCCAACCAGCCGTTGAAACAGGGTGATGTACTGTTTCGTATCAACCCGGAACCGTACCAGTATGAAGTAGATCGCCTTGAAGGAGCCCTCGCGGACGCCAAGGCCGAAGCCTCACAATTGGAAGAACGCCTGCGCGCGGCCGAAGCAACGAGCGCACAGGCCCGTTCCAACATATTGACTGCCGAGTCCCAGTTTGATCGGCAGGCACGGGAAACACTGGAGCAGGCGCGGGCGGGCGTTGTACAGGCGAGAGTGCAACTCGATCTTGCGCGCGAACAATATGAACGGTATGAAAGACTGGCGGCGACCGGTGCGGCCGCCCAGGCCGATTTTGATCGGGCAAAGCGCAATTTCGAAACTGCGCAGGCGCAACTCAACCAGTCCCAGGCAGCTGAACGACAGGCCGCAGAGAACCTTGCCTCCGGCGGTGACCGTGTGCAGTCAGCGCGTGAACAGTTAAATACCGCCGAAGCCCAGGAACGGGAAGCGCGGCTTGCTTTCGAAGCGGAAAGCGGTGGAGTCAATCCCAAGGTGCGCCAGATCGAGGCCCAACTCGATACTGCACGCTGGAACCTGGATCAGACAGTCGTAAGGGCGCCCACCGATGGCATGGTCACACAACTTTTCCTGCGTCCCGGTATGATGGCAGTGCCATTGCCGCTGCGGCCCGTAATGACGTTCATTCATACCTCCGGTCCGGAGGACCGCGCCCTGGTCGGAGCGTTCTGGCAGAATTCACTGCAACGTCTGAAACCGGGTGATGAAGCGGAAGTGATCTACAAGGCAGTGCCGGGGCGGGTGTTCAAAGGACATGTGGAACGCATTTTGCCAGTACTGGCGCAGGGACAACTCCAGACCGGTGGTACTTTGGGAACAGTAGAATCCGTACCGATGCCCGGTCGCGTGCCGGTGCTGATCAAACTGGATGAAGATACCTCGGCCTATAACCTTCCGGCCGGTGTCATCGGCGCTGGTGCCATCTATACCAAACATGTCCATCACGTGGCCATCATGCGCAAAATCCTTTTGCGGATGGTCAGTTGGCAGAATTATATCTTCGGCGAACTTCATTAATTATCGCATGTAATTCCGGACTGATTTTGGTATGGAGAATGATGTCTGAATTTCTTCTTGTGGTAAAACGGAATTCTACTGTATGAAATTTTCCGGGCAGCAAGCATGACCTGGCTGCAACGTTACCAGTTGCGGCAATTTTTGATGACGTCGTTCTGGTTCTGGCCGTTTGTTGTCATACTCACAACACTGTTTGTGGTGTTACCCGTGGTAGACTGGCTCAGCATGCATGGCTATGTGCTTGGGGCTCTCTGGAGCGATCTCACTCCTGAACGCGCCAGGGTTGTACTGGTCAGTTTCTCGGCATCGATGTTGACCTTTCTGGTTTTCGTTCTGTCGTCGCTGCTGATGGTGGTCACACTGGCCAGCGCCCAGTTGACACCGCGCATTATGGCCATCACCTTTACTGATCTGCAGGCCAGGATCATGACCTGCATGCTTTTGTTTTCGTTTCTCCTGGGGACTGCCATACTGGCCCGGATCGAAGATGATCATGTACCCGTGCCGGGGATCAAGATTACTGTCATCAGCGTATTGATCAGCATAATCCTGTTTCTCAGGTTCATTCCGCATCTGGGGATGAGTCTCCGGCCCATCTCGCTCATGCGAAAAGTTGCAGAGGAAGGACGTATCGCCATCAGAAGCATTTATCCCGCCATTTACAACGCAACAGAATCGGAAAAGGCCGATCGTATCCCGAAGAAGTTGTTGCGTGATAAAGCACAGGTAATCAACTACACGGGGCGGTCCGGAGTTTTGCAGGCAATAGGTGCAATGGATCTGGTCAAGGCGGCACAAACAGCCAATTGCACAATTGAAATGTTGCCGCAGGTCGGCAATTTCGTTTCGGAGGGTGACCCGCTGTTCCAGACCTTTCCGCCGGATCGACCCATTGATGCCATGACGCTGCATCAGATGGTCGCCATAGGGCCCGAACGGACGCTGGAGCAAGATCCGACTTTTGCGTTTCGCATCATTGTGGACATTGCCAGCCGGGCGTTGTCGCCGGCAGTTAACGATCCCACTACAGCAGTACTCGCGATCGATCAGCTTGAGCGTCTGTTGCATCACGTTGGTACCCGGCAACTGGATCCGGGCATGATTTACGACAATGATGGCAATCTGAGGCTGATCATCCCTGTGCCAAAGTGGGAGGATTATGTCAGTCTGGCCGTGAGCGAAATCCGCTTATATGGTGCGAACAGCATACAGGTTCCCCGCCGGTTGTTGGCCATGCTGGAATATTTGATTAAAGTTTTGCCTGCGCCGAGAGCGCAAGCATTACGCATGGAACAGCAGTTATTGATCAAAGCAGTGAAACGTGAGTTTATCGATGTTGCTGATCTGGAGCGGGTCACGACGGGTGACCGGCAGGGTGTGGGTGGTACTACGGCCGGGAATCCCTGATGATCAGAAACAATATACCGGATTACGGACACACTCGCTTGATGCTATAGCGTGTAGTCGTATCTATAGAATTATTATTTGTTGCAAGTCGCGCAGGATGAAAACATATGATTGATTCCAAACGTATCGAAACGGTCTTCGCCCTCGCCATCCTGGCACTGGTTGTTGCAGGTTGCCTGCTGGTACTTGCGCCTTTCCTGTCTGCCCTGCTATGGGCCGTAATCATTACTTACTCTACCTGGGGCCTGTATGAACGTATCGTCCGCCTGGTCCGGGGCCATTACTCTGTTGCGGCCGGGTTAATGACCTTGTTACTTGCAGCAATTCTCATCGCTCCCCTGGTCATTGTGGCCATAAGTCTGGGTGAAAATACTGAAGCTTTGACCCAGGCCATACAGCGGATTAAAGAAAAAGGAATGTTGACTCCACCAGACTGGCTGTCAACGCTTCCATTTATTGGTTCCAAGCTTGCAGCGTTCTGGACCAGCCTGTTGTCTGACAGCGGAAAATTACTGGGTTATGCAAAACAGTTTGCTGCACCGATGGGCAAGTTGTTGTTTGGTACTGGTGTAGCGTTTGGTACCGGATTCATGTATCTCTGTTTAAGTGTATTAACGGCCTACTTTCTTTATCGTGACGGTAACTATGTTGCCGGCCATTTTCGTGCCGGGATGGGCCGCATAGGCGGGAGCCGTGCCCATCACTTGATCGAAATTGCGGGCAATACAATAAAAGGAGTGGTCCATGGCATTCTTGGCGCGGCCCTGGCGCAGGGCCTGATGGCAGGATTCGGTTACTGGCTGGCAAATGTACCGGGACCATTTCTTCTGGGATTACTCACCTGTTTTCTGGCATTGATACCCGTGGGGCCGGCGCTACTCTGGGTGCCCGTAACCTTCTGGTTGTTTCATCAGGGCGCGACCGGCTGGGCAATCTTTATGGGTGTGTGGGGTTTGTTTGTGATCAGCGGCATCGACAACGTCGTAAAGCCTTATCTTATCAGTCAGGGTGGTGCGCTTCCTTTCATCTTTGTGCTGCTGGGTGTTCTCGGCGGCGTGCTCAGCTTCGGGATCATAGGTGTTTTTCTGGGCCCTACACTCCTTGCTGTGGGCTACGCTATTCTCAAAGACTGGTCACTCTCAATTGCAGAACAATCTGATCTGCCGTCTGCAAATCCTGAAGTAACATGACCGGATTTTTGCATGAGCTGAACATTCCATGACCAATCTCATCCTGCAGCGTTTGAGTGATTTTGCACCGGGCCTTCCGTCATTGCTCAATTACAAACGCAGCTGTTTGCAACATGATATTGTTGCCGGCGTATCTGTGGCCGCAGTGGCCTTGCCGGTGGGTGTTGCCTATGCGGAACTGGCAGGCTTTGATCCGGTAGTTGGCCTGTATTCCAGTATTCTGCCACTGGTGGCTTATGCGTTGTTCGGTACTTCCCGGCAATTGATAGTGGGTCCGGATGCGGCAACCTGCGCCATGGTGGCTGCTATCGTGGCGCCTCTGGCGGCAGGTAATGCAGAACATTATGCCTCTCTTTCAGTCACGCTGGCATTTTGTACCGGGCTGTTTTGTATCCTGGCCAGTTTCTTCAGGCTGGGTGCATTGGCAGATTTCCTGTCACGTCCGATACTGGTCGGTTTTCTGAATGGAGTTGCCATCAGTATCATGCTCGGCCAGATTGGGAAACTGTTCGGCTTCGCCATTGAGTCAGATCGGATTGTGCCCCGTCTGCTTGAATTTGTGTCCAAGCTTGAGTTAACGCACCTGCCTACACTTGCTGTCGGTATAGGTTCATTCATACTGCTCGGTCTCAGCAAACACTTTTTGCCAAGAATACCCGCCGCGTTGCTGGTTATGATCATCACAGCCCTGTGTGTCGCCATGTTCGGGCTGGACGGGTCGGGGGTAAACGTGATTGGTGTTGTGCCTGGTGGTTTGCCTGACATAAAGTTGCCCGTATTTCCGTCTGGTGCACTGGAGGACGTGCTTATCGGCAGTGCCGGCATCGCGTTGATCAGCTTCTCCAGTGCAATGGTGACGGCGCGAAGTTTTGCCGCCAAGAACCGTTATGATATCGATGTTGATCGGGAATTTGCTGCGCTGGGCGCTGCAAACATCGCCTCGGCGTTGTCCCAGGGATTTGCTGTCAGCGGGGCGGATTCCAGAACAGCCATGAATGATACCAGCGGCGGGAAAACCCAGGTTGCCGGTCTCGTGGCAGCCGCAACCATTGCAGCAGTCCTCTGGTTTTTTACCGTTCCGCTCAGTTATGTTCCGGTTGCAGCCTTGGGGGCGGTACTGGTCATGGCCGCCGCCGGGTTATTCGATTTTGCTGCCATGCGGGAAATCTATCGTTATGATCGGGTTGAATTCGCGCTCTGCATTTTCACCATGATCGGCGTGGCTGCAGTCGGCATGATCAATGCCATTCTGGTTGCGATAATGTTATCAGTACTCCGGTTTGTACAACTGGTTGCGCGTCCACAATTGAATGAGCTGGGCATGGTCGAGGGAATGAGCGGATTTCACGATCTTGAAGATCATGCAGAGGCAACCACACTGCCAGGACTTTTGATAATCCGCTTTGAAGGGCCAATCGTATTTTTCAATGCGTCATATTTCAAACAGAAAATACTGGAATCGGTACGTAAAAATACCCGCTGGATAATCATTGATTTCTATCCTGTCACCCGGGTTGACTCCAGCGGTTATTTTATTTTACTTGAGACAATTGATCGAATGTCGCAAAAAGGCATACAACTCTGTTTTGCGGGACGGCAGACCAGAATACAATCGCGGATCAAGAACATGGGTCTGAACAAACAGGACATGAATCTCCGGATATTTCCCAGTTTGCGTGCAGCAGTGAATGCTTATCAGGATGAAGTGATGAAAAACAAAACGAAGACTGATATGTAAACGCAGTCAGATCATTAACCAAAGAGGATGATAACCGTGACAAAAGATCCCAAAGATAAAGATAAAGGCGTTATTTTCGTATTGCTTGACAGATTTAATAAACAAAGGCTGCCCCGGGCACAGGAGATGAAAAAGCGTGTTGATGCAGGAGAATTATTGAATGAATTTGACCATTCATTGATAAAAGAAGTTTTTGCCGAGGGGAGAAAAATAGAAGAAATTGTTAAACGAAATCCCGGCTATCAGGAATTATATAATAATGCTTTCTCTCTCTGGCATGAAATTGTTAACAAAGACCTTGAGAATCAGAAAAAGAAACTTAAATAATGTCCGGCATCAGTATAAAACCCTAAATGAAGCACAATAGTATCTTGTTGATCAGTGCAGTATTTGCATTGTTATATTTTTCTGCAGGTCATGCAGATGACCAACCATCGGTAACATCACTGGACACCTCTGTCCTGGATCAGAAATGGACTGATGATCTGGACAGTATGATCAAGCGGCGTGTGATTCGTGTCCTCGTGGTTTACAACAATACCCATTATTTCATTGACAAGGGCAATCAGTACGGCATCACCTACGAGTTTGGCAAGGCCTTCGAAGAGGAGATTAACAAAAAATACAAGACGGGGAACCTGCCTGTCCACGTGGCGTTTGTCCCGGTTTCCAGAGAAGGGTTGCTGCAAGCCATCGTAGACGGACGTGGTGATATTGCTGCTGCCAATCTTACCGTGACACCGGAACGGCAAAAACTGGTGGATTTTTCCAGGGCGCTCAGAAACGATGTCAATGAAATCATAGTCAGCGGTCCCGGGTCACCCTCCATCCATACTCTCGAGGATCTTGGCGGCAAGGAAGTATATGTCCGGCCTTCCAGCAGTTACCATGAAAGCCTGCTGGTCTTGAATGAAAAATTGCAGCAGGCAGGCAAACCTGAAGTAATCATCATGGATACGCCTGAAAATCTTGAAGATGAATCTCTTCTGGAAATGCTGAATGCAGGCCTGATCAAATTTACTGTTGTAGATAATCATATTGGCGAGTTCTGGGCGCAGATATTGCCGGATATTCATCTGCACCCGGATTTGAAATTACGTGAAGGAGGTGAGATAGCCGTCGCATTTCGCAAAAACAGTCCGCAGCTTGCCAGGGAACTTGATAAATTTCTTGAATCGCATATAAAAGGCACGCTTTTTGGAAATGTCGTGCTGAAGAAATATCTGAAAAGTACACAGTTCGTCAAAAATGCGGCTTCTGAAGAAGAAAGGAAAAAATTTCTGGCTTTGATCGATCTGTTTAAAAAATACGGTAACCAATACGGGCTTGACTGGTTGCTGATGGCGGCCCAGGGATACCAGGAATCGCAGTTGGACCAGAGCAAGAGAAACCCATCCGGAGCGGTCGGTGTCATGCAGGTCTTGCCGTCAACCGGGAATGAAATGGGGGTGGGGGACATCCATCTGGTTGATCCCAATATTCATGCCGGGGTGAAGTACATACGCTACGTGATTGATCAATACTTCAAAGATGAACCCATGGATGAACTTGACAAAACATTGTTTGCATTTGCCTCCTATAATGCTGGCCCGGCCCGGATACGTAAACTGCGTGCTGAAGCAAAAGAACAGGGATTGGATCCGAATAAATGGTTTGGTAATGTGGAATATGTGGTATCAAACAGGATTGGCCGGGAAACGGTGGTCTACGTGAGCAACGTTTATAAATATTACATTGCGTACAGGCTTGTTCTGCAAGAAAGGGAAAGACAGGAGAAAGCAGCGGAATCAATGCAGTAATTGATCTGGATCAAATTTATTTTAATAACATCAAACTGTAATATTGCCTAAATATTATTATATTCCTTAATTGTTTAATCGACCCGATCAGGTATCCATTATGGATGCAGGCACACAACTGGCACACAGTTACGACATCTCCGGCAAAATTGCGCGGCTTTTCCAGAAACGTGCGAGGTACGCACAGGAGCAGTTTAATGAGCGGGTACAGAAAGCCTGTCATGAGCACGTCGCCAACCTGGTGACCAATCCTCTGGCGCCGTGGGAAATCTGGAGCAACTGGTACCAGTACTCGGTTGACTTTACCCAACGCTCCGTATTGTTCTGGGATACATTGCGCGAGCGCGGCAACAACTATCTCGATCATGTACAAAAAGGGCAACCGCCGGTATTGCGGTTCGAGTATGAAACAGTGCTTGATGGCCGCAGTTTCAAACAACCGGTCAACTATGCGCTGGTACGGATCATTCCTCCGGCGGGCGTTACCGTGGATCCGAAACGGCGGCCCTATATCATCATCGACCCGCGCGCAGGTCACGGGCCCGGTATCGGCGGTTTCAAGGACGATTCACAGGTGGGTGTCGCATTGCGCGAAGGTCATCCCGTATATTTCGTGATTTTTTTCCGCAAACCGGAGCCGGGGCAGACGTTACTGGATGTGTGTGCCGCCGAACAGGAGTTCGTGCGCAAGGTGCGTACGTTGCACCCGGACAGCCCGAAACCGGCGATCGTCGGCAATTGTCAGGGCGGCTGGGCGGCAATGATGCTGGCGGCCTCCGGTCCTGATGACACCGGCCCCATCGTGATCAACGGCGCGCCCATGTCTTACTGGGGCGGCGCCTGGACGGAAGGTGAAGGTGATAATCCAATGCGTTACGCGGGGGGCATGCTCGGAGGATCGTGGCTGGCATCCTTTGCCGCTGATCTAGGTGACGGGATATTCGATGGCGCCCATCTGGTGCAGAATTTCGAAAACCTGAACCCGGCCAATACCTTCTGGGACAAGTATTATCATGTCTTTGCAAATATCGATACGGAGTCACCGCGTTTCCTTGAGTTCGAGCGCTGGTGGGGCGGTTTCTATCTCATGAATCGGGAAGAGATTGAGTGGATTACACGCAATCTTTTTGTCGGTAACAAACTCTGGTCGGGTGAGACCCGTGCACGGGGCGGCAAGGTTTTCGACCTGCGCGGGATCAAATCGCCGATCATCCTGTTCGCTTCAATGGGTGACAACATCACGCCGCCGCAGCAGGCATTCAACTGGGTGGCGGATGTCTATGGCAGCACCGAGGAAATCAAGGCACGTGGACAGGTGATTGTCGGGTTGTTGCACCAGGATGTGGGTCACCTCGGTATTTTTGTTTCCGGAAAAATCGCGAAGAAAGAACATTCTCAAATTATCTCCGTCATGAAATCGGTCGAGGCTCTTCCGCCGGGGCTTTACGGAATGCTGATCAACGAGCACAAAGGACGCGACGGGAAGGTGGAATACGAGGTGGAATTCCGGGAACACCGCCTTGAAGACATTATCAAGCGTCTGAATCGCCTGCAACGCGCCGATGAAAAACCGTTCGAGGCTGTAGCCGCAATCTCGGAATTCAATCAACGCGCGTATGAACTGTTTGCACAGCCGTTGATCCAGTCAATGTCAAATGAATTTACTGCAAAACTTTCACGTGAATTCCATCCGTTGCGCTTCCAGCGCTGGGCTGTTTCCGACAGCAATCCATGGCTGGCCTGGGTTGCGCCCGCAGCGCAAATTGTCAAGGCACAGCGTCAAAAGGCGGGGGAGGACGATCCTGGACGCAAGGTTGAAAAGATGATGTCGGAGCTTGTCAGCGCCTCACTGGATTATTACCGGGCCATGCGTGATGCGTTGAGCGAAGCGGCTTTTTTCCACGCCTATGGAAATATGTTCTCCCTCTATCTTGCCGACAAGCATGAAGCGCAGGAACACGCAGCAGAAAGCCAGGCAGATCCGCGTGAGTTGCCGTTCGTAACGGATGCGCTTGCATCGATTGCAGAAGGCGGTTACACAGAAGCTGTTGCGCGCGTGGCGTTCCTGCTATCGCGCAAGGACGAGACACTGCCGCTATCACGGATCATCATGAGGCAGGAACTCGTGAAGGATTACGCAAATCTGTTGCCTTCATTGCCACCGGATCAGTGGCGGCGCATACGTGGTGAGCAGGAAATTATTGCGCAGTACGAACCGGAACGAGCGATTGATACCCTTCCGGATTTGCTCGTTGACCCGGCTGATCGCGAGCGTCTGCTGACGCTGCTCGAGCGGCTGCTGGCAGATGAACGAATCCAGAAATCCAGGCCCACTTCCGGACAGATAGCCATGCTCAATCGCATTCAGGCAGTGCTGAAAAACATGCCAGTCAGCCCCCGGCGTCTTGCCACAGTCAAAAAAGCCTGATTAATACATTCTCAGGTATTACTGCATCGATATGAAACAAACGCACGAAAAATACCAGCGTCTGATCGACTATTGCAAAACACTGCCGCCATTGCCGGTCGCGGTTGCACATCCCTGTGACCAGACATCTCTGCAGGGTGTGATTGACGCACTCAGGATTGATCTCATTGCGCCAACCCTGACCGGACCCCTGTCACGCATAGAAGAAGTTGCTGCGAAATATAATATTGATATTTCCGGTATCCCCATCGTTGATGCACCTTACAGTGAAGCTTCGGCAATGGCAGCAGTGGAACTGGTGCGCGAAGGTAAAGCGGAAGCAATCATGAAAGGCAGCTTGCATACTGATGAATTGATGGGCGCTGTGGTCCGGCGTGAAGCGGGCCTGCGCACCGGCCGCCGCATCAGCCACTGTTACGTCATGGATGTTCCGGCTTATGAGGAAACCCTGATAGTGACCGATATTGCCATCAATATTTCGCCCACGCTCGCGGATAAAGTGGATATTGTGCAGAATGCGATCGATCTTGCGCATGCGTTGCAGGTGAAGAAAAAAGTCAAGGATGTGCGGGTGGCCATTCTGTCAGCCATGGAAACCGTAAACCCCAATATCCCGTCAACAGTTGAAGCTGCAGCGTTGTGTAAAATGGCTGATCGCCATCAAATCACGGGCGCGGTCCTCGATGGCCCTCTGGCTTTTGATAATGCGATCAATCTGCAGTCGGCAAAGATCAAGAAAATTGACTCACCGGTTGCAGGACGTGCCAATGTACTGGTGGTACCTGATCTTGAGGCCGGCAATATACTGGCCAAGAGCCTGGTCTATCTTGCCGATGCAGATGCCGCTGGCATCGTGCTGGGTGCCCGCGTGCCGATCATACTTACCAGCCGTGCTGATTCCGTCATGACACGACTTGCATCCTGCGCAGTAGCAGCACTGGTAGCCAAGGCCCGCCGTGACAGTGCTGTAGCAGGTACGTAATGTATGGAAGATGTGATCCTCACGCTCAATGCAGGCTCATCCAGCATCAAATTCTCACTGTTTGTAGATCGTAACGCTGAACTCGAACTTATATTACGTGGGCAGATTGAAGGCCTGTTCACCGCACCGCGCTTTTCCGTCAAAGATACAACAGGTGTAAATATCGGTACAAAGGTCTGGGATGATGGCACGCAACTTGGTCATGACGGTGCGATTGCCTGTCTTACTGAATTTCTGCGTAGCTATCGTACTGATTATCGGTTAATCGCGGTTGGTCATCGTGTAGTGCATGGTGGCCTCGATTACACAGAACCGGTGCTGGTCGATCCGCAGGTACTGGAAACGTTAAAAAAATTTATACCACTGGCACCCCTGCACCAGCCACATAATCTGACGCCCATCAATGTGGTTGCCGAACGCCTGCCGCAATTGCCACAGGTTGCCTGTTTTGATACGTCGTTTCACCGTACTCAACCGGAGGTTGCACAGGCATACGCTTTACCGGCTGAGATTACCAATCGTGGTGTACGACGCTTTGGGTTTCACGGGTTGTCATACGAATATATCAGCAGTGTGTTACCGCATTTTGATAAGAAAGCTGCGTCCGGCCGCGCAGTAGTTGCACACCTCGGCAACGGCGCCAGCATGACCGCCATCAACGCCGGCAAGAGTGTCGCATGTACATTGGGATTTACAGCGCTTGATGGCCTGCCCATGGGGACCCGCTGCGGCTCACTGGATCCGGGTGTGATTCTTTATTTAATGGATGAACTCGAAATGGATGTGCATGCAATCGAAACACTGATTCATAAACAGTCCGGGTTGCTTGGTGTGTCCGGCATTTCCAGTGACATGCGTACACTCCTGGCCAGTGATGATCCGCGTGCCCGGTTTGCAATAGATCTGTTTGTATACCGGATCGGCCGCGAACTCGGTTCACTTGCGGCGGCGCTGGGAGGAATTGATGCTTTGGTATTCACCGGCGGAATAGGTGAGCATGCTGATGTAATCCGCGAACGTGTGAGCCGCGAAGCCGCCTGGCTTGGTGTGGAGTTTGATCGCGCGGCCAACAATACCGGAGGGCCATGCATCAGCACTGCTGCAAGTCGCGTTTCGGCATGGGTAATTCCAACCAATGAAGAGTTGATGATCGCACAACATACCCGTACGCTCCTGACAGCGCAGCAGGGCAGAAAAACGGCATGATCAATACAGTTCCAGATGTGGAATCTGAAGCAGCTAAATTTATTTTTTCAGGATGGAGCAAAACAGAAAACCTGAGGAGAAAAAAATGGACATTGAGCTTCCTGTCAATATAGAACGTCAGCCGAATTACACGACGTGTGGCCCCACCAGTTTGCACGCGCTTTATTCCTACTTTGAAGATAACATCACCCTGCCGCAGGTGATCTCCGAAGTACACCAACATGAAATCGGAGGAGGGACTCTCAGCATACATCTCGGTTTGCATGCATTAAGCCGTGGTTATGAAGTTGTAACGTGGGTGTCGAATGTCAACTATTGGGACCCCACCTGGTTTACGGGCAAAACGGATCTGGCAGCCAAATTAAGAGCACGATTCGAGGCCAAGGGCTGGATGAAAAGTGACCGGCATCTGCTCGCCCTTAAAGCAGTGGAGGAATATCTTGAGCGGGGTGGCAAGATAGTCTGGGGTGAACTGTCTCCACAACGCATCAGCGGTGTACTGGAAAAAGGCCTGCCCATTCTGGCCGGAACCAACGGCGTTTATCTTTACCAGTGTGCCCGGGAAACAGAACAGGGGCCCGATGATATTGCTGGCGATGTATACGGACATTTTATTGTTATACGTGGTTACCGCTCAGAGGATGAAACTGCCAGCATCGCGGACCCGCTTCTGGACAACCCGGCATATGGCAGCAAATATTACCGGGCCAATATCTATCGTTTAATCGGCGCCATATTCCTGGGTGCGGCTACAGACGATGCAAACTGCCTTGTGATCCAGCCCAAAGGCTGGAAGCCCCGTACCTGAGTCATGTCGAAATCTCCACGGCGAACTGACAGCCTGTTGCTGACATGCGAGCACGGCGGCAACGTCATTCCGCATGAATATGCTCATTTATTCCGTGGGGCCACCCGTGTTGTGAATTCCCACCGCGGCTGGGACCCCGGTGCACTGAAGCTCGCCCGGTTTCTTGGAAAGTTTTTTAAATTGCCGGTGTATTCCGTCACATGGTGCCGATTACTGGTGGAATCCAATCGCGCTCCGACCAATCCGCGCATCTGGTCACAATATACGGCAGGACTCCCCGCTGCAGCCAGGAAAAAAATTCTGGATCGATATTGGTGGCCACATCGGCGGGAAGTGGAAGCACAGATAAAACGCAAACTTGCACAAGGTCACCGCGTCATGCATATCGCTGTACATAGTTTTGTTCCGGTATTTCACGGTGAACGTAGAAACGCAGACATTGGCCTGTTGTACGATTCGCGTCGCCCGCATGAAAAGGCATTTTGCTGCCGCTGGCAGGAACAGTTGACCACCATGAAACCTGAAATACGTGTCAGGCGGAATTATCCCTATCCCGGATATACGGATGGTCTTTGCACCTGGCTGCGACGACGCTGCCCGAAAGATCGTTATATTGGCGTAGAACTGGAAATCAATCAGGCTATGCTCAAGGGCAAAAAACAGCACTCTGTTCATCAGGGAATTGCAAGGAGTCTCAAAGAACTGCTGCGGGACTGATGGATGTTGCATTGCAATACATTCGCCGGGTTGTCCGTAAAGAATTATTGTTATTCGTAAATCTGCCCCGTAACAAAATTTATAGTCATTAGATCCGCATCAATTTTACTGAAAGAGAAATTGTATATTTTGAAAGCGGGTATTAAGCTTGTATCTCGGGTCCCATTGGGGATGGGCTTAAAAATCCCGATACGGCAGTAAAAAAGGGGGGGGTATGTCAGCAGACAAGTCTTCATGGAGTTTCCCGTCAGCATTTACCATTCTTTTTGTATTAATCATTTTTGTAGCAATCCTGACCTGGATCATACCCGCCGGGCAATACGACCGCGTGAAAAATGAAGCCCTTGGTAAGGACGTTCCCGTGCCGGGCACCTATCAGGTTGTAGACTCCAACCCGCAGCGGCTGAAGAACGTACTCATGGCGCCGATCACAGGGATGTACGATCCGGTTGAGGGCAAGGCCCGCGCCATTGATGTGGCCCTGTTCGTGTTGATGATCGGCGGTTTCCTCGGCGTCGTGACGAAGACCGGCGCGATCGACGCGGGAATAGGACGCGCGATGACGGCACTACGCGGCCGCGAGATCTGGATGATACCGATCCTCATGGCGGCCTTTGCCGCCGGCGGAACAAGTTACGGCATGGCGGAAGAATCGCTGGCATTCTACGCCTTGCTCATTCCCGTGATGATCCGGGCGGGATACGATTCCCTGACGCCGGTTGCGATCATCATGCTTGGGGCCGGTATCGGCTGCCTCGGTTCGACGATCAACCCGTTCGCGACCGTGATCGCCGCCAACGCGGCGGGGATCCCGTTCACGGACGGTATCGGTTTGCGCGTCGCATTGCTTGTTCTGGGCTGGCTGATCTGCGTGATTTACGTCATGCGCTACGCGATGGCCGTCAAGAAAGATCCCTCGAAGTCACTCGTCGCCAACATGAAGGCCGAAAACGAAGCGCATTTTCTTACGGGCGGGGCAGGGTCGGCGACGGTTGAGTTTACAGCGCAACGGAAGGTCATACTCACGCTGTTTGCAATCAGTTTCGGCATCATGATCTGGGGTGTTTCCAAGGGCGGCTGGTGGATGGCCGAGATGTCGGCGTTGTTTGTCGGCGTGGCGATCCTGATCGGGCTCATCGCACGCATGGGCGAGAAGGAGTTCGTTGATACTTTCGTCAACGGCGCCCGCGACCTGCTGGGTGTCGCTCTCATCATCGGTGTGGCGCGTGGCATTGTGGTGGTCATGGACGATGGCAAGATCACGGACACCATCCTGAACTGGTCCGCGTCCGGGCTTGAGGGGCTGTCAACGGTCATGTTTATCAACGTGATGTTCTGGATCGAAGTACTGCTGTCCTTCTTTGTTCCATCCTCATCCGGTCTCGCCGTGCTGACGATGCCGATCATGGCCCCGCTGGCGGACTTCGCTGGCGCCAGCCGTGATCTGGTCGTGACCGCCTATCAGGCAGCCAACGGCCTCGTGAATCTGGTCAATCCGACGTTTGCTGTGGTCATGGGCGGCCTTGCCATTGGCCGTATTGGGTATGATCGCTGGCTTAAATTCACATGGCCATTGTTACTCATTCTGACCATCATGATTACCATCGTGCTCAGTGTTGGAGCAATGTAATCTGCAACAAACTTAATTTGTAACTATCGAAACAGATTTGGTGATGGATATGAAAAAAAGAATAGTGGAATACGTCCATGCAATAGTGCTGATCAGTGCCAGTCTGTTTACGAACATCGTCATGGCAGAATATGAAATCTATAACAAGGACGGAACCCGGCTGGTGCTTAATGCAGACATCGTCGCTGCCGGATTTGCGAATTCGAATCCATGGTTCGGCGAGTCAGAAACGTTCCTGGGCGATGACACTGATGACTGGCTGGAATTCGGTTTCGAACCAAAACTTTCCATGGAGACACCACTTGGCAGCGGTACGGCCTTTGGTCAGGTCAGTGGTGTCTATACCGGCACATTCGGTGGTGATGATGCCTCCGGGTTTACCATCGGACTGGATGATACGGAAGAGGTCAATCTCGAGCAGGGACATATCGGCTGGAAAATGGATGATCCCTTCGCCGGGCTGGAAGAGGATTCCTTCTCCATCAGTGTAGGCCGTCAGGATTACAACATCGGTACCGGGCTATTGATCAATGACGGCGGCGGCGATGGCGGTTCACGTGGCGGCTGGTATCTCGGCATGCGCAAGGCGTTTCAGGAATCGGTCATCGCCCGCGTGAAAAGCAAGGAACTGTTAGTGGAGGGATTCCGGGTCAGGAACCGCCCGCGTGCGGGTGGCACACAGGGTGAGGCCTACGGCGGCAATATTGAATATACCTACGCTGAAATGGTGACCTTCGGCGGGACCTACATGATTGTTGATGCCGAAATCCCGGCCATGGACGAACTGGATGTCTTTTCCGGACGTGCTGACTGGACACCCATTACAAATCTGACCCTGAGCGGTGAGTATGTACACGAGAACAGTGATGAGATCGAGGCCGACGGCTGGTATGTCAAGGCCGCCTATGCAACACCGGAACTGCTCTGGTCACCGGTATTCAGCTATCGTTACGCACATTTTGACGGTGACGATCCTGCGACAGCGGATGACGAGCGTTTTCGTGAAATCGCCTATGGTTATACGGATTACGGATCATGGTTTCAGGGTGAAATTACCGGTAACTATCCGCTCGGCAACAACAACCTGATCAGTCATCAGGTCCGGGTCAAGGCACAACCTGTAGATACATTGACACTCAATCTGATTTACTACAATTTCAGTCTTGATGAACCGGCAACTTTCGCGCCCGGTGTGACCGCTGACGACTGGGGTGACGAAATCAACTTCATGGCGGACTGGCAGGCGACTGAGAAATTGTATGTGATCGGAGTCGTGGGTGTGTTATTTCCGGGCGACGCCGCTGAACAGTTCACAGGCGGGGATGATGACTGGGTATATTCCATGCTCTACGGTTCCTATTCATGGTAAGTTCGAAGGAGAGATATGATGCATAAATTTGGAGTCCATTCTGAAGTTGGCAAGCTCAATACGGTGATGGTGTGCCAACCCGCCCTTGCCCATCAACGTCTGACACCGGGTAATTGCCATGATTTGTTGTTTGATGATGTTATCTGGGTGCATGAAGCGCAGAAAGATCATTACGATTTCAGATTGAAGATGCAGGAGAAAGGCGTGGAGGTGCTCGAACTGCACGACATGCTTGAGCAAACGCTCGAGGACAAGGAAGCGCGCAAGTTTGTGCTCGATCGCCGTATTACACCGAACCAGGTTGGCGCGGTAGTGGCCAAAGCCATCCGGCCCTGGCTCGACGAAATGCTGGCGAAGAAACTCGCTTTACACCTGATCGGCGGTATTGCCAACTCCGACCTGCCGAAGAGCGAGTTGTCAAAAGAATTGATCAACGCCTTTGGCCCGAGCGATTTCCTGACACCGCCGATTCCGAACACGCTGTTTCAACGCGACCCTTCATGCTGGATCTACAACGGTGTTACCTGCAACCCGATGTTCTGGCCGGCCCGCCAGCCCGAGACACTGATCCTGCGCGCAATCTACAAGTACCATCCGCGCTTCAAGCCGGCGTTGGAGAAGGGTGAGTTCAAGATCTGGTGGGGCGACTCCGACGAAGATTTTGGTGCCGCTTCGGTTGAGGGCGGTGATGTGATGCCGGTGGGCAAGGGTGTAGTGTTGATCGGCATGGGTGAACGCACTACCCGCCAGGCCGTGTACCAGGTCGCGCAGAAGCTGTTCGAGAACAAGGCGGCGACGCGCGTCGTGGCCTGCATGATGCCGAAGAGCCGCGCCGCGATGCATCTCGACACGGTGTTCTCATTTCTCGATCGCGACGCAGTCACATTGTTCCGCGATGTGGTCGACCAGATCCAGCCGTACTCGATTTATCCTGACGGCAAGGGCGGCGCCGAGGTCCGCAAGGACAACAAGCATCTGCTCGATGTGGTCAAGGAGGCGCTCGGCATCAAGGAACTGCGC
>CAYZJI010000002.1:151961-287112 GCA_964479045.1 uncultured Enterobacteriaceae bacterium
TCGGCACTGGTGGTGACGCCTTCGAGGCTGAACGTGAACAGTGGGACGACGGCAACAACGTGGTGGCACTGGCGCCGGGTGTAGTTGTGGCCTATGACCGCAATACCCACACCAACACCTTGCTGCGCAAGGCCGGTATTGAGGTGGTCACCATCCGCGGCTCGGAACTCGGACGCGGACGCGGCGGCGGCCACTGCATGACCTGTCCGATTTCGCGTGACCCGGCCTACTAAAACGCCTGGGCTTATACATTATATATACACATTAATCTGGAGATTATTATCATGAGCCTTAATTTGCGTAATCGTTCACTTCTCACGGTGCAGGACTACACCCAGCGCGAATTTAAATACCTGCTCGATCTCGCCCGCGATCTCAAGCGCGCGAAGTATGCCCGTACAGAACAGAAAAGTCTGGATGGCAAGGAGATCTGCCTGATTTTCGAAAAAACATCGACACGCACACGGTGCGCTTTCGAAGTCGCCTGCTACGATCAGGGTGCCAACGTTACTTATCTCGACCCGGCGGGATCGCAAATCGGCCACAAGGAGTCCTTCAAGGACACGGCACGCGTGCTCGGCCGTATGTTCGATGCCATTGAATATCGCGGCGCCTCACAGAAAGGTGTCGAAGAACTGGCCAAGTATGCGGGTGTTCCGGTCTATAACGGCCTGACGGATGAATATCATCCCACCCAGATGATTGCCGATGTAATGACCATGCGTGAACACAGCGATAAACCGATCCCGGACATCAAGTATGCCTATGTGGGCGATACGCGTTCCAACATGGGACACTCATTGATGATCGTGGGTTGTCTGATGGGCATGGATGTGCGTATCTGCGGCCCGAAGTCACTGTGGCCGGCAAAAGAATATATGAAGATTGCCCGTGCCCTGGAGAAAAAATACGGCGCCAAACTGACTGTAACCGACAATATCAAGGCCGCGGTAAAAGGTGTTGATTTCATACATACCGATGTGTGGGTGTCCATGGGTGAACCAAAAGAAGTGTGGAAGCAACGGATAAAACTGCTTTCTCCTTACCAGGTCAACGCAGCACTCATGAAAGCCAGCGGTAATCCGCAGGTAAAATTCATGCACTGTTTGCCCGCTTTTCACGATACGGAAACGACGCTGGGCAAACAGATCGCGGACACCTACGGCATGAAAAACGGTCTTGAGGTCACGAACGATGTATTTGAATCCGAGGCGAATGTTGCGTTCGAGCAGGCGGAAAACCGCATGCATACCATCAAGGCGTTGCTGGTTGCGACGCTGGGGGACTGAGCCATGCGTATCGTCATTGCCTTAGGTGGCAATGCTTTGTTGAAGCGCGGCGAACCCATGACTGCCGAAGTCCAGCGCGCCAATGTCAAAATCGCGGCTGAAGCGATCGCGCCGATTACAAAACAACATCAGGTGGTCATCAGCCATGGCAATGGCCCGCAGGTCGGTCTGCTGGCATTGCAGGGCGCGGCGTATAAACCGGAGGAGGCTGCGCCGCTGGATGTGCTCGGCGCACAGACCGAGGGGTCTATCGGCTACATGATCGAACAGGAACTCGGTAACCTGCTGCCGTTCGAGGTACCGTTCGCGACGCTGTTAACCATGGTTGAGGTGGATCCGGAGGATCCGGGTTTCAAAAATCCAACAAAGTTTGTCGGGCCGGTGTACGAAAAGGCCGAGGCCGAACGGTTGGCCAAAGAAAAAGGCTGGGCGATCAAGCAGGACGGCAACAAATGGCGCCGCGTAGTGCCTTCACCACTGCCCAAACGGATTTTCGAAATTCGCCCGATCAAGTGGTTGCTGGAGAAGGGTGTGATCATCATCTGTGCCGGCGGCGGTGGTATTCCGACCATGTACCAGAAGGGTGCTGACCGGAAGCTCATCGGTGTCGAGGCGGTGATCGACAAGGATCTCTGCACCGAGCTGCTTGCACGCGAACTTGAGGCCGACCTGTTCATCATGCTCACCGATGCCGACGCGGTGTATGAAGATTGGGGCAAACCGGCCCAGCATGCGATCCGCCACGCCAAGGTGAGTGAGCTTGAGGGCAAGCCGTTCGCAGCTGGCTCAATGGGGCCGAAGGTGCAGGCCGCCTGCCGCTTTGCCAAAGCCACCGGCAAACTTGCCGCGATTGGCGCCTTGGCTGACCTCGCGGCGATCATCGACGGCAAGGCCGGCACCACGATCAGCAAGGGTTGAGGGAACATCCATGAACGCGACTCCAAGCAAGACCAAGAGCTTGGGGATCTCCGCCTGTACTGCAATCGTCGTCGGCAACATGGTGGGCTCGGGCTTCTATTTATCACCGACTGCGCTTGCGCCCTATGGCAACCTTGCGATTCTCGCCTGGATAGTGATGGGCGCCGGTGCTATCTGTCTCGGCCTGGTGTTCGCCAAGCTCTCGCGTCTGGCGCCTGCGACCGGCGGCCCCTATGCCTACACGCGCATTGCTTATGGCGATTTCACCGGGTTTCTGATCGCCTGGGGATACTGGATCTCGATCTGGGCCTCGTTGCCGGTCATAGCGCTGGCGTTCACCGGCGCGGTGATAAATATGTTCCCGGTGTTGCATGACCGGGCGATCGCCGCTGCGCTCACCATCGGCTCAATGTGGGCGGTGGTGCTGGTCAACATGCGCGGCGTTGGTACTGCTGGCCTGTTCGCCCAGATCACCACATACGCCAAGATGGTGCCGTTCGGCGCGATCGCGATCATCGGGCTGTTTTACATCGACGGTTCGCATTTCACCGAGTTCAATCCGAGCGGCGAGCCGCTGATCAGTGCGGCGGCGGTGCTCGCGCCGTTGACGATGTTCGCCTTTATGGGGATGGAATCGGCGACCGTCCCGGCTGGCGATGTCAAGGATCCGGCACGCACGATCGCGTTCTCGACCGTGCTCGGCATCTCGATTGCCGCCGTGCTCTACGTTCTGGGCACCGTGGTGGTGATGGGTGTGGTGCCACGCGAGCAATTGGCAGGCTCGCTGGCGCCGTTCTCCGATGCTGCGCGTATTATGTGGGGCGACTGGGCCGGCACTGCCGTGTCATTCGCCGTCATTCTGTCTGCGATCGGCGCACTCAACGGCTGGACGCTACTGATGGGTCAGGTGCCGATGGCCGCGGCGCAGGATGGCCTGTTCCCACGGATATTCGGTCGCATCTCGAGCCGCGGCGTCCCGGCGGCCGGGATGATCGTGTCGGCGTCGTTCGCGTCCATCCTGGTGCTGGTACAGGCGGCCGGGACTTCCGGCTTCGCCGCAGTCTATCAATTGATCCTCGGTCTCGCGACGATGACGGCGGTCATTCCCTACGCGTTTTGTGCCGCAGCCACCGGGCTGGTCGCTGCCAAGGTTGGTGGCAGCCCGATACCACGGGTCGGCGTGATTGAGGTGGTTGCCTTCACCTTCTCCGTCTTCACGCTCTACGGTTGCGGCCCCGAACCAGTGCTCTATGGCACCGTGCTGCTGGTGCTCGGCATCCCGGTGTTTGTCTGGCAACGGCGCCGTGTTCAAATAAACCGTTAGGTTATTAACATGCTCGAAGGACTACAACCAGTTACTGAATATGTACGTTTTATTGTTACATTGATGGCAGTCATCGATCCGTTTCTTGCCGTTCCCATCTTTATTTCCTTCACAGCAGGACGCAGGGCCGACAAACGCAAGCAGCTTGTCAATACGATCACGATTACAGTATTTTGCGTGCTTGCCGGCAGCGCGCTGTTCGGTGAGCAATTGTTGTTGTTGATCGGTGCGAGTCTGTCTGCATTTCGTGTCGGCGGCGGTCTGGTGTTGCTGTTGATGGCACTGGCCATGCTGAATGCACAAATCGGGGGTGTCCGGCAATCAGTGGATGAAGCCGAGGCACTGGAAAGCGGCGAGCTTCCCGGTGTGGTGCCGCTGGCAGTCCCGTTACTGGCTGGTCCGGGCGCGATAAGCAGCAGCATCATTGCAGCACAGGCAGGCGGTGTTACTCATGTGGTGATCGTCATCGCCTGTATTGCTGTCGTATGCGCAATAACCTGGATAACATTACGGCTTGCCGCGCCTATCGGCGCCAAGATGGGTATTTCCGGTTTGAATATCGCCACCCGCCTGCTGGGGTTGCTGCTGGCCGCGCTGGCCATTCAAACCATGGCCAAGGGATTAATCGAACTCTTTCCCGGTTTGGCGTAATTCTTTCCGTACCAGGCGGACAGACGGACCTTCCGGACTGGATATTTCCACAAAACCGAACTTGTTGGCGAGATTCAGCATCCTGGTGTTGGTAGCCAGAATAAATCCCTCCATACCTTCAAATCCATGCGTATAAGCCGTTTGTACAAGAGTTTTCAGCAGATGACTGGCAAGGCCCAAGCCCTGCCAGTCATCTACGATGGCCAGCGCAAATTCACAATCCTTGCTCACACGATTGCCACTATAACGTGCACCACCAACGATGATTTCCTGCGGGCCTTCACCAGAGACAGCGACAATTTGCACCTCGTTGCTTGTCTCCGGATTGACTGCGCGGTCCAGTAATTCCGGCGGCAATTCCTGCAATGGCGACATGAAGCGCGCATAGCGCGATTCAGGAGAAAGTCGTTTGATGGCTATATGTAACGCATCTTTGTCCTGCCTGACCACAGTGCGTAACATTACGTGCCGTCCATCCCGTAGCTGCACGTTGACAGGCGCGAACTCCGGGCCTGCCGGCCCATTACCTGCCATCAGGGTTCCGAACAATGAATGGCCGGGATATCGCGACCTGCATACTTAAAACTTTTCAGGCACGTATTTGAACGGATAATCCGGTTCCTTGTAGCCGTGTTTCTTTTGCCGTTTTGGCAACTTCACTTTTTCACGAGGGGCCTTCTCGTACGGGATTTTGCTCAAAAGATGAGTGATGAGATTGAGGCGTGCACGCTTTTTATCATCCGATATCACGACATGCCACGGCGCCCATGCCGTATCGGTAACGGCAAACATTTCGTCACGCGCCCGCGAATAGTCGTACCAGCGTGAGTAGGATTTCAGATCCATGGGGGAAAGTTTCCAGATCTTGCGTCCATCATCGATGCGTGATTCTAGCCGGCGCGTCTGTTCCTCCATGCTGACTTCCAGCCAGTACTTGATGAGAATGATCCCGGATTCGACCATCATCTTTTCAAAACCCGGCACAATTTTAAGAAACTTTTTAACCTGTTCTTCCGGGCAAAATCCCATTACGCGCTCAACACCCGCACGGTTATACCAACTGCGATCCCAGATGACCACTTCGCCGGCCGCCGGGAGGTGTGGCAGGTAACGCTGGGCATACATCTGGCTTTTCTCGCGCTCGGTGGGTGCCGGCAGAGCAATCACCCGGAACACCCGGGGACTTACGCGCTCGGTAATGGCCTTGATGGTCCCGCCCTTGCCGGCCCCGTCGCGTCCTTCAAATACGATGCAAACCTTGAGACCTTTGTGTTTTACCCATTCCTGGAGCTTGACCAGCTCGACATGTAATTTGGACAATTCCTTTTCATAGACTTTTCTTTTCAATTTGTCCTTGTTTTTGGTATTTTTTTCAATTGTTTTTTCATCAGTATCAGCCATAACGCCATCTCCAGGGTTATATTCATCAAGACAATCAGGGCATGCTATTGATAATATTGGATCAGATGTCTGAAAATTGCCACTTGTACTTGTATCATTTTCAGCACGCGTATTAACTTCACAAGAGACCTCTGCAGGATGGCCGGCACAGCATAATTATTCACATAACCCTTTCTGATAATTCCTGAAAAAACGTTATATTAAACAAAAACCGGAAAGTATTACCAAGGTACTGAGGAGACAAAAAATGAATATTCTGCCCTGGATCGATCGTATTCCACTCCCGGCCTTGTTTGTATTCACACTGCTGTTCGTGTTTCTTGCGATTAACGGCGGGATGCGTTTGGGCACAATCAGGGACGAGCGTTCGAAAGAAATGGAATCGATCGGCACTGTTGTGGGGGCTACGCTCGGGTTACTGGCATTTATGCTGGCGTTTACCTTCAACATGGCGGCCAACCGGTACGATGAGCGCAAGCAACTGTTTCTGGATGACATTAATGCCATCGGCACTGCATATCTGCGCGCCGGTTTGTTGCCTGAACCTTATGCCAAGGATATGCGCACATTGCTGCGAGAGTATATTGATTTACGGGCTACAGCTGCACGGGAACCTGACAAAATCATGGCCATGATCGACAGGTCCGAAGCCATCCAGGATCAACTCTGGTTGAAAACGGAAGAAATGGTTGCAAACCTGCCTCCTTCGGTCATTCATGGTCAGTTTGTCCAGGCGCTCAATGAGATGATCGATCTGCATGCAAAACGGGTGAGTATCGTGCTGCATTTCCGGATACCCGGCATAATCTGGCTGGGCCTTTATGTCGTGGCAATTCTGGCAATGGTTACAGTGGGTTACCAGTTTGGTCAGGCACACCAGCGTCAGTTACTTATTAATTTCATTCTCGCGTTGACATTTTCTTCCGTGATCGTGCTGATTATCGATTTGGATCGTGCACACGGGGGGTCTGTTCAGCTGAATCAACAGATGCTTTTTGATCTGCAGAAGAAACTCCAGACTTCACCATGAATATATTAGAACCTATCTCAAACTTGATGATTGAGATGGGTATCTTGAGATTTACAAAATTTCGTCATTCCGGCGAAAGCCGGAATCCAGTCAAAACAATTGTTTACTGGATGCCGGGGTCAAGCCCGGCATGACGGGATAGTTAGAATTGCCCAGCATTTTCGATTGTGAGATAGGTTCTAAATATAAAGTCTGAACGCCAATGACAATAACATCAGGAACAGGACAGTGATAAAAATATCAGGGTTGGTGATTGCAGCTCTGTTGCTTGTAGTAACTGCTGTGTGGGGTGTGCTGGCAATTTATTATTCAAACCCGGCTGGCTTGGGAACCCTGTTTGCTGCAGTTTTTGCCTTGTGTGGTTTTGCCACACTCCTCAGTTTGATCATGCAACGCCGGATACGCCAAACCGGGGTTGTCTATCTTGTTGCATTCGTCGTGCTCATGTTCTGGTGGAACAGCATTGAGCCCTCGAATGACCGGGACTGGCAAACGGATGTGGCGGTACTGCCCTATGCAACGATCGATGGTGATCGGGTTACGGTGCACAACATCCGCAATTTCGACTATCGCACGGAAACCGACTACCTCCCCGCGTATTACGACAAGACCTTTGATTTACGCAAGCTTGAATCTGTCGATCTCATTGCGGTCTACTGGATGGGGCCTGCAATCGCCCATACCATTCTGAGTTTTGGTTTCGGGAATGATGATTATCTTGCTGTTTCAATCGAAACGCGCAAGGAAAAAGGTGAAGGCTATTCGACGATCAAGGGCTTCTTCAGACAGTTCGAATTGTTTTATGTGGTTGCTGATGAACGTGATGTTATTCGGTTACGCACCAACTATCGCAAGGACCCGCCGGAGGATGTTTATATATACCGTATCAACAAACCGATCGAAAACGGACGGCGTCTCTTTCTGGAGTACATACACAGAATAAATTCACTCAAGGACCGTCCCGAGTTTTACAACACGCTGTCCGAGAATTGCACCACGACCATCTGGTTTAACACCAGGGTCAATCCTGACCATGTGCCATTTTCCTGGAAAGTGCTGGCAAGCGGCTATGTACCGGAATACCTGTATAGTCTGGGCACCCTGGATACCACGCTGCCTTTTCCCCAACTGAAGATGCAAAATCACATCAATACCCGTGCTCAAGCAGCTGATAAAGCAGAAGGTTTTTCCAGACTGATCCGCAGGGTGGAATAGCGGATTGCTGACAGGTAGCGGGTGCAGCGTGCACCGGAACAATGCGTGATTATTTGATTTATCTCAATGGACAAGATACAGGTGTTGGGTAAATATAAGCAACGATAATTAAAAATATGGCGTTTAAAATCTTTTAAGGACTCTGGATGAACATTCGGGGCAAATACATATTTCGGGTTGGGCTGTATTACCTGTCTGTCTGGTTGCTGTTTTTTCCCGGTCTCTCTGCAGCGGATTCCTGTAATCAGGCCGGAGCACAAGCACAAAACCGTCCCCGCATCGGCCTGGTGCTGGGTGGCGGTGGTGCCCGCGGTGCTGCCCATGTGGGTGTGCTGAAAGTCCTCGAAGAGATGCGGATCCCGGTAGATTGCATCGCCGGTACCAGCATGGGCGCTATCGTTGGCGGTCTTTATGCAACAGGACTGGGGCCCGATGATATCGAGCGCGAACTGGTCGCCATGGATTGGGACAATATATTCAATGATTCACCGCCACGGCCGGAGCGGCCGTTCCGGCGCAAACGCGATGATGATAATTACCTCGTCAAGAAATATGCCGGTTATGAAGACGGCAAGCTTGAACTCCCGCTTGGCTGGGTGCATGGTCAGAAGTTTGATATGGAATTAAGCCGTCTGACGCAATCGGTCGCTGGTATCGACAACTTTGATAATCTTTCCATTCCGTTCCGGGCGGTGGCCACGGATATCGAAACCGGTGAAGCTGTCGTGCTGGGGTCGGGAAATCTGCCACTGGCGATCCGTGCCAGTATGTCTGTACCGGGTGCATTCGATGCAGTGGAAGTGGATGGCCGGTTACTGGTGGATGGTTTTGTCGCCAATAACGTGCCCATCGATGTCGTCCGGACCATGGGGGCGGAGATCGTGATTGCCGTGAATGTCGGCACCCCGCTCATGAAGCGCGAGGAAATCAAAACCGTACTTTCCGTCATCGGCCAGCTTTCAAATATATTGAGCCAGCGCAATGTCCAGGAACAATTACGCACACTCACGGCGAAGGATGTACTGATTGAACCTGACCTGGGCGAATTTTCAGCATCAGATTTCAAAGGGGCCGGCACCGCCATCGAGATTGGTGAAGCCGCCGCCCGGGCTGCGAATGACGCATTGATCAAGGTAGCCGTCGCGCCAGAGGTCCACCAGCAACATATCTCGGAACGCACCACACACGCCCAGAACATACCGGTAATCGCATTTATTCATTTTGATAATGATTCAAAAATCGGTGATGACGTACTGGCGGCCCCGTTCAAGGAACTTGTCGGCAAGCCACTGGATCAGGAAGCGCTGAAACAAAGTATTGAAGAACTTTATGGATGGGACATCTATGAAACCGTGCGTTATGACATTGTTGAAGAAAACGGTGAAAAGGGTCTGCTCGTCCATGTGAAGGAAAAAAGCTGGGGACCGAATTACCTGCAGTTGGGCGTAGCGCTGGGTACCGATCTTGATGGTGACAGCACCTGGAACCTCGGCGCGAGCCTGCTCAAAACAGCACTCAACCGTCGCGCCGGTGAATTGCGACTGGCCGGACAGATTGGTGATACGCCACTCGCATTTGCCGAATTTTATCAACCGCTGGATGTGAACCTGCGATATTTCGTCAATCCCAGGGTGTTTTATGACAGCCGCGATTTCAGCCGCTTTGAAGGGGATGATCAGATTGATGAATTTCGTGTACATCGTTATGGAATTGATTTTGGGGCAGGACGTGTTCTGGGTCAGTGGGGTGAAGTGCGCGTCGGTCTGCGCCGTTATGCCGGGGAAGCGGATCAACGCATCGGTGATCCGGTTGCGCCCAGTTTCGATTTTGACAGTGCCGAGGCCTATCTGCGCCTCAGTTATGACACACTCGACAACCGGAACTGGCCGCGCTCAGGTGCACTGTCGACCTGGGAGTGGTTAGAATCGGTGGAAGCGCTGGATGCAGACACGGATTTTTCCCAGTCCATACTCAAAATGGGCGCTGCACACAGCTGGGGACGTAATACCCTGTTTGGTGGTCTGGAGTTCGATTACACGGCCTATGGAACAGCACCGGTACAAAACCGTTTCCGCATTGGTGGCTTCACCTATCTCTCCGGGTTTAACCAGGACCAGTTAAGTGGTCAACAGGTCGCGCTGTTGCGCGCAGGTTATTACCGGCGTCTGGGCAATATTCAATGGCTGCCGGTGTATGCAGGTTTTTCACTTGAGTATGGCAACGTCTATGAAGAGCGCGATGACATCAGTCTTTCTACGGATGACGCAATACTGGGCGGGAGTGCATTTGTGGGCATGGACACCATTCTGGGACCGGTATACATGGGCTATGGTCATGCCGAACAGGGACATGATAGCCTGTACCTGTATCTGGGCCGTCTGTTCTGATGAAACCAGTTTGTTTATTTTAATTTTACGGGAGTAAAGCCGTATGACATTTTTACGTTTAGTCAAATTTGTCCTGATAGCTGTCTTTGCAACTGTTTCCATTTCTGCCATGGCGGCGGAGCATTCCGGTTTTCTTGATGACTACTCAAAGCTTGCTGCCGATCCTGATCAACCCGGCGCAAAAATCTATCGTAAAGAAGGGGCCGATCTCAAAGCCTACACAAAAATCATGATTGTGCCGATCGAAATGTCCTTCAATCCACAATCCAAGGTCAGTTCGTTTTCTCCGGATGAACTGAAGGCCATCACCGATACTTTTTATACCTCTATCGTGCAGGAACTGGAGCCGGACTATCCTGTGGTCAATACCTCCGGGGCGGGGGTGTTGATGGTGCGTCTCGGGATTACGAACATTGATATGCAGAACAAGAAGCGTGGTTTGTTGGGATACACCCCGATGGGTCTCGCGGCAACGACTCTCGGCAACCTGACCGGCTTACGGGTCCAGCTTAAAGACGCAGTACTGGAAGTGGAGATGTCCGATTCTGTATCAGGAGAGGTTCTGGGCCTGCTGGTGGATGAGCAGGCTGACCGTGGATCCTCTGGCGGGGCGTCCTGGGAAGCTATCGCCCAACGGCTTTCATTTTACGCCAAGCGGTTCCGTGCCCGGCTGGATGCCATGCAGTAATATTGACGGGAATTTGATGCAAATCAATATTTATTGGTTACACTGTAAATTATTATTTATAAAATATGTATATGGCAATAAAAGTATATAGGTATAAATTACTGCCCGGTTTCCTCCTGGCGTTTTCCCTTTTTTTGATATCACCGCAAATTTTTGCGGAAGAGCAGAAGGAAGGAGCGGCGCCTGCTGCAGCAAAGCAAGAACAAGCCGAAGCGGCAATCGATCCTGAAGCCAGCAGGATCCTGAAACTTGCAGGTGACTTTCTCAAGTCCGCAGACAAATTCAGTGTGCATGCCGAAATAAGTTTTGATGATGTGCTGCCTTCAGGGAGAAAAATCGAGTACTCACGGGGTGGAGATATCGTTGTCGATCGTCCCGGCAGGTTCTACGCCAATGTCTATGATGAAACAGAACACCGCCGTATTTTCAATAACGGTAAAACACTGACCATCCATGACACCAACAATCACACGTATGCCAGTATCAATGTCCCCGCCAATATTGATCAGGCCATCGACCATGCGCGTGACCATTTCACGATCAGCATGCCGCTGGCAGACATTGTTGTGGCAGACCCCTATAAAAACATCATTGAGCGCGTGGACAGCGGGATATATACCGGCATCCAGTATGCAGAGGGTGAATTCATGCATCACCTGCTTTTTTCCAATGAAGCTGTGGATGTGCAGCTCTGGATTGAAGACAGCATGTATCCCTACATTCGCAAGCTGGTCATCACCTACAAGACACTGGCAGCTTCACCCCAGTATCGCGCAGTGCTGACGGAATGGGATTTCAATCCCTCGACGCCGGACATGCTGTTTACCTTTGTACCGCCGGAAGACGCAACGGAACTTGAATTCCTGCCGGCAAAAGAAACGCCGCCGTGAAACATATCGGGTACCCAGTATGACACTTGCAACCTATGAATCATTAACCACGTTCCTGCGCAGGACGATCACGGCGGCTGTGATGTCGGCGCTGGTTTTCCTTGCGCCGCTCACCCTGCCGCCGGTGACTTCATCCGATGCTGTTTTAATACCATTGCTGAATCTGGCGATCTCATTAAGCGCTGATGCCAACGCAGCACGTGGTGGTGGACGCGGTGGCGGTGCCCGCGGCGGCGGATCTCGTGGTGGTGCCCGTGCCGGAGGAGGCGGGCGCTCCTACAGTGGGGCCAGCCGTGGCGGCGGCGGTCGCAGTTATTCAGGATCCCGGCAGAGCAACAGAAGCAACAGCAGTGTTCGTAATTCCGGAAGAGACACCAGGCAAAGTCAGAATTTGTCCCGTGGTGATTATCAGAGACCGGCCTCTCCCTCACAACGGCCCAGCCGGGATTATTCACGCAGTGATTTGCAAAGACCATCAGCATCACAATTACCTTCCACTGGCCGCGTGACGGGTGGTGTTGGTGATAATCGTCCTGCAGGTGGTATGGGTGACCGGCCAGGAGCCAGTGACAGACCCATAGGTGATAGGCCTTCTGCAGGCGAACGGCCTGCCACAGGCGACAGACAATCTGATCGTCAGGACAATCGCGGTGAACGGCAGGACAATCGAAATGAGGCGATGAACGACCGTCAGGAACAACGACAGGATGCCCAGCAAGACAGAATGGATGAACGGAAAGATCTTCAGGATGATCGGCAGAAGGCCCGCAAGGAAGCCCGTGAAGACTGGCAGGATTATTACGACGACCATGGTTACTGGCATGGGCATGGCTACTGGTATGATGATGATGCCTGGTGGTTACTGGGTGGATTTGCAGTAGGGGTAGCTATCGCATCCATACCGGATGAACATGAGACTGTCGTCGTAAACAACTCCACCTACTATTACTACGCCGGGGCATATTATCTGCCTTCCGGTGACGAGTATGTGATCGCGGCCCCGCCGATTGGGGCCGAGGTTGACCGTCCGCCTGCAGAATGTTCGGTGATTGACGTCAACGAAAAGTATTATTGTTACTTCAACGGGTCATTCTACTGGTTCGATGAGCCGCGCAAGAAATATGTTGTGGTCGAAGGACCGGAAGGGGCACAAGTCACTTATTTGCCGACCGATTATACCGTCCAGACCATTAATAATGTTGAGTACTATCTCTACGCCGGAACGTATTTCAAGCCCTACTATATGGGCAATCAGCAGGTCTTCGTCGTAACCAAGGTCAAGTCATAGACTTGCTCTGTTCGTTTGCTGCAAACTGGAAGGCTCGCAGCGGCGAATTACTGACTGGTTCACCTTCCTGATTGAATGGATCTGCCCGCATAACGGTTTGATGAAATGATTGTTTCCCTGATTGTTGCCATGGATCGCAACCATGTGATTGGCCATCATGGCAAACTGCCGTGGCATATCTCTGCCGACCTGAAAAACTTCAAAGCCATTACCATGGGCAAACCGATCATCATGGGCCGCAAAACCCATGAGTCCATCGGCCGTCCGTTACCGGGCCGGGAGAATACTGTTGTTACCCGCGACCGGAACTACAAGGCCGAAGGCTGCACCGTGCTGCACAGCCTTGATGAAGTCTTCAAGAAATTTAAAAATCATGAAGAAATCATGATCATGGGTGGCGCGGATCTATACAAACAAACCCTTGCCAAGGCCAATCGTATTTACCTCACTGAAGTGCATGCCGAAGTAGCAGGGGACACATACTTCCCGGAATTCGATCGGGAAACCTGGGATGAAACTTCACGCCAGGATTTCCGGTCAGACACAAAGAATGATCATGATTACAGCTTCGTGATCCTTGAGCGACATTCATCCTGATTCACCCCGGAGGTGACATCATGAAAACCCTGAAACATACTTCAGCCGTAATCACCGGGCTGCTTTTCAGTATTCTCTGTTCTGAAGTTTACAGTCTGCACTTCTGGGAAATCCCCGATCCAAAAGCTCCGTTTATTGCCATGGCAAGGAATGGTCCGGGTGACTTTGCCACGGTGGTGTATAACTCCGTCTATTGCGAACAAATTGGTGCAGCCTGTATTTTTTTCCGGACGCACGAGCAGGCCCATGTCTTTCTGAATGATTTGTTCCTGCCCCCGGAACGGCAACCCGCTACAGTCGAAGACAATGCTGATTGCTGGGCAGCAAAATTTATTACACCCCAGGAAGCCTACGCTGCTGTAAAGTTTCTCAAGGAAGTTGATAAATATCCGGACATCCCGGTGACCGGTGATCCGGCCCATCGTGCCGAAGTCGTGGAAAAATGTGCGAAAGAAGGGGACAACTGGATCGCGCACGATTAGCGCCGGATCACCCCGTCATTCCCGCGAATTAACCACCTTTCCCCCGCCGCGCCAGATTATTGCCATATTTTCCTGCTGTAATTCTCCGCAACCACCGGAGATACGGCCATGGCAAATATGTTTGAAAAAATGCGCAACTCAATCAGCAGCAAAATCCTGCTGGTTGGTGTACTCGTCCTGATATTACTCATCCCCATGAAAATGGTGGAATCGCTGATCAGCGAAAGAAGTTATGTGTATCACACTACGGAAGCCGACATTACCGGTTCCTGGGGCAAGGAAATCATGCTGATCAATCCGGTGCTCACCATCAATGAAAGCACCTCCCTTTCCTTCACTGATGAAGGTGCCTATGTTTATCTCTCCCAATACAAACACCTCAATCCGGAAAAGCTGAGCATCAAAGGCCATATCGAAACACAACTGCGCGCACGCGGCATATACAAAGTACCGGTATACAGCGGCCGCATCACCCTCAAAGGTTACTTCACGCTGCCGGAACCGGAAGTGCAAACATTAAACACCAGCCTGAATGCACGCCTGCAGGTACTTCTGAATGTACGTGCACTCAAATCACCACCGGAATTTTTCTGGAACGGAGAACAACTTGCGCTGACGCCCGAGAAAGGCGAGACAACTGATCAACTCACAGTCTTTTCCGTACCGCTTGGAAAACTTGCCAACGATCCATTGCAGGTGCATCCGTTTGAACTGACGCTGGACCTGAATGGCAGCACCACCCTCTCCTTTGTGTCCAGGGCCAAAGAAAGCGATATCCATCTGACTTCCAACTGGAACTCGCCGGGTTTCTTCGGCACCACCCTGCCGGTATCACATGACATTACAGACACCGGCTTTCGCGCAGACTGGCAAACCAATAATTTCTTCGCCGACCTCGGGCATGAGGACGGCGAAATCATCGCCGCAGACTGGTTTCAGACAGACGCCTCTTTCGGTGTAAAATTTGTCCAAACTGTAGACACCTATCAACTCGTCACGCGCGCCACCAAACACGGCATCCTGTTTCTCACCCTGGTTTTTGCCGTGTATCTGCTGTATGAAATCCTTGGCAATATTCCGTTGCATCCGGTGCAATACCTTTTCATCGGGTTTTCCAACTGTATCTTTTATCTCCTGCTGCTCTCCCTTGCCGAGCACATTGCATTCAACATGGCTTACTTCAGCAGCGCCACCGCTTCCACATTACTCGTCTCACTCTACGGCATGAGCATCCTGAAAAACCGCTTACGAGGTGTGTTGATCTGTGTGAAGTTGTCCGTGTTATACGGCTTTCTGTACACCACCCTGACCTCCGAGGACTATGCATTGTTGATTGGCAGTATCGGCCTGTTCACCATGCTCGCCCTCATCATGTACTTCACCCGCAACTTCAACTGGTACCGCACCGCCGGCGTGGCTGCATGAACTTGAATACATCTGTCGTCCCGGCGAACCCCGTATCGTGGTACGGGGCAGGCGCCGGGACCCAGTAATACAACACGCCGCAGGCGAACATATTTCGTCGTTCTGGACTCGGGCCACTAGCCCGAAATCCGGAACCTAAATTCAAAAACCGATTTTTCACCTGGATTCCGGGCCGCTCCGGACTCCTGTCCTCTCGCGGCATTCCCCACATCCTGTGGGTCCTTTCGTGCTATGAAGCACGAGGCCAGAATGACAGCTGGTTTGTAACCCGGCAACTCTCTACCCGTCATTCCGGGTAGAGAGTCCATGCCCGGTATGACAGTTTGTTTGTGACTTGGCTGGTCTCTTTACTCCGTCGTTCCGGGCGAGGGTTCTTCCGTACCCGAGACCCGGAACCCAGATCAAAAAATTGTTTACGCCTGTGGCGGTTGTCTTACCTGGATTTCGGGCCGCTCCGGACTCCTGTCCTCTCGCGGCATTCCCCACATCCTGTGGGTCCTCTCGTGCTTTGAAGCACGGGGCCGGAATGACAGCTGGTTTGTAACCCGGCAACTCTCTCCCACGTCATTCCGGGGGCCGAGTTCAGCGAGGCAACCCGGAATCCAGATCAATTAACTGTTTTAAATATATATCCCTACCCCTTGATTTACCGCAGGTTCGTTGATCTACATCAATTTCACCCTGTGCGCGTTTGCTATTTTGTGCCTATATTTACTTATTCATAACGACCACAAGTACCCGGGAAAAAAGGGGGGTATGCCTATGACGGACTGGACGCATCAAATCACTGAATTTCAACGCGCCTGCCTTGAACAGCAACAGCAAATGCTGAGTGGCTGGTTTGGCACCTTGCAGAAAGCCGGGAATGGCGCGCCCAAGAATGTCTGGCGGCAAGCCGTCGATACCCTCGAACAACAGGTCAACGGCGCACTGGATACCCAGCATCAATCCTGCAAGGCCTTGCTCCACACCATCCAGCAGGCCGGCAATGGATCACCTGAATTAATGCAGTGGCAACATCAGGCCGAAGCGGGCATGAGTTTCTGGAACAACATGCAGCACCAGCTCTGGCGCACCTGGTTTGAAATGCTGCGCGATGCCTCACCCGCCAAACCGGAACCCGCCGAACTGCTCACCCAGAACTGGCAGAGAATGATGCAACAAACCCTCGCCATGCAGGAACAGTGGCTCTCCAACTGGGGCGGCGGACAACCCTCAAGCAAGGCAACGGGGAAACAAACGAAAAAAACGCCTGGCTGATTCAGGCTGGATACGAAAAAAGCGATCGATAATATCGATCGCTTTTTATTTTATATATCTACACGAATAAATCGTGGATTGTTTCTGATTATTTCAGTTGATTAAAATTAAATCACTCCGACCCCTTTTTGTTCTGTCGCTAATTATTCTGTTCAAGCCGCATAGATTGGTACCGTTTCATTATTAGTTACAGGCATTTCATCCCAAGTACGGCCATCCAATAAACGACCACTTTTCTTTTTCCAGACACCACCCCATTGCTTGAAAAAGAAAGGTACATCTGCCTTGCGACATTGCTCGCGAATACTGCGAACCCAGCTGGCTGCCATAGGCCGTGCGCCAGGCCCTGATTCACCTCCTACAATAACCCAGTTTATTCCTGTTAAATCTAGGTTCTGCAATGGACCAAGCAGAGGCTCCAATGAGAGAAATTTGATTCTTGCACCTGTATTTTTCAATAACTTGATACGGGATATGTATTCATCGCTCTCAACGCTTACGCCCATCCAGATATTACTATTCCAGGGTAATTGATCGTTGAGCTCCAGCAAACGTTCAGGGCGCTTCGTCAATATCTGGAAACTGTGCCAGTCTGCCCGGCTCATAATATCAAAAACTCGCAGAATAAAATCAGCCGGGACTTTGTCATGAAATAGATCACTCATGGAATTTACAAAAATAACCTGTGATTTTTTCCACTTGAGTGGCGTTTCCAATACCTGGGGTTGCAAAGTGACTTCAAATCCATTCACATAATTTGGTTGTCTCATGGCCTTGAGTCTTCTTGCCATGCGCTCTGCATAACAATATTTGCAACCAGGACTGACCTTTGTGCAGCCAGTGATCGGATTCCATGTTGATTCAGTCCATTCAATATGTGAATTAACAGCCATTGTTATGTTCTATTACGATATTTATTGAATATATCTGAAACTATGGTGGCTGCCGCAGGATTATGTGCTGCAAAATACAAGTAATACACAACAGCTCCTTTTGAGTTTCGCATCGGTATAGGTTCTTGTACGTATTTAAATCCTGCTACAGTTTTTAATCTTTGCTTATAGGCATTCACAATAGCTGTATTATCAGCTTTCTTTTCCACTCCGCCAAACAGATCCTGTTCAACAGTATAGGCAACATCTCTCCATGTTGCATCACCCCAAAATCTGTTCATTCGTTCTGCTTGTGCATGACTAACTGAAGATGAATCATGCCAGAGCACATTCATATTCATATCCATGATAGGGAAATTTAGGAAGATTTCTATACTTCTCATTTCCCCTGCCTTTTTTACAACTTCCCAATTCAAATGCAGCCCATAAGGGTCAAGAACACACAAGCCTCGCGCAAAATCTTCGAATCTGGCCCTAGGAAACACATTATTCAACAATACCTCGTTACAATCACCTTCATAAATAGACACGGATTGGTTTTCTTTTGCCATATCACGCAGCATATTTGCTTTGTCTGAATCAAGGTCTACAAGATGATATTCCTTAAATGTCGGTTGCACTAATAAGGCATTTAACGGACTGCCTTTCGTGAATGTTTTTGTCTGCTTTGATATATGCACACCTGCGCCAGCAAATCCATCAATATAAATGTGTTTTAATTTTGGGCGATGTTGAGCTGCTAATATTTTAGAATAAGCTTGTGCATATTCACGAATAATATCGAGCTTGATTTCAGTCCAGTAACCAATTTCATCCAATCTTGGTATTGCCATGCTTATCCCTCCACTTGCTCCTTGTTTTCATGCCAATTTTCCTCGAAGCGGTATGTTTACGCTTCAACCTGCTTCTCCTTCCTCTGCTTCTCAAACCAGAATACCAGCCACAGTGCGGTGCCGCCTGCAACGGCGGAGCCAAGCACAATCCCGAGTTCTCCGGCGATGTGCCAGAAATATAATGTGTAGCCCTGGATGATGAGGAAGGTGATGCCGTACCCGCGCAGCATGCGCATGAGGTATTTGGTGCCGAGGATGATGAGGGCAATGTTACCGCCCGCCCAGAGCACATTGAACAGAAACAATTCCGCCGCGGTTTCCTGATGCCACCAGCTTTCTTCCAGATTGAAATTGCCAAACAGCGAGAGCAGCCACAGCGCCATTTCCGCAAAGTAGATGCCGGCGGAAAGCCAGACTTTGTAAAAGTCGCGGTAATTCGATAACAGTGTGCGTTCACTGGTCCGGTGCAGGAGTGAAATCAGAATGATGATGGCGGCGGCCATGAGGAAACGCAGCGGGTAGTTCATGCCGAACCAGTACGCACCCCAGCCGGAATCGTAACCGGTAAAGCCCCCGAACCACACAAAGAACACCACGGCGGAGAGGATCAGTATTAATACATTATGCAGCGCATACGCGAGCGGAATGAGGATGAAGAGATCGATGAGCAACAATGCGGGCCAGTTGCCGGAGCCGGTGGAGAAGATATAACCAATCGTGAAGGTGAGGCCGATGAGTACGAAGGCGCCGCAGAGTTCGAGGGAACGGCGTGTCATGGTGAAGTGTGTGTTGCGCAAACGGTAACCCACACCAAAAAATGACATCATGATAATGCCGAGTATCCATGCGAGTTTTTCGGCAGTGAATTCGAATAATTCTCCGGCAAAAATCATCAACCCTGCACACAGGCTGATGGCACCGAAGAGTCCGAACCAGCGGCCTAAAGAAGTCCAGTCCCATTCAGTGACGGGATAACGTTGTGTGAGTTTGAGATGCGTACCGGTGTCGATGACCTGTTCGCGCAGCAGGCGATGGAGTTCCGCCTGTATTTTGTGATTGAAGCGTTCGGGGGTCATGCGGGCTTGCCGGGTTTGAGTTGTTTTTCGAATACGAAGGCGAGCACCAGCGCAATGACACCGGCGGCGGTGAAGAATGCGGCCTTGGACATCTCATCCCAGAAGTGTTCGTAGAAACGTGTGTAGAGATTGATGCCGAGGAAGACGATACCAAAGCCGGTGAAACGGCTGTCTTTTAAACGCGCACCGGCAACGACCTGGGCAATGCCACCGATGGTGAACAGAAACACCCATAACAGCGTTGCATTCTGGGTTTCATGGAATTCGTATCCATAATAATCGAGGCTCAACAGCCACAAGGACAGATTGAAATATAACAGGCCGAAGATGATGTAAAGATGGCCGAAGCCGGTGCAGCGCTGGAATGTGGTGGCTTCGAGTTCATGTTCATGCCAGTAGCCAAGAATAATGGTGAGGAGCGCGACAACGGACATGGTGCGCGGATCCTGTACATTAAAGTAATACCCGCCCCCCCCCCAGTATTCCGACATGCTGCCGAGACCATGAAAGAACATGAGCAGGGCGAGCAGTAACGGCCAGCGCAGATGGAAATGATAGGCCGTGAAAAAGGCGACGACGCTGGTGATGAGCATGAACCAGCCGTAGACGTTGCTGTATTGTTCGCCGTCATTAATAAGGTAGATGGCGGAGAGGCTGGAATAGAGTCCGATGAGGCCGATGGTGAGCAGGGCCTGGCCTGTGAATGGATGTTTTTGTTCTTTATCGGCTGCGAGTTTCGCGCCGAAATGCATGACGAAATATGAAACCGCCATTAAACACAAGGTGGAAAAGAGCGGCGAGAAACTGGCGAGGATGGTGCCGATGAAGCCGAGGAACGAGAGCGCCAGCATGAAGATGGCGAAGAGCCCCAGCCATTTGAGGAACAGTGTGCCTTTGAATGGTGACGGGTCGTAACGCTGATGCAGGAGTGCGGCCTGTTCCGCATTGATGAGGCCGACATTTTCCCAGTCGGTGATTTCCTGCGCCATTTTCCCCTTGAACGATGCAGCCATTGCAGTCCCTCCCCTTACTGGAGGTATGGTAAATCCGTTGGGGGGAGATGACCAGTTAATTGGGGCTGGGTACTAGGGTGTGGATGATCCTGCCTTTCGTCATTCCGGAAAGTGCGTAGCACATATCCGTAATTCAAATAAAAAAGCACTTCATTGCTGCGACGCAATATCGTCACAGGAAATTCATAAAAATATTTTCGGAAGGATGTCGATTTCGGGATAGTGTAAACGACTATAGGCTAAAAACAGACGAATCATTAATCTGGAGTGTGTCATGAAATACCTGTGTCTGGTGTATTGCGATGAAGACAAGTTGCATTCCTTGCCGGAGAGTCCGAAGGATGCGGAATGTATGGCCTATGCAGAGTCGCTGGCCACGAGCGGCCACATGCTGGGCGGCGAGGCACTGGAATCAGTGAAGACTGCAACCACGGTGAGGGTACGGAATGGCAAGGTTTCGGTGACGGATGGCCCGTTTGCGGAGACCAAGGAACAACTCGCTGGATTTTACTATATTGAAGCAAAAGACCTGAATGAGGCCATCCGTATTGCCGCGAAAATTCCACCAGCACGCGTGGGCAGTATTGAAGTGCGGCCGGTGCGGCAGTTACAACCGTGAAAGGGCAAAATTATTTAACAGGAGATAAACAATGAGATTCATGATTCTGGTTAAGGCAACGAAAGATTCCGAAGCCGGTGTGATGCCGGAAGAGGCGTTGTTCAAGGAAATGGCGGATTATCATGAAGGCCTGCTGAAAGCCGGCATGTTGATTGATGGTTCCGGTTTGCAGGCGAGTTCCAAAGGCTGGCGCATCAAATATGACGGCGAGAAAAAGACGGTGGTGGATGGCCCGTTTGCTGAAACCAAGGAACTGGTGGCCGGTTACACCTTGATCCAGGCAAAGTCGCGCGAAGAGGCATTGGAATGGACCAAACGTTTCCCCAATCCGGCCGGGCGTGGTAAACAATGTGAAATCGAAGTCCGGCAATTGTTCGAGCTGGAAGATTTTGGCGAAGGCGAGCAGCTTGAACGTTTTCGCGAGATGGAAATGAGTGGGGCGAAAAAGTCTCACTGATCGTTTTTCCGGAAATCCCGAAGGGATTATCCGGAATCCAGGTGAAACAAATGAGTCCACTACGCGGACACTTTGATTGACTGGATACTGGCATTCGCCAGTATGACGAAAGAACATGGAGATGAGTGGGGCGAAGAAAACACATTAGCTTTACCGTCATTCCGGGCTCGGGCTACAAGCCCGAGACCCGGAATCCAGATCAATTAATTGTGTTTATTAATTACAGGATTCCCGCTTTCGCGGGAATGACGAGAAAGAAGCACGACATTTAATGAATAGAGGAGAGTCAAGATGAGCTATGTTGATGGTTTTGTATTACCGGTGCCGAAAGGCAAACTTGATGCTTACCGGGAAATGGCCAGCAAGGCAGCCGCAATATGGAAGGGGCATGGTGCGCTTCAGTATGTGGAAGCGGTGGGCGATGACCTGGAAATCAAGGACGTATTTCCTTTTACCAAACTGGGAACTGTACAGGACGGAGAAACCGTGGTGTTTGCCTGGATCATGTACAAATCCCGCGAGCATCGCGATGAAGTGAACAAGAAGGTGATGGAAGATCCGCGCATCAAGGAAATGTGTGATCCGAAAGACATGCCGTTTGATTGCGCGCGTATGGCCTATGGCGGATTCAAGGCAATCGTTGAGGCATGAAGCGGCATACAGTACTTTCTGTACATATAATATATGGAGATAAACAATGACGTCGAAAAACCACACCCCGGAAGGATTTCAGTCGGTCACACCGAGCCTGACCTTCAAGGACACCAAAAAGGCGCTGGCCTTCTATGAAAAAGCATTAGGGGCAACGATACTCGAAGTGCTACCGATGCCTGATGGGAACGGCACCATGCATGCCACCATGAAAATCGGCAATTCGATCCTGATGATGGGAGATGAAATGCCGGGCTGTCCCAGCGCCGAAACAACGGGAAGTTCTCCGATGAGTCTCTTTGTTTATGTGCCGGATGTGGACAGGGTGTTCAAGCAGGCGATTGCCGCTGGCGCGACCGAAATCATGCCGGTCATGGACATGTTCTGGGGTGATCGTTGCGGCAATATGAAAGATCCATTTGGCTATACCTGGATGATCGGCACGCACCTTCGCGATCTGACGCATGCGGAAATCCAGCAAGGCGCCAAAGCATTTTTTGAAATGATGGCAAAGCAAGGCCATCAATAAATAATTTTGAGTTGAGGAACAGGCCATGAAATTTATTTGTCTTGGGTATTACGATGAAACGAAATGGGCAAAGACGCCTGAAAAACAAATCCATACCATGATGGATGAATGTTTTGAATATGATGATAAATTGCGTAAGGGCGGACATTTTGCCGGCGGTGAAGCCTTGGGCAGCAGTCAGGAAGCGCGCACCCTGTCATGGAAAAACGGAAAGGTAATGATCACGGACGGCCCGTTTACGGAAACCAAGGAAGTGTTGGGTGGTATATTGATCCTCGAAGCACGGGACATGGCCCATGCGCTTGAGTTGATGTCGAAACATCCCGGTGTCAAGAATGGCCCGTTTGAAATCCGGCCCGCCGCCGATTTGAGTGAAATGATACGCTTGAGCGAACAGCGCCGTTCAGCTGCAAAGCAGGATTGACGTAGAATGATGGAATGTCAGAGATTACACAGCAGGCCGTTGAAACGGTATATCGTGCAGAATCGCGCCGGGTGCTGGCGACGCTGATCCGTCTGCTGGGTGATTTCGAACTTGCCGAAGAAGCCTTGCAGGATGCCTTCATGGCGGCACTGGAACAATGGCCGCGGGATGGGTTGCCGCAGAATCCCCGTACCTGGCTCGTGTCCACCGGTCGTTTCAAGGCCATTGACAAAATCCGCAAACAGCGACGTTATGCACCTGCGTTGGCAGAAAATGAACTGGAAAATATCGCGGATGAATCTGAATTCACAACAGATGACAGTGTGGAAGATGATCGTCTGCGGTTGATCTTCACCTGCTGTCATCCGGCATTGCCGGAAGATGCGCAGGTGGCATTGACTCTGCGTGAAGTGTGCGGACTGACTACAGAAGAAGTGGCCAGTGCCTTTCTGACTCCGGCACCCACACTCGCCCAACGCATTGTGCGCGCCAAGGCAAAAATCCGCACCGCACGTATTCCCTATGAAGTGCCCTCACATGAAGAATTACCGGAACGTCTCGACACGGTATTGCGGGTGATTTACCTGGTGTTCAACGAAGGCTATTCCGCTTCTTTTGGTGAATCACTGACGCGTGCCGATCTGTCCGGTGAAGCGATCCGGCTGACGCGGTTGCTCTATGAATTATTACCGGAACCGGAAATTGCCGGATTGCTGGCATTGATGTTGTTACATGAATCACGCCGCGCCGCACGTACCACTCCTGAGGGTGAAATCATTCTGCTGGATGATCAGGATCGGTCACTCTGGAATCGAACGTTGATCAACGAAGGCCTCGCATTGATCGAGCAGGCATTATCTTCACGCCGCTTTGGACCGTATACCTTGCAGGCAGCAATTGCCGCTGTGCATGCGCAGGCGCATGATCCTTCTGAAATTGACTGGTCAGAAATTGTGGGTTTGTATGATGTGTTGCTGAGGATCACACCTTCTCCGGTAATTGAACTGAACCGTGCGGTTGCCGTGGCCATGCGTGATGGGCCGCATGTCGGTCTTGTATTGATGGATGAATTAATTGAGCGTGGCGAACTGAAAGATTATTTACCGCTGCATGCAGCACGCGCGGATTTATACCGCCGGGCGGGTAAAAGTGCTGAAGCGCGTGCAGCCTATGAACGCGCGCTGCAACTGGTAAAACAGGAGCCACAGCGGAGATTTTTGCAGCGGCGTATTGCTGAGTTGACCCACTGAATTTCTGCTCCGTTTAAGTGCATGCCCGTCTATAACGGAGCATAAAACACCGGATTAAAAGTCCAACAGGATGCTTTTTGGTATGCCGGTTTGCAGTCTTGATTTTAAAACAAAGGACCACGCCTTATTAGCAGTTCGAAGCAGCAGATCAAGTTATTGTTTAATATAGATAATATTCGACCGACTGTCGGATATTTGAGACTGCTAACGGGTTCGCATTTTTTCAGGTTTGTCTCAAGTCTTTTTGGTGTGGCTTTTGCTGCATGTTGGGTATGAGCAACACCAATATTCGCTATTTTTCTCCACCGGATAAGGTCCAGCGTGAAAAGCTCCTGGAGATGTTGCTTTCCGATCTGGATGGCATGGTCTACCGCAGCCGCATTGATGAGCAATGGACCCTGGAGTTTGTCAGCAAAGGGTGTTTGTCACTGACCGGTTACAAACCTGAATTCCTGTTGATGAACAGCCGGGTTTCCTATGAGGAAATCACGCATCGCGATGATCGTGCGCGTGTACGCCGGGAAATTCAGGAAGCTATAGAACAAAACCGTCCTTTCAATATTGAGTATCGTATCTATCATGCGGACGGATCCATACGCTGGGTGTGGGAATGTGGCCGCGGGATGAATCAGGCAGACGAGAAAGTGGAATTTGTCCATGGATATGTTCAGGACATAACCCTGCGACACCGGCATGAAGTGGCGCTGGCGGAGGCGGAATACCGTTACCGGAGCATCTTTGAGAATGCCACCGAAGGTATCTTCCAGACCACACAAGATGGCTATTATCTGCAGGTCAATCCGGCGCTCGCAAAAATCTACGGTTATGATTCGCCCATGGAATTAATGGACGCATTACGTGATATACGCGAGCAGCTTTATGTTGACCCCCAGAGGCGTGATGAATTCATCCAGTTGATGCTGGAGCAGGGCGCGGTCACAAATTTTGAGTCGCGGGTGTATAAACGCGATCGTTCGATTATCTGGATTTCCGAAAATGCCCGCACGGTTCATGCGCCTGACGGCCGTCTGATGTATTACGAAGGCACGGTGGAGGACATTACCGCACGCAAATCCTACGAGGAACATATCTCCCATCAGGCCACGCATGACAGCCTGACTAACCTGCCCAATCGCATGCTGTTGACCGATCGTTTGCAGCAGATGATCCAGAATGCCGTCCGTGAGGAAGTCCAGCTCGCAATTTTGTTCATTGATCTGGATCACTTCAAGAACGTCAATGATACGCTCGGTCATGCCGCCGGTGATGAGCTGATCAAACTGATTGCGGACCGTCTGCGTAAATGCATGCGTGATGGTGACACGGTCGCGCGCATCGGTGGTGATGAATTTGTGCTGCTGTTGCCGAACATACATACCAGCACGGAAATGATCTCTCATGCCGTAAAACGTATCCTGAACATGATCCAGAAGCCCTGCATGATTGAAGACCGTGAGTTTCTGGTCAGTTGCAGTATTGGCATCAGCATTTATCCCGATGATGGGCGGGATGCAGAAACCTTGCTTAAAAATGCTGATATGGCCATGTATCAGGCAAAGCAGGCCGGGCGCAATAATTTCCAGTTCTTCACTGAAGAATTGAACCGGATCGTGGTCGAGAGCCTGGAACTGGAACAGCAATTGCGCCAGGCTTTGAGTGCCGGGCAATTTGAATTGCATTATCAACCCAAGGTGACCATCAGCACCGGCAAGGTTACCGGTGCCGAGGCATTGGTGCGTTGGCGCGCGCCGCATCGTGGACTGGTTTCTCCGGCACGTTTTATTCCACTGGCGGAAGAAACCGGCCTGATTGAACCACTGGGTGCGTGGGTGCTGGATGCGGCCTGCAAACAGATCAAATCCTGGGCGGAACGCGGACTGCCGGTGGTGCCGGTTTCGGTAAACCTTTCACCACGTCAGTTCAACCAGCCGGGGCTGATTGATAATGTTAAACATATGTTGCAGAAATATCTGTTGCCGGCAGAGTTGCTGGTAATCGAGATCACAGAAAGCTGCATGGTGAACGATGCGCGTAAATTCCTGCGCACACTGGAAGACATGAAAGCACTTGGCTTGCAGATTGCCATTGATGATTTTGGCAGTGGCTATTCCAACCTGAGTCATCTGAAAACCATGCCGGTGGATTATCTGAAAGCCGACAGTTCATTTGTAAACGGCATAGAAAATAACGACAAAGGCCGCGCAATTTATCGCGCCATTATTTCGATGGCGCACAATCTGAATCTCAAGGTGATTGCAGAGGGCGTGGAGACCCAGATGCAATATGAATTTCTGCGTTCCATCGGTTGCGATGCTATTCAGGGTTATTACTTCAGCATGCCGTTAACTCCTGAAAACTTCGAACACCTTCTGGTTTCCTGAACTGTTCAAACAATCAACACGTTACAAAACTGTCGCAACCTTCAGACAGTTTTATACATGAGCAGCTGCCGCGTAGTTTAAGAGTGAGAACCAGTTCATATTAATAAAACCGGTATTTATAATATTTTCGTACCATGGCTATACACTCGCCAGTATTTAATATCCAGATGATACTGACAGATGAATCTAGCGCATTGGTATTTGTTGATTGGGGCCATACTGATTACCATGGTAATTTCTGCTTCCATCGTGAAGCGGATGCCGTTAACCACGGCTATTTTTTATCTGGCGGTCGGCATCAGCATCGGTCCCATGGTCGGCCAGCATTTTCACTTTAATCCGCTTAAACAGTCCGCATTATTTGAAATCATCACTGAAATTGCAGTTCTGATTTCTCTTTATTCCGCCGGGCTCAAATTGCAAGCCAGCTTTGAGAACCGTATCTGGCGCGTGCCGATACGTTTGGCGACTATCTCGGTCGTGTTCACAGTATTTTTTGTCACTGCATTGGGAATTCATTTTCTTGATCTTTCTCTCGGCGCAGCCATATTACTCGGCGCCATCGTTGCACCTACCGATCCGGTTCTGGCCACGGATGTGCAGGTCAGCCATCACATGGATCGGGACAGGCTACGATTTTCGTTGACCGGGGAAGCAGCCATGAATGATGGCACTGCATTTCCGTTTGTGATGCTCGGTCTCGGGCTGCTTGGGTATCACGAACTCGGTGCCAGTCTTTCAAAGTGGGTGATTCGGGATCTGATTTGGGCAACGATTTGTGGTGTTGGTATCGGAGTTTTATCAGGCATGCTCACGGCAGTTATTGTGGATCAGCTGCGTAAATTCAGGATGAACAATGAATACATGAATGATTTCCTGGGGCTGGGTCTGATTTCGACCAGTTATGGATTGACGTTACTGGCCCAGGGGTATGGGTTCCTTGCCGTGTTCTTTGCGGCGTATACCTTGCGGCAGACTGAGTATCTGCTAAATGCACGCTATAAAATTTCAAAGGCAGAATATCTTGCACAATGTAATAACACCAATAATCACTCGAACGGGAATGAATTGTTTATATCGCAGACCACCCTCTGTTTTAATGAACAACTGGAGCGGCTGGTAGAAGTAGTATTGATTGTTCTGATCGGAGGTATGCTGTTCTGGGATTCATGGATGTTTGAATATATCGCGTTTGCACTGATTCTGTTTTTTATTATTCGCCCTGCCAGTGTCTATATTGCCCTGGTGGGTACCAACACTGCTACGGTGCCATTTATACTGACATCGTGGTTCGGCATTCGTGGAATCGGATCGTTATATTACCTGATGTATGCGATACAACATGGAATCCCGGAAAGTCTTTCGGTTCAACTTATTTCGGTCGTTCTGATTACAGTGACATTATCAATTATTCTTCATGGCATGTCTGTTACACCACTGATGAACTGGTATTCATCCAGAAGCCCGGTGTGGAAAAAAGCTGAAGTTGCAGTTTGAGATTTATGGGTGGTGTGTATACACGGGTTTATAGGTTCCCGGCATCTGCTGGTTGGCCCAGTCCACGATTGACCAGATGACCGGTTCCAGTGTCGTGCCAGTAGTGGTCAAATGATATTCATAGCGCACCGGATGGTTCTGATAACGGGTCTTGTGCACCAGCCCGGCATTTTCCAGACGCTGCAACCGTTCCGCAAGAATGTTGGTGGTGATCCCTTCACGGGACTCGAGGAACTGGTTGTAGCGGTGCTTGCCCTGAAACAGGTCACGGATAATCAGTAATGACCACTTGTCCCCGATCACATCCAGAGCACAGGCAATCGGACAGATGGAACGTTTGAAGCTGCTGGCCTTTAATTTTCTTGATTCAGATTTGACAGTCATATGACTATTATAGGGCCTGAATTATAACTTGCAATTTGCAAGTTACTATCTCTATAATCTGTTCATCATATCAATCCAGCCGTCAATAGGGAGAAACATCATGACAGATTTCAAACAGAAATATGGCCCCTGGGCATTGGTCACGGGCGCTTCCGCCGGTATTGGCATGGAGTTCGCCCATCAGCTTGCACAACTGGGGATGAATCTGGTGCTGGTGGCCCGTCGTGCGGACAAACTGAATGATCTCGCCACAGAACTCAGGAACAAATATCGGGTTGATGTAAAAGTGGTCGCTGCGGATTTATCTCGTGAAGACTTTTTGCCCACACTCAAGGATGCAACCAAAGGCGTTGAGATCGGCCTGTTGGTCAATAATGCGGGGTTTGGTAATACCGGCGAGTTTATTGATAACACGCTTGAGGATGAATTAAAGCTTCTCTATCTGAATTGCCGTACGCCATTGATGCTTGCACATGAATACGGCAAAGCCATGCGTGATCGCAAACGTGGCGGGATTATTTTCCTCGGTTCGGTATTATCATTTGTTTCAGTACCGGTCTGGGCCAATTATGCCGCTTCGAAAGGATATGATCTGATGCTGGCGGAAGGTCTTGCAGAAGAAATGAAAAAATACAATGTCGATGTCATGACATTATGTCCGGGCATGACGCGAACGGAGTTTGCGCAAATCTCGAAAATCAATGATCTGATGGCCATGGATGTGGCGCCGGTCGTTAAAACGGCGTTGCAGAAGCTTGGAAAAACCCGTGTTGCTGTACCCGGTTTTATGAACAAGCTGAATATTTTTACCACTCGTTTGAATCCGAGATTTCTGAATACGCTTATATTTGGAGCGGTGGTCAGGCCGACCCAGCAGGTCAATCTGCAGGCCAATAAGTGAGACATTGTTCTGCTGTCACATGACAGCAGGACAATTTGAGCTCAACCATTGTTGGCGGGCCCGGTTCATCCGGGGTTATTGCTGTTCTGCAAATTCTGCAGGTCCCGGAGGATCTCATCGCTGTGGCTGGAAGGGCTCACATCCCGGTATATTTTTGCGAGTTTTCCATCCGGGTTGATGATAAAAGAATGCCGTTTGGCAACCTTGACCGGGCCGAGGGACCAGAGGGCTTCATAGCGCCTGGCCACTTCGCCATCACCATCGGACAACAACGGGAAGGGGAGGCCGTGTTTCCCGGCAAACTTCGCATGTGATTCGGTGTTGTCTACACTGACACCAATCACCTCCGCATTCAGTTCCCGGATTTTGAAAATATCATCCCGGAAATTGCAGGCTTCAGTGGTGCAGCCAGGCGTATCATCCTTGGGGTAGAAGTACATCACGACCCATTTTCCCCGGTAATCCGAGAGCTTGTGTAACTTGTTGTACTGATCATGCATTTCAAAATCAGGGGCAGGATCTCCCTCCCTGAATTCTGCAGCACTGGATGATGAAAACCACATGATCGATATCAGCGTTAAGAAACCGGTAATACAGTTATGCATGTCAATTGAAAATGTTTATCTGCCTTGGTAAACAGTATAGACCAGACAGAGACAGATTGATTCATATTGTTGTTGTTCTCTACAGAGGTACAGTTAAAGTATAAAACGACAATATGTTTCTGGAAGCATGGGGCTGAATGGATTTCAATCATTCCGGAGGTTAATCCCGATGAATTCGGGCCTGTCGTGAAGGAACACTTATATATTTCTCATCTTCAAGACGCAATGCAGTCAAAGACCCGCCCCAAAGGCATCCGGTGTCTAGAGGATACACATTATAATTCCCAAAATTTTTGATATTGCCGAGGTGTACGGTGGACCAGTGACCAAAGATGATTTTTTCATTTTTTGTTTTGCGGTCCGGAATGGCAAACCATGGTAGATATTTTTCAGGTTGCGAACCGGGCGGACCTTTTTCCTTGAGTGCAAACCGGCCTTTACCGTCGCAGTAGCGGAGTCGCGTATAGGCGTTGATGATTACGCGTAACCGGTCCCGGCCTTCGAGATCGTCTGACCAGTGATCCGGCTGGTTGCCATACATGTGATGGAGAAATTCAACATAATCCCTGCCTTGCAGGGCGTGTTCAACTTCGTGAGCCAGTTTCTTCGCCTGTTTGAGATTCCATTGGGGGGCAAGGCCGGCATGCAGCAGGTTAAAGCCGGTGGATTGATCGGTATGAATAAAAGGGAGTGTTCGCAACCAGTCTAAAAGTTCTTGCCTGTCACGGGCAAGCAGGATGTCATCCAGCGTATCATTTCTGTGTGGGCTGACAGCATTATGTGCAACGGCAAGCAAGTGCAGATCGTGATTACCGAGGACAGTCACGGCAGTATTGCCCAGTGCTTTGACAAAGCGTATTACTTCAAGAGAACAGGGGCCTCGATTGACGAGATCGCCGGTAAACAAGAGCTGATCGCTATTTTGATTAAAATTGATTTTATCAAGCAGGTCGAGTAATTCCTGATAACAACCCTGAATATCACCAATGGCGTAGATGGACATGGTGACTAGTGAATGATGATTGGTGAATGGCGATTGGAGGCTGGTTTGAGGATTACCAATACACAGTATGTTCCTCTAATCACTATTCAGTAATCGCCAGTCACTAATGAATGGTGTGCGGTGTGGAGAGATTGAAAACCGGAATCGGGGCGTCAAACTTCATGCCGTCATCCGCGACCATCTGATATTCGCCCTGCATGCAACCGACCGGCGTTTCAATCATGGCGGCACTGGTGTAGCGGAAGGAATCGCCAGGTGAGAGATAAGGTTGCTCTCCCACCACTCCCTCGCCGCGCACCTCCTGCACCTTGTTATTGGCATCAGTGATGATCCAGTGCCGGCTCAGTAATTGCGCCGGGATATTACCGGTGTTGGTGATGGTGATCGTATACGCAAACACATAACGGTTATTGTCCGGGTCGGACTGTTCCCGTACATAGGTCGTCTGTACTTCTATCTGGATGTGATATTGCTGCTTGCCCATAGTGCATTTATTTCACCCGAATCATTTGCCGGGCGCAAGCATGATTTTGAGATAGATTCTGATGATTTTCAGAGATTAGTACGATCCAGACGCCGGTAATTGATGGCTTCCGCCAGATGGCTGGTTTCTATCTGTTCTGCATGGGCCAGATCCGCAATCGTTCGTGACACTTTCAGAATGCGGTGCATGGCCCGGGCCGAGAGCCCCAATTGCTCTATGGCGCGTTCCAGCAGTTTCAAGCCGGCATCATCCAGTTTGCAGTCGCGGCCGATTTCACGATTATTTAATTTATGATTGGCTTTGCCTGCACGCTCGAGTTGACGGGCATAGGCTGAAGTTACACGGCTTTGCACCTTATGGCTGCTTTCACTTTCTGCACCATGCGGTTGTTGCAGTACATCACGCGGTACCGCCGGTACTTCCACATGCAGATCAATGCGATCCAGTAAAGGCCCGGAAATGCGCATGCGATAACGGCGGATTTGTTCTTCGGTGCAATGGCAACGGCCGGAACTGTCACCGAGATAACCGCAGGGGCATGGATTCATCGCAGCGACGAGCTGGAACTGCGCAGGAAATTCGGCCTGATGTGCCGCACGCGAGATAATAATGCGTCCGGATTCCAGTGGTTCGCGTAATACCTCCAGTACCCGGCGATCAAATTCCGGCAATTCATCCAGAAATAAAATGCCGTTGTGACTGAGGGAAATTTCTCCCGGCCGCGGATGACTGCCGCCACCCACCAGGGCCACGCCAGAGGCTGTGTGGTGTGGATTACGAAACGGACGTTGCATCCATTTCTCCGGACTAAAACCCTGTGTGCTGATGGAAGCCACGGCAGCGGTTTCCAGTGCCTGTGTTTCCGTCATCGGCGGCAAAATACCGGGCATTCTTTCCGCCAGCATGGTTTTGCCGGTTCCGGGCGGACCGATCATGATCAGGTTATGACCACCGGCGGCAGCAATTTCCAGTGCGCGTTTGGCATGGTGCTGGGCACGGACTTCGGCAAGGTCCTTGTCAGATCGCTGTTGGCGGACCAGAGGCTTGTCATTGTATGCAGACAACTTCTCACGATGGGCAAGATGGGCACATACCTGCATCAGGTGTGAGGCTGGCAGAATCACCGCATCACTGACCAGACTTGCTTCATCGGCATTGCATCTGGGCAGAACCAGATTGCGTGCACTGTCCCGCACGGCCCTGGCGATGGGCAGGATGCCCCGCACCGGCCGCAGTTCACCGGTCAGTGCCAGTTCGCCGACAAATTCATAGTGATGCAGATCGTCCTGTGTGATCTGGTTTGAAGCGGCGAGTATGCCGAGCGCGATGGCCAGATCAAATTTCCCGCCTTCCTTGGGCAGATCGGCCGGTGCCAGATTGACGATGATGCGATAAAGCGGAAATTCAAACTGGTTGTTGAGTATGGCACTGCGCACGCGGTCCTTGCTTTCCTTCACGGCGGCTTCCGGCAGACCTACGATGGAAAGCGAGGGCAGACCGCGCGAGAGATGAACTTCCACGGATACCGGTGGCGCCTGTATGCCGATTTGGGCCCGGCTGTGAATAACGGCGATGCTCATGTCCCTGATCTCCCTGTCCTTGTGTTGCGGTCAGTTAATAATAATCGCAAACGGTGCGGAGACAAATTTTTTAACGATCACCCCCCAAATTTGGTGCGTAAGCAGGTTATGCGCCTTAATTTAGTGCAAATACACTTTAGAGGATCCGTGCGCTGGTTTCATATCCTCTTGAAATAACAGGCGAATAGCACTTTGAACAAGGATTGGTATGTTATTTGTAAATGGATAGTCGAGAGAATCAATAGCGGGTCCTGTTGCTGTTGCTTCTTTGTTCAACAGGGGACTAGGGTTCCGGTTTAATAGTCATTATTAAATGTCAGGTCCGAGAGTCGCCGGCCTCATTTGCGAGGTTACACGGAGGGATAAAAGCCCGGGAGAACGTTGATTGATTCTCCTGAAACCGTTAACCAGAGCAGTGGAGGTCTACATGCAATCACAGTCCTGCATTTCAAAATTTTCCCGGTATCTTACCGCCATCCTGCTGGCATGCGTTACCCTGATTACCCCGGCACAGGCCGAACCCCTCAAGATTGGTTACAGCGACTGGCCCGGATGGGTGGCCTGGGAAGTGGCCATCGAAAAGAAATGGTTTGAAGAAGCCGGTGTTGAGGTCACGTTTGAATGGTTTGACTACGTGGCATCCATGGATGCCTTCGCCGCTGGCAAACTGGATGCCGTGACCATGACCAATGGCGATGCACTGGTAACCGGGGCGAGCGGCGGCAAGAGTGTGATGATCATTATTAATGACTACAGCAACGGCAACGACATGATCATCGCCAAGCCGGGCGTCGAGAGTCTCAAGGACCTCAAGGGCAAGAAGGTGGGTGTGGAAGTCGGGTTTGTGGATCACCTGCTGCTATTGAATGGTCTTGAGAAAAACGGCATGACTGAAGCTGATGTCGAACTGGTGAATGTGCCCACCAATGAAACCCCGCAGGTGCTGGCCTCCGGTGATGTGGATGCGATTGGTGCCTGGCAACCAAGTTCCGGTATTGCACTCAAACAGGTGCCGGGTTCCAAACCGATTTATACCTCTGCGGATGAACCGGGCCTGATTTATGACGTGCTGGCAGTCAGCCCCACCAGTCTCGCGAAACGCAAAGAGGACTGGAGCAAGGTGGTGGATGTATGGTACCGCGCCGTGAATTTCATTCTCGATCCGGCCACTCAGGATGAAGCTGTGGCCATTATGGCGGCCCGTGTCGGTGTCACACCGGAAGAGTACAAACCTTTTCTCAAGGGCACCAAAATCCTGACCCTGGAAGAAGCCAAGAAGTTTTTTGCCAAGGATGATGGTTTTGCTTCAATTTATGGCTCTACAAAAATTTCAGACGATTTCAATCTGAAATATGAGGTATATACGGACGCACAGGACATTGACAGTTACATCGATCCGTCACTGACGCTCGCGAAATAATTTCACTGCGTTACCTGTGGAATGAGTACGGTTTCCTGGCTGATGCCTCGTGTTGCCCTGCCCCGCAAATGGGGCAGGGTCTTCACCATCGGTTCATTCCTGTTGCCATTGCTGATCTGGTCGCTGGTCAGTTATGTGCCGTTTATCTGGCATCCCAAGGTGAGCATCATTACACCGGGTGATGTGGATTATTTCAGTCCCGGTATGTTGATAGATCGGGAGCAGTTTGAAAAAGAAGTTGTGCTCATGCAGGAACAGGGAGGTATGGCCCCGACAGGGGTACGAGCGAATCCCGTATATCTCCCGGCGCCGCATGAAGTGGCACGTGCATTTGTTACTTCGTTTACCACAGAACCACAACGCAGCAGTGAAAAGTGGTTGCACGAAAGTCTGTGGCACAGCATCACCATAATTTTCTGGGGTTTCACATTATCATCAATTTTTGGTGTGCCCCTTGGCATCCTGTGCGGAACTTATGCAGCGATGTCAAAATTGTCTGAACCATTCATTGAATTTTTTCGTTATCTGCCGGCGCCGGCATTTGGTGCGCTCGCGGTGGCCATTCTCGGGATACACGATGGGCCCAAAATCGCGATTATTTTTATAGGCACTTTTTTTCAACAGGTGCTGGTGATTGCGAATACCACCCGCAAGCTGGATCTGGCCTTGCTGGAAGCGGCTCTGACACTGGGTGCAAAACGCATACAGTTACTGTTTAAAGTGGTGGTCCCCGGCATCCTGCCCGACATTTATCGCGACCAGCGCATCCTGCTGGGTTGGGCCTGGACCTATCTGATTGTGGCGGAACTGATCGGCACCAGTTCCGGCATTACCTGGTTTATTACACAACAGGCCCGATATAAAAATTTTGATAATGTGTTTGCGGCCATCATGATCATTGGCGTCATCGGCGTAGTGTCCGACATGTTGCTGGCGCGGTTTGGCAAATTTCTGTTTCCATGGGACAAGCCAGCCAACAAAGGGCAGGGTTGATACACATGAACAAACTGAATCTGCCCAGTTATCTTGATCAGTCTGATGACGTCAGGGCGCGTTTCGATGCATTGAAGCAACGTGAAGTCATACTTGAAGTGCGTGATCTCTGCAAAAATTTTTCCACGCCCAATAATGGTGAAGTTACTGCGTTGAGAAATATAAGTTTCAAAACCCACCGGCGCGAATTTGTGTGTGTTATCGGCGCCTCGGGTTGCGGTAAATCCACACTGGTGCGTATTCTGGCGGGATTGGAGTCCTCCACTTCCGGACAGGTGTTGCTCGATGGTAAAACGGTTTCAGGTCCGGGGCCGGATCGTGGCATGGTGTTCCAGGGTTATACGCTGTTTCCGTGGCTCACGGTAAAAAAGAATGTGATGTTCGGTCTGCAAATGCAGGGCAGGGAGCCGGCCGAGAGTGAAGCCATGCAATGGATCGATCTCGTTGGCCTCGAAAAATTCGCTGACGCTTATCCGGATCAGTTGTCCGGCGGCATGAAACAACGCGTGGCGATTGCACGCGCACTCGCAGCACAACCGCGCATTCTGCTGATGGATGAACCGTTCGGCGCACTGGATGCGCAGACCCGCTGCAAGATGCAATCCTACCTGCTGCAGATCTGGCACAACATCGATATCACCATTCTGTTTATCACGCATGATCTGGATGAAGCAATTTATCTCGCGGATCGCATTCTGGTATTGAAGGCCCATCCGGGTGAAGTGCAGGAGCTTATTGAAGTGCCGGTGCCACGACCGCGTTCCGCAGAACAACTCATGTCGCCGGAATTTCTGGCAACGCGTAAACACCTGGATGAACTGATCCATCCGCCCGGTGTGGAAGATGAAGACAAGCTGAATATGATTCGCCTGACACGTGTCGGTGATGAAGTGGAGCCGCCGCTGTGAACCTCTGGGAACAACAGGCTTGGCCGGATATCGCCACAAGGATGAAGGAAATTCCTGCCGCCATACTGCCGGTGGGCGCGACCGAACAGCATGGTCCGCATATGGGATGCGGTATGGATGCAGTGCTCGCCGATAAATTATGCCGTGCTGTTGCGGATAAAACCGGTGTGCTTATGTTGCCTGCCATGCCGTATGGCTGCTCACTCGGTCACAGCCGCCGCTGGCCTGGAACGATAGCCCTGCAACCGAAAACGCTGATCGATCTGATCAAGGAAATTGGTGACTGGTCATACTACAGCGGCGTGCGCAAACTGTTTATCGTGAATACCCATGTTACCAATGCGGCACCATTACGTTGTGCATTGGAAATGTTGCGCGCCGAACACGACGATCTGATGGTGGTGGTATTCAACTCTGCCACGTTGAGTGAACGGGTACGCAAATTTCATTTTGCTGATGGCAATGACTGGCACGCCAACGATGCTGAAACATCCTTGATGATGTCAGTGGTACCGGAGATGGTAAATACTGAACGCCTCCCTGTTGCCGATGATCCGGATCGCACAGGCAATCTGGTTTTTGCGCATCCGGTCAATCGCACCAGCAGCAATGGTGTGACGGGGAAACCATCCGATGCGAACAAAGCAAAAGGTGATGAGGGTTTTGCCTGGATGGTTGAGGATCTGTCACGGCTGATCCTGCGTGGCCTGCAGGAGCAACCGCCTTTATCACATTCCTATTTTTCCAGCATTGGAGAGTTGCCGGTATGAAGTCTGACAGTGAAATTCTCGAGATCCAGAAACAATTAAAAAGCAAGGGTGTGCAGTATTGCATGGGCGCTTATGTGGATATCCATGGTGTTCCCAAGGGAAAGGTTGTGCCGATTGATCACCTGCTACATATGGCGCATGGTTCTGAACTCTATACCGGCTATGCGCTGGACGGACTGGGGCAGAAACCGAATGATGATGAAATCGCTTCCGTGCCCGATCTTGACCACATTATTCAATTACCGTGGGAGCCGAAGATTGCCTGGATGCCGGCAGACAATACCTTCAAGGGCAAACCGTATGCGCTCAACACCCGCGTGGCACTGAAACAGCAACTGCAAAAAGCCGCCGCGATGGGGTTTGGCTTTAATCTCGGAATTGAATGCGAAGTATTTCTGTTACGCCGGAATGCCGATGGCAGTCTGTCTGTTCCGCGCGCGGACGACAAACTGACCAAGCCCTGTTATGACATACGCGGATTCATGGACAACTTCAGCTGGCTGGATCGTGTGGCCCAAACGATTAATGGTCTGGGCTGGGACCTGTATTCCTTTGATCATGAAGATGCTAACGGCCAGTTTGAATTTGATTTCATGTATGCCGATGCGCTGGTGATGTGTGATCGCTATATTTTTTTCCGCGAGCTGGCCAAGCGTTACGCGGCGGATGAAGGATTGATGGCAACGTTCATGCCCAAACCTTTTAAGAACAAAACCGGTAACGGCGCGCATTTCAACATGTCCCTGCGTGATCTGAAGACGGGCAAAAATCTGTTTGCCTGTGATCCGGCTGAAGACACACGTGGTCTGGGACTGACGCCACTTGGGTATTATTTTATCGGCGGCATACTGAAACATGGCCGCGCGTTATGCGCGGCATTTGCACCGACGGTGAACAGCTACAAGCGGCTCGTGCGGCAGGGGGCCATGAGCTATTTTTCCTGGGCGCCGGTGTTTAATTCCTATGGTTCCAACAACCGTACGAACTCGGTACGCGTGCCGATGGGTGGCGGGCGTTGTGAATCACGTAATGCCGATGGTGCGGTAAACCCCTATCTTGCAGCCACACTGGCACTGGCTGCAGGGCTGGAAGGAATCCGTGAACAAATTGATCCCGGTCATCCACAGGAAGACAACCTTTATGAAATCAGCGAAACCGAACGTACGAAACGGGGAATAGAATTTCTGCCGCATAATCTGGCGGAGGCTGTTGCAGTGTTTGCTGACGATCCCTTTGTTGAAACGACGCTCGGAGCGGAACTGAAGAACGAATTCATTAAATATAAAACGGAAGAGTGGGAAAGTTATCATCTGGACGTCAGTCCTTGGGAAGTTGAACGTTACAGTCATTTGTTCTGAATAATCTTCGCCGGGGACGGCCCCGGCGGAATGGCAAGCGGCGGGACGGCCCGCAAAGAGGTGTTCATGGAGATATGGCGATATGAAGACGGAACGATAGCAAACAGTTGTGCAATGGGTTATGTCGTGATTAGTTATCCGCTGGCGCTGTATGGACTGGCAGGTGACAGTGCCGTGTTGTATATGTTGTCAGTTATCCTGTTGGCACACGCTTTAATTATTGCAGCCTATCTGGTGCATGAATGCATGCATCAGACACTGTTCAAGAACAGCCGGCATAATCAGTGGCTGGGCGAAGTATTGTCGTGGGTCACCGGTGCCGCTTATGCACGTTACGCCGATTTGAAAAAGAAACATCTGCGTCATCATGCCGATCGTATTGATTCTCTTGCTGTTGATTATCATGAACTGCTGGCGCGGTATGAACTGCTCCGCAGGGCGGTGTCTGCATTACAGTACTGGCATATCCCTGCTGTTGAAATTCTGACCCATGGTTTGTCCATGGCGGCTCCATTCATGCTGGAGTCGAGGCGTGATCAACGGCTACGCGTCATGTTGATACTTCTGACACGGATCATATTTTTTGCTGTGCTGTTGTGGTGGGACTGGAAAATCATCCCTGGTTATTTGCTGGCATATCTTTTGTTCATGCTGGTACTGGGTTTCATGGATACGTTTCAGCATCGATATCTTGTGCGTTTCAATCTCGATGATGACAAATCACCGCCGGAATTTGATCGGGCTTATGAAGAAACCCACACATGGAGCAATCTGATCTCTGAGCAGTATCGATGGCTTAATCTGCTGGTGCTGAATTTCTGTTATCACAACATGCATCACTACAAATCCGGTGAGCCGTGGTACCGTTTACCGCGCCTGCATCAGGAGCGTTATCAAAAAAATGAAGCTCCGGTGATCAGCATCAGAAAGCAATGGCACGATTTTCATCAATACCGCATGCACAGGATCATGGATGCGAAACATTCTGACATGGCGGTCAATCCCGGGGCAGCCGGCGTTTCTTTCCTCGTGGGAGTGTGAAACATGGAACTCAAACTGTTTAAAACATTATGGGGCTTTAAGGGTACCCATGCGTCGGCAGCGCAGGCGGCTATGAAGCAGGGCTATAACGGTATCGAGGGACCGGTGCCGGCATCAAAACAGGAGGCGTGTGAATTCGCCGTGCTGCTCGATCAATATCAACTCAGTTATATCGCTGAAGTGGTCACTGCCGGAGGTTATGTGCCGGATCGCAGATTGCCGCTGGAAGCCCATCTGAATGATCTGCATGACAATCTGGAACGTCTGCTGTATCTCAACCCGTTGTTTATTACGTGTATTGGTGGATGTGATGCGTGGACTGAAGATGAATCCGTGCAATTTTTCAATCAGGCCATGGTAATGGCAGAAAGTTACAATCGTGTCATTTCTTTTGAAACCCATCGCGGACGCAGCCTGTTTAATCCCTGGGCTACCCAACGGATTGTTGAAGGGATTCCTGATTTGAGACTGACTTGTGATTTCAGTCACTGGAATGTGGTGTGTGAAGGTATACAGGAAACTGAAGAAGCGATTATTCAGGATTTATTGCCAAATGCATGGCATATCCATGGACGGGTAGGTTATGACCAGGGGCCGCAGGTACCGCATCCGCGTTCGCCGTTATACGCAGAAAATCTGAAGCAGCACCAGAAATGGTGGCAATGGATCTGGAATGAACATGAACTGCAGGCGAGAACGATGACGACCCTGACACCGGAATTCGGGCCTGACGGCTACGAACCACGGGATCCGGAAACGGGCAAGGCACTGGTCGATATTGAAGGTATCAATCTCTGGATTGCCGGCGTATTACGCCTGCAGTTTGAGCAGGCATTTGCAGGGGCGGAAAAGCTGAACCGTGAATGGGCGGGTCATCCGTGATGAACTTTCAGCAAAACGGCGTTATACTTTTCAGCATCTGCACACGAGATGTTTTGATGGCCAGGTGGTATCACCTGCTGTCAGGACGCACACAAGATGACTAGGGTTCCGGCTGATATTTTCTTTCAGCGTCTGGACCGAGAGTCGTCGGCCTGTTCCAGGTTACACGGCGGGATAAAAGCCCGGGAGATGCAATGCCAGTCACTGGCCTCATCATCTCCATGTGTATACCGGATCGGAGAACAGGCATTTCCCTCTGCTGTAATCCCCGTTCTGAAATTTGACTGACAGGGTAATTGACTATGGCGGATATATTTCCTGAAAGCGAACTGATGTATACGGACGAAATTCCCGGCGGCGCACACTGGTCACTGTTGATACGGCGTGGCACAGTCCTGCGTCTAATCGACAAAGCGGGTGGTGTGAATGTAGGCATGCTGTTTTACAACCCGCTCGATAAACTGGAACGCTACAACGCACCGGATACACTCAAGTGTCAACATACGTTCAAACTCACCCGGGGTCACTGTCTCTATTCCGACATGGGCCGTATCTTCTGTTCCATCATCGAAGATACCGTGGGCTGGCATGATACGGTCGGCGGTAATCTCACGGATGTGCTGCTTGAACAACGCTGGGGCAAAAAAAACTATCAACAGTATCGCAATGACTGGACGCTGAGTGGTCAGCACAGTTTTCTGGTGGAGTTTGCCAAACACGGACTTAATCAGCGCGACATGGCAGCGAATGTGAACTGGTTCAGCAAGGTCTATGTGGATGCTGATGGCAACATGGAGTTCGATCCGGATCACAGTAAGGCCGGTGCGTATGTCGATTTGCGTTTTGAGATGGACACCCTAGTGGCGTTACATACCTGTCCACATCCCATGAACACGGCAGCGGAATATCCGAAACGGCCGCTGATATATGAAATCCGCAAGGCTGCACCGGTACAGCCGGATGATCTGTGCATGAATTCCAGACCGGAAAACCGGCGCGGTTTCCAGAACAATGCGTTGTATCACTTGCAGGGAGGTTATCCATGATCAGCGCCAGCCTGCGCGCACCCGAATCGGCTGTGTATCGCAAAGTCGTGAATGCCGGTGATTACTGGATGCAGGTCATCAATAAAGGCCAGACATTACGCATACTTGATCTGGAAGGAAACCAGGCGGCGGATACATTGTTCTATAACGCCGATGATCCGGCCGAACGTTACTCCGCCATCGACACGATTCGTGAGCAAGGCAATGTGTATCTCACGGCAGGCAGCAAACTGCTGTCCAATGAAGGCAATCTAATGCTCGAGATTGTTGCGGATACCTGCGGACGGCACGATACACTGGGTGGGGCCTGTGCCACGGAATCCAATACCGTACGTTATGCGCTGGAAAAAAAATGCATGCACGCCTGTCGTGATTCCTGGATGCTGGCTGTTGTGCAAAATGAACAGTTCGGTATGACCAAACGTGATATCACACACAACATCAATTTTTTCATGAATGTACCGGTCTCACCTGAAGGCGGATTAAGCTTTGCCGATGGTATATCTGATGCCGGCAAGTATGTGGAACTGACAGCAGCCATGAAGGTAATCGTGTTGATTTCCAATTGCCCGCAGTTGAACAATCCCTGCAATGCCTACAACCCGACGCCGATAGAAGTGTTGATCTGGGATGAGTAATTCTTCAGCAGTTACCACAATAGAAGTGCTTGCGACCGGCATGCAGACGACGGTGCAGGACTATCCCGGCCGTCTGGGTTACTGGGATGTGGGCGTGCCGCCGTCCGGTCCGATGGACAACCTGGCATTTTTATTGGGTAACCGGATTCTGGGGAATCCGGATCATGCAGCGGGACTCGAGATCACGTTTACCGGCCCAACCCTGAAATTTCACGGCCCATCTGTCATCGCACTGATCGGCGCACCCATGCAGGCCACACTCAATGACGCAGAAATACCGTTCTGGAGAGCGGTGAGTGTCAAGGCAGGGAGTGTTCTGAAAATTATCAGACTTACCGGCTACGGTGCGCGTGCTTATTTATGCATACAACAGGGACTGGCCGTTGAGGAATATCTCGGCAGCCGTTCGACATTTACACTCGGACAATTCGGCGGATATCAGGGTCGGGCATTACAGCGTGGTGATGTATTGCAGATCGCAGCACAGCAGCCCGGCAATTGTCAGTATATTGCGGAAGATGTTATCCCGGTTTACCGGGAGCATTGGGATATCCATGTGCTCTATGGCCCGCATGGTGCGCCGGATTTTTTTACCACACAGGACATTGAAACCTTTTTCAACAGTGACTGGAAAGTCCATCATAACTCGAGCCGTACCGGCGTGAGACTGATTGGGCCGAAACCGCAATGGGCCCGTGCTGATGGCGGTGAGGCCGGTTTGCATCCTTCCAATATTCATGACAATGCCTATGCCATCGGTGCGATCGATTTCACCGGCGATATGCCGGTCATTCTCGGACCGGATGGCCCCAGCCTCGGCGGGTTTGTGTGCCCGGCCACAATCATCAAGGCGGATTTATGGAAAATGGGACAACTCAAACCGGGCAATACCGTCCGGTTTATTCCGGTGGATCTGTATACCGCGAACCAGCTATATCGTATGCAACGGCAGGAGATCGTCACACTGACGCCAGCGGACACCATACCGGTGCGTATGGATGAATGTTCTCCGGCCATCCTGGCTCATGGGCAGTTTGCGGAAGACCTGCCGGAAGTTTGTTACCGCCTTTCCGGCGAAGACAATATTCTGGTTGAATATGGCCCGATGGCGCTGGATTTCAATCTGCGCTTTCGTGTGCATGCGCTGATGCAATGGATCAAGGACAAACACATCTCCGGCATTATTGACCTTACGCCGGGGATACGCTCATTGCAAATCCACCATGACAATCTGGTATTGTCCACAGAGGCGCTGCTGGAATATCTCACACAGGCCGAAGGTGAATTGCCAGCGATAGCTGAAATGCAGGTGGCGTCGCGTATCGTGCATTTACCGTTGTCGTGGAACGATCCTTCCACACGCAAGGCAATTGATATCTATATGCAGTCAGTGCGGGCCGATGCGCCGTGGTGTCCGAGCAATATTGAATTTATCCGCCGTATGAACGGGCTTGATTCGATTGATGAAGTGAAAGACATCGTATTTAACGCCAGCTATCTGGTGCTGGGGCTGGGTGATGTGTATCTGGGCGCGCCGGTCGCCACGCCACTCGATCCCCGGCACCGGCTGGTGACCACCAAATACAATCCGGCGCGCACCTGGACGCCGGAAAATGCAGTGGGTATTGGCGGGGCCTATCTTTGTGTGTATGGCATGGAGGGCCCCGGCGGTTATCAGTTTGTCGGCCGCACCCTGCAGATGTGGAACCACAATAATATTATCTCTGCAGAATTTGAAACCGGCAAACCATGGTTACTGCGTTTTTTTGACCAGATCCGTTTTTATCCGGTCACTGAAAATGAATTACTGGATATCCGTGAGAAATTTCCACAAGGAAAGTATCCATTGAAAATCGAAAATACGGTTTTCAACCTGAAAAACTACAACCGTTTTCTGCAGGACCATGAAAAATCGATCATAACATTCAAACAAAAACAGCAGGCCGCATTTGCGGCGGAACGGGAACGCTGGCAGCAAACCGGTGAAATGCGGGCAACCGGTGAACAGGCCGCGGTGTCTGCAGGTTAGAAATTCATGGGTGTCGATTATTCACTGGGTTTGCAGAGTTTACGCTTGCGTTATCAGTCCGGTGCATTGACTCCGGAGCAGCTGGTCCGCGATGTTCTCAACGGTATCGCTGATGATGAACATCATTGCTGGATCACGGTTCTGAACGAGCAACAGTTGCTTAGCTACGCCGGTGCCCTGAAAGAAAAAGATCCGGCCGCATTGCCATTGTACGGTGTGCCATTTGCGATCAAGGACAATATTGATCTGGCAGGTGTGCCCACCACAGCAGCATGTCCGGAATTCGCCTGTACACCTGCCCGTTCGGCATTTATTGTGCAACGATTAATCAATGCCGGTGCTATTCCCATCGGCAAAACCAACATGGATCAGTTTGCAACGGGCCTGGTGGGCACGCGTACGCCTTACGGGATCACCACCAATCCTTTCAACACGGACTACATCAGTGGCGGTTCCAGCTCGGGGTCTGCGGTTGCTGTCAGCACCGGCCTCGTGAGTTTTGCCCTTGGCACGGACACCGCCGGCTCCGGCCGGGTACCCGCGGCTTTCAATAATATTGTTGGATTCAAACCCACACGCGGATTAATAAGTACACAGGGGGTGGTTCCGGCTTGCCGGACACTCGATTGCATCAGTATTTTCGGATTGGGGATTGATGATCTCGGCACGATTTATTCCCTGATCAGGACACCCAACCCGGATGATCCCTGGTCTCGAACCGCACCATCAACACAGGCTTCTGCCAGAACCAGTTTCAGATTTGGCGTGCCTGCAATTGCTGATCTGGAATTTTTCGGCAATGAGGAATACAGGAAGTTATTCGGGGCCTCCATCGAAAAATTTAAACAACTGGGCGGGCAGGCGCTGGAGATTGACTATCAACCCTTCACCAAGGCAGCGCAACTCCTGTATCAGGGGCCGTGGCTGGCCGAGCGCTATGCCTCCGTTCGCGAAGTGATTGAGAATAATCCCGGTGCCATGCATCCGGTGGTCAGAGACATTATCACGCCGGCCATTACAATTAATGCGGTGGATGTCTTTGAGAAAATGTATGAACTGACCAGGCTGAAATTGAAAACAGATCAGATATTGTCTGAAATGGATTTCCTGTTATTGCCCACTGCAGGGACGCATTACAAAATAAACGAAGTCCTTGATGAACCGGTAAAACTCAATTCCAGTCTGGGGCTGTACACCAATTTCATGAACCTGCTGGATTACAGTGGCCTTGCATTACCGGCAGGGTTTACAAAACAGGGATTGCCCTTCGGCATCACACTGGTGGCCGGTACATTTCATGATCGATTGTTGCTGGATTACGGCAAACGCTATATGGGCCGCTATGAAGAAACCATGGGTGCAACTGGTTTCAAATCATGCCTGTATGACAAGGTGATTGTGCAACATGCCGATCATGACACTATTAATGTAGTGGTCTGCGGTGCACATATGTCCGGTATGGCATTAAACTCACAACTCACCGGGTGCAACGCAAGATTGATCAGCAAAACCCGCACGGCCGGCAAGTATCGCTTGTTTGCACTGGCGGGTGGACCACCCTTCCGTCCCGGATTGGTGTTTGATAATCAAGGGGGGAGTCATATCGAAGTTGAGGTCTGGGCCCTGCCAAAAGATCAATTGGCTGATTTTATTTCCCAGGTGCCCGCGCCATTGGGGTTTGGCCGCGTAGAACTGGAAGATGGCAATCATGAATTGGGGTTTATCTGTGAACCGCGTGGGTTTACGGGAGCAGAAGAGATTACTCACCTCGGCAGCTGGCGCGTTTATATGGCCAGCAAGCGATGAGTTCAGGATGTATTTTTTTTAAGTAACTGCTGTTCGAGTTCGGCGAGTTGTTTTTCCATCTCCTCCAGTTTTTCCCGGGTCCGCTGGAGCAGGGCAGACTGCACCTCATATTCTTCCCGCGTGACCAGATCCATTTTGCTGAAACCTGCGGATAACGCCGCCCGCATATTTTTTTCGATGTCCTGTTTTATCTGGGCGACATCTGCGGGCAGGCTGGCAAGTACACGCTGGATAACCTGATCAAAATTGGGCTTGTCATTCATCGAAACATAACTCCCGGAATTAGTTGAATACTGCATCAGACCTGTTTCTGAATTTTTCTTGTCATATGCCGGAATTTTAGCATTTTTCAAAACCAGCCCTGTTTTTGCGGCTTCAGGCACAGTTTCCGTGCGATAACGAAACATGCGCACCGAATTAGTGCAAATGATCTTGGCGGTGATCATACTGTTTTTACTGTTTAAGTTTAATAAAATACTTTAAATACATGTTTTTACATATATATTATGTATATGGCATAGAACATGCCTTTAACACTGCAGATTAGTAAATGGCCATTTACTGATGTGTTTTATTTCACTTTTTTGTACAGCACTTGTTTAGAGGGGATTAATGATGATTAAGAAAAGCTTAAGCAAATTAAGTTGTGTGATAGCGACCGCACTGGTGGTGTCTGCCCCTGTGGCGTCTGCTGAAGATTCACCGCATGTGATCAGTTCCACGGTCACGTTTACAACAGATTACATGTTCCGCGGCGTTTCACAGACGGACAGATTGCCGGCAGCCCAGGGCAGCATTGATTACACCTACACGCCCTATGGTTTTTATGCCGGGGTCTGGGGTTCCAATGTAGACGATGCTTTTGTCTCTGATGGCAACATTGAGATTGATGTCTATGGCGGTTTCCGTGGCGCATTCTCCAATGGTATCGGTTGGGACATCGGCGGTTTGTATTACGCCTATCCGGGTGAAAGTTATGATCCGGGCCCGGATTATGCCGAAGTCAAGGGCGGTCTGAGCTACACCTTCTCTGATGTTCAGTTCTCACCGGCCGTCAGTGCAACCCTGTATTACTCACCGGATTACACCTATGAAACCGGTGATTCAATCTATGTGGATGGTGCGCTGGGATTGACGCTTCCGTATGACATGAGCCTCGGTTTTCACATCGGTTATCTTGATGTGGATGTGCCCGGTTCCGTCTATGACTGGAAGGTTGGTCTGAGCAAATCATTTGCCGGCATGGTGTTCAACGTCAGTTATTACGATGTGGGTGGTGACGATGAAGGCAATTACTGCTTCCCTCCGCTTTCCTATGATGGCGAGTGCGAAGGCAGTGTAGTGTTTAGCGTTTCACGGACTTTCTGATTCACCAGCGTTTAATTCTTTGTTAATGCTCCCCCCGTCCGTCCCGGACGGGGGGCAATCTACAGGAGGAAGTTTCCATGAAGTTGGTTACAGCGATTATCAAGCCTTTCAAACTCGATGATGTGCGAGAGGCGTTATCGGAGATAGGAGTGCAGGGCATGACCGTATCCGAAGTCAAGGGATTCGGCCGCCAGAAAGGGCACACCGAACTTTACCGGGGCGCTGAATACATCGTGGACTTTTTGCCCAAGATCAAACTCGAAGTTGCGGTCGCCGATAACGTCACCGACAAGGTGATCGAGGCGATATCGAAGGCCGCCAACACCGGCAAGATTGGTGACGGCAAGATTTTCATATTAAACCTGGACCAGGCCGTGCGTATCCGTACCGGCGAAACTGGCTCAGAGGCGTTATGACAAGGGGGATTCTAGAAATGAAATTGTTCAAGAGCATATTGTTAACGTCTCTGCTGGCGTTTAACTTTGCCGGTCCTGCCCTGGCGGAGGAAGCACCTGTGGATGCTGCTCCAGCCGTTGAAGAAGCAGCACCGGTGATTGTAGAAACTGTGGAAGCAGTCGTTGAAGAAGTCGCGCCTGTGCTGGAAGCGGTTGTTCCTGAAGCGGCTGCTGAAGAAGCATCGGCAGAAGAAGCCCCTCCGGCACCGACTCCAGACAAAGGTGACATTGCCTGGATGCTGGTAAGCACAGCCCTGGTTTTGATGATGAGCGTACCCGCTCTCGCCCTGTTTTATGGCGGTATGGTACGCAGCAAAAACATGCTGTCGAGTCTTATGCAGGTCTTCGTTGTGTTTTCATTGATTACAGTTCTATGGTGTGTGTACGGTTACAGTCTCGCCTTTACAGAGGGTAATGCCTTTTTCGGTGGCATGAGTCGTGCCTTCCTTGCCGGAACGTTTGATGGCAGTACGTTCTCCATGGGTGCCACCTTCTCCAAAGGTGTAGTGATTCCTGAACTGCTGTTTGTCGCATTCCAGGCAACGTTTGCTGCAATCACCTGCTGTCTGATTCTGGGTGCTGTAGCAGAACGCATGAAATTTTCTGCGGTGCTTATGTTTGTGGTGATCTGGTTTACCTTTGCCTATGCGCCAATGGCCCACATGGTCTGGTGGTGGATGGGTCCGGATGCCTACACCGATCCGAGTGTGGTCGATGCCATGAACGCCAAAGCCGGTCAGATCTGGCAGTGGGGTGCGCTGGACTTCGCTGGTGGTACGGTCGTACACATCAACGCTGGTGTGGCGGGTCTGGTCGCTGCTTATGTACTGGGCAAGCGCGTGGGTTACGGCAAGGAAGCAATCAAGCCGCATAACCTGCCGATGACCATGATCGGTGCCTCCTTACTGTGGATGGGTTGGTTCGGTTTCAATGCCGGTTCGGCATTGGAGTCCGGTAACTTTGCGGTTCTCGCCTTCATCAATACTTATCTGGCAACATCCTGTGCCGTATTGTCCTGGACTTTTGGTGAATGGTTGTTCAAGGGTAAGCCCTCCATGCTGGGTGCGGCTTCAGGTGCAGTGGCCGGTCTGGTTGCCATCACACCTGCGGCAGGTAACGTCGGTATACAGGGTGCATTCGTCATCGGTATAGCTGCCGGTCTGGTGTGCCTCTGGGGCGTAACCGGCCTGAAGAAAATGCTCAAGGTGGATGATTCACTGGACGTGTTCGGTGTTCATGCCGTCGGCGGTATTCTGGGCGCGCTGCTGACCGGTGTATTCAATTCACCGAGCCTTGGTGGTCCGGGACTGGTCACGAGCTGGGTCGATGTGAGCATGGGTTACCCGGGCATTCCTGCCCAGGTCTGGATTCAGTTCAAGGCGGTTATGCTGACTGTGGTGTGGACCTCTGTAGTGGCTCTGGTGGCCCTGTACATCACCAAGGCACTGGTTGGCCTGCGTGTGGCGGAAGATGTCGAACGTGAAGGTCTCGACGTCAACGAACACGGTGAAAGTGCCTATCAGCCGTAATATATCCCTCAAGCAGTTGTTTAGCTGACAAACGGGCGCCACGCGGCGCCCGTTTTTTTGTGCAACTTCTATAGTCAGTTCTGGCTATCCATGCGTGCACCAGTTTGAATTAATTGCTATTCTCTGGTGCGCACAGTAACAGTGCGAATTATGAAGACCGGATTGCCAGAGTGGCAGCGGAAATTTTGATGGCCGGGAGGGGCGCCGTTATGAAATTACTGACCGCAATAATCAAACCATTCAAGCTCGATGACGTGCGAGACGAGTTATCCAAAATCGGAATCAAAGGCCTGACTGCCACCGAAGTCAAGGGGTTTGGCCGGCAGAAGGGACACACAGAACTGTATCGTGGAGCGGAATACGTTGTCGATTTTTTGCCCAAAACCAAGGTGGAAATTGCTATTGACGACGACATGGTCGAGGCCGCAATTCAGGCCATCAGCCGTGTTGCCAATACCGGCAAGATTGGTGACGGCAAGATCTTTGTCTATAACCTTGAGCAGGTCATTCGCATCCGGACGGGTGAAACCGGTTCGGAGGCCCTCTGAAACCGGAAACACTGGGGAGAACAACAATGTGGTATTCATTAATGGGGAAACTAGCCTGTTCAGTTTTATTGATGTGTTTGTCCGGTAATGTGCTGGCAGAGGACGCTACTCTCAGCGGTGCAGATACGGCATGGATGCTGACTTCAACAGCCTTGGTGTTGTTCATGACGTTGCCCGGACTGGCCCTGTTTTATGGCGGGCTGGTGCGCACCAAAAATGTCCTGTCTGTACTGATGCAGTGTTTTGCAATCACCTGTGTCGTGTCCATTCTCTGGCTGGTGCTGGTCTACAGTCTGGTGTTTGGTGCAGGCGGTCCCTGGATCGGCGGCCTGTCCAAAGTCTTCTTGAACGGTGTGACCGAAGATGCATTGTGGGGCACGATACCTGAGACCGTATTCTCGGCCTATCAAATGACTTTTGCCATCATTACACCGGCACTGGTTGTGGGTGCATTTGCGGAACGCATGAAATTTTCCTCCATGCTGTTATTTACTGCTCTGTGGCTCATTCTCGTCTATGCGCCTGTCGCACATTGGGTATGGGCAGCTGATGGCTGGTTGTTCAAAAAAGGATTGCTGGATTTCGCCGGAGGCACAGTGGTACATACGACCTGCGGTGTGGCGGCGCTGCTCTGCGCTATCATGATGGGGTCGCGTCAGGGCTTTCCTGAAACGCCAATGATGCCACATAACATGACCATGACCGTGACCGGTGCCGGCATGTTGTGGGTAGGCTGGTTTGGATTCAATGCAGGTTCTGCGGTAGCGGCCAATGGTAATGCCGGCATGGCGATGCTGGTGACACACATTTCCGCTGCCGCCGGTGCTTTGGTGTGGATGGGCGCAGAATGGCTGAAATACGGCAAACCCAGTGCGCTGGGTATTGCGACCGGAACAATTGCCGGACTGGCGACCATTACACCTGCGTCGGGCTATGTCGGACCGGGCGGTGCTCTGGTGATAGGAACCCTCGCCGGCATCATCTGTTTTACTGCGACGAACTATATGAAACGTGTGCTCAAGATTGATGACTCGCTGGACGTATTTCCAGTGCATGGTGTCGGTGGCATGCTGGGCACACTGCTCGCAGGAATATTTGCATCTGCATCTCTGGGGGCATTCAGCGGCCAGGGTTATGCAGAGGGAATGAGCATGAGCAGCCAGTTAGGTGTGCAGGCCTTGGGAGTTATTGTGATTGCCATTTATACCGCAGTTGTTACGGGTGTCCTGCTTAAAGTTATCGGGGCTGTGACAGGATTGCGAGTTTCCGGTGAAGCCGAGACTATGGGTCTTGATACCTCCGAACACAACGAGCGCGGTTACAGTCTTTGAGGTTTTTGCCTGAGTCCGGACAGGCGCTGCATAGCCTGTCCGGTCCTGTCAGATGTGTGTGAAACGGTAGCTGACAGGCCATCAATAAGATATTTCATCTCCATGCTTGCGTGTTATCATAGCTGCCACAGGCATAACAGGATTTGCCTTTCTGATAGATATCAATAGATTAAAGAATTAAAACATGGCTGAGCTTGTAGATAAGGCACTATTAAAAACCCTGGTTCCCCCCAGCGCACTGAACGCCGAGAATTTTCAGGAACTTGCTGGCAAAACGTATGTTGAAAGCCTGCCCGCCGGTAAACTGATTTTCAAACAGGGTGACACAGACAAGCAGAAAATTTATCTGCTTGAAGGTGAAGTGGCGCTGACTTCCACGACAGGTGAAGCCAGCATGGTCAAGGGCGGCACACCGGCTGCTAAACATCCTCTGGCACATCATCAGCCCCGTAAACACAACGCGGTTGCCAAAACGCCTGTCAAGATTGTCCGTATTGATGGAGATCTACTGGATATATTGCTGACGTGGGATCAATTGTCCGGCATTGAAGTCAGTGAAGTTACAACGGATGCTGATCAGGATGAAGATGGTGACTGGATGACGCGTATTTTGCAATCGCGCGCTTTTCTGCAGGTGCCACCGGCGAATATCCAGGCCCTGTTCATGCGCGTACAGGAAGTACCGGTAAGTGCAGGAGATTTTATTATCAAGCAGGGAGACGATGGTGATTATTATTACATCATCAAACATGGGCGCTGCAAAGTGACACGTACTTCCAAGGCTGGCACGCAACTGACACTGGCCACGCTGAAAGATGGCGATGCATTTGGTGAAGAAGCCCTGCTGTCCGATGCCAAGCGTAACGCCAATATCGTGATGGAAACGGATGGTGCCTTGATGCGTCTCTCCAAGGAAGATTTCAATTCTCTGCTGAAAGAACCCATGTTGAGCTGGGTGACCAATCAACAGGCCGAGCAAATGGTCAGCAATGGTGAAGCCCAGTGGCTGGATGTGCGACTGGATACCGAACATAAAAATAACGGGATCCCCGGCAGTATCAACGTTCCTTTGTTTATGCTGCGCATGAAAGCAGAGACGCTTGATCCAAACAAAAAATACATACTTTACTGTGATACCGGCCGCCGCAGTTCTGCGGGAGCATTCCTGCTCAGTGAACGTGGTATTGTGGCTTACTGCCTCAAAGACGGACTACAGGCACGCGGTACCGGTTCCTGATCCCGTACTTCGTTTGATCAGGTTCTGACGTGCAAAACTTCAGCCTGATGCCCGGCGTTGATAACTACGCAGTGTTTGGTAACCCGGTTGCCCACAGCAAATCCCCGAAAATTCACGCCGCCTTTGCAACACAAACCGGTCAGGCTGTTCACTATCAGGCAATACGTGTTGAACTGAATGAATTCCGGCAAACACTGGATGCTTTCCAGCAAGCTGGAGGCAGGGGCCTCAATATCACCCTTCCGTTCAAAGAAGAAGCCTGGCGTTGTGCAGATCATTTGACTGATCGTGCGCGCCGTGCCGGTGCGGTCAATACGCTATGGTTTGATCAGGAGGGTAAACGTCATGGTGATACGACTGATGGCGCGGGGCTAATCTGTGACCTCACTGTTAATCATGGATTAACGCTTACAGGGCAGGACATTCTTGTCCTTGGTGCGGGTGGTGCGGTACGCGGGATTATTGATCCGGTATTTGATCAACAGCCGGCCCATATTGTTATCGCTAATCGGACTCCGGCACGGGCCAGCGACCTGGCCAGGTTATTTTCTGATCGCGGTGAGGTGCATGCTTGTGACTATTCCGGATTGCGTGGTCGCAAATTCCATCTGGTCATCAACGGAACTTCTGCCAGCTTGCAGGGCACATTGCCACCACTGCCGGAAGATATCCTGTCACCCGGTGCAGTGTGTTATGACATGATGTATGACAGTTCAGACACGATTTTCATGTCATGGGCGAAAGTTCATGGCGCAGTCAGGGCATTGGATGGACTGGGCATGCTGGTCGAGCAGGCGGCGGAGTCATTCCGCATCTGGCGTGGCGTGCGTCCTCTGACAATCCCCGTGATTGAAATGTTACGCGCTGCGATCTGATTGTATTTTGTTCTGATACAAAACTGCGAGTTGCACAAAATCATCCACCGTCAGTTGCTCGGGACGCACCGATGGATTGATTTTCACTGATTCAATATCTGCAGGTTCAAGCAAATCCCGAAGGCCATTACGCAGGGTTTTGCGGCGTTGATTGAAGCAGGATCGCACAATCATTGCAAAAGCTTTCCGGTGTTCAGCAGCCACATGAGGAGTTGAGTGAGGAACCAGCCGCACGATTGCGGAATACACTTTAGGCGGCGGATTAAATGCGCCCGGCGCAACACGGAATAATTTCGCTGTATCACAACAGGCCTGCACCATCACGGATAAACGGCCGTAGTCCTTGCTTCCGGGATTTGCGGTTATTCGATCCACCACCTCTTCCTGCAACATGAAGATCATGTCGGTGAAGTGCTCAATCTGATCAAGCAGATGAAAGATCAGGGGTGTGGAAATATTGTAGGGCAGATTGCCAACAACCCTCATTCGACTGTTGCAGATAGTGACAAAATCCAGTTGCAAAGCGTCAATGCAATGTACATGCAACCTGCCCAGACCGGCACATGATTCCTCAATTTTTTGTGCGAGGTCGCGATCGACTTCAATCACATGCAATTCACCTGCACGTTGCAGGAGTGGCAGGGTGAGAGCACCCAGGCCTGGACCGATTTCCACCAGGCACTGGCCCGGTTGCGGGCGGATGGCATCAATAAGCCGGGTAATTACCTGCTGGTCATGCAGGAAATGCTGGCCGAAGCGTTTGCGTGGCCGGTGTTGAATCATGAGTTACACTGAAATTGGCTGATGACAGAAATGCACAATATCCAGGGCACATTCCACCGCCGTCACGAAACTGGAACAATCGGCCTGTCCTGTGCCTGCGAGGGACAGGGCAGTGCCATGATCAACAGAGGTGCGGATGATGGGCAGTCCCAGGGTGATGTTGACTGTTTCACCAAAACCTTGTGCCTTCAGCGCGGGGAGTCCCTGATCGTGATACATGGTGACCACAACATCAGCATTTTTCAGTTGATCCGGTGTAAAAGCGGTGTCTGCAGGCACCGGTCCGATGATGTGCATGCCCACAAGTTTTAATTTTTCCAGAACCGGCCTGATGATCTCGATTTCTTCCCTGCCAAGGTGCCCTTCTTCACCGGCATGTGGATTCAGTCCACATACCAGCAGCCGGGGTTGTGAAATTCCAAAGCGTTCATGTAAATCGTTATGAATAATTTTCAGAACGCGTTCAAGCGTTTCATGAGTAATCGCCGGGCTGACCTGTGACAGGGGCAGGTGAGTAGTGACCAGTGCCACACGCAGGGATTTATTGGCGAGCATCATGACCGGATAACCGCCGCAGATTTCCGCCAGATACTCGGTATGGCCGGTAAAGGTAAACCCGGCTTGATTGATTACGCTTTTCTGCACTGGCGCTGTGACCATTGCAGCAAATTCTCCCTTAAGGCAGCCTTCGCAGGCCCTTTTCAGGGTTTGCAGTACATAGGATGCATTGGCCGGATCAGAATGTCCCGGCCGGACACGTGCAGGCAGGCTTATGGGTAATACGAAAAGGTGTCCGGGAACATGTGGAGTTATCTCCACAGATGGATTGTAGGGAACAGGATTGATGGGCAGGCCGAGCAACGCGGCACGTTGCTCCAGCAAGTCCGGATCAGCAATCACAACCAACTGAGCGGGGAAAGCAGTTTGCGCAGCCATGATGACAACATCCGGTCCAATGCCCGCCGGTTCGCCCGGTGTAATGGCCAGGCGTGGGTATGACTCACTCATCCAGCCGGTATTCGACGTAAGCCTCGTCACGCAGACTGCGCAACCAGTTCTGGAGGGCCTCATCTATTTTTTTCGTACGGATGGCCTCACGGGCCCGGGCCCGTTTGACGTCTTCTGTGTTGTCATGCTCGCGTCGTTCCAGAACCTGCAGGATATGCCAGCCAAAGGGTGACTTGAATGGCTTACTGATCAGGCCAGGCTCAAGTTCATTCATTTCATTTTCGAATTCCGGCACCGTATCACCGGGACTGGTCCAGCCCAGTTCTCCACCATTCACGGCACTGCCCGGATCTTCGGAGTGGGAACGGGCCAACTCGCCGAAATCGTCGCCACTTTCTATTCTCAGCTTGAGCTGTTCCAGCTTGTTTTTGGCATCATCATCTGTCACCAGTTCATTGGTTTTGATGAGGATGTGACGGGCCAGCGTCTGTGTCACCATGTGCAGATCGGCGCTGCGCAGATCTGTGACCTTGATGATATGAAAGCCACCGGCATTCTGAATGAGTTTACTGACATCACCTTTTTTCATGTTGGCTACGACATCTGCAAACAGGCTGGGAATATCACCCGCCTTGCGCCAGCCCAGATCGCCACCGTCCTTGGCCTGTTGCCCGTCAGAAACGGATTGGGCCAGTTTGGCAAAGTCCTCCCCGTTGGCCAGATCTTCAAGTACTTTTTCAGCAACCAATCGAGCCTGTTCGATCTCATCTTCTGTCGCCGACTCAGGCAGCGATACCAGAATATGTGACAGACGGTATTCATCTTCAACGCCACCCTGGAATTCTTCGGTAGCAAGAAAATTGTCAATTTCGCGGTCAGTGACAGTAATCCGGTTATCAACCTGGCGTTGTTTCAGGCGGGAGATAATGATCTCGTTACGGATGTCCTCACGAAAACTTTCATAATTGATGCCATCGCGCTCCAGGATTTCCCGGAACTGGGTGAGGTTGACCTTGTTCTGGGTGGCAATGTTGCTGATAGTGCGGTTCAGGGTTTCATCATCCACCAGCACACCGGTTTCAGCGGCAAACTGCAGTTGCAGCTTGTTCAATATCATCCGTTCGAGAACCTGTTTTTCCAGAATATCGCGCGGCGGCACTTCGACATTCTGCTGGCTCATCTGGGCCATCAGGCCGCGCAGCTTCAACTCCAGTTCACTGGCCATGATCACATCTTCGTTGACCACGGCGACAATACGATCCAGCGGCACATCCGCATGTACCGGGACAGATATGACTGCGGCCAGCAGGAAAACCGCCGGGATTATCGATTCAAAACGGCTAGAATGCACTCTTGAAACCGGGAATATTCTCTTCTAGGAAGTCTTCGGTACTTTGTCCGATGCCCGCCAGGCCTTTAAGTTCAAACTGGATAAAAATACCGGTACTGTAATCTCGGTCAGCGTCCGTTATGAAACGTCGGCCTACGACCCGGAAAGCCCAACAGCAGGAATCGTATTGTACACCACCGAATGCATCGATGGTGCGTTTTTCTGGCAAGGCATAATTCCAGCGCCCAACCACACTCCATTGGCGACTCAGCGGCCAGAGGATGGAGGCCTCAGTCTGTTCAATATCGGTCTCGGCGCGTTGTGTAGCAGCAGAAATACCGTTGGTGGTCCGGCGCATGCGATATCCCATATTAAGGATCTTGCCTTCATCGGGATGATATTGGACGAATCCCGCCAGTTTTTCGGTTTTGTTGTTATTGGGATCCCATTGCAGTGCGCCGCGCATACGCCAGTCACTGAGCATGGACAATCCAACATCGGCCACCAGGGGAGAACTGTCCTCTTCACGTTCGCGTCCATCGGGAAGGAAAACTTCGCCGTCACGCAGATAATAAATCTGACCGAGACTGATATAGCCATCTTCCCGCCCTGTGGAGCTATCGATAAATCGTGTAGTCATTGCCAGAGTAAACTGATTGGCATCGTTGATACGATCCGGGCCAGTAAACCGGTCTTCACGGAACAGGGCGTCAAATGAGAAATCATAAAGACCGGTGTCAAAAACGGGCAGATCTGACTGGTCCTCAAACGGGATATAGAGATAGTACAGACGTGGTTCGAGTGTTTGCAGATAAGGCCTGTTAAACAGGTTTGTCTGACGCTCGAAGAACACGCCACTGTCCAGGCTGAATATGGGCAGACCACGGCTTGGGTTGGACTTGAACAGATTTCCTGTATCCGTAAGGCTGTATTGTGTAAAACGATACCCCAATTTGGGTTCTATAAATGTCGAAGCGGTATAAAACGGATAACTGATGGACGGGAACAGGTCCACACGGGCGCCATTCACGTCTTCAAGAAAAATATCATTATCACCGCGGTCAAAGTAACTGAACTCGGTCTGCATATCGAGATTGAATGCCCTGTTGCGCCGTGGCGAAAACGCGTTGAAGCGTATTTGTGGCAGACGCTTGTAGGGGCGTGATTCCGGTGGAATGGTGCTGTCGACAGTCTGGTAATCCTGTACCAGTGTCCTCAGGTTCCAGCCTGTGCCACTATAGATGAGATCAGCACGCCGGGGTAAATAACGGGTGCTGGTGACAGCGATCGTCGAACCAAAGTCCTCAAAATACTGTTTGTCTGACACGCGGTTATAGGTCAGGAACAAACGCCCGGTATCAGCAAAAAACTGTTTGTGAGTGAAACCGAATAGATTTCGGTCTTCGTCATTAAATTCATTATCACTGGGCAGGTATTCTGCATTGATCTGACCCTCACCACGATCTACCAGGTAGCGGAATTGACCCATCATCATCAAACCGCTGTCACTCAACAGACGGGGAGTAAGTGTTGCATCCATTTCCGGGGCAATGTTCCAGTAAAAGGGTGTTTGCATTTCATAACCGTTGCGGTTGGTGCTGCCGAAAGACGGAAACAGAAATCCGGTCTTGCGTTCATCACTCAGTGGAAACGACATATACGGCGTGTACAGAACGGGTACATCCTTGATGCGCAGGACGACATTCCGCGCACTACCCCAATTTTCGGTATGATCAAGGGTGATTTTATCTGCCGAAAGTTTCCAGAAATTATCCTCGGGATCGCAGGTGGTGTAGTCGACATCATCCAGGTTAGTGGTTGTGGGATATTCATGACTGATACGATCGGCCTGGCCGCGTGCCCGGTTGTCCCTGATCACATAACGGGCATTCTCAAACTGCCCGGAATCCTGTCCAAATTCGACATGACCGACATCACTCTGGAAATAAAGTGCCTCGTCCCAGTATTCAACATTACCTTTCAGGTCAGCATTTTCGCCGGGCTCATCATACCGGATAGAATCCGCGCTGACTTGCTGGTTGTCACGTGTGATCTCGACATTACCGATGAGATTGGAAACCCCGGACTCTTCAAGATCAGCATCATCCGCGCTGATATGTATTTCTCCTGCTTCCAGCGTTTCTTCAACCACAGGCCGTGCCGGTATGGGCAGGGAGGAGGGACACAGCGGCCAGTCATTTTCGCCGGATTCAGCCAACACATTCAGACTGACCAGCAGGCAGCCTGCCATCAATAAAAGGTTGTAGTTTCCCCGTTTCAAAGGTGCCCGCATATCCGCGTTATTATGGTTGGAATTTCGCCGTGGCAACGAACCGCTAAAATCTCATAGAATGCCTTGATATTCAAATTTTTAAACTGTCCCGGCAGGCTCCGGTTCCGGGGTGTCTGCAGACCCTCCGTGAACAGACCCGTAATCTCCATAAAATGCATATCAAGGAACCCCGCACCATCCTGATAACCGGTTGTTCCAGCGGCATCGGCCGCCATGTGGCTATGGGTCTTAAAAGCCGTGGATACAGGGTCTTTGCCACAGCCCGTAAACAGGAAGATGTCATCAGTTTGCAAGAAGCAGGCCTGGAATCCATGCAACTGGACCTCAACAACCCGGCCTCCCTGCAAAGTGCTGTAAAAGATGTGCTGGAGCGCACGGGAGGAAAACTTTATGCCCTGTTTAATAATGCGGGTTACGGCGTAGCCGGTGCCGTGGAGGACCTGACACGGCAAGCCTTGCGCGATCAGCTTGAGGTCAATTTACTCGGGACGCACGAACTGACCCGGGCTGTTATCCCCGTCATGCGTCGCCAGGGACATGGACGGATTATCCAGAACAGTTCCGTGCTGGGTTTTATAGCTCTGCCATTTCGTGGTGCTTATGTGGCTTCCAAATACGCACTGGAAGGACTGAGCGACGCACTGCGTCTGGAACTTGCCGGAACGGATATCCACATTTCGCTGATAGAGCCCGGCCCGATAGAGAGTGCATTCAGAAAAAATTCCTACGCAGCCTACAAGCGTTATATCGACAAAGATAACAGTGTGTTCGTCGATACCTATCAGAAAACCGAGGAACGATTGCAAAAAGAGGGCCCTGCGGTGCCGTTTACGCTGGGTCCGGAGGCCGTATTGAAAAAAGTCGTGCATGCATTGGAGAGCAGGCGGCCCAAAGCACGGTACTATGTTACTTTTCCCACCTGTCTGTACGGATATTTGAAGCGGGTATTACCGGCAACATTATTGGACAAAATTCTTGTCAGAATTTAGTGTTATAATGACGAATAATGAGGGATCAGCTATCTGTAATCAATAAAGTATACCGGTTGCCCATCACTCATTACTTTTATTTCGGCAAAATGATCCCCGGTTTTTTTCGATTCATTCTGTAGATTGCAACAATATTCCCAATTCGTTGCACTGATTCCGCCCGGGTCGTGCCACAAATACGCTGGATGATTTCATCACGCAGATCGCGATCGCCCACGCGCAGCTTGATTTTAACCAGCTCATGATGGTCCAGTGCAATTTCAATTTCTGCGAGCACAGCATCCGTCAGCCCGTGCTGTCCCAGCCAGATGGCGGGTTTTCTGGAATGAGCGAGTGAACGCAGGAATTTTATCTGGGACTTGGTCAGGGCCATGAGCAATCGGGTTCAATGCGATATGTCTGTGGAAATATCAGAATAGCAGACCGTACAATTTCTGCCGCTGTTTTTTGCGGCATAGAGTGCCTGATCGGCGCGTTCGACAAACTGCCGGGAGGTTGCTTTCAGATCTTCTCCACAATCCCCCGGTAATAAAGTGTTGATTCCAATTGATGCGGTGAGTTTTACCCGCAGATCATTCCCGAAAAGATACGGCGAGCGTTCTATTGTTGCCCGTATACGCTCGGCAATTTCAAGTGTTTTGCTGTTGCCGGTTTGCAGCAGAATGACGGTAAATTCCTCACCACCATATCGTGCGACAATATCCACGGTACGAACCTGTTCACGGATGATCTGGGCCACGTGCCGCAGCACCTGATCTCCGATCGGATGTCCATAGGTATCATTAATCTTTTTGAAATGATCGACGTCCACAAACAGGCAGCTCATCGGCAGGCCTGAACGTTTGACCCGCTCGGTCTCTTCTCGCAAACGCTGTTCAAAAAACCGGCGGTTATTTACCCCCGTCAGATTATCGATCAACCCCAGGTATTTGAGATGTTCACGCGCCAGCAGGTTATCCAGGCAGACTGTAATTACTACCGAGAGATGATTCAGAAAATCCGTCGCTGATTCAGAATTGAACCGCTCGACCTCCGTGCAGCCGATATTGAAACTTCCAACCAGTTCATGTTTCCGCATCAGCGGCAGCAGGGCCACACTGCCCGGTGCTTCAGTATCACCGGGAAACAGCAGGTCGTGGCGGGCCGGATCAAATGGCCCGAGATTGGGCTGCAGGTGGCCGGCATAAATGCTTTCCAGTGAGACGGGCTCGTCATGAAACAGGATGTCCGGATTACTGTCCAGTTCATCACCAGTATGATTCAGGAGGCGGCGAATGCCATAATCCCGGTCGATCAAACTGATGGTGACCTGATCCCAGTCAAAATCTACACGGCAGGTGTCCAGCAGGGCGGAAAAGAATTCCGCAGCAGACTCGCTGTTCATCAGCTTAACTTCGAAATTCTGGAATTTTTTAAGGGTTTTTTCGTTCTGGCGGGCTTCGTTGAACAACGTTTCAAAGCGCCGGTTCAGCTCGGAAATATCATCAAGTATGGACACGCCGCAGGAATTCCCGAAAAATGATAATAAAATAGAGTATAACGATTTATACTGGCAAAATTAACCGGTTGATGGTCCAGACAAGGATTCCGACATGAAATGCGCCATGAGGTCTTTTACACTGCTCTTGTATGTGCTTTCCGGTGCTGTGTTGGCGGAAAATCCCGGCCTGGAAAAGCAACTGGCGGAAGTAAATGTAAAGATCGAGCAGGAAAAGGTGATTAACACTGAACTCAAGCAACGGCTGGCAGCCAGAGAGCTGGAAATGAGTGATCTCAAATCAAGGCTTGAAAACGTAGAAGATCAAATTGCCGCACTTAAGGCTGAACACCATCTCTGATTGAATTTACGATTTCGGGAGAACGTCTGTTATGATTATGCAAGTCCGGTGTGTGGTGCTGTTATTGGCATTTTCCGGTATGGTTCATGCGCAGGGGAACACTATTGAAGAACAGATTGCTGCTATCAAGGAACAAATCAAGGAACAGGAAACCATGCAGGAGCAACTCAAGGCGGATATCGCCAGCAAGGATGAAGAAGTCAATCGTCTGAAGGAACAGCTCAAGGCACTGGAAGAACAGATGGGAGGCAGTTAGGACTTTACAGGGGTCCGGTGTATCCCTCAATAGCAGTCATACAGGTTACTCCTGTGCCATCAGACATATCAAGAACAGAGGTAACCATGCCGATCACATTTAAAATACTGGTTTGTAGCGCATCTTTTTTCCTCTCAGTTATTTCATCTGCACATGCCGCACAATTTCAGTGTTCCATCAAGAACGTACTGCGGATGAATGAGAATGGTGAGTTTGTGACACATGAATGGACGCCAAATTATCTGAACCGCGAATTTACTGTGGAGCGCGAGAGCGGGAAAGTCGTTTCAACCACGGCACTCAAGGTCAGGCTGAGTAATTTCAACAAGGATTATTTGCCACAATTACTTATGAGTGAAACAGAAGGCGATTCCTACAAGGCGGTGACTTTGTATGAAAATACCGGCCAGGCCGCTCTGTTGCAGATTAACCATTCTGAAGCAGGCAACCCACGGCCATTTTTCTATCTGACCAACATCGGCATGACACTGACCGGCACTTGTGACGAGAAGAGTTAACCAACCAACAAGCAAAAAATAAAAGCCTGTCAGAAATGACAGGCTTTTTTATTGGTGGAGGCGGCGAGAGTCGAACTCGCGTCCGTAAGCAGTCCACCTTCGGTTCTACATGCGTAGCCAGTCTATTCGTTTAACTGGTGGCTACCCGGCCGGCAGGAAAAACCATCAGCGAGTTCAGTAAGGTTTTAATGCATCCACCCTGAACAAGTTTCAGCACGAGCCTGTGTGAGTCGACGCCTGGGTCCGGTTGCGCAGGCACAGCCCGGTCAGACGGCACCCTACTGGGTTTTAGGCAGCGAGTGCGTAGTTGTCGTCGTTGGCAACTATGAATTTGCAGATGTGTTTACGAGGTGTTCTGCTCCTCGGCATGCCCCTCAGGTTTCATTACCCACGTCGAAGCCAATACGCCCCCGTGTTGGTTCCCTGAAGATTACTCTATTTACAACCACAGCCCTAAGCTCGACCATCCTGGTCTCGCTAATGGCCCGGCCTTGAACATCCTGTTCAAGGCGCTCAGCGGAGAAAAGCCATGTTAAATGGCTTTTCTTGTATCCGCTTCGCCCACGTCGAAGCCAATACGCCCCCGTGTTGGTTCCCTGAAGATTACAATAGAATTGCAATTGTAACAGATGCTAAGACTAGAAATGTATTACCGTGTTCAACCGGAGACAAGAGTTTGATTGTGAAGAGTTATTCGTGAAGCGTATCTCGTCTGGAATTCGCTTCACGCTTCACGAGATACGATTCACGCTCTTTTGTGGAGCAGGCGCGCACGATCGCGCTGCCAGTCGCGTTCTTTTTCGGTTTCACGCTTGTCATGCGCTTTTTTGCCCTGGGCAAGGCCAATTTCCAGTTTAACCTTGCCGTTCTTCCAGTACATCGCTGTGGGTACAAGTGCGTAACCCTTGCGTTCCACTGCACCTATGAGTTTATTTAACTGGTGCCGGTGCAATAATAATTTACGGGTACGCTGGGGATCGGCCTCTACATGTTTCGATGCAGTGGGTAATGGTGTGATTAGTCCACCAAACAGGTAGGCTTCACCGTCTTTTAATAATATATAACTGTCGCGAATCTGTACTTTCCCGGCACGCAGACTCTTGACTTCCCAGCCCTGCAGCGCAATTCCGGCTTCATAGCGATCTTCGATAAAGAAATCGAATTTCGCCTTTTTATTCAGCGCGATGGTTCCGCCCGAAGCGGCGTCTTTTCTGGGTTTGTTCATGCGGCATTCCGGTTGATTCTGTGCGGATTATAACAGGCAGAGGTAATATTGAGTGGATGAAAGAATTGGATCAGAATTAGCGCATGACCCGTATACATAAAAACACTCTGGTGCCATATTCCGCGGAAGAAATGTACACTCTGGTCAATGATATTCGTGCTTACCCGGAATTTCTGCCCTGGTGTAAAAGCGCCGAAGTGAAGCATGAAACGGCCAACCATCTCTGCGCCACTGTTGCCCTTGAGGCCGGCAGGATTAAACAAGCATTTTCGACGGAAAACACAATGGAACCTGGTCGCCGTATTGAGATGCAACTGATTGAAGGGCCATTCCGGTTCCTGACCGGCCGCTGGCAGTTTGAGCCGCAATCAGGGCGGAACAGCATAATCGATCTCAACATTGAATTTGAGTTCAAAAACAAGTTACTCAAGCTGGCGCTGAGCGGGACCTTCAATAAAGTCATGGACAGCATGGTGGATGCGTTCACGCGCCGGGCAGAACAGATGTATGGCCGGCGCTGAACAGATTAATGTTGAGGTGATTTACGCACTGCCTGAGCAGGTGCATCGGGTTGCATTAAAAGTCACGGCCGGCACCACCCTCATGCGCGCTATTCAGGAATCCGGTTTGCTGCAGCGTTGCCCGGAAATCGATCTGACCATGAATAAAGTGGGAATATTCGGCAGATTGCGGGACCTTGATGCGCTGCTGAAGGAGGGGGATCGCGTGGAGATATATCGCCCGCTGCGAGCCGATCCGAAAGAAGCACGCCGGCAACGGGTGGAGGACAAACGCAAGAACGAACAGTAAATATCAACAGTCTGCTAAAGATCGCCGCCGGCGTCCTTGAAGACCTCTGCATCACGCAAATCGCGTTCGGATTCCTGGCCTGATTCAACTCCACTCTCGGATTTATCGGAAGTCATGCGATCCCAGAATCGGCGCAACAGGTTCTTGTCCTGATCACTTTCAATGGTTGAAGTTCTGGCGGTCTGTCCGGTGGTGGGTTCCTTTTCAGTCCCGGATTTTGCTGTTTCAGATTCCAAGCCATCAATTGACTCATCTACTTTGGCAGCCTCCTCCGCCCCAGTATCGTCAGTCGCAGCTGATTCTGATAGAGGAGGTTCAGGTTCAGCCGGTTCTGCAGACACCGCTGTTGCTGACTCATCCGCGGGGAATTCTTCAACTGCAACAGGGGTGTCCCCGGTCCCGGGTGTGGTTGCAGTTTCAGCAGGGGTACTGTCATCCCGATTCAGCCATTTGCTGAAAAATCCTTCTTCATGACGTTCCAGCGGAACATCGACACTGCGCTCTTTGACAGGTTCTTCCGCCTGGAGTGAACGTTCCTTGATTTCTATGTCACCATCAATATGGGACAGTTTGTTGTCACTGAAGTATATCGTGATACGTCGTTGCTGACGCTCACCCCCGCCGGGCTCAAAGCTGTAAATATAATCCCAGCGATTACTATGAAAAGGATCGGTGACCAGCGGGGTGCCGAGAATAAACTTGACCTGGTTTTTGTCCATGCCCGGTTTGAGTTTGTTGATCATTTCCTGGTCAACCACGTTCCCCTGCTGCACATCAATGCGGTACACGAAGGGAGCTTTCCAGGTACCATCGACGTTCTTGGCGCAGCCTGTGACCAGGTGCAGGATCAATGCAGATTGCAGGAGGGTTCTGAGGGTCGCGCTTTTCATAGTGGTGCTGAATTGATTGTAACGCATCGGCTAAAATAAGGACACTAACCGGGAAACGGCTTGTCACGACACAAGGACAGTATTTGGATATACTTACCGGCGAATGTGTGGCACATGTGCGCCAGCCTGAACACTGTTATTTTCCATGAGTTGTCTGAAGTCAGAGTAATTGTTAAGAGGAGCCCGGATGGAAGCAAAAGACCTGAAAGATGCCGGTCTCAAGGCCACCCTGCCGCGGATCAGGATTCTGCAGATTCTGGAAGAATCCAACCAGAAACATATGAGCGCGGAAGATGTTTACAAGACCCTGCTGGAAAGCAAGGAAGAAGTCGGCCTTGCAACCGTGTACCGTGTACTCACCCAGTTCGAATCAGCGGGACTCGTCATCCGTCATCATTTTGATTCCGGTCATTCTGTGTTCGAACTCAACCGTGGTGGACACCATGATCATATGGTATGTCTGAAGACCGGCAAGGTAATTGAGTTTAAAAATGAAGATATCGAACGTCTGCAGAAAGAAATTGCCGATAAGCACGGCTATGTGCTGGAAGAGCACAGCCTGGTGTTGTACGTAAGGCCCAAAGAAAAGAAGTAGCTCAGGTCAGCAGGTGCTGGTTCTCCAGCATTTCCTTGAGGTTAACCAGTTTTACTGACGTGTCAGCCAGTCTCGCAATTACCGTTGTCAGAAATGCCTTGTTGAACCGTAGCTGGGTTTCCACACTGACCGTCTGGATGCTGTCCGCATCAAAACGCATGACCATGAGATCAGTTTTGGCAATCACTGAGGCGGTCCTTTCAACATCGGCGAAATAACCGATTTCGCCAAAGCAGTCACCTTCCTGGATGATCCCGAGTTGCTGGCCCTGTTTTTCCACCCGGGCAATGCCCGAGATCAGAAAGAACACGGATTTACCGCGCTCGCCTTCCTTGATGATGTTTTGCCCGGGGGTATATTTTTCAAAGGGACAGGCACGCACCAGACTCCACAAATCAGTCTGGTCAAACTCCTGAAAGAAAGGCAGCCCCATGATGGTATCGAGTTTTTTGCGATAGGGATCTTCGCTGTCGATCTTGTCCAGTCCCTCAAACAGCACGGTCAGATCAGCAGCAAGATCTATCGCCATTTTGTAACGGGTCTTGGGATTTTTATCGAGCATTCGCTCCACGACATAGTCCAGACGGTTCGGAATGTCATTTCTGAAGGTACTGATGGGCCGTTGTTTCTCCTTGATGATCTTGCTGCAAATGGCCGACAACGTTTTTGCCCGGAATGGATGATGTCCGGTGATCAACTGGTAGGCAATAATCCCCAGTGAAAAAATGTCTGTATTCGGTGCGATGTTATCTTCATTGATTTGTTCAGGGGACATATAGAGTGGTGAACCCACAAATCCGGTGAGTTGTGTTGAATGAGAACTGCCTTCTCGTGTCACAACCGCAATGCTGAAATCGGTCAGCTTGATCTGTTTGTGCTTGTTCAGCAGGATGTTACTCGGTTTTACATCACGATGAATAATACCCTGCCGATGGGCATAGTCCAGGGCCTTGGCTGCCTGATAAATCAGGTTGATGCTTTCATGCAGGGGCAGCAGTGAATTGGAACGGCAAAATGAATCCAGAGTATTTGATTGCTCAACATATTCACTGACAATATAACAGTAGTCATCATCCGTATCTGCATCATAAACCTTGACGATACTTGGATGGTTCAGTATCCCTGCTGCCCGCGCTTCCTTGAAAAACAGCCGTCTAAAACGTCCACCATCCGTTTTTTCATTGATCAGATGAGGGTGGGCGACTTTGATCGCCACATCACGATTGGTAAAGGGATCCACCGCGTGATACACAATGCCCATGCTGCCGCGCCCCACTTCACGCAGGACCTGATATTTGCCGATTTTTTCAGGGATGTTTTGCACAGATTCAGGGCTGAATCATGTTATTAATATTCTGAACAGACTTACTGTGCTGCCTTGAGCATCTCTCTGGCATGTGCGCGGCTATGCTCGGTGATTTTGAGTCCGCCCAGCATGCGGGCAATTTCCTCAATCCGTTCTTCACGGTCCAGTTTTGTCACACGTGTTAATGTTGTCTGGGCATGCGTGGATTTGCTGACCTGCATATGATGATCGCCCTGCGCTGCAACCTGTGGCAGGTGGGTGACGCACAACACCTGCCGGTTGAGAGCGAGATCATGCAACAGCTTCCCGACAATTTCTGCGACGCCACCGCCGATGCCGCTGTCCACTTCATCAAAGATGAGAGTGGGAAGGCTTTTGTCGCGGCTGCCAATGACCTGCACGGCCAGACTGATTCTGGACAGTTCACCGCCGGAAGCCACTTTGGTCATGGGTTGCAGGGCCTGCCCCGGATTTACGGATACCATGAAAGTAATACGATCCATTCCTTCACGTTGCGGCACTTCACGTCCGCTGGCTTCAACATCTATATTGAAACGCCCACCTGGCATCCCCAGTTCTTTCAGTCTGGTTTCGATGTCCCTGCCAAGACGCTCAGCGGCCTTGCATCTGGAATCATGCAGTTTCCCAGTGGATTTATGGTAATTCTCCAGTGCGCAGGATTTCTGTTTTTCAAGCGCTGCTACACGGCCCTGGTTGTCTTCCAGTGCTTTCAGTTCTGTCTTGAGTGATTGCAGGTGCCCGGCCAGCTCTTCCGGTTTGATTTTGTGCTTGCGTGCGGTGTCATGTAATGCAGACAGGCGTTCTTCAACCGCCTGCAAACGTGCAGGATCGATATCTACATTATCAAGATAGCGACGCAATTCACCGCTACCCTCGTTAATCTGGATGGCGGCACTGTCCAGCAGGTTGATCAATGGCTGGAGGCCCTGATCAAAATTCAACATCCCCTGTAATTCATGTATGGCATGGTGCAACTGGTTATGCAGGGAGTGATCGTCCTCATTAAGTAGTTGCAGGACCTGCTGGCCGCTTTCCTGCAATTTGCTGGCGTGGGCGAGGCGGGAATGATCTTCAGTGAGTTTGACGAGTTCGACCGGATCAGGATTCAGCGCCTCCAGCTCCTGCACCTGATAGTGCAGTAACGACAATTTTGCATCCCGGTCCTGATCCTGTCCGCTCAGGCGCGAGAGTTCGGCGTTTGCTTCAGACCATTCCGACCATGTTGACCTGACCTGTTCCAGCAGTGCCGGATGGCGGGCATAGTCATCCAGCAGATCGCGTTGTACGTCATGTTTCATCAGTGATTGATGGGCATGCTGACCGTGGATATCCACCATGCGTTCGCCGAGATCCCGGAGCAGTTGGGCCGGCACGGAACTGCCATTGATATAGGCGCGTGAGCGGCCGTCCCGGTTGATGACCCGCCGCAGCATCAATTCGTCATCCTGCTGGATGCCCTGTTCTTCAAGTAGTGCGGAAATATTCTTGTTCTTCCCGGCGTCAAAAATGGCAGTGATCTCGGTGCTTTCACATTGGCTGCGGATCACGGTGCTGTCTGCCCGATCGCCCAGCACCAGTCCCAGCGCATCAACAATAATGGATTTACCGGCGCCGGTTTCGCCAGTGAACACCGTCATGCCTGCTTCAAAACTGATTTCCAGTTCCTCTATAACAGCAAAGTCCCGAATGTGCAGGTGTTTGAGCAAGCGCATCAACCCCAGAGCAGTTTGGCGCGCAGAATGCTGAAATGATCATGATCGACCGGATGGATCAGGCGTATGGTCTGGTTTTTCTTCTCGACCAGTATGCGATCGCCCGACTTTAATTCCATGGTCACATCGCCATCGCAGGTGAGGCGGGCCAGATGGATGTCGGAGTTGCCAACAACAATTTCCACGCGACTGTTGCCATTTATCACGATGGGACGATTGGTGAGACTGTGAGGGCAGATCGGAACCAGCACCATGGCATCCAGCGAGGGATAAAGTATCGGCCCGCCGCCGGATAATGCATAGGCGGTTGATCCGGTGGGTGACGAAACGATCATGCCGTCAGAACGTTGTTTGTGTACGAAAATACCATCCACATATGTTTCCAGTTCGATCAGCTTGGCGACATCCCATTTCTGTACTACCACGTCATTAAAAGCGTACCGTACGCAGATCAATTCGTCTTTGCGATGGACTTCACTGTAAAGCAGGAAACGCTCGTCCTCGGCGTAATTGCCCTTGAGAATTTCTTCGAGGTGTTCAGCAAAAGCATCCGCAGGAATGTCCGCCAGAAATCCCAGATGACCCCGGTTAATACCAAGCAGGGGGATGCCATGACCACAGACGAGGTGAGCGGCCTTGAGCATGGTGCCGTCACCACCGATAGCGATGGCCAGATCGGATTCTGCCCCGACCCTGTTCCCTTTGACGACAGGCAGGTCTTTGTGTTGTGTAATCTTCCCGCAACACTCATCAAGTTCTACGCGGAAGTTACGGAGCTTGAGAAATTCAATGACCGCGTCGAGGGTTTCGGCCACCTCTGCGGCATCAGAATTGGTGATGAGACAAATGCGTTTGAACATGAGGGTACTTTTTTAATTATAAAAAACAAAAGTAGCATGGAGGTGATATAAATCATATATTTTGCACTCCGGACTGTAGAGTGCTAAATTCCACCGTCAGACACCTGAAACCCGCTATGCATAATAAAACCGATTTAAATCAGTTACCTGAGCGCAGCCTGCATTTGTTCAAATTACTGGTTGAACGCTTTATTGAAGACGGGCAACCGGTGGGTTCGCGTACACTGGCCCGTGATTCCGAGATGGAACTGAGTCCGGCAACCATCCGTAATGTAATGGCGGACCTGGAAGAAATGGGTCTGCTGCATTCACCGCACACCTCTGCAGGCCGTGTACCGACTGTCAAGGGTTACCGTTTGTTTGTGGACTCACTCTTGCGTGTCAACCAGCTCCACCGCTCCGAAATTGAGCGTATCGCCGAAGAACTGGATCCGCGCCAGGATCCTCAGCATCTACTGCAGCGCACCTCCAGCATGCTTTCGGACATCACCCGGCTGGCCGGTATTGTCATGCTGCCTCGACCCACACAGCATACCCTCAAACATGTCGAGTTCATGTCACTTTCCGATAATCGTGTGCTGGTCATCATGGTGATCAGTGATCAGGAGGTTCAGAACCGGATTATTCATACCGCCCGGGTGTATACCCCCTCAGAGTTGCAGGAGGCTTCCAATTACCTCAATCAGATGTTTGCAGGCAAGGATCTGAATGTGATCCGCACCGAGATTGTGAATGAACTGAAGCGTATGAAGGACAATGTCAATCAGGTCATGCATACGGCCATTGAAATGGCGCAGCAGGCCATCCAGAAAACCCAGGCCGGTAGTGATTATGTTCTGGCCGGCCAGACCAACCTGATGGATGTGGCCGAATTATGTGATGTGGAACGTCTTAAGAAACTCTTTATCAGCTTCAACCAGAAGCGTGACATCCTGCACCTGCTTGAGCAGTCCATCCATGCCCGCGGCGTACAGATATTTATAGGCGAAGAAGCCGGTTATGATGTCCTGCATAACTGCAGCATAGTCACATCACCCTATGAAGTAGATGGCCGGATCCTCGGTGTGCTGGGCGTGATTGGCCCAACCCGCATGCACTATGAGCGGGTGATCCCCATCGTCGATATTACGGCCAGAATGCTTGGTTCAGCCTTGAATTCCCAGAGCTAGTCCATAACTTTCAGAAGACAGGTTTTAGCAGGGCCGGGAGCCCGGCGTATTATTTTTTCGATTTAACATGAGGTCCATACATGTCAGGTAACGAACCCATCCAGACCAGTGCACCGGATGCCCCCGGCAGCGAAAACGACGATCAAACCCTGATCCCGCCGGACGGGATGGATGTCATGCCGGATGATGGTCTGGCCGGATCAGATGAACCGCAATTCGAGCTCCCGTCCAGAGAACAGCCGGATCCGGAATCTTTATTACGCGAACTGGAAGAGCACAGGCGCAAAGCCGCCGAGCATCTGGATCTGGCCCTGCGCGCCCAGGCGGAACTCGATAATGCCCGTAAACGTGTGGCCCGGGATATAGAAAATGCCCATAAATTTGCTCTGGAACGGTTCATAAACGAACTGCTGCCGGTGATAGACAGCATGGAACTCGGTTTGAATGCAGCTGGCAATGGCACTGAAACGGCCAGCTTGCGTGAAGGTCTGGAACTGACCCTCAGGATGTTTGTGGCTGCAATGGAAAAATTCGGGGTCAAGGCCATCGCCCCGGAAGGCGGCAAATTCAATCCCGAACTGCATCAGGCGGTGTCCATGCTCGAACAACCGGGCTTGCCCTCCGGCACCGTCATCTCGGTCATGCAGAAGGGGTATGAACTGAACGGGCGGCTGGTGCGGCCGGCCATGGTCGTGGTGGCAAAATAAATTATCAGCCTGGCTTGAAAAAAACCGGCATAAACCCAACATAGACCGCAAGTTACGAATTTTTGAATTTCTGAAATTTCCGGAGAATTGTTATGGCAAAGATTATCGGCATAGACCTTGGCACCACGAATTCCTGCGTGGCCTTACTTGAAGGCGGTCAGGCCAAGGTTATTGAAAACAGTGAGGGTGCCCGCACCACGCCATCCATTGTCGCCTTTACCGATGATGATGAAGTGCTGGTTGGCCAGTCCGCCAAGCGCCAGGCGGTCACCAATCCGGCCAATACCCTGTATGCGGTGAAGCGTCTGATCGGCCGCAAGTTTGATGATGAAGTGGTGCAGAAGGACATCAAAATGGTGCCCTACAAAATTACCCGCGCCGATAATGGTGATGCCTGGGTGGATGTGCGCGGCAAGAAAATGGCGCCGCCGGAAATCTCCGCCCGTGTGCTCATGAAAATGAAAAAGACCGCTGAAGACTACCTCGGTGAAGAGGTGAAAGAAGCGGTTGTGACTGTGCCGGCCTATTTCAATGATTCCCAGCGTCAGGCCACCAAGGATGCCGGCCGCATTGCCGGACTGAATGTCCGCCGTATCATCAATGAACCGACGGCGGCCGCGCTCGCCTATGGCATGGACAAGAAACACGGTGATGCCAAGATCGCAGTCTATGATCTGGGTGGAGGTACCTTTGATATTTCCATTATCGAAATTGCCGAAGTCGATGGCGAACACCAGTTCGAAGTGTTGTCCACCAATGGGGATACCTTCCTCGGTGGTGAAGATTTCGACTTGCGTATCATTGATTTCCTCTGCGATGAATTCAGGAAATCCCAGGGCGTGGATCTGCACAACGATCCGCTGGCCCTGCAGCGTCTGAAAGAAGCCGCAGAAAAGGCGAAGATTGAACTGTCCTCCAGCCAGCAGACCGACATCAATCTGCCGTACATCACGGCAGATGCCACCGGGCCCAAGCACATGAACCTGAAACTCACCCGGGCCAAGCTCGAAGCACTGGTGGAAGATCTGATTCAACGTACCATTGAACCGTGCCGTACAGCATTGAAAGATGCCAAAGTGGCTGCTTCCGACATCACCGACGTGATTCTCGTCGGCGGCCAGACCCGCATGCCCAAGGTACAGGACACGGTAAAAGAATTTTTTGGCAAAGAGCCGCGTAAAGACGTGAATCCGGATGAAGCCGTGGCTGTGGGTGCGGCAATCCAGGCCGGTGTGCTCGGCGGCGATGTAAAAGACGTGCTGTTGCTCGACGTGACGCCGCTGTCTCTCGGTATCGAAACACTGGGCGGTGTCATGACCAAGCTCATTGAAAAAAACACGACGATCCCGACCAAGGCGAGCCAGGTGTTCTCCACGGCGGAAGACAACCAGACTGCGGTGACCGTGCATGTGTTGCAAGGTGAACGGCCGATGGCGTCCGGGAACAAATCACTGGGCCGGTTTGATCTGGCCGATATTCCGACGGCGCCGCGCGGCGTACCGCAGATTGAAGTGAATTTCGATATTGATGCCAACGGTATCCTGAATGTCTCGGCAAAAGACAAGGCCACCGGCAAACAGCAGTCAATCGTCATCAAGGCCTCCAGCGGTCTCTCGGAAGAAGAGATCAAAAAGATGGTCAAGGATGCCGAGATGCATGCCGAGGAAGATCGCAAGGCGAAGGAACTGGTTGAAGCGCGCAATATGGCTGAAAATATGGTCCATGCGACGCGCAAGTCGCTGACCGAACTCGGTGACAAGGTGACGGACAGCGAGAAAAAGGACATTGAAGCCGCAATTGCCGATGTTGAAACTGCCCTGAAAAGTGATGACAAGGCGGCCATTGAAGCGAAGGCACAGAAACTGGCTGAGCATGCGGGTAAACTTGCTGAGCGTGTGTATCAGCAGGCGAGTGCGCAGGCACAGCCGGGCGAAGCACAACCTGCGGACGGGAATTCAGGTAATGGTGAAAATGTCGTCGATGCCGAGTTTGAAGAAGTCGATGAAGGCAAGAAGAATTAATTCATAACCATGGCCCGGTACTTGTTGTTTGAGTACCGTTTCTTGAACAATGGAGACACAGCCCGTGGGAGATAACCATCTCTCCACGGGCTTGTGTCTATATAGAACCTACCTCAAAATCAAAACATGGCAGACAAGAAAGATTTTTACGAGACACTCGGTATAGCGCGGGGTGCGACGGAGGCCGAGATCAAGAAGGCCTACCGGCGGCTCGCCATGAAACATCATCCGGATCGCAATACCGGTGATAAGGATGCCGAAGCGAAATTCAAGGAAATCCAGCAGGCCTACGACATTCTTTCCGATGAAAAAAAACGTGCCGCTTATGATCAATTCGGTCATGCCGGTGTTGACCCCAACTCCAACATGGGCGGTGGTGGATTCGGACAGGGCGGCTTCGGGGATATTTTCGACAGTGTCTTCGGCGATATCTTCGGTCAGGCGGCGGGTGGACGGGGTCGCGGTGGCCCTCGTGTCTATCGTGGTGCAGATTTGCGCTATGACCTTGACCTGAGACTTGAAGAGGCTGTTGCCGGCACCGAGATCAAAATCCGTGTGCCCAAACTCGTTGGTTGTCATGAGTGCCATGGATCCGGGGCAAAGAAAGGCAGTTCTCCGGTTACCTGTCCGACCTGTAATGGTCAGGGACAGGTGCGGATGCAACAGGGTATATTCTCGTTACAGCAGACCTGTCCTCAATGCCGCGGCAACGGCAAGATCATCCGGGACCCGTGTGGTGTATGCGGTGGACAGGGACGCATCCGTGATACCAAAACCATCTCTGTCAAAATCCCTCCCGGGGTTGATGCAGGAGACCGTATACGGCTTACAGGTGAAGGTGAAGCAGGAGAAAATGGCGGGCCGCCAGGGGATCTGTATGTACATGTGAATGTGCAGGAGCATCCGATCTTCCAGCGTGATGGCACAGATCTGCATTGTGATGTCCCAATCAGTTTTGTGACCGCAGTTCTGGGCGGAGAACTGGAAGTGCCGACACTGGATGGCCGGGTGAAGCTCAAGATTCCGGCAGAGACACAGAGTGGAAAATTATTCAGATTACGTGGCAAGGGTGTACGCTCTGTACGCACATCCAGCAAAGGCGATCTGATTTGCCGGGTCGTGGTTGAAACACCGGTGAACCTGAACAAGCGGCAAAAAGACCTGCTGCAGGAATTTGAGAAAACCATGAATGATGATGGCGGCAATCACAGTCCACGCGCCAGTTCCTGGCTGGATGGCGTGAAGAAGTTTTTTGATAGTATGACAAACTAACCGTGAAGCGTGGCGCGTGAATCGTGAAGCGAGGAATTAATTTGATATACGTTTCACGCTTCACGAGATACGCTTCACTCTTAAGCATGTAGAATATGTGTTTATATTTATTTGTAAAACGGGATTAAATTGATGACAGTCAGAATCGGCATTTGTGGTGCAGCAGGCAAGATGGGTAAAACCATCCTTGAAGTCTGCCGCGAGACCAAGGATGTGAATATTGGTGCGGCCCTGGAATATGCCGGTTCATCCCTGCTGGGTGTGGATGCGGGTGAGCAGGCCGGGATTGGAAAGATTGGTGTGCCAATTGTTGCCGGTATTGCAGATGCAATGAGTAAATTTGATGTATTAATCGATTTCACGGTGGCAGCATCCGTCCCCGCGAATGTCGAAGCCTGTCGCAAGGCAGGTAAGAATATGGTGATCGGCACCACCGGTCTCAGTGATGCACAGAAAAAAATCATTGCCGATGCCGCCCAAGACATTGCCATCGTGTTTGCGCCAAACATGAGCATCGGTGTCAATCTCTGTTTCAAACTGCTGGAGATGGCGGCGAAGGTAGTTGGTGAAGATGCAGACATCGAGATCATCGAAGCGCATCATCGCGAAAAGAAAGATGCACCGTCCGGTACTTCACTACGCATGGGCGAAGTTGTCGCCAATACGTTGGGCCGTAATCTCAAAGAGTGTGCCATCTATGGTCGCGAGGGCATTACCGGTCCGCGTGATAAAAAAACGATCGGTTTTGAAACCATCCGCGCCGGCGATATCGTCGGTGAACATACCGTGATGTTTGCCACCAGTGGCGAACGCGTCGAAATTTCCCACAAGGCCACTTCCCGGAAGACCTTTGCCGGCGGTGCCGTGCGGGCCGCGCAATGGGTCGCGGGCAAGAAGTCCGGTCTCTACGACATGCAGGACGTGCTTGGTCTGAAGTAAATATATCTTTAGCAGTTCTGCAGTAAATCCAACCTGGTCTCCCCAACCCTGTTCGCAGGGTTGATCTGGTTTTCTCATCAAAATCATCAGGTTAATAACCTGTTTATAAAAATAAAACAGTGTGTTAATCTTAATAAGAATTGTTATCATTTAATTTAATAAATCTATATCCGGGGAGATACTATGCGTAACTGTTTGTTTTTGGTTGGTTCATCAATGCTTTACCTGTCTGCGGGAATGGGAACAGTTACTGCAGCGACACCAACACCGGAGCAAATGTGGGAAATCATCCAGCAGCAGCAACAGGTGATAGAAGAACTGAAAGGAAAGCTGGAAAAAACAGAGCAAACCGCTGTCGCAGCTGAATCCAAGGCTGATCAGGCCACAAAGGAAGTCGAAGCCGCTGCTGATGCCATTGAGGAAGCCCAAACCAGTCAGTCTTCATCAGCATCGTGGGCGGACAAAACCAGTGTCGGTGGTTATGGCGAGTTGCACTACAACCGCCTGAACGATGAGAACGAGGACATTGGCGGTATCGATGATCTGGACCGTATCGATTTTCACCGGTTTGTATTGTTCTTCGGGCACGAATTTACCGACCGGCTCCGTTTTTTCTCGGAACTTGAAATTGAACATGCGCTGGCTGGTGAGTCATTACCGGGCGAAGTGGAACTGGAACAGGCGTGGGTGGAAATGGATCTGACCAGTCACCATCGCGCCCGTGCCGGTCTCGACATCCTGCCGATAGGTATTATCAATCCTACGCATGAGCCTAACACTTTTTATGGCGTTGAACGGAACAAGGTTGAATCTGAAATCATTCCGAGCACATGGTGGGAGGCGGGAGCAGGGTTTAACGGCGAAATCGCGCCCGGATGGAATTATGATGTCATCGCCCATTCCGGTCTTGTGGTTCCGACGGCAGGCGGCAGTGCATTTCGGCCACGCAGCGGGCGTCTCAAGGTGGCCAATGCGGATAATCAGGATGCAGCATTTACCGGCCGTCTCCGTTACACAGGCATGCCTGGACTGGAAGTCGGTGTATCAGGCCAGTATCAGAGTGATATCACTGGCACGGCGGATGCCTTTGATATCAGCGCCACCTTGTTTGAAAGCCATGTGGATTGGAAACATTCGAGTGGCTTTGGTTTAAGGGCACTCTATGCGCGCTGGGACATGGGCGATGATCCTGCTCTCGATCCGGCGGTTTTCAATGGTGATACGCTTGACGGCTGGTATGTAGAACCGGCCTATCGATTCAAACTACCCGTCAGTGCGGCGGGCGAAGCCGGTGTGTTTGCCCGTTATGAAAACTGGGATGAAAGAAACAATATTGGCGGTGCCCATCGTTTTGAGGAATTTTCCCGCTGGGTAGCAGGTTTGAACTGGTGGTTGAACGAAAATGTTGCCCTGAAATTTGATGTACAAAATGAAGATGCTGATGGCCCGGTTGATGCCGTATTTGATGGAATTAATCTGGGTATGGGCTATCAATTTTAGTATCTTGATGTAATATTTGATCCAGAAATGTCATTATGGATTAATCATGGGCGCAATCATTGCGCCCATTTTTTTGTGATTTTATTGTTATGAACAAAAGCCGATTATCAGCCGGGTTGCTGTTGGGTATCACCCTGTTACCGGGTGCATTTGCTGAGGATGTTTATCAGGAGCCGGCGGCTTTTATCAATGAAGTTTTCAATCAGGATCCGCCAGAGGTGAGTAAACTCTGGATTAAGGGAGACGTGAAAGAAAACATCAGGAAAATACTAGGACATGATTTGGGCGTGCTCCGCTTGCGTTACTGGCAGAAAGAGGCGCGTACCGCCTGGATCCTGGAAGAGATCGGGAAGGAACGCCTGATTACGACCGGGTTTGTGATAAACAGTGGCACTATGGAACAGGTCAAGGTACTGATTTTCCGTGAAACCCGGGGCTGGGAAGTCAGGTATCCGTTTTTTACGGATCAATTTAAAGGCGCAAAACTGAACAGTACTCAAGAACTGGACAGACATATTGACGGCATCTCCGGCGCAACCCTGTCCGTGAATGCCCTGACAAAACTGGCCGAGCTGGCCTTGTATCTTGATGGCGTTGTTACCCAAACGAAAACAGAGTGATCATATGTGGCAATTCATTACTAAATGGCACAGACGCTTCGGGATAATCTCCGCCCTGTTTGTGATCATGCTGGTCATCACCGGCATTATGCTGAACCACACTGATGCACTGAATCTGGATGAGCAGTATGTGCAGAACGGCTTCCTGCTCGATTTATATAACATACACCCGGCCCAGTCCCCGGCCGGTTTTCGGGTCAATGATCACTGGATCAGCAAAGTAGGTGAGCGTGTCTATTTTAATGAGACCGAAATTGCCAATGAGGTCACCAACCTGATAGGCGCAGTGTCTGCGGCGGAAATGGTGGTCGCCATCGATGATCATATTTTATTACTGAACGTAAATGGTGAAATTATTGAAAGCCTGACAGGTCTGGACGGTGTGCCGTCCGGCATGCGCGCAATTGGCGTGTCAGAGGATAATCACCTGGTCGTAAAAGGCTCACATGGCGACTATATTTTTGATCTGCAGAATTTCCGCTGGCATGAAAAAGAAAGTGTCAGCGCGATCTGGTCTGAAAAAGAAGCCATCCCCGAACATTTACTGGAGCATTTGTTGCAACTCTACCGGGGCAAGGGCCTCCCGGTTGAGCGCGTAATTCTGGATCTGCACAGCGGCCGTTTGTTGGGTGACTGGGGTGTTTATCTGGTCGATGCCGCAGCAATACTCTTTCTGATACTGGCCATCACCGGTGTCATGATGTGGTATAAACGGACGACTCAATAGGCATCCGGTGAGTTTAAGCTGGGTATATCAGGGGGCTAGGAGTACGTCTCTATTTATTTGCAAGATTCGAGACCTGACCCTATTTGTTCTATTGTTCTTGCAATCGGGTATCTGATTCCCAAAATTTCAACACGACACTGGCAAGGTCGACGGCAGCGATTTCGGTGCCCCAAAGGCTTGCCGCTTGGCCGTCGAGATGGATTGTGAGAGTACTGAAGAAATCTCCGCCAAAAAAGGGCCCACCAAAGAACTTTCCACGCTGTGCTACAACGTCTTGCACGGACTTGTGCCTCGCCTTCGTCGCCTCAAAGTGTTTTGCCCCGTTTGCAATGTGAGAACACACCTGCAGAAGTGGTTGGCTGTTTTCTTCGGCAAACCTTCCAGCTTCGTCGTTTGGGTGAAGCCAATCAAGCAAGTGGTAAGCAGAGACAAAGAAATCAAAGGCAGCGTATGTGTCGGCTGGTGCGACCCGCAGGCGCTGGAAATCATGCTGAATCTTCCGCAGAAGATCTGGCGGAGATTTTAATGACCCGAAGCCTTTGAATCTGCGCGATCTCACTATTGGCGCCTAGCTATATTTTAATGGACAGGTTGTCCAATATACTTTTATAGGAGTCAAACTGGACATGCGGAGAATCTCCTTATTCGATTCCTTGGATAAATGTAGCCGTTTACTCTCCTGATATCCAGTGAACAAGAACTTTTTAATTGACTGGATCCCGGGGCTAGCCCGGGATGACGGACGCGGTATATATCTCCCACCCGCCACCTAATGCACGATACAAACTCACCAGCGCTTGCAGGTATGAGAGTTTGATCTGTAGTTCCTGATCCTGTGCATCAAACAAGGTACGTTGTGCAACCAGGAACGTCAGTAAATCTTCGACGCCTTCCTTGTAACGGCGTTCAGAGAGGCGGAAAGCAATCTCCGCCTGTTTAAGTTGTTCAGTTTGATATACCTGTTGTTCGGCAGTACTTTGTATAGTGCCCAGTGCGGTTTCCACATCGGCAAAGGCATTGATAATGGAAGCACGATAAAACTGCACCAGTTCTTCGCGGCGTGCCACGGTTAAGTCTTCCTGGGCTTCGAGCCTGCCCGCGTCAAAGATCGGTTGTGCCAGTGATACGGCGAGGTTATAGATCAAACCGCCATCAAATAATCCCGAAAGTGCGGCACTCGCGAATCCGGCCGAGCCGGTTAACCCTATGCTGGGGAAATAGGCAGCACGGGCGGCCGCGATGTCGGCATTGGCGGATCGCAGGTTGGCTTCCGCCGTCTGGATATCGGGGCGGCGCGTGAGTAATTCAGAGGGCAGTCCCGCGGCCACCTCGGGTAATGCAATCTCATTGAGTGATTCAGTGGCAACAGTAAATCCCTGTGGTGGCTTGCCCAGCAATAATGCCAGGGCAGAACGTGCATCACGCTCCTGTTGTTCCAGGGGAGGAATAACAGAGCGTTGTCTGGCGACCACGGCACGTTGTTGTGCGAGGTCCAGACCTGATACGGCGCCATGTTTCGCGCGCGATTCGACCAGTTTCAAAACTCGCTCGGCATTTTCCAGATTGAGATAAGCAATGGCGATACGTTCACGCAATGACAAGACCTGTAAATAGGTTATCGCGACACTGGAGGTAATGGTGAGTGCAACAGTATCACGATCAAATTCACTGGCGCGCAAGGCCTCTTCTGCGGCAATGAGGTTTGCACGGTTCCTGCCCCAGAAATCAACTTCATAACTTGCGCCCAGAGAAATATCAAAAGTACTACTGGCATCTATGTTGTTATCACCGCCGAAATCACCCTGACGGCCGGCGCCTGCGCCCAGATCAACAGTGGGTAGTAATGCGACGCCGGCCAGACGTGCCTGTGCTTCCGCTTGCAGGATGCGGGCGCTGGCTGCGGCCAGATCGAGGTTGTTTTGCGCTGCTTCGATCATTAATTGATTAAGTTCGCTGCTGCCAAAATTTTGCCACCAGTCAGGGGAGGGCCATGTGGCGGTAATTTCCTGTGATTGATCCCAGTCGGCAGGGACATCCACATTTACGGGTTCATTCACAGGCTCGATTTGGCAGGCGGAGACCAAAAAAGCACAAAGCAATAAAAAAATAAGGAAGAGTTGTTTAACTGGATTCCGGTTTTCACCGGAATGACGGATTGTTAAAGTTGAATAATTCATTACTCGCTCGCGAGCGCAACCACCGGATCGAGGCGGGCGGCTTTGAGTGCGGGTGCAAAGCCGAATATCAGGCCCGTGGCCACAGAGCAACTGAAAGCGAGAATAACGGGGGCCGTGGTGAATAATACCGGCATATCAAAACGGCGGATCACTTCCGCCGCGGTGAGCCCGGCTACGACACCAATTACACCACCCAGTGCAGAGACCACCGTGGCTTCAGTCAAAAACTGTTGCAGGATATCGCGCATGCGCGCACCGGTGGCCATGCGGATGCCGATCTCACGGGTACGTTCACTCACGGTCACCAGCATGATGTTCATTACTCCTATACCACCCACCAGCAAGGAGATGACGGCTATTGACCCCAATAATAATGTGAGCGTGTTATAGGTTTCTGAAATGGTTTCCAGTAATGCGGCCTGGTTACGTATCTGGAAATCTTCCTTGCCATGCCGTGCGCTGAGCAGGGCAGTCAAATCTTCCTGCGTGTCATCGATTATGGCTATATCATTGACCGCAACCGTGATGGAACGCAGATGATTGTATCCGAACAAACGCAGACTGCCGGTGGTGAGTGGGACAAACACCACATCATCCGCATCATTGCCCCAGGCGGTTGCCCCTTTGGGTGTTAACACGCCAATCACCATGAACGGCACATTATTAATCAACACAAATTGGCCGACCGGCTCGGCCCGCTCTCCAAACAGGTTTTTCACGACGGTTTGTCCGAGCACGACTACCGTGCCATAACTTTGTACATCCGCATCATTAAAGAATGCACCCTTGGCGATGGGCCAGCTGCGTGTCTCCGGATATTCCGGCAAAGTGGCGGTGACCTGCGTTAGCACATCGCGGTTGCCATGACGGACCGTGACGGATCCATTCGATTCGGGTACGGCATAACGTACATTCGGGATCTCAGCGAGTGCGACCGCATCAGCGGGAACCAGGGTGGCGATGGTGGGATCAGGCCCGGGACCACGAAAATTAGGGGCCCCGGGACGGATAAGTAACAGATTGGTGCCCATGGAGCCGATGCGTTCCAGCACGGATTGTTTCGCGCCCTCGCCCAGCGCCAGCATGGCAATCACGGCGGCAACGCCGATCATGATACCGAGCAGGGTGAGTATGGTGCGAAACAGGTTGGCGCGCAGTGAACGCAATGCCATTTTCATGGCTTCCGCCGCTTCACTCATAAACGAGGCGGTGTGTTCATCATTCTGTGTGATTGCGTTGATATGCAAATCAGGCCGGACGGGATTCAGTTTCTGCGGCACGCTGTCATTGACGATCATGCCGTCCTTGATTTCAATCAAACGTTTGGCGTGTTGCGCGACTTCGCGATCATGTGTGATCAGGATGACGGTATGGCCCTGATCAGAAAGTTGATGCAATAATTTCATGACTTCGGCGCCGCTGTGGCTGTCGAGTGCGCCGGTGGGTTCATCGGCCAGAATGATCTTGCCGCCATTCATCAGGGCGCGGGCGATGGACACACGTTGCTGCTGCCCGCCGGAAAGTTGATTGGGCCGGTGATCGAGGCGATCAGATAATCCGAGTGTTGCCAGTAATTCTTCGGCACGATCACGCCGGTCCACGGCACTTACTCCCGCATAGATGGCGGGCACTTCCACATTTTCTACAGCGGTAGCAGTTCCGATGAGGTTGTAGCTCTGGAAGACAAATCCGAATGCTTCACGACGCAACCGCGCCAGTTGATCACGATCAAAACCGGCCACGTCCTGTCCGGCAAAATAATAATGACCGCCTGTGGGCCGATCGAGACAGCCAATAAGATTCATCAACGTGGATTTGCCCGAGCCGGAAGCTCCCATGATTGCAACAAACTCACCAGCATGGATTTCCAGCGAGATGCCATGCAGCACATCAATCGCGATTTCACCTCCGGTATGGTAGGTCTTGCGGATGTCCACCAGTTTGATGAGTGGTGTGCCGGGTTCCATGTTGTATGAGAGTCCGATCAGAAAATGCGGTACGGTGAAGGACGCGGTGTGTCAGTATCTTTTTTTGGAGGATTGTCCACGATAATTTCACCAGAACTCAACCCGGAAACGATCTCGGCATTGACCCGATTACTGATCCCGACCTGAACTTCACGTTCAGTCCGGGTATTGTCATCACCTACAACCGTGACAATATACCGTCCTGAATTTTCATCGACGGGTTGCAATGCCGACATGGGCGCAGTGATGACATCGCGGGCGGACGACACCACGAAAAATACCTGGGCGCTCATTTGTGTCATGAGTTCGCGATTCGGATTTGCCACATCAAACAGCGCGGTATAGAGCACCACGTTATTCAGGATTTCCGGTGTGGGTAATATCTGCCGTAGCGTGCCGGTCCAACGCTGGCCCGTTTTACCGAGGATGGTGAAATAGGCTTCCATGCCCAGTTGCAGTTTTGTAATGTCTGCTTCGGAAACCTGCGTCCATACGGTCATGGTGGACAGATCGGCTATCCGCAGGATGACAGGTGCAATCTGGTTGGCGTTCAGGGTCTGTCCCTGTTTGGCAAGCAATTGCACTACCGTGCCATTCATGGGTGCGTAGATTTTGGTGTAGCCCAAGGTGGCTTCATCACCCTTGAGTGATGATTCGGTTTCTTCGATCTGGGCTTTGAGTGCGGCGATTTGTGCCTGTTTGGTTTTAACCGCAGAGACGCTGATCTGCCAGGCATCCCGGCTGGTGGCATCATCGTTCAGCAGATTCTCCTGCCGGGTGAATTGCTGTTCAGCGAGTTCCAGTTCCGCCTGCCGTTCAGCGAGCTGGGCTTTCTGGGACTGTAATTGGGCTCGGCTGGCTTCCACCCGGGCCAGCAGGACTTGCGGGTCGATCTCCGCCAACAGTTGACCCTGTTCAACGCTATCGCCGATATCGACATGCAGTTTTTCCAGTTGTCCGGACACCTGTGCACCGACATCGACATAATCACGGGGTTGCAGGTTACCCAGCGCGGTTACCGTGACCTCGATATCTCCTCGCTGGACGGTTACGGTGGCGACCTGGACATCAGGTTTTGTCTCCGGTTTCCAGTAATAGTATCCGGCGCCTGCGGCGATCAGGATCAGCAACAACACGGGAATAATCCAGAATCCGGATCTCTTCCTGTGGCGATGTCTCTGCGGTATTGATGTGGAAATTGCTGGTGTTTCAGTATCCATGGATTATCGGATTTTCCGGTTAATTCGGTGTTAGAACATCAGTTTCACTAAAGTATCCATTTAAAACACAATGATATACCTAACGCACGGGTCAGACAGAGGTTGACAAGATCTGCGGCTGGAACATCGCCGGGTAATTTAACTCAAACCCGTTACGAAGATGAAAGCATAAGCGAATTACAGCGCCCTGCCCATACAGGACCGGTCATAATAATGTATGATGCCGGCAACAAAAGTACTGGAATATCAATGAAACTTCTCCCCCCTTATTTTCTGCTGAATCTGCTGCTGACGTCACTGTCTCTGGCGGGGATGCCTGTATATGCCGCAGAAAAGGAGTCAGAACAGAATACGGTAGAGATACGGGAGTGGCTCGTGCCTTGGGAGAAATCACGACCCCGGGATCCGTATGTGGATCGCAAGGGTCGGGTGTGGTTCTGTGGACAGACCGGAAACTACATTGCCCGGTTTGAGCCAAAAACCGAGAAGTTTGAGAAGTTTGATCTGGGTGAAGGTGCCGGTCCGCATAATCTGATCGTCGACAGTGCAGGCCAAGTATGGTTTGCCGGAAACCTTCAGGGTTATATCGGCCGTCTCGATCCCGAAACCGGTGAGATCAAAAAATATCCCATGCCGGAAGGTATTACTGATCCCCATACACTGGAGTTCGACAGCCAGGGTGATATCTGGTTTACCGCGCAATTCAGCAATGCGGTGGGTAAACTCACGGTTGAGACCGGCGAGATCAAAATCATACCTATGCAAACAGCGGCTTCACGTCCTTATGGCATCAAAGTGGATTCCAAAGACCGGCCGTGGATAGTGTTATTTGGCACCAACAAGATTGCCACCATCAGTCCCAAAACGTTCAAGTTGCGCGAGTTTGAATTACCGCGTAAGGAGATTCGCCCGCGTCGTCTGGCCATTACGTCCTACGATAAAATCTGGATTGTGGATCATGCCACGGGCACGCTGGGCCGGTTCGATCCGGTGACGGCGAATTACACTGAACGGCAACTGCCAGGTGGCGCCGGTTCCGAACCTTATGCCATGGCGGTGGATAACAGGGACTGGTTGTGGCTGGTGGAAACCGGCTCCAATCCAAACCGGTTTATCGGTTTTGATCCGTGGAAACAGGAATTTTCCATGATGGCGGACATTCCGAGTGGTGGCGGTTCAGTGCGGCACATGTATTTTCATCGCAAGAACCGTTCGATCTGGTTTGGCACCGATACCAACTTTATCGGTCGGGCAAAACTGCCTTGATGTAGTACTGATTTAAAAAATATAACAATAAATCATAGTTCGGGGGAAAGTACGTGAGTGAGGATGTTTATGCGCGTCTGAGCCGGAGTCAGGCATTCAAGGATTATATACGCCGGCAGCACCGCGTAGCGTGGCTGTTTTCCGGAATGATGGTGGCGGTATATTTTCTGTTCATTCTGCTGCTTGCATTCAAGCCGGAATTACTGGGGCGTCCTCTCTATGATGGCAGCGTCATTACACTCGGAATTCCGGCGGGAATTTCCATCATATTATTTGCATTTCTGATTACCGGTTTGTATGTGCGCAAGGCCAACCGTGAATTTGACCCCATCAGGAAAAAACTTGTCGAAGAGGCCATGCGTGATCCATAGAATTAACCGCCTGCCTGTTCTGGCAGTCATGCTGCCTGCGATGCTGCTTGCTGCGACAACTGCAGATGCAGCAGAAGAGGCGTTCCAATCGCAGGTGAACACAACTGCCGTCATCATGTTTTTGGTTTTCGTCGCGGCGACATTGGCAATTACCTGGTGGGCGGCCCGGCACACGCGTTCCGCTGCAGATTACTACGCAGCCGGAGGTGGAATTACCGGATTCCAGAATGGCCTTGCCATCGCAGGTGATTATATGTCTGCTGCATCATTTTTGGGAATTTCAGGCCTGGTATATCTCTCCGGGTTTGATGGTCTTATTTATTCCATCGGTTTTCTGGCTGGTTGGCCGGTGATACTGTTTCTGATTGCTGAACGTCTGCGTAATCTGGGCCGCTATACCTTTGCCGATGTAGTCACCTATCGACTCGGCCAGCGGCCATTGCGCATCCTGTCTGCGTTGGGGGCTTTGGCCGTAGTGGCATTTTATCTGATCGCCCAGATGGTTGGTTCAGGCAAACTGATTCAGATACTGTTCGGGTTGCCGTATGAAGCTGCCGTCGTGATAGTCGGTGTACTCATGGTGCTCTATGTAACTTTCGGCGGTATGTTGGCAACCACCTGGGTGCAGATCATCAAGGCAGTGTTGTTATTAAGTGGCGCAACATTTCTCGCCTTCATGGTGTTGCAAAAATCCGGATTCAGTTTTGAAGCGTTGTTCCGCAATGCTATTGATGTTCATCCACAGGGCCGGGCCATTATGGCGCCGGGCAATATGGTGTCCGATCCGATCTCCGCCATCTCGCTCGGGCTGGCCCTGATGTTTGGCACTGCCGGATTGCCGCATATCCTGATGCGATTTTTTACCGTGCCGGATGCCGCTGAAGCTCGCAAGTCCGTGTTTTATGCGACCGGATTCATCGGCTACTTTTATATCCTGACATTTATCATCGGGTTTGGTGCGATTGTTCTATTGTCCGTCAATCCGGAGTTCCTGGGCAGTGACGGCAAGTTGCTGGGCGGCAGCAATATGGCGGCCATCCATCTCTCCAAGGCGCTCGGTGGTGATCTTTTTCTTGGCTTTATATCTGCGGTCGCGTTTGCCACGATACTTGCTGTAGTGGCAGGGCTCACGCTGGCCGGGGCCAGTGCAGTTTCGCACGATCTGTTTGCCAATGTGATCAGGCAGGGTCGTGTGGATGAGAAAACAGAGATACGGGTGTCCCGTATGGCAACAGTAGTGCTTGGGATCATTGCCATCGTGCTCGGAATTTTGTTTGAAAAGCAGAATGTCGCTTTCATGGTTGGCCTTGCATTTGGTATTGCCGCAAGCACCAACTTTCCGATCCTGTTTCTCTCCATGTACTGGCGCGGGCTTACTACACGCGGGGCTGTGTGGGGAGGGGCCTTTGGACTGGTGTCGGCCATCGTTCTCGTGGTAATGGGGCCGATAGTATGGGTACAAATCCTGGGACATTCCGAGGCGGTTTTCCCGTATGAATATCCGGCGCTGTTTTCGATGTCACTGTCCTTTGCCGGCATCTGGTTTTTCTCGGTGACGGATCGGAGTGACTCCGCAAATTCAGAACGGGGGAAATTTGAATTCCAGTTTATCCGTTCGGAAACGGGAATAGGCGCAGCCGGAGCATCCACGCACTAGCTGTCAGGTGTTTCCGTTTCTGCACTTTCTTCTTTGTCAAATGAAAGCTGCAGTGAATTACGAATGTTGATTCCGTCCGGTGATGTGAACGAAAGCGATCGTTCAACCGGGTCCCACTCAAATGCTTTTCCGGTATAGGGCTCGGAAAAAATTTTCCTTGCCTCATGAACATAATCACTGAGGCTCTCAGGTTTTACGCCGTTCTTTCTGATATCGAGTTTCAGGTTGATCATGTTGATCAGCCCCTGGGTGTCGTGCATGCGAACGATGTACTTGTCAAAATCCGGGAGTGACAATGAGAACAATATGCATCCGATGGGATTGTAGACATAATCCATCCAGCCCGGCTGCAGTCCCTCTTCCCGCTGTGGTTTTTGCTGAAGATACTGGTGAAAACTGCTAGCGGGGATGCGGCTGCGCTCCAGTATTTCATTGAACGTTTCCTGCAGCATATTAATCGTGTGATTTTTACGGAACAGCGGAAACGGCAACCAGGCCGGTACGCCCAGATCGCCGGTAATCAACTCAGGGTATGTCTTGATTTCTTCTGCGAGGTTGGTGTTCATACGGAATTCATACAGAATGGGACTGTAAAATGATCGTTCTTCTTCATTCAGTGGCCTGATATCCTCAAATAGATAGGTCAGTTCTCCGGGCGCATCCATCAATGAAGCGTAGATATACAAATCATGTTTAAGCATGGCCAGAGCGATCATTTTTGCAATCAATGTGTCAGCTTTTGCCAGCAGCCCGCGCAGGAAATGGATGTCCTGGTTTAACATCGCAAGCGCAGGTTCAGGCTCGCCTGTGAGAAAACGTGTAGCTATGGCCGCGCCGAGCAGGCGGTTAATGGCCATGAGTGTGGCATAATCCGGTTGTGGTGAACGTATATCAGCTGCCAGAGTGGTGTGGTAGGTAGAAAGGTTCTGCAATTTGTCATAACGTTGCAAAAGGACCTGATTATCCTTTTGTAGGCTGAAGATAGTATCTTTCTGGGAAATCCAGATATTTCTGCAGTCCTGGTTGCGCGGTTCACACAGAATATTCACACCTTCGGTAACCCTCAGTGCCGGCTGGTACCAGTGTTTATCAAAGTCCGGCCGTGCTCCGGATTGCAGATGATGCGCCGCTTCCAGAAATATGGCCAATTGTGTGTTGGCAGCTTGCACGAGCTGCGTGCCGGACTTTATAAAATCCTGTTCAGCAGCAACAGTCAGTCCTGCCAGCCCATTAAAGAGATTGTCCTGTTCACCGCTCAAAGGCTGCCTGCCCATCATCCAGTCCACTGCTCCGGAAGAGAGATCACTGTCCGGTATGACGAGATATACCGTGATCAGGAGCATGAGGACAAGGGCAAGTTTTTTGAGCATGGGTTTGTTCTGCAGATGGTCTTAATGGTGCAAAGATGTCATTCTAATCGGGATGATGGCCAAGGGGCACAATTGTTTCTATTATTTATGATATGTCAAAAACACTCTTTGTTTTATTACTGATAGCTCTTGCCGGTTATTATTTTCATGAGCCGCCGGCACGAGTGGTTCTGGATGTGCAGGAAATCCCTGCTCTCAAGGTAACCTATGACAGCAAGCTCTCCATAGGGGCCCCGCCCATACAAAAAAACCTGAAGGATGTGAAGCAAACCATAAGTGCCGGTGAATATACGATTACACCGATTGCAAAATTCCAGGTCGCCGCACGGGTATTGGGTGCCAAGCATTATACTTTTGATCGTGAGGCCACACTTTCACCTGTGGATCTGGCGCTGGGCTGGGGTCCCATGGCCAGTGATGAGGTTCTGAAGGATATTTCCATCAGCCAGAATGGCCGTTTCTATCACTGGCGGGTCCATGAATTTCCCATACCAAGGCGTCAAATCGAGACCAACAGTGCCAATATGCACTTTATTCCGGCCACTCCGGAGATCGCAGCAAAACTGAAGGAAGTTGATGAAGGTGACATGATAAAATTCAAGGGACATCTGGTCAGGGTTGATGCTGATGATGGTTGGCGGTGGGTAAGTTCCACAACCCGTGAAGACACTGGCGGTGGCGCCTGTGAAGTTATACTGGTTGATGATATAACCCGCCTTTGACGGGCATCAGTAACCAGAATTCATAAGGACAATATTTTCGATGGACACAGATTCCGCAGAAGCAGGGCCCGGCACCAGGTCGGTTTCCGTTATTGAGGCTTTTCATTACTGGCTGAAGCTCGGCTTCATCAGTTTCGGCGGACCGGCCGGGCAGATCAGCATGATGCATCAGGAACTGGTGGAACGGCGACGCTGGATTTCCGAACATCGTTTTCTGCATGCATTGAATTTCTGCATGGTGTTGCCGGGGCCGGAAGCGCAACAGCTGGCTACTTACATTGGCTGGCTTATGCATGGCACTGTTGGCGGGATTATCGCAGGCCTGCTGTTCATACTGCCGTCACTGGTGATCCTGATCCTCCTGAGCTGGATTTATGTGGTTTATCATGAGGTCACACTGGTCGCTGGCATACTCTACGGTATCAAACCGGCAGTAACGGCCATCGTGGTGCATGCTGCGTGGCGTATCGGCAGTCGTGTGCTCAAGAATTCTCTATTGTTTGCTTTTGCCGCGGCATCATTTATATCGATTGCCATACTGCATGTGCCTTTCCCTTTAATAGTGCTTGCCGCCGGGATACTGGGTTATCTGGGTTCCCGCATTGTGCCGGACAAATTCAACCTTAAACCTGCGCATGGACAGCAGCATGCATCCTATGGTCCTGCAGTGATCGATGATCATACGCCTGTTTCTGAACACGCCCGTTACCAGCGATCACGTCTGATCATGTTGGCCATAATCGGCTTGATGTTGTGGTCAATGCCGTTATTACTCTTGCTGATTTATTTTGGCTGGCAAGGTACCCTGACACAGATGGGGTGGTTTTTCACCAAGGCAGCATTACTGACATTTGGTGGCGCCTATGCTGTCTTACCCTATGTTTATCAGGGTGCCGTAGAAGGTTATGGCTGGCTCACAGCCACTCAAATGATTGATGGTCTGGCGCTGGGTGAAACCACGCCCGGACCTTTGATTATGGTCGTGGCATTTGTCGGTTTTCTTGGGGGGTGGAGTTCGCAGATTTTCGGTCCGGACATGACATTACTGGCTGGAATAATTGCGGCATGCATTGTTACCTATTTTACTTTTCTGCCTTCATTTCTGTTTATTCTGATTGGCGGTCCGGCGGTGGAAGCGACCCGGCACGAGATCGGGTTTTCAGCGCCCCTGACCGGTATAACAGCGGCAGTTGTGGGCGTGGTGCTGAATCTTGCGGTGATGTTCGCATGGCATGTATTGTGGCCACAGGGATTTGCAGGAGATTTTGAATGGCCGGCACTGATCATCGGCAGTGCGGCATTTGTCGCGTTGTTTTATTTTCGCCTGGGTGTTGTCAGCCTGATTGGTGGGAGTGCGTTGGCGGGTCTTGCATACGTCTTGATTGGCTGAAATCCTGTATTCTGTAATCGATGATGTCCTTCAGAAATACCAGCAGATCCAGCGCATGACCATGACCATAATGGTTTTGCAGATGTGAACCGAGCACCAGGAGTCCCTGCCAGTGTTGATGTTCCAGTGGCAACAGCACGGTGGATTTGATACGTTCACTGTCTTTGCCGAACAAGGCCACCAGATGTTCATCCTGCAGACTGCCACACAGAGGTTTGTTGCGATGAAAAACCTCGGTAAACATGAAACGCATACGTGGATGACTGCTGCTGCCACCTGTTTTGTTGAAAATCATCAGCAGCACCCGATCGGCCGTATAGTGTGTGCGCAGTCCCTTGTGCAGGCTGAGATAGAGTTTTTCCGGCGATTCTGCTGACAGCAGATCCAGTGCCATTGCATGTACCGCAGTGGACAACATCATGTCCATGTCTGCGTGGTGCTGCATATTCTGTAATTGCTTCTGTTGGTCAGTAATCTGTTCTCGCAGCCGGATCACCTGATATTCCAGAAATGATGCGATGTTTTTATTTTTGATTGCAGGAAGTGAGAGTGTTGCGATCAACTCAGGATAGGTTATAAAGAAATCCGGATGGCGACGGAGATAATCGGCAATTGCCGCAGGATCACTGGAAAGATTATTAACAAGGGTCATACAGATTTTTCTACCATAACCATCAGTATAGTCTATCGCGCTGTAAACTGTAGTATTCCAGTGCTTTACGCACGGCGTTGACCACCCCGCGCGAGGTGATGGTGGCGCCGCTGAGTTGATCAATTGTGCCGCCATCTTCTGTGACCATCCACGATTCTGCCGGCAGGTTTTGCAGTGAGCGTCCGGTGAAACCGGCAATCCAGGAAGATTTTTCGTGATCGATGCCATCTCCGAGACCGGGTGTTTCCCTGTGATGCAAGGCGCGCACGCCCAGCAATGTACCGTCATAGGCGATGCCGATAATGAGTTCAATGGTACCGCTGTAACCGCGGGCCTCAACCGGCATCAGCACAGCGCCGACAGGTTGGCCATTCTGCCGTGCACGAAATACAGACACTGTATGATCAGGACCGAAGAATCCACTATCACTGATTTCAATAGTGTCATCATAAAGTACATTATCATGTTGAAGGGGCATTAATGGATCGATCACATGCAGTTGAGCGACTCTGGAATTGGTGTGGATCTGATCGTTTGTGAGTTGATCAATGAAATACAACAGCAATCCCAGAACCAGTGCCAGGCCCATGAGGGGCAACAAAATACTTGTACGGGTGCGGCTTGCACGTTCAGACACGGCGTTCACCAAAAGCGGGAGGGCGGGTGTATTGATCAATGAGAGGGACCGCTGCATTCATCAACAGCACAGCGAATGCCACTCCGTCGGGATAACCACCAAAGGTGCGAATCAGCCATGCGAGCAATGCAATGCCGCACACATAAATAATACGTCCGCGCGGGGTGGTGGAGGCTGTAACCGGATCAGTAATAATAAAAAATGCAGCCAGCATGATGCCACCGGTAAACAGAGTGAGCAGAGGGGGCAAAAACAGATCGGTGTCGTACCCATGAAATATCAAACTGATGCCGAGCAGCGTACCGAGAAAATACGCCGGCAAACGCCATGAAATAATTTTTTGCATGATGAGCCAGACTCCACCTGCCAGCCACGCTGCGGCTATCCATTCCGACCCTTTGCCACCCACGCTGCCAAACAGGGGCGAGGTACGTATTTCCTGCAGCATGGACATGCCCCTGAGCTGCGACTGCGTATAGGCAAGGGCGGTGGGGCCACTTACTGCATCAAAATTTTCGATGCCGGTGTTACCGGTGAAGATAATCTGCAACAGTTCTGCCAGACCCGGATGTTCACCGGTAGCCAGCGGCCAGGTGGCCATGACTGCCGGAAAACACAACAGTACGAATATATAACCGGCCATGGCCGGATTGAAGAGGTTATTGCCGATACCGCCATAGACATGTTTGGCGATGACGATGGCGAATGCTATGCCGAGGAAGTTGACCCAGATGGGGGTATAGGGGGAAATGCACAGCGCAAAGAGCAGCGCGGTAACGACAGCGCTGCCATCATATAAAAATGGATGGAGCGAGCGTCCACGTAATTTCAACATTACCATTTCCAGTGCGAGCGCGAAGCCCACCGCAAATACACATTGAATCAACACACCAGCGCCAAAAACCCATGCTGAAATCAAAATCCCCGGTAGCAGGGCATAGATTACCTGACGCATGACCTGTGCCACGGATCGAGCCTGATGCAGATGTGGAGAACTGATGATCAGCGGTTCACTCACCGGAGGTGTCCTCCGGTCCGGGTTGGCTGGATGATTCGCGTTTTGCTTTTGATCTGGCTACGGCATCCTGTATGAATCTCTGTTTATCATTATCAGCAACAGCGTATTGACTGTCGGTATCATTGTTTTCATTTGTTTCATGTTGCAGACGTTCATTACGTGCCAGAAATCGTTGCCGTGCATGATCTGTGCTGCGCCAGGTGGCCTCATCCTGCGAGATCTGGCGTTTGGCCTTGCGGTAATACTGGACCAACGGAATATTGCTGGGGCAGACATAGGAACAGCAGCCGCATTCAATGCAATCAAACAGATGATATTCACGCAACCGTTCATAATTTTTGGATTTGGCATGCCAGTACAGTTGTTGCGGCAACAAATTTGCAGGACAGACGTCAACACAAGCTCCGCAACGGATACAGGGTTGTTCCGGTTCCCGGCTATAAGTGGACGTGACCAGCACGCAGTTGGTGGTTTTGATCACCGGCATGTGCATATTATTCACGTACATCCCCATCATGGGCCCGCCAAGTACAATGATGGCGTTGGGATTTTCTTCATGGCCGCATTGATCCACACAATGTTTCACCGGTGTGCCAAGCAAAACCTGTAGATTACGCGGTTCGTTTACTTCGCCGGACACCGTGATATAACGTGAAATCAAAGGCTCACCGCGGGTAACCGCGCGGTATGCTGCAGCTGCGGTGCCGACATTATGTATCACGATGCCAATATGAATCGGCAAGCCACCGCCCGGTACTTCCTTGCCGGTCAGTGCCTTGATCAGTTGACGTTCACCGCCCTGCGGGTATTTGACCGGAAGCCGTATCAGTTCGATGTCATCATCAATCAGGGCCTTGAGTGCGTCATACGCTTCAGGCATGTCCTCTTCCAGCGCGATCACGCAGCGTTTCGCCTGCACCGCATGCCGGATCATACGGGTGCCATTAATAATGTAGGACGGTTTTTCGCGGATCAGCCGGTCATCGCAACTGATGAATGGTTCGCACTCCACACCATTAATAATGAGTGTATCCACGGTATTCTCGGTTCCTTCCCTGAGTTTGACATGGGCCGGGAAACCGGCGCCGCCCATGCCCACAATACCTGCCTCGCGAATCACCTCCTGCAATTTTTTTGGATCGACCGAGGTGTAATCCTGTGTCGGCTGGATGTCAAACCACTCATCTCTGCCATCGGGTTCAATTATGATGCAAGGCGCTTTGAGCCCGAGTGGATCAGGTACAGTGTAATTGCCGATATCAATAATCTTTCCGGACGTACTGGCATGTACCGGCACGCTGACATAACCATTGGCGCGTGCAATGATCTGTCCTTTGCGTACGCTGTCACCAGTTTTGACCAAGGGCACCGCAGGTACGCCAATATGTTGTTGCATGGGCAGGATGATGCGATCCGGCAAAGGAGTAATGAGCGATGTTTTACTGTTGGTGATTTCCTTGTGGGGTGGAATCTGCAGCCCGCCATGAAAATCATGCAGTACCGGATTCATGATGCAGCCCGTGGTGGCAGATGTACCGGTTCGAGTTTCACCCGGCGGCCGCCCTGCACGTAAACAAACATGCTGATGCAATCCACCGGGCAGGGGGCCACACAGAGTTCACAGCCGGTGCATTCCTCTGCGATGACGGTATGCATTTGTTTGGGTGCACCGACGATCGCATCCACCGGACAGGCCTTGATGCATTTCACACAGCCGATACAGATATCTTCATCGATCCAGGCAATTTTCTTCGGACCTTCCTTGCCATGTACCGGATTGAGTGCTTTGATTTCACGCCCAAGCAGGTTGGCAAGTTTGCGTATGGTATTGCGTCCACCTGGCGGGCACTGGTTGATGTCTGCGAGGTTGTGCACGATGGCTTCGGCATAGGGTCTGCAGCCGGAGTAACCGCATTGCCTGCATTGAGTTTGTGGCAGCAGGGCATCAACGCTGTTGATTAAATTTTCATTTGCATCTGCAGATGATTCCCCGGGACGAATCAATAACCCGATCAGCAATGTAAAGAACAGCATGATCAGGACGGTGCTCATGGGACGATGAGACCACTGAACCCCATGAACGCCATGGAGATTAATGCAAGCGTGATTAGCACTACTGGCAAACCGCGGAATGGTGCGGGAACATCCGCCACTTCCAGCCGTTCAAAGATGGCTGCAAGCATCATCAGTACCAGCGCAAATCCCAGCGCCGAACCCGCTCCATAAAAAAGTGACTGAAGCAGGTCGTGATGATATTGCCGGTTTAATAATGCAGTGCCGAGTACAGCCGTATTGATGCCGGCAAAGGGAAGAAAGATACTGATTTGTTCGTGCAACTTTGCATGCAGCCGGTGGCCGTGCTGTTTGAGCAGAAGTGTGAGGATGAGAATGACGCAAACAAACACCGGAAGCTGCAGATATTCAAGCTGTAAAGGAACCAGTAGATAGTGATTAAGCAGGAAGGTACTGAGAGTTAACAGAGGTAACAAAATCAGTAACGTCAAAGCCAGTCCGAGGGCCACATCCAGCCTGCGCAGAAAAGCCAGCGCAGGGTCAGTGCCGGCAACTTCCACCAGGATCAGGTTGTTGACGAGAGCAGCGCTGAGGATAATGAGGATGAGGTCAGACATGAGCCATCATTTTATCCTCGCTATTTTATTTTCATCCCGGGTTCTGCGCCCGAGTCCGGGCTCAAGATGAACAATCCGGGCTGATCACCGGATGCGGCCAGTACCATGCCTTCGGAAATGCCGAACTTCATCTTGCGCGGCGCAAGATTCGCCACCATCACGGTCAGCCGGCCTTCGAGTTGTTCCGGAGCATAGGCCGATTTGATGCCGGCAAACACGTTGCGGGTTTCTCCGCCGAGGTCCAGCGTGAGCTGCAATAACTTGTCGGCGCCATCCACATGCGCGGCTTTGACGATACGCGCCACGCGCAGGTCGATTTTCATAAAGTCGTCAATAGTGATTAATCCCTCTCCCTCCGGGAGAGGGGTCTGGGGTGAGGGTTGCAGAGTTTCTTTGCTGGCTTCTATCATCGTTTCCACCTGCTTCATTTCAATTCTGGTCATAAGATGCTGAAACTCCTTTATCCTATGCTTTGGAGGGAGAGGGTATTCAACGCTCTTTAATGTAAGTGGTTCATCAAGATTCAGGAATGCTTCAACTTTTTCTGCCAGTCCAGGCAATATTGGTTTGAGATAAACAGTAAGTATCCTGAAAAGTTCGATATAAAGCGAACATAGCCAATGTAATTCTGCCGCCTTGGCCGGATCTTTTGCAAGTTCCCATGGTTTTCGTTCATCGACATTTTTATTTATTTCATCGGCCAGTTTCATGATTAATCTTACGGCCATTCCATAGTCCCTTTTTTCATATTCGGCAGCAATCAATCCCAAATGAACTCTAAGCTGCTCTAGAATAAAAGGTGGTTTTGATAATTCATCTTGATTAAGAGATGTACCAATGACGTTCCGTACTTTGAATTCAGATCCAACCGTGAAAGGCTCCGGGCTCAAATTCCCATCAAATCTTTTGGAAATAAATCCGGCAGCTCTGCTCGCTATGTTGACATATTTCCCAACCAGATCACTGTTGATGCGTGCCACAAAATCTTCCAGGTTAAGATCGATATCTTCCATCGAACCATTGAGTTTGGCGGCATAGTAATAACGTAAATATTCCGGATTCCTGATGTGATCCAGATAACTGCGGGCAGTGATAAAGGTGCCGCGCGATTTTGACATCTTCTCTCCGTTTACAGTGAGGAAACCGTGCGCGAAAATTTTCGTTGGAGTACGATGGCCTGAATATTCCAGCATCGCCGGCCAGAACAGGGCATGGAAATAGAGAATGTCCTTGCCAATAAAGTGGATCATCTCTGTACCCGACGTAGCAGCGGCCGCCTTCTCGATGAAGGCTTTCACTTCGGCGCCGCGGCCCTTACCTTCCATGTAGTTCAAAAAGCTGCCGAAGTAACCGATAGGCGCATCCAGCCAGACATAAAAATATTTCTTCCCGTCAGTGCCCGGAATTGCGAAGCCGAAATACGGCGCATCACGTGAGATGTCCCAGTCGTTAAGACCAGAGGCAAACCATTCCTGCATTTTATTAGCGGCTTCGGCCTGTAGTGTGCCTGAGCGGGTCCACTCTTTAAGAAAATCTTCGCAGTCTCCAAGCTTGAAGAAATAATGTTCGGACTCCTTGCGTACCGGGGTCGCGCCGGAAACAGACGAGTACGGATTTTTCAAATCGGTGGGCGAGTAGGTCGCACCACAGACTTCGCAGGAATCGCCGTATTGATCTTTCGCACCGCACTTGGGGCACTCACCCTTGATATAGCGATCCGGCAGGAACATATTTTTTACCGGGTCGTAGAACTGTTCGACCGTGCGGCGGGCAATCAGGCCGGCGGCATCCAGTTTTTTATAGATTGCTTCGGCATAGGTGCGCGTCTCCGGCGAGTGGGTCTGGTGGTAGTTGTCGAACTCAACCAGGAAATCCCTGAAATCCGCCTTGTGTTCCTCGTAGACGCGGGCGATGAGCTGTTCCGGAGTAATGCCCTCCTTGTCTGCGCGTAGCATGATCGGCGTGCCGTGGTTGTCATCGGCGCAGACATAATAGCAGCGATGCCCCTGCATTTTCTGGAACCGTACCCAGATATCGGTCTGGATATATTCCACCAGATGGCCCAGATGGATCGGCCCGTTGGCATAGGGCAGGGCACTGGTGACGAGAATATTGCGGGGATTCTGACTCATTATTTAATGACGGGCCTCAACAAATCCGGATAACTGGGTATTAATTATTGGGTGCTTATTATGAGTTAAAGCAGTGACCTATACCACCACCACCTTGTGGTAAGATAAGCGCCTTATCAGATTCTGAAAACCTTGCTGACACATGCCTGAAATCAACCGCGAAACTGTCGAGGCCGCGCTGGCCCGTTGTACTGATCCTTATCTGCGGCAGGATCTCCGCAGTGCCCGTATTGCCCAGTCGATCAAGACGGAAGATGGCAAGGTCAGTATTGATCTGGTGCTCGGTTATCCGGCCGCCGGTTACCATACTGAACTGAAATCTGACATTCAAAAGGAACTTCAGGCAGCTGGAGCTCGTGAGGTCAACATTACGATCAGAACCAGTATTGTGTCCCATTCCGTACAGAAGGGCGTGCAGGTATTACCGAATATCAAAAACACGATTGCCATTGCTTCCGGCAAGGGTGGTGTGGGCAAATCCACCACCGCAGTTAACCTGGCCATGGCGTTGCAGGCCGAAGGTGCCAGAGTGGGGATACTCGATGCGGACATTTATGGGCCCAGCCAGCCGCGCATGCTGGGCTGCCATACCAAACCGGATACCAAAGATGGCAAGACGGTTGAGCCGAACATCAGTTATGGTGTGCAGTCCATGTCGATTGGCTATCTGATCGAAGAGGATACGCCGATGATCTGGCGCGGCCCGATGGTGACTTCCGCGCTGGAACAGTTGCTGCGTGACACCAACTGGGTGGATCTGGATTATCTGATCATTGACCTGCCGCCGGGGACAGGGGACATACAATTGACCTTATGCCAGAAGATTCCGGTAAGTGGAGCAATCATTGTAACGACGCCACAAGACATCGCCTTGCTCGATGCTAAAAAAGCCCTGAAGATGTTTGAAAAAGTGGCCGTGCCGGTACTTGGGATCATTGAAAACATGAGCACCCATATTTGCAGCCAATGCGGACATGAAGAACATATCTTTGGTTCCGGTGGCGGTGAACGCATGGCCAAACAATATGGCGCTGAACTTCTGGGTGCCTTGCCGCTGGATATCACCATTCGTGAAGGCGTGGATGAGGGCAAGCCCACCGTGGCGCTGCAGCCGGATTCACCGATTTCAAAAACCTATCGCGAGATCGCCCGCCGTGCTGCCGCCAAACTGGCATTACAGGCGAAGGACTACACGGGTAAATTTCCCAAGATTGTTATACAGAATAATTGAATGTGAAGCGTGAATCGTATCTCGTGAAGCGTTAGAGACAAATTTATAGCCAGGGAGGGGGAATCATATGAAAATACGAAATTTCAGGGATTTGGAAGTCTGGAAATTAGGGAAAAATCTGGTTTTGGAGATTTATAAAACGAGTCAGATATTCCCGCGGGAAGAAGTTTATGGACTGGTTTCACAAATGCGGCGATCCGCTGTTTCAATACCATCGAATATTGCGGAAGGATTTAACAGATATCATAACAAGGATTATCGTAAATATCTGTTTATATCTCTGGGTTCTTGCGCTGAGTTGGAAACACAAATCGAAATTGCTTGTGACTTGGAATATATAATGACCGATAAACGCGATGAATTATTAGAACAACTTGATCATGAATCCAGAATGTTAAGAAATTTAATTAAAAAATTATGACTAAACACATAACAGTCAAAGCTTCACGCTTCACGCTTCACGAGATACGCCATGTCAATTAAATCAGACAAATGGATCCGCCGCATGGCCGAACAGCACGGCATGATTGAACCGTTTGCCCCCGGTCAGGTTAAAACGAATAAAGACCAGCGCCTGATTTCCTATGGCACCTCAAGTTATGGTTACGATGTGCGTTGCGCTGATGAATTCAAGATTTTTACCAACATTAATTCCACCATCGTGGATCCCAAACAGTTTGATGAAAAATCCTTTGTCGACTTCAAAGGTGATGTCTGCATCATTCCACCCAATTCATTTGCATTGGCGCGCACGGTGGAGTTGTTCCGTATTCCGCGCAATGTGCTGACGATTTGTCTTGGCAAGTCCACCTATGCCCGTTGCGGCATTATTGTTAACGTGACACCCCTGGAGCCTGAATGGGAAGGCCATGTCACACTGGAGTTCTCCAACACCACACCCTTGCCGGCGAAGATTTATGCCAACGAAGGCGTCGCGCAGGTAATCTTCATTGAGTCCGATGAAGTGTGTGAAACGTCCTACAAGGATCGGGGCGGCAAATATCAGGGGCAGACTGGCGTGACTCTGCCCAAGACCTGAGTTGTCCCGTTCTCGGCGATCAGCAATGATTGCTCTGGCCGATATTCGCAAACGTATTCCGGTTGCGAGCGGTCTGTTGAATAGCCTGGATGGCGGTTATTCATTAACCCAGTTCCGCAGTGATTTACTCGCAGGCATCACGGTGGGTATTGTTGCCGTGCCGCTCGCCATGGCACTTGCGATTGCGAGTGGTGCCCCGCCTGAATACGGTCTTTTCACTTCGATTATTGCCGGTGCCATCATCGCCATGAGCGGCGGTTCGCCTGTGAATGTTTCAGGACCGACGGCGGCCTTTGTGGTGATTCTGTTGCCGATCAGTCAGCAGTTTGGCATGGGTGGTTTGCTGACAGCCGGCATACTCGCCGGCATCATCCTGCTGCTCATGGGTATTTTTCATCTCGGCAGGTTTATCCGTTACATCCCGTATCCGGTAACCACCGGTTTTACAGCAGGCATCGCGGTTGTAATTGCTGTTCTGCAATTAAAGAATTTTCTCGGACTGGAAGTGGGTATAGGCAGTGGCCATTTTCTTGGACAGTTTGTCGATATCCTTTCTGCCATACCCACGGCGCATGTTTATGATCTGGCCGTGGGCATCTTTACCTTATTGATACTTTGCTACTGGCCCTTGCTCAAAACGCGCATTCCCGGCCATCTGGTGGCACTGACGCTGGCATCCATTGCCGTCTGGGTGTCCAGCCGCTGGATAGAGGGGTTTCAGGTGGCGACCATCGGCAGCCGGTTTGAGTATATTCGTGAAGGCCAGATTGCCTCATCACTCGGCTTTATCTGGCCGTGGACATTGCCGAATGCCGAAGGAGTGAGTTCCGGATTATCGTTGCACATGATCCATGTCTTGTTACCTGCGGCATTTACCATCGCCATGCTGGGGGCGATAGAATCATTATTATGTGCTGTCGTTGCAGACGGCATGGCCGGTACGCGTCATGACCCGGATGGAGAACTGATAGGACAGGGGCTCGGAAATATCATCGGGCCGTTTTTTGCCGCCATTCCTGCAACCGCAGCGATTGCACGTACTGCGACCAACATCCGGGCTGGTGGCAGAACACCAATTGCCGCATTGGTTCATGCACTGGTGATACTGCTGGTGCTGTTGCTGTTTTCAAAATTATTGTCATTTGTGCCGATGGCATCACTGGCGGCATTGTTGCTGGTGGTGGCCTGGAATATGAGCGATGCCAAAGAGTTTGTTCACATCGTAAAAATCAGTCCGCGCAGTGATGTCGCAGTATTGCTGACCTGTTTTCTGTTTACCGTAATTTTCGACATGGTCGTTGCGGTAGGTGTGGGACTGATCCTCGCGGCACTTTTGTTTATCAGCCGTATGGCCGAGTTGACCGAGAGTGAATTGCTGAACCGGCATGAGCATGAACACCTGAATCATTTGCCGGAACATGTGGCCGTCTATGATATCGATGGCCCTCTGTTTTTTGGGGCTGCTGACAAGGCCATCAGCGCCCTGCATCACTATCAGCGTAATATCAAAGTGATTATTCTCGATATGGCCGATGTCCCGATGATCGATATTACCGGAATCATGGCACTGCATGATCTGGTAGAGAAGCTGCAACAGGACGGAATTACCGTCGTATTTGCGAATTTGTCTAACCGGATTATGAATAAACTGGAACGGGCGGGCATCAAACAGAGCCCCGGACAAATCATCTACTGCCGTGATTTACATCAGGCCTCTGAAATGATCATGCAGTCAGTAGCGGGTAAAACCGGTTAGCCGTTTAGCGCTTGATCGATTACTGTCCGTTTTCGAGAAAAACCCGGGGATTCTGCGGACGTATATAAACAAGATCACCGCGTTGCAAATTAAAATCCCTATATTGTTCACGTGACAGTTGTGCTTCCACTGTGCCCTGGTCATCCTTACGTTCCAGCTCCAGTCTGACTAAAGCCCCGAGGGGCCGGATATCCCGGATGACGGCTTCAATCCCGCCATGCCCGTTACGCTGTTTGCTGATCTCAATATCATGCGGACGTACGTAAATCTGTGCCGGTACGTCATGGGCATCATTATGCTCATCGAGCGTCACCGCCAGTTCACCAATGTGCGCTTCACCGTGTTCCACACGGGCATGGAACAGATTTACATCCCCCAGAAATTGATAAACGAAAGGACTGGCCGGATGATCATAAACTTCGTCCGGCGTGCCGGTTTGCTCAATGTGTCCGTGATTCATCACCACAATACGGTCAGCCACCTCGAGGGCTTCTTCCTGATCATGTGTAACAAATACACTGGTGACATGAATTTCATCGTGCAGTTTGCGGATCCAGCGCCTCAGATCCTTGCGTACCTTCGCATCCAGTGCACCGAAAGGTTCATCCAGCAACAGGACTTTGGGTTCAACAGCCAAAGCACGTGCAAGAGCAATACGTTGACGCTGGCCACCCGATAATTGGGGAGGATAACGATCTGCCAGCCAGTCGAGCTGCACGAGGTTCAGCAATTCATGTACTTTCCTGTGAATTTCGGATTCAGGCGGACGCTGGCTTTTCGGTTTTACGCGCAGGCCGAAGGCAACATTATCAAATACGGTCATGTGCCGGAACAACGCGTAATGCTGGAACACAAAACCGACGTTACGTTCACGCGCATGCGCATTGGTGGCATCCTCACCATGAAAAATGATCTGTCCGGCATCCGGTACTTCCAGTCCGGCGATGATACGCAACAAGGTGGTTTTACCGCAGCCCGATGGTCCGAGCAATGCCACCAGTTCCCCCGAGGGAATATTCAGGCTGACGTTATGCAGCGCACTGAATGATCCGAAATTCTTGCTGATATTGAGTGCTTCAATACTCATTTGACTGACTCCTGTTCGGCCACCGCCTCATCATGTTGTATTTTCCACTCCAGTGCTGATTTCAGAATCAGCGTAATGACTGCCAGCAGGCTCAAAAGCGATGCCATCGCAAACGACGCGACGAAGCTGTATTCGTTGTAAAGAATTTCAACATGCAGTGGAATCGTATTGGTCAGACCGCGAATGTGGCCGGACACCACAGACACCGCGCCAAACTCTCCCATCGCGCGGGCGTTACAGAGAATGACACCATAGAGCAGGCCCCATTTGATGTTGGGCAGGGTCACGCGCCAGAACATTTGCCAGCCGCTCGCGCCCAGCAACACCGCCGCTTCCTCTTCTTCCGTGCCCTGTTCCTGCATCAACGGAATGAGCTCACGGGCAACGAAGGGAAAGGTGACAAATACGGTTGCCAGCACAATCCCGGGAATAGCGAAAATAATTTTGATGTCATGTGCCTGTGTCCAGGCGCCAAACCAGCCTTGTGCACCGAATAACAATACATAGATCAAGCCTGCCACTACGGGTGATACGGAAAAAGGCAGATCGATCAACGTGATCAGAAAACTCTTGCCGCGGAAATCAAACTTCGCGATGGCATAGGCCGCCGCCACACCAAACACCATGTTGAGTGGTACGGAAATCCCGGCTGCGATCAGAGTAAGTTTGATGGCAGCGAGCGCCGCATCATCGGTGATTGAGGCTGCATAGACTTCCAGACCTTTCCGCAATCCTTCATAAAACACGGCAACCAGCGGCAGTATCAAAAACGCGGCCATGAAGGTAACAGCAGAGGCGATGAGCAACCATTTGATCAATGGAGATTCGGACGTTGCATCTGCAACGCCTGGATTTCCTGCGGGCAAGGGCAGTGCGATAGAGTGCGACATGCAATTACTCCATCAACGATCTGATCGCTGCTGCGACCAGCGCTGCAACAGGTTGATAATCAACAAAAGGACAAAGGAGATGATCAGCATCACAGCACCAAGGGCGGCTGCGCCGTTGTAATCGTACTGTTCCAGTTTGGTAATGATGAGCAGCGGCGTGATTTCGGACACCATCGGAATATTTCCGGCGATGAAGATCACCGAACCATATTCGCCGACGGCACGTGCAAACGCCAGCGCAAATCCGGTCAGCAGTGCTGGCGTCAATGCCGGTAATATGACACGCAGGAATGTTTGCAAACGATCTGCGCCCAGACAGGCAGCCGCTTCCTCAAGTTCAGGATCCAGATCCTCCAGCACCGGTTGCACGGTGCGCACCACAAACGGCAAACCGATAAATGTGAGTGCGACAACGACACCGAGAGGGGTATAGGCCACCTTGATGCCGAGTTCAGCCAGGTATTGACCCGCCCATCCGTTTTCAGAGTAAAGTGCAGCGAGCGTGATACCGGCGACCGCTGTTGGCAGTGCAAACGGTAAATCGACCAATGCATCCAGGATACGCTTGCCGGGAAAACGGTAACGCACCAGCACCCAGGCCACGATCAATCCAAATACCGCATTAATGACAGCCCCGATCAGACTGGCTCCAAACGTGAGCCGGTAGGAAGCGAGTACGCGCGGTGCAGTAACCGCCGCCCAGAAAGCATCCCAGCTCATGAGTGCCGCTTTGAGAAACAGGCCCGCCAAGGGGATGAGTACAATAAAACTCAGGTAGATCATGGTATAGCCCAGGGCCAGATTAAAACCGGGCAATACGCTGTGACGGGTCATGACAAGTTTGTGCATTCGATGTTGCCGTTTATGTTTATCGAGTTAAAAGCAGGCGAATCCTAGCAATGCTTGAATATTCAATCTAGTTATAAATAGTTATTAACTTATTTAAAAAAGTAATATATAAAAATGCTGGTGCCTCGCAACCAGCAAACAATAGCCTGGGTTGTACCAGTAGTAGTTATCTATGACGTAGATTTCGTCAGTACATGAAACTCAGACAGGGGCCTGACTCCCTGTTATTGAGCGCGGGCCATTTGATGGGTGAGGTGGTGGTCACGGCGTCAAAAAATCCGGATTCATCTGTTTGCTGCGGTAAGGTTAATGGCTGACGTTCGCGGATGAAGTCCAGCAACTCCAGCAGGAATGGCCACGGGCCATAGCCGGAATCAGCGTTGATATGCCCTGCATTCCCGAGATTAATCATGGAGCAACCCCAGCGTTTCGCCCAGTAACGGGTCCGCTCCGGACTCAGCCACGGATCATTCCGGCTCGTGATCATGATATTTTTACCGGATGGCAAAGGATCTTCCGGCAGGAGGTCCGCCACACTCATTTCCTGATAGTTGCCGTTACGGTATTCACGTATGCCGTCCGGTGAAAACAGCTCAGGATCGGCCGGCGCGACCAGTATTATCCCGGCGATTTTTTCCGGATCTTCCGCTGCAGCTACTGCACTTGCGAGGCAACCAAAGCTGTGTGCAATAATCCAGACCGGGTGTACTGATTCATCAAGCGCGTGATGAATCTGCGTGGACCAGACCGCCAGTTCCGGTTTCCCCCAATTGATGTGTTTCACACGGCGGCTGCCCGGAAGTTTTGTTTCAACCCAGGTTTGCCAGTGTGCAGGACCACTGCCACGGTAGCCGGGTACGATCAGTACTGTGTCATTCATGATGTTGCCCTCAATTATCAAGTTCAGCGTGGGTCCGGATTACTTCAAAGATTTAAAAAAGGGGATGGAGCGCCATACCCCATCCCCAAACGGTCACATGCTATTGATGAGCATGCTGTTGAGGAGAAATAAAAAAATCTGCGACTAGATTTTGGCGACCAGTACTTCTGTTGATTTGAAAACAGTGAGCACATCATCACCGATACTCAGCTTCAAATTATCAATCGATCGCGTTGTAATTACCGAGGTAACCACTCCGGCAGGGGTTTCCACATCGACCTCGGACAATACAGGTCCCCTGATTATTTCCTTCACCTTGCCTTTAAACTGGTTACGGGCATTGATGGCTACAATGGGCATACGTTCTCTCCTGATGTCATAAAACCGGCGCTGTTAAAAAGAGGGGGCGTTGAACAACCGCCCCGGTTAATTACCCCAGAGTGGGAGACAGACTCCCGGTTCAAGGCGTATAGATCTGATCGAACACCCCTCCATCGATAAAGTGTGTTTCCTGGGCTTTTTTCCAGCCACCGAAAGCCTCATCAATCGTCACCAGACTGACCGCCGGAAACTGGCTGGCGTACTTGGCTGCGATATCAGTATCGCGTGGACGGTAAAAATTACGGGCAGCGATTTCCTGACCTTCCTTGCTGTAGAGATAGTTCAGGTATTCCGTGGCCACTTCCAGCGTGCCGTGTTTGCCGGCGATTTTTTTCACGACCGCGACGGAGGGCTCAGCCAGAATGCTGAGTGAAGGCACTACAATTTCAACCTCATCGCCGCCGAGTTCCTTGACGGCCAGAAACGCTTCATTTTCCCAGGAGATAAACACATCGCCGATCTTGCGTTCGACGAATGTCGTCGTGGATCCACGGGCGCCGGTATCCAGTACGGCCGCATTTTTGAAGAGCTTGCGGACGAATTCCTTCGCGGCATCCGCACCACCGTATTTTTTCTCCGCATAGGCCCATGCGGCGAGATAATTCCAGCGTGCGCCGCCCGAGGTTTTCGGATTGGGCGTGATGATGGAAACGCCTTCCTTCACAATATCATCCCAGTCCTTGATGCCCTTGGGATTACCTTTACGCACCAGGAATACGATGGTTGACGTGTAAGGTGCGCTGTTGTGTGGCAATTGCTTTTGCCAATCTTTGGCCACGAAGCCACTTTTTTCAGCAATGGCATCAATGTCACCCGAGAGGGCCAATGTGACGACATCGGCTTCCAGTCCATCGATGACGGCGCGGGCCTGTTTGCCGGAACCTCCATGTGATTGCTGGAAGGTGATCGTGTCGCCGGTTTTCGCCTGCCAGTATTTGCCGAAGGCCGCGTTATAGTCTTCATACAACTCGCGCGTCGGATCGTAGGACACATTCAACAAGGTGATGTCCTTTGCCTGCGCGCTGAGTGGATGGGCGAAAGCCAGCACTGTGATGATCGCAACCAGTGCGGTCCAGAGTGACTTGATATGCATGGGTAATTCCTCCATAGCTCTGTTGTTGAAAATAGTTTGATTCAGAATCCGATCTGGAAGCGTGTCAGGAAGGCACGTTCATCATCACGGTCCCTGACAGTGGTGCCGGCGGCATCAATTGGCAGAATGCCATCACCCGCGCCACCATCGAATGAAGTGTGTTCGTAATTGAAGGCCACCTTCACATTGGGATTCAGGTACCAGTTGAGGCCGGCAGTCCAGGTGTGCGCAGCACTGGCGCTGTTGGAAAGATCGGCATACGCTCCGGTGAATACCGTTCCGGTGGGGTCCTTGAAGGTATCGTCATCCAGATTGATTTCGCTGTAACGTCCTGCAAGTTCCCAGGCGCCCCAGCCGCCACCGAAATTAAAGTCACGTTTTGGTTTGACACCTTTGAAAGATACATCTTCGCCGGTAAGCAACCATGTGGCAGCAATTTGCCAGGCATCATGCGTAAGTTTCTTTTTGGTTCCGGATGTGACCACCGTGTTGGTACCTGCTCCACCACCTGAAGCAGAACCGCCTGTGGTCAGGCTGACATCCTGATCGACCTGTGCATATTCGCCGATGATGCCGAGTGGCCCGTAATAGTAATAAGCCTGGGGTGAGATGCGCAGACGTTCGCCATCCGCCACGGCGGCCGAGTTGTATCTGAAAAAGGTCTGCTGGCCGGGAGTCAGATAACTTGGCAGTCCGTTACGGGTTCCATCTGCTGCGGATGTGTCGGTGAAGTTCAGGTTTCTTTCACCCGAGGCATCCTGGAATGTGGCAGCGAAGCCGAATCCGAGACCGGTCAACGGTGTAATATCGTTGCTGAATGGTGTGGCAAACAGACGGCCGGTATATTCCTTGTCCTCATTGAATTCAGTGCCGGTGCTGGTATTGCCGCCATCCGTGACACCATTCATGAGTCCGACAGCATAATTCAGACGGTTGCTGAACAGGTCACCATGCACGGCCACGCCCAGATCACGATTGGGCAGAATGGCATTGGTGACATAACTGCGTTCCAGAAACTTGATATCGGAACCGCTTTGCAGGCGTTCGAGGCCGGCAAATGTCTTGAATTTACCCGCACGTACCTTGAATTCAGGCAAGAAACGCGCATCAATATAGGCATCGACCGCAGAGGCGCTGCCGCCGGCAAATTCCGGCGTGAAGCGGAAATCATACTGGCCGAAAAGTGTGCCTTCTATAGTGGGACGGGCGCGACGCAGCAGCCACGTATCCGTCGCATCATGAAAACCATCTGTATCAAGAGTGCCGGCGCGCTGGTTGCTGCGATTGCGTACATCATTTGCACCTTCCTGATAAGAACGGTAATCCGCTTGCAGCAAACCGCGCAGCTTGATGATGTTTTTGCCGTCGGCGGATTCGAAGGAGAAACCACTGTTACTGGCTTTGACTTTCACAGGCGGATTTTTCTGTTTTTCCGCAATGGCAGCTTCTTCAGCAACTTCGCCTTTGCGTTCAAGTATGCGGATTTTCTGATCCAGTTCTTCAACCAGTTTGCGCAGTTGTGCGACTTCGTCGCTGTCATTGGCCAATGCAGTGTATGGTACGGACAGGATGCAGCTGCCAATCACGAATGGCAGGAGTAAGGTTTTTTTGAATTTCATGACGGACCCCCATCAGGTTATGCATATCAACCTCCGGTAGTCCGGTCAGTCATTAAAGTTAGTTAAAATCTGTTTTCAGATATCTACGTACTGAGTTTTGAGCACGGGCTGGCCTACAATCTGACCTTTTCCTTGCGTTCGATCTGTACAATACGCCCCTCATGTATCACGATTTCCACCGATCCATAGCTGATGCCATGCAGTGAAGAAATGATCCGCTGTACGATGTCAGAAGCAGGTTGTATCTGCTCCGGTTTCAGATTGTTTCTGTCGTGACGCATAATGGTGATCTCAAAATTCGGGTTATCACCCGTTACGGCGGCCACTATAGGGATCAATTTAAATAACTAAAAATAATATTTTATTATTTTTATATAAATTTTAGTTATATAAGATATTTACACCATAAACACACTAATATGAGCTGGTTAACCATTGTGATGCAGCTACAAAATCGTCCCTGCCTTGTGGTGGGTGGGGGTACGGTTGCTGCGCGCAAGATCGAAAAGTTGCTCAAGGCCGGCGCCGTGGTAACTGTGGTGGCTCCGGAACTGTGCAAGGAAGTTGGTGACTTGCGTGATAAAAACCGGGTCACGCATCGTGCAGAATCATTTCAGGAATCCCATCTGGACGGGATGACACTGGTGATCGCGGCAACTGATCAACTGGAGGTTAATCGGGTCGTCTCGCAACTGGCGCAGGCCCGCAGTTTACCGGTGAATGTTGTTGATAACCCGGCATTATGCAGTTTTATTATGCCATCGGTGGTGGACCGTGATCCGGTGCAGATTGCCATTTCCACCGGTGGCGCTTCTCCGGTGCTCGCGCGTCTGCTGCGCGCAAGACTTGAAACACTGATTCCGGCGTCTTTTGGAAAACTGGCCCAACTCATGGGCAAGTCGCGGGAGCAAGTCAGGAAACGTTTTCCGGATATGACCCAGCGCCGGCGTTTCTGGGAGCATATTCTGCAAGGCCCCGTCGCCGAAATGTTGTTCGCAGGACAGGATCAGGCAGCGCTGAAAAGCATAGAACAGCAATTAAATAATGAATCCGTTGATATCAGCCAGCAGGGTGAAGTCTATCTGGTCGGGGGCGGTCCCGGTGATCCGGACTTGCTGACATTTCGCGCATTACGTTTGATGCAGCAGGCCGATGTGGTGCTGTATGACCGGCTGGTGGCTCCTGCGATCGTTGATCTGGTGCGCAAGGATGCAGAACGCATTTATGTCGGCAAGGAACGTGATCAACATGCATTGCCACAGGAAGACATCAATCAATTACTTGTCAGGCTGGCAAAAGAGGGTAAACGCGTCCTCAGACTCAAAGGTGGAGATCCATTTATTTTTGGAAGAGGCGGAGAGGAAATTGAAACTCTGTCAGAAGAAGGTATTCCATTTCAGGTGGTGCCCGGTATTACCGCGGCAGGTGGTTGTGCAAGTTATGCCGGCATCCCGCTGACCCACCGTGATTATGCGCAATCGTGCATTTTTGTTACGGGGCACCTCAAGGATGGCAGCATGAACCTGAACTGGGACGCACTGATACAACCTAAACAGACTATTGCGGTATATATGGGTACGCATGGTCTTGAGACCTTGTGCGGTGAACTCGTCAAACGTGGTATGTCCAAAGACATGCCTGCCGCGATTGTGCAGCAGGGAACGACACAACAACAGCGTGTGTATACCGGGACCCTGGTCACATTGCCGACAATACCGGAACAATATGATATCAAGCCGCCGAGCATGATTATCATCGGAGAAGTGGTAAAATTGCATGAAAAGCTGGCATGGTTCGAGCCGGTGGGGAACCAGAAATAATCGGATTAATATTTTTGTCATCTATGCAGGATAATAATCCTGTGTAATAAACAGATAAGGGTCATTATCGTGATGAAGAACTTTTATATTTTAATGATTGCAGTCATCCTGTTGGCGGGTTGTGCGTTAAGTCCGCAGACGGTCAACATCAATCCGGCACTGGATATCAAGTCATCTTCTGCGGCCACAAAACCCACGATTGTGGAGCTGACAGTGGTCGACAGCCGAGGTACGCAGGTTCTGGGCCAGCGTGGTGGTATTTATGAGGAAACGTCTGATATCAGCACCGATGCGAACATGACCGCGAGCCTCGCGCGTAATCTCGCTACTGCCCTGAATACACTGGGCTATCAGGTGGCGCGTCAGGGCGAAGCCGGTGATGCCGTACTTACAGTGAAGATCAACAAACTGACCTATAGCGTTGGTCAGGAAAAACTTTTATACAAGGTGGAAACCCGCGCGGAAGTACAGGCCGTGTGTCGCAAGGGGACACGCGAGTTTACCGGGGGTTACAGCGCCACGCGCAAGAAAGATTTCGTGAAAGTGCCAAGCATGGACGAAAATGAAACTATCGTAAATGAAGCACTGGCTGTTGCATTACAGACCATGCTTAAAGATACCGATCTGATTGCATTTGTTGATCAGTGAGCCTGGCTTTGCAGGGCTTTGTTCGGTGCAACTTCCGGTTCGAAAGCAACAACACAATTGCGACCGGTGCGTTTGGCACGGTACATGGCACTGTCCGCGGCATCGATCATGTCATTGGACAATTCAAGCTCGTTCATACCGGATGAATTTTCATTGAGATGATTGGCGAGTTCCGTGACACCCACGCTGATGGTCATGCGAATATTGCGATCGTGGGTCGTGAAATCAGCTTCCTCAACGGCCATCCGGATTCTTTCCGCAAGGGCCTTGGCACCATCAAGGCTTGTATTCGGGCACAGCACCATGAATTCTTCGCCACCATAGCGGCCGATGTAATCCGTCACGCGCAGCCAGCGGGAGCACACCCGTGTAATCTTGATGAGAATTTTATCGCCGGTCAGATGGCCGTAACGATCATTGACCCTTTTAAAATGATCCAGATCGAACAGCAGCAGTGAAAATTCCTGTTTGTAACGCAGCGCTTCAGTGAGACGCCTTTCCAGTTCGTTCATTAATGCCCGCCGGTTGGGAATGCCGGTAAGTTCATCCGTAATGGCAATACGATAAAGCTTGTCATCAAACTCGCGCTGTTTGGTCATATAAATATGACTGGTGACGGTGATGGTCATGATGGCAATAATCACCAGTTGACGGTTGGTCAGATCAGCATCAACCGGAACCCCTGAAGCAGTCAGATAATAACCAGCTAATGTGGCGCAGATTCCAAGCAGCCCAAACAGAATGGTCAGCCGGCGTGAACGTGCCAGCAGACCAAACCCGAGGATTGAAACATAGGAAATCGAGCTTACAACAGCATTGGCCAGTGTGATATCCAGCCAGGCAAATAAAGAGCATGCACCCAGACCAAGCGCACCATAGAACCATTCTAACGGGGTTATTGAACGCATCCGTTGATCATAGTCTATCCAGGCTGTTCTGGCAGTTTATGTGCCTGATTTGTGATCCTTGTCGAGTTTTATCGCTACTGAATTGATGCAGAATCGCTGGCCGGTAGGCACAGGGCCGTCTTCAAATACATGACCGAGATGTGCGTCACACTTGCCGCACATGACCTCAACCCGGCGCATACCATAGCTTCCATCGAATTCAGTTTTGACAGCGGCATCCTGCGCAGGGGCATAAAAGCTGGGCCAGCCGGTACCGGAATCAAACTTGGTTTCTGAATTGAACAATTCATTACCACAACACACACACCGGTATATACCTTGATCCTTGCAGTCGTAATATTCTCCTGTGAAAGCACGCTCGGTGCCTTTCTGGCGGCACACGGCATATTGTTCCGGTGATAATTCCTGCCGCCATTGCGCATCAGTTTTTTTGGTCATTGCGGTGCTCCGGAATTCAGGTTACGTGATGTTGTTATAGAATGTGATTGATGAATGATCATATATCAGGAATGCTTGCACAGGGATATACCCTGATTACACCCACACGCCGCCTGAGCCGGTATCTGCACCATCATCATGCTGCGCTGCAAATAAAGTCTGGTAAAACCTGCTGGGAGACTCCGGACATCCTGCCCTGGGACAGCTGGTTGCGGCGCAGTTTTGATCAGGACATCGGTAATCATTTGCCTGACCGCGTATTACTGACAGCGCAACAACAGCAACTGGTCTGGCAGGACATCATCGCGCACTCAGCGCACGGTGCAAAAATATTCCAGAAAGCCATCACTGCCCGTCAGGCCATCCGTTCCTGGAATGTGTGCCGACAGTGGCAGATGCCCATATTTCCTGAGAATTATTATCTGAATGAAGATGCCTTTGCATTTCAGCGTTGGGCCGGGAACTGGCAGCAGTCTTGTGAAAAAAATGCCTGGCTGGATGATGCCGTCCTGCCTGATGTGCTGGCAGCATCCGCTTCTGTATTCAGGAACAAAAAAATCTTCCTGTTCGGATTTGATCAATTCACTCCGCAGCAACGGGCCTTGCTGGGTGCACTCAGCGCATCGGGTTGTGATGTACAGACACAATCATTGCAAAGACGCGGACATCAGGTGTTTGCTTATGGTTACACCGACAGCCATGAAGAAATAACCGCAGCTGCCGGTTGGGCACGATCATTGCTCGAAACCACCCATACAGATACCAGAATCGGTATCGTGATCCCCAATCTCAATGCCCTGCATGAAACAATCGAAAACATCATGGATGATGTATTTAATCCGGCAGCCATACGGGTGGACAGTCCTGCAGCATCACGACCGTATTCAATATCACGCGGGCAGCCACTGCAGAATTATCCCCTGATCGATACCGCCCTGCAGACAGTGGCATTGGCACAGCAACCGTTACTGCTGGATGAATTCGGACAGATGCTGCGTTCACCGTTCATTAAAGGGCATAATGCAGAACAGCAGCAGCGGGCCCGGCTGGATGCGTTGCTGCACAAACAGGGTGAATATCGCATGAGCTTTAACTCCCTGCGCCGTCTGCTGGAATCAAAAAAATCAAAAGATGATAAATTGCCTGTTGTTTTCCTGAACATTCTCCATGAGCTTGAAAAGCTGTTACAGACGTTGCCCAAAAAGCAATCTGCCAGCTTCTGGGCACAACAGTTCACGGTCATGCTTAAACTGTGTGGCTGGCCGGGGGAGCGAACATTAAACAGTGCTGAATATCAGACTGTCGCTGAATGGCAGGCAATCATGGATCAGCTTGCAGGACTTGATCGGGTGAGTTCCGCAATCAGTTACCGAGAGGCCCTGGGCCAGCTCCGGCAGATCGTCAGCAACAGCCACTTCCAGCCGGAAACCCTTGAAACGCCAGTGCAGGTCCTTGGCATGACCGGCGTGGCCGGTATGCAGTTTGATCATCTGTGGATTATGGGATTGCATGCCGGACAGTGGCCGCCAAAACCCGACCCCGATCCGTTCATACCGATCAAGCTGCAGCGTGATTGTGGTTTGCCTCAATCTTCTCCGGCACTGATGCTTGAGCAGTCAGAACAACTCACAGCGAGCCTGATAGACTCATCACCCGATGTGATTCTGAGCTTTCCACGGCAGGATCGTGATCAGATCCTGCGGCCCAGTCCGTTGATCAAGAAGCAGCTTGCCGATCTGGCATTACGTCCGCCAGTCAATGTCAGCAGTTATGCAAAACTGCTGTATGACTCGCGTCAACAGGAAACAATCCATGACAGCCAGGCCCCGGTCATCAGTCCGGGTGAGAAGGTGAGTGGTGGTACGTCCCTGTTCAGGGATCAGGCTGCCTGCCCATTTCGCGCCTTTGCCCGGCACCGGCTGTTTGCTGAAACGCTGGCAACCCGCGACATCGGACTGGATGGCATGGAGCGGGGTTCACTCATGCATGAAATCATGGAGAAATTCTGGAAAAAAATTCCCGATCAGAAAACGTTGCTGGATAAACCGCAAAACGAAATCGCAGAAATAATCGAACAGATTGTTCACTATACACTCGTGGATTATCAGAAACGTTTCCCACACACGTTTACCGAACGGTTTGTCCGACTGGAAGCAGAACGCCTGCATATCATTATGCAACAGGCGCTGGAGCTTGAATGCCAACGTCAGCCATTCAGGGTGAAGGCGTGTGAATACTGGCACAGTTTCACCTTGAACGATATTACTATGCGCAGCCGTATCGATCGCATTGATCAGTTGCTGGATGGGCGGTATGTGATTATTGATTACAAGACCGGCGATGCGAAAGTCACCAGCTGGCTGTCCGATCGTCCGGATGAACCGCAATTGCCCTTGTATGCCATCACCAGTGACGGTGATATTGCTGCAATTGTGTTTACCCGCCTCCGGCGCGGTGAAGTGGCTTTTGCCGGACTCGCTGAACAGCAAGATCTGTTGCCCGGGGTGAATACTGTCAGCGATACCCGCGGTGTAAAAGACAAGGTTCCTGACTGGCAGTCATTAATTAATGAGTGGCGCAGAGTGTTGAGCGCACTTGCCACCCGTTTCCGGGAAGGTGATGCCGTTGTTGGTCCCAAAAACAGCACCACTTGTAATCACTGTGACCTGCATACACTCTGCAGAATTTATGAAAAGGAATCAGGAGTCAGGAGCCAGGAGCCAGGAGCCAGAATATGAGTAATCAGAATCAGATATCTGTTCCTGATTATGCTGAACGTGAGCAGGCAATCTCTCCGGCGGGTTCATTCATCGTGCAGGCGCCGGCCGGTTCGGGTAAAACAGAACTGCTCATCCAGCGTTATCTGCGTCTCTTGAGTTTCGTCGATCATCCGGAGGAAATCGTCGCGATCACGTTCACCCGCAAGGCCGCAACGGAAATGGAAAACCGCATCATGCAGGCAATCGAGCGGGTGCGCCTGCAAGTGCCGCCAAAAAATGATGCCACCCGGTTGACCGGCGAATTGGCCGCTGCTGTGCTGGAGCAGGATGCAAAACAGGGATGGAAACTTGAGCAGAATCCGGGCCGTTTGCGCATACAGACGATCGATGCGCTTTGTGCCAGCCTGACCCGGCAGATGCCGATCCTGTCACGTTTTGGCGCGCAACCGGAAACCCTGGATGATGCCGGTGAGCTTTACCGGGAAGCGGCCGCAAATACACTTGCCCTGCTGGAAAGCGGTGAACACTGGTCTGAACATATTGCCGTACTACTGACACATCTCGACAACAACCTGCCCAAAGTACGCGACATGCTGGCTGGTATGTTGAAAAAACGGGACCAATGGTTGCGGCATGTCGCCGGAGATATCAACCGTGCTGAACTTGAAGCGGCGCTCAGACATATTGTGGAATCCACGCTGTCACATCTGCGGCGGTCATTTCCTGAAAAGTATGTGCATGAATTTTTGGAATGTCTGCGCTACGCCGCTGCAAATATGGAACGCGACGGCCATGAGTCCCTCATCCGGCTTTGTGCCGGGATCGACCATCTGCCCGGTGTGACTGCAGTTGAATTACCGCGCTGGCAGGCCATTGCTGAAATCTGTCTGACACAACAGGATGAATGGCGCAAACAGGCCAATGTCAAAATCGGATTTCCGGCGCCGGGCGGCAGTAAAGCTGAGAAAGAAGCGGCAAGGATTATGAAAGACCGTTTTCAGGATCTGCTCGCGCAGCTTTCGGGGGATACAACACTGCATGAGTTGCTGATGGAAGTTCGTTATTTGCCGCCATACTGGTATACCGACAGGGAGTGGCAGGTGGTCCATGCCTTGTGTGAATTACTGAAACTCGCTGATGCGCAACTCCAGCTCCTCTGTGCGGAACGTAACCAGATCGATTTCAGCGGAATCACCCGCGCTGCCATTACGGCACTCGAGTCTGAAGGTACGCCCACCGATCTGGCCCTGCATCTGGATTATCAGATCAAGCATCTGTTGATCGATGAATTCCAGGATGTGTCCATCAATCAATATGATCTGGTCGAAAAACTGATAGCAGGCTGGTCTCCCGGCGACGGGCATACACTGTTCCTGGTCGGCGATCCGATGCAATCCATCTATCGTTTCCGTGAAGCGGAAGTCGGGCTGTTTATCAAAACATGCGAACAGCAACGGCTGGGGCAGATACCGCTGGCCTCTCTGCGCATCAGTGTCAACTTCCGTTCGGAAGCGGGTGTTGTTGATTGGGTCAATGAAGCATTCAGACAGATATTGCCGGAGCAGGCGGACAGCGCGCGCGGCGCGGTCAACTATGAACCAGCCATCGCTTTTCACGCGCCGGGCAAGGGACCAGCGGTGCATGTGCATCCCTTAATCAATAGTGATGCATCAGTGGAAGCTGAGCAGGTGTTGCAACTGGTCAGCACAGCCAGACCTGATCAAACGACGGCCATATTAGTGCGTAACCGCAGTCATCTGGCACAGATTGCGCCGCGGCTCAAACAGGCCGGTTTGCAGTTTCGTGCCGTTGAGATTGAAGAACTGAATCAGCGTCCTGCCATTCAGGACCTGCTGGCATTGACTCGTGCACTTCAGCATTTTGCCGATCGCATCGCCTGGCTCGCCATACTGCGTGCGCCATGGTGTGGTCTGACACTTGCCGATTTGCTGCAGATTGGTAAAGACAAAAACAGAACGGTCTGGGATGGACTGCAGGATGAGCACTGTATTCAGTCCCTGACCGATGACGGACAACAGCGTGTGTTGAAGCTGCGTGCGGTATTGCATGCCCATTTTGCACAGGAACGCAGACGTACATTACGTCGCAGTGTCGAATCAGTCTGGATCAGTCTTGGTGGGCCAGCGGCGCTCAAGGATGAAACGGACTTAATCAATGCACGAACGTATTTTGATCTTCTGCAACAGTTCGATACCGGTGGTGAACTCAAACAGCGCGAAACTTTTCTTGAACAGGTTGAACTGCTTTATGCAGCACCGGACATTAAGGCGACGGAGAATCCTGTTGAGATCATGACCATCCACAAGGCCAAAGGTCTGGAGTTTGATACGGTAATACTGCCCGGCCTGCACAGGAAAGGAAGAAGCGACGATGCAGAATTATTACGCTGGACTGAAAATGCAGAAGCGGAACGCAGTGATTTGTTGCTCGCCCCGATCAAGGAAGCCGGGCAGGATGAATCACCTGTCTATAAATTCCTGAAGCGGCTGGAACAGAAACGCCAAACACATGAAGAAGGCCGTTTGTTATATGTGGCGGCAACCCGAGCCCGGAAGCAATTGCATTTACTGGCGACCATGAAAACCAGTAACAAGGGTGAACTGATTAATCCGCCCGAGAACTCATTACTAAAACACCTCTGGCCTGTGGTGGAGGCGCGATTCCGGCAGGAATGGTCACAATCCTCTTCGACCGCGGCCGGTATACAGGTCGAAACCGGGACTTCCGGCAATGTATTACGACGCTTGAATAGCGGCTGGAACCTGCCGCATGCACCGGAACCGTTCCGGTGGCAAGTGGAAACCCGGAGTGTGGATCTGCCAGCGGCCATCCCGGAATATGAGTGGGCCGGTGCAGCCATACGGAAAGTGGGGACTGTGGTGCATCGTTATATACAATGCATGGCGGAAGAAGGGTTGGGAAAATGGAACGAGTCTTTTATTGTCAGCAGGCAGCCGCATTACAAACAGGCCCTGAAACAACTGGGTGTGGTCAACAAGGATCTGGACTGGGCCAGTGATAGTGTTATGCAGGCACTTACGAAGATGATCAACGATGAACGTGGACGCTGGATACTTCAATCCGATCATCTTGATGCCCGTAATGAATACCGGGTGACCGGCCTGCATGAAGGCCAAATTGTGAATATTGTTATTGATCGCACATTTGTGGATGAGAACGGCGCACGCTGGATTATTGACTACAAAACCAGTCGTCATGAAGGCCCCGATCTGGAGGCCTTCCTCAATCGTGAGCAGGAGCGCTATCAACAGCAACTTGAAAAATATGCGGATCTGATGCGCAATTTTGATCCACGGCCGATCAGAGCCGGCCTCTATTTTCCCTTGTTACAGGGCTGGCGGGAGTTTTAATTCTTCATATAGAGATGGAAACAATACTGACCGAGGTTTATATTTTCATAAATGGATAAAAGGGATAGTACAGACATGAGCCCGACAAACTACGAAGAAAAACGCAAACACCCCCGCATCGTCGTTAATAAGCCTGTGTCCATGGTTTTGTCTACTGGGGAGGTCCTCAATGCCAGCCTGTATGATATTTCACTGGGAGGAATCCAGGTGCATTGCGATAAAACCGCTGCACACAAATTCCAGTATGAATACGAAACCACCAAGGAAAAAGGCACGACCCGTTTTCCGGTTACTTTCAAACTTCCACTCAGGGCAGGGCTGGAAACACTCGAGGCATTATGCCGCATGGTATATATTCTGAAACACAGTCATGATGATTACGCCATAGGCTTGGAATTTGCTCAACTGAGGAATGATAGCGAAAATATTCTGCGAAATTTTATTGCAGGTATACAAAAATAAATACAGGTCATTGCACGCTGATGAACATGTATCATGAGCCCGGACTGTACGATCTCTCATACTCGCATAACATGCATGATGAGCTTGCATTCCTCAAGCGTATATTTTTTGAAAAATCCGGCTCGACACTACCACGCTTGCTGGAGCCTGCCTGCGGTACGGGGCGTTTACTCGTGCCACTGGCAAAAGCCGGCTTTGTCTGCACAGGATTTGATCTGGATCAGGGTGCTCTTGATTATCTAAAAAAAAACTGAAGCGTAACGGGCTCAGTGTCCGTACATTTCACTCCGATATGGCAGGATTCAACATCAAAGGCCCGAAGTTTGATGGTGCCTTTTGCACGGTTGATACTTTTCGACATCTGCACACAGACGAATCTGCTATCAACCATTTACGTTGTGTGGCCCGACATCTCAAACGGAACGGAATTTATGTGCTGGGATTGCACCTGCTGCCCGACGGAGGATTTGAAGATAACATCCATTGTTGGCAGGGCAGACGGGGCAGCCTCAAAGTGACTACACGTATTGTGGTGGAAAATATTGATCGCAGGGCAAGAACGGAAACCCTGAGTTATACCCTGCTGTCAGGAAGGAAAAAATACAAATCCGTTTATACATTACGTACCTATACAATTACGCAATTCAGGAAATTGCTGAAAAGAGCATCATGTTTTGTACTGCATGAAGCCTATTGTCTGCATGAACATTTGAAAAACAGCATCAGGATTACGCCTCACTCCGAAGATGTCATGCTGGTTCTGAAACGCACCTGAGCAGAATGACTAGATCAGGGGAATGGTTGCCTCCAGCAGCCTGCAGACATTATTCATTCCGTCCTTGAGGTTCTTTTCAATTTCATTCATGGTGATGATATCTTCAGATTTTCCGGCTGCCCAGTTGACCACGAGGCAGATTGAAGCGTAGTTAATGTCCTGCTCGCGGGCCAATGCTGCTTCCGGCATGCCGGTCATTCCCACCAGATCACATCCATCCTGCTCCATGCGCTGGATTTCTGCTGTGGTTTCAAGGCGCGGCCCCTGTGTGGCGCCATAGGTGCCGCCATCGAAACAGTTAAGATGGATTGCATGGCTGGCCTGCATCAGTGCGTTACGCAGGAATGCACTGTAAGGATATGTGAAATCGACATGGGTCACCTCATCGATGTTTTCTTCAAAGTAGGTGTGTTTACGGCCCCAGGTGTAATCAATGATCTGTGACGGTATGGCAATGCGTTCCGGAGACATCTCATTGGTGATTCCGCCGACGGCATTGACCGCGATGATATTGTTCACGCCGTTTTCCTTGAGTGCCCAGATGTTGGCGCGGTAGTTGATTTTATGCGGTGGTATGACGTGCGGATTTCCATGCCGGGGCAGGAACACAATTTCCTTGTCATTCAGCATACCAAACGTCAACGGTCCTGAAGATTCGCCATAAGGCGTGGGTTGCATCTGTTGCCGCTTGATTTTCAGACCGTGGAGCGCTGTGAGGCCGGAGCCGCCGATGATAGCTAACATTAATTTATAACCCCTTTACAGCATAAATGCCGGGTGCATTCCGCAGATAACTTTTGTAATCCATACCATAACCAAACACGTACCGGTTTGGTATAACCAGTCCGGTGAAATCGGCCTTGGCAACAGGGCGCGGTTTGTCAATTTTTTTATCTGCCAGGACAGCGGTATATATTTTACCTGCGTTCATTTTTTTACATTCTTTGATAATGCTTTCCAGCGTCAGTCCCTGATCCAGAATATCATCCACAATTAATACCGTGCGGCCGGTGATGTCCATTTCCGGGCTTTTCAACCAGGATATTTCACCGCCGGAAGTTGCGCCTCGATAACGGGTGGCATGCACATAATCAATTTGCAGCGGAAAATTCAAACGCGGCAATAACAGGCCAACAGGTATTACAGCGCCCACCATCAGACACATCACCACCGGATTTTTACCAGCGAGCTCGCGGGTGATTTCTACACCCATGCGATCCAGAGCGGCCTCTACTTTGCTGCTCGAAAATAACAACTCGGCCTCGGCAAATACTTTTTCGATTTCATTTAGGGTTACAGATGACATGTTAATCCTTATTTCAAATTCTGCCGCCCGGTCCAGTCACGTGCAAACTGCCACGCCGAACGTCCGCTGCGTGAACCATGTTCCAACGCCCACTTGAGTGCGGCTTTCTGCATTATATCGGCATCAGGGACCGGTGCCTGCATTTTCCTTAGCCAGTAATCAACAATCCCAAGATACTGGTCCTGATTGAACGGATGAAATGCGAGCCACAGACCGAAACGTTCCGACAGGGAAATTTTTTCCTCTATAGCTTCGCTCAGATGCAGTTCGCCTTCAATCATCTGGCTTTGCCGGTTTTCACTCATATACTCCGGCAGCAGATGACGGCGGTTGGAAGTGGCATAGATCAGAATATTCTCCGGTGTACTGCTGACAGAGCCATCAATCACGACTTTCATGGCTTTGTAACTCGGGTCATCGGCTTCAAACGACAGATCGTCACAGAAGATAATGAAATGCCCCGGCTGACCGTCGAGTTTTTCCACGATCATGGGCAGATCAGTCAGATGTTCCTTGTCCACCTCAATGAGCCGCAACCCCTTGTCACGATATACATTTAACAGAGCCTTGATGAGTGAGGACTTGCCGGTGCCACGTGGCCCCCATAACAAGACATGATTGGCAGGCAGATCCTGCAGAAACTGGCGCGTGTTCCGATCGATTTCCTGCTTCTGCCGGTCGATACAGTGCAGATCGGCGAGCGTCACCGGGGAAGTTGTGCGCACGGGCAGCAATGTCCCGGACAGCCCCCGCCGCTGCCAGCGGAAAGCATATGCAGCTTTAATATCGAAGGTCAGATCCTGAGGTGGAAACAACTGTTCCAGCCGATCGATCAGGGCATGGGCCCGTGTAAAAAAATCATCCGCGCCAGTCATGTGTCGTTACAGGCTCTCAGTTGAAAAGCAGAATATTTTAGGCATTCCTCCTTATATCATATTTTCCTATATAAAACAGCAGGTTATAATTGCCTGTGAAAAACCGGCAAGGACGTGACGGTAATATCCAGCCTCGCATCTTAATTCAGTACCGGCAATGCAAGAGCAGGCGGAATTTGATACTCTGTGCGGGCTTTTTGGGATGCGATTCTTGCCCGCTGGTGTTGGTTTTTACTGTATCCGGCTGCAGAGGCAGGGGATCAGAGATTTTGAAATTTTTTAACGAGAGACCATTTATGTACAAAAAAAATATGAAGATTAAGGGCTTTGACAACGCCCTCTGGAAAGCAATGGAAGGCGAGCGTCTGCGTCAGGAAGAGCATATCGAATTGATTGCCTCCGAGAACAATACCAGCCGCCGTGTGCTCGAAGCACAGGGCTCGGTTCTTACCAACAAATACGCCGAAGGTTATCCCGGCAAGCGTTATTACGGTGGTTGCGAATATGTCGACGTTGTTGAACAGCTCGCCATTGATCGCGCCAAGAAACTCTTCAAAGCCGACTGGGCCAACGTGCAGCCGCATTCCGGTTCACAGGCCAATGGCGCGGTTTATCATGCACTGATCAAACCGGGCGATACCATTATGGGGATGAGCCTTGCTCACGGTGGCCATTTGACCCATGGAGCGTCTGTCAGTGTTACCGGCCGTATCTTCAAGGCTGTGCAGTATGGTCTGAATCCCGATACCGGCGAGATCGATTACGATCAGGCCGAAAAACTTGCGCTGGAACACAAACCGAAACTGATCATGACCGGTTTCTCGGCCTATTCCCGTATTCTTGATTGGCAGCGTTTCCGCAAGATTGCCGATCAGGTGGGCGCTTATCTGGTATCAGATATTGCGCATGTGGCCGGTCTGGTGGCTGCCGGTTTGTATCCAAGTCCGATCAAGATTGCCGATGTCACGACAACCACTACCCACAAGACCCTGCGCGGTCCGCGTTCCGGTCTCATCATGGGCAAGGCCAATGAAGACATCGAGAAGAAGGTTAATTTCATGGTCTTTCCGGGTACGCAGGGCGGCCCGTTGATGCACGTGATCGCCGCCAAGGCAGTTGCATTCAAGGAAGCCATGTCCCCGGAATTCAAGGCCTATCAGAAACAGGTCGTGAAAAATGCCAAGGCCATGGTGAAAGTTTTCAAGGATCGCGGTGTAAACATCGTTTCCGGCGGTACTGACAATCATCTGTTCCTCGTCGATCTGATTTCCAGAAAGATCACCGGCAAGGAACTGGATGCTGCACTCGGCCGTGCCTATATCACGGTCAACAAGAATGCTGTTCCGAACGACCCGCAGTCTCCGTTTGTTACCAGTGGTATCCGCATCGGTACACCGGCGATCACCACCCGTGGTTTCAAGGAGAAGGAATGCCAGATGGTCGCCAACTGGATCTGCGACATTATTGATAATCTGGGCAAGAGTTCCGTGGAGAAACGGGTGAAGGGTGAAGTGCTCAAGCTCTGCAAGCGTTTCCCGGTCTACGGCAAGTAACTCGCAATACGCGATTTACTTCAGGCAGTTTGTAACAGGGGATAGCGTGGTGCTATCCCTTGTTTTTATTAACCATATGATAAGCATGAGGCGAAATTATGCGGTGTCCATTCTGTGCTGATCTGGATACGCGTGTGATCGACTCGCGCCTGGTGGGCGAGGGCGATCAGATCCGTCGCCGCCGTGAGTGTGTCAAATGCAAGGAACGTTTCACCACCTATGAACTTGCCGAGCTGAATTATCCCCGCATCATCAAATCAGACGGCCGCCGTGAACCGTTCAAGGAAGAAAAACTGCGTGGCGGTATCCTGCGTGCGCTGGAAAAACGGCCGGTGGAAATGGAGCGTATTGATATCGCGGTTGAACACATCAAGCACAAACTCCGGGCTTTGGGCGAGCGCGAAGTCAAATCACGCAAACTCGGTGACTGGGTGATGGAACAACTGCGCGGTCTGGATCAGGTGGCCTATGTGCGCTTTGCTTCCGTGTATCGCAGCTTTGAAGATGTACGTGCATTTCTGGATGAAATCGAACGCCTCGAAAATGAGTTACCCCCGGAATTGAAGAAGAGCCAGCTCGATTTGTTGCCTGCCGATGGCGATAACGGCAACAAGAGTTGAACCAGAGTTGAACTGGACGGAAGCCGATTACATTTACATGTCACATGCCCTGCAATTAGCAAGGCATGGTCTTTATACCACCCATCCCAATCCCCGCGTCGGTTGTGTGCTGGTCAAAAATAATCAGATTGTTGGCGAAGGTTGGCATCAAAAGACCGGCGGTCCCCATGCGGAAGTGGTTGCGCTCGAAGCCGCCGGAAGTGCAGCGCGTGGTGCGGAATGTTATGTTACATTGGAACCCTGCGCGCATACCGGTAAAACACCACCGTGCAAGGATGCCCTGATCAATGCCGGCGTCAGTCGGGTGATTATTGGCACGATCGATCCCAACCCGAAAGTCTCCGGTAAAAGTGTGGAAGCACTCCAGCAGGCGGGCATCAAAACCGAAACCGGTTTGCTGCAAGCTCAGGCACAGGCGTTAAATCCCGGTTTTGAAATGCGCATGCGTGAAGGACGGCCATATGTCCGCTGCAAACTGGCGATGAGCATGGATGGCCGTACTGCACTCGCTGGAGGTGAAAGTAAATGGATCACGTCTGCAGCCGCGCGGGCCGATGTGCAGAAACTGCGTGCGGAATCTTCCGCCATCATGACCGGAATTAATACCATTATTGCTGACGATCCAAAACTGACCGTGCGTGATATTGATACACTGGGCCGTCAGCTCTTGCGTGTGGTGCTGGATCGGCGGCTGAAAATTCCGCGCGAATCAAAACTGTTTGCTGAACCCGGAGAAGTGATGACGTTTACCGTGTATGGATGTCCGGACAAGGAGCGCGCCATGAACAAGGCAGGTCGTCCGGTAATCCGCATCGATGGATCCGGAGAAAAGGATTTTTTACAGGGTGTGATGCGCCATCTCGCGCGGGAAAAGGAAATCAATGAAGTGCTGGTGGAAAGCGGTCCGACACTGGCAGGAGCTTTGTTACAGGCCGGCCTGATTGATGAACTCATTATCTATATAGCGCCCGTGCTGCTCGGCCATGAAGCCAAAGCGTTATTGAATCTGCCCGGCATTCAAACCATGACCGACCTGATACAACTCAAATTTACCGATGTGCGTATGATAGGACAGGACATGCGAATCACATTAAAGCCAGTTAAAAGTAATGAGTAATGAGTACCGAGTAACGAGCCACGAAATCATGTTCAGCGGAATCATAGAATCCATCGGCACCATCGCGGCGATTGACGATCGTAAAGGCGATAAACGTATTACGATTGAAGCCGCCGGGCTCGATCTCTCCGATGCCGGCATCGGCCATAGTATCGCCGTGAATGGTGTGTGCCTGACAGTGGTGACGCTCAATAAACATCAATTCAGTGTAGATGTTTCGGCTGAAACGCTGGCCTGTACAACGTTTCATCATCTCAAGACCGGCTCAAGAGTTAATCTGGAGAAGGCACTGCGGTTTTCCGATCGTATCCACGGCCATCTGGTGGCTGGTCATGTGGATGGAACAGGCACAGTTCATGATCGGAAACCGGATGCGCGGTCCGAACGGCTGGAGATTGAATGCCCGTCAGATCTGTTGCGTTATATCGCTCTGAAAGGATCAGTGACGGTTGATGGTGTAAGTCTTACCGTGAATGCAAAAACAACGACAGGTTTTTCCGTCAATATCATCCCGCATACCCACGAGCAGACGATTATCGGCAGTTACGTCACCGGGACGCCGGTGAATATTGAAGTGGATCTGGTGGCGCGCTATCTGGAATCCCTGCTGTCGAACGTAAATACGAACGCTTAGTGCCCCAAGCATTAAGCGCTATAATCCCCGCATGTCATTAAACACCACTGCAGAACTGATTGAAGAAATCCGTGCCGGCCGCATGGTCGTGCTCATGGATGATGAAGATCGTGAAAACGAAGGCGATCTGGTGATGGCCGCGGATGTCGTGCGTGCGGAAGATATCAACTTCATGGCCCGTTATGGCCGTGGCCTGATTTGCCTCACATTGACCCGCGAACATTGCAAACGCCTGAATCTGCCGTTGATGGCGAGCCACAGTTATTCCAGTCACACTACTAATTTCACAGTGTCCATTGAAGCCGCGGAAGGAGTGACGACAGGTATTTCCGCCGCTGATCGTGCACGCACTATCCAGGCTGCGGTGGCGTCCGATGCCAAGCCCTCTGATCTGGTACAACCCGGCCATGTCTTTCCGCTGATGGCGCATCCCGGCGGTGTGTTGTCCCGCGCCGGTCATACCGAAGCGGGTTGTGATCTGGCCCGCCTTGCCGGCCGTATGCCCGCCGGTGTAATCGTTGAAATATTAAAGGATGACGGCACCATGGCGCGCCGGGCTGATCTGGAAAAATTTGCCAGAGACCATAATCTCAAAATTGGCACCATTGCCGATCTGATCCGCTATCGCATCGAAAATGAAAAAACCGTGGAGCGGGTGGTGGAATGTGAACTGCCGACCGAGTTTGGCAATTTTCATCTGGTGGGTTTCAAGGATGGTGTGGAAAACAATCTGCACTTCGCCATGATCAAAGGCAGGATCAACTCCGCCGAGCCAGTGCTGGTGCGCGTGCATTTGCAGAATCCCATTTGTGACCTCACCGGCAGTCTGCGTGAAGAATGCGGCTGGCCGATCCGCGATGTGCTGAAACGTATTTCCCAGGAGAAAACCGGTGTCGCGGTGATTCTGTGTAACCAGATTGAGCCACTGGAATTGATCAACCAGTTAGCCAGTTATTGCGACAAGGATGGCAAACCGTTGCCCGTGCGCAAGCAAAACAGCAAGGATTTGCGTACCATTGGTCTCGGCGCCCAGATTCTGTCCGAACTGGGTGTGCGCAAGATGCGCGTACTCAGTGCACCAAAACGCATGCATGCCATTTCCGGCTTTGGCCTGGAAGTGGTGGAATATGTCAGCTAGTTAACCATCACAGAATAATTCTATGGCAGGCCATCAGCCCATCACTGGAAAAGACAAAATCGAGAATGCCAAAGTCGGCATTGTTGCAAGCCGGTTTAATCAGGTGATCGTCGATCGTTTGTTGTCCGCGTGCAAAACAACACTGTTGAATGCAGGACTCAGGGAACAGGACATACAGATTGTGCATGTGCCCGGTGCATTCGAAATTCCGGTGGCTGTGCAGCGGTTGATCCTGAAAACCGGATGTGATGCCGTGATTGCATTGGGCGCCATCATCCGTGGTGAAACACCACACTTTGAATATATCGCCCGTGAATGTTCACATGGTCTTGCCCGGATTGCATTGAATCAGGACACGCCCGTTATATTCGGGGTATTAACCGTCGATAATATTGAACAGGCCAACGCCCGATCTGGAGCAGGTGATGCCAACAAGGGCGCGGAAGCGGCACAAGCCGCCATACAAATGATTAATACATTGCGGGCAATTAACCATGACTGAGAAGGCTGCCTTTTCCAAACATGCCCGCATCAAGGCCCGCCGTTCTGTTGTGCAGGCCCTGTACCAGTGTGAAATGGCGCAAGCTACGGCCACTGATGTGATCAAGGAATTTATGGATGAACGCGATGAAATGAAAAAGGCTGATACAGAGTATTTCTGTGAATTATTAAGAGGCATTACCACGCGTATCGGTGAACTCAATACCGAGATGACGCCTTTTCTGGATCGGCCGGTCAATGAGCTTGACCCGGTGGAACGCGCCGTGCTGCATGTGGGCGTTTATGAACTGTTGCACCGGCCGGAACTGCCGTGGCGCGTGGTGGTGAATGAAGCGGTGGAACTCGCCAAGATGTTTGGCGCCGATCAGTCGCATAAATTCATCAATGGTGTACTGGATAAAATCGCTCGAAAGGTGAGAGTTACTGAAATCAGCAACGCTTCCTGAGAACCTGTTTCAAAACTACTGCGCTTGGTGATACTGCGTTGAAAACGAACTCGAAATGCTCATGTACTATTCGTGTACACTCCGCTTCCTCGTCCGTTTTCGCCTTGTCTCACCTTCGCTCGTGACATTTTGAAACAGGTTCTAAAATAGAATGGCACTCTCCGAATTTGAGCTGATTAACAAGTCTTTCAGGAATGCATTCAAGGACGATTCGAATGTCATTTGCGGCATTGGAGACGATGCTGCAATCGTTACCGTTCCTCCCGGCAAACTACTGGCGATATCGGTGGATACACTGGTCGCGGGTGTCCATTTTCCGCTAAACACTACACCTGCAGACATTGGTTATAAATCGCTGGCCGTAAACCTCAGCGACATGGCGGCGATGGGCGCGGAACCGCGCTGGATTACATTATCGCTGACTCTGCCGGAGAATGATCCGGACTGGCTTACAGGTTTCATGTCCGGTTTCAGTGTGCTTGCCAGACAGTATGCACTTTCGTTAATCGGTGGCGACATGTCGCGAGGCCCATTGTCAATCACCTTACAGATTCACGGTTTTGTTCCGGAGGGAAAGGTGCTTTATCGTGGCAATGCAAAAGCGGGCGATCTGATTTACGTTTCCGGGACGCTGGGAGATGCCGGGCTAGCGCTGGGGATGACAGAAGATTGTTACAAAGTTGACGAAAAATACCGTGAATATTTAATGGAGCGACTCAATCGTCCGGTACCACGGGTCGAACTGGGCATAGCGTTACGTGGTATCGCGAACAGTGCTATTGATATTTCCGATGGTTTGCTGGCCGATCTGGAACATATTGTGGAAGCCAGCAATACCGGCGCGACAGTCAATGTTGAACACCTTCCGATGTCCCCTGCAGTAAAAGCTCAAAACGATGCTATTGATATTGCATTAACCAGTGGTGATGATTACGAGCTTTGTTTTACTGTCCTGCCAGCAAAACAGTTACAGGTGGAAAATGAACTGAAGAAAAAATTTCAGTTAACCTGCATCGGTAAAATTACCGATGGCAAGGGAATCATCTGGCAGCAAGCGGATGGAAGTGAATATCAACCCAAGAAAAAAGCCTGGCAGCATTTCTGAATAAAACCCTCCCCCTTGATGGGGGAGGGATGGGGTGGGGGTGTTCTGATTTACCCCCCTCACCCTGACCCTCTTCCAGAGGGAGAGGGAAATATATGCCTCTCTCAAAGGGAGAGGGGGAAATAGTTACGCCTCTCCCTCCGGGAGAGGCCGCGCGTAGCGCGGGTGAGGGCAAACCTGGTTATCCCGGCACATCCGCATTGTAGTCCGGGATGCCTGCCGTAATTTCCTTGTTCTTTCGCACTGCTTCCTCGCGCATCTGTTTGCGCATGACCGCCGCTTCATAAAGCTTGCGTTCAAATTCGGTTTCGAGTTCCAGTGGCGGCACGGCAATGGGTTTGCGATTATCATCAATGGCCACCATCGTAAAATACCCGGAATTGGTGTGGCGTTTGGCCTTGGTGTGCAAGTCCTCAGCAATCACCTTCACGCCGACTTCCATCGAAGTCTTGCCGACATAATTTACATTGGCACGGAAGGTAACCAGATCGCCGACATTGATCGGGGCCCTGAAGGTCACCTGATCCAGCGAAATCGTCACGACATAATTCTTGCAATAGCGGGCCGCACAGGCGAAGGCCACTTGATCCAGCAGGCGCAGAATATGACCGCCGTGTACCTTGCCGGAAAAGTTGGCCATTTCCGGTGTCATCAGGACGGTCATGTGCAGGGATTTTTCTTGTTTACTCATGTATTTTTATACTCATATTAGTGCTTATACAGTCGCATCATAATCATAATGACCCTGACTTGACCAGCGATGATAAAGAGACTGGCAGCAATGTCCGGGCGCGGTAAAATACAAACATAATCGAATAACTGCAAGGTGAAAAATGTGTGAATTGCTGGGCATGAGTGCCAATGTTCCGACCGACATCTGCTTCAGTTTCACCGGTCTGGTGCAACGCGGCGGCCGCACCGGTCCGCACCGGGATGGCTGGGGCATCAGTCTGTATGAAGAACGCGGCTGCCGTTCCTTTCATGATCCGCGTCCAAGCGTGGCTTCGGAAATCGCAGCACTAATCCAGCGTTATGCCATCAAGAGCAAGATTATTATCAGCCACATCCGCAAGGCCAACCGCGGCAAGGTGTGCCTCGAAAACACACATCCGTTCACGCGGGAACTGTGGGGTTGCAGTTGGGTGTTCGCCCATAACGGGCAACTCGATGGCATCAAGAAAAAACGCCTGACGTTTTACCAACCGGTCGGCACCACCGACAGTGAACATGCCTTCTGCTGGATGCTGGATCAGATCCGGAAAAAATATCCGAAACGTCCCAAAGACTCACGCGCACTCTGGCGTTACATCCACAAGCTCGCAAAAGAAATCAACAAGCTCGGTGTGTTCAGTTTCCTGATGAGTGATTCCTATTATTTATATGTCTATTGCACCAATAACATGTGCTGGATTACGCGCAAGCATCCGTTCGGCAAGGCAAGGCTGATTGATACCGGCGAGATCGTGGATTTCCGCAAACTGACCACACCGAAAGACATCGTGACCATCGTCACTTCCCGCGCACTCACTGATAACGAAGACTGGCACCACATGAAGAAAGGCGAGTTTGTGGTGTTTAAAGATGGCGAACAGCAAAATTTTCGGCTAAATTAATTCCGTGATTTGAAAGATCCGCAAATTTTCGGAAGGAACCCCGGCCACCACATTCACCAAACTGAAAGAACATATCAAAAATAAAAAATGAAAACACTGACCAAAAAAATGCAGGATGCCATTACGCCTGAGATTGCATTTAATTTATTAAAAGAAGGCAATAAACGATTTATTAATAATCTAAAAGCAAATCGCAATTTGTTACAGCAGGCAAATGAAACATCAGATGGCCAACATCCATTTGCCGTTATTTTAAGTTGTATTGATTCGCGGACTTCCGCTGAAATTATTTTTGATCAGGGGTTGGGTGATATTTTCAGTGTGCGCATTGCCGGAAATATTATTAATGAAGATATTCTGGGCAGTATGGAATTTGCCTGCAAGGTGGCAGGGTCCAAAATTATTGTCGTATTGGGGCACACCAAATGTGGGGCGGTGAAAGGTGCGTGTGATCATGTGGAAATGGGCAACCTGACAGCATTGCTTTCCAAGATACGCCCTGCGGTTGATGATGAAACGACGGTCCGTGAAAACCGGAATTCGAGTAATGAGGAGTTTGTCGAAAAAGTAACGGCCATCAATGTAAAACGGGCAATGAAAAGTATTATGGAAAGAAGTCCTATTATTAAAGAGATGGTTGAAAAAAATGAAATAAAAATAATCGGCGGCGTTCACGATTTACCGACTGGAGAAGTGTTTTTTAATGTCTAGTACCATGTTCAATCAACATCATTCGACTCCGATCTTTTCGGTTTTTTTATGCGCAGGTGTTTCGGGTTTTTTGCAGGGAATGGGTAGGAACTTGTGACACGTTCCGGAGCGGTTGTCACTAATGACAACACCATTGCAGTACCAAGAACCACCGCAGTTGCGCCCAGCGACCAGAGTACGGGAATCTTGTAGATATCAATCAGCAACATCTTGGTGCCGATCAGCACCAGTACCACGGAAAGTCCGTAGCTCAACAGGTGGAATCGCTCATGCATCCCTGCCAGTAGAAAATACATTGCGCGCAACCCCAGGATCGCAAACACATTTGACGTCAATACGATGAATGGATCGAGCGTGATAGCAAATATAGCAGGAATGGAATCCACCGCGAATACTATATCGACGATACCTATAAGTATGATAACCACAAATAACGGAGTGGCCATATTCTTTCCATCCACATGGGTAAAGAACTTTTCACCATCGAAATTTGGCGAGATACGCATGTGTCGACGTATCAATTTTAGCGCGGGGTTCGCCTCGAGATCAGGCTCCTGCCCGGTTGCCCACCACATCTTGAAACCGGTGAAAATCAGGAACGCACCGAAGAAGTAGAGAACCCAGTGGAAACGAGCAATTAACCATGCGCCAACTAGGATCATGACGGCTCGCAATACCAGCGCACCGAGTATGCCAAACATTAACACGCGCTTCTGAAATTCAACTGGCACGCTGAAATAAGTGAACACCATCAAGAAAACAAAAATATTGTCGACCGCAAGAGCTTTTTCAATAAGATATCCGGTGATAAATTCAAGCGTCTTGGTGTTGGCTATCTCTCGTGTAGTTAGATCGTCGGTCAGACCACCCAGATACCACCAAAACCAACCTGCAAAAACCATGGAAGCCGCCACCCAAATCATTGACCAGATCACCGCTTCGCGCATAGTAACTTTGTGCGCACCCTGGCGATTGAGGGCAAAAAAATCGATGGTAAGTGATATGAGCACAAAGACTGCGAATAATGTCCACATAAGGGGTGTACCAACAGTCAGCATACCGGAGCTCCTTAAGCACGAATGAATTAACAGCCTGAACGGCCAGATAATAGGACTAAATTAAACTATATTTTTGCATTAAAAAAACAGATGGATTCGGGCGCATTACAAGTAGTTGCAGCGGAGCTTGGCCCCGTTCCATATATTGTGATTCGCTTCGCTCATTTTGTCACAATTTTCTACACTCCGCTAAAGCCGCTGAACAAGGCACCAGCATCAGAAACAGGAGACTTACATGCACCCGGTTCAACAAGCAATCACTGGCAAGGAAAGTCACAGGGATTTATCTATTCCGTATCAGGCACTCGTCCAGTTTTATTGCGCCTTCAACGCAGGCAACATGAAATTGATGTCTGATAATTGGGAGCAATCAGATGATATTGCAATGGAAAACCCGCTGGGCGGCATCAAACGCGGCTGGGCGGAGAGCCGGATGGTATATGAACGTATCTTTAATGGCCCTGCCGAGGTCTATGTAGAGTATTTTGATTACACCATCCACGAGATGGATCAGATGTTTTATGCCGTAGGGAGAGAGTGAGGATACATCCAGCTTGGTGGAGATAAAATAACACTCGTAATTCGCACAAGCCGAATCTTCCGAAAAGTTGATGACTACTGGAAGCAAGTTCACCATCACGGCTCAATAGAAGATCCACAACTATTGGGAAAGTACCTGACAAAGCGTTCAATTGTACGAAATTTCACTATGCTTCATCTCAGTTAGTGAACTCTATATTTTACGCAATCTTCCTTTTCACAATAATCTCTCGCCATTGTTCCGGGCCGGTTTGATGGACTGAGTTACCGTTCACATCGACAGCCACGGTTACCGGCATGTCTTTTACTTCGAATTCATGTATTGCTTCCATGCCGAGATCTTCAAAGGCCAGCAGTTTTGAATTAGTGATGGCTTTAGAAACGAGATAGGCCGCACCACCCACCGCCATCAGATAAACCGCTTTATGTTTCCGGATGGATTCAATGGCAACCGGGCCGCGTTCGGCCTTGCCGATCATGCCGAGCAGTCCGGTTTTTTCCAGCATCATGTCTGTGAACTTGTCCATGCGCGTTGCCGTGGTCGGGCCTGCGGGACCTACGACTTCATCACGCACGGCGTCCACAGGGCCGACGTAATAAATAAACCGGTTTTTGAAATTCACACCGGCTGGTAATGATTCACCTTTATTAAAGATGTCATGGATGCGTTTATGCGCAGCATCGCGGCCGGTCAGCATCTTGCCGGAGATGAGCAAGGTTTCACCCGGTTTCCATTCAGCGATATCTTTTCTCGTCACGGTATCCATGTTGACACGGCGTGCAGAAGGACCCACATCCCAGGTGATCTTCGGCCAGTCATCAAGGCTCGGCGGCGTTTGCAATGCCGGGCCGGAACCATCGAGCACGAAATGCGCATGTCGTGTTGCTGCACAGTTCGGAATCATGGCAACGGGCAGGTTGGCGGCATGGGTTGGATAATCTTTTATTTTCACATCGAGCACTGTCGTTAAACCGCCGAGACCCTGCGCACCAATGCCGAGTTCATTTACTTTTTCAAACAACTCCAGCCGCAGTTCTTCGATTTTGTTCTTAGGCCCGCGTGCTTTCAGTTCGTGGATGTCGATAGCATCCATCAACACTTCTTTCGCCATGACCATGGCCTTTTCTGCGGTACCACCGATGCCGATACCGAGCATGCCCGGCGGACACCAGCCCGCGCCCATGGTCGGAACCGTTTTTAATACCCAGTCCACAATGTTGTCGGAAGGATTCAGCATGACGAATTTTGATTTGGCTTCGGAACCGCCACCTTTGGCAGCAACATCCACACTGACTTTATTTCCCGGCACGACTTCCATATTAATGACGGCCGGGGTGTTGTCGCCGGTGTTTTTACGTTTGCCTGCGGGGTCATCGAGAATGGATGCGCGCAGTTTGTTGTCCGGATGATTGTAAGCCTTACGCACACCTTCATTAATCATGTCCGTGATGCTCATCTTCGTATCCCAGCGCACGTCCATGCCGATCTTGATAAAGACAGTGACGATGCCGGTATCCTGGCAGATGGGCCGGTGGCCTTCGGCGCACATGCGCGAGTTGATCAATATCTGCGCCATCGCATCTTTCGCGGCTTTGGATTCTTCCTTCTCATACGCCTCATGCACGGCCTTGATGAAGTCCACCGGGTGATAATAGGAAATGAATTGCAGCGCGTCGGCGACGCTGTCGATGAGGTCGTTTTGTTTGATCGTGGTCATATTGAGAAAGCCCGGATACCGTAATTGTTAT
>CAYZJI010000002.1:287122-301197 GCA_964479045.1 uncultured Enterobacteriaceae bacterium
TGGCCTAGGCATTAATGAATGCCAAAGCAAGCGTCCCTGCATCTGGATACCGGTCGCTACGGACGTCCTGTCCTCTCGCGACATTCCCTACATCCTGTAGGTCGCCCCCTGTCCGGTATGACCTGTACTTATGAATCTGCATGGCGGATTCATAAGTACAGGTCAATTATACTGTTTTTCCCGGAAACTGTGTCGCTTCCGGCCTCATGTTTTATACTCAAAGCATGGCCAGCAAGGATTACCGCATTGAAAAAGACAGTATGGGCGAGGTCCGAGTTCCGGCGGATGCCCTGTACGGTGCGCAAACCCAACGGGCGGTAGAGAATTTCCCGGTCAGCGGCCTCGTTCTGCCACGCAGCCTGATCCGGGCTTTGGGACTCATCAAGGCCGCTGCCGCCAAAGCCAATGCAGAATTGGGATTGCTTGAATCTGACATGAGCAAGGCCATACAGGCGGCGGCTTACGAAGTTGCCAAGGGCAATCATGACGCCCATTTCCCGGTGGACATCTTCCAGACCGGCTCCGGCACCAGTTCCAATATGAATGCCAACGAGGTGATTGCCACTCTGGCCAGTCAGCATCTGGGCCGCAAGGTCCATCCCAACGATCATGTGAACATGGGTCAGAGCAGTAACGATGTATTCCCGGCCGCGATTCATGTGAGTGGTTCACTGTTGGCATCAGAATCATTATTACCAGCCCTGCTACATCTTGCGGATGTGATACACAAACGCGCCAATCAACTTGGGAAAGCCGTCAAAACCGGGCGCACCCATTTAATGGATGCCATGCCGGTGACCCTCGGGCAGGAACTCAGTGGCTGGGAAACACAAGTCCGCAATGGTGAAACACGAATCAAATCGGCACTGGAAAGACTGGTCGAATTGCCGATAGGCGGTACAGCTGTGGGTACCGGCATTAATGCTCATCCACAATTCGGTGCAAAGGTAGCCGGGAACCTGGCGACAACCACCGGCATATCATTCAAGACCAAACCGGATTATTTTGAAGGACTCAGTACACAGGATGCCGCTGTAGAAATGAGCGGACAGTTGAAAACGGTTGCCGTGAGTTTAATGAAGATTGCCAATGATCTGCGCTGGATGAACAGCGGACCACTGGCGGGACTTGCAGAAATTTCATTACCCGCCTTGCAACCTGGCAGCAGCATCATGCCGGGCAAGGTGAATCCGGTAATTCCGGAAAGTGTGTGCATGGTGTGTGCGCAGGTGATCGGCAATGATTTAACCATTACAGCCGGCGGCCAATCCGGGAATTTCCAGTTGAATGTGATGTTGCCGGTGATTGCCTACAATCTCACGCAGAGCATCGAAATTCTCAGCAATGCTTCTCGCTTGCTTGCTGATAAAGCCATTGCCGGATTTACGGTGAATCAGGATCAGATTAACAAGGCGCTCGAACGTAATCCGATACTGGTGACCGCGCTCAATGCTGTTATCGGATATGAAAAAGGCGCCGAGATTGCCAAAAAGGCCTATGCCGAAGGCCGACCCATAAAAGAAGTCGCAAAGGAAATGACAAGTTTGAGTGATGCCGAACTGGATCGCTTGCTCAACCCGCTGGAACTCACCAAAGGCGGGATTAAAAAATAATCCCTGTTTGAGGCTATCACTTTTGATTATTGGGCTGTCAGGATTTTCTGCAAGTTGATCAGGCCAGTATCGAAAATACCATTGATAGTAACTCTGGCGGTTTCGTCATCGGCACCTTTGCCGGCGTTGAATGAAGCAGACCACATGACCTTGGTGCTGTTATCTGTGATCGGGGTGACAGTCAGCGTGGCTTCATAATCACTGACTGGTAACACACTTTCGAAGATGTTATAGCTGAAGGTCATTCCCGCTTCATTCCACTCCAGAAGTTCTTCATTGATAGTGCCGCCATCATGCAGCGTCAGACGCCTTACAGCGCCAACCTTGTTGTTTTCACCTTCAAGAATTTCGGTTGTAGCAACCGCCGGGTGCCATGTGTGCAGCGCATTGAAGTCTTTCACCTTTGCCCAGACTGTGGCAACGGGCGCTTCTATGGCGATGGTTTGGGAGACCGAGATGTTGCCTGCCGCATGGGAATTGAATGACGTAAGGAAAAATGCCATTGCACAAAGTATGTGAGTGTATAAGCGGGACATCGATTTACTCCTGAAGTATCTGTTAATCAAAATAATAATAGTCAAAAATAATTAAAAAAGATCCTGCGCTGGTCAGTCGTCTCTAAAAAAAACAAATCATAGGAGCAATTTTTTCAATATCAACTCATCTATGGCTGACAGTGTATCCAGATCCTCCACTTTCACACATTCATCGATCTTGTGAATGGTGGCATTAACAGGGCCAAGTTCGATCACTTCGGCCCCAGTGGGGGCGATGAAACGGCCATCCGAGGTGCCGCCGCCGGTGGAGATTTCCGGTGTAAGTCCGGTAATTTCCTTTACTGAGGCATGTACGGCATCCATTAACTTGCCCTTGCGGGTGAGGAACGGCTCACCGGAGAGTTTCCATTCAATGTCATAACTCAATTCGTGTTTATCCAGCACGGCTTCCACCTTGCTGCGCAATTCGTCCTGAGTGACTTCCGTGCAGAAACGGAAGTTGAACATGATATCAACATGCCCCGGAATGACGTTGTCCGCCCCGGTGCCAGCATGGATATTGGAAATCTGCAGGGATGTCGGCGGGTAAAACTCGTTGCCGTTGTCCCAGACGATGCTGTTCAGTTCGGCCAGCGCCGGTGCCACCATGTGGATCGGATTCTTTGCATGCTGCGGATAGGCCACATGACCCTGCACGCCATAAACCTTGAGTGTTCCACCCAGTGAACCACGACGGCCGTTTTTGATGACATCGCCGATCTGACTCGTGCTGCAGGGTTCGCCCACCAGACACCAGTCAATCTTGATATTTTTTGACTTGAGATACTCGACAACTTTCCTGGTCCCGTCGATGGATGGGCCTTCCTCGTCACTGGTAATCAACATGCCCACGGTGCCTTTATGTTCTGGATGTTCTGCAATAAAACGTTCCAGTGCGGTAGTCATACTGGCAATGCTGCCTTTCATGTCCGCCGCCCCACGGCCATAGAGATAACCGTCGCGAATTTCCGGTTCGAACGGATCGGATCGCCAGTTTTCCAGCGGACCAGTCGGCACAACATCGGTATGGCCGACATAAATCAGATATGGCGCACCTTTACCATGAGTGATCCAGAGGTTATCGACTTCCCCGAAACGCAAATGCTCAGTCTTGAAACCGAGTTTCCCAAGACGTTCGGCCAGCAATTTCTGACAGCCCGCATCTTCAGGCGTGACGGAGTTGCGGCTGATGAGATCTTTTGCGAGGGAAACTGTTTCGGTCATATGGTATGAATTAATAATTCAAAAGATTAATAAAATACGTTGTCATGCTGGCGAAAGCCAGCATCCAGTAGAACATATAATGTGCCGCCTGTAAGGCGGCTTTTAAATCAACTGGATTCCGGGTCAAGCCCGGAATGACGAGTATGCTTAAATCCTGAGTATTCCAGAACATCAATTTTGAAACACTGCCAGCAACTCACTGACTTCGGCACGCTGGTTGGCTTTGCAACTGATGGTGCGTCTGACCTTGAAGCGTTCCATGGCAGCACCGTTATTCTGATAGAGTCTGGTGATCGATTTGGTGTTGTGGTTAGAGACCACCACGCGTATACCCTGCGCCGATAATTGACCTGCCAGAATCGCCAACGCATTTTGGTCCTCCCAGTTGAATCCGCCACTGGCATAACTGGTGAAATGGGCGGTGTCGGTCAGTGGCATATAAGGCGGATCGCAATAGACAACATCACCGGTTTTGGCACGGCGCATGGTCACGGAAAAATGTGCGTGCAGGAATTCCGCACGCGCGGATTTATCGTAGAAAAAACCCATTTCTGTTTCCGGAAAATACGGACGTTCATAACGGCCGAAAGGTACATTGAACTTGCCCTTGCTGTTGTAGCGGCACAGGCCATTATAGCCATGCCGGTTGAGGTACAGAAACAGGGCCGATTTCAACCGCATATCCCGGGTTTCATTAAATTGTTCCCGGTGCAGGTAATATTGTTCACGATGATTGTTTTTGGCCGTGAAAAACCGCTGACAGTATTTAATAAATGGTGCGCCTTCCATTTGCAATTGTTTGTAGAGATTGATCAGATCCGGATTGCTGTCAGCCAGCAGATAGCGTTTGTAATGCGTGTTCATAAATACAGCACCGGAACCCACAAAAGGTTCAATCAGACGATCACCATCACCCAGTTGTTCGCGGATGCGTTCAACCTGCCGGTATTTTCCGCCGGGCCATTTCAGGAAGGGTTTCATTCAGCAGGCTTCATCCGGTGTCAGTGCCTTGATACTCAGGGCATGAATATCGTTTGGCATCATGTCATTAACCGCCAGATACACCAGCCGATGCCGTTGAATCAGGCTCTGGCCGCTGAATTTATCTGAAACAATAGTTACGGAGAAATGTCCACCGCCACCGGCAGCCCCGGCATGACCTTTGTGCAGGCGTGAGTCATCAGTGATCTCAAGTTTTGACGGGCTTAATGCGTTGTTTAACCGCTCGCGGATCATGTTCACGCGGCCCAGATCATGTCCATTCGGCTCAGGCACCCGGAAACACCTTCTTGAACGGTTTCACAATGATTTTTTCGTAGACGCCAGCGGCAATATACGGATCAGCATCAGCCCATTTCTGCGCGGCTGCCAGTGATTCAAATTCAGCCACGATCAGACTGCCGGTAAATCCGGCCGGGCCCGGATCGGGGCTGTCGATTTTGGGATGTGGGCCGGCGAGCAACATACGTCCTTCATCCTGCAGGGCCTGCAGGCGGGCAATATGCGCAGGCCGTACACTCAGGCGTTTTTCCAGACTGTCAGGCACGTCCTGACTGATGATGGCGTAATACATGATTTATTTTTCTCCTCCTTCTTTGACTTCGGTCATGTATCTGGACAGATAAGCAGCCTGACCAAAAGCAAACAGCAGGGTCAAACCGAGCATGCCGAACATTTTGAAATTGACCCAGATATTTTCGGCGAAGGTGTAAGCGACAAAAAGATTAAGTGCGCCCATGATGACAAAAAACGTCACCCAGCTACGGTTGAGTATCTTCCAGACATGGGCCGGGACCGTGATCGCATGGTCCATCATCCTCTGCACCATGTTTTTGTTGCCGATAAATTCACTGCCGAGAAAGACCAGCGCAAACAGCCAGTTGACGGCCGTCGGTTTCCACATGAAAAAGAGTTTGTTCTGAAACAACAGGGTGGCGCCACCCAGTACGAGGATCAGCACGAAGGTGATCAGGTGCATTTTTTCGACACGCCGGGTAAATACCCAGTAGGCTGCTACCTGTATCACAGATGCTACAACGGCGGCAGCCGTGGCAATAAAGATCGCCTGGGTACGATCCTCTGGCACATAATAGGCAATGAAAAATGCGACTACCGGAAAAAAGTCAATCAGGGCTTTCATTTCATATAATTATGTTAATGCGGTGCAGGCATCATAACGAAAAAGGTCAGTACACTCTATAAAATGGCGCAGCGTTTTGATATTCATCCGGAAAATCCACAGCCACGGCTGATCAACCAGGCTGCGGCTATCCTGCGCGCGGGTGGCGTTGCGGTATATCCCACCGACTCCTGTTATGCACTCGGGTGCCGGATTGGTGACAAGGATGCACTCGATCGCATCCGCCGCATCCGCAATCTGGATGAACGGCATAATCTGACCCTGATCTGCGCGGATTTATCCGAAATCGCGATATACGCCAAGGTCAACAATCCCGCGTTTCGTCTGATGAAATCACTGACGCCGGGGCCCTATACATTTTTACTGTTGGCCACGCGTGATGTGCCGCGGCGGCTGCAGCATCCCAAGCGGAAAACCATTGGAGTGCGCGTGCCGGATAATGCGATTGCTTTGGCATTGTTGGCCGAATTGCGGGAGCCCATTTTGAGTATCAGCCTGATCCTGCCGGGTGAGGAATTGCCCATGAATGATCCGGATGAGATTAACCGGCGTCTTGGCAACCAGGTGGAGTTGATCATTGCAGGCGGTGCGGGTGGTCTCGAATCCACCAGTGTGATTGATCTTACCGGCGATCATCCGCTGGTGGTGCGCGAGGGAAAAGGCAGCACGGCAAACATAGGGACTTGAGCCCATCTGCGCTATAATCGCAGCCTTCACAATAAAACCCATATCAATCAAGCACTTCATGTTTCAGCCAGCTCGGGAGGTAAACATCATTGAGCAGTAATGCTGACCGGCGGGTCCTGTCCGGTATGCGGCCAACCGGCCAACTTCATCTGGGTCATTATCACGGGGTCCTCAAGAACTGGCTCAAGCTGCAAAATGAATACGAATGCTTCTTTTTCGTGGCAGACTGGCATGCACTCACCACGGAATATGAGATGCCGCAGGTCATAGGCGAAAGCGTCTATGAAATGGTCATTGACTGGCTGGCGGTCGGCATCAACCCCGGTGCGGCCAAGCTCTTTATCCAGTCGCGTGTCCCTGAACACGCCGAACTGCATCTGTTGTTGTCCATGTGTACGCCCTTGAGCTGGCTCGAACGCGTGCCGAGTTACAAGGACCAGATGGAAAAACTCTCCAACAAGGACCTCACGACTTACGGCTTTCTCGGTTATCCATTGTTGCAATCCGCCGACATAATTATTTACAAAGCCGGCAATGTGCCGGTGGGCGAAGATCAGGTCGCACATGTAGAACTTGCCCGCGAAATTGCCCGCCGGTTTAATTATCTGTATGGCCGTGAACCGGGCTTTGAGGAAAAAGCCGAAGCCGCCGCCAAAAAACTGGGCAAGAAAAACAACAAGCTTTACCACGAACTGCGTAAAAGTTACCAGGAGCAGGGTGATGTACTGGCGCTGGAAAAAGCACGGGCAATATTGCAGGGACAGCAGAATATTTCCATCGGTGATCGTGAACGCTTATATGGTTATCTGGAAGGCGGCGGCAAGGTCATCTTCCCGGAACCTAAAGCGCTGCTGACGCCGGCGTCCAAAATGCCGGGTCTGGACGGGCAGAAAATGTCCAAATCCTATGGCAACACCATCAGTCTACGGGAAAGCCCGAATAACGTGGAAGACAAGATCAAAACCATGCCCACCGATCCGGCGCGGGTACGGCGTACCGATCCTGGTGATCCGGAAAAATGCCCGGTATGGGGTCTGCATCAGGTGTACTCTGAAGCTGATGTCAGGCAATGGGTGCAGGAAGGTTGCCGTTCCGCCGGGATTGGTTGTCTTGAGTGTAAACGGCCGGTGATTGATGCCATACTTAAGGAGCAGACACCCATCCGGGAACGGGCGAAGGAATTCCAGCAGGATCTGGAAACCGTGAAAGGCATTATTAATGACGGTTGTGAAGCGGCACGTGACGTAGCACGTGAGACACTGGATGAGGTCAGAGAAGCCATGGGTCTGAGCTACCGTTGAGGATAATTATGTTACCTAACGAAGAACCGCAGGCAGAAACGCAAACAACCTCTCAGGCGGAAATGCCCTTTGCCATTGTGCAGGGCGAGCCGATGTCACAAATGCCGACGGACCTCTACATCCCGCCGGATGCACTGGAAGTCTTTCTGGAAGCGTTTGAAGGGCCGCTGGATTTGCTGCTTTATCTGATCAAGCGTCAGAACCTTGATATTCTCGATATTCCCATCGCGCAGATCACCGCACAGTACATGCAGTACATCGAATTGATGGAAACGCTGCATCTGGAGCTTGCGGCGGAATATCTGGTGATGGCGGCGATGCTGGCTGAAATCAAATCCCGTATGTTGTTGCCACGGCCGGCCGAGTCTGATGATGAAGAAGACCCGCGCGCTGAACTGATCCGGCGTTTGCAGGAATATGAACGCTATAAACAAGCGGCAGATGATCTGGATAATTTAACCCGCATGGAGCGTGATGTTTTCGGCACGATTGTGGAATTTCCGGATCGCAGCAGCTCACATGAGCCCCCCCAGGTTTCACTGGACACCTTGTTAAGAGTGTTTGCTGATGTATTGTCGCGGGCACAGATGTTTTCCCATCATCATGTCACCCGTGAACCCCTGTCGGTGCGCGAACGCATGAGCATGGTGCTGGAACGCATCACGGCGGATGACTTTATTGAATTTACCACCCTGTTTACGGTGGAAGAAGGGCGCGCAGGCGTGATTGTCTCGCTGCTCGCCATACTGGAACTGTTGAAAGGATCATTAATCGAGATGGTACAGAATGAAATCAATGGCCCGATTTACGTGAAGGCAGCCGCATGAACCAGGAAAAACTCAAATGTATTATTGAAGCGGTGCTGATGGCATCCGACAAACCGCTCAGTATGGCGCGGATTCTTGCGTTGTTTGAGCGCGACATGGAAGCCATCGAACGTGAGGAAGTCAAAACCGCGATTGAACAGTTGCAGCATGATTACCAGCATCGCGGCATAGAACTCACCGAAGTGGCCAGTGGCTACCGCATCCAGGTGCGCAGCGACTATGCCGAGTGGGTGAACCGGTTGTTTGATGAGCGTCCGCCGCGTTATTCCCGTGCGCTTCTGGAAACACTGGCCATAATTGCCTACCGGCAGCCGCTGACCCGTGCCGAAATTGAAGATATCCGCGGCGTGGGTGTCAGCACCACCATCATCAAAACCCTGCAGGAACGCGAGTGGATTCGTGTGGTGGGCCATAAAGATGTGCCGGGCAAACCGGAACTGCTCGCAACCACGAAAGAATTTCTCGATTATTTCAATCTGAAAAAACTTTCGGATTTGCCGACGTTGGCGGAAATCAAGGAGCTCAGCAAACTCAATCCGGACCTGTTTGAATCGCTGGACAATACTTCCCGCGTCAACATGGAGCAAATTGCAGAAGATGCAGAGCCACTGGAACCTTCGCCCACCGACATCATTGTCGGCGATGACAAGGTCGTACCGATTATTCATTAATCATCATTTAACTGCAGGGCAAGACTGTATCTTTGCTGTAAATGATGGCATCTCGCAGAGATGCCCTACAAATCTCTTCATGATTTAATAAATAATGTCCGCTGCCCCCTCCCCCGAACGTATCCAGAAAGTCCTGGCGCAGGCCGGGATTGGGTCGCGCCGGGAAATTGAAGGCTGGATCGCTGACGGCCGCATCAGTATCAATGGCAAACGTGTGAAGCTGGGTGACAAGATGGCGCCGGGTGACAAGGTGCGACTTGATGGTGAATTGTTGCGATTGGAGCCGGCGCCCACACAGAAAACCCGCATCCTCGCCTATCACAAACCGGTTGGCGAAGTATCCACCCGCAAGGATGAAAAAGGCCGCCCGACCGTGTTTGATTCCCTGCCCGGAATCAAGGGCAGCCGCTGGATCAGCATCGGCCGGCTTGATATCAATACTTCGGGATTGTTGCTGTTCACCAATGATGGCTCACTCGCCCATCAGCTCATGCATCCTTCAGGGGAGGTTGAACGCGAATATGCCGTGCGGGTATTGGGCGAAGTCAGCCGCGATACGTTGAAAAAACTGGTGGACGGGGTCGAACTGGAAGACGGCAAGGCCCATTTTGACAGCATACATGAGGCCGGCGGCAAGGGCGCCAACCACTGGTATCACGTTGTCATCAAGGAAGGCCGCAACCGCGAAATCCGGCGTATCTGGGAAGCCGTGAATGTCACGGTCAGCCGCCTGATGCGGGTGCGCTTCGGACCGTATTCATTGCCCAGAGATCTCAAGGCTGGCAGTTATCATGAATTAAGCCGTATTGAAGTGAACCAGTTTATTGACGCTGTGAAGCGGGACTCGTGAAGCGTGAAGCGTTGAATGCCGGTAGTGATACAAATATCCCTGCGAGATACGCTTCACGAGCCCCGTATCACGTTCAAACAATTGATTTTAGGGCCTCCTCTCTGTAGTCTAGGCGGCCTTTTTAGAGCCTGAACATGACCCAGCGCCAGCCACTTGTAGCCGCCAATTGGAAGATGAACGGGACTCTGGCGTCTGCGCAGGCGCTGGTTAACGGGATCAAGGCCGGATTAAAGGACGGCTGCAAGGCGGATGTGGCCATATGCCCGCCTTATGTTTATCTGGCTGAGGTGGGGCGGTTAATCGGGAAAGAGCCGATTAAACTCGGCGCGCAGAATCTGTCCCAACATGAGGGGGGCGCATATACCGGTGAGGTGTCGGCCTCTATGTTGCAGGATTTTGGGTGCCACTATGTGATTATCGGCCATTCCGAACGGCGCACACTGTACGGAGAAACGGACCATCTGGTCGCGGAGAAATTTGCCCGGGCTGTTCAGAGTGGTTTGGTGCCCATTCTGTGTGTAGGTGAGTATCTGGAAGAACGTGAAGCCGGCGACACTGAAAATGTCATCGCACGGCAATTGGATGCGGTAATCAAACATTGTGGTATTGAGAAGTTCAGTGCAGCGGTGATTGCCTATGAACCGGTCTGGGCCATCGGCACCGGGCGCACGGCCACACCGGAGCAGGCGCAGGAGGTGCATGCCTTTATCCGGCTGCGCCTCGCACGGCATGATGAAACCATCGCGGATAAAATCCGCATCCTGTATGGCGGCAGTGTGAAAGCCGCGAATGCAAAAGAATTATTTAACATGGCAGATATTGATGGAGGTCTGATCGGCGGAGCATCGCTGGTCGTTGATGATTTCCTGGCGATCTGCCGGGCAGCAACCTAGGAAACAATATGCAAACACTTTATACATTATTACTGGTACTGCAGGTGGTGGTCTCCATCACCTTGATAGGATTTATCCTGATCCAGCACGGCAAGGGTGCCGATGCCGGTGCGGCCTTTGGCAGCGGTGCCTCTGCGACAGTTTTTGGCAGCCGCGGTGCGGGAAATTTTCTGACCAAGGCCACAACCGTGCTGGCCATCATTTTCCTGGCCAACAGTCTGCTGCTGGGATATCTCGCGGCCACTGCACCCAGAGAGTCCGGCAGTTTGCTGGATGATGAAGTGCCTGCAGCAGTATCAGAAGAGAAAACACAGGCACAACCGGCGGCTGATCTTCCGGCGGACACCAGTGCTGCAGCTCCCGCTGAGGTCCCGGCCGTGGAAACACCGGCGGATATACCTGCAGATATGCCGGCAGCAACGGATGTCCCGGCTGACGTGCCTGCGGATGTTCCTGCAGCTCCGCAGGAATAGATTGAAAAGTGAAGCGTGACCCGGAAATTCCGGCACGCACACAATGCCGACGTGGTGGAATTGGTAGACACGCTACTTTGAGGTGGTAGTGGGGAAACCCGTGGGAGTTCGAGTCTCCCCGTCGGCACCACTTTAACTCGCCAACAACACACAGAATAACTGTGAATAACAAGCCAACAGTCTGCAAGTCTATCGCGGTCATGCTGACCGCAATGCTCCTGATGATCTCCCCTTTATCAAGGGCACATTGCGAAGCGGTTGCGCCGGACGAGACCGCAACACTGACGGATATATTTGATGCCTATGTCTCCGCCGTCAGGCAGGCGACCGTTGACAATCTCGAACCCGCGCTGGCGTTCCGCACGGCCGGGAACCGCGAGCAGTTTGCAGAACATTTACAGCATGGGCCGCAAGGACTGACGCATATACTGGAGGACCTGCGTTTTTTCGCGCCGATTGAATATACGGTTGGGAACGCTGCGATCGACAACGAGAACGCGGCACTTGCACTGGATGCCAGATTCAAAATCGAAATGCCGGAACATCCCTTGCAAGGACAAACCATTACCCGGACTCTCTGGGTGGATTATGTCCGCGAGGCTGGGGAATGGAAGATCAATGATGTGTTGATGCCACCTGAACCTGAGAATATCGGACGTTCGCCCGATGAGAATAACGAGCCTGAATCCGCGTACGATCTGAAGCGGGAAAAATCATTCAACGGCCGGATCATCAAGGTAGTGTTCGAGCCCGATTACACATTGCTGACAGTGTTACTGGTGTTCGACGAGGTGGAATATCTGGTCTACCTGCCAAACCGTGTAACGCTGGAGGAGTCCGGCTTCCCGGTTGAGAAATTGAAAGTGCCGCGCCTGATCGGGATAAAAGGCCACCCCCACATAACCAACGAGTTCAAAACGCTGGCTTCCAGCGCGACACTGCACTGAACTGTAAATCCGGGACAGGCATCCCCTCACTGAAATCCTGTTTTTATCGCCAGAAGTATTTCTCGCTTGTGCTTGAAATGACAAACTGAGTCATTAATCACCGGCATACTTTGATTTTTATCATAACAACCTGTTTTTCCAGTGCTTTGCAGGACGCTTGTTTGTATAATAATGGGCCATATGGGCGCATATGACCGTTGTAAATCTAACTCCATGAAATTACAGGATTATTCATAGAGCCACCATGCTGGAAAACTATTTTCCCATCCTGGTTTTTCTGCTGATCGGTACCTTCATCGGCGTCTTCCTGATGGGCTTGTGTCTCACGCTGGGCAAGTTGCTTGGCCACTCCCGCCCCGATTCAGAAAAAGATTCCCCCTACGAATGCGGTTTTGAAGCTTTTGAAGACGCCCGTATGAAATTTGATGTGCGTTATTATCTCGTCGCCATTCTGTTCATTCTGTTCGATCTGGAAATTGCATTTCTCTTCCCGTGGGCCGTAGCGCTGGAGGAAATCGGCATGGCTGGTTTCTGGGCGATGATGATTTTCCTCGGTGTCCTGGTCGTCGGTTTTATTTATGAATGGCGGAAAGGGGCGCTCGAATGGGAATAGAAGGTAAAGTCCACGAGCAAGGGATCGTCACCACCACGGTGGACAGCCTTGTGAACTGGGCGCGCACCGGTTCCATGTGGCCGATGACCTTTGGTCTGGCCTGTTGTGCGGTGGAAATGATGCATGCCGGAGCATCCCGTTATGATCTGGATCGTTTCGGCGTAATTTTCCGCCCGAGTCCGCGCCAATCAGATGTCATGATTGTGGCCGGTACACTGGTCAACAAAATGGCACCGGCACTGCGCAAGGTCTATGACCAGATGGCCGAACCACGTTGGGTGATTTCCATGGGATCATGCGCGAATGGCGGCGGGTATTATCATTACTCATATTCCGTTGTGCGCGGTTGTGATCGTATTGTTCCTGTGGACATCTATGTGCCGGGTTGTCCACCCACGGCAGAAGCGCTGCTGTACGGCATCATCCAGTTACAGAACAAAATCAAACGCACCAACACTATTATCCGCTGACCACCATGACCGATTCTCTGGAGACTTTAGCCACTCATTTACAGGAGCGATTCCAGGGCGTCATCAGCAGCTGTGTTTTGAACCACGGCCAGATCACGCTGGAAGTCAGCCCGGCGAACCTCATCAATGTGTGTCTCGCACTGCGTGATGAACCGGAATATGCATTTGAACAACTGATCGATCTCTGCGGCGTGGATTATGCCGCGTATGGTCAGGCCGATTGGGAGACACAGGACACCACCAGCACTGGCTTCAGCCGTGGTGTAAGCAAGGGGGTGTTTCACAAGCAGGATCCGGACGAAAAATCCACGCTGGCCGTTGTGTACCATCTTTTGTCTGTTAAATATAACCGGCGTTTACGTGTGCGCTGCCGGCTGGAGATGAATCCACCGCGTGTGAGCTCTGTGATCAATATCTGGGCTTCCGCCAACTGGTATGAACGCGAAGCATTCGATCTCTATGGAATCCTGTTTGAAGGCCATCCGGATCTGCGCCGGCTGCTCACGGATTATGGTTTTGTAGGCCACCCGTTCCGCAAGGACTTTCCGCTCGAAGGCAATGTGGAAGTGCGCTACGACCCGGACAAACAGCGTGTTGTGTATCAGCCGGTGACGATAACCAATCGTGTGCTGGTGCCGAAAGTGATCCGGGAAGATAACCGGTATATGAATGACGTGAAGCGTGAAGCGTGAAGCGTGAAGCGTGAAGCGTGAAGCGTGAAGCGTGAAGCGGTTGGATTGACAAGGGGCGAACGGAAAAGTTTCGTATCCCTAAGATACGAGATACGAGATACGAGATACGAGATACGAGATACGAGATACGAGATACGA
>CAYZJI010000003.1:0-236834 GCA_964479045.1 uncultured Enterobacteriaceae bacterium
ATATGGACGTCAGGTGTGGACAGCATGGAAATCCTCCTTGTTTCAATGGCTTGATGCTGGTTTTGATTATAGTCAGGCCATATCCGGTGTGTCTAGATTGCATTTTCAATATCCATTTTGATGATGCTCCTCTATTAATATCTGGATAATAAAATCGGTGCATTTTTAATACTTTTCAAAGGTTTATAAAGTGTTCTATAATTTTTGATAGTAGGACAATGATATCTGCCTATAACCAAATGGACATGAGGAATTCTCCATGGAAGGAAAAAACAAACCCCGTCTTCTTGATCAAGTTCGCACACGCATCCGTTATCTGCAGTATTCAATGATTGATTATGTGTATTTACCAGGCGCCTTGGCCCAAAAATATCCGAATGCCGAAAAGGAATTAAAATGGCAATTTGCGTTTGCGTCAGGGAACCTTTCCATTGATCCACGTAGTGGCAGAAAGGGCCGTCATCATATACATCAAAAATCCATAGAGCGGGCCTTGCGGCAGGCCGTCAGGGAGGCAGGTGTGATGAAACATGTTACGGCACATGTCTTTCGTCATTCATTTGCAACGCATCTGCTGGAGAATGGATATGACATCAGAACAGTACAGGAGTTATTGGGGCATGCGCATGTGAATACGACGATGATTTATACACATGTATTGAATCGCGGCGGGCGTGGTGTGAAAAGCCCGCTGGATGAATTTACTTCGCTGAAGAGTTGAACAGCGTATTGTTAATCACCATTAACAATGCAATTCCGGCCGCTTTGTTTGGCCTGATACAGGCGCCGGTCCACTCGTTCGATAAATGCAATTACTTCATCAGTTGGTTCGGGGATAGTCGTACTCACACCGAGGCTGATGGTGAGCCCATTACCGATGGGCGATTTTTCATGTGCGATTTGTTCTTTTAATATCAGTTCCTGGCAACGTTTCGCCACTCGCGCAGCGGATGTGGCGCCTGTTTCCGGCAACACCAGCATGAATTCTTCGCCACCGAAACGGGCAATAAAATCGCGTGGCCGTGCAGCCGCCTGTTCCAGAATGCGACAGACCTTCTTTAAACACGCATCACCTGCGATATGTCCATAGTGATCGTTATATTCCTTGAAATAATCAATGTCGAGCATGATCAATGAGAGGGGTTGCTGGCTGCGGCGTGCGTTGGCCCATTCGCGCTCGAGCATCACATCAAACATGCGCCGGTTGGCAATACCAGTGAGACCATCCTTGAAGGAAAGTTCTTCCAGTTCTTTCTGCAGGCTGATGAGTTTCTCTTCGGTTATCTTCCGTTCACTGATGTCGAACATGAATCCTACCAGTGAATCCACTTCACCAGTGTCCTTGCGAACCACGTGCACCACGTCTCTGATCCAGACATAACCACCATCTTTTTTGAGTGCCCGGTAATCCGCTTCGTGGTCGATGCCGGATTTTGACTGGGCAAGGCAGTAATTCACCACCCGATCCCGGTCTTCAGGATGGATACGTTCAGCCCAGTCATTGGCACTCACCCAGCTGGATTGTGCCCAGCCGAGCAACGCTTCAATCTGCGGGCCGATATAGGCGAAGGCCATGGTTGCCATGTCGATTTTCCATGGAATGGCCTTGGTGGATTCCAGCAGGGTTTTATAGACAGCGTTGTCAGCTTCCATCAGGTCTTTTTTAATATACTTGTTATGTTCAGTCTTCTTGTGCAGAAGCAAATTGTGCGAACACTTCTGCGCCGGTCAGTTTTTCAGTGACATTGGAAAAACTGTAATACGCCGGTTTTTCATCGATGAAGATTTCCTTGTGAAAATCCATCTCCGGCAGGTTGCTGAACAGGCCCGCCGGCATCATGTACAGGTTCTGTTCCTTGAGGCGATAGAAGAGATGTGTTCCGCATTTTGAACAGAAACCACGTTCTGCCCAGACCGAGGAATCATAACATTTGATGTGCCCGGCGCCTTCGAAGCTGACATCGCTGCCACATTCGATTGCAAAATAAGGCCCGCCACCCCAGTTTCTGCACATGCTGCAATGACAGGCATCAAGCTGTGCTGCAGCAGAATGCGCCACGGCTTTAATGGCGCCACATAAACATTGACCTGTGATTTGATTCGTATTCATAAAATTGCCTGATTTGACAGTACAGGAAGGACAGATAATTTAACAGAAAGATTGACTATTGTAGCTGATGTGAAGCAATCAGCACCGGCCTTGGTGCGATGCACTATCGATGTCCGCAGACAGACCGGCATGTGTTATCAAGCATGGCAATCACATGTATATTTACCCGAAGCAGAATAAGGACAAAGCGGGCACCCATGCAGAATCTCAAAGATCTCGAACTGTTAATCAAGTCTTCCGTCCCGATCATTATTATCGAAACACGGGAAGAGGATCGGGTGATGGGATTGTTCAAGCATATTACGGCCCGGACCTCCAGACCGCTCTATCGCTGGACGGTAACGGAAGGCCTGTTGCGGCAGGATGTTGAAGCGCCGCCAAAAATCTACGAAACCAAACCGGTGGAATTGCTCACCGAGATTAAATTCACCAGTACACCCGGCATTTACCTGTTGCTGGATTTCCATCCGTTTCTGGATGACCCCATCCATGTGCGTTTGATCAAGGACCTCGCCCAGAAACATGCCGATGTGCCGCACACGCTGGTGATGATTTCACACGAGATAAAAATCCCACGCGAACTGGAACGTTACTGTGCACGTTTTGAACTGGCCATGCCGGATCGCGAGCAACTGGAAACCATCATACGCAATGAAGCCCGTGCCTGGTCGAAGATGAACAATAATCTCCGCATCGTGGTGGAAAAGAAGGTGTTGGATCAACTGGTCGACAGCCTGATGGGTCTGCCGATTGATGATGCCCGCCGTCTGGTGCGTGGGGCGGTGCGTGATGAAGGCGTTTTGAATGATTCTGATGTGAAAGAGGTCATGAAGGCAAAATTCGAATTGCTGAATCAGGGCGGTGTGTTGTCCTTTGAGTATGACACCGCGCGTTATGCCGATGTGGGGGGACTCAGCAAACTCAAGCAATGGTTGCAGTTACGCAAACCCACATTTACCGGTGAACTGAAAAAAACCGGCATGGACCCGCCCAAAGGGATCATGTTGCTGGGGGTGCAGGGTTGCGGTAAAAGTCTGGCCGCCAAAGCCGTGGCCGGTACCTGGGGCGTGCCCTTGCTGCGCCTGGATTTTGGTTCCATCTATAACAAGTATCATGGTGAATCAGAAAAAAACCTGCGTGATTCTCTCAAGACGGCGGAAGTGATGGCACCCTGTATTTTATGGGTGGACGAAATCGAAAAGGGCATTGGGGTTTCTGACAATGATGGCGGAACGTCACGGCGGATTCTGGCCACGTTGTTGACCTGGATGGCAGAGAAAAAACAGAAAGTCTTTATTGTAGCCACGGCGAATGATATCCAGGCCTTGCCGCCGGAATTAATCCGCAAGGGCCGTCTGGATGAAATATTTTTTGTGGACCTGCCGGATGCAGAGACCCGCAGCGAGATTTTCAGAATCCATATCGGCAAGCGCGAGATCGACCTCAATAAATTCAATGTTGCAGTGTTGGCGGAAAAGAGTGAAGGGTTTTCCGGCTCTGAAATTGAACAGGCGGTCGTGTCAGCACTGTATTCAGCACATGCCCAGAACACAAAACCGGATCAGCAACATCTCATGGAAGAACTCGAGAAGACCCGGCCGTTGTCGGTGGTGATGGCGGAGCAGATCCAGTCTTTACGTGAATGGGCCAGGGATCGTACGGTGATTGCGAACTAGAACCTATCTCAAAATTAATGACTGAGATGGATATCTTGAGATTTACAAATTTTCGTCATTCCGGCGAAAGCGACTCACAGGATGTGGGAAATGCCGCGAGAGGACAGGATGTCCGTAGCGGCCGGTATCCCCTTCCCCTTCAGGGGAAGGTAGGATGAGGCACAATTGTTTACTGGCCGCTCCTGCGCATCCTGCGCTCGCGGCATTGGCACATCCCTGTGCGGCAGATGCCGAGGCAAGCCCGGCATGACGGGATAGTTAGAGTTGCTCAGCATTTTCGATTTTGAGATAAACTCTAGTCAGTTTGTATAAATTTTCCATATGCCCGACTGCCGCTACCGGTATCGATGGTATCAACAACTTCCAGTGTTTCCGCGTCAATGACCGAGAGGTTGTCATCAAACCAGTTGGCGACATAAATGAAATTGTTTGAAGGATGAATGTCGATGCCTTCCGGATATTCACCGACAGCAATGGGCGTGAGGGGTTGCCAGGTGTTCATATCGATGACCGAGACATTTGCATCTTTCTGATTGGTGACAAACAAACGTTTGCGCACCGGATCTTCCGCGATGGCATAGGGAAATACGCCTGTCGGTAACGTCCGGATGACCGTATCACTTTCTGCATCAATTACACTGACATCACTGCTCTGCACATTCGCAGTATAAACCTGCCTGCCGGATGGCGAGACGGTGATGCCAAAGGGTGCCTTGCCAACAGGGATCGTGGCGACGACTTTATGTGCCGCAATATCGATCCGCATGACATTATTATCGTCACGGTTGGTGACATAGAGTGATTTGCCATCCGGGGTAACGGCCAATCCAGATGGTGAAAGTCCAACCGGAATGATGGTGGTAAATTCAAGGGTGGAACTATCGAGCACAAAAACGGCATGTTTGTACCAGTCAGCCACATAGATTTGCTTTCCGTTCGGGTGGACAGCAACGGCCACAGGCCCGTCACCCACAGGAATATTTTTAATCAATGTTCGGTTACGCATATCCAGCACGGAGATTTCCTTGCTTTCAGGATTGGTGACATACGCACGCTGATCGATATTACTGACGGCAATACCGGCCGGGCGATGCCCGACCTTGATGGTGGCGATGGACTGGTTCTGGTCCAGATCGATGATGGAGACATCATCCGATCCCTGGTTGGTAATCCAGGCAAACTGACCGGCCTGGACTGGCAGACTGCATGCCAGCCACAGGCCGGTCAGTATATGTTTGAGATGCATTGATCAGGTTAGGTGCTGGTTGAATTGGATATATACAGAAAACTATTCACCAATCACCCATGACTAATCACTGTTCCGCAAGGGTCTTGATCTTCTGCAAGCCACCGGCATAAAACTCGGTGAGGATCTTGCTGGCAGTCTCATCACTCAGTTCAGGCGGCGGGTTCGGGCCGGGGAAGGAACGATAAAAAGCACCTTTCCATTCGACCACGGATTTACCACCGGCATCCTTCACGCTGAGCGTAGCGCCATGCGTATTGACCGGCATGGCTTCGACATTCGGTTCTACCAGCATGTACTGGTAGCTGAACGTTTCAGCGCTGTATTTCACCAGTTTTTCTTTCATTTGTTTGCCGTTCTGCAGCGTAATCACACGCACGGAATCCGGCTGGTTGCCGCTGCTCACTTCACAGGCTGTGACGCCGGGGTTCCAGTCCTTGATGGAGCAGTACTCGCTGATGATGCTCCAGACCTTGTCCACAGGTGCATTGATTTCAATGGATTGGTCCACTTTTACCCGGGACGGGCCGTGGGCCAGCGCAAGGGCCGGCACTAACAGCAGGGCAAGCAAACCGGTTTTAAGAATTTTCAACATCGTGTGATCTCCAGTCTTGTTGTTGGGGTTTCCGGGAAATACTGGCGAATTCAAAGCGCGCTATTCTAATCGCTCGGCCTCAAACCTGCCAGTCATCTGCTGACGCTAATCGGCAACACCTCTGCTTGGATAGGCAGATACAGCCATGGTTCCAGCGGGTCAAATCAACGGAGTCAATTATTAACGGGCGTTGCGTTGCAACATCAAACAACACATAAAAGTTATTCTGCACTTGAGTTATTACACCCAGCAAACAGGAATTATGGAGTGACAGACTTGAGTTATGCGTTTTGTAATTTTGACCGAATTCACAGTGGTGGTGGCTGTTACCGGGCAACTTTGTCCGTATACTTGCAGTCATAAAATAGTGTTATTAACAGAGGAGTAATGTCCATGAATAAACGACTGATACTGTCATCTCTTGCCTTTATATCGATGTCCTGGAATGCCGCAGTGCTGGCAGATGACGAAAGCCGGCATGGTGGTGTCGAAACCTCGGCAGAACACCAGTCTGAACAAGGTGCCGAGCATGGCAAGGCCTATGCCGGCAGTAATGCTGAAGGCAAGGCAGATGAAAAACGGCACAGTGGTGTTGAGACTTCAGCCGAACATGAATCCGAGCAGGGTGCCGAACATGGCAAATCCTATGCGGGCAGCCATGAAAAAGAGGAAAAAGTAGACAAGGTAAAAGCTGAAAAGGAAGAGAAGGTAAAGAAGGAAAAGGACGAAAAGGTTAAAGAAGAAAAAGAAGCCAAGGAAGAAAAAATAAAGGATGAGAAGCAAGAAAAAGTCAAAAAAGACAAGAAATCAAAATAAACCATAGTTCAGTATAACCGGAGACCAGACATGCGCTATATCATGCTGCTGTTGTTAAGTATTGGCATCCCCTTCTCGATGCCTGTGCAAGCGGAAGATGCAACCACTGCAATTGTACGCGAGGGTGTGAGTGCTGCTTTTGAAGAGTTCGAACGGCAGATGATTTATAAATATTTTGATGCCCATCCGGCGGAAGTGATCGTGGAAGAAGGAAGTCACGCCAAGAAAGGCAAGAAGAAAGGGCTGCCACCGGGAATTCAAAAGAAACTCGAACGTGGTGGCACGTTGCCACCGGGCATCGCCAAAAAGTATCTCCCGGAAGATCTGGATCGCGATCTGCCGCCTGCGCCATCCGGATATGAGCGGATAATTCATGGTTCAGATGTGTTATTGGTGGAAATCGACACTGGTAAAGTCGCTGACATTATTACGGATGCGATACTGGGAGATTAACGCATGATGAGGCATGGAAGTTTCTATCGGAGGTGGTGCCGGTTATGGCTGTTCTCACTGGCACTCAACCTGCCAGTGCAGGCGGCCGAGGAGGACACCTATGAAGAAAAATCCATGATGCAGGAAGCCTCGGATTTTTTTGGCGAGGGTGCGGAAGGACTGGGTGAGGTGATGGAGAAAATATTCAAGGAACATGGGCGCCCGAATGCCTACATTAAAGGCACGGAAGGCAGTGGGGCAATTGTGGTGGGGGCCCGTTTTGGCGAGGGTACGTTATATAAAAAATCCGGCGGCAGCGTGCCGGTGTTCTGGTCAGGACCTTCAGTCGGTTTTGATGCTGGCGGAAATCTCTCCAAGGTGTTTGTGCTGATTTATAACCTGCCTTCCACCGATGCCATCTTTCAGCGTTTCCCGGCAGTGGATGGAAGTTTTTACTACATTGGGGGTGTCGGTGCGAATTATCATCAGGTCGACAATATCGTGCTGGCACCGATGCGTCTCGGTGTCGGTTTCCGTGCCGGGGTGAACATCGGCTATATGCATTATAGGCGTGAAAAGTCATGGAACCCCTTCTAGAACACGTTTCAAAAAGCCTGCACTTGCCATAGCTTTGTCGCCCGCTGCGTTGCTCCTCGCCGTACTTATGTATACTGTCTCGTCGCAGCCTCGCGGGCTTCGCGTTCTGGCTGCGTTCGGCGGATTTTTGAAACGTGTTCTAAATTAATAGTGACACCCCCAGGGAAATTATTCACGCCCGTATTGTTGTTTGTTGCGGGTATGCTCATGATATTTTTCATGCGCGATGTTAATCATGTTTCCGGCAAACCGGTTTTCACGTGTAATCAGAAGTGTCTTGAACAACGATTACGCGATCACATCCATGTGCTGTCCGAAGATATTGGTGAACGGCACCACGAGAATCCGGGGTCACTGGACAAAACCCTGAATTATATTGAGCAGAAGTTTATCGAGGCAGGTCTGCAATCTTCCCGTCATTCCTATGCGGGTGGTCGTTACCATAACCTGATTGCAGAAGTGTCGGGCCGCAGTAAAGCTGACGAGATCATTATTATCGGAGCGCACTATGACACGGTCTGGTTATCACCCGGTGCGGATGATAATGCTTCCGGTGTGGCTGTTATGCTGGAACTCGCCCACGCATTTACTGTGTTGCAGCCGGAACGGACAGTCCGCTTTATTGCCTTCGCCAATGAAGAAAATCCGTTTGCCGAAACGGATGCAATGGGCAGCCGGGTCTATGTGCGGGATATCCACACCAAAGATGAAAATGTTGTAGCGATGTTTTCACTGGAAATGCTCGGTTATTATTCTGATGCTCCGGGCAGTCAGAAGTATCCGCCACCGCTGAAATGGTTTTACCCGGATCAGGCCGGTTTCATAGCTTTTGTGACCAACGTTCAATCCGGCTGGCTGCTGTGGCGATCACTGTCAGCCTTCCGCCGTCATTCTGATTTCCCGGTGGAAGGCCTGGCTGTGCCGGAACGTATGGTGCCGGACATTCGCCGTTCCGATCAGGCATCATTCTGGGATGCGGGTTATCCGGCGATCATGGTGACGGACACGGCTGATTTCCGGAACATACATTATCATACCGTTGGTGACATTCTGCGTACGCTGGATCTCGGACGCATGGCAGAATTGACTGAAAGTCTGGTTTATATGTTTGCTGATCTGGCCGGGGTAAACACTGGAGAATAAAAAGCCCGGCCGTTTCCAGAATGCAGAACATCACGTAATATAGCCTCAATCATAACTAGAATAGGTTGAGGAACTGATCTTGTGAAAATCGTCATTGCGCCAGACTCCTTTAAAGAAAATCTGACTTCACTGCAGGTGGCGTCCTGCATCGAAAAAGGCATCAAACGCGTGGTGCCCAAAGCACGCTGTATCAAGATTCCCATGGCCGATGGCGGTGAGGGCACGGTGCAATCCCTGGTGGATGCCACCAAAGGCACGATCATCACGAAGCAGGTAGTTGACCCCATGGGCAAAAAAACATCCGCCCATTACGGCATATTGGGTGATGGAACCACAGCGGTGATCGAAATGGCCGAAGCTTCCGGCTTGCCCCTGGTGCCGCGCGATAAACGTAATCCATTACTGGCAACCACCTATGGTACCGGTGAACTGATCATGGACGCTGTCAAACGCGGCGTGGGGAAAATTATTATCGGTCTCGGCGGTTCCGCCACCGTGGATGGCGGTGCCGGCATGGCGCAGGCCCTCGGTGTAAGGTTTTTTGACAAGGCTGGTAAGGAGATCAAAGGGTACGCCGGTGGCGGCATACTCGACAAGATTGCCAGAATCGATACGCGCAAGGTTGATCTGCGCATTAAAAAAACAAAATTCATCATTGCCAGTGATGTGACCAATCCGCTCTGCGGCAAGACCGGAGCTGCCGCGGTGTTCGGGCCGCAGAAGGGTGCAACACCGGCCATGGTAAAAACACTGGATGCCAATCTGAAACACTACGGCACCTTGATCAGACAGCAACTGAAGAAAGATGTCATGAACCGGCCGGGTGCCGGTGCCGCTGGAGGTCTGGGGGCCGGGTTGCTGGCATTTACCAGTGCCCGCATGCAACGCGGTGTTGATCTGGTGGTGGAGATAACCGGACTCAAAAAACATATTAAAGGTGCAAGTCTAGTGATTACCGGGGAAGGCCGGGTGGATTTCCAGACAGCATTTGGCAAAACACCGGCAGGTGTGGCCAAGGCAGCACGTGCATACAAAGTGCCTTGTATTGCGATAGGCGGGAGTCTGTCTGATGATGCGCGCGGTGTGTTTGATCATGGTATTGCCGGTCTTGAGAGTGCCGCGGCCAAAGACATGGATCTGGCGACTGCGCTGAAAAATTCACGCTATCATCTCGAACTGGCCGGTGAACGTGTGATGCGGCTCTTGTTGATCGGCAAGGGTCTCGCAAGATAGTTATTTTCAGGATTAACTTCTGTATCGTTTTTTTAATCAGGCACGATCAGCGCAGACTGATCGTGCCTGATCACTGAACTTCAGGTCCATACCATGCAATTTTCCAGGTTCGCTTCCCGCTTCAGTTCCGAGTCCGGCATCGTACAGTTAATGGAAGATCTGGGCGCGGCCATGTCCGGGCAACAGCAGGTGCTGATGCTGGGCGGCGGTAATCCGGCACATATTCCCGCCGTGCTGCAGTTTTTGCAGGAACGGATGGAACGCATCGTACATGACCCGGCCGAGTTTGCGCATATTGTCGGTAATTATGATCCACCGCAGGGCGAGTCACGGTTCATCGGTGCGCTGGCTGAATTGTTGCGGACTGAATGCAGTTGGGATGTAGGTCCGCAGAATATTGCCCTCACCGCCGGCAGCCAGGCCGGATTTTTCTGTCTGTTCAATATGTTTGCCGGCGAGTTTGCTGATGGCACGCGCAAACGTATATTGCTGCCGATGGCCCCGGAATATATCGGGTATGCCGATGTGGGATTGAGTGATGATCTGTTTGTATCCTGCCGCCCGGAGATTGAATATCTGGATAACCATTTGTTCAAATACCATGTGGACTTCAATCATATTCAGATTAACGATGATATTGGCGCGATGTGCGTGTCACGCCCGACCAATCCGACTGGCAACGTTCTGCAGGACAGCGAGGTGGAACAGTTACTGAAACTCGCTCGTGGAAAAAATATACCGCTCATCATCGACAATGCCTATGGACTTCCGTTTCCCGGTATTATTTTTACAGCAGCGCGCCCATTGTGGGACAGGGATGTGATTGTTTGCATGAGCCTTTCCAAACTCGGCATGCCCGGCGCCCGCACCGGAATCATTATTGCGCATGAAGAGGTGATCCGGGCCATTACCAATATCAACGCTGTCATCAATCTTGCGTTGGGGAGCTTCGGTCCGGCGCTGGCGCTCGATCTCATACACAGTGGAGAAATTCTCCGCATCAGCCGCAATGTTATCAGGCCCTATTATCAACAACGCATGGAACGGGCCGTCGAATTACTGCACCGGTATCTGGCCGGTGTTGAGTACCATCTGCACAAACCGGAGGGCGCGATATTTCTGTGGTTATGGTTGCCTGATTTGCCCGTTACCTCGGAAGAGCTTTACCAGCGGTTGAAACGTAAGGGGGTCCTGGTGATTTCCGGCCATCATTTTTTCCCGGGCCTGAATGAAAACTGGCCACACAAACATCAATGTATACGGCTGACTTATTCCATGCCGGAACACGTTGTTGAAGCCGGCATCAGGATTATTGCAGATGAAATAAAAAGTCTGCAGTGACAGACTTATTTGATCCAGTCTATCCCCAGCAGCAAATCCCGGCAATTCTGAAAGCGATCATTCGGTTCCTTGGCCAGCAGGTCCTCCACCAGTGGTTGATACTTTGACAGTTCTCCACGCAGCACGGGTATGGGGTTATTGGTGTGGGCATAGACCAGCGTGGAAATACTGTCCGCGGTAGAGGAGCGTTTCCCGACAGGAAATCGTGCGGGTGAGCGAATGCCCGAATGCGGCCATCAGCCGTTTTTCCTCGGCGGGTATACCGATGAGGGCGGCTTTAATGACGGCTTTATTGTTCATCTGGATACGTCCTGAATATTTCCGGCAGGTTACACGTCTTCCACTGTGAGATAGACCAGTGTCTGATTCAGCAACTGGTAAGCAATTTCACCGAATGTCATGGGCCCCCTGAATTCAGCGGTCTGTTTGCCTTCCAGCTCTGAATACAGGTAATTCAGTACGCAGTTACAACTGAAGGTGATGTTGCTGACTTTGGGCAGGGCGGCCTTGAATTGCGAAACGTAATCACTGACCGGGGCCGCCAGCTTGTATGCCACACCGGGAAATACCGGTGCATAAAAAGATACCTTGCCGGAGGATTCATCAACGGACTGGATGGACACATTAATCATGGCACCGGAATAATCAGCCACCAAAGGCAGCTTGGTGTCCACGGCGTTGGCGACCAGATATTCCGCAAAGTTCTGTTCCACACCATTGACCAGCACACTGGAGGCCGAGAAGCCGGTTTCAAGAAACTCAAGTGTGTCGCCGTCACCCTGTTTCTGGATATTCACGATACCGATGTTGGCGACCTTGCCCGGCGCGAGCGTGACATGCATGGCCACGCCCTTGTCATAGGAGATTTCACCCGTGCCGCCGTTGATGACAATGGGTTTGGTCTTGCCCAGATCATCCAGATGAATACCGGTAATCCAGCCGGCTACGGGCTTGATGAACATATCCTCATATTCCGGCGCATTGTGGGCATAATCCGTATGCAATTGCGTGAAAGCCGGGATCAGCAGAATAGTGAAGCCGTCATCCGGACTTTCCTTGGCAATGTTTTGAATGGTTGCTGTCGTGTAGAACTTGACCTGGATGCGCTTGGCCACTGTCGGATCCAGTTCGGTCACATAGATCTGATCCTTAGTCGTGACACCGCCCTTGTCGCCCATGAAATAGGGAATAGAACCGCCAATCCAGTTGCCTTTGGGTAATTGTTTCAGCAGGTTTTCATCACCGCCCAGCCAGAGCACCCGTTTGCTCTCAATTGCGGCCTTTACCTCAGCAACAGAGGCCATCTTTGCATGGATATTGGAAGTCGCCATTTATTTTTTCTCCTATGCCGCCAAAAGCTGATCGATTTCAGCGCGGTGTTTATTTTGATATTTCAAGAAGTATTGCCGTAATATCCGGGCGCCTGCCAGCCGGGAGGCATCCGTGGGATTGTTGCCGATTGAAATACGTATGCGTTCCAACATCATTTTTAACGCCACAACATCAGTCTTGATTTCGAGTTCACCATTGATCAAGCGCTGCCAGCTCGGGTGAGACTCGTGTGGAACCTGTAATGTTTTCGGCGTGGATGGCTGGACACTGCTGACGGCAGGTGCAGCCTGACTACCCAGTGTGCGTATTTCATCCTGCAAACGGCTCTGGTGCTTTATGAAGAATTGCCGCAGTAATTTTACCGCCGCGACCTGGAAAGCCTCGGATGGATTTTTTTCAATGGACAAACGCACCCGTTCCAGCATCATCTGCAGTGCGACGTTACCGGTGTGCAGGGGGATTTCTCCTCTGACCAGACGGCGCCAGTTCTGATGCGATTCGGCCGGTAAGGCAAACATCTGCATGGGGGCCTGCTCATTCGCTGAACCGGTGCTGCTGCCCCCCAGTTGCATGATTTCGTTTTGCAGGCGGTTCTGATGTTTCAGGAAGAACTGCCTCAGGATCTTGATGCCTGCACGTTTGGAAGCTTCTGATGGATTACGTTCCACCGACTGCCGGACCCGTTCCATCATCATCTGCAAACCGACCGCATTGGTGTCAAGCCGGATCTCGCCAATAATAAGTTTGTTCCAACTGGGATGGTTTTCAGCCGGTACTCCAACCACCATTTGCGGTGCCGGAACGGTTTCGGTGATCTCAACAGGCCTGCCGCCAAGTTGGGCCACTTCGTTCTGCAAACGTGCCTGATGTTTGACAAAGTATTGCCGCAGCAGGCGGATACCGGAAATACGTGCCACATCACTGGGGTTGTTTTGCACAGACAGGCGCACCCGCTCCAGCATCATCTGCAGACCCATTTCATGGGTATTGATCTTCAGTTCGCCATCTACAATACGCTCCCATACCAGTTCGGAGTCAGCCGGTATACCTGAGGCACTGGCATCCTGGGCACTGTAAGCGGTGATCGGGAGCAGCTCATCTGCAGTCAGCATGCTGATTTCAGCAGGATGTTGAGACTGATTTTTGATGAAATACTGGCGCAGCAAACGGGCAGAGGACAACCGGGTGACTTCAGAAGGATTGTTTGCGATCTGCTGCCGGACACGTTGCAATAACATCTGCAATGCCACAGCATTCGATTGAATCGGGATTTCACCGTTAATCAATCGCTGCCAGTTCTTATGGGTTTCCACCGGGATGTTTCCGGCCTGTTCCAGTGTATAGGTATGTGCAGAGATCTGATGTTCCACTACATCGTCTGCCATCACTGGAGCGGCAATGCGCTGAGGGGTTTCCGGCTCATGGTATTCACTGCCGGCGCCGGTGCGTTCACTGATCTCGCGTGCTTCTGCTGCCGTGATACCAAGCAGCTTGGCCGCAATGGTATTGGATCGGCAGCTGTTCAGTGCCTGCACGATACAGGCCTCCATTTCCTGTGTGAAGGGCGAGTTGCCGGTGCTCCAGGATTTGTTGCTGTTCACCGTGCCGGGTTTGGGAACATGCAGATAGGTACGGTAACCCCCGAGCGGAATATGCCTTAAGGTAATGGTCTCCTGTGGAACATCTTTTTTCATCCGTTTAAACAGTGATTTTTTTCTGGGGGCGCCGAAACGGACGGTGATATCAATCCGGTGAGAGGGTTCATCGAGTTTGATGTCTGCAACATGCCAGTCATCCTCAAGCCTGAGGAGCTGTTTACATAACTCAATATCCAGCATGGTCACTCCCTTCCGAGTAAAGATGAACGGGTTCAACAATCATGATTGGTTACGCATCCTGAAACAGTTTTAATTCTTATAGTTTTGTTTATATTTTAAATGTATGCCGTTCAAGTTAAGTCTTGACTGCACAACACGTACCTATCTATATGAAATTATAGATAATGCCCTGAATTATACCTGGTGAATACACGCATCAGTTCTCCCGACTTCCGTAACTGCCAGGAGAGGCAATCCTATGCTGTAAGGCAGGCGATCCAGGCCGACTGGGTGTAGTGAGATGCCATTCTAGGTCTGTAACACTGGGGGAATGGCCAAATTCTGCTTAATCAGGGTAGGAATATAAAGGAATTATTTCATGATGAACAGCAGCAGTGGAGCAAGGCTACAATCAATTTCACAATTGTCCCCGGGGCTGGACGTGCAATGCAAAATGTTGTGTTGCACAATCTGTTCAGGAACCAGGCTAGCTATCAGGTTTGTTTTGCGGTGAGTTCTTCCAGCTCTTTCCGGCGGTGTTCCACCACCTGTGTAAAAGCAAGGGCAACACGCGGGACGCTCACGAAATAGTTGGTGAGGTCGCTGTAATTTGCCTTGAGAAGCTGGCTTGGTTCTACCGCCCGGACGCAGGCAGTACGTTTGCCTCCGGAAAAATATCCCATTTCGCCGATGGGCTCGCCTTCACCGACCAGTGCTATGGGAATTTCCTTGCCGGTATTATCGATACGGTAAACCTCGACCAGCCCGTACGCGATCACATACATTGAGGGATCATCGTCTCCCTGGATAATGAATTGTTCTCCCGGGCCCACGCTCACCTCAGTGAAATGTTTACTGAGGGCCGCCAGTTCGGTTTTGTTGAGTGACGCAAATACCGGACACCCGGCCAACCGGGCAATGCGCTGGTTGCGCAGGCTGTTATCCAGTTCGTCCTGGCTGATGATGCCTTGTTCCACCAGGATTTCACCAATGGGTTTCAGCTTGCCGCTCTGTGCATATGCCGTGATCTGTTTTTCCACGGCATTACTTATGGCACCTTTGGAAACGACCAGATAGTCACCCAGTTTTCGGGTATCAGCCTTTTTTTCAGATGAATCAGTCATGTGTAATTACCGTTTAAAACATTTTCCGATTTTAAGAATAGGTGAAAGGTGAGGGTGCGGCAATGAGAAATAATGAAGAATCTGTTTACTCGCGCAGATACTGTTCCTGTAAAGCTTGTGAGAGGGTTTCTGCTTCAGCCTGTTGCTCAGGAGTCATAGTGCTATCAAGTGCATCCTGGGCAGACTTGGCATCGGTGAGGCCCTGCGCGAGGGCCACGCCATACCAGGCATAGGCCTTGACCGGGTCCGGCTCCACGCCGAGCCCCTCAGCATACATTTGCCCGATCCGGAACTGGGCGTTGGCAAAACCTTTTTTGGCAGACCGTCCAAACCAGTTCATAGCGCGCCGGTAGTCCTGTGCCGTACCCAGGCCATTCAGATAAAGCAGGCCCAGTTTATATTCTGCATCTGGCCGGTGGTACTTGGCAGCTCTTTGAAACCACATGAAGGCCTGTTCGTAATCCTGGGGCACGCCATGTCCGGCAGAATACATGGAACCCAGAGCATACATGGCCCGGTGATCACCGGCTTCTGCCAATGGCAGGAATTCTCTGGCAGCAGTTTCATAATCACCGCTTTTGTAGGCTTCGCCCCCGGATTTGAAATCCGCCTGTACGAGTGAAGTCAAAACAAGCAGGATCACCAGTACCAAGTCTCTTGATTTCATAAATGTTACACAGGTTGGTCAGAGTTGTATTAATCATAGCGTATATCCTTGCTGCTGTGATGTAACCCGAATCATCCACGGATGTTTTTTCTTACATAGCTGTAGGTGAGTGTGGTTTTGCCGCGGGCCGGCAGTTCCAGCTTGAATTCGATTTCCCGGGCATTGACATGTGTATAGTCATGCGAGGATTTTTTGACTTCCCATTCTCCCTGCATAGGTTCGATGATTTTCAACGTTGCAGGCGTGTCCTTGAAGTTCTCGATTTCAATTTTCATTTCTTCATTGCTGTCATAAAGCACAATATGATCATTGCGGTTGCGGCGTATATTGCTGCGTTCCTCGCGGGTTTTGCGCTGCGTTACGGAAATGTCACGGCTGTCGCCGATGTGCAGTTCCATGTCCTGTCCCACCGGGGTGAATCCGGCCATGTCTTCTCCCAGAAACACAGTACTGTTACCGGCATCATTCTGGTAAATGCGGGCCTTGCCGCCCCACAGGGCGTGTTCCCCAAGCTTGTTCTTCCTGATGTTGTCAAGGACATAGGTTACCGGGATGCCAACGGTCTCTTGTTCTTTCTGCGGTTCCCACGGATGCAGGCCGGCATTGAACGTAAAGATTTTTTTGATCTGAAGATCTGTGCGATCAAAGAACAACATACGTCGGGTTTCACCATCAAGGATGCTGTTATTAAAGTGACGTCCGTAATCAAGTTCAAGACGGGCTGAATGGAAGGATTCACCCGAGAAATTCCTGAGCACCATATAGGAGGCAATATCCAGCTGGTTTTCAGCAGTATTGGATCTGGCTTCATAGGTAATCACCCGGTCAATATTTGCCAGCAGGTAGCTGATGCGGATTTTTTCCTGCTGATTGGTGTCACTGTAGATTTCCCAGACCAGTGCCTGTTCATTCGGCGGGTAACTGACATTAATGAGACGTGTGGTGTCCGGATGCTGCAGTATGGCCAGCCGTATGGAGTCCGGATCGATGTGCACGCCTTTCCAGGAGAAATCAATATGGTTGATCCCTTTGTGCAGTGACAATGTGCGCTCTTCCTCTACCAGGGTGACATGCGGATGATCAAGACGCAGCAGCGTGTTCTCCCGGTCCGGCAGGGCCACCAGTTTGGTACGTGCTGCGGCATTCAGGGAAAACAGCAGGCAGATTATCAGTGTGATTACAGACAGGCTTTTCATGGATGATCTCCTCAGTGAGTATTTTGCCGTTCACCTTCGTAATATGTGATGGCATAGGACAGGGTGGTATTGCTGTAGGCAGGGATGTCGACGGTGTATTTCACGGTATCGATGTCCACTTTTTCATAGTCGCCATCATTTCCGCGAGGATTGTTGATTTTCCAGTGCGGCGTTTGCAAGTTGCGCAATACTTCAATTTTGACAGGTGTGTCGCGGTTGTTTTCGAGCCTGATTTCCCACTGCTGGGTGCGGTCATATCCCGAAACATCACCATGCCGATCAAAATGATAATTTTCGCTTTGTTCCGACATCAACACCGGCTCGATTTTCACATCGCGCGCCGGCCCGAAATCAAGTTCAATGTTCTGATCCACAGGAATGTATTTGCTCTGCACGTGCCCGACATAGGACAGTTGCTGGTTCTGGCCGGCAGACTTGAACACCTTGATGTCACCGTCCGGTAAAGGCTCTTTGCCCAACTGGTGTGCCTTGTCATTTTTGAAAATGATCAGTCGCTGCGTGGCATTGCCATAACGCTCTTCTTCATAGCGGTACAGATTTTTTACCGGAATTTTTTGTGCAGAAAATGAAGGCAGTCGTTTGCCCCAGCCATCCGGTATGTTTTCGGTGCCTTCAATGCTGTACAGAAAATATTCCGACAGTCCCTCCTTGATGATGGCCTTGGGTTCGGTACTGGCTTCCTTGGCCTGCATGGTTGCCGCCCCCAGAGCACGATAGGCCTCCAGCCGCAGATCATCCTCGCTCAATGTGATGGGTTGGTATTCCGGCGCGCCCGGCCGGTTGTACGGATTGTCGCGTCCGGCCAGCGCCATGATTTCATCCAGCAGATGCACCTTGCCCACGATCACGCGTGTGGAGGCATTTTCATAATCCTCACCACTGTGATTATGTATGGTGACATAGGCTTCTAGTTGCATGTATTTTTCATCACGTGACAACGTGCCCATGTAAAATGCGCGCCAGCTCAGGCCTGAAGTAAAGAAGGTGATCTCAACCGGTACGGGGCCTTCAATATCGGACTCGATACTCCAGACCGCGCTGCCTTTGACCCCGGCGGGGAAATTCACTTCCAGCAACCGCACCTTGCCCTCATGGCCAGGTGCATGTAATTGCACCGAAGTGGGATCAATCAGGGTGTTGGCCCATCCGAATTCCAGTCGGTTCAGTCCGGATTTCAGGGTAAGGGTGCGCTGTTCCCGCACCAGTGTGAGATCGGCCGAGTTGTAAATCGTCAATTGTGTCTGGTCGCGTGCGGGCAGGGTGACCAGATCGATTTTCGCATGAGCGGAAGATGACCAGGCGACGAGTCCGGCGATGATGACATGTAACGGGGTACGCAGCATATTCAGGTTCCTGTGCAGGGTTATGATGTGGGTATAAACGAACGGAATCTGAAAACGGGGTTGGCATGTCAAAAATTTTACGGCGGCCACACCGCAGGTATCGCTCATACCGTATGGCATTCAGATTGGTGTAGGCTATGCTTATCCTGTCTCTGAAAAATAAGGAGCGTTCCATGAATACACCGGCGATAACCGTCAGTAATCCCAAAGTGGCAGCGATAGGTCGTGGATCCGGATGGATTTTTGAAGGATGGGACTATTTCATGAAAGCGCCCGGTCCCTGGATCGCGGTGATGGTGCTGTTTTTTATTGTATCCATGGCAATGGCTTTTGTGCCTGTTATCGGCGGTCTCGCGCTGAATATCCTGATACCAGTCTTCATGGCTGGCCTGATGCTCGGCTGTCATGCCCAGTCCCAGGGCAGTCCATTCACTGTCAATCACCTGTTCGCCGGTTTCTCCAGTAATCATATGACATCACTGATTGTTGTCGGCCTGCTGTATTTCATTGGATTTGTTCTGATTACGATACTGGTACTCATTATTATTGTGATACTGGCGGGGATGTCTGTCGGCCTCGCGGGACTCGAAAATCTTGAAAGCCTGGAGTCGGGTGATCCGGAATTCATCCGGCAGAACCTCAAATGGCTGTTGTTGGCCGTCCTGCTCGGGGCGGCGCTGTATATTCCTTTATTAATGAGTTACTGGTTTGCTCCCGCGCTGGTGGTCCTCGGCGATGTTACTCCGATAGAAGCCATGAAGATGAGTTTCATGGGGTGCTTGCAGAACATTCTGCCGTTTACCCTGTATGGGGTGGTGGGACTGGTGCTTTGTATCATCGCTACCATTCCACTGTTACTCGGATTTCTTGTTGTCGGCCCTATGCTCACGGCCAGTGTGTATATTGCCTGCCGCGAGATTTTTTCACCTTAATCGCGGTCATACCAGGTATGTTCATCTCTGCCAAAAAACTGCGCATGCCTGCAGCCGGAGAAGCACTGCCCGGTCGCAGCAGACCTATGCCGGTGACCAACCAGCATTTTGTGAATGGTCATCCCATACAACCGCCATTCCCGGATCATTTACAGATGGCCATGTTCGGCCTTGGCTGTTTCTGGGGGGCGGAACGCAAGTTCTGGCAGGTTCAAGGTGTTTACTCAACGGCGGTGGGTTATGCCGGAGGATATACACCGAATGCAACCTATGAAGAGGTTTGCACCGGTCAGACCGGACACAATGAAGTTGTGCGCGTGATCTTTGATCCCGCTATGACAGGTTACGAAGAACTACTGAAGCTGTTCTGGGAATCCCACAATCCTACCCAGGGCATGCGGCAGGGGAATGATACCGGTACTCAATATCGCTCAGGAATTTATACGTACGATGAAGATCAACAGAATCTGGCTGAAGTTTCAAAGCAGCGTTATCAGGCCGCCTTGAAAAATTCAGGATTGGGAAGTATCACTACCGAGATTGTTTCCGCGCCGGAATTTTTTTACGCGGAAGATTATCATCAACAATATCTTGCGAAAAATCCCGGGGGATACTGCGGGCTGGGTGGCACGGGTGTGACGTGTCCGCTGTGAATGAACCATCAATTCGCTCAACACACTGCCTCTCCATACCGGAGAGGCTGTTAATTCAATGTTTGTTGAGTTGGAATCAATCATGCGGTTCAATCAAAGAAATAATATTTGTTAAAGGTGTTACTCGGCGGCGTTTTGATTTTTGATTCTCGCGCTCCTGATATTGCATTGTAAGGCATGTCCGAATAATTGATCGCGGCATAAAAGACCACTGATCCTTTGCCTGCCGGCTCAATGACTGCACCACCCTGTGAACGGAAACAGTTTTTATCTTGTGTGACCATAGTTTTACTCATACCTCAACCAAATGATGGAAATCTTGAAGCGAACCGGTTGATCCACTCCTGAGCCACCCGCTCCGGACTGACAAACGGTCCTTCGTGGTGGCGCTTGTGCTTTAAATAGACCTCGATGTGACAGATTTGTTCAACGATGCGAATGCGTGCAGAATCGGATTTGTTGTCGAGCCAGATGCCGATTTCAAAACCGGTGTCCTTGCTTCTGACCAGGATCACCCGGCCGCTGAATTTCTGGGTTTCCCCGCGCAGTGGTATCTCGACTTCCAGCAATGTGCCGGGCTTGATGTAATGCTCCCACTCAAAACACAGACCGATGTTGCCTGCTTCATCACTGACAGAATGGGCCGCCCGGTTTTTCAGTGTCTTGCACTGAATCGGCAGTCCCGGCGGATGATGAATAAAGCCGTGCAGATTACTGTCCGTACGTGCGGAATAATATCTGGCCTGGCTTTGTGCTACGGCAGATCCCTCCGGGCCGGACGTGCTGACACGGGATTGTTCGGTGCTCAGGGTCATAAGCTGACTGCCCCCTTTAAAAGGCAAGGTCATATAGATAAGACATAGGTATAGAACGCGCGCTAAAGAAAATCAAGTAAAATTCTATTTAAATCTGCATGTTATAAGTAGTATTTAATTATTAAAATTAAAAAAACACGCTAACTGTAAAACTATAACATATTGATTATATTGGTTATTTTATTAAAATGATGTCTGCCCAACCCTGCAAACTATTTGAAGCATGAAGTAAGGAGATAAATCGTTGAAATATATTCTCGGTATCGTATTGGCGCTGATTGCCGCTACCGTGTACTTCATAACCCGGCCCCAGCCTGAGTTTGTTGCGGGTCAAATGGCCCCGGCGACTGCCACGAGTGAACAGGCCGGGGAACAGGAGAGTATTCAGCCTGATCCGGCAATAGCTGAACTTGAGGCCAAGCGTGAAGCGATGAGCGCTGAATTTGAAGAACTTAAAAAAGCCCGGCGCAATCTGGAATCGCGCCTGGCCCGTATGAAGGCAGTGACCTATGGTATGGAAATACCGCGAGAAGAGGCCGACGTCATCAACGAACAGATGAAAAACGGTTATGCGCTTTTGAAGAACCAGCGCCTCATGGGTGCTTATTCAGGCGCTCAGGACATCAGTGATGAACGCGCGCGTGTGGAGTTCATCAATAATTATCTGCAGGATGTGGAAGAAAAATTCAGATCAGAACGCCGGTAGTCAGGTTCTGTTCACGCCGATAATACTTTAAGGTGTTCAGCGATGCACAAAGGCAGCATGCGCAGATTGTAACCGCCTTCCAGTAAGGAGATTAATCTGCCGGCAGAATATTTATCTGCTTTTTCCATCAGCATTTCTGTCATCACACCAAAAAATTCGGTGCTCAGATTGATGCTGCCCAGCGGATCATCTTGGTGTGCATCAAAACCAGCGGAAATAATGATCAGTTCGGGCCGGAACTGATCTATTTTGGGCAGGATCTTTTCGAGGAATGCCGCTTCATATTCCTGATCACCGGCACCTGCGGGCATCGGGCAGTTCAACGTTGCGCCGGCTCCGCGCCCGGTACCGGTTTCGTAGTATGCACCCGTGCCGGGATAATAGGGATATTGATGTGTGCTGATATACAACACAGACGGATCCTCTTCAAAGGTATGTTGAGTACCGTTGCCGTGATGCACATCCCAGTCAAGGATCAGGATTTTGTCCAGTCCATGTTTGTTCTGAAGGTAACGCGCCAGAATGGCGACATTATTAAAGAGACAGAAGCCGAGCGCCATGCCATGTTCGGCATGATGGCCAGGCGGCCGGATCAGGGCAAAACCATTGTTGATTTCTCCCGCAATCACCTGATCAGCCAGTTGCAGCGCGCTGCCGCTTGCCCGCAGGGCGATTTCAAATGAATTGCGGCAAACACTCACATCCATGGAATCAAGAAATGGTACACCGGCCCGGCATATACTTTCCGCACGCTGCAGGTAGTCCTGAGCATGCACTGCCGTAATCGCCCCCATATCAGCAACACGCCCATGCACAGGCTGCAATTGTTTAAACCATTGCTGTGCTCCGAGATATTGCATCGTAACGCTGAGACGTTCACTGCATTCCGGGTGCCCCGTCCCGGTGTCGTGCTGCAGATAAACCGGATCATAATGAAAGCCAGTCTTCATGTTTTATATCATAGCAGGGTAACATTAGGGATACTGATATAATTCAGGCCCAAGTCTGTTATGGCTAAATGCAGACCGTCATTTTTGTATGTGATATCAGGATTAAACTGAAACATAAATTATGATGGATGAGTTCATGAATCAATTACAAACTTTAAATTCATTGAATGGTACAGGGAATTTTGTCCAGACAAAAAAACCACTGGCTGACTTATGGAGGAGGTGCTCTGGATCGTGATCAGACAGTCCGCCATCCGCTGTCAGCCATGATTCAGCATGTTCATCCATGCCATTGAAACCCTCCGTATCTGAGAACCATCCTGCCGACACTGTACTTTATATCGGTTTTCTTGCATTAATTGCCTGGGCACCATTGCCACTGGGGAGCAACCGGGTGTGGGCATGGTCGTTACTCGAAGTATGGGCGTACCTTCTGGGAATGGTGTGGCTGGTACTGTACCTGTTTAATAAAACTGAAATAACACCGGTATTCAGAAGGGCCAAACCGGTATTGCTGCTGTTTGGCCTCTGGTTGATCTGGATACTGTTGCAGATGCTTCCACTGCCCGTGGCAGTGGTGCAGATATTTTCTCCTGCCGCCGCCGCACACTATGCCGCTATACCGTCTGGTCCGCCCGCATGGATTCCGCTCAGTGTTGAAGCGCATGCAACGGCCTCCGCCTGGCTGAAATCACTGGCATATATTCTGGTGTTCTGCCTGACGTTATTGCTGATCAATACCCGGAAACGACTCAAGTATCTTGCGTATGTACTGATTTTCAGTGGACTGTTTCAGGCAGTGTATGGAAGCCTGATGATGCTGTCCGGTCTTGAGTACGGATTTTTTACGGAAAAAACGTTTGCCCGTGGTGTTGTGACCGGCACGTTTACCAATCGTAATCACCTCGCGGGTTATCTCGAAATGTGTCTTGCTGTCGGGACCGGCGTAATGATTGCAAATCTGGACAACAGTACCGGCCTCAACTGGAGACAGCGATTACGTTATCTCGTTGAATTGTGTTTGAGCGCCAAATTCAGATTGAGATTGTCCCTCGTGATTATGGTCATCGCCCTCGTCATGACCCACTCTCGCATGGGCAACACCGCCTTTTTTGCCAGCCTGTTGATTGCCGGATGTGCAGGTTTGATATTGTCGCGCCATGCAACACGTTCCATGATTATCCTGATCGCAAGCCTGATTATCATTGATATCTGTATTGTCGGTACGTGGTTCGGCGTCGAGAAAGTGGTTGAACGAATCGAGCAGACTACGCTGGAAAGTGAGCACCGTGACGAGACCTACCGTCATATCCTGAAACAATGGTCCGATTACAAGTTGACTGGAAGCGGTCTGGGCAGTTTTTATACAGTGTTCCCAAAATACAAAACACAACTGGAAACCGGTGCATTTTATGATCATGCCCATAATGATTATCTTGAATTCGCCACAGAAACCGGGGTAGTTGGCCTGGCAATTCTTGGCAGCATCGTTATCTGGTCCATATCGATCGCGCTGGTGGCACAATACCGGCGCCGGGACCCGTTGATGCGCGGTATCTCGTTCGCGGCGATCATGGGAATAACAGCGATACTCATTCACTCGACGGTGGATTTCAATTTGCAGGTTCCTGCAAATGCCCTGACTTTCATGCTGTTACTTGCGATGGCATGGATATCAGCCAGTCTCAAAAATCATAAAAATGGCAGAAACCATTCAATGTGATACGGGAATGACTTGATCATACCCATACTGAATAATGTTTGGTGACAGCCTAGGATATCAACGCATTCATTGCTACACTCATGGCAAATTGTGGTAATGGATAGCCGTTTCCCGCATACGGGGCCATATTCACGATGCCTCGCATGGAGCGAAAATGGTGTCCGCTGAACCTGGAGAAATACACTGTGACGGGCTGATGAATGAACAATTTTAAAAAGAAACGTGTCCTTGTTACCGGAGGCTCCGGATTTCTGGGCTCGCACCTGTGCAAACGACTGCTGGAAGAAGGTCATGAAGTTATCTGCGTCGATAATTTTTTTACAGGCACAAAACGGAATATTCAGGATCTGCTGCAGAACCCGTATTTTGAATTAATACGCCATGATATTACTTTCCCCCTCTATATTGAGGTGGATGAAATCTTCAATCTTGCCTGCCCGGCATCCCCCATACATTATCAATATGATCCGGTGCAGACTACCAAGACCAGTGTGCATGGTTCAATCAACATGCTTGGTCTGGCGAAACGCATCAGGGCAAAAATATTCCAGGCATCCACCAGTGAAGTCTACGGTGATCCAACCGTCCACCCGCAGCAGGAAGAATACTGGGGCAATGTAAATCCGATCGGATTGCGTTCCTGCTACGATGAAGGCAAACGTTGTGCAGAGACATTGTTTTTTGATTATCACCGCCAGCATAAACTGCGTATCAAAGTAGCGCGTATTTTCAACACCTATGGCCCCCACATGCATCCGAATGACGGGCGGGTCGTGTCCAACTTTATCATGCAGGCCCTGCAAAACAGGCCCATTACAATTTACGGAAATGGATCGCAAACCCGATCATTCTGTTATGTAGATGATTTAATCGAGGCCTTTTTGCGGTTGATGAATACCGGTGATGACGTGACCGGGCCGGTCAATCTGGGTAATCCCGTCGAATTCACCATTCGTGAACTGGCGGAAAAGGTCATCAGCCTGACAGGATCAAGCTCAAAGCTCGAATTTCATCCACTACCCAGTGATGATCCAGTGCAACGTCAGCCGGACATTACTCTGGCCAGAAAAATTCTGGATTGGAATCCGGGCATTACCCTTGAACAGGGGCTGAAGAAAACTATTCCATATTTTGAAACCATGCTCAGGCAGGCACAGAGCTGAAATCCCTCCAGTGAAACCCCCGCCTGTTTCAGTACAGGCAGGCAATCTAGCATCTATACGTACTGCGACGGTTGACACCCGGCACGCTTCCCCAGACAATGTGCGTTCAACGGTTGAACGCACTATGCAAGAAGCCCACCTCAAACTGCTCAGGCTGATAGCATCCAGGCCTCATCTCACCCAGCGCCAATTTGCGCATGAACTGGGAATGAGCCTTGGCAAGGTTAACTATTGCGTCAACGCACTCATCGAAAAGGGCTGGATCAAGGCCCGCAATTTCCGTAACAACAAAAACAAGCTTTCCTATGTTTATTTGCTCACCCCCAAGGGCATTGAGCAGAAGGCAATCATCACCATGCATTTTCTGCGACACAAGATGGCTGAATATGAAGCGCTCGAAAAGGAAATCGAGGATTTACGCAGCGAAATCGAAAAAAAATCAGCAGGCGGCAAATGAATTTTTTGGCAACGCCTGATTGATTTACCCCGGATCATTCATCTGCCTTGCAGATGAATGTATGAATATGCGAGACATGAAACGTGCCTTGCAGGGCGGTAGCGTGCTGCAAGACAGTGCCTCAATCATCAAAATTTACATAACAATACTTCATAAAAACCTGTCATGTGTGGTATAGCCGGAATTTTTTCCTACACAGATTACTCACCCGTAGTTGGTCAGGATGAACTATTGCGTATGCGTGATGCCATGGTCAACCGTGGACCTGATGGTGCGGGTTTGTGGATATCAGATGACAAACGTATCGGCCTTGCCAATCGTCGTCTTGCCATCATGGATCTGAGTAATGCCGGTGCGCAGCCTATGGTGTCAGCTGATGGACGCTATCGAGTGACATTCAATGGAGAAATTTATAATTACCGTGAACTCAGAAAAGAACTCGAAAGTAAACAATGTGTTTTCCAGTCACAGTGTGACACGGAAGTATTATTGCATCTTTACCGCGTCTTTGGGGTGGAAATGGTGCGCAGATTACGGGGCATGTTTGCTTTTGCTATCTGGGATGATCATCAGAAAACACTCTTTCTGGCCCGCGATCCGTTTGGTATCAAACCACTCTATTACAGCGATGATGGAAAAACTGTCCGGTTTGCCTCACAGGTAAAGGCATTAATTGCCGGCGGCGCAATTGATACTATTCAGGAATGTGCAGGCGCTGTAGGATTTCTGTTGTGGGGTTTTGTCCCTGAACCCTATACGCTCTACCGGCAGATCCAGGCAGTTCCGGCAGGCAGCCATATGACAATTCAGTATGGCAAGTCATCGCGGACGGTGTTCTATTTCAATGTACGTGATGAACTGTTCGATGCGCAATCACGTGCTGCAGACTTTCGGCCTGAAGATCAGGACAAACTTGCCGGATTGCTGCAGGATTCAGTCAGTCACCATATGCTCGCAGATGTCCCGGTAGGTATATTTCTCTCTTCGGGTATAGATTCATCTCTCATAACAGCACTGGCAGTTGATAGCAGTGACAGACCTTTACATACCTTTACGCTGGGTTTCAGGGAATATGAGGGCACTATTTTTGATGAGACACACCTGGCTGAATCGAGCGCGCGGGAATACGGTACCTTGCATCAGACACGGTGGATACAGAAGGCAGATTTTGAGAGTGAGCTGGAAAAAATACTTGTCGTTATGGACCAGCCGACTACGGATGGAATCAATATGTATCTGGTTTGTCGTGAGGCAGCCCGGGCTGGTATCAAAGTAGCCCTGTCAGGTCTGGGGGGCGACGAACTGTTTGGCGGATATCCCAGTTTTAGGGATGTGCCAAGAAGTGCTTTCTGGTTAAGTCCGATGCGGATTTTCCCGAAGGTTCTGGGACGTGTGTTACGCATCATGCTGAACCCGGTGATAAAACCTTTTATGTCACACAAGTATGCAGGCGTGTTTGAATTCGGGGGCAGTTACGCCGGCGCCTATCTCCTGCGCCGGGCACTGTTCATGCCCTGGGAGATCAATGAAATTCTGGATCCGGTGTCTGTTTATAACGGACTTGAGCGCTTGCAGACAGTGCCGGTGCTTGCTGGTTGTATCCAGGGCTTGCATCAGCCACATGCAAACGTTGCCGCACTGGAACTCACCTGGTACATGCGTAACCAGTTATTACGTGATGCAGACTGGGCCAGCATGGCGCATTCTGTGGAATTACGCGTGCCTTTGGTTGATGTAACTTTATTCAGGGCCCTGGCACCATGGATTGTTTCGAAACATTATCCCCGCAAGCTGGATGCTGTCGCCAAATTACGCAAACCATTGAGCCATAAAATTATCAACCGTCCCAAAAGCGGTTTTTCAGTGCCGGTGAGATCATGGTTGAACGATATGAATACGGATAAAAAACAGCGGTTTCATGGGTTGCATAACTGGGCTTTACGCGTATTACCACGACGTCCTGCCAAAATCAGATCACTGGTACTTGTTACGGATGCATACGGTGGTCATGGCGGCATAGCGAAATTCAATCGTGATTTTATCTCTGCACTGTCAATCATGCCCGAATGTGAAGAAGTCGTTGCTGTGCCGCGGTTGCTTCCGGAACCGCCGGCCGCGATCCCGTCGCGGGTGAAATTCATTGAAAAGGCAGCGGGTGGAAAACTGCATTATGTAATATCCGTGATCCGGGCAGCTTTATGTGGTCCCTATAATCTTATCGTCGTTGGACATATCAATTTAATGCCGTTTGGGTCGCTTCTGGCAACAATCATGGGCATCCGGTCCGCATTGATCATCCACGGTATAGACGCATGGACACCGCATCACAGCTGGATTGTGCGCAACAGTCTGTCGAATCTGGAGAGAATAATAGGGGTCAGTAATATAACTCTGACGCGTTTTGGTAACTGGACCGGGATCAAACCTGAAAAATTTCGCCTGCTGCCGAATTGTGTAGACCTTGATCATTTTACGCCAGGACCCAAGCCGATTGAACTGATACGTGAGCTGGGGCTGAATGGCAGGACGGTGATCATGACACTCGGACGGCTTGCAAGCAGTGAACGGTATAAAGGGTTTGATGAAGTCATTGAGGCCTTGCCAGCACTGGCAGAGAAAATACCTGACATTGTTTATCTGATTTGCGGGGATGGTCCGGATCGTGGCCGGCTCGAAGAGAAAGCTGCCAGACTCGGCGTCAGTGGTCGGGTGAAGTTTGCCGGATACATAGCAGAGCAACACAAGATTGATTATTACCGTGCGGCAGATGCGTATGTGATGCCAAGCCGGGGAGAAGGTTTTGGTATCGTTTTCCTCGAGGCGATGGCATGTGGCTTGCCTGTATTGGGAAGTTCAGTTGACGGCAGCAAGGAAGCATTGCTCGACGGAGAACTTGGTGAATTGGCAGATCCTTCCAATACCGAGCAGGTTGTTAAAGGGATATTAAATACACTTGCCCATGGCAAGACTGTTCACGGAAGATTACAGGAGTTTTCAACACAGGCTTTTTATAAACGGGCTGGTGAGATAGTAAGCGAACTGTTCCAGTGATGAGAGAAGAAATACTTATAGAGTCCGGCCATGCTGAACGTCATTACTGGCGGGATTTATGGAATTACCGGGAACTGCTTTATATCCTTGCCTGGCGTGATGTTACAGTGCGTTACAAACAAACCGTCATTGGGATTGCATGGGCACTTTTGCAACCTTTTGCGCAGATGCTGGTTATGGTGGTCATATTCAGCAAGGTTGCAAAACTTCCCAGTGAGTCAGATGCGCCATATGCGATCATGGTTTTCGCTGCCTTGTTGCCATGGCAGTTTTTTGCAAGCGCGGTTTCATCCACCAGCATGAGTATCGCCGGTAATTCCAATTTAATCTCCAAGGTATATTTTCCGAGGATGATTATTCCCATGGCTGCAGTTTTTACGAGCTTCATTGATTTTCTTGTTTCGTTTGTAATTCTGCTGGGCTTGATGATGTGGTTTGGGTTTATGCCGGATATGCGGATATTTACACTGCCTGTTTTTATATTGCTCGCCATTTTTGCATCGTTAGGTCCCGGGCTATTGATTACGGCGTTGAATACAGAATATCGTGATTTCCGTTTCGTAATACCTTTCATCGTGCAGTTTGGCCTCTATATCTCCCCGGTAGGATTCAGCAGCGCTGTCGTGCGCGACACTCTGGGAGGTCCCCTGTATCTGCTTTATTCACTTAATCCAATGGTTGGTGTAATAGAGGGATTTCGCTGGGCAATACTTGGAGGTTCCAGGGAACTGGATATGACGGCTATTGTGCTTGCATTTGCAGTATCAGGGTTTTTCCTCTGTCTCGGAATCCGGTATTTCCGGCGACTTGAGCGATCATTTGCAGATATAGTCTGATCGGGGCAGGCACGATGGCTGACGTTATTATTAATGTTGAAGGACTTGGCAAAAGTTACCGCCTCCGGCATCAGCGACAGCAGGGTTATATTTCCCTGCGTGATGTGCTTGGTGAAAAAGCGCGTGCCGCAGGACGGCGATTGATTGGCCGCAAAGGGGGTGTGCCAGCGGGGGATGAAGAAGAATTCTGGGCGTTGCGTGATATTTCATTTAATGTCCGGCGTGGCGAGGTTATAGGAATCATCGGGCGTAACGGCGCAGGCAAATCAACACTGCTCAAGATTCTGAGCCGTATTACAGAACCCACTGAAGGTCGTGTGCGCTGTCGCGGGCGCGTGGCAAGTTTGCTTGAAGTGGGCACGGGGTTCCACCCGGAACTTTCAGGCCGTGAAAATATTTTTCTGAATGGCGCCATTCTAGGTATGTCACGAGCTGAAATCCGCAGAAAGTTCGACGAGATAGTGGCATTTGCCGAGGTAGAGAAGTTTCTGGATACACCGGTTAAACGTTATTCCTCAGGTATGTATGTTCGTCTTGCATTTTCAGTGGCTGCTCATCTCGAACCTGAAATTCTGATCATAGATGAAGTTCTTGCAGTAGGAGATGCCGGTTTTCAGAAACGCTGCCTCGGAAAAATGAAAGATGTAACATCCATGGATGGACGTACAGTTTTGTTTGTAAGTCATAATATGGCAGCGGTACAGTCGCTCTGTACAACGACCTTGAGACTGGTAGATGGCAGGCTCGGCGGGATCGGCGATTCAAGCATGCAAATAGAATTATATCTGGCCGATGTGCTGGAAAAATCAACACATGCCAATTTCAGTAAACGTAATCTCTCCGACACTCTTGTGCTGGATGTTCTGGAGATAACTCCCCGGCCTTTACAAACCGGACAGAATGCACAATTTCGTGTCCAGTTGTCATCAAGGACAAACACATGCATGAAAGAACTTTGCATACTTGTCTATTCGCCGGTGATTGGCCGGGTGGCAATACTGGATTTGAGGAATGATGCTGACGGCTACCATTTCGGGCCCGGCAAACCGCTCGTGCTGACTGGTGAGATAGAGAGTATTCAGTTTGTGGAGGGTGAATATACTATCGGCTTATACATTAATTGCGGCGATGTTCACTGCAACTTCCTGGATCTGTCAGTTTTGGCCATATCACATCCGGACAATCCAGGCGCATTATCACCCTATGCTCCGCACGACAGGGGAATAATCGAACTGGTCTATCAGTTTGAGCGCCAATGAATAAAAATCATAAATAAAACCGCTCCACCACTTGAAGATACCATGACTTTTACTCTCGAAGACCTGTGAACTGGCTAAAATTTTTTATTCCATTCGGGTTGGTACGGGCATTACAGGTCGTATCACAACTCAGGTATCTCGGATTATCCACCATAAACGCGTGGACCAGGCTTCTGGATCCAGGCGTACCTGTGCTGATCACGCATTTGAATCTCGATTTATTCCCGCAGGGCGCATTGTCGTCAATATCCACGATAATCGATATAGGTGCCAATAAAGGTGACTGGACAGCAGGCATGCTTGAATTTTGCGAACCTGATCAGGTTATCTGTATAGAACCACATCCTCAACTGGCTGCAGGACTGAACCGGCGCTTCAGCAAGCTGAAAAATATAACGGTTATCCAGGCTGCAATCAGCGCATTTCAAGGGCGTGGAGAGTTGAACATCACCAGCAATCAGCAACTGAATTCATTGCTGAAACCTGAGAAGGAGATGCAACAGATTTTCCCAAACAATTTTGATATTCAGGAAAGAACAGAAGTTGATGTGTTTGCACTGGATTCAATTACCTCTGATTTGGAACAAATATCGATTTTAAAGATTGATACTCAGGGGTCTGAAAAAAATGTTCTTCTGGGAGCTGCAGACACCCTGAAGAAGACAAAATTTGTATTGCTGGAAGCGGGGTTTCAGCCTCATTACGAAGGAGAGGCCTCATTTTTTGAACTGGACCGGATATTGAATACAAACGGATTTTGTATCAGTAATTACTCCAGGCCAAAAGGCGGCAGACTGGAGGCCCGCTATGCTGATGTCCTCTATGTATCAAAAAAGTTATGTTCAGTCGTATAGCTGCCGCAATACGTAACTGGCTCGTGCAATTCAGATGCATGGCAAAGCCTGCACGATATGCCATGGACATACTGCGGCAATATCCATGGATTGTCCCTGCCGGGGTCATAAGTTCTGCTGCAGCGTGGATAGAACAACAACGTATAAAGCGGGGCTGGTATGACAGTCAACGTAGTGACTGGTATCAGGAGATCTATCCATCCACTCTTTTCTCATTCACTCCGCCCGCAAATAATCCTGCAACCATGCAATGGTTCCGGGGCGATCTGTTCAGGTCCTCACCAGCGGCAGGGGTCTACTGTTTCAGGGGGGCGTATGTTTATTCAGATCAGGGGGCAGTAATCTCCCGTGATAACCGGATTTTCACAGAGTTTACACACCACTTTGGTACTGCTTCGATCCGGTCAGGCCCCTGTTTTAAACCATTTGCAACTTTGCAACTGGATATACCGCGGCAAAAGGAATGGGTTGCCCTGATGGCCGCACCGGAATGCAGGAATTATTATCATTGGTTATTTGATGTAATGCCGCGTTTTCATTTGCTCAAAAGATTTTCAGAACAGATAGAATTGTATGCTGTTCCCTCCAATCTGACTCCTGTACAAATGCAAACAATAGAATATGCCGGCATCGACAAGAGCCGGCTTTTATTCCTGCCTGAAAACAGGAAAATCTATTTTGAGCGTTTGCTGGTGCCCTCGCTTCCCGGCAGCGAGGGCGCCATTCCCGAATGGGCCCTGAATTATCTGAGAACAGATTTGATAATGTCACTGCCTGCGCCGGTTAAAAAGCGAAAACTGTATTTGTCACGTATGGATGCAAAGCAGCGGCAGGTCGTTAATGAGCCGGATGTAATCCGCTTCCTTACGGAACGCGGATTTGAGCACGTGGTACCGGGGAGTATGTCTTTTGCCGAACAGGTGAATATGTTCAGGGAAGCAACAATGGTGATTGGTTGTCATGGCGCCGGGTTTTCCAATCTGGTATTTGCGGATCGGTGCAAGGTGCTGGAAATATTTTCACCGGAATACGTGCGCCCGGATTGTTATTTTACCCTGTCACAACAGCTTGGCCATGATTACCGGTATCTGATTGGACAAAAATCCACTACCGGCTGGGGCGATATCCATATATCTCTCGAAACACTGGCTGGCATGATTGACCAATGGGATTAAAATTTTCTCACGGTGAGCTTGTATCAATTGATATTGCTCGTGGTTTGGCGGCCCTGTCGGTATTTATATACCATTATGGAATCGGAAATGTGTTGGCCAAATATACGGGGCTTGAATTTTTCAAATTAATATCATGGCCCGGCGCGAATATCGCTGTACCATTATTTTTTGTATTGAGTGGTTATTGTATACACAGGTCGGAATGGAAGCGGCTGCAAATCCATGCAAAATTTTCTGTGCAGTCCTATTTTAGAAGACGGTTCTGGAGGATATATCCGATCTATGCAGTTGCACTGTTATTCTCGGTGTTAATCAATTATCTGCGCGGGCATGCGGATACCGGAGAAGACATTATTGTTCATGCATTGATGCTTCAGGTGTTTTCTGAAAGTTCCTTCAACTCCATAAATCTGGTTATGTGGACTATCGCTGTAGAGTGTTACTTGTATGCAATATATCCACTGTGGCTTAAAATCCGGATGAGATTTGGATTGGGAACAGGTGTGCTGCTTGTAATGATAGTCAATCTTCTCTCTTGCATGGTCACATTTTACATATTTGATCCGCAGAGTAACGTAGCTCGCCTGTTTTTTCTGAATACCTGGTGCGGATGGGTTGCAGGAGCGGCACTCTATGAACTGCTTGAATCCAATCACGCATGGTTCAAATCAGCACACTGGTGGGTTACCGGTTTACTGGTTTGGGGTATCGTAATGCTGATGCGACCTGAATATGGAATGACGGATTTGTGGCGGGTATTCGATGCTCCTGTTTTAATGCTGCTGGCAGTATGGCCGCTATGTGGTCTGGTACTGGCGGATAATCATATGGCCGCAACTACCGGCCTTGCCAAAACTGTTGTGGCGGCCATTGGATTAATAGGTGCCGCAAGTTATTCCCTGTATCTTTTCCATATTCCATTAATAGAACTCAGAAATATCATACAAGCCGGGGCTGATCCGGGATTTTCGAGAATAATATTTCAGGCCATATGGTTTTTGGTAATACTGCTGATGTGTCGCTGGACATACTTGCTGATTGAGCGGCCTATGTTACGCATTGGTCATCGTTTGAGTGAACACCATGATCCGGCACATCTTTATATCCGGGAGCGCCCGGATAAAATCAGAACAGGGAAGTAGAGTCAGCCTGGTTTGTTTCCCTCAAGGACCAGGGTGATAAACTTTATGTAATCTGTCGCATGCAGGTCGATGTTTTTAAATCTCTGATCATCGCTTTCTCCCGAGGCAAAGCGTTTTATCCCGGTGAATCCGGCCCGTTGCATGGAGTCCGTTAGAATAAATTCATCGTAGACATAACGATGCTGGAATTCAAAAATATTGTTGACTACATGGCATACAGCCGGGAAAGGTTTGTCCGGGTGCCATATTTTCATGACGTTATCTATGTAGTCCTGTTGTTCTCCGGTTAACGGCTGGTTATAAAGTGCTGCGGCTATTTTTAAATCAGGAGTTGCAATCCGGATTCTGCCGCCCGGTTTCAACACCCGGTAACACTCCTGAAGCATAAACAGGCCTTCATGGTAGCCTATATGTTCGATCATATGTTCCGAAAAAATACAATTGAAAAAATTGTCAGGGAATGGGAATGGTTGCGTGGCATCCATGTAATTCGCTGCATCATGATGCGGGAAGTAATCCACATTAAACCAGCCCTGCAGTATATGACCCATACACCCAATCTGGAGAAGACGGGGCGAGACACTCGCATATTCAGCCGCCTGCCGGAGGGTTTTTCTTTGTCTTTTGTATTTTCTCAGGGCGCGAACAAGCATAAGAAGCGGGGGAAAGGATCTGAGGATTTTTCGCATACGCAGATTATCCAGAATGATTCGATATCAATCCAGTATTTCTGACATTCTTTCCAGTGATTAGAGCAGAAATACGTTTCTTCTCCAGGGCTTGCTGTAGATGAATTCTGATGATGCTTGTTTCAACATAAAAATGAATAGTTATGAATAAACGTCGTGCCGTACTGACAATCGCCGTTGGCAAGCCGGTATATCTGTACTATGCATCCAACCTGGCACGTTCCTTTCATTATTGGCATCCGGATGATGATATCGAGTTTCATCTGGTTACGGACAGCAATCATGCGCTTGATCCTGATCTTAATTTTGTTCATGTTCACGGGATAGATGCCGGACATATCGGTCAATCATTTACCTCGAAGCTTCATATTGATCAGTTTCTGGATTGTGATGAAACTTTATTCATAGACGCAGATTGTCTTTGTGCGGGCCACCTTGGGTTCGTTTTCGAAAAATTCGAGAAAAACAGTTTTTCCCTGATTGGGGAAAAAGTTTCAGAGGGCGAACTGTTCGGTGATATAGCATTCCGTTGCAGGAAGATTGGTGTGCCATGGACGGTGAGATTTTGTGGCTCAGTATATTTTTTCCGGAAAGGGAAAAAATGCTCGGATATTCTGGCGTACGCACGAGAACTGGAAATGCAATATGAAGAACTCGGGCTGGTAAAGCTTCGCGGTGTCCCTAATGAAGAACCCCTCCTGGGCCTGGCCATGGCAAAATTTGGAGAAGAGCCAATTGCCGATGATGGAACAATCAAGACCGATCTCATGTTTTATAACGGCAGTTTGAAATTAGATGTCTTCGGGGGCGTTGCTGAAGTATCGAAGGGCATAATTGACAGTAAACTGGATGAAGAATGGAACATTCCTGTCAGAGCACAACCAAAGCTCGTTCATTTTAATGCAAGCTGGACACAGTTGCCGCCATATACTTCCCAATCAACATGCATGCGTCTTGTTGGAGTTAATCATTGGCCAAAATTACTGGCCATTATTTATGTCAAGTTGTTGATCGAGTATCCACATACAACCTGGTCTGGACTGAAAAATATATTGAGAAAACCGTATCATTTTTTATTCGGGTATCGAAAGGTCCAAAGATCAGATCGTCTGTGAATATCAAATTGTAATTACGAATTAAACAGATAAACAATAATGGATATCGCCTGGCTTGGGAGAAATATTGGACGTGCTTTCAAATTATGTCCATTTTGGACGGATCGTTTCAAAATGTTCAAATGGACATATTCACATGTTTATTCGAATTATGCCGGGGCCCCGCCAGAGTGCAACATCAACTTCCGGTTAAAACCACCTGTCAATGATTTAAAATTACTGGTTCGGGCCAATGGGGGTTCTGATCATTTTATATTCAGTGAAATATTTGAACATTATTGTTATGACATCAACCTTACTGCTCCACCGGCAACTATACTGGATATGGGTGCGAACTGTGGTTATGCAACGATTTATTACTCAAGGAAATATCCGGATGCGCAAATTGCCTGCGTCGAGCCAATACCGGATAACTGCCGCGTTCTGAAAACCAATCTTGTGCTGAATCATATTGAGGCACAGGTATTTGAAGCCGCCATCACAATTAAAGACGGCATGGTAGAAATGGAATGCGCCCACAGAGATTATGGACATCGAATTGCTATGAATCCGGCTGTAAATAATTCTGAAAAATTCCTGTGCAAGGGCCTGACAGTCAACTCGTTATTGACTTCATTGGGCTGGACACATATTGGCCTGGCGAAGATTGATATTGAAGGTTATGAGAAAGTGCTCCTGGGATCCGATTGTGAATGGCTCTACAAAACACATGCGATTGTAATCGAATGCCATCCAGGTTATGAAGAAAGTGATTTGCGCAAGCTCGCGCAGGATTATGGATTTAAACAGCCACTGAGTTATGGTGGAGTCTGGCTGCTTACAAGATAGTGCCAGCGTCAGCCAATATCATGAATCTATTTTATCAGGAACCTGATAATGATCGCTGGTTCCCATTCGATCGATATCCCAGAAAAATTATCCGGCGCATATTGCGGGGCAGACCGGTTCAAGGCGGGCATGCGCTAGTATTCAGAAACCTGTGCAAAGGTCTTGACCTTCTCGGAGTCAGGTATTCGGTTAATAATTACAGTTTCATAAAAAGAAATCCTGAGATGTTGGCCTGCATTATCGGCAAACCATTTGTACTCGATAAAATAGCCTGGAAAAATCCAATACTGTTCGGGGCCGCAGTATATTCACATCCATGTGATAATCCGCACTTGCTGGAGCGCCTTGACATCAGAAAGATACTGGTGCCCTGTGAATGGATGCGGCTCATGTGCAGTCCCTACTGGGGCGATAAAGTCAGCGCATGGCCGGTGGGTATTGATACTGAGATGTGGGCAGCCTCTACAGAGTCCAGTAAAAACACAGACGTGCTTATTTATGACAAGGTTCGCTGGGAGCACTCATATTATGAATCCAGCCTGATTGAACCCATCCGGAAACTGCTTAAAGATCAGGGTATATCATATTCAGAAATACGTTATGGATATTATAAAGAAGAGAATTTCAGGGAGTTACTTTCCAGATGCAAATCGATGATTTTTCTGTGTGAACATGAAACACAAGGCCTTGCCTATCAACAGGCACTGTCTTGTGGTGTCCCGGTGCTGGCTTGGGACAGGGGAGGCCCATGGCAGGACCCGGCCTACTACCCGGAAAAGGTAATATTCGAGCCAGTCACTTCCGTTCCGTATTGGGACGAAAGATGCGGGATGCGGTTTTCCTGTATTGAGGAATTTTCAGATGCATTGAATATATTCTGGATGGGAGTAAGCAGTAATCGCTTCAAACCTCGAGAATTCATTCTCGATAACCTTACCCTTGAGATATGTGCTAAACAATATCATGCAGTTTTCAATGAAATTGCCAGTCAAAGTGTTCGATGAAATTGTTTTTTATAAAAAATATTAATTCAGTTCAGAATATTAATAATAAGGCGTAAAGTTTGAAACAAATATATATAAAGTGTGTCAACGGGCTATGTTTTAAAGATGTGCTACGTGACATTTTATCCCCCTTGAACGGAGAATATGAGTTTGTTGATAGTAATAAACCGCAATTTATTATATTTGGACCATATGGAAATGATATACCGCCACCTGGCAAGGCAGTGCGGATTGGTTATTTTTGCGAAAACATGCTTCCTGATATGTCAATTTGTGACTGGGCATTTGGCGTTCCTTATGAGGAAGATGTAAAACATCCAAGATATATGCGTATTGAATGGCATGGCGTAGAGCCAATCGATCTGGTCAAAAGCCCAATTCAATTGCCACAACAATATTTAGAAAGTAAGACAAAATTTTGCAATTTTCTTTATAAGAATCCGGTGCCATATCGTGAAAGATTTTTTCGTGAACTATCCAAATATAAGCCTGTTGACGCACCGGGACAATCGATGAACAACATGCCGGGCATTGACATTAATCCCCAAGCTGATCACTGGGAGACCAAGCGTCAATTTCTGCAACAATATAAGTTTACAATTGCATTCGAAAACTATTCTTATCCCGGATATCACACCGAGAAAATAATTGATCCGATGCGTGCCGGGAGTATACCGATATATTTTGGAAACCCAAGAATCAGTGATCATTTCAACTCTCGGAGCTTTATAAATGGACATGAATATCTTCCCTGCCGCAGCCATTACATAGCTGATAAGTTGCAATATATGTCCCAGCCCGTGTTCAAAATAATGTCATCTGGTAATAAATTTTCATGGCGCGTAATACGTAAACTTAAAGGATATGGAAGGAATATGAAAATGCAAATTCAGACCATGGATTTTGCGCCATTAATTGAACGAATTATCTGTTTAGATCAAGATGATGAAAAATATTTAGCCTGCGCAGCAGAACCATGGTTTTTAAATAATGTTCCTCCATCGAATGAAAGAACTCTTACGCGGTGGCGTGAAATATTTTTATCAGCGTAATGTTTTCTAAAAAATCAAAATCATCAATACTGCCATTAGTTTCAGTTCTTGTCCCATCTTACAATTCAAAAAATTTTCTTGGTGAGTGCCTCAACAGTATTTTAAGTCAGACATATAAAAATATTGAGGTGATTTTTGTTGATGATGGGTCAACTGACGATAGTTTACTGGAAGCGAGAAAGTATGAAAAATATGGCATTCGTATTATTTCACAAAATAACCGGGGACAACCTGCTGCCCTGAATACTGCATTTGGTTTGGCACAAGGCAAATATATCCAGTATCTTGATGCTGATGATGTTTTACATCCACAAAAAATAGAAATTCAGGTATGCAGGCTTCTTGATACTGATCCAAAATCTGTAGCTACGGCTGCTTGGGCCAGGTTTCAATATAATTTATCGACAGCGGTATTTATTCCAGAGAAGGTATGGCAAGACCTAACGCCTGTAGATTGGTTGATAGAGTCATGGTGTGGAGGTGGCATGATGCCTGACTCTGCATGGCTTGTGCCTTATGATATCGTAAAATCTGCAGGACCTTGGAACGAATCGTTGCGTTGGGCATCGGATGGACTTGATGCTGATTTTTTCACACGAGCCATATTGCTTTCAGAAAAATGTCTTTTCTGTCCTGAAGCAAAATGTTTCTATCGTTCATTGCCTGGCACACAAAGCAGAATTAAAACGCTAACCAGTTTGGAAGCCAGTCTAAAGATATTGTTTAACACCGGAGCAGCATTGCTAAAAAAGGAAGATACACCAAGAACTCGTAAGGCGTTTGCTGATAATTTACAACGATTCGTTTTTGCCACGTATCCTGATTTTCAGGAATTAGTTGAGCAGGCCGAGTCTCAAATACATCGACTCGGAGGGTCGGGCCTGCCGTTTGTGGCTGGCCCAATAACCACATCTATTTCTAAGTGTCTAGGCTGGAAAATAGCAAAAAGAATCAGAAGTCTTGCAGGGTAACATTCTGGAAACTGATTTTTTAATAGCATATTTATAATTCATGTGCCGAAACACATTGTAATTTTAGGTCAGCAACATCTTTGTGCAAATCCGCGTGTCGTTAAAGAAGCAACGACTCTGTCTGATGCAGGATATGACGTAAGTGTGCTTGGGTGTTGGATTGATCCAGCACTTAAAAAAAACGACTTGCAAATACTTGAGAAGATAAAAGTACAATTTTTCCCAGTTTTTGACTGGACGTTGCCTGGTTTTGTATCTGGCTTAAGCAGGACTCTGGATAAACTACAGTCCAGGATTGGGCATACTTTATTCAAAGCTATACGGATTGATAATTCGTGGCAATTAGGTTATGGAATTTCAAAGTTGCGCAAAAAAGCCTTTCAGTTAAAAGGCGATCTTTTTATAGCGCATTCGGAAGCCGGAATGTATGTTGCCAGGGATTTGCAGATACAAGGCCGAAAAATAGGAATAGATATGGAAGACTGGTTCAGCGAAGATTTATTGCCTGAAGTCCGGAAACAACGGCCTTATGTGTTGATTCACGAACTGGAATGCGAGCTTTTACGGAATGCAAAGCATAGTTCCTGTCCCTCGCATGTCATGAGCGAGCAATTGGCCCGGGACTATAAATGCCGCTCACCGGAAGTCATCTATAATGCATTTCCATGGAGCGATCGCCAGACGCTTGATGGAAAATATAAAGATCGCAGACAACTGGATATACCCTCGATACACTGGTTTTCGCAGACGCTTGGTCAGGGACGTGGTCTAGAGGATTTGCTGGCTGCGTTACCACTCATGACACATGAAGCGGAAATTCATTTGCGCGGCAAGCCTGTGACCGGCTTCCATGAATGGTTAATGGCCAGACTTCCTGAGGCTTGGCACACACGCGTTTTTATTCACGACCTCGTCTCCAACCAGGAATTGCTCTCGCGCATAGCCGAGCATGATATTGGTTTTGCAGGTGAGATGAAATTTTGCCGAAATAGGGAATTAACTGTTACAAACAAAATTCTTCATTATTTGCTTGCAGGACTGGCAGTAGTCGCCAGTGATACGGAAGGACATAAAGAAGTAGCCAGACAGTCCAGCGGTGCGGTGATGCTCTATCCATCCGGAGATCCCCGGGCTTTGGCGGAAAAGCTGGATTATTTGCTTGCATCAAATAATCGTTTACATGTTGCCAAAACAGCTGCATTGGCCGCTGCGCAAATAGTCTTTTGCTGGGAACGTCAGGCGCCGGTATTGCTCAATTCAATTGAAAAGGCACTGGCATAACTGCGTTAGTGTAATTTGATGTCACCCGTTAAACCGGAAATAACGCCATTACCATGGATGGTTAAAACACTGCAAAAAATCGAGTTTCCCCACAAGCTCGGGATACTTGACCGTTTCTATGGAAAAAGACTGGCGCATCACAATGTATGCTGGGTTGAGACGGCGGCCGGTGTCCCATGGAAGCTTGATCTGACAAACAGTACTCACCGCTGGATCATATATGGACAGTATGAAGGTCCCGGATTTCTGGTCTGGGCCAGACGGTTCCTGCCTGAGAATGGCATTATTGTGGATTCAGGTGCAAATATTGGTCAGATGCTTGTTTATCTGTCAGGGTTTGTTGCGACAGGAAAAGTATTTGCCTTTGAGCCGCATCAGGAAGCTTTTTCCTGGTTGCAGGAATGCCTGCTTCAAAACCCGTCACTGCGTGTGGAATGTATAAATACAGGGTTGGGTGAAAATACGGCAAATATGTTTTTGCAGTCACCGGGCCCGAATAACCTGCATGGTGCCTGGAGCCAGGTTTCCGCGACTGACGGCATGCCCATCAGCATAATCCGTTTGCAGGATTTTCTGAAAGCCAGAACGATTGATCAGGTGCATTTGTGGAAGCTCGATATGGAAGGCCATGAATTGCAGGCACTGCACGGTGCTGAAGCCTGCCTTGCCCGGCAATCAATCCTTGCCATTTATGCAGAACTGGGATTTGGTAAAGGAGAAGAAATACGCAAGTATCTGCAGTCATTCGGCTATGGTTGTTATCTGATTAACCGGCATGGGCAACTTCATCCTGCCGGGGATTTGCCCGCGCACATCAACGCATTATTTCTGCCGGAGAAAACCTGTCTGAAACAGAATCAGGAAGTGTCCGCACAATGAATGTACTGACCATCCTGTGCGCAGGCGGCTGGATGCCGGACAATCTGTCGGAGGGATGGCGGAGACTGGGATGCCAAGTGCATGAGTTTTTCTACGGGACTCACATGGGCCGGGACTGGACGGCACGAGGCCGGCAGGATAACGCGATTATCAATTCAAATCTGCTGGCCTGTGCAACGCAGTTGAAGAAAGACGGCATGCTGGATTTAATTTTCGCTGTTATATATGACGATGTATTGTCTGAAGAAACGGCAAGAGCTCTGCGTGCACTGGGTGTGCCCATGATTAATTATCATGTCGATCTGGTTGGACAATGGTACCGTATACTCAAAACCGGCAAATATTTTGACAGGGTGGCCTGTGCGCAGGAGATTCACTGGAATGCTCTCCGGCGTGCAGGTATTCGTCCCTGTCTCATGCCTATGGCAGCCAATCCTCCCCAACCGGCAATTACAACTGAAAATACATTTGATTTTGATGGATTGTTGTATCTGGGTTCTCCGTGGGTGTATCGAATGCAAATACTGGCCAGGCTGATACAACATGATCTGCCAGTACGTATTTACGGGCATAACTGGCATAACAAGAGTCAAACGCAGACGAAATTGTTTTCCGGAATGTCAGATGTTATGCCCCGCCACATCAAGTATTTGCATGATGTGAAGAATTATTTACTGCCGCGCGTCAGGGAAGAAGGTCTGTATGGACTGATGCAACTGGTAGCCAGTCGTTATTTCAGTGAAAGAATGACATCACAGGAACGCACAGTTTTTAATAATAAAATTGTCATCGGCAGTTACCGGGCTGAAGATTTTGCTAGACTGGTCAGTGGTGCTTCGATAAATCTTGGATTTACCCATTTCAGTGGACGGCCCGGTTCAGGAAATGAATACCGGCAAGTGCGCTTGAGAGAATTCGAGATACCGATGGCGGGTGGTTTTTCCCTCACCCAGAGATGTCCGGAATTGTCTTCCTTGTTCAAGGAAAATGTTCATGTCGCATGCTGGGATGGTTTCGATGATCTGCTGGAAAAATCCATATACTTTCTTGAAAATCCAGGGGAGCGCGTGCGTATTGCTAACGCAGGCCGGGAGCATGCCCTTCGATTTCATACATGGCGCAACAGGTTTTCCGGGCTTTTGGCAGAATTAGGAATTACATCGCCTGAAATTCAATCTGCCGTCACGAATTATTGATGCGAACAGAAATAACACCTCGTTGCCCCGGATGTTCGGAATCAGTAGCGGTCAACAGACTTTATGATACCCGGCTTTTGGGAGAAGACTGCGCTGTAGTCAAATGTCTCAAATGTGGCCTTGTTTATAAAAATCGTCATCCATGCCTGCTTGAGCTGGAATCTTTTTATGAGGATGACTATGTTCATTTCAGATCTGCACCTGAAGCAGGCTTGGCGGATATTAATAGTGCTGCTTGTAAATTAAAAATCATAGCAAAACTGCTTAATGTCTCTGCTGATTATTCAAAAATCAGTCTGCTCGATATTGGATGTGGTGCCGGACAGTTTGTCAATATCGCCCGGAGTCTCGGTGTTATGGCAGAAGGGATTGATCCCCATTTGCCAGCAGCACTTCAAAACAAATATCTGCAGAGGAAAGCATCAAACCAGGTAGCGGCAGAAAGTTATGATGCAGTCGTTTTGCTTAATGTTGCGGAGCATGTGGTTGACCCCTTGCCGTTATTTGCCGATGCCTACAGGATTTTACGCCCTCATGGCGTATTGATGATTACCTGTCCTTATGGTAATTCACTGGCATGTAAAATCTACCGTGATCGCTGGACTCATCTGGCGACGGATGAACACCTTTTATTTTGGGTACCCGGCAGTCTGGAATTTGTTCTGCGACGTATTGGTTTTTCCGGCGCAACAGGAAAGAGAATATCGGGCTCACCATTTCCATACGGACTGATAACTGGAAACACCGGTATCAGTCAGCAGACGGCCAATCCACAAGTTTCTGGTGTTACCTCAAAAATAAATTTTATAGCCGGACTGCAACGCAAGGTATGGAATCTTGCACGATGGATACAGACCCATGAGTATATGGCAAATTTTATACGCTATGTGGTGAATATAACCCGTCTCGGCGACTATCTTGAGTTCACCATCATAAAAAACGGATGAAAAAAGTCCTGATTATCAGCCCGAACTGGCCACCGATTGCCTATCCGGACATGCAGAGAGTCCGGATGGCATCTGCACATTTCCGGGGATTGGGTTGGGAGCCACTGATTCTGGCAGTAACTCCGGAGTTGCAGGGTGGGGTCAGAGATCCGTTGCTTGCAGAAACGCTCCCGGACAATCTGATGATCAGATACGCGGGGGCCATACCGGCGTGGATTACAAAATGGATCGGGATTAGTAATGTCGGGATAAGGAGTATTTTTCATTTTGCAACCACCGGTTCTCATATCATCCGGCAGATGAAACCAGACATCATTTTTTTCTCTACAACCATGTTTGTTCTTTTCATTCTGGGGCCTTATTGGCTGAAGAGGCATAGTGTCCCCTATATTCTTGATTTTCAGGATCCATGGGTCAATGATCCGGAAACTGACTCTGGCGGCTGGACCTTAAAACGCAGATTGGTAAATTATATAGCGCGTTTTCTGGAACCCATGACCATTCGCCACGCAGCCGCCATTGTGTGTGTATCGCCTGATTATCCTGTCATGCTGGCCAGACGGTATCCTGATGTCAAAATGGATCGTTATACGGTATTACCCTTTGGCGCAACAACAAAAGACATGCAAGTTTTGCTGAGCGCAAATGTAAAACAGAATATATATGACCCCAAAGACGGCTGTTGTCATTGGGTTTACACCGGGGTTATAAACCCGGATATGGAACTGGCCCTGCGAGCATTTTGTATGGCACTTAAAAGAGCATTAATCGAAACCCCAGGTCAATTTGAAAAATTGCGTGTGCATTTCATCGGTACCAATTATGCTGATCATCAGCATGTAATGAGTGTTCAAAACCTCGCCCATGAATGTGGCGTCGGAGATATTATTATGGAAAGTCCGGAAAGGATTGCCTACTTCGAAGCACTACAGTGTTTAAATCAGGCCGATGCATTGATTGCCACCGGAGCAAGCCACGCAGGGTATACTGCTTCCAAGATATATCCGTATATATTATTCAGGAAACCATTACTTGGCATTTTTCATCAAAATAGCAGTGTTGTGCAGGTGTTTGAAGAAACTCAATGCGGAACGCTTGTAAAGTTTGGAAATAATGAATCCGTTCAATCCATTTCAGAAAAAATCTTCAAAACCTGGTTCCATGGTGTATGTGCCCAAGCGCCTCAAACAGACTGGAATAATTTCAGGAAGTATACGTCTGAAGTAATGTCAGAAAAGTTGTGCTCCGTTTTTGAAAAATCATTGCAAGATAACAGCAAGAATATCCATTGAATCAATTCCAGACATTGCAGCCGTCTAACAGTCTGCGGCAACAGCGGTCTGTAGAACGCTATCCAAAGTTATTGCTGGCGATAAAAATATTTTTCTTTCTGTCATTCGGATATTGTCTTTATCACAGCATTTTATACCCCGAAGATTCGGTTTTAAGCGCCCTGATAATTATTATTGCAGCACTGGTGCCCGGATATCTCTGGGCAGATGGGCGCATTCCCGGATTACCAATACTCCCGCTCCATGTATTGGCATTGATCTGGACATTTGCCTTGCCGTTAATGGCCGGTCATCCGCTATTAAAAAAATATGATGAGGATCAAATAATCTATGCCGCTATGACCGTGGTCACCTATGCAATAGTTGCAACTATATCGTGGTATTTAATATCACGGCGCCGTTATAAGCCCAGAAAGTTTTACTATATTCTTTCCGAAAGCCGTGGATTTAATTTATTTATTGCTTCGTTGATGCTCGGCGGTATATTTACAGCTTTGGTAATCAGTCGTGATCTGAACATCGACCCAAGTCTGTTCGGAATTCTTCGTGCGGCAATAATTTCATTTGCATCTATTGCAATGTTTGTTTTGGCTTACCGCGCAGGCAAAAATGAAATTAACAGGTTGCAAAAGATAATCTTTTTTTGTGTGGCCCTTTTTTATATTGTAATGCAAATGTCATCTTTGTATTTGATTGGGGCAGTCACCTGTATATCGATTGCAATAGTTGGTTATACCGTAGGTAAACAAAGAGTACCATGGCTTGGATTGATAGCGACTTTCCTTGTATTCAGTGTGTTTCATGCCGGTAAAGCTGAAATAAGGGAACGATATTTATTCTCCGAATATCGTGCCATAGAGGTGGCCGATATACCTCGGTTACTGGACGAATGGACAGATGCGGGATTTCGCACAATATTTTATTCTGATGAGGTTAAAAATACTTACTCTCCGATATATCAGCGTACTAGTCTTATTCATCTGCTTTTGTTTGTTCAACATGCATCACCCAGATATGTCCCCTATCTTGAGGGCGCCACCTATGTAATTGTGCCGCAATTATTAATCCCGAGATTCCTGAACCCGAACAAGCCACCGTCACACCTGGGAACAACACTGTTGAATATGCACTATGGCATCCAGAGAGAGGAATATGCGCGAACAACCACAATCGGCTGGGGTTTATTGAATGAATCCTACGCAAATTTTGGTTTGCTGGGCGTCATGGGGCTCGCCTGCTTCATGGGTACATTGTTGGGCGTGGTTGGCCGCCTTACTGCGGGTGCCCCGATAATGTCATTTGAGAATCTTATTGGAATAACATTTACTGTGCTGGCGATACAAACAGAATTTTCGATGGGTGTTTTCATGTCGGTCCTTGTGCAATCGCTGGCCGTGTTGGTTCTGGTGATACCGATCCTGAAAAGACAAAATTATTATTATTCGAAATAGTACTGAATGAAATCAAGGCTTGCAATTATATGTACACACCCCATTCAGTATTATGCACCTTGGTTTGCCTATCTGACGTCACACACGGATTTGACGTTATGCGTTTTTTATCTTTCTGACGCTGGGTTACGACAGTATCAGGATCAGGGATTTGGTATACCTGTATGCTGGGACATTCCATTATTGAATGGATATGATTACAAGTTTGTGCATAATGCCAGTCCTGATCCGGGGACCAGTCACTTTATCGGCCTGTGGAATCCCGGACTCACCTCAAAAATCATGGACTTCAATCCTGATGCAGTCCTGCTGACATCATATAATTATGCGACTTTGCTTTATTTTCTGTGGCGCTGGTCGTCCGAAAAGATACCACTTATATTCCGTGGAGATTCTCACCGGATTGTCCCTGAAACCGGCCCGCTCAATTTGCTGAAACGACAGATCCTGATCAGGTTATTCAGACGGTTCAGTGCCGCACTTTTTGTCGGCGCCGCCAACCGCGAATATTTCAAATATCACCTGATACCGGATGAAAGGCTTTTTTTCAGCCCGCATGCTGTCGATAGTGGTCGGTTCAATACCGGACGTGATTCTGTCAAGACTGATGCAAGGTTATGGAAACAGTCGCTCGCCATACCCGATGACCATCGGGTTATACTTTTCGCCGGGAAGTTTGAGGACAAGAAAAGACCGGTGGATTTATTAAAAGCATTTATCCTTGCGGACCTGAAACAGGTGTCACTGCTTTATGTGGGCGCGGGCAAACTGGAACGTCAGTTACGACAATTAGCTCAGGGTAATCCGTATGTTTATTTTGCCCCGTTTCAGAACCAGTCACTTATGCCAAGGACCTATGCAGCATGTGATGTATTTGTATTGCCCAGTATGGGCCGATCAGAAACCTGGGGCATGGCGGTTAACGAAGCGATGAGTATGGGACGTCCTGCTATCGTCAGTAATCATGTAGGTTGTGCACAGGATCTGGTAATTGATGGGGAAACCGGGATGACATTCCCCGCAGGTGATGTGGAAGCACTTGGTAAATGCCTGCAAGAAGCATTAAGCAGGCCTGACAGGCCAAGAATCTGGGGTGAGAATGCCATACGCAGAATACAGAGGTACAGTTACGAAGAGGCCACAAAAGGGCTTTTACTATCACTCAGAACTCTGAATATAGAAATGCATACTTTATGACTACCATGTGAATAATTCGTATGACAGTATCTCATTTTCCATTAATGCAACCAGGTTTTGAATTTTATTGATTAGAGTATTGCAGGTTGTAGCCAGCATTAACCAGGCTGTAGGTGGCCCAGCAGTTACTGTATCGCGTTTGGCTGCATCACTTCAGGCGCAAGATGTGGCTACTGTCATAGCCGCACTGGATTATCCTGAGCACGGTTCACAACTCAATCAGGGCGGGTTTAAGTTGATTAATATCCGGGCCGGCTGGTTAGCAAAGCGATTACGTGGCTGGTGCCCTGAGCTCCGACGTCAAATGCAATCGATTGCAACGCACGGGATTAATCTTGTACACAGCCATGGTTTATGGATGTTTCCAAACATCTATGCACGGCAGGTGGCCATGTCATCAGGACTGCCGCTTATAGTGTCACCGAGAGGAATGTTACAGCAGTGGTCATTAGGGCGTGGTCGCATCAAAAAAATGATTGCCTGGAATATTTATGAACAAATCAATCTTAAGGCTGCTGCCCTTTTCCATGCTACAAGTGAAGATGAGGCACTTTCCATAAAACAACTGGGGTTTACCCAACCAATAGCCATCATTCCGAATGGTATTGACTTGCCTGATCTTGCATCCATACCGGATCGTTCCATGCTTGAAAAGGTACATCCAGAGCTTGTTGACAAGTTCTGGATACTTTTTCTGTCACGTCTTCATCCGGTTAAAGGGATTGAGGAGTTATTGCGATGCTGGAGAAATCTGGCGGAACTATACAAAAACTGGCAGTTGATTATTGCCGGCCCGGATCTGGATGGATATGAAAAATATATCAGGCAGGAAACTATCAGGCTCGGACTGGAAAAACGTGTCACCTTCACCGGCATGTTACAGGGAAAAGAAAAAGCCTGTGCATTCAAACATGCAGATTTATTTATCTTGCCGACGCATTCTGAAAATTTCGGCCTGGTAATTGGTGAGGCACTTTCGCATGCAACACCCGTAATTACTACAAAAGCAGCACCCTGGACTGATTTGCTGACACATAAATGTGGCTGGTGGGTTGATAGAAGTGAAACTGATCTTACCAGCGCCATGCTGGATGCGATGACGCGGCCTGGTACAGCAAGACGCGAAATGGGCATGAACGGGCGTGCCCTGATGGAGCAATCCTACTCCTGGGACAGGATCAGCAGCCGGATGAAAGCGGTGTATTTATGGCTTTGTAATCGGGGTGAACGGCCCGGGTGTGTAATAACAGAATGAATATCTGCATAGTTCTGGGGCCTTTTCAACCGCTGCCGCCAACCGGGATGGGAGCAGTGGAGAAAGTCTGGATGGAACTGGCGAAATCATTTGTCTCGCGTGGAAACGATGTCGTCGTCGTTGGCCGGGAAACCACAGGTTCACAAGCCTATATTACGCCGGATGGAGTAAATGTTATCGAATGTAAGGGGTATCATGCATCCGGCATTATTCTGGTTGATTTGATAAAAGATTTCCTATATGCCGTACAAACGGTCAAACAAATACCGGATTCAGATATTGTCGTAACCAATACATTCTGGTTGCCGGTGGTGCTTTCAATATTGAAGAAAAAAAAGGGACGGCTTGTCGTACATGTTGCCCGGTATCCAAAATGGCAGATGTGGCTGTATCAGGGTGCAGATGTTATTCAGGCTATTTCATCGGCGGTCGCTCAAGCTATTTGTGAGCAGACACCATCTGTTGGCAGCAAGGTCAGAGTCATAGGTTATCCGGTCGATCTTGAAGTTTTCAGACCCGTGCAATCGGGATACAGCCATAATTCATCCATAGTCTATGTCGGGCGTATCCACCCTGAAAAAGGACTTGATTTACTGATAACAGCCTTCCGGCGTGTTGCCAGTAAAATTCCGCAAGCCAGCCTTGAAATTTATGGGCCATCTGACGCGCAGCGAGGTGGCGGTGGCGAGTTATATTTGAGAAAACTTGAGAATGCTGCGCGGGGAATGAATGTCAGGTTTCATGGGCCGGTATCAGATGAAAAAGTACTGGCGTCTGTTTATCAAAGGGCCGGGTGCTTTTGTTATCCGTCTATTGCCGAACGTGGTGAAGCATTTGGCCGTGCAGTACTTGAAGCGATGGCTTGCGGCATTCCATGTGTCGTCTCTTCGCTGGAATGTTTCCGGGATTTTGTGGTACATGACAAAAATGCACGGGTATTCAATCACAGGGCGCCTGATGCATCTGCTTTGCTGGCTGACGCAATATGTCATTTGTTGGCGGACCCGGGATACGCAGGGAAATTAGGCAAGGCCGCATTTGACCAAGCGACACGTTTTTCAACCGAAACTGTAGCCAGTCAGTACCTGCAAATGTTTGAAAGTGCGATACGTGATCGTGTAAACACTAATTCCTTGCAGGAATAATTTGTAAAATATCTCGAATGTAAAATATTCGATTATGGACCAGACCCCAATACGCGCATCATTCACCGCTCCGGTTTCGGTAATGATTTTTACTCTTGACGAAGAAATCAACCTTCCATCATGTCTGGAAAGCCTGAAGTGGTGTGACGATATTATTCTCGTTGACTCATTCAGCAAGGATCAGACAGTCGAGATTGCAAGAAAATCAAACGCGCGGGTATTCCAGCATACTTTTTCCGGTTTTGGCGAACAACGTAACTGGGCGCTTGCAAACACATTCCCCAAACATGACTGGATTCTGATACTGGATGCTGATGAGAAGGTTCCGGGATCTCTGGTAGAAGAGATGGCGGGGGTTCTCAAAAATATTCCGGAGAGTATCGCTGCATTTCGCATCCGCAGGCGTTTTCATATGTGGGGCCGCTGGTTGCGATACAGCAGTCTTTATCCCACTTGGGTCGTCCGGCTCGTCCGGAAAGATCGGATAAAATTCATAAACCGGGGACATGCGGAGACACAGCAAGTAGACGGGAAAATCATGAGCCTGGACTGTGATCTGGTTGATGAAAATCTGAAAGGCATTGATGAGTGGTTAGTACGACAAAACAGTTATTCGCAGAAAGATGCGGAATATGAGATTACTCTTGAGCGTGAACCAATAAACATAAGCGAGATATTCAGTCAGGATCCCCTGATCAGGAGAGCAGCACTCAAGCGCCTTGTAATACGTATGCCGGCAAGACCACTGTTATATTTTATTTACAGTTATATATTGCGAGGCGGATTTCTGGATGGCAAGGATGGTCTTGCCTTCTGCATGATGAAGGCAATCTATCAGGGACTGATTGTTGCCAGAAAGCATGACCTTCGCCGGAGGACCCGTTGAATGGGTAAGGTAGTATTGTTGACGGGTGGCGCAGGCTATATTGGCTCACACATGGTCAAAATACTGAAAAATGCCGGCCATGAAACTGTGGTTTTTGACAATCTTTCTACGGGGCATCGCGATGCTGTTATAAGTGCAGCTTTTTATAAAGGTGACCTTAAAAATCCGGAAGAGATTACAAATGTACTCAGCAAAGTTGACTGTGATCTGGTAATGCATTTTGCCGGAAGTTGTTACGTGGGCGAGTCCATGGTGGATCCCGGTAAATACTGGAACAATAATCTTGTTGGCACCATCAATCTTCTGGAAGCCATGCGTTCGGCAAATGTTGCTAATCTGGTGTTTTCATCTTCCTGCAGTACCTACGGAATCCCGGCGTCGGAAATTATCACAGAAGAACATCCGCAACGACCGATCAATACCTATGGCATGACAAAATATGCTGCGGAACAGGCCATGCATGATTATGGATTAAATTATGGTATCAACACTGTATCTCTTCGTTATTTCAATGCCGCCGGCTGTGATCCCGATGGAGACCTCGGGGAACGGCATGATCCGGAAACACATCTGATACCATTGGTACTGCAAGAAGCGCTGCGTGTGAAGAACGGCGGCGATCCAGCCGCTACAGAACTCAGAATTTTTGGGCTGGATTTTGAAACGCCGGACGGTACCTGTATCCGTGATTATGTACATGTCACGGATTTATGTGTTGCGCATCTTCAGGCGATGCACCGGCTTTCAAGTGGCGTAGTAAATGGCTTTGAAGCCTTCAATCTCGGAAATGGTCATGGCTATTCTGTGAAAGAGGTCATTGAATCATGCCGGCGTGTGACCGGGCAGGACATTCAATACCGTCCTGCAGGGCGGCGTCCGGGCGATCCGGAACGTCTTGTGGCCAGTGCGGACAAGGCTGCACAGGTTTTGGGGTGGAGGCCCACCATTTCTGCCCTGGATGAAATTATAGAGACTGCGTGGAAATGGTTTCTGGCTGAGTCGATGCGGAGTGTGAAAAAAGAGTGAATATTCTCGGGCTGAATGCATTTCATGGTGATTCCTCGGCCGCGTTGATCCGGGACGGTCAACTTGTCGCGGCAGCAGAAGAAGAACGGTTTTGCCGGATCAAGCATTGGGCCGGTCTTCCGGTCAGGTCAATTGCCTTTTGTCTTGAGCAGGGCGGGACAGACCTGAGTGATATTGATGTCATCGCCATCAATCAGGACTCACGGGCAAACAGTCTGGAGAAATTGAAATTTGCGATGAAGCACTGGCCAAGACCGGGCTTTATCTATGACAAAATAAAAGACAAGCTGAAACGGCAGGGAATCATCGCCGTGATCAATTCAAATTTCCCGGGCAAGGAATTTAACGGAAAGCTGATGAATGTTGAACATCATCTGGCACATTTATCGTCCACCTTTCATGTTTCCTCCTTTCCTGAGGCACTTGCAGTTTCGGTTGACGGATTTGGTGATTTTGCAAGTTGTGCATGGGGCATCGGCAGGGGAAATGACATACGGGTTGATGGCCGCATCTATTTCCCGCACTCACTCGGATTTTTTTATCTCGCGATGACCCAGTTTCTGGGTTTTCCCTATTACGGGGATGAATACAAGGTCATGGGACTGGCGCCATACGGCAAGGCACGCTACATGGATGCCATGCACAGGATTGTCAAGTTACAGGACGATGGAAGTTTCCGCCTTGATCTGGAATATTTTAAATATGTAAATCACAAGATCGAATATCAATGGACCGGGAGTTCACCCAAAGTCAGTACACTCTTGTCCGACAGGATTACCGGTTTGCTGGGTGAAGCAAGGCAGGAGAATGAACCGCTGATGGAGAGGCATAGGGACATCGCCTGTTCCGTACAGATGATGTATGAAGAAGCATTTTTTCATTTGCTCAACAGTCTCGAAAGAAACTGCCGGACAAAGAATCTTGCCTTATCCGGCGGTTGCGCCATGAATTCGGTTGCCAATGGCAAGATCTGCAGAATGACCGGGTTTAAAAAAATATATATCGCAGCTGCACCCGGGGATGCAGGTGGAGCGATTGGTGCGGCGCTGGTGGCGTGGTATGCAATCAATGCTGGTGTGGATGCCAGACCTGTCATGAACCATGCCTACTGGGGGCCTGAATACACCAATGAAAAAATATCCAATCTGCTCAGGGAGAGAATGCAACAACTGGCGGACGCAGATTGCACGGTTGAATTAATCAGCGACCTGAAATCATTATGTCAAAAGACTGCCGCGGCAATCGCTGCGGGCAAGGTGGTTGGTTGGTTCCAGGGGCGTATGGAGTGGGGCCCGCGCGCGCTGGGGAACCGATCAATAGTATGTGATCCCGGTCGGACGGACATGAAGGAGCTGCTTAACCGCAAAATCAAGCGCCGTGAATCTTTCCGGCCCTTCGCGCCGTCGATATTACGGGAAGCAGTTTCGCAATGGTTCGAAGAAGATGATGACGTACCCTTTATGTCCCAGGTATTCCAGATCAGGCCGGAGCGCCGGCATCAAATACCTGCAGTGGCCCATGTGGATGGGTCCGGACGCCTGCAGACAGTGACGCGTGAATCGAACGCCCGGTATTATGAGTTGATCAGGGCCTTCAATGATATTACCGGTATCCCGATTGTGCTGAATACATCGTTTAATGAAAACGAACCGATTGTATGCAGTCCGGAAGAAGCGCTGGAATGTTTCATCCGTACCGACATGGACACGCTGGTTATGAATGATTACAGCATATCCAGAAACAGATAAGGCGGATTAAATATTATCTGCTGGCTTGTTCTGGATCTGCCGTGACAATCTGAATGCAGCATTGATTGCATCACGAGGGCTATCATGCAGGGCCAGTGTAAATGCCAGACGAATCAGGTTCCTGTGTTGCAGGAGCCGCGTCGGCAGATTGCGGGTAATCCAGAATTGCAGATATTTTTTCTGGGCGACAGGAGGTTTAATGCGATTCATGATGGAAATGGAACGAGGGTGATCCACTATCAGATTCTGCCAGAACAGGGTGGCCCACGCCGCTGTTTTGAGGTGTGAATTGTGCAGTAAGGACACCACCTCATCCGTATTTATGGTGCAGGTGTCCAGCCAGTGAATCAGGTCGACAAGACGGACCAGATGCGCATATGGTGAACATACATATTTGGTAAATGCCGGGTGCACCAGCATGATGAACAGCGTGGCCAGATCATTGAGACTGTAAAAACCATGAGAGTACCGCGATTGCTGCATCAATATCGTGGTCATCTCAGTATTCAGACGTCCGGGGCGCAGTACATGCCAGTGCAGATCCACTGCAACATGGCCGTCCATTAATGTGCATTCGTGGGAAAGATTCTCCGGTTTTGCGATTAACACCATGCCGGCATCCAGCAGGGTCTTGATGGCCCGGTCACGATCAACAACATTGACCAATACATCAATATCACACACCGGACGCAACTCAGGTGACTGGTAGATAAATTCACGTATCTGGGCCCCTTTGAACAGGGCGTACTGCAGTCCATGACCTGCGAAAAGGTCATGGAGCTTTTCCAGCGTGTGTTTCTGCCGCATATACATGGCCGCAGCAAGCCGTCTGTCCGGAAGCAGTTCATCATGGAGTGCATATACGACCGGCGATGCCGGAAAACGGGTCTCCAGAACATGGTGCCAGAGTGGGGCCAAACAGTTATCCCGGATGAAATTGATAAAAATATCCCTCCCGGCTTTCTCAATTTCCGGAATGTATATTGAAAAATCAGTTGATTGTTCCACACACAGGAGCGGTTGCAGGCATAACCGGTGCAACCAGAAAGGGCTGGCAGAAGTGTTCGTGCTGGTTTCCGGTAATCCACTAGCCATACGGCGTATTGATTCCTGCAAGATCAGGGGATGAAATAATTATGACTGAGAATCCGTTATTATTCAGCTTGTCTGCCCGGTATTGTGCGGGAGATTGCCGGGTCCCCGCGTGGCCAGCGTGATGAGTGTTATACTATTTTATAGTTACTGATTTCATAATTGATCCCCATGCAGAAATATATCAACAGGAAAATCCGCATCATCCCTGATGTGCTCTCGAGAGAAGTCAGTGGAGAGACAGTATTGTTGAATCTCGAAAATGAATGTTATTTCGGGCTGAATGAGGTGGGCACCCGTATCTGGCAGCTTTTGCAGGAAGGAGGCGAGGGCGACACCCAGGCAATATATAATGTATTACTGGGCGAATATGATGTTGACGGTAATACCCTGGCGCGGGACATGGAGCAGATTCTGGATGAAATGCTGGCCGCCGGCTTGATACAGATTACATAGACACTCCGTATGGTATTTACAGAAAAACTGGCAAAATTCGCTGTTCTCGAACCGGCCGAACGGAAGCTGGTATTGCAGGTATTGGTATTGATCCCGGCCGTGAAACTGGCCATGCGAGTGGAGGGATATGGTCGTACCCGCGATTTTATCAGCCGGTTTTTACCCAAAAGTGCAGAGAGCACATTGCCGGAACAGCATCATGGATCTGTCGCACTTCGCATCAGCCGGATGGTGGATATCACAGCCAACCATGGTCCGTTTAAGGCAAATTGTCTGGAACGCTCCCTGATATTGTGGTGGTTGCTGGCAAGACAGGGAATTCATTCGGATATAATTTTTGGTGTACAGAAAACTCCGGACAGTCCTGTACAAATGCATGCCTGGGTCAATCAAGGTGGTCAGGAACTGCCTGCCTGTGCTGCAAACGATGATTACATGGTGTTGTCCTGAAGGAGATCGGTTTTTTGTTGCTTTATGATGTATATGGTTTGCGGGTGGCGGTAAATCTTGAACTGCCATGTCTGCAACCAGTGGCAGGTGATATCAGGTCAGCCGATATTACTGTCATGATGGGTGATATACCCGCAGAGGTTGATACAGGATCGTCGATAGCAGAAAAAATGCTTTATCAGGATCCGCCACTGGGAAATGAACCCTCTTATCTTGAAGTGGTCCGCAGTAGAGGTGGTCAATACTATCGTTGGTATTATTCACCCGGCATCGATTTTGTGATCAACAGGGAATGCAGCCTGGTGTGGTGTAAGTGGAAACACGCCGGTTTACAGGATCATGCCATCATTTCACTGACGGGAGCGGTACTGGGGTTTATTTTACGCATGCGGGGCAATGTGTGCCTGCATGCCAGCGGCATCGTCTGTGAGGAACAGGCATTTGCGCTTTGTGGTGTTTCCGGGGCCGGTAAATCATCGCTTGCGGCCGCCTTTGCCACCTCCGGATTTCGCATTCTGACCGATGACATCATGCCCTTGAGTTACCGGGACGGTGTACTGATGGCGACACCGGGATATCCACGCATCAATCTTTATCCGGATTCACATAAGTACATCGAAGGGTTGCCGCCGGAGCTTCCATTGCTTTCCGCAGACTGGGACAAGTGTTATCTGGATCTGCTTGCCGCACCCGACAGGTACTGCAACTATCCGGTGGAGTTAAAAGCCATCTATATTATTGATTGGCAGAACCAAAACCCGGCAAATCAAATACAGACATTATCTCCCTCCCGGGCGGTCTCATTGCTCGCCGCCAATACCTATTATTGTGAACTGCTGGATGCCACGAGGAAAAAAGATGAGTTCATTTTTCTGAGCAGGGTGGTTAATGACATTTCCATCAAGCAACTGCAACCGGTCAGCAATATACGCATGATTCAGGACCTGAAGGACAAGATTCTGGAGAATTTCTCTGCCATCGCAGCATAAATGAGCGGACTGGTTGCGATTATAAACATGGATGGTGCCCCAGTGGATACCATCCTGTTACACCGGCTGGTTAATGCGCTGGAGTCCCGCGGTCGGGATGCCCGGTCATCATGGGTGCAGGGTGCCGTTGGTCTGGGTCATGCACTGCATAAAACCACCCGTGAAGCGGAGTTTGAACAACATCCGGCGACGCTGGAAGGTCAGGTGTGGCTGATATCATCCGCACGTATAGACGGTCGGGATGACTTGATTAAAAAACTCGGACTGAGCCGGCTGAAAGCGGAAGAAACGCCGGATACCGTTCTCATACTGCACGCCTATCAGACATGGGGCGAACAATGCATACATCATCTGCTGGGTGATTTTGCATTTGTGATCTGGGATGCGCGGTGCAATAAATTATTCTGCGCACGAGATCGATTTGGCATGCGCCAGCTTTATTTTGCCAAAGTCGGCAATGCGATCATCATCTCCAACTCACTATACTGTCTGTTGCATTATTCTGTATTGGCGGCCGACCTTGACGATCAGGTAATCGGTGATTTTCTGTTATTTGGCGATCCGGCATGGATGGACAGGGAAAAAAACCGGACGGCATTCAGAAATATCCATAAAGTTCCTCCCGCGCACACACTCATTATCAGTAACCGTAAACCGGCCACGAAACAATATTGGCAATTTCCGCGTGAATTGCCGTTATTGGTCTGCAGGAATGATGCGGAGTACATAGCACGCTTCAGGGAATTATTTAAGCAAGTCATACAGGACCGTATGCGTTATCGCGATACCGTCATCAGTATGAGCGGGGGCATGGATTCAACTTCCATCGCGGCACTGGCCAGTCAATGCCGCGATGATGAAAGCGGCAGCATTAATCTCTCGGTAGTTACCGCGTCCTATGAAGGTGTATATCCTGATGAAGAAGCTGCGTATGCCCGGCTGGTCGCAGAAAAACTGGGTTTACCGATTCAGTTCATCCAGTCATCGGCCTGGCCATTTCTGGATACCCCTGTATTAACCACGCGGCCGATGGAGTTTTATCAGCCCGGTTTATGGCTGGAGACCCAGAGGTTGCTCGCCATGAACAGCCGGGTCTGTCTGGCGGGCTATGCCGGTGACAATTTAATGAAGCCAACGCCATTGTTCAGGCTGAACAAATCGGAGTGGCGCCACTATCATGTACTGCAGAATCTTGCCGGCCTGTACAGGCAATACCGGCAACTGCCTGCTCTAGGCAGCGGATTGATGACCACACTCCGGTCGCTGCAGCAGCGTGCCGGTTCTTTCAAGTCCCTTTACCCACCGTGGCTGAATGATTCATTTGCAAAAGAGTATTCCCTGCAGGATCGATGGAATGAACTTTATTCCAGGGGAATAAACTCCTCACATCCACGTCATCCTGCTGTGGAGTCCGGTTTAATGGAGCCTGACTGGAATACAGATGACATCCAAATGCGAAGTGATTTTGTATTTCCGGAGGAGCGGGACCCGTTTCTGGACCTGCGGCTGGTGGAATTTATACTCTCCCTGCCACCGCTGCCCTGGTTGTTCCATAAGCACCTGTTGCGGGAGGCCATGCAGGGATTACTGCCTGAGGCCGTATTGCGCAGACCCAAAAGCGGCATGGGGGGAACCCTGCTTTATTTTCTGGAGCTGGAAAGTTCAACCTGGGCAGATCACTGGATCCCGATGGATGAACTCAAGCGTTATATCGCAAGAGACAGAGTGCCGCGCTTGTGTAAAACAACTCACTTTCAGCACGCGGTGATTTCGATTCGGCCCCTGATCCTGAATCAATGGTTGGCAGGAATTCAGCGCCTTAAGGAGGACATCAGTATTTCAAACAATTCTGTAAACCGGGAACCGGTGTGTGACAAGTTCTGAGATATATTCCAATCGTAGAGCTTCAGAATCAGGACATTTTGGTTGCACCAGTCTTCCCGCCATCACCGGTACCCGTGAGAGTGACGCTACGTGTCATATCGGTTACCGAGCCGTAGATGGTCAGTCTGGGACGGGCATAGGTTTTTTTTGTGCCGGACGGCGCTGTCTGATGGTCAGGTTCATTCGGTTTCATGGGGGTCTCCTGATTTATCGATCATCGGTCAGCCATACTCACCTGATGACCTGGTAACTGTTACTATCATAGCATAGTCCCTGATTCAGAATGTATCGATAGGCCACTACAAGAGAGAGCACAGATGTACTCCATCACCGATTATGTGCGCATGATGAATGATGATGTGCGCACGGGCCAGTATATTAATGCATTGAAATCTGTGATAAATCACGAGTCCGTGGTTCTGGATATCGGTACGGGCACCGGTTTATTTGCTTTGGTGGCCTGTCATTACGGTGCACGGCGCGTCTATGCACTGGAACCGGATGATTCCATACATCTCGCCAGAGAACTCGCCAGTGCAAACGGCTATACTGACAAAATAACTTTCCTGCAGGAGCTGTCTACAAAAATCAGCCTTTCGGAAAAAGCCACAGTCATCGTCTCGGACCTGCGGGGGGTGATGCCGTTGTACGATCATCATATAGAAGCCATCATTGATGCCCGCGAACGTCATCTCGCAAAGAGAGGCGTACTCATTCCCCGTCAGGATATTCTGCAATGCGCGTTGGTGCACTCACCCACGTTATATGAAACGTACTTTACTACGGGAAAAGACAACGCATTCAAATTTGATATGCAGCCGCTTTACAAGCTGGCCAGAAACCTGCCCCGTTACAGAAAATTGTTTGATGATGAAACCATACTGGTCACGCCACAATCCTGGTGCACCCTGGATTATCATTCAGTGACCAGTCCTAACGCGCGTGGCAAGCTCTCTTGGACCATGGAGCAGGATGGTCTTGCCCATGGCTACCGTCTCTGGTTTGATTGCGAATTAATCGACGGATTCGGCTACAGCACGGCACCCGGCAAGCCCAAAACTGTGTATGGGAATATGTTTTTACCGCTTTCAGAACCGGTGGTATTGCGAAAAGGGGACACGGTGGATATTGAACTGCAGGCTAATCTTGTGGGTCAGGAGTATATCTGGCGTTGGGATACATGGATCAATTCGGGTGATCATCAGCAGAACGGCAGTAAAAAATTCCGGCAATCCAGTTTTGAAAGTATGCCGTTGAGTTTGCCAACCTTACACAAGCAGGCTTCTGATCACCGGCCGGATCTGAACGAAGATGGTGTTGTCGATCTGAAAATTCTGACATTGATGAATAAAGGCATGACTCTGAAAACAATAGCCGACGATCTGTGTCATGCTTGTCCGGATCGCTTCAGGAACCGGCAACAAGCCCTGCAATATATAGGAACACTCTCTGTTAAATACAGCAGGTAACTTGAGTGAGTGAACTGACATCATATCCACTGGTTTTTTTGACTGCGTTGGTTTGCGCTTTGTTGTTAATGCCATGGCTCATCCGCTGGGGACATCAAAGCGGGACATTGGATACCCCGGATGATCGCAAAATACACAGCAGTCCGGTTCCACACCTTGGGGGAATTGCGATTTGTCTGGCTTTCGCTGCCAGCGTTGTCCTGTTTAATCCAGATTTTCCTTATCTGTATCCGTTACTGGCGGGGCTAGCCGTTATTGTTCTCACCGGCCTGGCGGATGATTTATGGCAGATGCGCCCGTGGGTGAAATTCTCCGGTGAAATATTCGCTGCCCTGATTTTTCTTGTGGGCTCCGGGATAAGCCTGAACAGTTTCGGTCAGCTCCTCAATGCAGAGGAATTGACCACCGGTCGTTATGCACTCGCTGTGTCAGTGTTCTGCATAATAGGTGTAATCAATGCTTTCAACATGGCCGATGGTCTGGATGGACTCGCCGGAGGTCTCAGTCTGGTTGGCTGTGTCTTTCTTGGATATTTTTCCATACAGAGTGCACAAACCGGTATCAGCATCATGCTATTCGGATTATCGGGGGCCTTGATCGGATTTCTGTTTTATAACCATCATCCAGCCAGGATATTTATGGGAGATACCGGTAGTCTTTCTCTGGGATATTTGCTGTCAGCGTTTTGTATCCTTCTGGTACAGGGAGATCGTACGGTACAGATTGCGCCAGTGAGCATGGCAATCGTTATGGGATTGCCCATCGTTGACTCTTTGCTGGTAATGTTTGGCCGGATCCTCCGTGGGCATAACCCATTCAGGGCGGATCAAACCCATTTGCATCATCGCCTGCTGGCTCTGGGGTTTGATCACGCTATGACCGTCCGGCTGTGCTGGGGCCTGATGTTGTTGTGCGGCAGTCTGGCGCTGGTTGTCCGTGATTTGCCGGAGTGGATACAGTTCTACATCGGATTGGCCTGTGCATTGGCAATATTTCTGCCGGTATATTTGATGCAGGTCATGGGATTTAATATCAGGCGATAAAGTCTTACAGCCTGTACAGGCACAAAAATCGGGTACCTGCGGGTTGGCAAGACCTGCTGATACTCTCTATACTCTGGGCATAGCAGGTCTATGAATTGTTATGACCGGAGGACATGCCTGTTCAATCCAGGCTTACATCAAGACATACAGGTATTCAGATATGCAACGCACAGCCCTGATTTTTTCTGCCCTGCTCGTATGGCATGTCGCCATGGCAGAAACAGCCCCGCTCTCGGGTTCGATTACACTGGCCCGAACCATAGTCAGCAGTATGGTGGCCGGCAAGACACCGGCAGAAGTTCTGCTGATGGCAAATAATATTGCTCTGGCGCTCAGTGAGCAGGGTCTGTGTGACAAGGAAGCAGTGCAGTCCATGATGGATGCCGGTATCCCGTTTGATAATGCTGTAACTGCGATTGTCGAGGCCTGTAATCTCTCCGGCCCCAGATTATCAGCGCTGACCCGTTCACTTGCCTTGGGTATGTCCGGTGGAAGTGGGGGTGCCAGCATGGACGAGCCCATAAGTCCCTGAAATTCATGGCTACCATGCACCTTGGTGGCCATCAGTTGCCCCACCTGTTTATGCATCACCCGTCATAGCGGTTTGCGTCCGCGCCTCATATTTTATCCTGTCAGTTATGTCCTTGATATACGCATAAAATGCGACAATTTGTCGCATTGGAACAGCGTCTCAAAATAAAGACAATAGTCCTCATACACCCCCCTGTTTGTGGGTCTCTCATCCGGTGTAATCAAGTCAAAACCCATATCTGTACCAAGATGTAGTTAAATTCAGACAGATTATGACTTTTAAACAGCAATTTAATATTCATATTTATCAATAAGCTATAGAGTTATTTGCTTTTCTGTGTGAGAATTATGTCAGTATGGATAATTGTCGAAATTTTTAACACAATTACAGGCTGTGTTCTGGTTCACATTTTGAACCGGTTTTTGGGGGAAAAATGGGAAAGTTTCAATCTTGGCTTGAAATGTGCTGTGTACGTCGAAAATTATAATTCTTCGGCGATGAAACTATTCAAGTTCATTCTTTTTTGCATGCTGTTCACTTCCTCAGCCGCCGCTAATGATGGCCTGATGGGTATTGGCAGTATTCAGATTTCATCAGCCATGGCAAATGATGGCTTGATAGGTATTGGCAGTATTCAGATTCAAGGTTCGCCTGTTTCCCTGGCCAGCAGTGTCGGTCTGGTTGGTATGGGCGCAGCTGGCATCAGCCATGGACCGGAACGTGGTGAGCTCTCGGGCGACCGCATGGATCTCAAACTTGATGATGATGTGGGCATGGTGGGCCGCAAAATCGGCCCCGGCCGGGTGCTGCCGGATATCAAGATGAAGTTGCAATACAATGACAATCTGACGTTGGAAAGTGCAAATCAGATCAACACATTTGCAACTGTCATCTCACCACACGTGGCCTACGTTGTTTCAGATAAAACCAGAAAGTTTGTACTGGATTACATCCTGGAGGCCGCGTTTCATGAAGCCAGTAGCAATGACGATTACGCAGATAATCGCGTGCGTGCCAGTTTTGATTATCAACCTACCAGCCGTATCTCGACATCCGTTTTCAGTGAATTCAGAAATTCTCACGATGGCCGTGGAACGGGGCGGGCAGAAGCCGGGCGTGGAATTACGCAGGCCAGCCTTGATGAATGGCATGCCTGGGGCCTGGGCGGCATATTTGCGTATGGGGCTACATCAGCCAAAGGCCGCCTGGAATTTGAAAGCGTTTATCAGAACAAAGTCTACGATACGAACCGCCAGTTCACGTTTTCACGCGATCGCTCCGAGCTTATGGGTGTTGGCAGGTTTTTTTACCGGCTTCGCCCGAAGACTTCCCTGGTATTTGAAGGACGCCTCACAGATTATGATTATCATCGGGATGCACCGGGCACACCGAGTCTTGACGGTATCTATGCCACATTACTCACTGGGGTGACGTGGGAAGCAACGTACAAGACCACTGGCTTTGCCAAGATTGGTGTCAATACACGCGAGTTTGAATCCAGCCAGCGGGAGAGCGCAGGCGGGTTTACCTGGCAAGTAGGCTTTGATTGGCTGCCCAGATCCTACTCGAAAGTGCATTTTGAGACCGCCCAGGTCATCGATGAAACTGAGGGCACTGGTGATGCGATAGATACCAGTTATGTGCTGATGAACTGGGAACATTTCTGGAAAGACAGGTTCAGCACTCTGGCACAGATAACCTATTCCGATTCAACCATAGATAACACCAACCGCGAAGATACTTCTTATGAAGCGATAGTATCGGCTAATTATGCATTCCGCCACTGGCTGACGCTCGGGGCCGGTTACCGCCGCCAGTCTCTGGATTCAACGGACGGCAGGTTTGATTATGATCAAAATCTTGTCGAGATTACCCTGGACGTGATTTTCTAGCGGCAGGTTCAGCTCTTTACACCAGCAGAACTCCGGCACCCCAGAGTCACCCGTTCTGACAGAACATTCATAACGGCATACGGTCTCAGCATGAGCAGGCATTCTGATTCGCTCCGGGGTAGGACGGGTATGCTAAAATTCCATTATGGCAGTGATTTTTTCAAGACGACCTCTATGCAACGATATATCATGGGCAGGCATTTTATCCTCCGGCTATGGCTGATCCTGTTTTTGTTTCCGGCGGAGGGATTTGCGGTCGAACAGGAAACGGAAAACACGGTTCACGATTCGTTTACTGACTATGTTCTCAATACCGGGGACAAACTGCGCATCCAGGTATATGGTGAGGATGATCTCTATCTGGAAACACGGGTCAGCGATACTGGCATTATTTCATATCCCTTTCTGGGCAATATCAAGGTCATTGGTATAACCCCACCACAGCTTGAGCAATTAATTACAAGTCAACTCAAGGATGGTTATCTGGTTGATCCAAAAGTCTCCGTGGACATACTGGAATACCGCCTGTTTTATGTGAATGGTGAAGTCGAGGCACCGGGGGGGTTTCCGTTTCAACCCGGGATTACCGTGCGCAAAGCCATTTCCATTGCAGGAGGGTTCAAGGAACGCGCATCAAAAGAAGAAATTTTCATAATCCGTGAGGGCAATGCCAATGGCAAACCTGCAAAAGCAGGCCTGGATGACAAGGTCAATCCGGGTGACATCATCACTGTAGAGGAAAGTTTTTTCTGAGCAAAATTATGAACGATCCTTCAACTGAAAATGTGATACGTGATGTGCAGGTGGATGAGGAAGAGATCAGCCTGAGGGAAAGTTTTCACGTTCTTTCAAGGTACAAGTGGGCCATCATTGGTCTGACCAGCATCGTCACTATCCTGTCTGCCCTGTATGTAAATACCCTGCCACGTGTTTACCGGGCCACGGCCATCGTCATGCTTGAGTCCGAGGGTGAGAACGTAGTCAAGATCGAGCAGGTGTATGGCATGCCCAACGCCTATTACGAATACTACCAGACACAACTGGGGGTAATACGTTCGAGAGGGATGGTGGAACGCCTTGTCTATAAACTCAACCTGGTCAACCACCCCGCGTTTGATCCTTCACGGCAGCAGATCGAGCAACCCGGTTTTTCATGGAAAAAATTTTTCAGGATCGACTCCGGGGTGGAGGATATTCCACGACCTGTGTTGATGGATGAGGCAGCCCGTCACAAATCTGTGATAGATGCAGTTGCCGGCATGCTGTCTGTTTCACTGGTCACGGACAGTCAGCTTATAAAGGTCGGTGTTGATTCGACAGATCCGGAATTGGCGGCATTACTTGCCAATGGTATGGCCGAGGTTTATATCCAGAGTGGGCTTGATGAGCAGCTTGAAGCTACACGCAAGGCAACAGAGTGGATTAATGTCCAGATGAAGGATTTGAAAGAGAAGGTTGATGAATCCGAACGTGCCTTGCAGGCGTTTCTGGACAGGGAAAAACTGGTGGATGCGAAAGGGGTGGACAGTATAGCCGTTAATACACTGGACAACATTTCAAAACAACTGATCGACGCTAAACGCAATCGATCTGAAGCCGAGGCTATACACCGGCAAGTGATAGCACTGGAAGGGCAGCCGATAGAAGCCTATGAATCCATCCCTGCAGTTCTGAACCATTCTGCTGTGCAAGATGCAAAGAGTAACCAGATACAGGCGGCAAAAAAAGTCAAAGAGCTGGAAGAGCGCTACGGCCAGAAACATCCCAAGCTGATTGCCGCAAAGGCTGAACTTGATGTGGCCAACAGTAATCTCAGGAACCAGATTCTGTATGTCGTCGATTCAGTAAAAAAGGAATTTGCAGTTACGCAGGCGGAAGAATCCCATCTGGAATCGTCTTATCATCAGACCAAGCAGGAAATAGGCGATATCAATCGCAGTGGATATGAATTAAAGACACTGGAACATGAAGTGGAATCCAACCGGCAGTTGTATGACATGTTTCTTACCCGCCTCAAGGAAACCACTGTAACCGATAATCTGCAGACGCCGAATGCACGGATCATTGAACGCGCCATCGTGCCCGGGGCCCCCTATAAACCAAACAAAAACAAATTTATCCTCCTCTCGCTTATTGCCGGACTGCTAATCAGTTTGTCACTGGTATTCATGATCGAGAAACTCGATAACACGATTAATGACAGTAATGCAGTGGAAAACAAGTTATTTCTTCCTGTATTGAGCATACTGCCCAGAGTAAACACATGGAAGACCAGAGAAAGGCGAAAGATGCGATACTTTACAGACAAGAAACATTCGGGTTTTTCTGAAAACATAAGGACCATCCGCACCAGTATATTACTCAATGATATCGACACAACCGGCAAGACTGTGCTGGTTACCTCGTCCATTCCGGGTGAGGGCAAAAGCATGGTCTCCGTGAATCTGGCGCTGGCGCTTGCACAGATGGGTAAAACCCTGCTGATTGATGGTGACATGCGTAAACCAGTGCTGGCAAAGGTATTTGGGCTGCAAAAGCATACCGGCCTGACGCAGTTCATCTCCGGTGCCAATCGCCTGGAAGATTCGATACATTATTTTGAGGAAGACAAGGTTTATGTCATGCCAGTGGGACAAATACCTTCCAATCCGCTTGAATTACTCTCGTCGAACCGGTTTGAAAAATCTCTGGAAGCGCTGAAGAAAGCATTCACCTATATTGTGATTGACAGTGCGCCTGCCGTTCCCGTGAGTGATCCCGTGGTGTTAAGCCGCATGGTCAATACTGTGATTTATGTCGTCAAGGCCCACGATACACCCTTTCAGGTGGCCCGCACCGGTATCAAGAAGCTGCAGCAGGTGGATGCCAATATCATTGGTGTTGTACTAAACCAGTTGAACCCTGCCAAGCGTCCCGGTCGATATGGCTATGGCGAGTATGACTATTACACCTATTACGGGTATCACAAGAGCTAGAGTTTCAGATCAACGGCAGCCGGCATGATAGACATGCATTGCCATCTGTTACCCGGCGTTGATGACGGCGCCAAAACCATGGAGCAGGCCATTGAGCTGGCACAAATCGCCGTGCAGAATGGAATTACCCATGCTGTACTGACGCCCCACATCACTCCAGGTCGTTATGACAACTCTCCGGAAAATCTTGCCCCGGTATTTGCCCGGTTTTCCACAGCATTGAAAACACATAACATTCCGCTCCAGGTCGCGCTCGCCGCAGAAATGCGGATTGATCCACTGATTATGGAAATGGCCGAAGCGGGTACACTTCCATATGTGGGAGAATACGAAGGTCACAAGTTGTTATTGCTGGAATTTCCGCATGCGATGATCCCGCCGGGCAGTCTTGAGCTTGTTGACTGGCTTATGCGCCGCCAGATCAGGCCATTGATCGCCCATCCAGAACGAAACCAGTCGATTATCAGAAATCTGCTTAACATCGAGCCCTATATCAAGGCCGGATGTCTATTACAACTCACGGCAGGATCATTGACCGGTATATTCGGGCCGGGACCAAAAACTTCAGCATTGAAACTCATTCAGCGTGGCTGGATCAAAATTGTGGCCAGTGATGCCCATAACAACAGGACCAGACTGCCGGAGATCGAGTCAGCCAGAAGTGAACTGGAAAAAATTCTCGGTAAGGAAACGTCCTGGTTGATGGTGAGAGAGTGGCCCATGCAGATGACAAGCTGTCATTTTAAATTCAAACCGGCCTGACGATGGAAACAAGGCGATATGTCATTTGCAGTGTGTTTATTGTGATACTGCTCATGTCTACCTTGCTTGCTGTATCAAGGGGCATGGCCTCTGTTTATGCTTATACAGCCGGTTCAGTATTGAGTAATTTGCGGAACCAGACCGTGCAACCGGGACAGATAGACTGGCCGGTCGTTCGTCAAAATCTTGAAAAGGCATTGGCATACGATGCCGATAATCCACAGTATGCCAATCAGCTGGGTTCAGCATATGAAGCGGAATACCTGTACAGTGAAGTGGGTGATACGCAGGCAGAGGCGCACCGGCAACGGGCCTTTGAATATTATCTCAAGGCCCTGAAGAGGAGGCCTGCGTGGCCGTATGACTGGGTATATCTGGCCCTGGTCAGCTATCGCCTGGGAAAAACAGATGATGATTTCAAACACGCCTTGTTCAGGGCATATGAACTGGGCCCATGGGAGGACCATGCGCTCTATATTATAGCCGATATCGGCATGCATCACTGGTTTGAGTTTTCCGAAACGGAGCAGGCTTTTGTGCTTGATGTAATCAGACAGGGATTGAACAGCAGGACTGGCGGGATGGCTATGATCAGGCTGGCCTGGCGTTACGACATGCTTGACCGGATATGTCCATCACTTGTCACTGCAAACACTGAAGTTGTGAAGTTCTGTCGTGAATTATAATTGCCGGGTAGTCATATTCAGACCAGCCTGCGAATTACCGCTTCCGTATATTCACGAGTGGTGGCCTTGCCCCCAAGATCTGCAGTCCTGATCTGATCTTCCTGCAAAACCCGGGTAATTGCAGTTTTAAGTTTTGTGGACAAACCATGAAGGTTGCAGTGTTCCAGCATCATGGCCGCTGCCAGCATCAGGGCAGTCGGATTGGCGATACCTTTTCCGGCAATGTCTGGTGCGGTGCCGTGTACTGCCTCAAATATGGCAGCATCACGGCCAATATTGCCACCGGGAGCAAGACCCAGCCCGCCCACCAGTCCTGCAATTTCATCTGAAAGAATATCGCCGAACATATTGGTGGTGACGATCACATCAAACTGTGAAGGATTGATCACCAGTTGCATGGCGGTGTTGTCCACGATCCGTTCTTCAATCTTGAGTTTTGATTCGTAAGCCTTGCCGATGTCCAGCGCGGTTTCCAGGAACAGACCAGTGAGTGCCTTGAGAATGTTGGCTTTGTGCACGATGGTGACTTTCTTCCGTCCGTGACTGACAGCGTAATTGAAGGCAAACTCCGCAATCCGGCGGCAGCCGCTGCGGGTGATGATGCCGAGGGCTTCTGCAACGGCTTTGGGGTCGCCATCAATCGGGACAAAATGTTCAACCCCGACGTACAAGCCTTCCATGTTTTCCCGGATCAGGACAAGATCAATGTTATCAAAGCGCCCACCATGGATCTGGGTGACTGCGGGCCGGACATTCGCGAACAGCTGGAATTCTTCGCGTAGTCTTACATTGGCAGAACGAAACCCCTTGCCAATCGGCGTAGTAAGGGGGGCCTTGAGTGCGAGTTTGGTAGAACGGATGTTATCCAGCATGGCGGAAGGCAGAGGGTCACCGTACTTTTCAAAGGCACCCATGCCAGCCTCAAAACGTTGCCATTCAAATGGAGCGCCCAGAGCATCGAGCACTGCCACCGTGGCAGAAATGATCTCGGGTCCGATACCATCACCTTCGATCAGGGTTGCAGCAATTTTTTTTATAAGAGGCCCCTGTTTTTACCAGCAGTAGTAGTTTTTATTTTGACCACTTGCTGCAGATGGTCATGATAATAAAAATACGGTTACAAATCACTATTCGCCTGTGCAGGAGCATGCTGCACAGCCTGTAACTTCGCTGGTTTTGCCGACAGGTTGATGATGTCCCCAAGTATATTGGCTGTTTCCTTGAGCAGAATATCGAATTTTTCATCGTCCCCGGTTTCCTCTTCAGCTTCGAGGGTCTCCATGGAGGTATCATCCGGTAATGGCGGCAGCCCCTGGGCCAGCCGTATTTCATTTTGCAGTTTGCGCTTGGCCTCGTTCAGGGTATCGCGTTCTTCCTTGCGCTTTGATTCCAGCAGGCTCAGTGTTTTTCTGGAACTGGCTTCTTCCAGCAGATCAAGTTCCTGCAGCAGCAACTGAAATGCCTTGTCGGATTTTATCCGTTGGCGATGTTGATCATAGGCTGTCGCGATTTTATCTACCGGGGCATTGACCTTCATGTACTCAGCCGGCTTGACCTGATCCCAGGGCAGGGCATTGTCCAGTGAGCGCTCACCGTAGTCCGAGGTATCCTCGGCCGTTGGAAATTGAATATCAGGAACGACCCCCTTGAACTGGTTACTGCCCCCGCTAATGCGGTAAAACTGGGCGATGGTGGTTTTCAGCTTGCCAAGGTCATCATCGGAATCACGGTTGAAACGGTTCAGATCAACGACATTCTGCACGGTGCCTTTTCCAAAGGTTGGTTCACCGATAATAATGCCACGCTGGTAATCCTGTATGGCGCCGGCAAAAATTTCAGATGCGGACGCACTGTTCCGGTCCACCAGCACAGCAAGCGGGCCACCGTATACAATTCCGGGATCCGGGTCCGTGTTGATTTCAACATGCCCGGATGAATCGCGCGTCTGCACTATGGGCCCGGATTCTATAAACAATCCGGTCAACTCCAGTGCTTCAGATAGTGAACCGCCGCCATTGCCACGCAGATCGATAACAAGTCCGTCAATCCCGGTTTTCATCAATTCTGCAATCAGGCGGCGTACGTCCTGGGAAGTGCTCTTGTAATCCTTGTCACCACGCGCCTGGGCGGCAAAGTCGATATAAAACGTTGGCACATGAATAACACCGATATGTTGCTTGCCGCCATCCACATCCAGTATGAAGGATTTGGCTGCCTGTTCTTCAAGTTTGATCTTGTTGCGGGTAAGGGTGATGACTTTATGCGGCCCTTCCGGTCCGGAGTTTTTAGGCAATATTTCCAGCCGAAGCACGGTGTCCTTGGGGCCGCGGATCAAATCCACCACATCATCCAGTCGCCAGCCGATTACATCGATAATCTCGCCGGTTTCCCCCTGGCCTACACCCACAATACGGTCGTCCTTGAACAATTGCTTGCTGAGATCTGCCGGGCCACCAGTGATGATCTGTTGCACCAGTGTGTAATCATTATCACTGCTCAATACCGCGCCAATACCTTCCAGTGAGAGGCGCATGCTGATATCGAAGTTTTCTGAAACGCGAGGCGAAAAATAGGCGGTATGCGGCTCTATGGTGGTGGTGTAGGCATTGATGAAGGTCTGGAAAACATCATTTGCATCCAGTTGATGCGTGCTGGTGCGTATGCGCTCATAACGTTTGCGCAATGTATTTTTGTATTCTTCAGGTTTCTTGTCGGCAAGACGCAGATTCAGAATGTCATTTTTGACGCGTTGACGCCAGAGTTCATCCATTTCCTCCCGGGTAGCCGGCCAGGGTAGTTCGGTACGATCAAATTCGTATTCTTCATCCTGGTTAAAATCAAATTCGGTATCGAGCAGTTTTAAGGAGTAATCCACCCGTTCATCAACGCGGTTGCGGAATTGCCTGAATATCTCGAACGCTGGTGACAGGTTTTCACTCCGCAGGGCATCATCCAACTGCTGTCTATATTGGCCAAATGTCTTGATGTCCCCTGCCAGAAAATAGATATGGTTTGAGTCCAGGCTGTCCAGATAACGATCGAGGATCTCGGAAGAGAGGGCATCATTAATATCCTTATTTTTGTAATGATAACTATCAATGAAGTCGGTAATTATGCTGGTGGCCAGCACATGTTTTTCCGCCGGGACCAGTCTGGATTCCGGTACAGACGGGATTTCAGCCTGTGTTATGCCTGATACGAGAAAAATAACAAGGCAGGTGGGGAGAATGTGGCGCATATTCAAGGAAGATCGGAAATTGTAAGTGTCCAGTGTAATACAGGTTTTGTCCGGCGTGCTATACAAGTATATAAGTTGTTTGCAGCCGAATCCGGTTAATTAATGCTGAAATGCAGGCAGAGGGACATTTGAAAAATGAATGTCTGTCAGGCGCCGCCAGATGACTGAACCAGCTCCCGCAGCCGTTCCCGTAAACGTGACGCTTTATCTTCACCCCCCCCCAGAAAGAAGGGCGCCTGTTCGTAAAATTCCAGCAAATCTTCCAGGGCATCTATATTGGTATCGTCCAGTGCTACCGCCTGCTCAAGCGCTTCACGGGTTTTGCTGGAGAGATTGTATGCTTTAAGCAGACCGGATTGTTGCGCCAGACGTCCGTAACTTTTGCCCAGCCAGTGATGATAAACTGAAACTGCAGGTGCGATTTCAATTGCGGCCAAAAAAGCTGCGATGGCCTTGTCATAATCACCGCGACTGTAATATTTCTCACCCATCCGGAATTGGTCTTCCGAACCGGTTTCTGCCATGACCGGCAACGCAGGTCCGGCCATAAGCAACACCAGCATGGCCAGTGTGGTGCAGAGACAAAACCTGCTGTGGCTTGATGTATTCAATCGGGTTATCACTATCGTTTTCCGGGCATGGATAAAGGGTTGGCATTTTAAACCATGCGTCTGTAATATTTAAATGGTTATATAAACCCAGTGATTAGATAAACGCCAGGTATGAAAGTTTAATGCCCGCTGGCGGCCTGAAGCTGAATCGATATTTGAAACCTGCCCCGACATGTCAGCGTATTGTTCAATTTCCAGGTTTATTCTGACATGTGCGTTTTGTCTGCTTTCCGCCTGTGGCCGTGAGGATACAGCTGAAGGGGCCGGACAGGGCGAGGCAACGCTGCCCAAACCCTGTACACCGGACAATGGTGGACTGACCCTGCCACCCGGGTTTTGTGCCGGGATAGTGGCCGACAGCCTCGGTTTTGTCCGGCATCTTGCAATAAGCAGTCGCGGCGATATCTACGCTACTCTTCGTAATAACCGGCTCAATCTTGGTGGGATTCTGGCCTTGCGTGATACCGACGATGATGCGCGAATCGACCAGATCGAGAAATTCAGCGAAACCCCCGGCATGGGCATCCAGATCAGTGGCGATAATCTCTATTTTGCATCAGATACCGGTATCTATCTTTATCGTCTGCAGGGACAACTGGTCCCGCCACTGCCCCCCGAGATAATCGTACATGACCTTCCGGTGCAGGAGTTACATGCAGCCAAACCGTTTGCTATGGACGATGCGGGTCATCTTTATATCAATTTCGGCGCAACCACGAATGCCTGTCAGTCGGGGCCGGACCACAGCCCAGGGCAGCAGCCATGTCAGGAACTCGATCAGCATGCCGGGATCTGGCGCTTTGCCCGTGATCAACTGAACCAGACCCAGGCGGATGGTTATCATTATGCGAGAGGCATACGTAACGCCTATGCCATTGACTGGCATCCGGAATATCGCAAGCTCTACGTAGTGCAGCATGGCCGTGATCAGTTATACGAGCAATGGCCGGAATTCTATGACGCAGAAGCCGGCGCGAGACTGCCAGCTGAGGAGTTTTTTGCTGTGGAAGAAAATGCAGATTACGGATGGCCATATTGTTACTACGACCCGGTGCAGAACATGCGCATCCTGGCGCCTGAATACGGTGGTGACGGTAAAACTGCCGGCCGCTGTGCTGATATTGAACCGCCCCTGATTGGATTCCCTGCACATTACAGCCCGAATGATCTGAAGTTCTATACCGGTCAGCAGTTCCCGGTGCGGTACCATAACGGCGCTTTCATAGCATTCCATGGTTCATACAACCGGGGTGATTATGATCAGGTGGGATATCAGGTGGTATTTGTTCCTTTCATGAACGCCTTACCTGCCGGAGCATGGGAAGTCTTTGCAGATGGTTTTGCCGGTACAGAGGCGGTGCATGCACCGGAGGATGCCGAGCATCGTCCTACCGGAATTGCGACAGGTCCGGATGGTTCATTATATATAGCGGATTCCGTGCAGGGCCGGATCTGGCGTGTGCTGTATACCGGCAATGATGCAGCAGAAGTCAGGGCTACCCGGTGAGTTTCGGCTCAGGCGATTCAGGTTGTCAGGTCCACACCGGGTATTCACGCTTCGTCAGGTATGCAGATACAGGATGAACTGATTACATCAGGATAATTCTGCCTCGTTTTAATGCTGATGAATAGGGTGTTATTCGAATCATGGTGTCGGAATGGAACCAATGCCCCGATTACTGGTTCTCAATAATTGAAAATATCTCTTTCCTGTAGACTATATGCCCGGTAACTCCAAATTATTTCTGTTGATGATATTCCTGTCATGGACAGTCTGGGCCGGTGAGTCTGTTTACAATAACCCGACGGCGCCCCCCGGAAAATTATATGACGTGGGCAATTACCGTCTCCATTTGTACTGCACTGGAACCGGTTCGCCTGCCGTGATCCTGGATGCGGGGATAGGCGGATTTTCCCTGGACTGGTCCGGCGTGCAGCGGCGTCTGCCAGAGCATGTCCGGGTCTGTTCCTATGATCGTGCAGGGTATGGCTGGAGTGATTCCGGTCCATCACCCCGTTCCACCAGCCATATTGTTGACGAACTGCACACGCTGCTGCAGGTCGCTGAAGTCTTGCCGCCGTACGTGCTGGTCGGCCATTCGTTTGGCGGTTATAACATGTTGTATCTGGCCAAGACCCATCCGGATGAATCCGCCGGGCTGGTGCTGGTCGATTCCTCACATCCGGATCAGGCCGAACGTTTGCCGGAATTGCCTGCAGTCAGAGACCGCAACAAGAACAACGACGTGGTGACCTTTTATCAGGGACAATCCAACTTCAAGTATTACCCGAAGGACATTCAATCCAAACTGATGTGGGCGCTGGCACAGCAGAAGATGATCAGAACGGTTCGCCGGGAATCAGCCAACTTTGTCTTCAGTGGCGAACAGGTGAAAAATGCCGGGACGTTACCGGACATTCCTCTGATCGTGATCACCCGCGGTAAACGGGTCTGGCCGGATGAACCCTATGGCAATATGCTGGAAACCACCTGGAGTGACATGCAAAAAGAACTGGCTGGCTTGACCCCCAAAGGGCGCCAGATCATAGCCGCAGAAAGCGATCACCTGATTCATCTCGAACAGCCTGAAGTTATAGCGGCCGCCATCATCTCAGTCATTCAACAGGTACAGCAACACTTGCCGGATTATGAATAAATTGCCGGGTTTGGAAAAAACAAAGGCCCGCAGATGCGGGCCTTTGAATATCGGATGATACGAATTACTTAATTAATACCCAGCAATTCAATATCAAAAATCAGTGTTTCATTCGGGCCGATGGAACCCCCTGCGCCACGCTCACCATAGGCGAGATCAGAAGGCACGTAAATCTGGTATTTGGAACCGGTGTTCATCAACGGCAGTGCTTCCTGCCAGCCTTTGATGACCTGGCCCAGTGACAGATCAATCGGTTCGCCGCGTTCGACGGAGCTGTCAAACACAGTGCCATCAATCAGCGTGCCATGGTAATGGACTTTCACATTGCTTTCCGCTGTCGGCTTGGGACCGGTACCTTCTTTCAATATCTTGTATTGCAGGCCGCTGGTCGTTGTCACGACGCCTTCCTTGTTCTTGTTTTCCGCCAGGAATTTCTCGCCGGCAGCTTTGCTATCTGCGCCTTTTGCATTTCGTTCACTCACCAGTTTCTGCTGATAATCGGTGAGGACAGCCTGGATTTCCTCATCCGTCATTTTCAGATCGGTTTTGGTGAGTAAATCTTCCACGGCCTGCAGGAATGCGGGAACATCAACATCAATATTCTGCTGGACAACGCCTTGTCCGAAGTAGGCACCGAGCGCATAACTCAGTTTCTGTTGATCCGTCTTGATTTCGGCGGCGGCCCAGAGTGATGCTGAGAATATGGAAAGCAATAACGCAGAAACAACAGCCTGAAAAGTCTTGTTCATGGGGGCCTCAACCGGTTAAATGTGGACAATACTTCGATTGGATAACAATTGAATGGTTCGCGATCATCCCATAAATATTATTTGTCTCCAAGTGGCGTCTGGAAGAATAATAGCGAAGTACGTCACTTCCGGCGTCATTCCGGGTTTTACAGGGGCTGATGAAGATTACACTCCATAAAAAAATCGCACGCCTGTTTGGCTATGAGCTGGTCCGCAGCCGCCAGTTGGCCTATCACGATATCCATGCACATCTGACGGCGCTGTTCCGGCAATTGAATGTCAATTGCGTGCTGGATGTGGGTGCCAATATGGGGCAGCATGCCCTTAACCTGCGCAAGGCCGGGTATCAGGGGCTGATTATCTCTTTTGAACCGATAACCGGCTGTTACCAGCACCTGAAAAAAATCGCCGATGAGCAGTGGGCGATATATCAATATGGACTTGGTTCTTCCAGTCAGACTCTGCAAATAAACATCACCAACAAAACTGTTTTTTCATCGTTTCTGAAACCGAATGAATATTCCGCAGAACGCTTCAATCAATCCGCCAGTGTGAGCCGTGCGGAAACCGTGCAGGTTAAACGGCTGGATGACGTGTTTAATGAAGTTATAACAATCCCGAATCCGCGCGTTTTCCTCAAACTCGACACACAGGGGTTTGATCTGGAAGTGCTGAAAGGGGCGCAGGAATCACTCAAACATGTGGTGGGCCTGCAATCGGAAATTTCCTGCAAGGCGATTTATGCCGGCATGCCGACGCATATCGAGTCATTGCAATTGATTGATCAGCTCGGATATGAAATTACGGACATTTATCCACTGGCGCATGACAAACAGGACATGAGCCTGCTCGAATTTGATTGTGTCTTCAAGAAGCGAAATATTTAACTCCCTCTACCTCAGGGAGAGGGTAACAAATACGATCGACAGACTATAATCTATCTCAAAATTAAAAATGTTTGATGAAAATAGAAACTATGTCATGCCGGGCTTGACCCGGCATCCAGTAAACAATTGTTTTGACTGGATTCCGGCTTCCGCCGGAATGACGGATTTTCATAATTTTCAATATGGCAGTCATATTTATCGATTTTGAGACAGGTTCTAGTTCCCGGACAATCTTCCGGCGGGATGATAAACGCCTATCAGTTTTTTCTCCCACCATTGCCCGGTTTCGCGCCGTTCAGCAAATGTCGTAAACCGGTATTCATAGAACATGGCACGGATGGCTGCGGGAGGTTGATCGGGGAAAGGATTGTGAGCAAACAGCGCCAGCACGTCGGGGCTGCCCTGCAGCAATCGTATCAATACATTTCTGAACCATGGTTGCCGTTCTGGCGGGCTTAATGCCGCAAACCACATCTGCCAGTCCATGCGCGGTTGATGTGGAACAATCCATTCCGGCCGTTGTTGTAAATCCCCCGGCTTGTATTTGAAACCATATTCCCGCCATTCCTTTTCGTCATTCGAGCCTTCAATCACAATCTCACGCCGCACGGTAGTCATCACGGCAAATGGCCCGTATTGATTGATGGCATTAAGCGGTGAAACAACACGCGCCACGCTGTGCAACACTGGCAATGGCGCCTTCGTGAAAAACTGCCAGAGTTGTGCCGTGGTGGTTGAAATTACAATAACTGTGACCGCCAGTGCGATATAAAACTTCAGGCGTGTGACCGAAGCGGTAGTGATTGCGCCGGAAACAAACACTTTAAGTTTTTCAGGAACAAATGACCTGAGCGCAGCATCATCAAACAGGAACAGGCAGAAGGCGAGGGTGAGCAGATTGAAATAATTATAATTGCCGGTGAGTATGATCGCTGTCTGCAATGCAATGAAACCATACGCGGCGATAAAACGCAGCCTGCGCGGCAGGAATATGAAAAACGGCAGCAGTAACTCAATGAATAATGTTGCGCCGGTGAATAACATCAACACGGAATCCGGTAACTGGTGCACATACCAGGCGATGGCATTGGGCAGGGGCTGGGTTTCAAAATGATAGGTGAGGGCGGTGAGATTGTCCCAGGCGGGATCGGCACTGGCGATTTTCACCACGCCACCCATAAACATGAAACGGAAAGCGAGCCAGCGATAGAGCCAGACAATCAGCGTGGATCGGGTTTGCAGGAATAGCGCCAGAAAGCCGCATTCCACCAGCAACAAATCCCACTGGAATTGCATAAAAGTTTGTCCGGCATTCACCAGTGACAACCACAGCACAAATAAAACCATCAATGATGTGCGAACAAACACATTGCACGCCAGCAATACCGAGAAAATGATTCCGGCACCACAGACGACGATAAGTGCGATATCAGTATGTGACAACCAGAAAATTGTTGGCAGTTGCAGTACCGCCGTAGCGCCTACATGGGTCTGCACGCGCTCCAGAAACAAACCCAGCGGCAAAATGCCGTTATCACCAATCAGTCCGGTGATTTGTAAACCGAATGAAGCAAATGCCGCAAGATAAATGAGGCCAAGCAAGCGCAGGAACAACCATGTGGTGAATTCATATTTTGCCGGTTCAAGATTGCTGCCCCAGAACAGATGACTAAGCCAACTCAGCAAACCACGTCGTTGTGAAAAAAACGTGTAGGCAAATTCCGCCGCAGATGCAAAACCGGGGATGTGCTGATATAACCACAGATAAACGTTGTGCGGGAAGTGTGCTTGCAACAGCACATACACTGCCTGTGCGCCGGAATAAACATGACCCACTGGTGTGATCAGTTGTATGGAACGGCGGAATTCCTCAACCGGAATGTTATGAAAATACTTCGCGACTGTTTGATAGGGCTGATATTCCACCGTATCTCCAGTCAACCCTTGCCAGTAATTCACCCAGTAACGGCAGATTCCGCAATCGCCGTCAAAGATCAGCATGGGTTTTTTGTTGGTTTCAGACATATCAGATTGAATATACCCGTGTAACTTTCATCAAGTCTATAAACGCAGCAAAATAGACTTGCAATCATGTATCCTATAGGATACAATTTATATATCATGGAAATTCGACGGACCGAAGAATTCTCGAAATGGATGCGTAATTTACGCGACCCAAAGGCTCGTGGCCGTATCCAAACCCGGATCGATCGATTGCAATTGGGTTTGTCCGGTGATGTGAAACGCTTACGTGAAGGAATTTTCGAATTACGGATTGATTATGGCCCAGGTTATAGGATTTATTTTACACTAGCGAGGTAGTGAGTTGATTGTTTTGCTGGCTGGTGGCGACAAACGCACGCAAGATCGTGACATTAAACATGCACTACAATTAGCCCGGAACCTGTAAATCAAATGGCAAGAACCAGAACCAAACCTTACGACGCAGTTGAATATCTGGAAACCCCGGAAGACATGGCAGCCTATCTTGAAGCCGCGCTTGAAGATGGTGATCCCCGGATTGTAGTTCATGCGCTCGGCAACATCGCGCGCGCACGTGGTATGACACAGATTGCACGCGATACCGGCCTTGGCCGCGAAAGTTTATATAAAGCACTTTCACCTGAAGGTAATCCTGAATTTGCAACAGTATTAAAAGTGGTGCAGGCGTTAGGAATCAAACTGCATGCTGAGGTTTTGTCTGCGAGATAGATTTTGATTTACTACACTATTTATGAAATCAATCGACACTGACCCTTGCCCCTTTTGATTTTAATTAGACATAATGAACTCTGAACTACAAAGTATAGATATTGCCGCAATTAGCTTTACTTTAGATCGGGATGATCTATGGTTTTGTTGTCTACTATTTTGTAAGCGCTGCATACTTTATCCGTTCAATGTTATATATCGTATGCTTCGGATTTTTGTGCCTTGTTGCTGAGTATGTTATCGACAAACCTGATTTTTACTTCTTGATTATTATTGGCTCAATAATAATTGGAAGTAAATTCGATATGGTATTTAATTCGAGACCAAGGGGCAGGAGAAAGTCGCCCTATGCACTTAAGAGGAAGTGAATACTTAATTATGGATAATTGGGAACGTACCCCATATTTTTCCACCGACCCTTTTGATTTATTGTACCTAAACTGCGTATGGTGAAGATACTCGCATGGATAGCATTTGGATTGGGTGCATTCGTTTGTTGCACGAATTTCTATCTCTCGTTTATACGGTATCCATTGTATCGTCTGCGCGGTATATCGGAGGAGCCATATCGTTGGGTATCTGGTTTTCCGCTGATTGGCTCAATTCTTGTTGCGCTTTCCCTGTTCGGACTGTATGAGGTTACGGGAATGGTTCCGGTAACCATCGTTTTAATCCTGATTGATACGGGTGGCATACACTGGTTTGCCGGATCAATGATCTATCAGTTTATTCATGAGAAGAGGCGTGGCTGACGTTGCTGAGCAATTGAATATCGGAGGATGTCATGAGACTGAAAATTATATCCGTGATGGTTTTTCTGCTTGTTTCGGCCAACCTCCCGGCATCTGAATGGAAACCGCTTTCCGGGATTTATGCCATAACGGCGGAAAATTATCTGGATCCTTCAGATGAAGAACCAGACAACACTCATTTCCGTCTACAACTGGATGGAACAGCGGCAGAAGATCTTTACCATGCCTTGCCGTCTCCCGTCAGTATGGATGAGTGCACAGGCGCAATCCAGAAATCATCAGGTGACATGAAATGCCTGTACTATGAAACTGAATCCCGTTATGAATGCGCCTTTTCCATCAACCTGCCGGAAACCAGAATTGAGTATGGTGTGGCGTGTTGATTATGCCGGGTTGAGTAGCTTCATCCTAGAGTAAATATTGCAGCAGGGGTTCGAGCGATCGTTCCGTAAGATAGGTTTCAGCCGTTTTTTGAACAGCGGGCCTTTGTACAATCCCGCCGAAACCGATAAAGCATACCCGATCCTGCGCAGCTTCAAGATCGGTAATCCCGTCACCGATCAACACGGCCGTAGCGTGTTCTCCAATAATGTTCCGGCACACGGTTTTTTTGCCCCCACTTTTCGCGAGTGGTGAAGCTTGTTCATAGTCCGCATAACTTCCATCAGCATTAAAACAAACATCAACCGCATGCACGTTGTTTTCAGATATATGCAAATACCGGGCAACCGCCATGACAGCTGGCAGCAGACCGCCGCTGACAATATGTACGGATTTGCCTGCTTGTTGCAGAGCGGCGATGACCGTTCTGGCATCCGGCACCATGGCATCGAGATAACACTGGGCGAGCCATTCAATGTCGGATCGCGAAGGTCGAATCAGATCCAGCCGCTTTTTATAAATGTCATCCAGTCTGATTTTGCCTTCCATGGCCGCTGTCGTGAGTGGTGCAAGCTGCTCATACACTCCGGCGCGGCGGGCGAGTTCATCTATGCCCTCGATAGCCGTCAGTGTGCTGTCACAGTCAAAAATGACGATATCGCCTTCATATTCAGACATCAGAGCTCAACCTGCATGACCTTGCTGATAGCGGTGATGGATTGGATTTTTGCAAGCGCGCCATCATTTAATAACTCCGAAATGCCGATGATAGCTACGGCCTTGCTTACTCCATCTGCTATACCGACCTGCATGGTGGAGATATTGATATTTTCTGCAGCGAGCACACTGCCGATATCTCTTACTACGCCGGGTTGATCATTGTGCCGGGTAAAGAGCAGGTGGCCCTTGAGCGGCGCTTCAATGTGGTAATCATTGATACGGATGAGCCGCGGGTGCCGTTCATCGAATAATGTGCCTGCAACCGTAATCTGTTCATCTGCGCATTTTGCAGTGAGTGTGATCATGGAAACATAATCATGGGCCTCGCTGGAGCGTGACTCGGAAACGGTAATGCCCTGGCGTTTGGCCAGATGCAGTGCATTGACCTGATTGACCGGTACCGAGAGCTGTTCACTCAATAATCCCATCAAGGCTGCGCCGGTGATCGGTTGTGATTTGAGGTCTGCGATCTGGCCGGTACAGGTGATCTCAAGTTGCATGATCGGAGTTGTAACCATGCGCGCGAGGATTCTGCCCATTTTATACACAAGTTCCTGCCACGGCTTGAGTCGTCCAGTTTCACTGGCCGGGATGCGTGGAAGATTGACGGCGTTGATCGCCTCGCCATCTTGCAGAAACGTGGCGATCTGTTTTGCAATTTCAATTCCGACAGCAGTTTGTGCTTCTTCTGTGGAAGCGCCGAGGTGGGGTGTAAATACGATATTGTTCAATTCAAACAGGGGAGAATTCTGCGGCGGTTCGTTTTCATACACATCCAGTGCCGCACCGGCAAGGTGTCCGTTCTTCAGCGCTTCATACAAGGCCTGTTCATCCACCAGTCCGCCGCGTGCGCAGTTGATCAACCGTGCGCCGGGTTTCATGCGATCGATGGCGGTGGTGTTGATCAGATTTCGCGTTTTATCGATTAACGGGCAATGCAGTGTCACGATGTCTGAATTACCGAGCAAGGTGTCAAAATCAACCGCTTCAACACCGGCTTCGACGAAAATTGCTGGAGTCACAAACGGATCAAAGGCCAGCACGTGCATTTTGAGTCCCAGCGCACGACTGGCGACGATGCGGCCAATCGTCCCGAACCCGATAATGCCCAGTGTCTTGCCGGCGATTTCCGTACCATTGAATTTTGATCGCTCCCATTTACCGGAACGTACAGACCGATCCGCCGTGGGTAAGTGACGGCAGAGTGAAAGCATATGTGCGATCGCGAGTTCTGCCGTGGTGGTGGCATTGGCATCTGGCGTGTTGACCACAACAATGCCGCGCTCTGTTGCAGTGTTGACATCAATGTTATCGGTGCCAATCCCGGCACGTCCGATCACTTTGAGATTTCGGGCGGCCTCCAGCAGCGGGCCGCGAATGCTGGTGGCGCTGCGCACGATGACTGCATCAGCATCCTGAATATGTTCACAGGCCTGTTCGGGTTTGAGTTTGGGGCTGAAATCGATATGGTAAGGGGTGTTGGTTTTGAGGTAGGCCACACCTTCTGCAGCAATGTCATCGGCAATAAATATCTTCATATCTTATTCCTGACAGTATAATGGATTGGTGCGGTGCAAGGTAACATATTGCACTGCACAATCAAGCGGTTTTTAAGGAAGACGATACTGACTAAACCAGGGCAGGGGCTGGATTGGATTGAGCTTCCAGAAGTTCCAGCGCACGTTGCAGAACATCGATCCCGGCTCCGGGTTTATAGGCGTTTTCACTGATTTGCCGGCGGAAGGCACGGGCGCCGGGCTGGCCCTGATACAGACCCAGCACGTGTCTGGCCATGGCGTTCAAGGGCACGCCACGCTGCAATTGTGTTGCAGCATACTCGATAAATTCATGCATGATCTCCGGGCGGGTACGCATGCGCGATTGAAACAGGGCATGATCAATTTCCGCCAGCAGGCAAGGATTCTGATAAGCCGCGCGGCCGATCATGACGCCATCCACATGCTCGTATTGTGCAAGGATCGGTTTGCGTTCGGTGAAACCGCCGTTAATGATGATTTCGAGTTGCGGGAAGTCCTGTTTAATCTGATACACGCGATCATATTGCAAGGGTGGAATCTCCCGGTTTTCTTTCGGGCTCAAACCACTCAACCAGGCTTTGCGTGCGTGCAGGATGACGGTATTGCAACCGGCTGCTTGCACTTTATGAATGAAAGCAGTGAGTTCTTCGTAACTGTCACGATCATCGATACCCAACCGGGTTTTGACTGTCACCGGTATTTTGACGATTGCGTTCATGGCAGCGATACATTCCGCGACGAGTTCCGGTTCCGCCATGAGGCAGGCGCCAAACTTGCCGGACTGCACGCGATCACTCGGGCAACCCACATTGAGATTCACTTCGTCATAACCGGCGCTTTCAGCAATCCGCGCGCATTCTGCAAGTTTATCCGGTTCACTGCCGCCGAGTTGCAGGGCGAGGGGATGTTCGCGTTCTGAATATCCGAGAAATCTCTCCCGGTCACCATGTATCAACGCGCCAGTGGTAATCATCTCGGAATACAACAGCGCATGCGGACTGACAAGCCGCAGGAAATACCGGAAATGCCGATCCGTATGGTCCATCATGGGTGCTATCGATAATTTTCGATCAAGCGGCATGGTGCTGGTTCAGTATTAATGAAGTAAACGTGGTGCGTAAATAAAATCCACGTGAGAGCGTTGTTGCAATATTACCCTCGGCGTCGATTCCTGCCTGGACAGATCGTGCATTCTGTCCTTTGGGGCGTATCTGCAAATACTGACCGTAACGCGCCGTGATCTGTTCCAGTTTTCCGGTGAGCACCATTTCCATCAACTCTTCCCAGTCATTGCGTAAAATATTTTCCTGATCCTGATCCGGACTCCATAAAAAAGGAGAACCAATCCGCCGTTGTGCCAGAGGAATTTCCGGATCACCTTCCACGGGCACCCAGAGTACACGCGTGAGCTTGCGCTTCACCAGTGATGTATCCCAGCGCGCCGTATCATCGGGCAATAATGATACTACGCAGATATAAGTCGATTCCCGTGGTTTGCCATTCGTTCCGATGGGCAGGGTTTTAAGTTCAATACCGATTTCACGGAAATCCGGTTCAGGTGAATTTCCGGCGGAAGCACCGAGGTGGTATTCAATCAATTCACCGGTCCAGCCTTTGTTCGACAGTAATTTTTGAGGGACAGTTACACCCTGTTCATTGGCCAGCATGAGAATGGTTTTACCGGCGAGTGTGGACGCTCTCTGTACGAGTTCTGACTCTGAAAGTGGTGGTTTGGTTATCAAAAAATTTTACCTCACCCCGGCCCTCTCCCAAAGGGAAACGATAGTACTAACCGGATTCCAGACTGCTGATGATGGAGTTCCTCAAGCACTCGAACTTGATCGGGTCCTTGATCATCTGGTTGTTGCGATCAGTGATAAAGAAAATGTCTTCAACACGCGCACCATAGGTGGCCACCTTGGCGCCCTGCAGGCGGGCACCACAGAAATCCATGGCCATACCGATGCGAGACAATATACCCGGCCGATCAGTCGTGGTGACCTCCATGATATTGCGGTTGTTCTTTTCATCCGGAGTGAAATTGATCTGCGTCGGTATCGTGAAGTGTTTGAATTGCAGCGGCCGAGCCCGTGTGAGTTTCGGCGAGAAACTGTCCAGCGTTTTCAATGCCTGTTGCAGACCATGTACAATTTCCTCACGCCGCTGTTTACCATTGATGGGATTACCGTCGCGTTCAAGAATGATGTAGGAATCCAGCGTGTAATCATGACTGGAGGTAATAATACGTGCGTCGACGATGTTCAGGCCCAGGCGATCCAGCATGCGCGTACTGGCAGCAAAGATATTGTCGCGGTTCTTCATATAAATGAAAACTTCGCTGCCACCCCGCGCCGAGGTCTCGCGCAGCATCACCAGAGGCTCATGGTTATCGGCATGTTTGTTGATGGCTTCAGTATGCCAGGCAATTTCATCGGCGGAATAACGGATGAAATAATCCTCACCGAGTTTTTCCCAGAAACTGTTAATGTCGAGTTTCAGTCTGTTCTTGCCCTTGATCAGCACCAGTGCATTGTGTTTGGTTTCCTTGATCAGCGCATCCTTGTCGATCGGATTTTCCAGGCCACGGCGCAGGGCGAGCAGCGTTTTGTGGTACAACTCGGACAATAATGATTCTTTCCAGGTGTTCCACAGGCCGGGATTGGTACCCTTGATGTCTGCGACGGTGAGCAGATAAAGATAATTCAAATGATTGCGGTCCCCGACAGTCAGCGCAAACTGGTTGACCACTTCCGGGTCACTGATGTCCATGCGCTGTGCGGTTTTGGACATCAGCAGATGTTTGTCGACCAGCCATGCGACCAGCTTGGAATCGTATTCACTCAGACCATGCAGTTTGCAGAATTTATGTGCATCCTTGGCGCCGAGCGTGGAATGATCGCCGCCACGTCCCTTGGCGATGTCGTGAAAGAGCCCCGCGAGATATAACAGTTCCTGCTTGGGCAGCGTTTCCAGCAGCTTGTTGTATATTGGATATTGTTTTGCGTACTCGGGCACACTGAACAGACGCATGTTGCGCACCACGAACAGGATATGTTCATCGACGGTATAGATATGGAACAGATCAAACTGCATGAGTCCTTCGATATTACTGAAGACAGGCAGATATTTACTGAGTATGCCATAGCGGTGCATGCGCCGGAGTTCATGGCCCACATGCCGTGGCTGGCGGATGATTTCCATGAACAGACTGCGGTTACGGATGTCCTGCCGGAAGTCACGATCAATTAATGAAATATTTTTACGTATCAACCTTACGGTTGTGGCCCGCACACCCTGTATAGACGGGTTCTGTTGCAGCAGCAGAAACAATTCCAGCAATGCAAACGGATAACGTTTGAATACATTATTGTGAGTGACTTCGAGGAAATTATTACGTGACTGAAAACGGCGATTGAGTGGCTTGATCTTCTCGCGGCGTTTCGCATAAATGATGGCTTCCTGGAAATGCTGCAGCAGGATTTCATTCAGAATGTTGAGCTCACGCACGGTGCGGTAATACAGTTTCATGAATTGCTCGACACCACTGTTGTCCTGCGCCTTGAATCCGAACTGCTGGGCGATACCACGTTGCAGATCGAACAGCAGGCGATCTTCGCGACGGCCGGTGAGTACATGCAGCCCGTAACGGATGCGCCACAGTAATGTCTGGCCCGCATCGAGTTTTTTGTATTCCTCTTCGGTGAGAAATTCATGCTCGACCAGATCTTTTAATGTTTCGGCACCGAAATAACGTTTGGCCACCCAGCCGATCATCTGGATGTCACGCAAGCCGCCCGGGCCTTCCTTGATGTTCGGTTCCAGTTTGTGTTCCGAATCATCATATTTTTTGTGCCGTTCAATCTGCTCGGCATGCTTGGCTTCAAAAAATTTCTTGGTGGGCCAGATTTTTTTTGGGCCGGTCAACCGGCACATTTCGCGATAAGCGGGCGCACTACCTGCGAGCAGGCGGGACTCCATGAGATTGGTGACTACAGTGATGTCGTTTTTTCCCTCACGCACACAATCCTTGATACTGCGTACACTGTGGCCGACTTCAAGCCCGATATCCCACAGAAATACCAGAAATTTTTCAATGGATTGTTTATGGTTTTTGCTCAGGCGTCCATCAGTCAGCACCATGATATCGATGTCGGACGCCGGATGCAGTTCGCCGCGGCCATAACCGCCAACCGCTACCAGCGCCAGATTTTCGTTCTGCAGAAAATATTGCCACGCCTGGATCAGCAATTGATCAATAAACCAGGCACGTTGTGTGACGAGCTGATTGACCGGTATACCCGCCGCAAAGGCTTCATTTAATAACTGGTTACCGGCCTCGCGTGTTTGTTTGAACAGCGGGAGTGGATTTCGGGTTGCTTTTAATGCCTTGTTGAATGCATCACGATTGAATAATTGTGACACAGGCAGTTCATGTTCGCGCATGGTTCAGAATGATTCTTCCGGACGCCGCGTGAGCACTTCATGGCCGGTATCGGTGACAAGTATGGTGTGTTCCCATTGGGCAGACAGACTGCGGTCCTTGGTGACGACGGTCCAATCATCCGGCAGCAGCTTCACATGGCGTTTGCCGGCATTGATCATTGGTTCGATGGTGAACGTCATGCCGGGCTCCAGTGCCTGACCGGTACCCGGCTCTCCATAGTGCAGGATTTGCGGATCCTCGTGAAATTCCCGGCCAATACCGTGTCCGCAATATTCCCGCACGACGGAATAATGGCTCGCTTCAGCGTGTTGCTGGATGGCATGACCGATGTCCCCGAGACGTACCCCCGGCTTGACCATTTCGATGCCGATTTTCATGCATTCATAGGTGGTCTGGACCAGCCGCTTCGCCAGCACCGATGGCGCGCCCACGAAAAACATCTTGCTGGTGTCCCCATGGTAGCCATCCTTGATGACGGTAATATCGATGTTGATAATGTCGCCGTCCTTGAGCTTCTTGATGCCCGGGATACCGTGGCAGACCACGTGGTTGATGGACGTGCAGATGGATTTGGGAAATCCCTTGTAATTCAGGGGCGCCGGGATGGCTTTCTGGGTATTGACGATATAGTCGTGGCAGATGCCGTTAAGCTCATCCGTGGTGATCCCGGCCTGTACGTGCGGCGCTATCAATTGCAGCACGTCAGCGGCCAGGCGGCCGGCCACGCGCATTTTTTCAATCTCGGCAGGGGTTTTGATGGTCACGGCCATGAAAATGATCTGTCCCGGTATGGCTAAGCGATTGTTTGAGCAAGGCTTCTGTGTTATAAAGCGCCCGCAGTTTAACAAACTAAATCTGTAAACAACACACACGCGCGCTACAACCGTTTAATGGGTGCCCGGACAGCCGGTCTGGACGGGTTATTAAACGGGGCACGCGGAGGCTTAACCCCACTGGAGAATATAGAGTATGACCAACGTCACCATGCGTGAAATGCTGGAGGCCGGTGTCCATTTCGGGCATCAGGCGCGGTTCTGGAACCCCAAGATGGCCCCGTTTCTGTTCGGCCAGCGCAACAAAATCCATATTATCAATCTCGAAAAGACCCTGCCTCTCTATAACGATGCGGTAAATTTCATCAGCAAAGTCGCTTCCCGCAAGGGCAAAATCCTGTTTGTCGGGACCAAGCGCGCGGCCCAGGCCATCGTACAGGAAGAAGCCGCCCGTTGCGGTATGCCTTATGTGAATCGTCGCTGGCTGGGCGGGCTGCTGACCAACTTCAAAACTGTCAAACAGTCCATCAACCGGTTGAAAGAACTGGAAGCCCGCAAGCTGGATGGTTCCTGGGAACGCCTGAGCAAGAAAGACCAGTTGTTGAACCAGCGCGAACTCGACAAGCTGGAAAAGACCCTGTCCGGGATCAAGGACATGGCAATCCTGCCGGATGCCATCTTTGTTATCGATGTGGGCTATGAATACATCGCCATTAATGAAGCCCGCCGTCTGGGAATCCCGGTCATCGGCGTGGTGGACAGTAACAACAGCCCGGATGGCATTGATTATGTGATTCCCGGCAATGATGACGCCATCCGTTCCATCCGTTTGTATGCCAAGGGAATTGCTGATGCAATTCTCGACAGCCGCCAGTCCGTTGCCCACCTGGGTGAAGGTGCCGGCGATGATTTTGTTGAACTGGATGAAAGCGGCAGCCCGGTGTCCAAAGGTGATGCGGAAGCCGCGCCGTCCAAGATCAAGGTGAAGAAGAAGGCCAAGGCGCCACGCAAGGCAGAGGCTGAATCTTCAGACAGTGAATCGGAGCGTGGTTCTGACGAGGTGAAAAAAGCCGCCAAGAAGAAAACCACCAAGAAGAAAGCGACTGCCAAAAAGTAACGAATTGTTGAAGAGGTGTTAGTGATATGCAAATAACAGCCGGACTGGTCAAAGAACTGCGCGAACGTTCAGGCGCAGGCATGATGGATTGCAAAAAAGCACTGGAAGAAGCCAAGGGCGACATTGAAGAAGCCTTTCAGGCCCTGCGTAAATCCGGTGTGGTGAAGGCCGCCAAGAAAGCCGGCCGTATTGCCGCCGATGGCAACATCGTCATCAAACAGGACGGCAAGCAGGTAGTGATCCTCGAAATCAATTCCGAAACGGACTTTGTTGCGAAGGATGAAAGTTTCCGCAAGTTTGGGGATCAGATTGCGGCCTGTATCCTCGCCAACAATCCGGCCGATGTGCCTGCCTTGATGGCTACGCCCTTGATGGCAGGTTCCGCCCAGACGGTGGAAGAAGCCCGTCAGCAATTAATTCTTAAAATCGGCGAGAACATTTCCGTGCGCCGCTTTGTGAAATATCAGCCACAGGGCAATCAGCTCGGTGTCTATCTGCACGGTAGTCGCATTGGCGTGCTGGCCGATGTGCAGGGCGGAGATGAGGAACTGGCCAAGGATGTCGCCATGCACGTGGCCGGCCATCAACCGGCGCCGGTGTGTGTCTCAGGTGACCAGATTCCGGCCAGCTTGCTGGAACAGGAACGCGAAGTGTTCATTGCACAGGCCCGTGAAAGCGGCAAGCCGGATGACATCATTGAAAAAATGATCAGTGGACGTATGGCGAAGTTCAAAAATGAAATGTCTCTGCTCGGCCAGCAGTTCGTCAAGGATCCGGAACTGACCGTAGAAAAACTGCTCGCGAAGTCCGGCGCCAAAGTCCTGAATTTCATCCGTTATGAAGTGGGTGAAGGCCTTGAGAAACGCAGCGATAATTTTGCTGACGAAGTGATGAAGCAGGTCCAGGGAGGTTAAGCTCCTTGGCCGCCCCGTCAAAAAAAATAAGGTATCGGCGGGTTCTGTTAAAACTCAGTGGTGAGGCGCTGATGGGCGATGCCAGTTATGGTATCGATCCCAAAGTCATACGTCGCATCGCCAAAGAAGTGCATGAGTTGTCGATCGCCAAGGTCGAAGTTGCTATCGTCATCGGTGCCGGTAATCTGTTTCGTGGTGCCGGTCTCGCTGCCGCCGGTATGGATCGGGTGACTGCGGATCACATGGGCATGCTGGGAACATTGATGAATTCTCTGGCCCTGCAGGATGCACTGGAGCAACTCGGCGAACATGCCCGGGTGATGTCCGCCATCAAGGTCAACCAGATCTGCGAAGATTACATCCGCCGTCGCGCCATCCGTCATCTGGAAAAAGGCCGGGTGGTGATTTTTGCAGCCGGTACCGGCAACCCCTTCTTTACCACCGATTCTGCTGCCAGCCTGCGCGCCATCGAAGTCAGTGCCAACCTGTTAATCAAGGCGACCAAAGTGGATGGCGTGTATTCTGCAGACCCGGTCAAAAACAAATCCGCACGCCGTTATAAAAAATTGAGTTACGATCAGGTGCTGGATCAAAAACTCGGTGTCATGGATGCCACAGCCATTGTGTTATGCCGCGAAAATCATATGCCCCTGCGCGTCGTGAATATGTCCAAATCGGGTGCACTGATGCGTGCAGTACGAGGCCTTGATGAGGGTACGCTGGTTTCAGGCAAGTAAGTGTAAGAGAGAAATGCTATGACGAAAGCCACGATAGATGATGCCAACCAACGCATGAATAAAACGATCGAGGGCCTGAAACACGAACTGGGCCGGATTCGTACCGGCCGTGCCCATACCAGTCTGCTCGATCACATTACCGTCAGTTATTACGGCAGCGAAGTCCCGCTCAATCAGGTGGGAACAGTGAGTGTGGAGGATGCCCGCACGCTGACCATCAATGCCTGGGATCGAAACGCCATACCGGCCATCGAGAAAGCCATACTGGCCTCGGACCTGGGTCTGAATCCGGTGACAGCCGGCACCGTCATTCGCATTCCCATGCCACCCCTCACGCAGGATCGCCGCAAGGAGTTGATCAAGGTGGTAAAGGGTGAGGGCGAAAAAGCCAAAGTGGCCGTGCGTAATATTCGCCGCGATGCCAATCATCACATCAAGGAAATGGTGAAAGATAAAAAGGTGACTGAGGATGAAGAACGCCGCGCTGAAGAGCGTATACAGAAAATAACCGACGATCATATTGCTGCTGTGGACAAGGTATTGCAGGAGAAGGAACACGAATTGATGGAAATATAATCTGTTTTTAATCCCATACTCGCTACCCACACTCTACCCAATGTCTTCCACCGATGATCAAAACAGCAACGTGCCCAGACATGTTGTGATCATCATGGATGGTAACGGGCGCTGGGCCAAACAACGAGGCCTGCCGCGTATTGCCGGACACAAGGCCGGCGTTACCTCTCTCAAAGAAGTCGTCAAAGCCAGTGCGACACGGGGTATCCAGGCCCTGACCGTCTATGCCTTCAGCAGTGAAAACTGGAAACGGCCTGGTTCGGAAGTTTCACGCCTGATGGAACTGTTTATGTCCTCGCTGAAGCGCGAAGTCAATGAACTCAACCGCAATAACATACGCCTGCGATTTATCGGGGATATCAGTGTCTTCCCCGCCAAATTAATCGCACTGATGCACAAGGCGGAGAGTCTGACCCGCCACAATACCGGCCTGCAGTTTATTGTGGCGATAAATTATGGTGGCCGCTGGGACATCACACATGCCTTCAGGCAGATCGCTGAACGGGTCCAGGCCGGTGAAATTGAGCCTCAGGCGATTGACGAAAATCTGGTGGCGGCAAATATTTCACTTTCGGATCTGCCGGAACCTGATCTGTTCATACGTACCGGCGGCGAAATGCGCATCAGCAATTACCTGTTGTGGCAACTGGCGTATACTGAACTTTATTTCACACCCTGTCTGTGGCCTGATTTTAATGAAGCCGAGTTTATCCAGGCACTGCAGTGGTATGCCGGGCGCGAACGGCGTTTCGGACAGACCAGCGAACAACTGCGGAACGCCAGACATGCTTAAACAAAGGGTACTGACGGCGGCGGTCCTTGGGGGCATAGTCCTTGCCATTATCCTGTCAGGTTCAAATCTGGCATTTATCGCACTGATGGGGGTATGCATGGTACTGGGTGGCTGGGAGTGGGCCCGTCTCTGTGGCGAACAGAATCGATATATACAATCTATGTATGCAGCATTGGTCATGCTTGCAACAGGACTGATCATTTTTACTGTGCCGGCGCGTGGATTGGAGAGTATTGTCGCTGCAGGTGTCATCTGGTGGGTGCTGGCCAGTATGATGGTTTGCCTGTATGCCGCCGGCAGAAAAATCATCTCTCAACTACATTTCCTGAAATACCTCATGGGCTTCGCCGTTCTCCTGCCGTTTGCGATCAGTCTGGCCGCACTCTATGACAGACCTGATGGCCCGTTATGGGTTATATGGCTGTTTATACTGATTTGGGCCGTGGATAGCAGTGCCTATTTTGCCGGACGGCGCTGGGGCAGGCGGCGCCTGGCCCAACGCGTGAGCCCGGGCAAGACCTGGGAAGGTGTGGCCGGAGGGCTGTGCGCAGCAGTAATCATCGCACTTGCAAGCGCCTGGATGAGTCATAATACCGAGGTGAGCACCACGATCGGGCTGGTGATGTTATTTGTAGTAGTGACCGTTTTTTCTGTGATGGGTGATTTGTTTGAAAGTATGTTCAAACGAGAGAGTAATCTGAAAGACAGTGGGCAGTTATTACCGGGACATGGCGGGCTGCTGGATCGTATCGACAGCCTGACCGCTGCCGCGCCGGTCTATGCCCTGGGCCTCTGGTTGCTGGAGACGCGATGATGCCAGACGCAATAACCCTGACCGGCATAACCATCCTCGGCTCTACCGGCAGTATCGGTGTGAGCACGCTGGATGTGATCAGCCGCCACCCGGATCGCTATCAGGTCATTGCCCTTACTGCCCATCGGAATATTGATGCGCTGGCTGCTCAATGTCGTGTTTGGAGACCGCGTTTTGCCGTCATGGCGGATCCGGAATGCGCCGCGCAGCTGGTGTTGCAATTAAAGGCTGAGGGCATTACCACCGAAGTGCTGGCTGGTAAGACCGGTATGGAAACTGTGGCAGCCCTGCCTGAAGTGCACTACGTCATGGCTGCCATTGTGGGAGCAGCCGGATTGCTGCCAACCCTGGCTGCAGCAAAGGCGGGCAAGCGGGTATTACTGGCCAACAAGGAAGCGTTGGTGATGTCTGGCCAGTTGTTCATGGATGCTGTCCGGGACCATCATGCTGAATTACTGCCGATCGACAGTGAACACAATGCCATATTCCAATGTATGCCGGCGGGCATGGTTACTGGACACGCGCCTGCCGGAGTAAAACGGATATTGTTGACGGCCTCGGGCGGTCCTTTCCGGACCACCCCGCTGGGTGAACTGGATGCAATGACACCCGCACAGGCCTGCGCCCATCCCAATTGGGCGATGGGCCGAAAAATATCTGTGGATTCAGCCACGATGATGAACAAGGGCCTGGAGGTCATTGAGGCCTGCTGGCTGTTTGACACCACACCGGAGCATATCCAGGTGGTATTGCATCCACAGAGTGTTATCCATTCGATGGTCGAATATGTCGATGGATCGGTACTGGCACAACTGGGGAACCCGGACATGCGTACCCCGATTGCCCATGGCCTGGCCTGGCCGGAGCGTATGCAGGCAGGAGTAAACGCTCTGGACATATTCAAGATCGCCCGGCTGGATTTTGAACCACCCGATGAACGGCGTTTCCCCTGCCTCCGGCTGGCTCGTGAAGCCATGCGCGCCGGTGGCACGGCAACGGCCATTCTGAATGCAGCCAATGAGGTCGCCGTGCAGGAATTCCTGGACGGCCATATCCGTTTTACAGATATCGCCCGTGTGGTTGAAAGCACTCTGGGTCATGTTGTCCACCATACCGCTAATAATCTGGAAATTATTCTGACCGATGATCGAATCGCCCGTGATGCGGCCTATTCAGAAATCAGGAAACTCGCCGCATGATCGATGTACTGCAGCATATTCTCGCGTTCGTCTTTGCACTCGGGGTATTGATTTCATTTCATGAGTTTGGTCATTTCTGGGTCGCGCGCAAATGTAATGTGAAGATTCTCCGTTTTTCCATCGGTTTTGGACAGCCGCTCTGGAAAAAATATTTCGGTCCGGATCAGACCGAACTCGTAATCGCAGCCATCCCTCTTGGTGGTTATGTAAAAATGCTGGATGAACGCGAAGCGCCTGTGGCAGAAAGTGAACTGCCGCGCGCTTTCAATCGCAAACCTCTGGGCCAGCGTTTCGCCATCGTACTCGCCGGTCCGGTGTTCAATTTTATATTTGCAATTTTCGCTTACTGGATCATGTATATGGCCGGCATCGCCGGCCTTCGGCCGCTGGTGGGTGAAGTCAGGCCGGATTCGATTGCCGCTGTCGCCGGTTTTCATGCAGGTGACGAAATCATTGCGATTGAATCACGGGCCACAACTACATGGACCATGGTGGTGGATCGCCTGATTAATGATGTCATGGATGGCGGCGATGTGAGGATTACCCTGCGTAATACGCAGAGCATGGAGCGTGAGGTGCTTATGAATGTGGATGAAATCACGGTTGATGATGTGGCCGAGATTGGCATACTGGAACGTCTGGGAATCGTGCCCAGGCAATTCGTCGTGCCTGCCATCATTGGAAAGATCGAAACGGGGTTGGCCGCGGATCGGGCCGGACTCAGGCCGGGGGATCGCATTATCGCGGTAAATGATCATGCGATTTCAGACTGGTCGGCGTGGGTCAGGAGCGTACGTGAACATCCTGATCAGGTTTTGCAGGTCACAGTGGCGCGGGATGAAGAACTGTTGATCTTGCAGGTGCAGCCCGAGCGCAAGCAAGCTGAGAACGGTGAAATGATCGGCTATATCGGTGCAGCGAATGAACCTCCCGAAATGTTGTTTGCGGAGGAATCCTACGGGCCGGTTGAAGCATTCGGCAGGGCAGTGGTGCGGACATGGGACATGTCATGGTTGACACTGCGCATGCTGGGTAAAATGATCACCGGCCAGGCATCGGTGAAGAACCTCAGTGGTCCTATCAGCATCGCACAATATGCCGGGGAATCGGCAGAGAATGGATTGGCGGCGTTTCTGTGGTTTCTCGGGATAGTGAGCGTGAGTCTTGGAGTTTTGAATCTTTTACCGGTGCCATTACTGGATGGCGGACATTTGCTCTATTACCTTGTAGAATTCGTCAGGGGCAATCCAGTATCAGAATCTGTGCAGATGGCAGGTCAGCAGGTTGGGCTTGCTTTATTGTTTGGCCTGATGCTACTGGTTTTCTACAACGACATCATGCGGCTGTTGGGATGAGCCAATAAAAATATAAATAACAATAATATGCAGAATATTTTTAAAAAAGCAGTTTATATTTTTATCATGTTTCTGCTGCACTTAGGTGCTGTGCATGCCGCCGAAGAGTTTGTTATTGAGGATATCCGGGTCGAAGGATTGCAACGCATTACCCCCGGTACAGTTTTTAACTACCTGCCCATGAAAGTGGGTGACACCTTTGATGATGCCCGATCCGCCGAGGCCATCCGGGCCCTGTTCAAGACCGGTTTTTTCGATGATGTGCGACTGGAACGCGACGGGGGCATACTGGTATTTATCATCAAGGAACGGCCGGCCATCGGCACGATCACCCTGAATGGTAACAAGGAAATCAAGTCTGATGCATTGATCGATAGTTTGCGCCAGATTGGTTTTGCCGAGGGGCGTATTTTCAACCAGTCACAACTGGACCGTCTGGAGCAGGAACTGCGGCGGCAGTATTTTTCACTCGGCAAATACGCGGTTGAAATCGAATCCACCGTAGACCCGCTGGATGACAACCGTGTAGCTGTGACGATCGATGTTTCCGAGGGGATCACCGCCAGGATCCGGCAGATCAATATTGTCGGCAATGATTCCTTTGATGAGGATGATTTGCTGGATGAATTCGAACTTACCACGCCTACCATGTGGTCTTTTTTCACCAAGACCGATCAGTATTCCAAGGAAAAACTCGGTGCCGATCTGGAGGCGCTCAGGTCATATTATCTTGATCACGGTTATATCAACTTCAACGTGGAATCAACCCAGGTTTCCATCACCCCGGACAAGAAAGATATTTATATCACCATCAATGTGGTTGAAGGTGAACCGCATACAATATCAAGTGTGAAACTTGCGGGTGAATTTATTGTCCCGCAGGAAGATCTGTTCAAGGTGGTGGATGTCCGGCAGGGTGAAATGTTTTCACGCAAACGCCTGACCGGCACTACTGACGCGATTACCGATCTGCTGGGTAATGAAGGCTATGCTTTTGCAAACGTGAATGCAATTCCTGATATCGACCGCGAAAACAAGACCGTTGCACTCACATTTTTTATTGACCCCGGCAAGCGTGCTTATGTACGCCGCATCAATTTCAGCGGGAACACCCGGACCCGGGATGAAGTGCTACGCCGTGAAATGCGCCAACCCGAGGGAGGCTGGATTTCGACCCAGAAAGTGGAACGTGGAAAGGTGCGCCTGCAGCGGCTTGGATACTTTACCGAGGTGAATGTTGAGACGCCCGCTGTGGCTGGCACTACCGATCAGGTGGATGTCAATTACAGCGTTACGGAAATGCAGTCTGGCCGGTTTCTGGCCGGCGTCGGTTTCTCCCAGAGTGCAGGTATTATCTTCCAGACCAGCCTCTCCCAGGACAACTTTCTTGGTAGCGGTAAGCGTGTTTCACTGGAATTCAATAATAGCGATGTCAACCGGCGTTTTGGCCTTGGATATACCAATCCTTACTGGACAGTGGATGGTGTGAGTCGTGGATTCAGCGGGTTCTACCGGGAAACGGACGCGTTTGATGCCAACGTGACAGCGTTTGACTCTACCGTTTTCGGAGGCGGGGTCAATTTCGGTATTCCATTGACCGAATTCAATTCTCTGCAAAGCTCAATGCACTATGAAAACACCCAGATCGAGAGAACGTTCCGTGTTTCCAAAGAAGTGCGCGACTTTCTTCGTGAAAATGACGATCAATACGATATCATGAGGTTCTCCAATCGTTTTACCTACGACACCCGTAACAAGGCTATTTTCCCGGATGAAGGCCTGTTGCATGCGATTGAAGCAGAGGTTGGTATACCGTTTGTCGGGAATTCACTGGAGTTCTACAAGATCGATTACAAAACACAGTGGTTTACCAATTTCCTTGAAGATTATATTGTGACTCTGAAGGGTAATGTAGGTTATGGCGATGCCTACTCCGATACGACCGAGTACCCGTTTTTTGAAAACTTTTATGCTGGTGGTCCTCGCTCGGTGCGTGGTTATGAAGACAATACCCTTGGGGTGCTCGATTCAAGAGGCAGACCGCTGGGCGGAAATGTCAAGCTTACGGCTGGAGCGGAAATATTTTTGCCCATCCCGTTCTTCAAGGACATCAAGTCTGTGCGGATTTCGGGATTTTTTGATGCTGGCAATGTCTATAACACCAGTGTCAAGGACGAGGACATTGATTTGGGACTGTTGCGTTATTCTGCCGGTATAAGTGGCGTTTGGGTGTCGCCTTTTGGTATAGTGTCCGTCAGCGTGGCCGCCCCGTTTGGTGACGAAGACACGGATCAGCTACAACCGTTCCAGTTTACATTTGGTTCATCTTTCTAGTTTGTTACGGAGTCTATACAAATCATATGAATAAGGTTTTACATTTACTGATGTTTTTTATGCTGGCGCTCTCTGTCCAGACAGTTACTGCTGAAGAATACAAACTTGGTGCTGTCAACGCCCTACGGGTACTGGAACAATCTCCGCAAGCTGATAATGCCAGAAAGATTATTGAGCAGGAGTTTGCGCCCCGTGACAAGCAACTTGTGGCCAAACAAAAAGACCTCAAAGCCATGGAAGATCGGCTTAGCAAGGATGGCGCCATCATGAGCGAGGGAGAGCGTGCCAACCTCGAGCGTGACATTATTAACAAACGCCGGGACCTGAAACGCGAGCAGGATGAGTTCCGCGAAGATTTCAATTTTCGCCGCAACGAAGAGTTTGCAAAAATCCAGAAAGATATCGTAGAAGCCATACAGGCTGTTGCCAAGGACAATGGCTATGATGTCGTGCTGAGTGATGGTGTGATTTACGCCAGCCCCAAGGTTGACATCAGTGAACTGGTTATTGAACACCTGAAAAAGGGCCAGTAATTTTCACAACGCAAATCAAGCTGCAGAACAGTATCACCGAGAGCCAAGCTATCGATCTACCACCGCCATGAAATACACGCTCGGAGAAATCGCCACGCACATACATGCGGAGTTACATGGCGATTCCGGGTGTGAAATTCATGCTGTCGGGACACTTGAAAATGCCGGTCCCGGTGTTATCAGTTTTCTTTCGAATCGACGTTATCTTTCTCTCCTCAGGAATACCCGCGCAGCAGCAGTGATCCTGAATGCCACGGATCGTGAGCAGTGTCCTGTACCGACTCTCACTATGGATAATCCCTATCTTGGTTTTGCCCGGGTGGCCAGACTGCTGAATCCTGATCCGGCCCCGGAACCGGGAATCAGCCCGCGCGCCGAAGTTCATTCTTCTGCAGTGGTGGCTCCTTCTGCCAGCATCGGCCCGCATGTGACCGTGTGTGCGGGGGCTGTAATTGCTGAACGTGTCTCGATTGCTGCGGGGTGTTATATCGGCGAGCACAGCAGAATCGGCGCGGACAGCCGGCTCTACCCGAATGTAAGCCTGTATCATAATGTGACGCTCGGTGCGCGTGCCGTGCTGCATTCCGGCGTGGTCATCGGTGCGGACGGATTTGGTATTGCCAATGATCAGGGCGTCTGGATAAAAATTCCGCAGGTGGGTGGTGTGGAAATCGGTGATGATGTTGAAGTCGGCGCCAATACCACCATTGATAGGGGCGCTCTGGAAAACACACTCGTCGAAGATGGTGTCAAGATAGACAATCAGGTACAAATCGGACATAACGTTCGTATTGGCGCCCATACAGCGATTGCCGGTTGCGTGGCAATCGCGGGTAGCACCCGGATTGGCAAACGCTGTATCATAGGCGGTGCGTGTGGAATCAGTGGTCATATCGAGATTGTGGATGATGTAGTCCTGCTAGGCATGACCGGTGTGGCAAACTCCATCAGGGAACCGGGTACCTATGCTTCAGGCATTCCGGCAATGGAAGTGCATACCTGGCGCAAGAATGCCGTCAGTTTCAAGCAGCTGCATCTCCTGAATGCGCGCATCAGAAAAATTGACAACCAGGAATAACCGGATCAGACGATTGAAATCATGGGCACGCTTGATATAGAGCAAATCAAAAAATTTCTTCCACACCGGTATCCCTTTTTGCTTATCGATCGGGTAACTGCCTATGAACCCTATAAGTCGATCACGGCCATCAAGAACGTCACGGTAAATGAGCCTTTTTTTCAGGGGCATTTCCCGTCACGTCCGATTATGCCGGGTGTTTTGATTATCGAAGCAATGGCACAAACAGCAGCACTGCTGGGTTGCGTCTCAACGCCTGAAGTCACCCGTGATGGAAATCTGTATTATCTGGTGGGTGTCAATGAAGTGCGTTTCAAGCGTCCGGTGGGCCCGGGTGATCAATTGTGTTTTGAAGTCAAATTTGAAAAAGTCCGGCAGAATCTCTGGAAGTTTCATGGCACGGCAACTGTAGATGGGCAATTTATAGCCTCTGCAGAGTTATTAACCACCGTTGTGGAACCTGATACTTGATTCATCCGACGGCACTCATTGATCCTGCAGCCCGGATTGGTGAAAACGTCTCCATCGGGGCTTACAGCATCATCGGCCCGAATGTCTTCATCGGCGCCAATACCTCTATAGGCTCACACGTGGTCATCAAGGGCCCGACCCTGATTGGAACTAACAACAGAATCTTCCAGTTCAATTCCATCGGCGAGGACCCCCAGGACAAAAAATACAATAATGATGCTGCTTCGATCCTCGAGATAGGTGATCGAAATGTCATCCGTGAATATTGCACGATCAATCGCGGTACCGAGCATGGTGGTGGCAGGACCGTACTGGGAAATGACAACTGGATTATGGCGTATGTGCATATTGCACATGATTGTATTGTTGGCAGCCATACGATTTTTGCCAACAACACGACGCTGGCAGGCCATGTGATTGTGGATGATTATGTCATTTTTGGCGGATTTACCGGTGTCCACCAGTTCTGTCATGTCGGCCAGCATGCCTTTACTGCCATTTCTTCTGTTGTGGTGAAAGACGTACCGCCATATTTGATGATTGCAGGCAATACGGCCAAACCCAGCGGCCTTAATCGTGAAGGCCTGAAACGCCGTGGCTTCAGTGCTGAAACCATCACCCTTTTACGGCGGGCCTACAAGATTGTTTATCGCGAAGGCCTGACGGTAAAACAGGCGCTGGATCGGTTACAGGAACTCGGCCAGGAATCGGATGAAGTCAGGAGTTTTGCCGGGTTTATTGCTCAATCGCAACGCGGCATCGTACGCTGACGTTAGCGTGTTTTCTTGAAAGTCATGAATTAACATGCCCGTGATCGGTATTGTGGCAGGTGAAGACTCCGGTGATTTACTGGGTGCGGAACTGATTCATGCGCTGAAGAAAGGATCGCCCGAACTCAGGTTTACAGGGATAGGCGGGAAACAGATGTCTGCTGCCGGTTTTGAGTGCCTGTACCCGTCAGAAAAACTCGCGGTCATGGGGATCGTGGAAGTCATCAGGCATTACCCTGAATTACGGCGTATACGTGCCAATGTCAAAAAACATTTCATATCTCAACCGCCTGCACTTTTTATCGGTATTGATGCACCAGATTTCAATATTGCACTCGAACATGATTTGCGCGCAGCCGGAATCCATACAGTGCATTATGTCAGTCCATCCATCTGGGCCTGGCGTGAATACCGCCTGAAAAAAATAGCGCAGGCAGTAGACATGATGCTCACGTTGTTTCCGTTTGAATCGTCTTATTATGAGAAGATGGGGATTCCGGTGCAGTGTGTGGGACACCCGTTGGCACGCCGTATCCCGCTGAAACCGGATCCGGCTGCTGCAAGGGCACGCCTGAATTTGCCGCAGGACGCAAAAATTATTGCACTCATGCCGGGCAGTCGCGCAAGTGAATGGGAAAAACTGGCCGAACCTTTTTTGCAGACAGCACTGTGGTGCAAACAATCCAGACCGGAACTCCGTTTTATCACCAATTTGACCAGCGAAACAGCATGTGAATATTTTGCGGCCGTATCACGTCGTATCGCGCCGAAACTGGAAATTTCCGTTTTTACAGGGCAGTCACTGGATGTCATGGGGGCTGCGGATGTGGTATTGCTGGCATCGGGCACGGCCGCACTGGAAGCCATGTTACTGAAACGGCCCATGGTGGTTGCTTACAGGGTCAACTGGCTGACTTACCAGATTGTCAGGCGCCTGATCCGCGTGCCGTATGTATCACTTCCCAACCTGCTTGCAGGAGAGGCACTGGTACCCGAGTGCCTGCAGTATGATTGCGAGCCCACGATCATGGGTCGTGAAATTCTGGCCTGGCTTGATGATCGTGTTCGTACTGCAAAGGTGATGCAGAAGTTCTTGGACATTCATGAAAGCATCTGCCCGGATGCTGACGAACTACTGGCCAATACCCTGCTGGACATGATTCATGCATAACCTCGAATTCATTTTCGCGGCAAATGACAACCTTCTGATTGCCGGAGTAGATGAAGCCGGGCGTGGGCCACTGGCAGGTCCGGTGATTGCTGCAGCAGTTATCCTCAATCCGGAACAACCTGTGCGCGGATTGGCGGATTCAAAAACCCTCACTGCAAAACGTCGTGAGGTTCTTGCCGGTGAAATCATGCAGAAGGCCTGCGCGTATGCTGTAGCACGGGCTGAACCTGAAGAGATCGATGCCATCAATATATTACGTGCCAGTCTCATGGCCATGCAACGTGCTGTTTGTGCACTCTCAATACGCCCGCAACAGGTGCTGGTGGATGGTAACCATTGCCCGGTGCTGGACATTCCGGTGCAGGCCATTATCAAAGGTGATGCAACAGTGGAATGTATATCAGCCGCATCCATCATCGCCAAGGTTGTGCGTGATCATGAAATGGAGGAACTGGATCGACAGTATCCGGGCTATGGTTTTTCCGTACATAAGGGTTATCCGACACGCGCGCACATCAGCGCGCTTCGTGAGCTTGGAGCTTCACCGGTCCATCGCCGTTCTTTCGCGCCGGTGAGCCAGGTGCTTGCCGGGCATCAGTAATGTCATGACGGCCGTTTTTGTACATCTGAATGTGCACACGGAGTATTCACTCTCCGATGGCATGCTCAGGATCGAGGACATGGTGCAGGCGCTGGCCGGCATGAACATGCCGGCCTGTGCCGTCACGGAGCAATCCAATCTCTTTTCTGCAGTAAAATTTTATCGTGCGGCCGAACAGCTCGGTATCAAACCGGTGATCGGTGCAGAAGTCAGATTGTTGAATGATGATGTCGCAGGTCCTGCCTCAAGGCTGACACTGCTGTGCCAGAACGACAACGGTTACCGGAATCTGACACAACTTATTACGTTGAGCTATACGAATGGTCAGGTGCAGGGCCTGCCCCATATTCAGCGGGCATGGTTGCATGAACATGCGGAAGGTTTGATCGCGCTTTCGGGTGGACGTACTGGAGATGTAGGACAGGCCATACTCTCAGGCAATGAAGATCATGCCAGAGCATTATTGAAGACATGGCAATCGGTATTTAAAGACCGGTACTATCTCGAATTACAACGGACGCAACGCCGCGATGAGGAGGCGTGGGTCGTGGCAGCTGTGCATCTGGCGGAAGAATTCGGACTGCCGGTGGTGGCCACGCATGATGTCCGCTTTCTCTCGCCGGATGATTATGAGGCACATGAAGCCCGCGTCTGTATCCAGCATGGTTATACATTAAATGATCCCAGACGGCCGCGTCATTACAGTCCTGAGCAATATCTGTGCAGTGCTGAGGACATGGCTGAACTGTTCCGCGACATACCGGAAGCCGTGGAAAATACGCTGGCGATTGCAGCGCGCTGTAATCTTGAACTGAGGCTGGGTGAATATTTCCTGCCGGATTTCCCTGTGCCGGATGATTACACCCAGGACCGCTGGCTGCGGCATCAGTCCGAACAGGGATTACAGCAACGGTTTGATTCAGGGTTTCTGCAGAACGTTGACCGTGAAAAATACCGTCAGCGTCTGGCACTGGAACTTGATGTGATCATCGGCATGGGCTTTGCCGGTTATTTTCTGATCGTGGCGGATTTTATCCGCTGGGCCAAACAGCAGGGGATCCCGGTGGGCCCTGGGCGCGGTTCCGGCGCCGGGTCGCTGGTGGCCTATGCGCTCGGCATCACCGAGCTTGATCCGATTCATTATGATCTACTGTTTGAACGTTTCCTCAATCCTGAACGTGTGTCATTACCGGATTTTGACGTGGACTTCTGCATGGACCGCCGTGATGAGGTCATTGAATATGTTGCGAACCGTTACGGACGTGATCATGTTTCACAGATCATCACGTACGGCACCATGGCCGCCAAGGCGGTGGTCAGGGATGTTGGCCGCGTGCTGGGTTATCCTTATGGTTTTGTGGATCAGATTGCCAAACTGATCCCGTTCGATCTGAATATGACGCTGGAACGCGCGCTGGACGAGGAACCGGTGCTGAAACAGCGTTATCAGGATGAGGAAAACGTCAATACCCTTATCAATCTTGCCCTGAAACTGGAAGGGCTGGCGCGCAATGCCGGCCGTCATGCCGGGGGCATCGTTATTGCCCCCAAGGCACTTACCTGTTACATGCCGCTTTATTGTGAACAGGGCTCTACTGCAACGGTCAGTCAGTTTGACATGGGCGATGTGGAAGCGGCGGGGCTGGTGAAATTTGATTTTCTCGGTCTGCGTACGCTCACCATCATCGATCATGCGGTCAAGGACATTAACCGCCTGCACAATCATTCGCCGGAGTCAGCATTGCACATAGAGGCGATTCCCCTGAATGACCCCAAAACCTATGAGTTGATCCGACGCACCGAGACCACTGCAATTTTCCAGCTGGAATCCGATGGAATGAAGAAACTGATCAAACGTCTGCAACCCGACAGTTTTGATGAATTGATTGCACTTGTCGCATTGTTCCGTCCAGGGCCATTGCAGTCCGGCATGGTGGATGACTATATCGAACGCAAGCATGGACGAGCGAGTGTGCATTATTTCCACCCGCGGCTCGAGCCGATATTACGGCCTACGTATGGCGTGATCCTGTATCAGGAACAGGTGATGCAAATCGCACAGACCCTGGCCGGATATACACTGGGTGCGGCTGATTTACTGCGGCGGGCCATGGGTAAAAAGAAGCCTGAAGAAATGGCCCAGCAGCGCGAGATATTCACCAGTGGTGCTGTGGCCCAAGGCGTTGATGCAAAACTGGCCACAACTATCTTTGACCTGATGGAAAAGTTTGCCGGTTACGGGTTCAATAAATCCCACTCGGCTGCTTATGCATTGATTGCCTATCAGACGGCCTGGCTGAAGACCCATTATCCGGCTTCATTTATGGCGGCGGTATTGTCATCCGATATGGACAACACCGACAAGGTGGTGATGTTGCTGGATGAACTGGAACGCATGCAGATCAGACTTGAACCACCACATATTAATCAGAGCGAGTATCCGTTTACGGTCGCCGATCATCGCACCATACGCTATGGTCTGGGGGCCGTAAAAGGTGTAGGGCAGGCGGCGATAGAAAATATCACAGACGACAGAACTGTTCATGGTAAGTACAAGGATTTATTTGATCTGTCCCGCCGGATCGATGCGAGGAGAGTCAATCGCCGGGTGCTGGAAGCCTTGATTCGATCCGGAGCACTGGATGGTCTCGGCCCGAATCGTAGCAGTTTGATGGCAAGTCTTGCTCCTGCATTACAGTTGGCGGAGCAGAGTCACAAGAATACTGTAACCGGACAGGATGATCTGTTCGGACTGGAACCGGTGCAGGCCCATGGACAGGGAACAGCTAAATCCGAGTTTGTGCAGGCACCGGACTGGAGTGATGAAGAGCGTTTGCAGGGTGAAAAGGAAACTCTTGGATTTTATCTGAAAGGTCATCCCATCATCCGTTATGAACAGGAACTCGAAAAAATCGTGAGCTGTCGCCTGAAATCCTTGCGCACAGGGAATGTGCTCGTCGCCGGGTACATACACCGTCTGCGCAGCCGGTCAGGCAATCGCGGCCGCATGGCGGAACTGGTGCTGGATGATCGCACCAGTCGCGCCAATGTCACGGTATATTCCGACAAATTCCAGCAATACCGTAATCTGCTGGTAAAGGACCAACTGGTGATCGTCAGGGGCGAAGTGATGGAAGATGACTTTATCAGCTCGGGCTATACGATTGTCGCCCGTGAGATTTATGATATGCAGCAGATCCGCGAGAAATACGCAGGCATCCGTCTGAAACTTTCTGGTACAGTACCACTGTCAGCAACGCTCGAATCCCTGCAAAAACTGATGGCCAGTAATCGTAACGGCAATTGCCGGGTCATGGTGTCCTACCACAACGGCACTGCTGATTGCCTTTTGCCGGTCAGTGATAAATGGCGGGTCAATGCCAGCGATGGTTTTCTGGACTCATTGAAAAAACTGCTCGGACAAGATAATGTTGCGCTCGAATATCATCTCTGAGCCTATACCGGACATCCTCCACAATAACTGATTATCCTATGGCCAATAATTCAACAGGTTCCGGAAGAACGCCGGACAACCGGGAACCCGTGGCACATTTTCTGGAATTTGAGCAACCTATAGCAGAGCTGGATGCCAAGATCAGGGAACTGCGTTATGTGGGTGATGACAAGGAAATCAACATCAATGATGAAATTACCCGGCTGCAGAAAAAAAGCCGTGAACTGATCTCGTCAATTTTTTCTTCACTCACAGCCTGGCAAATATCACAGGTGGCGAGACATCCGGGCCGGCCCTATACACTGGATTATGTCCAGCGCCTGTTTACCGGTTTTGAAGAACTGCACGGTGACCGGAGTTTCGCGGATGATCCTGCGATCATCACCGGTATTGCCCGCTTCCGGGATCGGCCGGTGGCGATTATCGGCCATCAGAAAGGCCGTGATACGAAAGAACGCATTTACCGCAATTACGGCATGCCACGTCCGGAAGGTTATCGCAAGGCCCTGCGTATCATGCAGCTGGCCGAGCGCTTTTCCATGCCGTTGTTTACTTTTATTGATACACCTGGTGCCTATCCCGGCATTGATGCCGAGGAACGCGGTCAGAGTGAAGCCATCTCCAGAAACCTGTTAACCATGTCGGGTTTGCGGACCCCGATTATTTCAACCGTGATTGGTGAAGGTGGTTCAGGCGGCGCGCTGGCCATTGGTGTAGCCGATCGACTGTTGATGCTTCAGTACAGCACCTATTCCGTGATTTCCCCTGAGGGCTGCGCCTCGATTCTCTGGAAAAGTGCAGAGAAAGCAGAAGAGGCCGCTGAAGTGATGGGCATTACCGCCACGCGCCTTTCGGAACTGGGGCTGGTGGACGAAATTGTCAATGAACCTCTTGGTGGCGCACATCGGGATTACAATGCAGCAGCAACTTATCTGGAACGTGCGCTGACAGACAAGTTTGAAGAAGTCTGTTCGTCCCCCATGGATGACCTGATGGCGGAACGCCAGAAAAAAATCCGTCAGTATGGTTTTTTCCAGTCCTGATACTCAATCGTAAACTGTTTGTTACGTGAAATTTTTCTCCACATTTGAAACCAGCCACACTCTCAGTCCACGCAATCGATAAGCTGATTAATCAGTTGCCCGGCCATGGCCGTCTGTGGGTTGCGTTCAGTGGCGGGATGGATTCAACGGTGTTGCTACATCTGTTGGTCAATGCGCAGAAATCCATGGGGCGGGAATTGCGGGCCGTGCATGTCAATCACCAGTTGAGTCCGAATTCAGCAGACTGGCTCGAACATTGCGGATCAGTCTGCGCTGCCTGGGGCGTACCCTGCGAACTGATCACGCTGGATCTCAGTATCAACCATGGTCATGGTCCGGAGGCTTATGCGCGGCACAAGCGCTATGAGGCGATGACCGGCTTGTTGCTGGACAATGATCTTCTGCTCACCGCACATCATCAGGATGATCAGGCTGAAACACTGTTGCTGCAATTGATGCGAGGCGGGGGCCCGGAGGGGCTGGCCGCCATGCCAGCGATGCGTCCATTGGGTAAAGGCTGGCTGGTGCGGCCGCTGCTGGATTTTCTCCGGCGTGAATTACAGGAATATGCCGTACAGCATAAGCTGGAATGGATAGAGGACGAGAGTAATCTCGATAAAGGCTTTGACAGGAATTTTTTACGTCATGATGTGTTGCCCCTGCTCCGGCAGCGCTGGCCCGCAGTGGATGCAACTCTGGCGCGTACGGCCGGGCATATGGCAGAAGCTGCAGAGTTATTACGTGAACTGGCGAAGCTCGACCTTGAAAAATGTACGTCCGGTGCCAAAGACTCACTCAGTATCAAACCTCTGGTGGAACTGCCGGAAGACAGAGTGAGAAACCTGTTGCGCTACTGGTGCCGCACGAATGGTGTGCCGGTCCCGAATGCCGCAGTACTTCAGAACATCATTCACGAAGTGATCCAGTCACGTCAGGATGCTGAGCCTTGTATCAGATGGGTAAACAGTGAAATCAGGCGCTATCGTGATTGTCTGTATATAATGACGCCCGGCAACCAGCCGGATTCAGCATCAGTCTATCAGTGGGACTTGCACCAGCCATTGCATCTGGAAACAGGAACACTGACAGCAGTGCTGGTACAGGGACAGGGTATAAAATCCAGTGCAGTTCCGGATACGATGCTGGAAGTACGTTTCCGCACCGGCGGCGAAAGGATCAAACCGGCTGGCAGAAAGGAAACTCACACACTCAAGCATCTGTTTCAGGAGGCAGGGTTGCCGCCGTGGCAGCGTGATCAGGTGCCGTTGTTATACATTAATAATACGCTGGCCGCCGTGGCCGGCTGGTGGACCGATACCGCTTTTCAGGCAGCAGCCAACGAACCCGGCTGGTTGATCACGTTACGTCAGGATTACTGAACAATTAATTAAAAAAACATGTCGATTATGAATCTTGATTTTTTCAGAAAAATTCTTGGAAAATCCTCACAGGTGGCCAGACCACAACAGCCGGGGTCTGAACAGAATGACCTGCATAAACGCCTGCAGCAAATTTATGGGGAACAGCAGATTGAACTGCAATTACGCTATGAAAAGTGGGCAATCCGGGAATCTTGGCAATTGAAAGATGAAGCATTGCCGCTGCTTTGTGGGCTTGAGCCCGGTACAGCCATATTCGCTCCCGCCGCCGATCAGCCAACGCCACCGCTGGACGAGTTGTGGTCGCATGCACAATCCTGTGTGCAGCAGGGCCTGCTCCCGGTAATCAACCGTGAACAGCCCTCCGCTGACTGGCGGGTCCGGCCACTGGATGTCTATCGTTGGGCGAAAGTCAGCCGCATCTCTGTGCCTGAGGTACTGAATACCTTGATGGATTTCGTCGCGAGAACCATCAAATCTGAAACAACCGGCACTTCCGCACAAACAGATGATCATGTCGATCGATCCGCGCACTTTGATCAGAACCGGGAAACAGTGCTTGGGGTTGCGCTGGCATTGCTGGCGGCTTATCCGGAACAGTGCCGTAATCAGAAGGGCCGGGTACAGGCAGATAAAATCCTGCGCTTGATGGACGAGAAAGGCGGGTTCTGGAGTAACAACGCACAAGTGGATTTTTCTTCCATGGCGACGCGGGACCTCATCAACAAATGGCTGAACACACTGCCGGTTCAGGATTGACCGGTAGGTAGTGGATTTTTCAGTGCGTTACAGGCGCCCGGGTATTTTGCATGGCGGTGGCTTCTTCGATGGCATAATCCGCCGACAGCAGGGTGAAACGCAGATGGATATCACCTATCTCGATGATATCGCCTTCATGCAGGATGTGACGGGCGACTTTCTTGTTGTTGACGTAGATTCCGTTCAATGAGTCCAGATCAATCAGCGTAAACACATCTCCCTTGTCCCGGCTGATTTCCGCGTGCCGCCGGGATACGGAACTGTCCGGCAATGTCATTTCATTGTCCTTCCCGCGACCGATGCGCCAACTGGTGCGTGTAATGGGATAACGTTTCTTGGTTTCATCCTGTATGACCAGATAGGCATAGGGTTTGTATTCCGGTAATCCGCGAGTTTGTGGCGGAGCCTTTTTCTCCTGCCTGTAGAAGGTGAACAGGAAGGCAATGAGGATAATTACCAGAACAACGATCAGCGCAGCAGGTATCCCGTACCATATCCACACATTGAATGATCTTGCAGGTGTTTCCCGATTGATAATCTGAACTGGCGCGGCGACAGTGGCTGTTGCCGTACTGATTTCCTTGCCGACAGGTGCAGGCGGCGCAGTGATGGCCGGCGATTTTGCTGCTTCCGGCAATGGGACATTAACAGTATAACTGTCTGCGGCAGTGGTCAAAGTCAATGTAATATCATTTGCACCGGGTACTGTGATGGCAGGAACCTCGATACTGAAGCGGCCACCACTGTCGATATTGTTATAAATACGTGTCGCGGCATCTTCAGACAGGCTGAAATTATTGCCGGTATCAATATAAACCGCTCCGGTTTCTTCACTCAGGCGCCGGATGGTTTGCAGGGCTACAGATTGGCTGACAGAACGCGGATAGCCCAGTCCAATGATGGTAATGCCTGATTGTCTGGCTGCGCGCACTACGTCGTCATGAAAATAGGCACGGTCCTCAGCCAGACCGTCTGAAAACAGGATGATCGTTTTACGATCAGCTTCATATGCACGAAGGGTCTCAATGGCTGAGAGCACACTCCGGTAAAGTTCAGTTGTCTTTCCGGTGGCATGCAACTGTGTTGCAGCCTGGTTGATTACATCAACCGTTGAACCTAGTGGAGCATCAAGGCGCAGTGTTTTATCAAAACTGGCCAGTCCTGCATGGTGGTGCGGTTTGAGCGCACTCAGGAGCATAGCAATGTGTTTTTTCTGCTGTTCAATCACCGGTTCACGGGCCGGATCACTGGTGTCCACCAGTAGCAGGAGTGCACTGGTGGCATCTTTCCATGGATAGGCCTCCTTACTGCTGACGGGGAGTTCCTGTCCGTTTACTTGTGCCTTGATATTAACGATTGGATCAGAAGTAACGGTGTAATACACACAGTCAAGTCTGGCTGGCGCACCGGCCGGGCACTTGAGTTGCAGGGTCTCCGGGGATAATGCTGCAACAGCCTCCTGCTGCAGAACCAGACACAGGACTATCGATAACAGTCTCAAGCAGGCTTGTGTCCGGTTTTGTATCATATTTACTTGTCCGGGAACATTGGATCCGGCAGATCGTAAAATTGTATGTTCACTGTTTTCTGGCCTGTCCGTGTGGTATCTCGCACATCATCGATCATATTATCGTGGTCTTCAAGCTCACCCAGTTGCGGAATTCCCTTGTCCAGTTTGGATTTGGCATTGATTACGCGTTCATGCAGTTCATCTGAATATTCAAGCCGGAATGCGCGCGGAGGTTCCGGTGATGCGAGGTTGTCGATTTCCTTGAGCCAGAGATAAACAGCACCATCGGCGCCAGTGGCCTTGTTGGGTTGTTCCACATAGGAGGCCACCATCTGGAAGCGCTGGGGCAGGCCAGCACTGGTGGGCCAGCCCAGCAGTGGCGGGAAGGAAAAATAGGTCACGATATAAAATATCGAAGTCACCATGATGGCACCGGCTTTGATCTTCCAGGACCAGTTGGAATAAAGATTTATGCTCAACAGCAAGACCGCAATCAACACATAGGCGGCGACCAGACCCAGTATACCCAGACTAAACATTATTGGTTCCTCATTAATTCTGTTTTTTATATTCTGATTTTAATTATCCGATAATCACCAGCTTTTTGGGCAGGAAATTGATGTTGGAAACCTGCCCGTCCCGGTTGATAGTGAACCGCAGTACAGTTTGTTCGTCACCTTTCTTGTTGAGAGTGATAGTGCCATAGTAGACCACTTCAAGCCGTGGATTGACCTTGTCGAGACGGACCGTGACATCGACAGGCTTGCCTGTTTCCGTTCCATAATAATGGATGTTGACGACATATTCGCCCTTGACTACACCGCGAATGGTGACGACTTCCTGGTTCAGCGGGTTTTCGATCGCTTCACCGTTAATGGTGATCTTGTCATTCACCATGCCGCGGTCATCCCGGTCAAGATGCAGCAAGCCCGCCTGGGTATTCCGGAACCAGACGATTTGTCCATCCGGATCTTCCACCCACGTATCAACATCATCCGGATTGAAATCCGGCCAGGTGACCGTGAGAATGTATTCCGCCTTGGGATCAATGATTCCGGTTTTGGCTTCGGGATTCATGAACATGATTGCCGCCAGAAACAGGAACGTAAAACCCAGTAATGCGTTGAACAACAGATCCGTGAACGGATCAAACTGTGTACGATTTCTGATGGACATGAGCTAGTTCAACTTGGGCAGGATATAGACCTGCGTCAGATGTTTGGTGATTTCTATCAGCTCATCCACAGTACGATCCAGCATGTGGTACTGGCTGGTGGTCAATATACTGAATATCAATCCGGCGAGTGTGGTATAGAGGGCAGTGCCCATACCATTGCCCATGTTGCGCAAAATACTTTGCATGGTGGTGACATCGAAATCCGTGATATTGGCCACTGAGCCCAGCATCAGGATAAAACCGATGATGGTGCCCAGCAGACCTAGTTTCAACATCAGATCAGCGGAATACCAGCCGAATTCATGCGGACCTTTCAGTTTGGATTGATAGACTTCGATCAATTCTGTAATCGGGTGACTTTCATCGGTTTCAGCGTTCTTGTTTTTGCCTTTTTTCAGCAAGTCATGGATGAAATCTGTCACGACACAATCCGGTAAAACCTTGTCCCCGTTCAGATGTACCTGCTCACCCACCATATGCAGTGTGAGATCAGGGTTGGAGCGAATCAGGACCTCTACATTCTTGGAATTCATCAATTGGGTGGAAAGATAATATATCCTTCTTGCACAATGAATGAGAACTATAACGAACAACAGGGTAATCACATAGCACAGATAACTCTTGTCGGTGGTATATACCAGGATCAGCAGATTCTCATACCAGGTGATGAATGTAATCATGACAAACAGGCCCATGATAATGAGCCAGATCAGAAGCAGATGATACGGACCTGCAGCTATGGTTTTGTTATTTTTTACAAATGTACTGTTGTTCATAAGTAGTTATTTTTCCGTTTCAAGCCAGCCAGCGGCGGCAAAATCGACAATTTTTCTGACCAGTTTGTTCATGTTATGCATAAGTTTGTTTAATTCCGGTTTGTTACCTTGTTCCGGCCAGAGTGGCGCGGAAATAATAAAGCTGTCGCCAGTTTGCCTGACAGTTATCCGCCCCGGACAAGCATTAATCAGTTCCGGTTCAAGTTCAAGCATTTCCTTGGCAAAGGTCAGACTGCAATAGGTGATCACTTCGTAATCCGGAAAATTTTCCGTGCCCCGGCTGCGGATGGTCTGGCCGATGTGCAGATGGTCCACAATCCGGAGGTTCTGTTCAGTCAGGGCAAAATCAATGTCTTCGAGAATATCCGCTAGGGGTTTGTCCGTGGCTTTTTCATAAACCGGCTGTTCACCGTTGGTATATGCAACTGCGCACCACAACAAACCTGTAAATAGAACTAACCCTCGCAGGGCAGGCTGGAAGTTCATGGTTCACTGACTGAGTGGCGGGAGAAATCTCTACTCCCGGATGATGACCTTGGTGCCGATGGCCACATACTCCCTGAGTTCATTGATTTGCTGATTGGTCAGGGCAATGCATCCATTGGTCCAGTTGATGTCCGGGTGTATGTCGAGTTTTTCCTCTGTTTCTTCACCCAGACCATGTATACCAATGTAGCCTCCAAGGGGCGTGTCTTGGGGAGGTTTTTGTTTGGACTTGAAGGCCTGGGCAATTTGCTTGAATTCCGATGCTGAGATGATGTTGTTTTTATAGCCATACCATGCATCCAGCAGGTTGGGATAGTCCAGCTGCATGAAGTAATGAAACTGGCTGTTGTCCTTGAAGTCGATGATTTTATAGACACCGACAGGAGTTTTCTTGTCACCCAGTTGCCGTTTCGTACCATCACCACCCTTGCCGGTGGCAATACGGTACTGTTTGATCACATGCTCACCCTTGAGAACAGCGAGCTCCTGTTTTGATTTGAAAATGATGATGTCGTAACCATCATCCAGTGCGTAACTCATATTGCAGAGCAATATGAGAATCAGGCCAGTGCAGACCTGAAAATAATTAATGGTAGCTGTCCGGGAACCGGCATTATTCATATTGTTGTACAGACGCAGTGATGAGCTACTGCATTCTATACAGAATTTATCTGCTTAGAAACGGGATGACAGAGGGATTGAATCCGGAACGGCCACGTGAATCAGGAGAGGGTAAAAAAATAAAGGGCCATATGGCCCTTTATTCTGCTAGCTTGTAAGTCTCAGTACATTACTTGTTGTTGATGTACATGGTGACTTCGAAGCCGAAACGGATGTCGCTATACTCAGGTGTAGTCCACTTCATGGTAGTCTCCTCGTTAAGATTGAAGTTCAAGTCTTTGTAGCGGGAATGATCCAGCTACGCCTTAACTTTTGCAGAATCCGTGCCAGTCATGTCTGCATACTGGGCAACATGAAAATATTTATATAAATCAATAAATTATTAATACAGCATCAAATATACAAGTCTCCTCTTCAGTCACCCGTAAAGCCAGTTTGGCTCTTCCAACCCAGATTTTTGGTCTATATGAACCAACTGGTGTATGGGCTATACTCCGGCGGACTATGTGGATACGGCGACCCAAATCATTGAGAAATCTGCTGATCATCCACGAGGTGGCGTTTGTCCTGCTGGTGGCGGTCACCGGTCTGCTGGGCGGGCTTTCCGCCTACTTCTGGCAGCAGTATTCCGCAGAATCTGAACGCATCAACAACCTGATATTTGGCATAGAGCAGATCCGCGGCGCTCTGTTCCGCCAGATCCAGGAGGCCATCCGGGCCCGCCTGCTGGAGGACGTCGGTGCCTTGGAACTGTATGGCGAGTATTCCCGGACCATCGACCAGCAATTCAACCAACTCCGGCAGAATTCGAAATCCACGGATGAGGACATGGCCACCCAGGACCTGCAGGCGTCCTACCGGGAAATCCAGAAAGACATGAACAAGATTTTTACGGACCCCTACATGGTGAGCCGCACCGTGCGTATGAAAATTCTCGATCCGCGTTTTGCCCAGAGCATGGTGGGCAAGTTTGAGGGCGAGTATGAAGAGATGCGCTCCCTGTTGATGGCACAACATGACCAGCTCAATCAGGTTTTGCAGCGCTGGACGAGTTATGCGCCGGCCATCATTCTTATACCGCTGATCCTCGCGATTGTCCTTGTGCTTTATACCCGCCATCTGATGAGCCGTGAATTTGTCGAGCCGATGTCCGCGGTAATGCAGGGCGCCGGTCATATCAGCCGTGGGAAACTGGAACACAAGATTCCTTCATATGGTGTGGAAGAAGTATCGCAACTCGCGCAAACCATCAACCATATGGCCGGTGAACTGGAAGCCAGCCGTTCCGCTCTGGTGGAAAGTGAACGGCAGGCAGCGTTGGGTGCGTTGGTGCCGGTGGTCGCCCATAACATCCGCAATCCGTTGGCAAGCATACGGGCCACGGCGCAGGTACTGGATGATGTCGAGAACAAGGAGGAACTGCAGGAAGGCAAACAGGCCATACTGGAAACCATCGATCGACTGGGTCGCTGGGTGAATGCACTGGTGTCCTATCTGCATCCACTCAAGCCGAATTACCGGCTGGTGCATGCCAGCAAAATGATCGATGCGGCGCTGTCGTTGCTCAAACCCAAACTGGAAGAAAAAATGATCACTGTTGAAAAACAGGGATGGGAGCACGATGTACGCCTGAATGCCGATCCGGATTTGATGGAGCAGGCGTTGTATGCATTGCTGGCGAATGCGGCTGATGCTTCACCACCTCAATCCACTATTCAGATTGCAATGGAAAATCACGAAAATCATCTGTTGCTGCAAATACATGACAGTGGCCCCGGTTTGCCGTTTGATCCGAAACCGAATGAACTGGCGCCGGGTCCCAGCACCAAGCGCTTTGGTACCGGCCTCGGTATTCCGATTGCATTCAAGATTTGCCAGAAACATGGCTGGAAACTGGATTTCTCCAGTGCGCAGGGGCAGGGCACGGTCGCAAAAATCACCGCACCGATCAGAGTCATTGAGGAGATCAACGCATGAAACAGGACACTCACATCCCGCTGACGTCCATGACGGTCCCGGTCCTGGATAAACAAATCCTGATCATTGAGGATGAAGCGGTGTTTGCCCGCGCCGTGGAAAAACGGTTGAACCGGGCCGGTTATAAAACCCAGATTGCCGGTGATCTGAAAACTGCGGCAGAAAGATATGAAAGCTTCTCACCGGATCTGATTCTTCTGGATATGCGTTTACCGGATGGGTCCGGACTGGATTTTCTGGCGCAGCTGCGCACCAAACAGAATATCAATACAGCAGTGATCGTCATGTCCGCCTATGGAGAACTGGAAGATGCCGTTTCGGCAATGAAACTCGGCGCGTCGGATTATCTGAAGAAGCCGGTAGACCTGGATGAGTTGCTGCTGAATGTGGAAAAGGTGCTCGACAAGAGCCAGCTCACCCAGAAACTGACCTATTCCACCAAGCGCGAACAACATGCCGCCGAAGGCGTAGAGTTTATCGGTGAATGTGCAGCCATCGTTGCGATCCGGAACCAGGTGGATCAGATCTGCCGCCTCACTCGCGCGACCGATGCCATTCCACCCACAGTCATGATCCTGGGTGAAACCGGAACCGGCAAGGATGTGGTTGCACGTCTCCTGCACGCGCACAGCAAACGCAGTGATAAACCCTTCGTGCATGTGGATTGTGCGTCATTACCGAAAGATTTGATCGAAGCAGAACTGTTCGGCCATGAAAAAGGCGCCTTCACCAATGCCCATGTTGCACGTACCGGTCTTATAGAGGCGGCTGAAGACGGTACCTTGTTCCTGGATGAAATCGGCGAACTGCCGCTGGACCTGCAATCGAAATTGCTCGCGGTGCTGGAACGCCGGACCTTGCGGCGTGTAGGCACCACACAGGAGCGCCCTGTGGCAGCGTGGTTTGTTGCCGCAACCAACCGCAATATCGGTGAGCTCACACAGAAAGGCCAGTTCCGTTCGGATTTGTATTACCGGTTGAATGTATTGAACATTGCCATGCCGCCACTGCGCGAACGTGGCAAGGATATTTTATTACTGGCGAATCATTTTGCGCAGCAGACGGCGCGCCGTTATGGCTTGCGTAATACGCAATTCACATCGGATGCTGAACAGTCATTGATGGAATATGCATGGCCGGGCAACGTGCGTGAGATGCGGCATTTACTCGAACGTGTCGTGTTATTGAATGCCGGTGGTGAACTGAACAGTGGAATGCTGGGATTGCAACCCATCCAGTCCGCACTGAATGAACATACGCCGGCGGACATGGGCGATCTCACACTGAATGCCGCGGAACTGATGCTGATCAAACAGGCACTGGAGCGCACCAACGGGAATGTTTCAAAAGCGGCGCGCGAACTCGGTACTACGCGCATGGCGTTGCGTTACCGCATGAAGAAATATAATTTGTCCTGAAATGCTCAGTGTAATTTCATGCGCGGTTTGGCTTTGCGCGTCAGGAAATCCGCGATCGATGAGAGTGTGACACGGAAAAATCCGTGCAGGGCCACCTGATGCATTTTATAAAGCGATATGTACACCAGCCGCGCAATTATCCCTTCAATGAAGACACTGCCCAGCGAGAGTTTGCCGGCCAGGTTCCCCATCAGACTGCCAATCGTGGAATAACGGCTGAGATTCACCAGCGAGCCATAGTCCGTATAGCGGTATTCGGGTAACGGTTTGCTATTTAATCGGCAGTGCATGGATTTCACCAGCATGGCGGCCTGCTGATGTGCGGCTTGTGCACGGGGCGGGACAGTCGATTCACCATCCGGCATAGGGCAGGCGGCACAATCCCCAAACGCAAAGATGTTGTCATCACGCGTGGTTTGTAATGTTGTACGCACCACCAGTTGATTGATGCGGTTGGTTTCGAGGCCATCCAGATCTTTCAGAAAGGGCGGGGCCTGGATGCCGGCCGCCCAGACTTTAATTTCCGCCGGTATGAAACCTCCATCTTCCGTATGGAACCCGTCTTCCGTGGCCTTGACGATGCGGCGGCCGGTGAGCACATCGATATTCAGTTTTTTCAGTGAGTCAACGGTGTTCTGGGACAAACGTTCGGGCAGGGCAGGCAGGATGCGATTGGCGGCTTCGACAATGGTGATCTTCACATCTTTTTCCGGAGAGATGCGATCCAGCCCGAACTCCACCAGTTGCCGGGTGGCTTCATATAGCTCGGCGGACAATTCCACACCTGTAGCACCGGCACCGGCAATGGCAATGTGCAACTGACCGGGTCGCAGCGGTTCATTCTGGGTATGCGCAGCGGCATATTTACGCAGGATGAGCTGGTGAAATTTGTCTGCTTCCTGCCGGGTATCCAGAAAGTGGCAGTGTTCCTTCACGCCCGGTATGCCGAAATCATTGGTAGTGCTGCCGACAGCGATAATGAGGGTGTCGTATTTGAATACACGCCGGGGAATATATTCCTCACCTTTTTCATCGACGGAAGCCGCCAGGGTGATTTCCTGTTTCGCGCGGTTGAGCCCGATCATGCGTCCCAGCCGGAACCGGAAATGGTGCCAATGGCCTTGCGCCATGTAACCCACTTCATCTTCATGCGAATTCAGGGAACCGGCAGCCACTTCATGCAGCAGGGGTTTCCAGAGATGGGTACGGTTTTCATCGGCCAGAGTAATGACCGCTTTCTTGCGCTTGCCGAGTTTCTGGCCCAGCTTGGTGGCGAGTTCAAGGCCGCCGGCGCCGCCGCCCACGACAATAATATGATGCAGATCAGACGTTGTATTCATTGAGGAATATCCAGAAAGTCCATGTTTGCGTTTCAGGCGGTATAATACATCATATATTTATTGTGCTGCAGGAGTAACCCACGTGGATGACAAAACCCGTATTGAACTCGAAGCCGCGGCCTTCCGTGCGCTGGTCGAGCATCTCAGAAAACACACCGAAGTGCAGAACCTTGATCTAATGAACCTTGCCGGGTTCTGCCGCAACTGCCTGTCCAAATGGTACAAGGCCGCTGCCGAAGAACGCGGCATCACCATCGACTATGAAGCGGCCCGGGAAATTGTTTATGGCATGCCGTATTCAGAGTGGAAGGACAAGTACCAGAGTGGCGATAAAGTAAAAATTTGATTGCCATAGTCGTCATTCCGGGGGCCGAGTTCAGCGAGGCAACGACCCGTAGGATGTGGGGAATGTCGCAAGAGGACAGGAGTCCGAAGCGACCCGGAATCCAGATCAGAAAACATTTATTTGATTTGGGTCCCGGATACGCTCGTTGTGCTCGCGTTCCGGGAAGACAGACTGCTCCCGGCATAATTCATGGCAGATGGTTTGACCCGCCCCGGCAGGCCTGTTGTATACTTTCTCACGCTGGCTTGAGCCGATAAACCGGATTGAACCCTTGCGTTCATGACAGGTCGATAAGAACAACTCTATAACGCTCAAAACGATTCCCTATGAAAATCCAAGGCTACAAAAATAATATCGTTATTCTGCACTGGTTAATCGTGATTCTGGTACTGTTTCTGATAGGCACCGGCTGGTACATGGTCGGGCTGGAGAAAGGCACCCCGGCAGTCAAGCAATTCTATAATCTGCATAAATCCATCGGCCTCATTGCGCTGGCGCTGGTGGCATTATTGATCAATTTCCGTTTGCGCAATCAACCGCCGGCCCTGCCGGGGAGTCTGCCGGACTGGGAAATCAAGGCCGCAAAAGCCGGGCACTGGATACTCTATATTTTTCTGATCATCGTGCCGTTAAGCGGATATATCGAATCCAATTTTGCCAAATGGGGTATCCACTTTTTCGGCTTTCACATTCCCTCATGGGGCCCGGAAAACAAAACGCTCTATGATTTCTTCAACCGCATCCATGTGTATTCATCGAATATTTTTGCCGGATTGATCGCGCTGCATTTTCTCGCAGCACTGAAACACATGATCAGGAAAACGGGTGTGATGTACCGGATGTTGCCGGAATCAATCCGGCCAGAAAGAAACTAGAATCTATCTCAAAATTAAAAATACTGAACAATTCTAGCTATCCTGTCATGTCGGGCTTGACCCGGCATCCAGTAAATAATTGTTTTGACTGGATTCCGGCTTTCGCCGGAATGACGAATTTTTTTAAATCTCAAAATATTCATCTCAACCATCAATTTTGAGAAAGGTTCTAATATACCAAACTGATTTTATATCCTTTCTGTTCCAGCATTTTCAATAAACCTTTTTCATCCGGCAGATGGGATGCACCGATGGCGATGAATGCGCCGCCTTCCTGCAAATGGGGTTCAATGCGGTCCAGCATGCGTTGGTTGCGGCCGTAAAGGACCCCTTGCATGAAGCGCTGGAACACCGCTTCATCGTAATGCGGTTCTTCATTGAACAATACGATGCCGGCCAGATCACGGTTCACATACATGTCCACCAGATCGCGCGTCTTGCGGATGATCTCCTTATGGTTGCAAACCGTATCGTTCAGAATGATGATTTGATCAGCCAACCCGATTTTATCCAGAACGCTGGTGAGCTCCTGCATGGTTTCAATTCCCGTCATGGGTTTGTTGGCCGTCATGGCGATCTGCATCAGCACATTTTCCTGGGTATCGGCCTGTACCGGACGTGGCCTCCCGATGATGCTGAAGGCGGCCCACGGTTTCAATTTGGCGAGTTTCTCCGGCGGTATGCCATACTCCGGGATGATTTCTGAAAGTCGATGATAGATTTCCGGATCGAGCAGTGTATTCAGATCGGGTTGCGCCGGATCATAAACAGCCTCGTTGAATGTCGCAAAGGCTTCCGGCTCCAGCAGCACTTCCATGACCAGCCGTTTGCTTTGTACAAGGGCCAGCCGTACTTGCGGTGGCAGGGAAGTGACCTTCCGATCCTGTGAATGCATGGTGCCGAAGAGATATGATGGAGACTGACCGTTATCCCCCTCAATTTTCCATAACAAACCCTGTCCGTAAGGTATACTTTCCCGGGATCGTGGGGCAGGATCAACCGGGCTCTCAGTCAGGGTATAATCCTGACACAGTGCGGGTTGCGGGGACCCCGTATCTGCTGCGAGGGTCTGGCTACCTGTGGCCAGTGTGACCAATAATAATGAAAAGAATAATTTCAGCATAAATTCAGCATCTCAATCCTATACTGCCTTGACCGGCAATATATGAGTCCAGGGATTACAACTTTGAAAAAAAAGCCATTCAATCATTTGTCTGACTGCAAAACTGTGCATGGAGTTCTGGCGGTTTCACTGATGGCATTGGCTGCCTGTGCACCTTATCAGTATGAAGCAAGACCATTGCAAACAAAACAGGTGGCGGAACAGTTCATGTCCCGGTCACTGGATGAATCCGGCTTGCATGATCATCTACTTGCATATGGTTATCCGGTCAGGCTGTGGCCGATGCAGAACTGGGACCTGGGCGCACTGACACTGGCAGCATGGTATTTCCATCCCGAGTTGCAGGTGGCGATCGCAGAATATAAACAGTCGAAAGTGCACGCCGCCGTGATCAATCCGCGTATCAATCCTGAAGTGGAGATTCCGCTGGAGTATCACAGTGACACAGAAGGCGGCCGTTCGCCGTGGACACTGGGTCTGTTGTTCAATTTCATACTGGAACGCCCAGCCAAACGCGAAGCACGGCAGGCACAGGCCGAGGCTGAGATAAACAGCGCCACTGTCAATATCAATGCCGTTGCGTGGAACATCTACAGTCAACTGCGCAGGCAGTATATTAATTATCTGGCGACTTTGCAGACTGAAGAATTGTTGCAAAAACAACTGCAGCTGACCGAAGAGGCCATGCAGTTATTGCGGCGGCGTCTGGAACTGGGGCAGGCGAGCGAATTTGAAATCAATACTATGCAGCTTGAAGTGCAACGATTGCGACTCGCGCTCACAAACCAGAAGGTGAATGTGGTTGAAGCCCGGCATGCTCTGGCCGGCAGTATGGGCGTCCCTGTGGCTGCGCTGGAACACCAGTCATTTAATCTCTCGCGTGAATTGTCATTTGCCGGTGGAGAGGAATTGAATACTGAACGCTTGCAGGGAATCGCACTGACCCAGCGTCTCGACATACAACAGTCGCTGGCGGACTATGCAGCGCAGGAAGCCACATTAAAACTCGAAATTGAAAAACAATATCCGGATCTCACCCTTTCACCCGGATTTATTTTTGATCAACATGACAATATCTGGGCTTTGGGCTCCGCCTGGATATTGCCAATGTTCCAGCCACAGAATCAGGGGCCGATACAGGAAGCCCTTGCTTTACGTGAAACCCGGCAGGCAGAATTTCTTGCCCTGCAGGCACGTGTTATTAATGACGTTGATGCCGCCTATGGACGGTTACAGGCACAGCAGACTGCTTTGCAGGAAGCACAGACCTTGCTGGCAGAAGTGGAAGAGCGTTCCCGGCAGATGCAACGGCAATATGAACTTGGTTATGCGGATCATCTGCAGATCAGCCGGAACCTACTGGAAGCAGCAGCCGTGAAACAGGCTGTGTCCGATCTGGAATTTTCTGTCTTGCGTGCAAGAAGTCAATTGGAAGACAGTCTGCATTATCCGCTGTACAGTGAACTGGCATATCGTTTTCTGTTCAATGGGGCGGAACCAACAAGCATATCTGATCCGGAATGATGTTATGAGCCCACTTTATAAATTACTTGCCCCGGTTATTTTGATCCTGCTGGTGGCCATGGCTGTTTTCTATTTTGATAATGGCAAGCTGTTACCTGCAAACACTAATGAATCACAGGCTGGCATGGATGATGACGACGATGATGTTGCTGCAGGCGATCTCCTCTCAGGCCGGGCAGTAGTGCACATGCCGGAGAACATTCAGGCCGAGGCCAACCTGCAACTGCTGAAACTGGCACGTGCAGAACGGCGCGGCGAAATTCACGCTTATGCCCGGGTACTGGACATACAGTCACTGGTCGAGCTGGGTGCGCGTTATCGCGAAAGCGTCACTGAAAAAAGAATGGCCGAAAATGTGACCGCCATTTCCGGACAGGAGCTTGAGCGGTTGCAGATGTTGCGTAAAGAGGCCTCGAATGTTTCCGAGCGTGAAGTGCAGCAGTCGCGATTGCAATGGCTGTCCAATCAGTCACTCATGCAGACTGCAGAGGTCAAGCTGGAAAATATCCGCAACCAGATGTTGCAGGGCTGGGGAACGGTGCTGACGGAAGAAATCCTGAACAATACGGCACTGGCAGACGATCTGATGCAGCGTCGCTCATTATTATTGCTGGTCACGCTGGAAGGCAAACAACAGCTGCCTGATGACACCGGCAAGATTCTGGTGAATGTGCAGGGCAGCCGCGAACAGGCACAGACGGCGCAATACATTTCTCCGGCGGCCTTTGCCGACAACCAGATTTACGGGCAAACCCATTTTTTTCATACGCCAGCCGATGGCTTGCGGCAGGGGCTGTTTCTGGATGCGTGGATTCCTGAAGGAGATGACAGCCGTGAAGGTGTGTACATTCCGCCTGTTGCAGTCATCTGGTACGCAGACAAGCCCTGGGTTTATATCAAGACCGGCGCCGATACGTTCAGCCGCCGTGAATTAAAAGACTACACCGTGACCCGCGATGGCTGGTTTGTGAAAGAAGGATTCTTGCCCGGTGAAGACATTGTTCTGCATGGCGGTCAGATGTTGTTGTCGCAGGAGTTTAGATGGTCGATACCGGATGAGGATAATGATCCTTGAAAAACAGTGAATGGTGAATAGTGATTAGTGATTAGTGAATAGTAATAGATGACATTTGACATTATAAATATCTAATTTCAGCCATGCTTAATTAATCACCAATCCCATGCTCGCCGCCATTGTCAGATTCTCGATCCGCTTCCGGGGAGTTATCTTCGCGCTGGCATTGCTCCTGATTGGCTACGGCATTTATGAAATCCCGCGCGCGGGCCTCGATATTTTCCCGGAATTTTCTCCCAAGCTGGTGATCATCCAGACGGAATCTCCCGGGCTTTCCGCCGAACAGGTCGAGATTCTTGTTACCCAGCAGATTGAGAATGCGATAGGCGGACTTATCAATCTTAATCACGTTCGTTCGGAGTCCATCCAGGGCTTGTCGATCGTTACTGTTGTGTTTGAGGAAAACAGTGACGTCTACCGTAACCGTCAACTGGTGGCAGAACGTCTCGCCGGCATCAACGAACGTTTGCCGGAAACGGTCAAACAACCGGTTATAGTACCACTCGCTTCATCATCGGCGACCATACTCACCATAGGTATTACCAGCGAAGAGCGCAGTTTGATGGAACTGCGCGAGATCGCGGACTGGACCATCGTCCCGCGTCTGTTGAGTGTACCCGGGATTGCCGATGTCAATGTGTTTGGCGGCGAAGTGCGGCAATTGCAGATCCAGATCAAACCGGAACAGCTCAAGCGTTTTGGCGTCAGCATAGAAGATGTTACACGTGTGGCTGAAGCCGCTACCGGGATACAGGGTTCCGGGTTTCTGGAAAATCAGAATCAGCGCATTACCTTAAGTGTCACCGGTCAACCCGTGGATGAACAGGCGCTGGAACAGGTCGTGTTGAAACGCCATGAAGGCGTGAATATCTTTCTGCGAGATGTTGCTGACATCAAAATGGCGCCGGAACCCCCTTTCAGCGCCGCTGCCATTATGGGCAAGCACGGCGTGGTGATGATGGTGATTGGACAGTATGGTGCGAATACCCTGACAGTTTCGCGTGCCGCTGAAGCGGCGCTGGCAGAATTCAAACCCTTGTTCGCGAAACAGGGGATTACGCTCTATCCTGAATTGTTCCGTCCGGCGAATTACATTCAGACATCACTGCACAACATCTCCGGTCATCTGCTGGCCGGTGGTATTTTTGTTGTTGTAGTGTTGTGCCTGTTTTTATTCAATCTCAAAACCGCTTTTATTTCTGCCCTTGCCATACCTTTGTCGCTGATCAGCGCGACCCTGGTGCTGCTCGGCATGGGGATCAATCTGAATGTCATGGTACTCGGCGGATTGGCGATCGCACTGGGTGAAGTGGTGGATGATGCCATCATTGATACTGAAAATATTTTCCGGCGCCTGCGGCAGAACCGCATGCTGACAGCACCCCGGCCGGTGCCGGAAGTGGTCTTTGATGCGTCTATGGAAGTACGCGGTTCAGTCGTCTATGCAACATTTATTGTGGCTGTCGTATTCATTCCATTGTTGACATTGACAGGCCTTGCGGGCCGCCTGTTTTCCCCGTTGGGATTTTCCTACATTCTGGCGATTCTCATGTCACTGGTCGTGGCGTTGACGGTAACGCCGGCGCTTTGTTATCTGTTGCTGGAACGCGGCAAGCTGGCAGAAGATGATCCACCCCTGATCAGGATGATCAAGCCTTTATATGGCTGGTTACTGCAAATGATCGGTCGTGCGCCCATGCTGACAGTATCGGTCAGTCTCTTGTTCTGTCTGGTTGCGCTGGCGTTGGTACCGGGACTGGGTGGCCAGTTTCTGCCACATTTGCGAGAAGGGCATTACATCGCACATACCTCAAGTTTGCCGGGAACGTCATTGCAGGAATCCATACGCATGGGTACGCAATTGACAGAACAATTCCTGAAAATACCCGGTGTGCATTCTGTCTCTCAATGGGCGGGGCGTGCCGAACGCGGCGCTGATACGTTTGGCAGCCACTATAGTGAATTTGAGGTCGATCTCAAACCGATGTCCGGCAGTGAGCAGCAACGGGTACTGGATCAACTGCGCCAGACCATGCGCGAAATGCCGGGGATTTTATTTGAGGCCCATAATTTTCTGTCAGAACGCGTTGATGAAACCATCTCCGGTTATCAGTCGCCCGTCGTGCTGAATATTTATGGTGATGATCTGGAACAACTGGATCAACTGGTGCAGCAAGTTGCAGGTGTGATGCGCAAGGTTCCGGGCGCTACCGATATCCAGTTGCGTTCACCTCCGGGCACGCCGTTATTGCAGATTCGTCTCAAACCGGAAGCACTGGCCAGTTGGGGATTGCGTCCGGTAGAGGTTATGGAGGCCATCAAGGTGGCATATGAAGGACAGATCGTCGGCCGTATTAATATGGGTAATCGTATCTATGATGTTGCCGTGTTTCTGGATGAAACAGAACGGCAGCAGCCGGATTCCGTAGCCAAACTGCCTTTGCGCACTCTCGATGGACTGTTTATCACACTGGATCAGGTGGCAGACATCACACAGACCGGTGGCCGCTACAACATACTGCATCGTGGTGCACAGCGCGTACAAACGGTCACCGCGCATGTTGAGGGTCGTGATCTTGAATCATTCATGGACGAATTACAGGATCGTGTTCTGGGTGAAGTAAAGTTTCCGGCCGGTACCTATCCTGAATTTACCGGAGCCTCACTGGAACGCGCCAAGGCCCGGGAAGAACTGGTCCTCCATTCAACTCTGGCTGGTATCGCGGTATTGATCCTGATTTATATTGCGATCGGAAATGCACGTAATGTGCTGTTGATGCTGCTCAACCTGCCATTTTCACTGGTCGGTGGGGTACTCGCTGTTGTGATGACCGGAGGCACGATTTCGGTAGGTTCCATGGTCGGGTTTATTACTTTGTTTGGTATCACCGTGCGTAATTCCATCATGCTGGTTTCACATTACAAATATCTCGTCGAAGAAGAAGGTCTGGAATGGAACCTGCAGACGGCCATACAGGGTGCTCAGGAACGGTTGCCTTCCATATTGATGACAGCGCTGGTGACAGCACTGGCCATGCTGCCAATTGCCTTCGACAGCGATAATCCGGGCCGTGAGATTATGGGGCCGATGGCCAGCATCATTATTGGTGGCCTGGCGTCCTCAACATTATTGAATCTGTTGATCATGCCCACCATCATGCTGCATTTCGGAAAATTCCGGCATACGTCCTGATAATTTTGAGAGTTGGACAAGCCGGGAGAGGTTGTACAGGGCAGTTGGATCATCTTTCCCGTCGTGATGGTAAATCCGTGGCAGATTGTCTAAAATCTAATTTCATTCCTATAGTTACGGATTAACTCAAGTTTTCTCCATGAATATTCTGATCATTGATGATTCCAGGGATTTCCGCGCACTGGTGAGGTTGTATCTGTCCAAGCAGTTGAAGGACGCAAAGCTGGTGGAATATGACCTGGAAAAACTGGGAAAACCGGGCCCTGAATTCAGATGGTCTGATTATTCCCTGTTACTTCTCGATTATAACCTCGGTGGTGGTCAGGACGGTTTTACCTGGCTGAAAGAATTTTCTTCACGTCCCGGTTTTCCACCAACCATCATTCTCACGGCAGAGGGCGATGAATACATTGCAGTCAAAGCCATCAAGCTTGGTGCAGCGGATTATCTCAACAAGGTAGACGTCTCACCCAAACGGCTGGCGGAGGTCATCACCAGCGCTATCGAATTTACCGCTGAGAAAAAACAGGAACAGGCACAGGAAACTGCACGCGCTGAAGAACTGGTTGAAGAACTGCACAGGAAATCCACTAATACTGCCAAACGTGGGAATATTGACACCCTGTACAAATTCGTAAGGGTGATCGGACAGGGCGCATCATCCAAAGTCTATCTTGCTGAACGTCAGAGTGATCATCTTTCAATGGTGCTGAAGATACTGGAGATTAACAGCGCGACTACCGAGATTGCAGTTAAACGGTTTATTCGCGAAGCAGAACTGATTGCGGGACTGAACAGTCCCTTTGTGGTGAAGATCTATGATCATGGCATGACTGAAAACTACGGTTTCATCGCCATGGAATTTTTTTCACGTGGTGATCTGAAACAGCGCATGGAACTCCGCATCACTCCGGATGTTGCCATCAACTACATGACACACATTGCCTATGCACTGGATGCCATACATCGTATCGGGATTGTTCATCGTGATCTGAAGCCGGCAAATATCATGTTTCGCGGTGATGACAGTCTGGCCCTTGCCGATTTTGGTATTTCCAAAAAACTGCAAACTTCCTCTGATCTCACTACTCTTGGTCAGATTCTGGGTACCCCGCATTATATGAGTCCGGAGCAGGGCGAGGGCAAGAATATTGATCAACGTTCGGATATATACAGTGCCGGAGTTTTACTCTATGAACTGCTCACACGTGAGAAACCTTATACGGCTTCAACGCCGGCGGCATTGATCTACCAGCATGTCTATGCACCGATTCCGCAACTCGAAGGCGACTTGGCGAAGTATCAGGTACTGATTAACAAAACTTTGGCCAAACATCCGGATGATCGTTATTCGTCTGCTGCTGAATATATCGAGGCGCTTGAATCTATTGCTAATGCGTAGCTTTGAACAAGACCGGTTTTTTGAGACTGCTACGAATTGCTGGTGCTCGCACGATCATTCAGTTTGCCCAGCCACCATTCCGCCTGGGATTTGGTATTTTTGAAATTGACGGCCTGTTGCAGTGCCTTTGAGGACTTTTCAGTTTCCTTGTTGTGAAAGGCCGCAATACCAAGCAGCAGCCACGCTTCCGCCAGATGCCTTCCCTTGCCTTCCTTGACGGCAAGTTCAAGGGATGCAATGGCTTCAGGCCATTTTTCATCTTCAAAGTGAATCTGGCCGATTTGGTAATACAAATCCGGATCCTGTTTGCGTTGTGCCAGTTCTGTCAGCACTTCTGCAGCCCGTTCGTATTCTTTTGCCAGCAGCCAGCTGTTGGCCAGTAACTGCAGATGTTCATCACTACGTTGAATCCGGTTTTGTGCCAGCATTTCAGACAGGAGGGTTCCGGACTTGTAAGGGACCTCCTGTACAACATAAAGCTGGGCAAACTGGATAATTTCCTTTTCATCAAGAATATTTTTCTGCAAGGCTATTTCATAAACAGCCAGCGATTTGTTGTATTGTTTTGACAGTTGGTATGAGCCTGCAAGCTGCTTCCAGTAGGTGGTATTGTCCGGATAGTGCACTATCATCTGTTCCAGTAAAGCAGCAGCATTGCTGTAATCATTGATCTGGAAATAACCGGCCAGGAGCATTTCATACCAGCTTTGCTCCGGTTTGGAGGATTTGGCAATGGCCTGCTGTGCGTGCGGGATCATGCTGCGGTAATCCTCGAGTTGGTAATACACGGAAGCAGCGAAGAGATGGGCCTGCGGTTCAGGATTGGCTTCCATTGCCAGCCATTCATTCAGATAGTTGAGGCTTTCCTTGTATTGGCCTTTATTGGCAAGCAACTGGGCAAGGACAAAACTGATGTTATGGCTGACTTCAGCAGGCAGTGCATTTCCTTCCAGTGATTTGATGAAAGCATTGATAGCCTGATCCAGACGATCCAATTCGACATAGACATACCCCAGAGTCTGTTGGGCCACGGCGCGGTCGTAGTCCGTAATGTCAGTGCCAAGTAAACCCGCAAGTCCGGTTTCTGCCTGACCGTAATCCTTTTTTTCCATCAGGCTGCGTGCTTCCGTAATTACTTCATAGGCTTTGCTGGAGAGCAGGTACTGGCTGTTTTCTTCAGCGCGCGCATGGATGTCTGTCAGCAGCAACAGACCGGCGAGCACTGCAATCAACGAAGTAAATTTAATCGTCATCGTTTAAGACTGAATTTGATGTCCTGGCGTGCCCGTTTCTCGACCGGTTTGCCGTCTACCATTTCCGGTGCGAATTTCCAGCGCCGTATGGCCTGCATGACGGCCTGTTCGAACACTCCCGGCGGATCGGCATTCACCACTTCAATGTCCTTCACGGCACCGCTGGTATCGATGGTAAATTCGACTGTGACTGAACCTTCAATACCGGCCCGCAATGCACGCGGTGGATACACCGGTTCCACGCGCGTGGTCGGCATCACATTGGTGGCAATTTCCTGCAATACAGGAGCCACCGGCCCGATGGCTGAGCCTGTTGAGGACTTCATGTAATCGCCGACATAAGGCACGCCGCCTATTGACATGGGCACGTCGATATTCGGAGTTTCCATTTTCATTTGCATCTGCTGTGGTTTGGGGACGTCCGGCTGCACCATTTCAGGCATTGGTGGAGCTTCCTCAGGGGGTGGCAGTTCTTCCGGTTCCAGAGGTTTCTTGCGCTCAGGCGGAGTTTCTTCCGGCACGTAACGGATGTAATCGACCCAGCGTAAATCTTCAAACTGGGGCAGGGAACCTACATCATTGGTAACCAGTTGATGGATTAATATGAAAAGAACAAGGTTGATGACGAAGGCAGCGCCAACGATCAGGGGTTGTCTCATGCGCATGCGTGATAGCACGATGCACCCGCGACCTATTTTTTCTCCGCGGCAATGGCGATATTGGTCACCCCTGCCAACCGGACCTGATCCAGAACTTCCACAGTTGCGCCGGTGCTGGTTTCCCTGTCAGCAAGGATGATGACGGATCCTTCCGCGCTTTGCGCCCGCAGGTGTTCAACATGAGTACGAATTTCCCTGATGTCCACATGCTGGTTATCAATCCAGATTTCGCCATTTTTGTCGATTGCAATAATCAGATTGCCTGCTTCCTGGCTTACTGCAGTCTGGGCAGTGGGACGATTGATTTCTATGCCACCTTCCTTGACAAAGGATGATGTGGCAACAAAAAACAACACCAGAAAAAACATGATGTCGATCAACGGCACCACATTGATATGTACCGGTTCGTATTCTGTTTCTGTGTGGCTGCGACGCATATTTGATTTTGAGACAGGTTCTGGTTATTCCCGTTGCAGAGTTTCCGCCTGTTCCTGGGCCAGGGTGGAACGGCTCTCCAGGCCGGTGCTGAAATACAATCCGGACAATGCAGTCAGCAAACCGGCGAGTGTTGCAATTAATGCTTCCGAGATACCTGCGGCAATCCCGGAACGATTGGTTCCGCCAAACAGGGTTATCACTTCAAAGGTGTGGATGAGCCCTGACACAGTACCGAGCAAACCCAGCAGCGGCAGTACCTGAATGATGGTGCGCAGGAACGGCAGAAAGCGGCGCGCCTGAAGGTTAAGTGAGGATACTTTATGTGCGCGCAAGCGGCGCGCTGTGCGTGAACGATACTCTTCACGCGTGCTCCAGTCTTTCTGTACCTGTTTGAACAAACGGGGAAATTCAAACAACAGGAACCAGTAACGTTCCAGTATCAGCACCCACATGATCACGGAAAGCAACAGGATATAAGGCATCACGGGGCCGCCCTGGGCAAATACCGCCTGGAGATGATTATGAATGTTTTGCAGTATTTCCATGAATCATTTCCTCGCGTCTGGCGACAAGCGCAGCGACTTCTTCCTCCATGATGTGAATAATCTGGTTACACACATCATGCAACCAGCCATGCAACAGCAGGATCGGAATCGCAACCACCAGACCCAGTTCAGTCGCAATCAATGCCAGTGAGATACCGCTGGAAACCACTTTTGGGTCCCCGGCACCGAAGACGGTCATGGACTGAAAAGTCTCGATCATGCCGGCAACTGTTCCGAGCAGACCCAGCAGGGGAGCTGCGGTGGCAAACACGGCCAGCATGGACAGCCGTTTACGCAACAGCGGAATTTCCTTGAGTATCGCCTGATCGAGTTTGAGCCCCAGCGTTTCAGCATCGGCGCGCGGACTGTCACGTTCCACCTGCCGCAACTTGCCCAGGGGATTGTCCAGACTGATCGTTTCCTGTTCCTGCTGGCGCAGTACCCGGCGACGGGTCCTGAAAAGAGTAATGAAGCGCTCTATGATGATGATGAGAGCAATCGCACCCAGTCCGAGAATGACATATCCGATTTCTTCCGCCTGGGCAATACGTTCAATCAGGTCCGGGCTCTGTATCAGCAAACCGAGCAATACACCCCGTGTTGGATCGATGGGAAATGCAATGATGCCATCAGTGGCAGATTCAAGCTCTGCTGCCATGTTCTGATAATCTCTGGAGGGTTGTCGCCCGGGCTCAGCCAACTGGCCGGTTTCTGGAAGATAACGCAGGAACTGGCCGTTGGATATTGCATTAAATGCACCGACGCGTATGACTTCCTGCTCCACTTCCCGGCCGTCGCTGGTGATGATATTGGCAGGGAATCTGACCACCTTGCCGGATTCAACCATTTCGTCCAGTACCAGGTGCCAGAGATCTTCCAGTTCGGTGATGGAGGGCAGGCTTTCACCCTGGGCAAGTTTGTCGACCAGATCATCGCGCCCAGGTTTTTGTGCAGAAATCAGTGAGCGGTCAACAATTGCATCAATATCATTGGCGATTTGCCGCACTATGCTTTCCATTTCACTGAGTGCGCCCATGCGTTCATTCAAGAGGGCATCCCGGGTTGAAATTTCCCGTTCGTTGTTTTCGTAAGTTGCCTTCAGGTTATTACCACGGGCCTCTTCTGCAGCCAGTTCTGCTTTGGCCTCGGCCAGCAATTGTTGCTGTTGATCATGGGCTTCCCTGAATTTTGCCACACGCTCGACATTTTCCTTTTTCTCCAGCAGCCGATCCTGACGAATCTGCTCCAGTAATTTATCGAGAGAAGCGGGTGCTTCAGCATTAACATTCAACGACACGGCAGCACAGATCAGCACAAATACAATTTTTGATTTCATTGTGCCTTCTCCACGGCGGAGACCGGTACTTTGAAAAAGTCCGGTGATGCCTGTTCGCGTGCGATCTGGATACCCTTCTTGATGGAGGGATTGTAATCACCGCCCAGATCTTTCCATGTTTTTGACGTATTGTCCCAGTAACCACTTTTCTGGCCATCGAGGGTCTGGTAAAGCAGGGCGATTCTTCCGACTTGCAGGATATCGACAGTATGATTTTCACCGTCAATCAATATGGTTGCCGTGTTGGTGCCAATCGTGCGCCCATATTCAATTTCAATCTGATAGGCTTCCATGATGCGGCGGAATTTGTCCGGTAATGTGACATCCGGACGGTCCATCATGGTTTTGATTGCATCAAGACGTGCCTGTCTTTCATCCAGCAGAAAGGGCAGGTCCAGAGCAATAAACTTTTCCAGTCCCTCGATCATGCGCAACATCAGCGGAACTATGTTGTGCTGTGTATCTTCAACCCCGTCCATCTGGCTGCTGATGGATTTCAGGGTCTCTGCCTGGGTGGCGATCAGTTTTTCCAGTTGCTGGTTGTAAATCTTCAGGCTGTCGACTTGGTCCAGCGTACTGCGATATTCCTGCAGCATGAGACTGGCGTCATCGGCATATTTGTCTATGGCTGCCTGCGCCTGACGTGATTCTTCAGTGGCTTTCACGCCTTCTTCGATCGTTTTGTCGAGGGAGTCTGCGGCCTCAAGGCCGGACATCAACAGCAACCCTGCAAGACACAAAAATGCTTTCACTCGTTTCATAGTTGATAGGGAAATTTTCCTGGATAGTTGTGACTTGAACCCGGCCAGATGATAACTGTTCTCAATAAATATATCCAACAGTTCATTATTGTCACATAATTCTTTTTCAGGTTTCCGGACCACGGGTATTTGCAACAAATAGCAGGCATAAGAATAGTTCATGAATGACGACAGACATTTGAAAAGAAAGCCGGGGATGAGTCTCCGTTTTCGCCTGAACCTGTTTATCACCTTGTTGTTTCTGATGGTACTGGTCAGCGGCAGCATTTATGTGATTCACAATGCACGTCAGGCGGTCATGGATGAAGTCCGCGCCACGGCTTATCTTACCTTGCAGTTGATCAATATTGCCCTGTCCGACACAGCAGGCAGTAGTGATTCTGAACGGCAAAACCATGTACTGGAGCAGATTGCCGATCTTGAAAGTACACGGCACCTCAGTATTGAACTCTTCCGTACCCGGGATTCCTATCGCCGGGAACAGAGGGTAGCGGCGCAGGCGCCGGAAGAGACCCCTATCAATGCCAGTGCCCCGGGTTGGTTTGTAGAACTGGTCAAACCCTCAGCCATGGAATTCCGGCAGGTGGTTGATACGCCAGGTGATACCTTTACGGAAATCCTGATTCGCGCCAATCCTTCTGATGAAATCACGGAAGTGTGGCGGGAAACCCGGGGCGTATTGACCCTGATGCTGGTGTTTGTGCTGCTCGCCAATCTGCTGGTTTTCATTACGATAGGCTGGGGTCTTGCGCCACTCGAGAATATCCTGAAAGGACTGGAGGAAATTGAACATGGTGATTACCGGTTCAGATTAGCGGCTTTTGATCTTCCGGAACTGTCGCGGCTTTCAGAAAAATTCAATCTGATGGCGGAGCGCCTGCACCGCAGCCGCGAGGAAAACCGTTATCTCACCCAACGTTCACTGGCCATACAGGAAGATGAACGGCGCCGTCTGGCGCATGAACTGCATGATGAATTGGGGCAGTCCATCACCGCCATCAAGGCTGTTGCAGTGTCGATTGAAAAACAGTCCAGTACTGAACCTGAAGCCATCAGGGACAGTGCTGAGACCATCATCGAAGTATCAAACCGCATGTATGATGTGGCGCGCAACATGATGCGCCGGCTGCGTCCCCTGTCCATGGATGAATTCGGTCTGATTACCGCACTCCAGGACATGATCGACGACTGGAATTCACGGCATCAGGATACGTTCTGCTATTTCAGTTTTGAAGGTGAAATGACGGGACTGGATGAAGAGATCAACATCAATCTTTACCGTATTGTGCAGGAAAGTCTGACCAATGTTGTCAAGCATGCGGATGCCAGCACAGTGAAGATAAACATTACTATTGTTGCGGACATGCTGGATGGGAAAAATTCACAATCCAGACATGTTATATTGATTATCGAAGACAATGGCCGTGGATTCGACAAGCTGCAACCGCGCCACGGCCTTGGGTTATTGGGTATGCGTGAACGGGTCGAGTCTTTGGGTGGTACTTTCACATTGAATTCCCGGCCCGGACACGGTGTCAAAATTGAAATACGAGTACCTTTGCAGGCTGAACAGAATCAATGACAGGTGAAAAACGCAAAATCAGGGTATTACTGGCGGATGATCATGCAGTAGTCCGCGCCGGTTACCGCATGTTGTTGCGTAATTCCGAAGATATCGAAGTCGTCGCAGAAGCAGATTCCGGCGAACGTGCCTGCAAGGCCTTTGCAGAATTACAGCCCGATGTCGTGGTCATGGATATCTCCATGCCGGGCATCGGCGGCCTCGAAGCAATACGCCGGATTGTTGCACGGGACGCCACTGCCAGAATTCTTGTGTTCAGCATGCATGACGATACAGTATTCGTGGAACAGGCCCTGCAGGCAGGTGCACAGGGTTATCTGACCAAGAGCAGTGCGCCGGAAATCCTTGTGGAAGCGATCAAGGAACTGGCCAGTGGCAAGTCCCATATCGATTCAGAAATCGTACAGAAGCTGGCCTTTCAGAAAGCCCGCGGCAAGGACTCTCCATTTTCCAGTCTCTCGACCCGGGAGTTTGAAATTTTCTGTCTGTTGGCAGAAGGACTGAATACCAGCGAAATCGCCAAACGTCTGTCACTCAGTTACAAAACCGTGGCCAACTACAGCACTCAGATCAAAACCAAACTGGATGTGACCACCGTCGCCGAGATTGCCCGCCTCGCGATCAGAAATAACATTATCAATGCGTGAAACGGGATTCGTGAAGCGTGAAGCGTTGTAACGAAAAACGCTTCACCAGATACGCTTCACGAGACGATTAGCCTGTCGGCTAATCGTTTACCACCACACCCCACGGGGCTTCACCGACCTTGATGGTTTTGATGACTTCATCCTTTTCGGTATCAATTACAGAAACCTGATTGTCCACGCCATCCGTGGTGTAGACCCGTTTGCCATCGCTGCTGACTGCAAGCCCCCAGACACGCTTGCCAACAGGAATTTTCTTTAATGTGGTCATGCTTTCAGTATCGATCACAAAGATACTGTTGGCGCGGCCACCAGCAACATAGATTTTCTTTTCATCTTTGCTCAGGCGCACATCCTTGGGTTTGGCGTTTGGATCATCCAGTTTCACGACCTTGATAATCTCGTGTTTATCCATGTCAATTTTTTTGACTTCACCACTGATTTCAGAGGTGGCATAGGCGATCTTGCTGTCGGCGGTGAATGTGGCATCACGTGGTCGTGCGCCCACCAGAATATTGGCAATGATGTTGTGTTCCGGCACGGCAATCACATGCAGCATGTTGCTGGATTCACTGGTGACCATGACTTTCTTGCCATCCGGTGATATCGCCACACCTTCCGGTTCCAGACCCACCTGAATCTCTATGATTTTCTCCCCGCTTTTGGGATTGAAAGCCGTGGCCAGCCCGGCATCTTCATTGGAGATATAAAGATTTCCGTTCGGATGTACTGCAAAGGTTTCCGGGTCGGAACCGGCATTGAATTTACGTGCAACTTCCAGGGTTTTCGGATCAATCACGGCGACTGCGTCTTCGTCACCCAGCGCTACATAAACTTCACTGCCATCCGGTGCTACGCCGATGCCGCGCGGGCGTTTGCCGACGTTGATGTCTTTCTCGACTTCAAGGGTTTCCGGATTGATCACGCTGACCGTGTCGCTTTTTTCATTGGTCACAAATATCCGGTGACTGGGCTCAGCCATGACCGGTCCGGAGAGTAATATTCCGGCCATCAAAGTGTAAACATATTTCATTTGTGGTATCTCCTTAAGTGAATAAGTAACGAGTTATGAGTAATGAGTGACGAGAGATGAGTAACGAGTGAAATACATTAACTCATCCCTCGTCACTCATTACTATTTGGCACATTCGATGTTGCCGAGCGTATCAAGTTCATTGGGCTTGACCACTCCCGCTACCGGGGCTTCGCCGACAATTTCATCGTTTTCGACGAGCAGCAGGATCTGACGTAACTGGCCCGTAGCACGGAAGCTCATATCGGTCCCTTTCTGACCATCAAACACCAGATCATTTTTCAGAAAGGTGAGCAGCTTGCCGGCATCGGTAATTTTCTGGCGTGCTACCGTATCCGTGACCATTTTGATAGCCGCCCAGCCGGCCCATGAAGCGTCATCCATTTTGACGTCATTGGCTTTGCGGAAACGGTTATTCAGTTCACGCGCGGCATATTTCTCGAAAGACGCATGCCAGGCTTGTGCCACAGCTTTGGAATCAGCCGATTTTTTCCGCCATTGCTCTTCAGAATCCAGTTTCATCTGTTTGCTGGGTGGAACATGCAGGGCATTGGGCAGGCATAATGCACGCAGGCTGTCATCTTCAAGCGTGAGATTGAAAACAGCAACGTCCGGCAGTTTCTCGACCAGTTTGCGGTAGGCCTCCTGATCGACAGCAGCAAAAACCGCCAGATAACCGGCATAATCCCTGTCCAGGACATCTGCCGGATTGACAGTATCAAGCGTATACGTCTGTCCCAGAAATTTCCCCTGCAGATTTGCCTCACTGAGGCCTTGCTGGAGGCCGAGGTAACTGTGTGTTGCTTTGTCCCCGGCATAGATAAATTTGTAGTTCATGGGCTCGGTTTGTGCTGTTGCCGGCGCAAACACGTTGAATATTGCAATTATCAGATTGACAAATATTACTTTTTTCATGAGCAGCATTCTCTCAAGATGAATATGAATTTGAGTATTTGATGTCCTGGAGCGCAGATTGTTCAAAATTCTCTTGAAATTGAACAGGTTGCCGTTAAGGTATGATTCAGGAAAACAGCAGCCATCGGGAATAGTCCACGGACTCACCATGCCAACAGATGATAATGATAACAATCATCATCTGAATTGAAATAGGAATATTGCCCGAATCGGAAAACCTTATTATCCTGTCAACATATATGAAATTTGTCTCATATATGACTTTAGCAAGCATATAATAATGAGTGAGTTTTGAGGGAGATGCCCAGATGCTCAAATCGCTGCAAATAGAACCTGAGAAGTGTACCGGTTGTTTACAATGTGAAATGGCCTGTTCCTATGAGGCCACCGGATTTTTCAACCCGGCCAAGTCCCGTATCAAGATTTTTACCTTTCACGAAGAAGGCCGTTTCGTTCCCTACACCTGCACACAATGCTCCGAAGCCTGGTGCATGCATGCCTGCCCGGTGGAGGCGATAGTCATCAACCAGTCCACGGGCGCCAAAGAAGTGCTCGCGGATGTCTGCGTCGGCTGCAAGGTCTGTACGATTGCCTGTCCGTTTGGCACAGTGAATTACGATCAACAGACCAAGGTCGTTTATAAATGTGATCTATGCGGCGGAGATCCGGAGTGTGCAAAGGCCTGCCCGACACATGCGATTACCTATGTTGATGCGGACCATACTGGTCTTGAGCGTATGCGCGCTCATGCGGCAAAAAATCTACCACACGACAGTGCAAAGGCTTAGAGGAGGTTTGGACTATGGCGTGGACAAGAAATGTAATGCGGGTGAACCTGACCAAGGGCACCATCAAGAACGAACCTCTCAATATGAAATGGGCCATGGATTACCTGGGCCAGAGAGGGTTGGCAACCAAATATCTGGTTGAAGAAATCGACCCCAAATGTGAGGCGTTGGGGCCGGACAATAAACTTATCATGACCACCGGGCCGCTCACAGGAACAATGGCCTCGACTGGCGGGCGATATTCAGTAGTCACCAAAAGCCCATTGACGGGTGCGATTGCCTGTTCCAACTCCGGCGGATTCATCGGTAATGAAATCAAGAATGCCGGCTGGGACATGATCATTTTTGAAGGCAAATCACCCAAACCGGTTTATCTCTATATCGAAAATGAAAAAGCCGAGCTGTTGACAGCAGACGATCTATGGGGCAAATCTGTCTGGGAAGCGGATGAAATGCTCCACAAGAAACACCAGGATCCTTTATTACGTGTGGCGATCGTAGGGCGTTCCGCCGAGCAGGGTTGTCTTTATGCAGCCATCATCAATGATATGCACCGTGCCGCCGGACGTTCCGGTGTGGGTACTGTCATGGCATCCAAGAATCTGAAAGCAATCGCTGTGCGTGGCACCAAAGGTGTGGGCAATATCAAGGATCCGATCGCGTTTATCAAAGCTACGCAGGCAGGCAAAAAAGTACTCGCCGATAATGCGGTTACCGGGCAAGGTCTGCCCAAGCTTGGTACACAAGTGTTGATGAACGTGATTAATGAAATCGGTGCCATGCCGACGCGCAACATGCGTGAAGTCCAGTTTGAAGGTGCCAGCAAGATTTCCGGTGAGGCCATGACTGAACCGCGTGCATCAGATGGCAAACCCAACCTGACCACCAATGGCGCGTGTTTTGGTTGTACGATTGCCTGCGGCCGTATTTCAACCATTGATCGCACCCATTTTACCATCCAGAACAAACCCCAATACTGGGGCAATTCCGGTGGGCTGGAATATGAAGCGGCCTGGGCGCTGGGTTCAGATACCGGGGTTGATGATCTGGATGCGCTGACCTACGCCAACTTCCTGTGTAATGAAGATGGTTATGATCCAATTTCATTTGGCTCAACCGTTGCAGCGGCCATGGAGTTGTTTGAAACCGGTGCCATTACGACCAAAGAAACGGGTGGAATGGAACTGAAATTCGGATCCGCCAAAGCACTGGCATGGTGTGCTGAAGTTGTCGCGACCGGCGAAGGCTTTGGCAAGGACCTTGGACTCGGTTCAAAACGTCTGTGTGAAAAATATGGCAAGCCGGAATTTTCCATGACGGTGAAAGGCCAGGAATTCCCGGCTTACGATCCGCGTGGCATACAAGGCATGGGTCTCGCCTATGCCACTTCCAATCGTGGAGCCTGTCATTTGCGTGGCTATACCGTGGCTTCCGAAGTGCTCGGCATACCGGTTAAAACGGATCCACTGGTGACCGACGGCAAGGCAGAACTGGTCAAGGCATTTCAGGATGCAACGGCTGCGGTGGACTCCACCGGCTTGTGTGTGTTTACGACGTTCGCCTGGACATTGGAGGATATTGCACCTCAGGTCAATGCTGCCTGCGAAGGCACCTGGACACCGGAAAAAATGATGGAAGTTGGCGAACGTATCTGGAACATGGAACGTGATTTCAATATTGCGGCAGGGATCACCGGCAAGGATGATAATCTGCCCAAGCGTCTCGTCAAGGACATAAAAGCAGCGACAGGTCCGGCCAAGGGACGTTTGAATGATCTCGATAAAATGCTGCCGGAGTATTATCAGATACGGGGCTGGAGCAAAGAAGGTGTTCCGACTCCGGACACGCGCAAGCGTCTGGGCCTCAATCCCAAAGGCCTGGCGGCCTGATCCGGGGGTAAATCATGGAACACATCATCATCGGCGCCGGTCCGGCGGGCGTTATTGCGGCCGAAACCTTGCGCAAGGTTGATCCGGGTTCACGTGTCACGCTCATAGGCGATGAGCCCGAGCCCCCCTATTCACGCATGGCATTACCTTATTACCTGATTGAAAAGATCAAGGAAGAGGGCACCTACCTGCGAAAAACCAGGACTCATTACGAGGACAAGGGTATTCGCCTCGTTCGCGATCGAGTCACACAAGTTGATCCCAAAAACAAAAAACTGAAACTGCAGAATGATGGTACGATCAGTTATGACCGGTTGCTTATTGCAACCGGATCACATCCCATACGTCCGCCCATTCCGGGCATGGATCTGCCGGGGGTGCATTCCTGCTGGACGCTGGAAGATGGCCGTGCCATAGCCAAAAAAGCAAAACCGGGTGCCACGGTTGTCCTGATGGGTGCAGGATTTATCGGCTGCATTATTCTCGAAGCGCTGGCATTGCGTGGAGTAAAGCTCACGGTGGTTGAAATGGGAGATCGCATGGTGCCACGCATGATGAATCAGGCGGCCGGCAACATGATCAAGCGCTGGTGCCAGGAAAAAGGCGTCACCGTACATACCTCAACCAAGGTAGAGGCCATTGAAAAAGGTGGCCTGACCGGTCGTGGCAAACTCAAGGTGAGTCTTGGCAATGGTGAAGTGATCAAGGCTGATTTGGTCATCTCCGCAACCGGTGTCAGATCGAATATCCAGTTTCTGGAAGGCAGTGGTATCGGCACAGAGTTTGGTGTGCTGGTGAACGATCATTTGCAAAGCAATATTCCCGAAATCTATGCTGCAGGTGATGTTTGTCAGGGCAAGGATTTTTCTACAGGCGAATACAGTGTGCAGGCCATACAACCTACAGCCGCCGATCATGGCCGCGTTGCGGCAATGAACATGGCGGGCAAAAAAACCATACATCAAGGCAGTGTGAACATGAACGTGCTGGATACCATGGGTCTCATATCCAGTTCCTATGGTTTGTGGATGGGTGTGGATGGCGGGGACTCAGTAGAACTGAATGATCCCGCGCGTTATCGTTATCTCAGTCTGCAATTCCAAGATGATGTGCTGGTGGGCGCACAGGCGCTGGGCCTGACCAATCATGTGGGTGTACTGCGTGGTCTCATTCAGACCAAATTGCATCTGGGCAAGTGGAAACATCATTTGATGAATGATCCAACCCGGTTGATGGAAGCTTATCTTGGTTCCACACAGTCGATTGGTCATAATGCGGGTGTGATTTAACCAACAATTCCCCTCCCCCTTGCAGGGGGAGGGTTTAGGGTGGGGGTGTAAGTTTTTTTAACCCTCATCCCAACCTTCCCCCTGAGGGAGAAGGAGACCTAGAACCTATATATTCAAGACTCATGCAAATTACCTTCAAACTCTACGCTACACTCACTGATTACCTGCCGGAACGCTTGGACAAACATGCTGTAAAGGTGGATATTCCGGAGAATGCCACGGCCTGGCAGATTATTGATCAGTTCAAAGTACCAAGAGCCATGGCGCATCTCGTATTACTGAATGGTGTCTATCTCGCTCCCGAAGAACGTAACACACGCACCTTTAAAGAAGGGGACACACTGGCGGTTTGGCCGCCTGTCGCGGGTGGGTGAACCCGATCAAGAAATTGGTAGTAACTCAGTTTGTCATCCCGAACGAATGTGAGGGATCTTGCTATTTAATAAATACAAGATTTCTCAGCCACTTCGTGGCTTCGAAAAGACATCCATTGTATGGCGAGTTTCAAATTGAGCTACTACAAAGAAATTCATCCAGTGGATGAATTTCCCGGCGACAAATTTGATCTCATCAAATTTGGGCAGTGAACCTGCCCGCAGGGCGAACGCCAGAGATGTCAGTATTGAAATTAATTGCAGATAGCATATACGTAGAATAAAGACATTTAACTTGTCTTTTTCTGGTCAATACAAAACACTCCTGAACTGACACATGCGTATTAAACGTGAAATGACTATCACCCATGCCGATTTTTTCCGGATACTGCCCAAGGCACTGGGGAACGGGCATTACATCAGGCATGGTAATACGGTCACTTTTGACCAGCCTGATTATCAGATCAATATCTACCTGTCAGATGAGCGCCGCCGCAATATTGCCGGCCTGGAATTGCCTGTGACAGACATCGAGATACATATTGAGGGATGTGAGCTAGAAACAGCTGAGCGCGTACTTAAACGATTCGAACTGTCCTATCAAAAAGGTGGCGGTTAAAAGTCTATAAAATTCAAAAAGTTAGTTAGATATTATTATTCTGATGATGATTAATGTCTGAAGGTCTGCATCGGTTTACCCAGTCTGTGTTGTATATTTACAACAAAATGACTGAAAGAAGGTTAATTTCTGTTGTTTTTTTGTAAAAAAAGACTTGCTGCTCCCTTTTGATTGTTGTATTTTTCAAATCGTCCGTAAAAAGACATCCTTCTCTGTATAGCTTTAACTCGCTGAATGTTCAGGGGGAGACAGGCTGGGGAGATCGACTTTAAATTTCTAGAAATTTAAGTTGCTTTAAAATTTTTTTGGAGGATATACAAGTGAAAAATTTACCATTTAAGAAAGCCCTCCTGGCGGTTGCCGTGGGTGCATTCTCCGCATCAGCCATGGCTGATGACGCAGGTGGCACCAACTGGAGCCTCTCAGGCTGGATTAACGAAGGTATTATGTATTATGACGATGGCGGCACATCTGACATCAATCAGGTTTCTGATAACGGTGTTACGCTGGGCAGCCGTATGACCTTTGCCGGCTCAACCGACCTGTCCCATGGTCTGAGCGCTGGTTTTGAAGTCATTCTGGAACCGCAAGATGCCAACCAGCCGATCCTGGCCTCACAGACTGCTCTGGATACCGGTACTAACCTGCTGAACGGTATTACCACTCTGGGCCACAGTGTGTTTGTCAACGGTGGCTGGGGTAAACTGACTGTAGGTCTGCAAACCACCCCGACAGATAATATTGCTGTATTGGCCGACCCGTCCCTGACGCTGTGGGATTCCATCGGCGTTCTGTTCCGTGGTAACGGCTTTGCAGTTACCGGCGCTCCGGGCACCTTCGGCAGTTATGTGTCCTGCTACGGCAGCGGCTTGGGCATTGGTCTGGACTGTAACGGTATTTACCGTAACGCTGTCCGTTACGACCTGCCAACTTTCATCGAAGGTCTGAGCATTGCTACTTCCTATGCCAATGACGACATCTATGATGTTGCCGGCAAGTGGAATGGCCAACTGGGTCGTCTGACTGCCATTCTGCACATGGGCTATACCTACACTGCCAGCGTGGACAACCCGGGTAGTCCATTTCCTGTAAATGCTGGATATGACAGTACCGATCTGTTCCAGCTTCAGGCGGGCTTGATGGATCCGGTCACTGGTTTGTTCGGCAGCATTGCTTACCAGAACGAATCTGCTGACACTGATGCTGGCGCCGCAGCTAATATAGCTGATGATAGTGATGTATGGTGGCTGAAAGTTGGTATCAAGAAAGCATTCAACTCGCTGGGTGATACCGCTATTGCCTTCCAGTACGGCAGCTATAATGATCAGTACGGTGCAGTCCATGTAGCTAATGGCGTAACCGGTTCCGAACTGGAACGTATCGGTTTCTCCATCAACCAGTACTTCGGCAGCCGTCTGATCATCTACGGTGCTTATGAAAATCTGGATGTTGATGTTGACGGTCCGGCCGCAACCCAGGCTCTGTATGCTGGTGCTGAAGACCTCGATATCTTCACCCTGGGCTTTACCTTCTTCTATTGATCGTGTGATTTAGCAGAAGAATAGTAGTTACAGCAGTAATAAAAGGCCCCTTCGGGGGCCTTTTTTTATTTACAGGGACGTAATGTATACCCGATGTGCAGGAGCACACATCGGGTATATTTGTAACAGGATGTACGGTATGCCGCGGGCGCAGGATGCGCACGACTGCATGGATGCAGGAGATAGTGCGACGCAGGAGCCAAAGCCGAGGAGCAGCGTACAGGGGTTTTAGATAGAATTTGCAGGAGCACACATCAGGTATATTTGTACAAGATGTACGGCAGAAAATTGCGCCTGCATTTTCTGCATTCCCGTCATCCATGGCGCGGTCGTATACCGCTTGCAATCAAATGACCATATAGGCACGAATTTACAGAGCTGCATGGTACACAGCTGAATGTACGGTAAAGGGCATTCCCCAGAAATTCTCTACAGTCAGCGCGGGTATTAAGGTAAACTTCCCGCCCGTAAGAGTATCTAAAACACGGGCCCATTCAATAACATCAATATCATGGCTAAAATTTTTAAAAATCATGTAGTTAATGTGTTTTCTATTATCCTGCTCTGTGCCAGCAGCACCGTGTCCTCTGATGCACTTTTCGGAGATGATAATGATAAGGACATGATATGGCAGTCCGGGCTTAATTTTTATTTCAAATATGTTCCGCAGGATGAGACTGACTATGGTGTGAATGACCACCCAATCAACCTTGTCGAGAAAGAAATCAGCACTGCACTCGAAGCATTGAAAATCGAGGAAAAAAGCCTGCTGACCGCAGATGAGATCAGGACAGTTTTCACCATACAACAGTTAAAGTTACTGGGCGTCAACCTTGCCAAAGGCCTGCGCAATGCCAAGCCGGAACAGGACATTATATTTGTAATGCAAAAAGCCAGCCGCAAGCTTGGATTTCTGAATGATCGTTCCTATCTCGCTGGCCGTGCATTTTTCAAAGATGGTAAATTGAATCTGATCATAGGAGATTATGAATTACCTGCGAATGATGCTTTTGAATCTGTTTATGATCCTTCAGGTAAACGTAACATTCCTTACGCATTCAGTTTTGGATACCGCTCGAATTCAGCCGCAAAATTCAGGAAGGATGTAATCAAAAATGATGGTGTAATTAATATGATTGCAGGTGGTGAATTGCGTCAGGACTGGTTCATTATTGATATCAAGGTTGCCGCAGCAGCTGTGTTGGCAGAGCAGAATAATGCGGGCAGGTCCAGCGGCTCAGTGGATACCGAAGCGATGCGACAGGAATCTGAACGTCTGGCGCGGGAACGGCGTCAGTTACGGCTGGAAATGGCCAGAATGCGCAAGGAGATGCAGGAGAGTGGTGGCACCGTAAAAAGCGAGGAATTAACGATCGAGGAACGCCTAGCCCGGCTGGATGAGTTGCATGCACAGAAGCTTATTTCTGATGATGAGTACGAGCAGAAACGCAAGGAAATTCTGGACGATATTTAAGGTATTGTACTGATTTTTACCTAGAACCTATCTCAAAATTGGTAAATAAACAGGATAGGTTGTGATTCAAGAAAGTCCGTCATTCCGGCGAACTCCGTATCGTGGTACCGGACAGGCTACGGAATCCAGTCAAAACAATTATTTACTGGATGCCGGGCTTGACCCGGCATGACGAAACTATTATTTATCTGTGGCATATTTAATTTTGAGATAGATTCTAAACGGATTTTACTTTTAATCCGGGATTATATGACAGTCTGGTTGAACCAGATTCTATGGATATAAGGCAAGCATATTGAAATCGTTATATCCGGAAATTGAGTGCCTGCATCAGTCAGAACTGCTGATTGATAATCACAGGATTTATTATGAAGTATCCGGAAATCCGCAAGGCCTTCCTGTTATTTTTCTTCATGGTGGTCCCGGCTCCGGCTGTAATCCCAATCACCGGCGTTATTTCGACCCGCAAAAATACCGCATAGTCATTTTCGATCAGCGTGGCTGCAACCGTTCGTCACCACAGGGATCTATCGAAAATAATACAACACAGCACCTGCTCAAGGATATTGAGGCGATACGCGAAAAACTCGGTATTGATCAATGGCTGGTGTTTGGTGGTTCATGGGGCGCCACGCTTGCACTTCTTTATTCGGAGTATTTCCCGCAAAGAGTCAAGGGATTGATACTCCGGGGCAGCTTCCTCGCGCGAAAAACCGATCTGGATTGGTTTGTCAAAGAGGGTGCAAACCGTATTTTCCCGGAAGACTGGGAGAAATTTATTGGGGATTTGTCAGCAGAAGAAAGACAGGATATTGCAGCATTTTACTACCGGCATCTCCGGCATGAGAATATCCAAATCAGACAGGAATTTACAAGGCGCTGGTCAAACTGGGCAACGCGGATCGTCACCTGGAACCTGCTCGAATCAAAGCCGGATGAGACTGATATCGATACCCTGGTGAATCAGGTTAGCATTGAAACCCACTATGCGTACCATCGCTACTTTATCAGTGAGAACCAGATCCTGAACGATATACAAAAAATACCGGATGTGCCGGTTACTGTTATTCATGGCCGCCGGGACCTGACCTGCACACTCGAAGCCTCCTGGTCTTTGCATAAGGTTTTACCTGGATCTGAATTAATTATCGTGCCGGATGCCGGGCACCTCGCCAGCGAGCCGGCGATGGTGAATGCACTGGTCACGGCCACAGATCGTTTTGCCCAAATACTCAAATGACGGCAATTGTAATAGAACGCCCGTTAATCATGGGCATATTGAATGTCACTCCGGACAGTTTTTCTGACGGGGGAAAATACCAGAATGTTCCCCTGGCGATTGAACATGCTTTACGCATGGTCGAAGAAGGAGTGGATATTATTGATGTCGGTGGTGAATCCACACGTCCCGGTTCAGAGCGCGTGAGTCCGGCAGAACAGAAGCAACGCATACTCAATGTGGTTGGAGATTTACGGAAAACCCTGCCGGATCGTGTGAAGATTAGTGTCGACACCACGCTCGCAGACGTTGCGTCTGCTGTATTACAGGCTGGCGCCGGAATTATCAATGATATTTCCGCGGGTCGTGATGATCCGGGAATGTTCAATCTGATAGCTGAAAATAACTGTCCTTATGTAATCATGCACATGCAGGGTACGCCAAAAATTATGCAGGACAACCCGGTTTATCAGAATGTAGTTGAAGAGGTAAGAACATTTTTACTGGAGCGGACGCAGGCTGCGCAGAGCGCAGGTATTAAAAAGAAAAATTTGATTATCGATCCAGGTATCGGATTCGGAAAAACCCGTGAACATAATCTTGAACTGATGGCCAACCTGGACAAGTTTGTGAATACCGGTTATCCGGTATTGTTGGGCACCAGCCGCAAACGTTTTATGGGGAATATTTGTGCTGGAGCCACACCGGATCAGTTGGTTGGCGCAACCTGTGCCACCACGGTACTGGGTGTAAAATCCGGGGTGAAAATCTTCCGGGTACATGATGTACGCGAAAACCGCCAGGCCGCAGATGTGGCCTTGATGGTCATGAAAAGTTCAAGATAATTACAATATACCTTCCCCCTTGCAGGGGGAAGGTAAGGATGGGGGTAGAATACAAGGAAGTATGAAATCTAATCGTATCAATCCACTTATTAAACATCGATCGCGTAAATTGCGTCTTTCGATGACAGATGCAGAGCAAAAAATCTGGATAGCGCTTCGCCAGAAACAAATCGGAAATTACAAGTTTCGCCGGCAACATCCATATAAAGGCTATATATTAGATTTTGTCTGTTTGGAGTCAAAATTGGTTATTGAAATAGATGGTGGTCAGCATGTGATAAATGTTGAATATGATAAAAATCGCACACATTGCTTGGAAAAGGGTGGCTATAAGATATTACGATTCTGGAACAATGAAGTTATGAGTAATCTGGATAGTATTTTGGAAGTTATTTGGAGGGAACTGGATTCGGATACTCTACCCCCACCTTAATCCTCCCCCTGCAAGGGGGAGGAGATAATTTACTTTCCTAGATGGTTGGAATGGGTGTAACAATACTCAAGCCCTGGAATTTAAGCTGTGGTAACAGGTTTTTCCTTGATGATCTTTCTGGAGTTCTTCATGTTGCGGAACACCAATGGTTTTTCATCAAATTCTTTCTTGCCCGCCAGTTGCCCGATACGCTCCACATCATCATGCAGCTTTTTATGGAATGGAGACTTGTCGCAGACCGGGTCCGCATTACAGGCATCGCCCGTCAGCATATAGGCCTGACACCGGCAACCACCCAGATCTTTTTCCTTTTCCGGACAGGAACGGCAGGGTTCCTTCATCCAGTCGAGACCACGGAATTTGTTGAAGTCGGGCGAATCATTCCAGATCCATTCAATGCTGTGATCACGTACATTGGGAAATTCCAGACCGGGCAACTGGCCGGCCGCATGACAGGGCAGGGCCGTGCCATCCGGTGCTATCGTGAGGAAGATATTGCCCCAGCCATTCATGCATTTCTTCGGACGGTTTTCAAAATAGTCCGGAATCACATAAATGACCTTCATCTTGCCCTTCATTTTTTCCTGATATTCTTTCGCCACTTTTTCAGCATTATCCAGTTGTGCCCGTGTCGGCAGTAACTGATCGACATTGATTCTGGACCAGCCGTAGTACTGGGTGCTGGCGAGTTCGACGTAATCAGCGTTCAGTTCCACGGTCATATCCAGGATATCGCGGATCTGGTCGATATTTTTCCGGTGCAGCACGATATTCAGCACCATTGGATATTCCAGTTCTTTCACATAACGGGCCATTTCCTTCTTATGCTGAAAACTCTTGGTACCGCCGATGAAATTATTCAGTTCTTCATTGCTGGCCTGGAAACTGATCTGGATATGATCGAGCCCGGCCTCTTTAAATGCTTTAACCCGTTTTTTATCCATGCCCACGCTGGATGTAATCAGATTGGTATAAAAACCCAGCCGCCTGGCTTCCGCGATCAGTAATTCCAGATCCTTGCGTACCAGCGGTTCACCGCCGGAAAAACCAAGCTGTGTCGCACCCATGGCGCGAGCCTGCTGCATGACACGGAACCAGTCTTCCGTTGAGAGTTCATTCTCGTATTTCGCAATCTCAACCGGATTGGAACAATATGGACACTGCAGCGGGCAGCGATAAGTCAGTTCCGCCAGCAGCCACAGGGGTTTAGACAGCGTTCGATTTTCTGATCCAGCCGTTGGCATGGGCGACCTCCAGGAATTTATATACATCGGCATCCAGGTCCACACCCGGAAAGGTGCGATGTAAATCATCCAGTATATGGTTAAGTGTAGACTGTCCGTCACACCGCTTCATGATTTCGCCAGCGCTGGGACTGAGTTTGACCATGCCCTCGGGATAGTGCTCGACTTAACAGTTCTGTGCCTCTTCGCTCTGTAAGCGGAAGGTAGGCGCCAGCTTTGGTATATCTGTTGCGATGTAGGTTTCAGCCATATTCATTTACAGTTGTGATAGGGTGGTTTCTTTTCAATATACGCCATCCACATGCAATCCAGCATGGTCCACAGAATATCCAGCTTGAATTGCAGGACAGAGAGGGCATATTCCTGCTCTTCACGCGTTTTGTAATAATCCAGCGTTATATCCAGACCATGTTGCACGTCACGTCTCGCTTCTTTTAGACGCTTGCGGAAATAGTTATATCCCTGTTTATCGATCCACGGATAATATTCCGGCCAGTTATCCAGCCGTTTCTGATGGATTTTGGGTGCAAATAATTCAGTCAGCGACGAACTGGCGGCTTCCTGCCAGGTGGCGCGCCGCGCGAAATTCAGATAAGCATCGATCGCAAAACGTACACCCGGCAATACATGTTCATAGGACAGCAATTCTTTACGCTTGAGCCCTACGGCTTCGCCCAGTTGCAGCCAGGCCTCTATGCCGCCTTCATCACCCTCCACACCATCGTGATCAATGATGCGTTGTACCCATTGCCGCCGCGCATCGCGGTCCGGGCAGTTGGACATGATTGCAGCATCCTTGATGGGAATGGTCGTCTGATAATAAAAACGATTGGCAACCCAGCCCTGTATGGCTTTTTTATTGAGTTTGCCGCTGTTCATGAGGATATGGAACTCATGATTGATATGGTAATACTTTTCCTTGGCGCGCAACTGCTGTTCGAATTCCTTGCGGGTCCAGGGTTTTTTTGATTTGGTTGTCATGATGATCTCCCGGTTTTTATAAATGAATATCCATTCCGTCGTATGAGACTTCGATGCCAGCCTTGTTCAACACGGAACGTTCAGGAGAATCTTCATCGAGAATCGGGTTGGTGTTGTTGATATGGATCAAAATCTTTCTGGGTTTTTTCATGGGCTTCAACATATTCATGATGCCGTTTTCGCTGGACTGATCCAGATGCCCCATTTCACTGGCGAGTTTGTCACTGATGCCTTCCTTCGACATTTCATCGTTGGTCCATACGGTGCCGTCAACCAGCACACAATCGGCATCTTCCATATATTTCACGACATGCTCTTCAACTTCACCAAGACCTGGAGCATAAAAAAGGTTTTTACCGGTGTTAATGTCTTCAATACGAAAACCCATGTTCACTCCAGGAACAGTGTTGTGACGGCGGGGTGAAAATGGTGGTGCTTCGCTTTTCAGCGGTACACCGGTGAAACGTAATCCTGTCGCCTGTGGAATGGTGAAGGGTTTCTGGTCCAGCTTGACTTCATGCCAGTTCACACCGCGGAAGTGGCTGAGAATATTAAACAGGGGATAACCGGTGGTGAGGTCTTCCTTGACGATTTCGGTGCAATAGATGTCCCACGGTTTGTTGTGTTCCCGCAGGGTCATGAGACCGGTGGTGTGATCAATCTGGGCATCACAGAGGACAATGGCACAGATGCCGGTGTCCCTGACCGCACGGCCTGGCTGCAGGGGCGGGAAAGAAGCCATCTGCGCCCGGATGTCGGGTGAGGCATTGAACAATACCCAGTCCACGTCATTGGCACTCACGGTAATAGAAGATTGCGTGCGTGGGGTGCTTTTGATATCGCCACGGCGGATACGGCTGCAATTATGGCAATTACAGTTCCACTGCGGGAAACCGCCACCGGCTCCAGTGCCTAACAAGCGTACATGCATGATTCGGATTACCTTTCCTCAATCTCGTACAGATGGATTTAATTAAGTCTGGCCTTATTGAGCGAATTCCATGCCAGCCCATATCTAATTAAAGTAAAATATGATTTATTAATATTATTTCTTTTTAAATCAATACATTACAAATATAATCAAGAACGGGTATAGTTCTGGATATTCAGTCACCTGACCATAAAGTGGTTGAAATCAACCATATTGCGGCCATAAGGACAAATCAAAAAACCGGCGTCAGTTTATCACTTATATAATCATCACCATTCATGACTGATCTGAAAAAAGAACATCTTCTGTTCCTGACCGGCAAGCTGGCGGAAAAACGTTTGCAACGGGTACTGGAATCCATGCAACCCACCGAATTCACTTATGAAGTCAGAAATATCGGCGTGAGTGTGGCAGCACTGATGACCGGGCAGATGTTAATGCGACGCCTGAATACACTGGAGGGAGTGAATCGCATTATCGTGCCGGGACTTTGCCGGGGTGATCTTGAACAGGTTGCTCAAAAGTTCGGGGTCCCGGTTGTTCGTGGGCCTGAAGATCTCAAGGACCTCCCGCAGTTTTTTGGTCGCAAGGGGCGGAAGCCGGATCTCAGCCGGTTTGATGTGCGGATTTTCGCTGAAATTACGGATGCGCCGATGATCACCATCCCGGAGATTATCCAACGCGCGGAGCGCTACCGGCGTGATGGCGCCGACATTATCGACCTCGGTTGTCTGCCGGACACGCCATTCCCGCATCTGGAAGAGGCCATTGTTGCTCTGCATGAGGCCGGTTTCAAAGTCAGCGTGGATTCTCTGGAAGATGATGATTTGCTGCAGGGTGGCAAGGCTGGTGCTGATTACCTGCTGAGCCTCAAGGAAAGCAGCAAGTGGATTGCTGATGAGGTGGCAGCCATACCGATTATTATTCCTGAACCGCATACAGACATGCCGTCGTTGTACCGGCTGATCGAATATTTCGATAAAAAAAACCGCCCGTTTATTGCTGACAGCATCCTCGATCCCATTCATTTCGGTTTCATGGATTCACTCGTACGCTATCATGAACTGCGGCGTGAATGCCCGGATATCGGGATCATGATGGGTATCGGCAATCTCACGGAATTGACGGAAGCGGATACGACCGGGATTAATGCCATGCTGTTTGGTGTTATTTCCGAATTGCAGATCACTCATGTTCTGGCGACGGAAGTCAGTCCGCACGCCTGCTCTGCCGTCCGCGAAGCCGACAAGGCCCGGCGTATCATGTATGCCGCACGGGCAGAGGGCAGTCTGCCCAAGGATTTTGATGGTTCGCTGTTAACCGGCCATTCGCGCAAGCCGTTTCCCTATTCAACCGATGAAATCCGGGAACTGGCGGCGGAAGTCCGTGATCCGAGTTATCGCATCATGGTGAGTGAAGACGGGATTCACGTTTATAATCGAGATGGGCTGGTCAGTGGCAGTAGTCCATATGATTTATTTCCGCGGCTGGATTTGTTGCAGAACGATGCGCCCCATGCCTTTTACATGGGCGTGGAACTGGCCAAGGCACAGATCGGCTTGCAGCTCAGCAAACGTTACAGTCAGGACGAGGAACTGAACTGGGGGGCGGCCGTCGCGCCGGGCAGTGATGCTGAAGCCGAAGCCTTGATTAAGGCGGCGCATAATCTCAAGGACAGACAGGCGGAATACAAGGAAGCGGGCGCCACATTAAAGGCCGGCCACGCACAGAAAAAGAAGAAACTGAGCACATGATCCGCGAGACTATTATTACAACGCTCAATGCCGATGACACGGCGCAAATCGCGCCGATGGGTATCCGCGAACAGGATGGATTGATCGTGATTGCGCCGTTCAAACCCTCTACGACACTCGAAAATCTGAAGCGGAGCGGACAGGCGGTTGTCAATCTAACCGATGATGTGCGGGTATTTGCCGGTTGCCTTACCGGCCGCTATGACTGGCCGGTGGTCCCGGCAACCTCATTCAAAGGCATGCGCCTGCAAAATTCATTGAGCCACATGGAAGTCGTTGTGGATCGTGTTGAAGATGACAACTTGCGGCCGCGTTTTTTCTGCAAGGTACAACATCAGGAAACACACCGGCCGTTTGCCGGATTTAACCGTGCCCAGGCAGCCGTGCTGGAGCTTGCCATACTGGTCAGCCGTTTACACATGCTGCCGGCGGAGAAAATTGATGCAGAAGTCCGCTATCTGGAAATTGCTATCGAAAAAACGGCAGGCAATCATGAACGCGAAGCCTGGAACTGGTTGATTGACAAAATAACCGATTTCCGGCAACGGGAAGCTGCAAAGGAGCGCATGGTATGACTCGCTTTCTGGCCAGTATTTCCAATACCGATGAAGCCTCTTTGTTGCTTGCCGCCGGTGCAGACATTATTGATATCAAGGACCCGCATAAAGGCGCACTGGGGGCTGTAGAGCACGCTGTGATCCGGGACATTGTGCAGAAAATTTCCGGCCGGGTACTGACCAGCGCCACCATCGGTGATCTGCCCATGCAGACGGAAGTGATTTCCGCAGCAATTGATGCTATGCGAAAAACAGGCGTGGATATTATCAAGGTCGGAATATTTGCATCTTCAGTTCCGGCGCGGATTCTGGACATGATCAGGCAACACACGTGTAACGATTGCCAGGTGGTACTGGTATTCTTCGCCGACATGCAGCCGTACATCCAAAATTTTTCCACACTGGCTGAAACCGGGATCTATGGCGTCATGCTGGATACGGCAGACAAAACCAGGGGTTCGTTACGGTCGCACCTGAATGATCAGGCCTTGAATGAATTTGTCAGCTCTGGCCGTGCCTCCGGTTTGTTAACAGGACTGGCAGGCTCTCTGAAACTGACTGATATTCCGTCGTTGCTGAAAGTCAGGCCGGATTATCTGGGTTTCCGCAGTGCGTTGTGCGACAGACAACAACGGCAGGGAGTGATAGACGCCAGCGCTGTGCATAATGTGCGGGCCATGATCCCGGTAAATCACAGCTATACTTACAACAATAACCTGATCGCTAACGTGTAAATTCCGGAGCAGACTGATATGGCACAGTGGCGCAAGAAAGAAAAAGACGCGACGTACACCGAAGACGAAATTAATGCCCGGCTCAAAGACGAGCTGCCAAACTGGTATTACGAAGACGGCTGGATCCGGCGTAAATACAAGACCAGTGGCTGGAAAGGCACACTGATGGTGGTGACGACAGTCGGACACTTGTCTGAAGCAGCATTTCATCATCCCGATCTTACGGTGTCGTATGCGTTTGTGATTGTGAAATTGATGAACCATGCCGCCAAGGGGATCACCAACAAGGATTTCGAACTCGCCAAAAAGATTGAGGATGTCATTATGTGGCAGCCCGGCAAGGAAGAGGGCAGCGCACTGGAAGGCACCCCGGACGATCCGCGGTTCAAGTATATTAAATACGATTAAAAATTAACGGCTGAACAGCAAGAACCGGAGTGATGCTACCGGCAGTTGGCATTACAGTACTGACTGTATACATCATTGCAGAAAATACTCATGAAGGTTCATGCTGGAACACGGCCGCTATCACACGCACAAACCGTTGCTGAAATATGCAGGTTGATTGAAACGTCCGAAACTCCGCCCAATCTGGGTGAACTCGCGGCCCATGCCGGCATGAGTCCCTGGCATTTTCATCGCGTGTTCAAGAACCAGACCGGACTGACTCCCAAAGCCTACGCGACCGCCCATCGGGCCCGGCGTGTCAGAAATGAACTCAAGCGCAATCGCAAGGTAACCGATGCCATACTCCATGCCGGTTATAATTCCAACAGCCGGTTTTATGAGAAATCCGCTGAATTTCTCGGGATGACGCCGTCCCGTTATCGCGCGGGTGGAGTTGATATCGAAATCCGATTTGCAATCGGAGAAACTTCCCTGGGATCGATACTGGTGGCCTGCAGTGAACGTGGTATCTGCGCCATTTTTATGGGGGACGATCCGGATATGCTGGTACGTGAATTACAGGATCATTTCCCACGTGCCAATCTGATCGGAGGTGACGAACAATTTGAGCTGTGGGTGGCCAAGGTAGTTGGTTTTATTGAAGCACCGGCCATCGGGCTCGAACTGCCACTGGACATTCGCGGCACGGCATTTCAGCAACGGGTATGGAATGCGCTCAGAAAAATTCCTTCCGGTACAACAGTCAGTTATACCGAGATTGCCAAACGTATCGGCGCCCCGAAATCAGTGCGCGCGGTTGCACAAGCCTGTGCCGCAAATACTCTGGCTGTTGCCATTCCCTGCCATCGTGTTGTGCGAAATGATGGTGGATTGTCCGGGTACCGCTGGGGTGTGGAACGCAAACGTAAATTGCTGGAAAGGGAAGCGGCAGAAAAAACGCAGTAGGGATATTGGATTATTTTTTGCGTTTCCAGTGGCCGGACTTGCCGCCGGATTTTTCCACCAGCCGCACATCGGTGATGGTCATGCCGCGATCCGCGGATTTGCACATATCATAGATGGTCAGCAAGGTAACCTGGACTGCCGTCAGTGCTTCCATTTCCACCCCGGTCTGATCCCGCGTTTCGGTGGTGATCCGGCAATAAACCGCGTTTTTGTTTTTTTGTGGTTCAAGTTCAATTTCAATGTGGGTGATACCGATGGGATGGCAGAGCGGAATGAGTTCTGAGGTTTTTTTGGCAGCCATGATTCCGGCGACGCGCGCGATACCGAGGACATCGCCTTTTTTATGTTTCCCGGCGAGGATCAGTTTCAGGGTTTTCGCCTGCATATGCACCGTGCCTTCTGCGATAGCACGCCGCTGACTGACGGCTTTATTCCCTACATTCACCATGTGGGCCTCACCTTTGCGGTTAAAGTGCGTGAGTTTTGCCATACTTTGAACAGGATTCCGGATCCACAATGTTTTATACTACGAGTTAATGATTAATCCTAATCACATGTATTATATATAAAAATATGACCGTCACAGTTAAATATTTTGCCAGTCTGCGCGAATTGCTCGGTCGCAGTGAAGAGGCACTGGATCTTGGTAACAGGACCGTTACGGTATCCGAACTCTGGCAGCAGGTGGCCGGCAGCCAACAGACATTACCGGCCAATGTTCTGACGGCTATCAATATGGAATATGTGAAAGCAGATGCACGCATCAAGGATGGCGATGAAGTCGCATTCTTTCCGCCGGTGACGGGTGGCTGACTATGAAGATTGAAATCAGGGCAAAATCATTTAATCCGTTTGCTGAAATCCAGCAGTATCAGGAACAGATGCAGAAGAACGGGCAATTTGGTGCCATGGCATCATTCATCGGCAGCATGCGTGATTTTAATGAAGGCGAGAGTGTGAGGGAGATGCAGCTTGAGCATTATCCCGGCATGACCGAGAAACACCTGACGGATATTTGCATGCAGGCAAGTGATAAATGGGATGTGATCGATATTCTGGTTTTGCATCGTATCGGACATATCGAAATCGGTGCGCCGATTGTGCTGGTATGTGTGTGGTCAGCGCACCGTGCCGCCGCATTCGATGCCTGCCGTTTCATCATGGAAGATCTGAAATCGAAAGCGCCGTTCTGGAAGCAGGAAACGCTGGAGCAGGGTAAACGCTGGGTGGAAAAGAATACGCCTGGGTGACGTGCATGGATGCACTAACGCCGCGGGCGCAGGATGCGCAGGAGCGGCGCTAAGAATCAAAAGAGTCAGTATCGATTGATTGTTAAACTTGGTACTGGCTGAGCAGTCTTTTAAAGACCTACTAACATTTTTAATGGGTAATACTGAATTCTGCCATGAATCAATCGACACTGACCCTTTTGATTATGGATGTTATTTTTTCTTTTCCAAACCCTGTATTTTTTCTTCCAACTCCCGTTTTTCTGATTCGATCTTGCTTACCTTGAGCATCACTTTCTCCATTTGTTTATACACATCGGAAATGACTTTATTGAGTTCCTTGGACATCTCCGTTATGTCAGCAGTTTGACCTGATTGTAACTTGGAAAGAACCCGCTTTCTTTCTTCCTGAATTTCTTTCAAACTGTATTCACCTGATCTGTCCAGATCACCATTAGCAACAGCTTGCGGTTTCTTTTTCTCTGCGGGTTTTTCCTTGTTTTCTGTTTGAGCCAGTTTTTCAATCCCGCCTTTCAGGTAGCTGACATTAAATCCTCTTTCCATTAACAGGAAAGTGGCAATTGCACTCCGGGAACCATTATCACAATAAACGACATAGTGTTTGTTTTTGTCCAGCGTATCTGCATCCATTCTGAGCGTATTTAACGGGAGATTAATACTGCCTTTCAACTTTAACGCTGCCTGATCAAATTCATTTTTAAACCGGCAGTCAATACACAAAGCGCCTCCTTTAACCAGATCTCTGGTTTTATCAAAAGTTACTGAGTCCAGTACCCGGTTAATAATCAAATTAAGAAAATCGTCTTTCTTTATGCGGGTTAGCTGTCCGTCTTTTAGTGCTGTGACTGATGCATTTCGTGCCACATTGCCAATCAGTGCTTCTTCGCCAAATCCCTTACCTTCGTCCAGATCGGCGAGTTTGAATTCTTTACCGGTTTTCTGCGGTTTTCTGCTGACACGAAATAAACCTTCATCAATAATGTAATAGTAATCACCCGCGTCACCCTGTTTAATAACAACTTCATTTTTGGCGACATCTATTTTTTCAAATAACAGAAATATTTTCTGAATTTCCTGAAACGGGATGTTCTTGAATATATGTGAATGCAGTAATTTAGACATCCAGTCGTCGTCATCTGCTCCACTATTAATATGATTGTCTTCGACAGTAGTCATGATTCAGCTGGCAAGGTAAATCAGATATTTTTTTCTATATCATCCTGTATGCAGGTTATATCGATTTATAGGCCAAGTTTAACACAAACAAAAAAAGTGCCGGAGTGATTTATTTTTGAGCAATCAGACTAAACCAAAGAAAGGCTGGATATCCACCATCGTACCCGGTTCAACGTTGCCGCTTTCCATCGGCAGTATGATGAAGCAGTTGGCCTGCGCCATGGATCGCAGAATACCGGAACCCTGTTCTCCGGTTTTTCGTACGGTCAGTTGCCCGCTCTCATCGCGGCTTAAAATCCCACGTTGATATTCAATCCGTCCCGGCCGTTTTTTGAGTTTTGATTTGCATAGCACCTTGTAGGTCAACGTTTCAATTTCATGTGCGCCCATCAGGTGGCGCAGGGCCGGTTGTACAAACTGGTAGAATGTGACCATGACAGAAACCGGATTGCCGGGTAAGCCAAAAAACCAGGTATTTTTGATTTTTCCGAACGCCAGCGGGCGGCCGGGTTTCATGGCGACTTTCCAGAAATTAACACTGCCTACTTTCTGCAGGATTTCCTTCACATAATCGGCTTCACCGACGGACACGCCACCGGAGGTGATCAACACATCCGCTTTTTCTGCTGCTTTGGCAAATCCGGCTTCAAGTTTAGCCTGATTATCACGGATGACGCCCATGTCGATAATTTGAACTCCGAGCCGGGACAACATGCCATGCAGAGTGTAACGGTTGCTGTCATAAATCTGACCATTTTCAAGCGGTTCGCCAATGGAACGCAATTCATCACCGGTGGAGAAAAACGCCACACGCAAGCGTCGCGTGACACTGACTTCGGCGATACCAAGTGAGGCAATCAGGCCAATATCTGCCGGTGTCAATTCCGTTCCAGTGCCAAGGATGGTATCACCCGTGGCGATATCTTCTCCGGCCTTGCGTACGTTGGCGCCGGGTTTGGTGCTGTTGTCGATCATGATGGAATGATCTTTCCGTTGCACATGTTCCTGCATCAGTACGGTGTCTGTGCCTTCCGGCATGATGGCGCCGGTCATGATGCGTACACATTCCCCTGTATTGACCGGCGCGGCACAGGGTTTCCCCGCAAATGACGTGCCAACAAGTTTTAATTCCCGTGTTCCCGCGGCCGGTATATCAGTGCCATGTATGGCATAACCATCCATCGCGGAATTGGTGCCGGAAGGGACATTGATTGGCGAAACGATCTTTTCAGCGAGGATGCACCCGAGTGCATCACGTATTTTGACCTGTTCCGTTTCAGTGACCGGTTGGAGAGCATTGATGATCATTCTTAATGCAACATCGGCCGGCAATGAGGCCGGATCATAATCATCCATGCAACTGATTTCTTTTTTGATGACTTCCGCCATGTCACGTCCCGGTCTGTTTCTGCTGGCGCCGCAGGAAATCATTTACGATGAACGCAGCGATTTGCTGTGGATTATTGAGATCCAGTACGGGCAATGCGGTTTTAACCGGCAGTTCCGCATCCGTGGCGACAGCAATCACGCTGTGATCTTCCGGATAAAACAGAGGATTGCCCAGTGACGGCCGTATCAGTTCAATTTTGGGAATGTGTTCCGGCTTGAAGCCCTCGACCAGTATCAGTTCCAGATTATCGTGGTCCAGTTTCTGTATAAAATCCTGCAGGGTATTTTTGTGATTACCGGTTTCTACCATGAGCGCCCAGCGTTTGTCTGACCCGATGAGCATTTGTTTCGCGCCAGCCTTGCGTAGCTTGTAGCTGTCCTTGCCTTCCTGATCAATATCAAAAGTATGGTGCGCATGTTTGATCACGCCCGTGCGGATATCCTGCGCTGTCAGTAATGGCAGCAGGTTGACCAGCAGCGTGGTCTTGCCGGTGCCGCTGTAGGCGGCGAAGCCCAAAACAGGTGTCTTCGATAATGTAGTCATTACATCTGTTGTTTCAAGCGTGATTCGATACCGGCCAGTTCGTCCCGATCATTGATATTAATAAAGGTGTCCGGTTTGTCGGAAAAATCCGTAACGGCCAGTGTATGCCGTTCAAACCATTTATCAATCTTGCGCTCGCCATTGTTGAGAAAATCGAGCAGAGAGTCCAGCAGGGATGTCCTCAAAAGAACAAAAACAGGCTGTATACGCTTGCCATCATGCGCCACACTGATGTCGGCCTTTTTATCCATTAATTCTGAATAGAGCCGGTATACCATATCCACAGGGACAAAGGGTGAATCACAGGGGGCAGTAACCATGTAGGGCGTTTTGACCCGGCGCATACTGCTTGCCATCCCGGCCAATGGCCCATGGTAGCCTTCAAATTCGTCCTTAATCACAGGCCAGCCATAGGCTGCATAACGCTCGTAATTGCGATTGGCATTAATGATGACCCGGCCTACCTGGGGTGTGATAGCATCCAGCACATATTTCACCATCGGGACCCGGTTCATCTCGATCAGCCCCTTGTCTTCGCCCCCCATACGCGATGCCTGGCCGCCGGCCAGTATTACTCCGGTGAAATCGGCTTTCGGGACAGCTATAGTTTTCATAAATGATCAGACAGGAGCAATGATATGAACGACGATATCTTTAATATGGAATTACGCAAATTCCTGAAAAAAGTCGGGATCACCTCACAACGTGAAATTGAAAAAGCCGTGCAGGAGGGCATGGCGTCCGGTGTAATCAGAGGTGCGGAGAAACTGAATGCCAGAGTCGTCCTCAGTGTCGATGCACTGAATCTGCAATGCGAGATCAATGGAGTGATTGCACTGGAGTAGCCGGCAATTCTGAATGAGTTATTATTTGTCATTTCGACCAAAGGGAGAAATCCTGTGACAGGATGTTGTAATTGATAATGTCAAAAGCAGATTTCTCGCTGCGCTCGAAATGATCACTTTTTCAGAACTTTAGTAATTCCGTTTTCTCAGGAAATAACATTCGACACCTGTAATTTCACCGGGAGTTCAACATCAAAGTCGATGTGCTCGGTGCCGTTGTAAACCAGAAAATGCTGGCCCTGTGCGCGTGAGAACATCGTCACACCGGTATCCTGCGCGAGCTTGAGGCCCATCTGTGTGATGCCGGAACGGGACAGCAGGGCAGGTATGCCCATTTGCGCCACCTTGATCACCATCTCAGAAGTCAGGCGGCCGGTGGTATAAAAAAGTTTATCGTTGCCGGCGATGCCTTCCAGCCACATATACCCCGCAATCGCATCCACGGCATTATGCCGCCCGACATCCTCCCTGAAAATAATGATTTCCGTGCCATGACATAACGCACAGCCATGCACGGCACCGGCCGATTTGTACACATCGTTATACTGATTCAGATTTTTCAGTAATTTGTAGATATCAGACTGTTTTAATTTAATCGGTTGCAGTTTAATGCCTTCCAGCTGTTCCATGATGTCACCGAAGACCGTGCCCTGACCGCAGCCGGTGGTCACCGTGCGGTTCTTTACTTTTTCGAGCCATCCTTCATTCTCGCTATGAGTAGTAACGACTGATGCATTAACATCCCAATCGACCTGCACGGATTTGATATCGCAAATGTCAGTGACCAGTCCCTGGTTTTTCAGATAACCCAGTGTGAGGAGTTCCGGTTGAGTACCCAGGGTCATTAATGTGACCACTTCATAACGATCAAGATAGATCGTCAGCGGACGTTCATCCGCGATTTCAAGTTGACGTTTGTTCTGATATTCATCAACTGCAATGGCAGATTGTGTGGCCGGAAGTCCGGCATCAGTGAGTACCGGACGATAGTTGGAGGACATATCAACCTCCGGTAACGTTCATGTGGCGTAATATTACGGGTTTCACACCGAGGTTAAATTCGTGGCCTTTGGGTTTGATGTCCATGGCTGCGCGGATAGTGTCTTTCAGTTTTTCACGATCGCCCGGCCAGCCACGGACCACATGGCGCAGGTCCACAGAATGTTCCTGACCCAGACAAAGTAACAAACGTCCCTCACAAGTCACACGCACTCGATTACAGGTATCACAAAAGTTGTGACTGTGCGGTGAAATAAAACCGACCCGCGTATGGGTGCCAGGTATGCGGAAATATTTTGATGGGCCGCCGGTGGATTCCGTTGTCGCAATCAGCGTAAAAGATTTTTCCAGATCATTGCGGATCCGATCACTGGAATAATAAGCCTCGGCCCTATCGTGATCACCGATGACGCCCAGCGGCATTTCTTCAATGAAACTGATGTCGATATTTTTATTAATCGCAAACTGAACCAGATCGGTGATTTCATCATCGTTGCGGTTTTTCAGGATCACAGAATTAAGTTTGATCCGTTCAAAACCTGTCGCCAGAGCAGTTTCGATACCTTCGAGTACTTTATTCAGATCGCCGACACGGGTGATGCGCCGGAATTTTTCCGGATTGAGCGAATCAAGACTGATGTTAATGCGTTTGACGTTGGCCGCTTTCAGATCGGCCGCCATGTGTGCGAGCTGGGAACCGTTCGTGGTCAATACCAGTTCACGCAGGCCATGCAGTTCGCCGATATCGCGGAATAACTTCATGACATTACGGCGTATGAGCGGCTCACCACCGGTAATACGGATTTTTTCCACGCCGAGTTCAGTAAAAGCGCGGGCAATTTCGGCAATTTCTTCCAGGGTGAGTAATTGGGCGCGGGGCACAAATTCCATGTCTTCAGCCATGCAATAGACACAGCGGAAATCACAGCGATCCGTGACGGATATGCGCACATAATTCACCCGCCGGCCGAAGCGGTCGATCAGTTTTTCAGCTGATGATGTTGAATTATGTAACATTGATTTGTTAGATTCTCTTGCAACGCAAAAAGTCACTGAAAACAGCATTATAATTCTACGTGGCTTGAGATCAGGGGTCAAAGTGCGGGCAGGAACTGATTTGACTAAACCGGCAGCTTTAGCCATTCTCATGCACTGGTGCGTAAATGACCAACACACCAGAACTATAACAAGAAAGGGGAGTGAACATGGCCGGACTCTTATCCAAAGAACGCACCATCGCCAAACCCGGTTTTAACCGCTGGCTGGTACCGCCAGCCGCGCTTGCCATCCACCTCTGTATCGGTATGGCTTACGGTTTCAGCGTGTTCTGGCTGCCCCTGAGTCAGGCTGTGGGAATTACTGAACACCTGGCCTGTGCCGAAGATATGGGCTTCTGGGCCCGGGTATTTGCCACGGAATGTGACTGGAAAGTCAGTTGGCTGAATATCATGTACACGCTGTTTTTCGTGTTTCTGGGCTCATCGGCTGCGGTATTTGGGCAGTGGCTGGAACATGAAGGCCCGCGTAAAGCCGGAGTGGTGGCGGCCTGTTGCTGGGCGGGCGGCATGCTGATTTCTGCTACCGGTGTTTATTTGCATCAAATCTGGATGTTATGGCTCGGCTCTGGTGTCATTGGCGGCATAGGCCTGGGTCTGGGTTACATATCGCCGGTGTCCACTCTTATCAAATGGTTCCCGGATCGCCGCGGGATGGCGACTGGCATGGCCATTATGGGCTTCGGCGGAGGTGCCATGATCGGCGCACCGCTGGCCAACATTCTCATGAATTTTTACAAAACCGGGACCTCTGTCGGGGTTATGGAAACATTCCTCACGCTGGGTGTAATTTATTTTATTTCCATGTTGTGCGGAGCTTTCGGTTATCGTGTGGCACCGGATGGCTGGAAACCGGAAGGCTGGACTCCCCCGCTGCAGAACAACAACAGCATGATCACGACGCGCCATGTGCATTTGAACGAAGCGCACAAGACGCCGCAATTCTGGCTGTTGTGGGGCATCCTGTGTATGAATGTGAGTGCCGGCATAGGCGTAATCGGCATGGCGTCACCCATGCTGCAGGAAGTTTTTGGCGGAAAACTGATAGGCGTTGATGCCGGGTTATATACGCTCATGGAAGATCAGCGTGCGCTGGTGGCCACGGTGGCCGCCGGATTTACTGCCTTGCTCAGCTTCTTCAACATTCTTGGCCGTATCTGTTGGGCTTCACTTTCTGATTACATCGGTCGCAAGCTGACCTATTTTATTTTCTTCGGTCTGGGTATCACGCTGTATGCGGCCGCACCATTTGCCGGCAGTCTTGGCAGTATTGCACTGTTTGTCGCGATTTTCTGTATTGTTCTGACCATGTATGGTGGCGGCTTTGCCACGATACCGGCATATCTCGCAGACATGTTCGGTACACGTTTCGTCGGTGCCATACATGGACGCCTGCTTACTGCGTGGTCTGTCGCGGGCATCGTCGGGCCGAGTCTCGTAGCCTTCATACGTGAATCGCAGATCGAACGCGGCATACCCACCGAGCAGGTTTACAACTCCACACTGTATTTTCTTGCGGGTTTGCTGGTCATCGGGTTTTTCTGCAATCTGCTGGTCCGGCCGGTGGCTGACAAGCATTACATGACAGATGAAGATCTGGAAAAGGAACGCCGTCTGGCCCATGAAGTGGATGAAAACAAAACCATCAAAGTCAATGATGCAGCACCTGCGTGGCGAGCTGATCCATCCAGTCTTCCGCTGGTGGTAGTGTGCTGGATCCTTGTTGGAATTCCGTTGTTGTGGGCAATATGGAAAGCCTTGAACAGTGCTGCGGCATTGTTCGCCTGATGATTACCAGTCCTTATAGGGATGAGTGACCAGGCATACATTGTAGTACCGCGGATCATCTGAAACGTCCAGGCCGGCCCATTCCGGCAGGTCGATGGTTTCATCCGTTGAATTTAACTCCACTTCTGCAACGATGAGTCCAGCGTTATCACCCTCGAATACATCAATTTCCCAGATATGCCCCCCATGCTCAACATAATAGCGGGTCTTCTCAATCAACGGCTTGTTGCAAAGGTGGTCAAGCATTTCCATGGCATCCTGCAGCGGGAGCGGATAATCATACTCGGTGCGTGTGATACCCAGTGTCGCACTCTTGATATTCAGACTGGCGTGGTCTCCGGATACACGCACACGGATGGAACAGGATTTGTTTGTAGTGAAATAGCCCTGTATCTGGCGCACATATTTTTTGACATATGCCCGCCAGGCATCATTTACCACCAAAAATTTTCGTTCTATTTCAGTCGCCATACCGGTATCGTATCCCGTAGCTAATGGTTCGGGAAGAAATTCAATTTATCTGATGTCAATACAGGACTATAAAAACGCATTCCTCAATCGTCGCATGCAGGTTATGTTTCTGCTCGGTTTTTCTTCCGGTCTGCCACTGTCGCTTTGCGCCAGTACATTACAGGCATGGATGGCCAGTGTGGATGTCAGTATCAAAACGATAGGGCTGTTTACGCTGGCGCAGATTCCCTACGTATTTAAATTTCTGTGGTCACCACTGATGGACCGCTATGCACCGCCCGGTCTGGATCGGCGACGCAGCTGGATATTATGTTCACAAGGATTATTGATGATAGTGATAGTCATGATGGCCGTATCCAATCCAAGTGAAGACATCCTTTTGATGGGATTGCTTGCGTTGTCAATCGCCTTTCTCTCTTCTTCACAGGATATTGCCTTTGATGCCTACCGCACAGAACTGCTGCCGCAAAAAGAGCGGGGCATCGGCGCGGGAATATCCGTGTCAGCTTATCGCATTGCCATGATCATTTCCGGCGCAGGGGTATTGATCATGGCGGACCATATTGGCTGGCAAGCCGCTTTTCTGATCATTGCACTGCTCTTTTTGGTGGGAATGGCGGGTGTTTTCATCGGTCCGGCAGTCGGTCAGGATACGCGGCCGCCAGTAAGCCTGAGTGATGCGGTGATCAAGCCCTTTGTGGAATTTCTGCAGCGGGATTCAGCCTGGCTGATTCTGGTTTTTATAGTGTTATACAAGCTTGGTGATGCTTTTGCAGGTTCATTAACGTCAGTGTTTCTGCTTTCAGGCCTTGGTTTCAGTTTGTCTGAGGTAGGGGTCTTTAACAAGATTGTGGGTCTGATTATGACCATCATCGGTGCGTTGCTGGGCGGTACTCTGATGATCAGATTAAAACTTTTTAATGCATTGCTATGGTTCGGCCTGTTGCAGGCACTGACCAATCTGGGTTTCATGCTGCTGGCCATGGTTGGCAAGAGTTACACCGGCGCATTCATCGTAATTGCGCTCGAGAATTTTGCAGGAGGCATGGGCACCGCCGCTTTCGTAGCGTTGCTGATGGCCTTGTGCCATCATCGTTACACCGCAACCCAGTTTGCCCTGTTGTCAGCTTTGGCGGCGGCAGGTCGCGTATTTGTCGGTCCACCGTCAGGTCAGATGGTGGCAGCCTATGGCTGGCAGGAATTTTTTCTCATCACATTCATCGTGGCCCTGCCGGGACTGGTGTTCCTCTATTTCATCCGTTCTGCGTTGGAACAGATCGATTCCGGCGCAGACAGGCAGGTTATTGAACCTGCCAGTTAATCAACGATTGCGGGAACCACGCATTTCAGAATTGCCGCGAAATGAATCTCTTTGTGCCAATGTATTGCGGTTACTCATGGATGAGCGAGCAGACCTGGTGCTTCTGTTTTCAGAGCGTTCCGCTTTTCCGGATGCAGGGCCAGCATCATTACGTTCACGCCGATCTTCACGCTGCGCGGCGCGAGACTGAAAACGTTCAGAAGCATCGTAGTCATTTGTTGCCAGATTCCTGCCGCGATTGATTCCTGATTCCCGGCGCTCTTCCCGTTGCGTACGGGCTGCTTCGCGTTCCTGTCCATAGATGCGGCGTGATTGCCGTGGTTCTGCGCGAACAGAAGTTTCTCGTTCCTGCCCTGGTTGCCGCAAGTCTCTGCGATCCCGGTTCATGTCAGGGCGTTCAGACGTATTCTGCGGACCATTAAATGTAAATTGGCGGGTATCCTGTTCGGTTCGTCTGATGTCCGGCTGACGTGAGTCATATGGACGCTGCCGTGGCTGCTCATTATGCTGTGCCTGAAAACGTTCAGTTTCCCGTTCCCGGCGAAAACGTTCTTCGAGACGGGCGCTGGCCAACTGATTATTTACCTGACGATTTGATTCTCCATACCGGGGCTGGTCATAACGCTGGTTGTCATGACGATAGTTGTTTTTCGTGTAAGCCGGATAGTTCTGCTTGCCCTTGTAGTATTTATGCGGCTTTTGATAATAGGACTTGCGTGGCTGGTAATAGCCATAGACCTGTGTACTGGAATAGGGACGGTGATAACTGTATCTGTAATCGTTGTAACGGTAATGATGGGCCCAATGATGGTGTCTGTGCCAATGCGGATGATAGGCATAATAAGGATAGCTATAGGGGAATATCGGCCGGTAAAATACCGACGGGTAATATATATAGGTCACCGGGTAGTAGTGTGAATATCCGTAGAAATATGGCCAGTCATAGTAGGGCCAGCTATACAAATAGGAAGGCTCATAAACATAGCGATAGGGATGGTAGTAGCCGTCATAGTTGTCAAAACTGAAATGAAATGAAAAAAAGCTGCCGGCCTGTGCCGAACCGGAGGCCAGCAATAATGAAAGGGCTGAAACCAGGCTTGCAATAAAATGTGGACGCTTGCTCATCACGCGGCCCTCAAATGATTTAACATGAAACTATAGACCAGCAACCCGGATGATGGTTTCCATGAGCATATCGAATCGCCTTGAAATTGTGTACTGCAGCCAGTGCCGGTTTATATTACGGGCCGGCTGGATGGCGCAGGAATTATTAATGACCTTTGGTCAGGACCTGGGAGAGGTGGCATTGATCCCGGGCACGGGGGGGATATTTGAAATTCGTCTGAATGGCCAGGTTCTGTTCTCCAGAAAGACGGCTGGCCGGTTTCCGGAGTCAAAGGAAATCAAGCAGTTGGTGAGAGATGTCATCGATCCGGAGCGGGACTTGGGACATAGTGACAGTGGTGGTGATTAGTGATTGGTAATTAGTGATTAGTGACTGGTACGGTGTCTTTATACCAATTACCAATCCCGGTTTTTACTCTTCCCTGACTACCCGTATACCAACGTGGTCGTATCCTGTATTGGACTTGAATTTGTCACGTTTCGCCGTGCGTATCGATTGTTGCGGACTGATAAAAGAGCCGCCACGCACTACGCGCTGGGTGCAATCGCCACCTTCCCAGACACTGCCGTCAGCCGGTGCATCCTTGTAGGTATCATGCCAGCAATCATGCACCCATTCGGCGATATTCCCGGCTGTGTCATAAACACCAAACTGATTCGGATCAAAACTGCCAATCTTGGCCGGCTTGCGCGGATCAAACTGGCTGTCGCAGGTAAAACAGTGTGCTTTTCCTGTTTCCTCGTCAAAGCCCCACCAGAAGGGCGTATTCTTGCCGCCGGAAGCGGCATATTCCCATTCGGATTCGCTGGCCAGACGGTATTTCTTGCCGGTCTCATCCGACAGCCATTTGGCATAGCTATAGGCATCATCCCAACTCACGAAGATCACCGGTGAAGTATCACGATCCATATACAGGTTATCAGGCAGTTTCTTGCCGGCAGCCTTGGCAAATTTATCGTACTGGGTGAAAGTGATTTCATATTTACTGATAGCAAATTTTTTCAGCTTTACAGCATGTTCAGGACGCTCATCAGCATTCGTGGATGAGCCGGGGCTCCCCATTTCAAACGAGCCTGCTGTTATCCAGACCATCTCAGGGCCATTACCTCCGCTCTTCAGGGGATCAGTAAAGGCCCCGGTTGAGGTGGCGGCAGGTGCTGGTGCGGCTTCTGCGGGAGGTTTCTCTGCTACAGGGGGTTCTGCTTCAGGCTCAGCCGGAGCTTCTTCAGCAACTTCGGCTTCTTCGCCGGCAGGGGTTTCTTCCGGTTCTGTTACTTCAGTTTCTTCAGGCGCAGTCTCTTCGGCAACCGGTGTTTCTTCATCTGTAACAGCTTCTGTTGTTTCTTCCTCAACGGCCGGTGCAGGCGCTTTGCTTTTGCCCATCATGAAATAGCCACCTACACCAATCGCAACAAGCACGGCAGCGGCAATACCGATGATTAATCCCGTCTTGCTGGATTCTGCAGGTTCGTCGTAACTTGCGGCGGGTCCTGGTGTTACTGATGGAGCAGGTTGTTGCGGCGGAGCTGCGGGCGCAGGTGCAGGTGTGGGCGCCGCCGGTGTGGGTGCCGCTGGTTTTTGCGCCGCTTCAGCTGACAAATCTGCTGTGGCATCAAGATTAACTTTCCTCGCCGCACCACGATCCGTAATATCTTCGTCGTCTCTTTCTGCTTCTGCAGCTTTTGCGGCCGCAGCAGCTGCCTTGGCCTGCTTGTCGACGATATTGATAACAATAACAGTAGTATTGTCCTGTTTCGGCGCTTCAGCTTCATCAACGGCATTCAGCAGCGCATCTACACATTCTTTGGGACTTTCCGCCCATTCAGAGTACTGGATGATCTTGCCGTCACTGAGTGTGTCTATGCCGTCACTGCAAAGCAGTATTTTGTCACCAGGTTGCAGTTGTAAAGGTGAAGAAGGGCAGTCTATATCTGCCACTTCCGCACCAGTGATGGCACTCATCAGCATATTGCGGGCGAGTCCGGGTTCCGGTTCCACCGGCGTACCGGCCTTGGCCATGGCGTCCAGAAAACCGCCATAACTGTGGTCTGCATTCAGCTTGCTGAGTTCACGATTACGCAAGAGATACAGATGGCTGTCACCCACACTGGCCCACCAGATATTGGTGCCCTGCAATAAGGCCGCAACCATGGTGCAACCCATGCCATCCAGTGCAGGGGTTTCCTTGATGGTCTCGGCAATGGAATGATTGGCCTTGAGGACGGCGCCGTTCAGGACTTCGGAAATGAATTCGGACGGGAAATTTGTGGTGACGTGCTTGTTGAATGCCTGCACGGCCATGTTGCTGGCAACATTACCTGCGGCGTGCCCGCCCATACCATCGGCGACTACCACCAGTGATGAGTTGTCACCAAGGTGGCTGATAAGGAAGGCATCTTCCTGATAGTCACGTGCTCCGTCGATCTGGGCACCGGCAATTTCAAAAGTCAGGGCCATTATTTCTAATTATTTCACCGGGTTATTGAAGTAAAATGATCGGTATAACAATATCGATCCGATGTATCCTCAGACTTTACTTAAAGATACTACATCCCCTAGGCGGCTTGTAAAGTTATCCTACCAGTCTCCGTATGTTTTACAAAATAAATTGTTGATTATGAGATAAAAATCATATTTCAAAAACCATGTCAGAGTTCACAAATCGCTACCGTCAGGAGCTTGCCAACTGTCTACCCCATGAGCGGAGGAGGTTACTGCGGAAACTCGAAAAAATGGATGGCAACAATCCGGTGGAAATTACCGCAATCGAAGCCGAGATCCGGCAGGCTGTTCTGCGCCGGACACAAAGAGCAGCTTCCGTGCCCGTTATCCATTTCACCATGGATCTGCCCATTCATCACCGGCTGGACGACATTCGTCAGGCGATGGAAAAACATCAGGTCGTGGTGATCTGCGGCGAAACCGGCTCCGGTAAAACCACGCAATTACCCAAGCTCTGTCTCAGTATGGGTCGCGGGATAGACGGCCAGATAGGCCATACCCAGCCACGGCGGATCGCCGCACGTACGGTGGCTACGCGCATCGCTGAAGAACTTGCTACGCCGTTGGGCAGTGCCGTTGGTTTCAAGATCCGGCATACCGATGTCACTTCGGACAATACCTATATTAAATTAATGACCGATGGCATCTTGCTGGCCGAATTGCAGCAGGACCGCAAACTGCTGCGTTACGATACCCTGATCATCGATGAAGCCCATGAACGCAGCCTGAATATCGATTTCATCCTCGGCTACCTGAAACAACTGTTGCCACAGCGGCCGGATCTTAAAGTAATCATCACGTCCGCGACCATTGATGTGCAGCGGTTTTCAGAACACTTCAATAACGCACCGGTGATCGAGGTTTCCGGACGCATGTATCCGGTGGAAGTGCGTTACCGTCCGGTGGAGTATGAACATGAAGATGAGCGTGATGATGAAGCTGAACAACGCGCCATCCTCAATGCAGTCCGCGAACTTTCTCAACTTGGTCATGGCGACATCCTGATTTTTCTCGAAGGCGAACGGGAAATTCATGAAACCACGCGTTTCCTGGAAAAGCAGAAGTTGCCCGATACCGATGTCCTGCCGTTGTATGCACGGTTGAGCAGTGCGCGGCAGGCAAAAATATTCCAGCCGCACCGTCGCCGCCATATTGTGCTGGCCACTAACGTTGCAGAAACATCATTAACCATACCCGGCATCCGCTACGTGATTGATGGTGGTTATGCGCGCATCAGCCGTTATAGCCGCCGCGCCAAGGTGCAGCAATTGCCGGTTGAAAAAATTTCGCGTGCGGCAGCCGAACAACGTAAGGGCCGGTGTGGACGTGTCGCCGAAGGCACCTGCATTCGTTTGTACTCAGAAGACGATTACACCACGCGCCCGGAATTTATGGATCCGGAAATCGTGCGCACCAATCTCGCGGCGGTTATCCTGCAGATGAAAGCGCTGCATTTCAGTGACATTCATGAATTTCCGTTTATTGATCCGCCCGATCCGCGTTATATCAACGATGGCCTGCGTTTGTTGAATGAACTCGGTGCACTTAATGAAGCTGATGATCTGACACGCATTGGTAAACGTCTGGCAAGGTTGCCACTCGATCCGCGGCTCGGCCGCATATTACTGGCCGCGCATGAACTTGGGTGTGTCAGTGAAGCCGTGATTATCGTCAGTGCGTTGAGTGCGCAGGACCCGCGCGAACGGCCACTGGATGCACAACAACAGGCGGATGAGGCACACGCCCGTTTCAGTGATGAACGTTCTGATTTTATAGCATTGCTGAATATCTGGACGTTCTACCATGAGCAGGCAAAAAAACTGTCGCAGAACCAGTTGCGCAAACTGTGCCAGCAGAATTTTCTGTCCTATGTGCGCATACGGGAGTGGCGCGAAATTCACAAGCAACTGGTACAGATGCTGGCCGCAATGGACATTCACCTTAATTCTGCACCTGTGGATTACGATACACTGCATCGCGCATTGTTGCCGGGACTCCTCAGCCATATCGCCATGAAATCGGATGAGCGCGAATACACTGGCGCACGCGGGATCAAGCTGCATATCTTCCCTGGCTCCAGCCAGTTTGCAAAACTTCCGAAGTGGATCGTTGCGGCGGAACTCGCGGAAACCTCAAAACTCTATGCACGCACGGTGGCCGCCATACAACCTGACTGGCTGATCCGGCCGGCAGCCCATCTTCTGCAACACGAGTATTCATTGCCATACTGGGACAGCAAATCACAGCAGGTGCTTGGGTATGAAAAGATTTCACTGTTTGGTCTGGTGCTGGCCGCCAATCAGAAGATCAACTACGGCAAGGTCAATCCCAAAGAAGCAAGAAGCATTTTTATCCGGCATGCACTGGTTGAAAACAGTCTGCATACGCGTGCAGGTTTTCTGCAACACAATCAGGCCATCATCGACGGAATCAAACAACTGGAACATAAATCACGTCGCCATGATATTTATAACGAACAGGCACTGGCGGATTTTTATGATCAACACCTGCCGGCCGATGTGTATAACGGCCCCTTGTTTGAAAAGTGGTACGGCACGGTGGTAAAAACGAATTCTGAATTGTTGTATGTCAAACGCGATGACATCATTTATCACGATGCGGAACATATCACGCCGGAAATGTACCCGGACACTCTGGAAATCAATCGTAATCGTCTGCCGCTCAATTACCAGTTTCTGCCGGGACAGGCAGAGGATGGGGTCAATATTGATGTCCCGGTGTTTCTGCTGAACCAGATCACGCCCCATCATCTGGACCGGCTGGTGCCGGGACTGCTGGAAGAAAAAGTCACCTTGATGTTGCGATCTTTGCCCAAAACCATACGGCGTAATCTGGTTCCGGTACCGGATACCGCAAAGGAATGTGTTGAACATTTACGCGAAAAAGGTGGCGTACTTACTGAAGCACTGGCGGACTATCTGTTTCGCAGCCGGGGTGTGAGGATTAATGAAAATGATTGGCAAGTCACCAACATGCCGGATCATCTGGCATTTAATCTTCGGGTAGTCGATGAAAATAACAAGCTGCTGGCACAGGGCCGCGATCTTTCAGCGTTACAGGAACAGTTTGCACATCAGTCACAAGCGAAGTTCGCCGTCATTTCCTCTGCAGCCCTGGATCGTGATGGCATTACCCGCTGGGACTTTGGCGATTTGCCGGAAAAAATCCGGATCGAAATCAATCAAATGCCGGTGACAGCATGGCCTGCACTGGTGGATCAGGGCAATTCAGTGTCCTTGCGTTCCTTTGATACCGCTGCACGTGCTGCAGACAGTATGCGTAACGGGTTGCGCCGTCTGTTCATGCTGGAACTTCAGCAGGAATTCAAATATCTGCATAAAAACCTGCCGAAGGCAAAAGATATTACGTTCGCTTATACCGGGCTGGGCCATGGCGAAGAAATCAAAAATGATTTGATCAATTTGATTGCTGATGCAGTCTTTATCAACGATCAGGCGGCGATCAGAACACAAACAGCTTTTGAACAACGCAAGCAGGCTGGTGCAGCAAAATTGCTGACTGAGGCCAATCGATTGTGTGAACTGGTGGCCGGCATTCTCCAGCGGCATCAGAGATTGCAGGCCCGATTGTCTGATCTCGAAGGTAATATACCCGATGGTTCGGGGCAGGATATTCATAATCAACTTTCTGATTTGATCTATCCCGGTTTTCTGCATCAGGTGGATGCAGCACAATTGCAACATTATTCGCGTTATCTGGAAGCGGTTGATCGGCGCCTGAGTAAACTCGGATATGCACCGGACAAGGACAGGACACAACTCAACAAGTTGAAGCCGTTTCAGGATGCCTGGCATTTGCTGGCGCATACCTACAAAATCCGGAGTGACCGGGATGCTGAACTGGATGAATTCCATTTCATGCTGGAAGAATATCGGGTATCGCTGTTTGCCCAGGAACTGGGCACCGCCATTACCGTTTCGCCGGAGCGGTTGCAGAAACGTCTGGATAAAATACGTCAGCTTCCTGCCGCCAAAGGCACCAGGGTTAAATCAGACAACTGAAATGTATCCGGGATGGTGCGTGCTGTATTATAGTGATTTGACTGAATGAATTAATTTGCCGGACAAGGCAAAACCGGGGAATATTGAAGTCTATGCGCAAGGTCTATATCACTATTGGCGTTCTGACTGTCATCGCAATTTCGTTTGTTGCCGGTGACTATTTCCGGTTGTTCGGCATTACCAAAACCGCACGTCTGGATCATATCCAGGTTAATTTCAAAACCGTGGATGAGGAAACCGGTGCACCGGTGGTAGATGTTCATGCACGTTGTTTTCAGAAAATGAACCGCAATGCCTGTAGTGAAGTGGACAGCGGAAGGGCCGGATACACGTCACTCAAGATCCCCGTACACAGAATCATCACCCGTTCACATTTATTTGAACAAAATGTGGAGATGGTGGAGACCGCCGATCCCAAGCTGCACATCATGTTTATTCATTATGATTATGCCAATCCGGTGGAAACGTTCATGACGGCTGATCTGCCGGAAATGGAAGGCAAGGAATTCAGGATCACCATGCCGAAAAAACTGCAGCAGCCCGGTTCTGATCCTCAAGTGGAAACGGCAGAGCAGGGATGAGTGACGCGCTGAATTATCTGTTGAAGGTCCGCCCCGAGGCCATGACGGCCTATTTTGATTTCATCAAAAAATCCGGCAGTCACCTTGATAAAAAAACCCGTGCGCTGATTTCAGTCATCACCAAGGTCGATAACCAGACCGAAGCCGGCTTCAAACAATATCTTTCTCGTGCCTTACAGGCGGGAGCCACTGCGGATGAAGTCATAGACGCCTTGTTTGCAGCATTCCCGATACTGGGTCTGAGCAAAATCATCTGGGCGATGGATATTATTTTGAGTCTGGACATTCCCGAATTCCGCCCGGAAAACCTGGGACACAAGATGGAATGGCATGTACTTGGCCCTCTCAATGGAATCAAATCCGGAGTGACACGTACCGTCTGTGATGGCAGAGAAATATTTATTTACCGGCAGGGTGATGAGATTAAAGTGTATGACAGCCACTGCCCGCATCAGGTCACGAACATTCCGGAACTGGGACTGTCCGGCAACACACTCACCTGCCCGAAACACCAATGGAAATTTGATATTACGACCGGCAACTGTATCGAAAACGGCGACCGACCATTAAAACAGTATGAAAGCTGGATAGTTGACGGATTGGTTGAAGTTAGTTGGTAAAGTTAAGCCATATGATTGTTTTTTAGTAATGAAATGTATTTATTATATTCCTGATTATTCTCATTGCCCTCACGAAAAAAATCTGTAAATTTTATTGCGTCGTTCAGCAATTGATGATCGTTCATAGTGACGAGCTTTAAAAAATTAATTTTAAGTACTTCTCTGTATTTTTTGAAAAAATCAATACACTCTATTTCATTCATGCCTTTTGGATGTACCATTGCTGCTAATTTTGAGGGTGGTATTGTGATGACGTGCACTAATTCTCCAGTATGATGCGGTAAAATCGGACCTAGAAAGCACCATATAATTACTAGTCGAAAAAGAGAAAATTCATGCTGAGTCAATGAGTAGTTATCAAATGACGGTAAAACAAATTCGCGATTGAAGCGGCTTACCATAACCATAAATATTGGCATAAATAAATTATGATCATAATCGGCAAGTTTAATAATTTTAGCTTTCTGATTGGTTATCTTGTATCGTTCAATAGAGAGATTGGGGCATCGACGTATAAATATAGGAGCAAATGAATTGCCTGCTTTCATGGCCGTCGTATAATGTCTGGTATTTATAATTTCACCATTAGCCAACTTTAATGTTTGTTTTATAACATCTATCCCATCTTTACTTTGAGTGCTAGCGTGGATTGAATATCGTTGTTCAATAACGTCATCTTTTCCATCAAGAGAATCTACATCGCGAAATTGTTTTGATGGCTTCAAATTTAATATGAGATCTCCACAGGCTTTTTGGCCGACCGACAAGATATTTCTAGGTGATCCATCTATATTAAAAGCAAACCTTACACTAGAACGTGATGACATTAATTTATGCTCATTAAAGAATTATTGTTAATAGTGCATTAGCCTTATTATAGAAAAAACGTTTTTCCGCTTCACTCAATCCTAATGGATCAAAACGGTAACGGTAGTGCAGGGCGAGCAGTTCTCTTAATTCAGAATTCGTAAAATTCTTTTCAATTTTTGCAAGCCATGTCATCAGGGTTTCGCCCGGCAGGCGGGGTGTGTAACGTTGTTCCAGTTCCTGTACGAGCGCATAAAATATTGAATCCAGACCGGCCTGTTTTACAGGGATGACATTCCCCTTCTGTTTGTCTTTTGTGCCACGTTGCATACGGCCACGGATGAATACCCGCCAGATGTAATAGGCAAGGAAGGGCAACAATAACCAGATGAGAATAGTGGTGCCGTTTTCTGTATCTTCAGAATCCCAGGTGGCGAGTTTGTAAGCCGCCCATGACCACAAGTCGAGCAACGGTTCCAGTGCTGACTGATCTTCTGCTTCCATGGGCGCCCATACAGCAGGAGTGGTGTCCAGTGTTTGCCATTGACTATCAGCATAAACCTGCACCCAGGAGTGGGCATGGCGTGCACGTGCAATGTATTGCTGCTCCAAGGTGCTGTATTCATCCACGGCATAGCCGACGACATAACGCGTGGGCACATTCGCGGCACGTAACAGCAGTGCCGTGGCTGTGGCAAAATATTCGCAATGGCCCTTGCGGTCTTCAAACAGGAATTTTGTGAGATATCCCGCACGGGTATAACGCTGGTTCTGGGTGACGGAATAGGTGAAGTTATCGGCAAAGAATTTTTTTACGGTGTTGATGCGTTCCTGAGGTGTTTGTGCAGGCAGCCCCAACTCATCAGCCAGTTGCTTTAATTCGGCCGCATAGATTGACGGGATTTCCATGTCTTCTTTCGATGGTGGCGCATCCTGAATCTGCTGCTGGTTAAAAGCCGTATCGTATTTAATCCAGCCCGGATTCAATTCGATGGACAGTGCACCATACGCGCTGTGTTCCACCTGTGCAGCGGTGACATAGCTTAGGTTCGCAAGACCCAATGGGATTGGCACGATGGCGGTTTCATTATCCATGAAGAAGCTGATCCTGAGTTTGTCATCAGGGTTGATGGTATCGTCGATAATCCAGAAATTAGTTCTCGTCGCATCAATGATGCTGAGGGTATTCTGATAATTCGTCCATACGCTGTAGGCATAATTGGTATAGCTGGATTCACGTAACAGCAGTGGCTTCTGCAGCGGTTTTTCCAGTGGTGTGATGCGTGCGACAATACGATCTGACAGCTTGAGTTTCCCGAGAGAGCCGATCGCCGTGGAAGCACGCAGAGGATCACGGCTGCGCCACATGAATTGATCAAACCATTGCAGTACAGATGCTTCAGCCATGGCCTGCAGTTTTTCCATGCCGGCCTGCCCTGCAAGTCCACCGGCACCGGCCAGAGTAAACATGAGTAACCAGACGGCCGGGTGACTGTGTTTCGGGCGCAACGTCCATAACGTCCAGGCCAGCAACACCACAACGCAGATATAAAAGATAATCTCGTGGTGGTTTCCGGCGCTGGCGGCAATCATGGATGCAAACAGGTACGGATACGAAAGATCAATTTCCATATTGACAGGACTCATACCGTTCCGCTCTAACCGCCGCAGGCTCATGAACAATACACCCGGGGTGATATGACCTTGCACGCTCCAGGTCTGGGCCAGTATCAATGGATAAAAGAAAAACGGCAGCAGCCCCAGAATGATGAATATCCCGTGATAGGAGCGGGTCGAGAAAATATACACAACAGCCACAACGAAAATCACACTGCTGAGATCAGCAATCAGGTTGAATTCTTTTTCCGTGATGGGTACGCGTCCCTGTATCCAGCGGGCAGATTCGAGAGACAGGGCCATAAGCAAGGCATAGATCAGAAATTCACATTGCCAGCCCCACATCAGTAATCCGGCCGTGATTAAAAATGGCGGCGCAGGTGGAAAGAGCAATTTGGGACGAACGATCATGACAACGATAACTCCCGATCCAGTGCTGACTGGATATTACCTGCAGGCAGAAAATGTACATTCTGAATATCAGCGTGATGCAAACCGGCCTCATACGCTTGTGCTGTGGTAATAACGAAGATCAGTACCGGCATGCCCCTCGTTTGCAGTTCTTTCACCAGTTGCCGGCGTGGTTCATCCCAGTCCAGCAGCACGCAGATAAAGGCGCTGGTATCTGCAGCATGCTGTAATAACAGGTTGCGCAAGTGCTGGATGTTCTCTTCGGGGTTGGCCTCAACACAGGCCAGTACCTCCAGCATGCTCTCCGGTGCATGGCCTCGGCCGCTGGTAAAACGGTAAGCACGATCATGGATGAACATCAGATCCATCAGGCTGTCCTGTTGACGGGAGGAGAGGGCGATCGAAGCTGCAACGGAGACGGCCTCTTCAAACACCTGTTCCGGTTTTCCGGAAACATAAGTATCCAATGCCAGTCCGAGGCGGGAGAAGTATTCATCCTGATATTCCTTGACGATGGGCGTACCCGTGCGGGCATAGCTGCGCCAGTGGATGTCGCGCATGGAATCACCGGGACGATATTCCCGCAGAGAAAAAAATTCTTCCGAGTCACCCACTGCAGAAGCCTGATTGACACCCCCGGCCTGGTACGTACGTTTACCGTGTACCGGGAGCGCGGGGAAATTATAAAGTCTGGGCAGGATCAGCAGCGAATCCATTTGCCGGTATTGATGAAAACGCCGCACCAGCCCCAGGGGATCCATTTTACCGAGATAGGTGCGCTCAAAACGCAGATAGCCGCGTCGCAGTGGTGTCATACTGATTTTGATTTCGGCACTGCTGCCGGCTGCTATGCTGCCATAGTTCACTACAGGGATGTCACCGCCACGATTTCTGCGGATCTGTGTTACCAGCCGCGGATATCCCAGAATCCGATCAAAGTAATTTCGTCTTCGATCATCTTCGTCCCGGATATTGATAAAACTGTCATAAGAGGGCAGGCCGCTCGCAAGTTCATCGATGACGATAACGGGGTCAGTAATCTTGCGGCCGGGGTTTTCCACAACCAGTGAATAATGCAGGGGCTGTCCGGCGGCACCACGAGGTGGCAGGACACGATGCGTACGGAATTTTTGCCGGTATACAAACACAGACAGGAACGAGAGGCACAACAGGCTGAACAGCAGGGTGGCGATCTGATAGGAAAGGGTTTGATGTATGTTCACACCAAATATTGCGGCGATGATAAATGTCATGAGGATGAGAAGTCCGGACTCGGTAAATTGCCGGCGCAGCCATTGACTGCTGCGGTATACGATTAAAAAATTGCGGAAAAGTAATTTCCGGATCACCGTTCAGAACATCAGGCGGGCGCGGGTAAGGTTTCAATCACTGCGCGCACGATGTCCTCCGCACTTCGGCCGGAAAATTTCATTCGGGAATCCAGCATCAACCGGTGGGCCACTACCGGCAGTACCAGTTCCTGCACATGGTCCGGCGTCACAAATTCAAGACCGTCCATCAGGGCCAATGCCTGCGCACATTTCATCAGGGCAATCGAAGCACGCGGACTGGCGCCGTTGATAATGCCTTCTGCTGTGCGCGTAGCGCGTATCAGACTGACGATGTAATGTTTGATTTCATCGCTGATGCGTACATTTGCAAGGCTTTCCTTGAACTGGATTACCTGTGCTTTTGTGGCACAGGCACTGATCTCTTCCAATGGATGCCGGTGATGTTGCTCTGTAAGGATATTGATTTCATCCTCCTGTCCGACATAACCGAGTCTGAGGCGCATCGCAAAGCGATCCATCTGTGCTTCCGGCAATGGATAGGTGCCGTGATAATCAATCGGGTTCTGGGTGGCTATGACGAAGAAGAGTTTGTCCAGGGGACGAAGTTCACCGTCAATGCTCACCTGCGATTCTGCCATGGCTTCCAGCAATGCGGATTGTGTACGGGGTGATGCGCGATTGATTTCGTCCGCCAGCAGGATATTCGTGAACACCGGGCCCGGTTGAAAACTGAATTGCTGGTTGCGCGGATCAAAAATCGAAACGCCGAGTATGTCGGTCGGCAGTAAATCCGGCGTGAACTGGATGCGTCGGTATTCCGCGTCTATGCTTTTGGCCAGGGCCTTGGCGAGGGTGGTTTTACCGGTGCCCGGAACGTCTTCCAGCAACACATGACCGCCGCTGAAAAATGCCGCCAGCAGTTTACGAATGGCTCCGGATTGGCCCTTGATTACGCGGGCCAGGTTCGATGAGATGGCATTGCAGGTTTGCTGGTGGGGCATGAACAGGACCGTGCATTGAATTAATGAAGCAACACAATATAATCAAATCACCCGAATTGCCAACACCGTGCAAAACAATGTTTGAAAAGAAAGCCCTCACGTCTGTCCCGATTCATGATGTCCTGGCCCGGCGCTGGAGCGGGCGTGCCTATGATCCCGCCCGTGCGGTGTCGCGTGATCATATTATTGCTCTGCTGGAAGCAGCGCGCTGGTCACCGTCCTGTTTTGGTGATCAACCCTGGCGTTACATTATTTGTGACAAACACGCTGACATGACAGCGTGGAATGCAGCCTTTGCCTGTCTGGGAGAAGGTAACCAGAGCTGGGCGAAAGATGCTCCCGTACTGATTCTATCGGTGGCAGACAGCGTGATGTCACGCAACGGCAAACCTAACCGCTGGGCACAGTACGATACCGGCGCAGCCACGATGAGTCTGTGTGTACAGGCGACAGCACTCGGTTTGATGGTGCACCAGATGGGAGGGTTTGATGCGGACGCCGCGCGTAAAACTTTTTCCATTCCTGACCAGTACACACCGATGGCCATGATGACTGTCGGTTATCAACTGCCGACCGGACAGATTCAGGGAGAAATCCGCGAACGGGAATTATCACCGCGTGTGCGTAATCCGCTGTCCCGGAATTTTTTTGCGGGGACGTGGGACCAGCCTTACGAGAAATCAGAATCCTGATTTGAACCGGATCAAATCGCGTCTTGCGCGTTTCGTTGGTCGTCCGGGAGTGTGTGGATGTAATTGTGCATCCAGTTTGATCTGCGCAGCCAGTTCTTCACGCCGTTTTATGCTGTCCACGGTTTCTGTGTAAAGAGTTGCAGTGTCTTTTGCCGAAACACGGGCATTGGTCAGGCGCGTCACGGTGACATCAAACTGATACGGAGTGCGTTTGATGCCAAGGCGGGTGCCGGGTTGAATGGTTCTGGATGGTTTGGGCCGTTCATTGTTGACCAGGATCTTGCCGCCCTTGATGGCGTCTGCCGCCAGTCCCCGGGTTTTGTAAAACCGCGCACACCAGAGCCATTTGTCGAGGCGCATACCGGAAGTTTCTTTTTCGTCCTGAACAGATTTCATAAACAGGTTTTTTGGTTGTATAGTGAGATCATATACCAAAAGCTGAAATATTATGGCCGGTTCCACTCCCAGAGAATTCAAACCGATCGGTATCGCGTTACTGACAGTTTCCGATACCCGCACTGATGCCGATGACAAATCCGGTAACATCCTCGTTGCGCGCATCAAAGACAGCGGCCATCTTTTGCGCGATAAAAAAATTGTTCCAGACGATATTTATCGCATCCGTGCCATGGTTTCGCAATGGTGTGTGGATGAGAATATCAATGCCATCATCACCACCGGCGGCACCGGGATTACCGGTCGTGATGGCACGCCGGAAGCCGTGCAAGTCCTGTTTGACAAGGAGATCGGAGGGTTTGGCGAGACGTTCCGCATGATTTCGTATCAGGACATCGGTACTTCAACCATCCAGTCCCGCGCCCTTGCCGGTGTGATTAACGGGACTTTTGTATTTTGCCTGCCGGGTTCACCCAACGCCTGCACTACGGCATGGGACAAATTAATCCAGCCGCAACTCGATTACCGTACGCGTCCGTGCAACCTGGTGGAGTTGATGCCACGTTTACTGGAAAAATAACCAGGACCTACCTTGTTTTTTCGGTAATCGAAAAATAAACCAGTATCGTCCGTTTTAATGGATGATTGTTGTCATCGCTGATCATGAAATAGGAATTATCGCGATAGCGTGTGATGCCCTCAAAATTGTCATTTAAAATCCCGTTGTCTGGCTTGAAGGTGTAAATGAGTTCACTTTTCGCATGCTGTTCTTCCAACATAACCCGGTGCAGTGAAATTTCCACAGTAGGAAACAGTCCGCCGAATGCCCGTTCCAATGCCAGCAGGCTGCCATCCGGCATCGTCGTCATTGCTACCAGTGCTCCATAGTAAGTGTCCTGTGCCGGGAATGACCATTGCTGTCCGTGTGTGCTGAAGAGTTGGAGCATGCCTTCCGGATGGCCGGTCAGTGGCATTTCCGGTCCCGTGATAATCCCGTACTGCTCATGCTTCGTGACAGCTTCCAGTGACTGGTTTTCTCTCCGGTAATTTTTGATGTCTGCGAGAGGTGCGGGCAGGGTAATGTTGGCTGTTTCCCGGCCATCGGTCCGGTATTCAATCAGGCGTGGTATACGCTCGAAGCAGACCACAAGCCGGGTATCTCCGGGAACGCCGTTATGGTCGTTCAGCAGGGTGAGGTCTTCGCTGTCCGAGGGTTTGTAACGCAGAGGTTTGCCGGACTGATCCCGAAGGGGATAACCACTCAAGACATGCATATCGGTGAGCTGGTTGTTTTCAAACTCAGGACGCAGGTGTAGTACAAAGCCATTATCAGAGAGCGCGTACAGGCGCCCGTCATCATCGTCCCAGGCGAGTCCTGATAACTCCGAGACTTTCACTCCGTCTACCGTGATGTTCGAAAGCTGCATCAGTGTATGCAGGGTGATCACATAGCGGCCATCCTCGTTATGGTATTGTTGGTCAAGCGGAGTGGCCGAGGCTACAGACTCTTCTGCTCCTGCCGGCAGTGGCAGCCAAACCAGACAAAAGACCAGTATCAGGCCCCGGAACCGGTTCACAATCATGGCTGAATCCATAGGCAACCGGGTCTAGGCGTGATGGAAATGCGGTTTATAATAGGCAAACTTTATTTGTCCCTGTTCATCCAAAGGATTATGCAAAATTTAACTTTCACAGCCATGGTGCTCGGTTTGGGGCTCTCCCTGCAGGCACACGCCACCATTTACACGCTCAAGGGCGATGATTCCGTTTTTGGCCAGGTCAGCACGGTAACAGCCCAGTTTAATGATACCTTACTCGACATTGGTCGCAGCAATGGATTTGGTCTACAGGATCTGAAACTGTTTAATCCCGGTATCGATACCTGGATGCCCGGCGAAGGACAGGCGATCCAGTTGCCTGGACAATTCATACTTCCCAACGTACCGCCTGTGGGTATCGTGCTGAACATCCCGGAAATGCGGCTTTATTATTTCCCGGACGTGAAAAAGGGTGAGGAGCGTCAAGTCATTACCTATCCACTGGGTATCGGCCGTGAAGGATGGAGTACGCCTTACACCAAAACCAGTATCATCCATAAACAGAAAGATCCGGCCTGGTATCCGCCGGAATCCATCCGCAAGGAACATGCGGAAAAAGGCGATCCGCTCCCGAAAATGGTACCGGCCGGGCCAGACAATCCATTGGGCGCCTATGCCATGCGTATGGGACTGGGTGCCTATCTGATTCATGGTACCAATAAACCCTTTGGTGTGGGCATGCGTGTGAGTCATGGTTGCATCCGGCTTTATCCGGAAGACATTGAAGATCTGTTTGCGCGCGTCAAGGTAGGCACACCCGTAAATATTATCAACCAGCCCTACAAGATCGGTGTGCTGGATGGTGTGATCTATCTGGAAGTGCACCCGTATCTGGATGAAGACGGTCACCGGTTTGCCCAGAACAGTCTGACTGAAGTGGTCAAGTACATCATTGAAACCACAAAAGAAAATCAGTACGAAATTGACTGGGACCTGGTAAAAAAAGTCGTGGATGAATCCACCGGGGTGCCGGTGGCGATTGGCCTGCACCTGCCGGATGCTCCACCCGCACCCGTCAGCACCGTTGCAGACAATACGACTCCTGCTCCGGCCGTGACCCGGGAAGCATCCCATCAGATGCAATTACGCATGGAGACGGAAATCCGCCCGCACTAGATTGACGGATTGATCGAGTGAATTTCGGCTGCGGAAATAAAAAAGCCCCGGAGATTTCTCCGGGGCTTTTTATTTGAATAAGTACTGCGATTACTTCTGCATTGCCTTTTCAAACATACGATCCAGCTTGGCGCTGTTTTCGTTGCAGCAGTTGAGCGCTGCGGTAGCGTCTGCCTGGGCCTTTGTGGCTGCACCATTGGCTTCTGAGCCGACGGTGTGAGCAATCTGGGCCAGGTTATAGGCCTCATTCGCTCTGGCCATAGCTGCATCAGCAGCGGCTTTGGCTTCTTCTACTTTGGTCACATCAGCGCAGCCGCCGACCAGACCCAGAGAAAGAGCAAGTACTGAAATTTTGATGAACTTAGTCTGCATGTTGTTTTCTCCCGTTAAACCTATAACCAATGGCTGAGGTTTTCCCCAGTTCAAAATGTCAGTGGAATCATGACCGATTTCAGTCCGTTAATCAACGGCTTTGAACAAAAAAAATCATGGTTCGTAAGACCGAAAATCATGAAAAACAGGGGGCCAAACCGGGGTATGGACGGTCCTTAACAACCGTATTTTCCGGTAAACCGGTCAACAATTTCGAGTAATTGGGCAGGCAAGCGCTGTCGTACTTCAGCCACAAGTTCACGATTGATACTCCGGTAACAGGCCTCGGCGACGGCGCCGGCAATGCAGGCCATCGTATCACTGTCACCCCCGAGCGAGACTGCATTTCGCACGGCGCTTTCATAATCTGTGGACTCCAGAAAGGCAATGATCGCTTCCGGGACCGAGCCCTGGCAGCTCACATCAAAGCTGTAATGCGGACGGATTTGATCCAGGGTCCTTTCAAGATTGTAGTGGAACGTATCCTGCAGATAATTCCGGATTACTATTTTGCTTTCTCCGGTACGGGCCAGATAGATTGTTGCCGCCACCGCCTGTGCACCTTTAATGCCTTCGGCATGATTATGCGTTACCGCAGCACTGCGTTCTGCTTCGCGCAGGGTTTCTGTGAGTGTGGGGAACGCCCAGCCCACAGGATTGACGCGCATGGCAGAACCATTGCCGTAACTGTTGTAGGGTTCGGTGTTATCAGAACCGACCCAGCGGGTGAATCCATATCCATAACCCCGGTCCGGATAATTACGATGATAGGTCCTGAACGCAGTTGTGTAATCAATACCGGTCAACAGGACATCGGCCACCGCAACGGAAAGAACCGAATCATCCGTAAAGGTACTGTGTGAGCTGAGCAGGGGGAAGTCCAGTGTTTTGACCGGACTCTGTTCATAAACTGAACCGATGATGTCGCCGATAATTGCGCCCAGCATCGCCAAACCATTACCGGGCCGTCAGCGGCCGAATCCGCCAGGAGGAAATTTCGTCCGCTTTTCGAAATGATCGATGATGAAGGTCGTCAGCACTTCTTCATAACTGATGACCGGCTTCATTTCACATTGATCATCCACCCAGGTCATGATCGCATCGAGATCCATGTCAGCAGAGATACTGTAGGTTTCCAGCGCAGTGTGGTTATAGGCCGTGATATAGCCCATCAGATAGTCCTTGTACTTGCCATCTTCACCGGCCGCGCGGGCCAGATTGTAGCTGTGACAGGATTTTTTGCCGACACCCCAGATGGCATAGTTACCCGCGTTGTCGGCAGCGGCGGCCGCGAATGGCAGGAGCATGAGAATGAGAATTCCATAGATGCGCATGATGTAAAGCCTCGTTATTCGTAAGTGATGATTGTTTATATGTTTCATTTATTTTTAATGATACTGTTCAGACCATGAGTCAAACGCCGGATTCCCTCCGCGGCATTGTTTTTATCCAGGGCCCCGTACGAAACTCTCAAGTAGCATCCGTCCATGAGTCCGAAGGTACCGCCGGGGATGGCTGCCACCTGATATTCGCGGATTAGACGACGCAGGACAGTCATGTCATCCAGATCGGTAGCAAGCTTAAGCAGAAAATAAAATGCCCCCTCGCTCTTCGAAACACTGCATATATTACTGATCGATTGCAGGCCGGAAAGCATAATCGTACGGATGTCATGAAGCAATCCAAGTTTGTCCCGGCACCAGGCCGACCCAGCTGATAATGCGCCCAGGGCAGCATATTGGGAGGCCACCGGTGGGCAGATCAGATTGGTGTCCTGGACTTTCAGCACCGCTTCATGGAGATGATCTGGAATGACCATGTAACCGATACGCCAGTGGGCGAAGCCATAGGCTTTGGAGAGTGAATACAGGGAAATTGTATATTCCGCTGCTCCCGGCAGACTTGCCGGTGAAAAATGGCGGGCGTTGTCATAGACAAAATATTCATAAGCTTCATCACTGATGTGATAAATGCCATGTTCACGGCAGAGTGTATTGATGGACGTGAGGACGGACTGTGGATACACCGCGCCACTGGGATTGTTGGGTGAAATGGTGACGATGGCGCGGGTTTTTGCGGTAATTGCTGTGCGCAGAGACGCAGGATCCGGTTGATGGTCCGGTCCGCAGGCCACACACACCGGTGTGCAGCCCGACATTCTGATCGCCATTTCATGATTGAAATAATAGGGGACGGGCAGAATGATTTCATCGCCGGGAGAGGTGATCGCCAGCACGGCATTCAGAAATGCCATGTTGGAACCGGCAGTGACCATCACTTTGCTGCATCCGTCTGTTTCAATCCCGTTTTCAGCAAGCAGCTTTTCTGCAAGCGTCTGCCGCAGTTCGGCCAGGCCGCTGGTATCACCATATTTATGCAGGCTGACATCCGGGCCGATGCGTTTGAGCTGCTCGTAGACCGCCGGTGGGGGACCGTAATACACCACGCCCTGACCCAGGGAAACAGTGCCGGGATTTTCCGCGATCAGTTCAGCAACCACCGGAATGATGGGCGTTTGTACTTCACTCATGCGTCCTGGTGTATATGAGTCTTTATGGCGCATGAACAATTAACACAATAATACTCTGCTGACAGTTCAGCAGAAGGTTATGTATCCCCCGCGGGTTTGAGGTTCTGACAACAGGATCGGTTACTGCCGGGTGAAGGGCAGTGGCCGGTTACTGAATTGTGCCTTGAGAAACTCCATCTGGTCAGACAGTATCTTGCGATTGGACAACGCCAGATATTCAGCCCAGTTGGGCACATAGGGCACTGCGAGCAACGGCATTTTCGCTTCTTCCGGAGTCTTGTTGCCTTTGGAGGTATTGCAGTGACGGCAGGCCGTGACCACGTTTGACCAGCGATCCGTGCCGCCACGTGAGATGGGCAGGACATGATCGCGCGTCAGGAAAGACTCACGGTATTCGCCTCCGCAGTACATGCACAGATGGGCATCACGCAGAAACAACTCACGGTTGGTCAGCGGCGGTATATTGCGTTTCGGATGCTTATGGTGCGTGGAATGTTTGACGGCAATGATCGAATTCACATTCACATAGGAACGTTCACCGGTCAGACGGCTGATGCCACCATTGATTTTGAACACGCTGGCACCGGCGGTCCAGCCCACCATGTCACGGCTGTACAGGCACACGGCATCCTGCCAGGGAATCCAGGTAATTGGCGCGCCTGCATTATCGAGCCGTAAAATCAAAGGCACCATATTCAGTTCCATAACGGGTTGTTAAACTGTTTTTTTGACATCCATTTTTCATGGATGTTTGCTTGCATCATTTGTGCCATGCATGTTTTATGCTAAACCGGGCATAAAATCAAGTTATTGCACGTTTATCTTAAATTGCATGTTTATCCTGACAGGGGATTTAAATGGATACGATAGAAAAACTGATCGAGGTTACGGGCGCCCTGCGCGATCCTGAAAAAGGGTGTCCGTGGCATCGTGAACAGGATTTTTCCAGTATCACCCCCCATACGCTGGAAGAGGCCTATGAACTCGTGGATGCCATCGGGCGTGGAGACATGCGGGATGTGTGCGATGAACTCGGCGACCTGCTCTTTCATGTCGTATATTACGCAGGTCTGGCAAAGGAGGCCGGCCATTTTGATTTTAATGACGTGGTTGTGGGAGCAGTAAACAAACAGGAGCGACGGCATCCGCATGTATTTGGCAATGAAACCGTTGCAGATGCTGCCGCACAGACGCGGGAGTGGGAGAAACTCAAATCACAGGAACGAGCGGGTGCAGAACCCGCCGGCCTGCTGGATGGTGTCGTGACTAATCTACCGGCCCTGAGCCGATCACAGAAACTGCAATTGCGCGCAGCATCGGCGGGTTTTGACTGGGACAACACGTCGTCAGTGATGGACAAGCTTGATGAAGAAATTTCAGAGCTGCGTACCGAACTCACCATAGGCGCAGACAAACAACATGTACAGGCTGAACTTGGTGATTTGCTATTCAGTATCGTTAATCTGGCCCGTCACCTTGATATTGATGCGGAAACTGCATTACGTAATGCCAATACAAAATTCGAGCGGCGTTTCCGTTATATCGAGCGCGCGCTGCGTGACAAGGGCCGCGTGCTGGAATCAGCGGGTCTAGAGGAAATGGACAGACTCTGGAATGAGGCAAAGCAGGCGGGTCGTTAATTACCCGGTTTGTAGCGTTCTCGCGAAACCACGCGGCCGTTCCCGTCAAAACGGATTTCCGTGATCCACTGCCGGTTGCTGACTTCGCCAGCAGTCGGGATGTAATACCAGGTCCGGTTTTCAACAGCATTGTACAAACCGGTCATCACCGTTTCATGATCATACGGCCCGAGGCGGTATAACACTTCCGCTTCCGACATGCCGTTTGAAATCAGCGAATAATCCTTCATCGATACTGAGTCCGCAAAGGCCGGAAGACTCATGGCAAATAACAAAACAAAAGGTGACATATGACGCATCTGTGCTGTTCCTGTCTCAGCCTGGGTGTTCATATAGATTCAGATGATACACCGTTGTTCCCGTATCCCGGGGAACAACGGCTGGCAGAGGGGGTTACTTACTGTTAGCTTGCTGCGTCCTTGTCATGCGTCAGCATGGCATAAGCGGAATGATTGTGGATGGATTCAAAGTTTTCCGATTCCACTGTGTAGGCAGCAATGCGGTCATCCTTGTTGAACTCAATCGCTGCGTCGCGCACGATGTCTTCCACAAATTTTGGATTGTCATAGGCCCGCTCGGTCACATATTTCTCATCGGGCCGTTTCAGCAGACCATAAAGTTCACAGGATGCGACTTTTTCCACTTTTTCGATTAATTCTTCAATCCAGATAAAGGTCCGTGTACGGACGGTCGCCGTGATGTGTGAACGCTGGTTGTGGGCGCCGTAGTCCGAGATATTTTTCGAGCACGGACAGAGACTGGTTACCGGCACCACCACTTTCACCAGCACCGTCGGCTTGTTGTCCTTGATCTGGCCGATGAATGAAACTTCATAATCCATCAGGCTTTTTACGCCGGACACGGGTGCCGCTTTGGTCATGAAATAGGGGAAGGTCATTTCAATATGACCGGACTGGGCGTCGAGCACCTGGGTCATCTCCTCGATCATGGTTTTAAAGGATTTGACCGTAATTTCGTATTCATGGTGGTTCAGGATTTCCACAAAACGCGACATATGTGTGCCCTTGAAATTGTGGGGCAGGTTTACATACATATTGAAGCGGGCAATGGTGTGCTGTTCACCACCATTACGATCACCGACCACGATAGGATGTTTGATGTCCTTGATGCCCACCTTGTCGATAGGGATATGCCGGGTGTCCTTGCTGCTCTGGGTGTCCGGAATTTCGGTCATCATTTTTGCGGGTTGATTCATCTTTTCAAGTAGCCTCTTTTGCATCTCACTGATTTGAGTTTAGTCTAAACTTTATAGGTGCCGCACTCCAGAATTAAACGGAGTGTCCTGTACATCACTTCTGGCGTTGCACAATGTAGTCTGCGATCCAGCGCAGCGGGTCCGCTTTGCCATCAAAACGTTCCAGACTGGCCAACGCCTGTGCATGCATGTCGCGCGCTGCTTTTTTGGCCCCATCCAGACCCAGAAGTTCGGGATAAGTAGGCTTGTTGCGTTCCTGATCGGAGCCCTGCGGTTTCCCGAGGGTTTCCGTATCGCTCTCCACATCCAGAATGTCATCCTGAATCTGGAAAGCAAGGCCGATGCATTTGGCATAATGCGAGACCCGCTCAAATGCATCTGCTGTTATATTTTCTGCTGATAATGCACCGAGCTCGACACTGGCGCGAATTAACGCACCGGTTTTGTGGATGTGCATGTTTTCGAGTTCTGCGATGTTCAGGCGCTTGCCTACCGCCGCCAGATCAATGGCCTGGCCACCGGCCATCCCGCGCGAGCCACTGGCCTGGGCGAGAATATTGATCATCCGGAGCCGCTGTTCGGCACCGACGCATATACCGTTGTCATGAGCAATAATATGGAAAGCGAGGGCCTGCAGGGCATCTCCAGCCAGTATGGCCGTGGCTTCGTCAAATGCTTTGTGGCAGGTCGGTCGGCCGCGGCGCAGATCATCATTGTCCATCGCCGGTAAATCATCATGGACCAGGGAATAGGCATGAATCATTTCCACGGCACAGGCCGGCGCATCAAGTGCCGGAAGATCCACTCCAAAGGCTTCACCGGTGGCGTAGACCAGCACCGGCCGTATACGCTTGCCATTCCCAAGCACGGCATAGCGCATGGCCTCGTGCAGATGCACGGGCTGGATGTCCTGGGCCGGTAACCATTTGTCCAGCGCAGTTTCAGTGCGGGCCTGATAGACCTGCAGGCGTTCTTTCAAAGGCATTGTGATTATGAAGCGGTTGGTTCCAGAGTCTTTATTTTTGTGGCGGTTCCGGCGCAAAGTCCTGTAATTCTTCCTTGCCGTTTCTGGCCAGTAATATTTTTACTTTTTGTTCGGCCTCGGCCAGCGCCTGCTGGCAACTGCGGGTGAGTGCCACGCCCCGTTCGAAATAGTGCAGCGATTCTTCCAGCGTGAGATTACCGGACTCCATTTTTTCGACCAGTGCCTCAAGTTCCTGCAAGGATTTTTCGAAATTCAGGTTACTGGTTTTTTTCGCCACAATCTTCTCCCTCCATCGGGTCGACAATTCTAGTGAAGTATCAGATACTTGGCTATCCCGAAAAACAGGTCATTACGGCGTTGACAGCCTGCATGTGCTGGACTACATTGTCTGCATAGTTTAGACGAAGTCTAAAATTTTAACCACGCTACACATTATAACTACATTACCACCCCGGGAGGTTCCGTATATGGCTTTGAAAGGCAGCAAAACTGAAGGCAATCTGAAAGCCGCATTTGCCGGCGAATCACAGGCCAACCGCCGCTATCTCTATTTCGCACAGAAAGCAGACGTCGAAGGTTTTAACGATGTATCTGCCGTATTCCGCTCCACCGCTGAAGGTGAAACCGGTCATGCACACGGCCATCTGGAATATCTGGAAGAAGTCGGTGATCCGGCAACAGGTCTTCCTATTGGTGCAACGTCCAATAACCTGAAGGCTGCAATTGCCGGTGAAACTCACGAATACACCGACATGTACCCCGGGATGGCCAAAACCGCCCGCGATGAAGGTTTTGATGAGATTGCAGACTGGTTTGAAACCCTGGCCAAGGCTGAGCGCTCCCATGCCAACCGTTTCCAGAAAGCACTGGACGGTCTGGGCGGCTAAACTGGCTTACTTGAAGTAAACTCGGAACCGGGCGTCAAGCCCGGTTCTCATTTCAGGGTTAACTGAATTAATCTTATACCCATGAGCCAGCAAAAAAATAATGGTAGCAGCGAACGGCGCGAAGGGAGTCTTGAAGCCCCGACACGTCATCCCCTGGGTTGGCGTGAGCCGGATTTCTATAATGAGGAATCGTTGTTCAAGGAACTCGAACGGGTTTATGACATCTGCCACGGTTGCCGTCGTTGCGTCAGTCTCTGTAATTCTTTCCCGACATTATTTGATCTGGTGGATGAATCCAGCACCATGGAAGTGGATGGTGTGGCCAAACAGGATTACTGGAAAGTCGTGGACCACTGTTATCTCTGCGATCTGTGTTACATGACCAAATGTCCGTATGTGCCGCCACATGAATGGAACGTGGATTTTCCGCACCTGATGCTGCGAGCCAAAGCCATCAAGCATGAGCAGGGCAAGGACAAATTGCGCGACACGGTATTGACCTCGACCGATGCCGTGGGCCGGATCGCCGGTATCCCGGTCATCGCCCAGACGGTCAATGCCGTGAATCGTAACAGTACCGTGCGCAAGATCATGGACAAGGCCATCGGTATCCATCCGGATGCCCTGTTGCCCGAGTTTCACAGTGATAATTTAAGAAAACGGTTTGCACGCAGAAACAAAAAAGTAATTCAGCCGGTCGCAAATGATCATACCCGTGGCCGCGTGGTGATGTTTATCACCTGTTATGGTAATCGTAACGGGCCGCAGGATGTTGAAGATCTGATGGCGATTTATGAACACAACGGTATTGAAGTCACGCTCACGGAGCAGGAAAAATGTTGTGGCATGCCCAAACTCGAACTCGGCGATCTGAAAGCTGTAGAGAGAGCCAAAAACTTCAACATTCCGGAATTACTGAAATGGGTCAATAATGGTTGGGACATCGTGGCCCCGGTGCCGTCTTGTGTGTTGATGTTCAAGCAGGAAATACCATTGATGTTCCCGGACGACCCCGATGTACAGAACGTGAAGAATGCCATTTTTGATCCGTTTGAGTATCTTTCACTGCGGCACAAGGATGGACTGCTTAAAACCGATTTCAAAAAGTCGCTGGGCAAGGTGGCGTATCATGTGCCGTGCCATCAGCGTGTGCAGAACATCGGTCTTAAAACCCGTGACATGCTGGCGCTGGTACCGGACACCACCATTGAAATCATTGAACGCTGCTCCGGTCATGATGGCACCTATGCCGTGAAAAGCGAATTCCATGATATTTCCATGAAAATCTGCCGCCCGGTGGTGAACAAGGTGAAGACCGGCAATGTCGATCATTACATCAGTGACTGCCCGATGGCCGGTGATCAGATTGAAAATGGACTGAAGAACGATACTCACGCCGAAAGCCCGTTTACGTTGTTACGCAAGGCTTATGGAATCTGATGGATAAGTTGCAAATTACAAAACCCGTCATTCCGGCGAAAGCCGGAATCCAGTGAAACAATCGTCTCTCGATAACGAGCAAGCCTGGCGTGAAGAAATAACATCAAGGATTTAATTTAATAAAAACCATTTTTAGTTCATAAATATGCAGAAACTGACCCGCGATTCACTTTTTACACTCGAAAAATATTCACAAATCCGCAAGGATTTTCGTGAACAGGTCATCAGCCACAAAAAGAACCGGCAATTGCCGATAGGTCCGAATGCGACCCTGTATTTTGAAGATGTCCTGACCATGCAGTATCAGGTCCAGGAAATGTTGCGGGTGGAACGTATTTTTGAGGCTGAGGGCATACAGGAAGAACTGGATGCCTACAATCCGCTGATTCCGGATGGCAAAAACTGGAAAGCGACCTTCATGATCGAATTTGATGATGAGCGTGAACGCCGCAAAAATCTCGCGCGTATGATCAATATTGAGAACAAAGTCTGGATGCAGGTGGGTGATCTCATGCGCATCACGCCGATTGCAGATGAAGACATGGACCGTACCGCCGAAGACAAAACTTCATCCGTGCATTTCCTTCGGTTTGAACTGACGGATGCCTTGATTGCAGCACTCAAAAGCGGTGCAAAACTCTCTGCCGGTATCGATCATGATGCCTATCGTCACACCGTAAATCCGGTACCGGAGAATATCCGTCAGGCGTTGATCCGGGATCTGGATTAATTGATTATTTCCCGTCATGCCGTTGCATGGCGGAGTCGTGATGAAATGCTGCAAAACTGTAATGGTTTTGTGGTACATTTCGCAGCCATGTTGAACCTGCCAATGAAATCAAAATAGTGCAATGAGCACCGGTTACGACGCCTCTGCCATAGAAGTCCTCACCGGTCTTGATCCCGTCCGTAAGCGACCGGGGATGTACACCGATACCAGCCGCCCCAATCATCTCGTGCAGGAAGTGGTCGACAACAGCGTCGACGAAGCCATTGCCGGGTACGCCAAAAAGATTGATGTCACGCTGCACAAGGATGGTTCAGTTACGGTAACAGATGATGGCCGTGGCATGCCGACAGATATACATCCAGGTGAAAAAGTGACCGGCGTGGAAGTCATCCTGACCCGCCTTCATGCCGGTGGAAAATTCTCCAGCAAGAATTATAAATTCTCCGGTGGCCTGCATGGTGTCGGTGTTTCTGTCGTCAATGCGCTTTCAAAAAATCTGGAAGTCTGGGTCAAGCGCGATGGCAAGGAATATCACATGACCTTTGCCGGGGGCGACCGCAAGTCGAAATTGCAGGTGGTGGGCGAAGTCGGGAAGCGCAATACCGGTACCACCATCCGTTTCTGGCCCGATCCGAAATATTTTGAAACACCAAAAATTCTCACCAGCAAACTGGTACACCTGTTACGTGCCAAGGCGGTGTTATGTCCGGGTCTCACTGTCACGTTGCATGATGAGTCTACAAAAGAAAAACATGAATGGTATTTTGAAGATGGACTGAAGGCTTATCTCTCCACCCAGCTGGCCGGACAGGAGTTATTGCCGGCTGAACCGTTCATGGGTTCCATGGAAAGTGAACACGAAGCGGTGGACTGGGCCATGCACTGGTGTCCGGAAGAGTGTGAGATGATTACGGAGAGTTATGTGAATCTGGTGCCGACCGTGCAGGGCGGTACGCACGTCAGCGGTTTGCGGCAGGGATTGATGGATGCCATGCGTGAATTCTGCGAGGCGCGTAATTTATTACCGCGTGGCGTGAAACTCACTGCTGAGGACATCCTCGAACGTTGCAGTTATATCCTTTCAGTAAAGCTCGATGATCCGCAATTTGCCGGCCAGACCAAGGAACGCCTCTCATCGCGTGAATGTGCAACATTTGTTGCCGGCGTGGTGCGCGATGTGTTCAGTCACTGGTTGCATCAATACATCGAAACCGCTGAAAAGATTGCTGAACTGGCCATCCAGAGTGCGCAGAAACGCCTCAAGGCGAATAAACAGATTGTGAGAAAACGCGTGACCGGCGGACCAGCACTGCCCGGCAAGCTGGTGGATTGCACGATACAGGACAATTCCATTTCAGAACTGTTTCTGGTGGAAGGCGATTCTGCCGGCGGTTCTGCCAAACAGGCTCGTGATCGGGAATTCCAGGCAGTGATGCCATTACGCGGGAAAATCCTGAATACGTGGGAAGTGGAATCCGGTGAAGTATTGTCCTCCAAGGAAATACATGACATTACTGTGGCTATTGGTGTTGACCCCGGCTCCAGCAATCTTGAAGGGTTGCGTTATGGCAAGATCTGCATACTGGCCGATGCGGATTCCGATGGTCTGCACATCGCCACATTATTATGTGCATTGTTCGTCAAGCATTTCCGGCCATTGGTCGAGGCAGGACATATTTTCGTTGCCATGCCGCCGCTCTATCGCGTTGATATTGGCAAGGATGTGTATTACGCGCTGGATGATGCTGAAAAGCAGGGCATACTGGATCGCATCGCGGCGGAAAAGAAACAGGGCAAGCCGAATGTGCAACGCTTCAAAGGCCTGGGTGAAATGAATCCATTGCAACTGCGCGAAACCACCATGGCGCCGGACACACGGCGGCTGGTGCAATTGACACTTGTTTCCGGCAAAAAAGCCGATCAGATTCTCGACATGCTGCTCGGCAAGAAACGGGCGCAGGATCGCAAGGAGTGGCTGGAATCAAAAGGCGATCGTGCGGAAGTGGAAGTGTAATGTACAGGAATCAGGACAAGTACTGGCCGGGTGACATCTGCAGCGGTTCGTTTTCGTATATCGCTGCGATAAATTCTTCCACTTCGGTGTGGGAGATGTCGATGGCGGATTTGCCGGTCAGTTTGAAATACAGGTCTGACAGAGCCAGAAAGCGTTCAATTTGATAATTATTCGTTTGCATGATCTTTTCTCTCACTTTTCTCTTATAGTCCATGTACATCGTCAACCAGAACTTTGAACATGGCATTGCAGAAATATGAATTTATGATGACAGCCGCAATCCGAATTGTGGCGCTGGAGATATCCCATGGCGGATAACCTGACTATAGACTTTGAAAATCACGAACGGCAGCCGCTGCACGAATTTACCGAGCGCGCCTATCTCAATTATTCGATGTATGTGATTCTGGATCGCGCCCTGCCACATATTGGCGATGGTCTGAAACCGGTCCAGCGCCGCATTATCTATGCCATGTCTGAACTTGGCCTGAAAGCCGGATCGAAATACAAGAAATCGGCACGTACGGTCGGTGATGTGATTGGTAAATTCCATCCGCATGGTGATTCCGCCTGTTATGAAGCGATGGTGTTAATGGCGCAACCGTTCAGTTACCGCTATCCGTTGATTGATGGCCAGGGCAACTGGGGCTCGATGGACGACCCGAAATCATTTGCCGCCATGCGCTACACCGAATCCAAACTAACGCCCTATGCAGACAGTCTGTTAAGTGAAGTGGGGCTGGGCACGGTGGACTGGCAGCCGAATTTTGATGGCAGTCTGAAAGAGCCACGTTTGTTACCGGCACGCTTGCCGAATGTATTGTTGAACGGCACGACCGGTATTGCAGTGGGTATGGCGACGGACATTCCGCCGCATAATCTGCGTGAAGTGGCGAGCGCATGTATCCGGCTGCTTGAATCTTCCGGCACCACCATTGATGAACTCTGCAAACATGTGCTGGCGCCGGATTTTCCGACAGCCGCAGAAATCATCACCCCGAAATCCGAAATCAAACAGATGTATAAAACCGGCAACGGTTCCATCCGCATGCGCGCTGTCTGGGAAAAAGAAGACGGCAACATTGTTATTACCGCAATACCGTATCAGAGTTCCGGTAGTCGCATACTAGAGCAGATTGCGGGGCAGATGCAGGCGAAAAAGCTGCCTATGCTGGAAGATCTGCGTGACGAATCCGATCATGAAAATCCGGTACGCCTGGTGCTGGTACCGCGTTCCAACCGTGTGGACCTGGATGAACTGATGTCACATCTGGTGGCAACGACCGATCTGGAGCGCAGTTATCGCGTGAACCTGAACATGATCGGGATCAATGGACGCCCGCAGGTCAAGGATCTCAAAACCATCCTGACGGAATGGTTGAGTTATCGCACGGAAACGGTACGTCGCCGCCTGCAGCACCGCCTGGAAAAAGTACTGGCGCAGATTCATATCCTGCAGGGGTTGATGATTGCCTATCTGAATATTGATGAAGTCATCGCCATCATCCGCAAGGAAGATGAACCGAAGCCGGTGCTGATGAAGCGTTTCAAATTATCCGAGATCCAGGCTGAATCCATACTCGAATTGAAGCTGCGCAAACTGGCCAAACTCGAGGAAATGCGTATCAAGGGTGAACTGAAAGAACTTGAAAATGAACGCAAGACACTGGAGCAGATTCTGGGATCAAAGTCGCGGTTGAAAACCCTGATTCGCAATGAACTCGAAGAGGATGCTAAAACTTTTGGTGACGCGCGGCGCTCACCGCTCAAGGAACGCGCAGAAGCGAAAGCCATCAGTGAAACGGAACTGATCCCGACCGAACCGGTAACAGTCATCCTTTCCGAGAAGGGGCTGGTGCGCGCTGCAAAAGGGCACGATATCAATGCTGAAGAATTGAGTTACCGTCCCGGCGATGGATTCCGATCATCCGCCTGTGGCCGCAGCAATCAGCACGCCTTGTTCCTTGATTCTACCGGCCGTTGTTATGCACTGGCGGCACATGTGTTGCCGTCTGCACGCGGGCTGGGGGAACCTGTTGCGAGCCGTCTCAATCCACCGGAAGGCGCAACGTTTGCCGGAGTGATGATGGGCATGCCCGAAAGCCTGTTCCTGCTCGCGGCCGATACCGGTTACGGGTTCATGGCGAAGTATGATGATCTGTTCACACGCAATAAAAACGGCAAGGCCGTCATATCGCTGGGCAAAGGCGGAAAAGTGTTGACGCCGGCCGTTGTGATTGATCCGGCGCACGATCAAATCGCGGCGGTGACGACTGCCGGGCATTTTCTGGTCGTGCCAATAAAGGAATTACCGGTGCTGCCCAGAGGCAAAGGACTCAAGATCATCAATATCCCCTCGGCGAAACTCAAAAGCCGCGAGGAATACGTCGCAGCGATTACGGTAGTGCCACAGGATACGAGTCTTGCCGTGTATTCCGGACAGCGCAAATTTGTGATGAAACCCAGGGACATTGCCGAATATGCCGGTGAACGTGGCCGTCGTGGCAATCTTTTACCGCGCGGTTACCGGAATGTGGCGAGACTCGTTGTGGTGAGGGAAGAGTAAAACGAATCAGCGGACTTCGACAATTTCGGTGGAGACGATATTCTCCATCGGCGGTTGTACGAAGTGGCCCAGCACATAATCCACACCGGCACTGGCCGACAATGCGAGATATTCACCACTGTCGATCTTGCTGGCGACGGTCTGTGATTTGTGTTCATGCACCAGATCAACAATCTTCTGGATCTGATCCATGGGCATTTTTTCAGCACCGGCATGTTCCGGTGAGAAAATCACGAAATCAAACTTGTCCTGTTGCAGGCACTTTTCGAGAGTCGCGCGATCTGTGACACCAATAAGGGCGATGGCAGCACCCAGCTTGACGCGCAGTTTATTGAACTGCAGTTTGGCCTGACGACTGTTGTTGATGTAATCGTTGACCTTGATTTCAAAAATCAGCGATCGGCCTATGTCCGGAATCTTGACGAATTCCACTACCCTGTTCACCCAGTCAGTCAGTTCCTTGTCATTAATTGATTGTACCGACATCGGTATCAGCAAACCGAGTCTGATATCCCGTTCACTTTTAAGTTTCGCCAGTTCCCCTGCGCAATAACGGATGATCCAGCGGTCGAGCTTTTTCAACGAGTTGGTTTTTTCCAGTACCGGCAGAAATTTCTTGGGTTCAAGAATATTCCGGTCGGCATCAAAAATATTCACACGTATCTGGTAGATTTCCCGAAAGTCCTTGTTGGCCTGACCGGAGACCAGCACCAGAGACTGGAACAGCATTTTGATCCGGTCTTCTTTTATGGCGTTATTAATTTCCTTGCTTAAGGCCATTTCATAATCGGCCAGCGTATTCACGGCAGATTGTACGCCCTCCATCACATACGCATTTCCTTCAATGTCACGGGCCCGGCGGCAGGCACTTTCCACCTTGGAGAGCAGTAAACCAATGTCCATCCTGTCTTCATTGATGCACAACACGCCAACATTGATGGAAAATCCGAGGGGCTTGTTGTCATGCGTGTAGGGCGTGGTACTGAATTTATCGCAGAGCGTTTGGGCAAAAGTTTCGGCTCTGGCGGCATCAAGGTTTTCCAGCAGCAAGCCGGAAGTTGAATCCGATATGCGCGTCATGCGCCCGTTCAGGCCGGATGTTTTGATGTGGCTGGAAATGATTTCGCTTACAAAACTGGCGAACTTGTCGGCCCCGAATATCCCCAGCGAATCAGACAACGCCTGGTATTTGTCGACCTCGATCAGGAAAATGACATCATTCTTTTTGACTTGTTTCAGTGATTCAAAAAACATTTCCTTGTTGTAGAGGTGGACCTGGATTTTCTGGGTATTGGCCTGAGATTTGTCCTGCTTGTATTTTTCCAGCGCAATATTGATGGAATCGACCAGCAGGCCCTTGGTGAGTCCCACCTTGCGCAGGAAGCTTTGTGCGCCGAAACGCATGGCATTGACGACCAGTTCTTCATTGTCCTGTGCCGTCAGCATGATGGTAGGAGGAAAATCAAGTGAGGTTTTGTACTGGCGCAACCATTCCAGACCGTTCTCGCCGTTGCCGAGATCATAGTCCAGGATCAGCAGATCATAGTGTCCCCACGGAAAGGTTTCCGGCGGCCGTCCCCGGGCCGGATCGTATTCTTCCACATGGGCATCCGGGCAGGCTTTTTTGAAGAACGTGATCAACAGTTGCCGGTAGTCAGCCGAGTCATCAATGATAAGCAGATTATTGATAGCAGGTACGGACATCAGGCAATTGTAGTTATAGTTATACCCTTGAAATCAGATACATATATCCGGGATTTCGATAAAAGCCCGAGTATATCGCATCACCCGCTAACTTAGCAGTCCTTGAAAGGGAACTTAGTCAGGGTCTGAGCACAATTCGACAGAAATTTTTCCACTGGCACCGGGTACCTCGCGAACCAGTCGGGGCACAAGGTATCCGGGCAGCTTTTTATGCAGTTCGTTCACGATGTATTGTGCATGTGGCTCATCGACATGAAAATGTGTGGCGCCGGCAACCGGATCCAGCATGTGCAGATAATAGGGAATGACTCCACATTCAAACAGCCGCTCGCTGAGATGCAACAAACTCTCGACACTGTCATTTACACCCCGCAACAATACGGATTGATTCAATAGAGGTATGCCGGAAAGACGCAAACGGGATATTGCTGTACGGGCTGCTTCACCAAGTTCATTGGCATGATTAACATGAACGACAACCACCGGACTCAGCCGGCTGGCCGTCAGCCATTCAAGCAACTCATCTGTAATTCTCTCCGGCAGCACGACCGGTATGCGGGTATGGATGCGCAGGCGCTTCAGATGGGGTATGGCATCAAGGGCCCGGGCCAACCGGCCCAAACGATCATCCGGCAGGGTCAAGGGATCGCCGCCACTTAATATAACTTCCGTAATTGTCAGATCGGCTCGGATATATTCCAGTGCCTGTTGCCACTGATCCGGGGCCGGATTGGCTTCGTTGTAGGGAAAATGGCGGCGGAAACAATAACGGCAATGTACGGCACAGGCGCCGGTAACCACCAGCAGGACCCGGCCCTGATATTTATGCAGCAGCCCCGGAACGGGTTGCGTGGCCCGTTCATCCAGTGGATCAGGGCTGAATCCGGATTGGGGTATGTCCTCATCGGCATGGGGAAATATCTGTCGCAAAACAGGATCGTGCGAATTTCCAGTCTCGATACGTTCCCGTAAGGTACGGGTCACCCGCAACGGAAAAGACTCCAGGCCGCTAACGGCAAGAGGCAGGGCGGTCTCAGGCAGGCCGATTTCTTTCAGTAAAGACGCGGGTGTAACTTTCGCATCGCGTAAATCCGCCCGCCAATTTGTATGCTGCATAAAACCTTGTTTTCAATGTATGATACGCGACTTTATTCATCATAATGAATTAAGTAGCAGAGGGAAATATGGGTACTTTCAGCACCAATGAATTCAAGGCCGGACTCAAGGTCATGCTTGACAATGATCCGTGTGCCATCATGACCAATGAATATGTCAAACCGGGCAAGGGCCAGGCGTTTAATCGTGTGAAACTGCGCAATCTCAAGACCGGCCGTGTGATTGAACGTACGTTCAAGTCCGGCGACAGTCTCGAAGCTGCCGACGTTGTTGATCTGGACGTCCAGTACCTGTACTCCGATGGTGAATTCTGGCACTTCATGAACCAGGAGACCTTCGAGCAGTATATGGCCGACGCCAAGGCCATGGGCGATGCTACCCAGTGGCTGAAAGGCGAGGAAGAGTGCACGATTACCCTGTGGAATGGTTCACCGTTGACTGTGAATGCTCCAAATTTTGTCATCCTCGAGATCAAAGAAACTGATCCAGGTATACGGGGTGATACGGCCACCGGTGGTTCCAAGCCAGCCACGATGGAAACCGGAGCTGTGGTGAAAGTGCCCTTGTTTGTAAACCAGGGCGAAAAAATACGGATAGACACGCGGACCGGCGAATACATGAGCCGTGCATAAACTCAAAACGACTTCGCCAGTACTACTCGCATTAAATGTCAGATAAAGATTGGCAACCTTCAGCATCACTTCAGATGCTGAAGGCGCGTGCTGATCTGTTGAGCACTGTCCGTGCGTTCATGGCGGACAAAAATATCCTCGAAGTCGAAACCCCTGTTTTGTGTTCCGCCGCCGTTACTGATCCGAATCTTGAAAGTCTTACAACGCAATTGCATCATCCGGCCCGGACAGCCCCACAATCTTTTTATCTGCACACTTCTCCTGAATATGCCATGAAGCGGCTGCTGGTAGCCGGCAGTGGTCCGATCTATCAAATCGTCCATGTGTTCCGGGATGATGAAGCCGGGCGTCTGCATAATCCTGAATTCACCATGCTGGAGTGGTACCGGCCGGGGTTTGATCACCACCAGTTGATGGATGAACTGGATCAACTCCTGCAAATGCTGAGTTTCAAAACTGCGCACAAACAAACGTATGCCAGTGCGTTTAGCTCAGCGGTGGGTGTCGATCCGCATACGGCGGAAATACCTGCCTTGCAGCAGCTTGCAATCAAGCATGGATTGAGCAGCCCGCTGGAAAATCGATCCGCATTACTGGATTTTATTTTCAGCCATTGCATAGCCGATAAACTGGGGCATGAACAGCCGGAATTCATTTATGACTATCCGGCCTGTCAGGCCGCGCTTTCCAGAATTACCAACACACAACCGCCGGTCGCAGAACGTTTTGAGTTGTTTATCAACGGCATGGAAATCGCCAATGGGTTTCATGAATTGACGGATGCGGCTGAACAACGGGCGCGTTTTCATCAGGACAATGAACAGCGCCGCCTGTCCGGCAAACCGGTGCATGCACTCGATGAACGTTTTCTCGCGGCGCTGGAACAGGGTTTGCCATCCTGCGCGGGTGTAGCGCTCGGCCTGGATCGCTTATTGATGGCCATCACCGGCAGCCAGGACATCCGGCAAATGATGGCATTCACGATAGATCGGATCTGAATGTCATCCATAGTCGCATCACTACACGATACAGCCGAGGTGTTTGCCGAAGACGGCCCGCTGGCGGAAACGCTGGAGCAGTACACCGTTCGTTCCGAACAACAGGAGATGGCTGAAGCCATTGCAAAAGCCCTGTACAGTGACGAATCGCTGGTGTGTGAGGCCGGCACCGGCACCGGCAAAACCTTTGCTTATCTGGTACCGGCCATCCTCAGTGGCAAAAAGATCATTATTTCCACCGGCACCAAACATCTGCAGGACCAGTTATTTCACAAGGATTTGCCGGTGATTTGCCATGCGCTCGGGCAACCGGTCAAACTCGCCTTGCTCAAGGGACGTTCCAATTATCTTTGCCAGCACCGGTTGATTGAATATGAAAAGGACGGCCGCTTTCACAGCAAGAAAACCCATGATGAGTTGAACAGGATCCGTACCTGGTTATCACAAACCTCATCCGGCGATCTATCAGAGCTGACCGCACTGCCGGAAAATTCGTCCGTTTATCCGACCGTGACCTCCACGGCAGAAAATTGTCTGGGTCAGGAGTGTGATTACTTTGAAGAGTGTTTTGTATTCAAGGCCCGGCGCCGCGCGGTCGAAGCGACACTGGTTGTCGTCAATCATCATTTGTTGCTTGCAGATTTGGCGCTGCGTGAAACCGGATTTGGTGAAGTGCTGCCCAAAGCTGAAGTCATCATTTTTGATGAAGCGCATCAGTTGCCCGAACTGGCGGCAGAATTTTTCAGCAGTACGCTGAGTAGCCGGCGTTTTCTGGAATTGCTGAATGACAGTCGTGTGGCTTGCCATAATGATGCCGGTGACGTGCCGGGTTTGACGGAAATCCTCGACCAGCTGCAAACCGGAATACCGAAATTCCGTTCGCTGTTGAGTCTCAACGATGCACGTGTGGCTTGGAATGAGCTTAACCGCGATGAAAAAGTCATTGCCGGGATGCAGGCATTGACGGCTGCTGTGAACACACTGGAACAGGCACTGGACAAACTGTCCGTGCGTTCCAAAGCGCTGGAAAACTGCTGGCGGCGTGCCGGAGAGTTGTCAGCCATGCTGGCGAACTTTCAGGAACGTGAGAGCGAAGAATTCGTGCAATGGGTGGAAACCCGCGGCCATGGATTTTTTCTGCATCAAACTCCGTTGGATATCTCGGCAATATTCCAGCAACGCCTCGCCCAGCACGAGTGTGAATGTATTTATACCTCCGCCACGCTGGCCGTGGGCGAAGACTTCAGTCATTTTTCCGCACAGTTGGGATTAAATGATGTGGCAGCGCATGTCTGGCCGAGCCCGTTTAATTACCGGGAACAGGCGCTGTTATATTTACCGGAGGACATGCCCGATCCGCGCGAGCCGGTATATACCGCCGCCGTCATCAACGCGGCCTTGCCGGTAATCAAAGCCAGCCGGGGACATGCGTTCATATTATTTACCAGTCACCGTGCTCTTCAGGAAGGCGCAAAATTGATAAAAGGTCAGACCGATTATCCGGTACTGGTGCAGGGTGATGCGCCGCGTACTGAATTACTGGAAACGTTCAGAAAAACAAAACATGCCATCCTGCTGGGCACCAGCAGTTTCTGGGAAGGTGTGGATGTAAAAGGTGAAGCGTTGTCCTGCGTAATCATCGACAAACTGCCGTTTGCACCACCTGATGATCCGGTGTTTCAGGCACGGGCGCGCAAGATGGAAGAGCAGGGCATCAATCCGTTCATGGATTATCAGGTGCCACAGGCGGTCATCACGCTCAAGCAGGGTACTGGTCGCCTGATCCGCGACAGCCATGATTATGGTGTGCTGATGATTTGCGATCCGCGTCTGCTGTCAAAACCGTATGGCAAGAAATTCCTGAACAGCCTGCCGAAGATGAATGTCACACGCGATATTAAAGATGTGGAAAGTTTTTATGAGGCACGCCAAACAGGCAATTAAAAAAGGCTAATTTGTGTATATGCGTTTTATTTGGATTCCGGGTTACGCTTGTGCGTCCCCGGAATGACGAGTCGGTCCGTCATTGCAGGTTATGCTCTCGCGTCCCCGCATTAGCAAATTGCCCCGTCATTCCGGCCTCGTGCCTCAAAGCACGAGAGCCGGAATCCAGATGAAATAATATCTTTTAATAACAGTTTGAATCAGCTGTTCCATCACAACTTTATCGCCAGCGTTAATCCATCCGCAACCGTCAACACACTGATCTTCACCCGTTTGTCCCTATATAGTTTTTTGTTGAATTTCCGGATGGCCACCGTATCCCGATCTTTGTTTTTGGGATCAGCGGGCTTCCCGGACCAGAGGACGTTATCGATCGCAATCAACCCGCCTTTACGAATGAGTTTGAGCGCGCGTTCGTAGTAGTCTGGGTATTCAGGTTTGTCCGCGTCGATAAATACAAAATCATATTTTCCGGCTTCCCCTTTTTTGATCAGGCTGTCCAGTGTCTGGATCGCCGGCGCGAGGATTAATCTGATTTTTTTGTCCACGCCCGCTTTTTTCCAGTATTTGCGGGCAATGTCGGTATATTCCTTGTTCACATCACAGGCGATAATGCGGCCATCTTTGGGCAAGGCTTGTGCCATGCATAATGAACTGTAACCGGTGAATACACCCACTTCAATAATCTTCTTCGCCCCCATCATTTGTACCAGCAGGGCCATGAATTGCCCTTGATCCGGCGCAATCTGCATGGTCGCCATGCGGTGTTTTGCCGTTACCCGGCGTAACTCTCGTTGCACCGGGGTTTCTTTCAGCGAAACCGAGAGTAGGTAGTCGTAGAGCTTGTCCGTGATGGTGATGGTTTTACGTGTCATGGTTCTATTAAAATGGTGATATGAATCCGGTGAAATTATTACAGCGTCATTCCGATTATATCGAACTCATCCAGATTACGGATACCCATCTGTTTTCCAGACCGGAAACGACGTTCGACGGGATTGATACCGCACAATCATTGCAACAGGTTTTGGACCACGCCCGTCAGACTCACTGGCCGCCGGATGCCATACTGGTGACGGGCGATCTGGTGCATGATCCGGAGGCGAAGGCTTACGAACGTTTGCTGAAAATCCTGAAGACCACGGACAAGTCAACCTTCTGCATCCCCGGTAATCATGATGATCCGGCGCTGATGCATCAGCATCTGAATCAAGCGAATGTCAGCACCACAAAAATAATTCAATTCAATCGCTGGGCAGTCATCATGCTGGATACCTGGCTGCCCGGCACACATGCCGGAGCCTTGAGCGCAGATGAACTGACATTCCTTGACCAGCAATTAAAAGCAAACCACGACAAACATATCCTGCTTTGTCTGCATCATTCTCCGGTTTCCGTTAACAGTCCATGGATGGATAAAATGCCTCTGCAGAATCCTGCGGAGCTATTTGCCATTATCGATCACTATCCACATGTGAAGGCGATCCTGTGGGGGCATGTACACCACGAATTCAGCACCTTGCATAACAACGTACAGCTTATGGCTGCACCATCAACCTGTGTCCAGTTTGCACCCAAAGCCGAGCGTTACACCAAAGATGATCTCACGGCGGGTTACCGTTACTTGAAGCTGTATAATGATGGGAGAATAGATACAGAGATTGTGCGTATTGCATAAATTTTCCACCGTCATTCCGGCGAAAGCCGGAATCCAGTCAATTTAACTCCGTACGCAGTACGGACGTTAATTCGCTTTCACCTGCGGGTTTACGATATAAGGCTGCGCATCCAGTTCAGCCTGATGTATCTGGTTAGGCAGTAATTTCATTTCTTCAAACAAAACACTCATTTTCTTCGGTGCCATGGTGTTGCCTTGTATGGCGGCGGCGTAATACCACATATACGCCGTGGAGAAATTCTGCGGCACCGTCTCGCCGTTCTGATACATCGTGCCGAGGCTCAATTGCGCCGCCGGGTGTCCTTTGGTGGCCGCACACTCAAACCATTCCCGCGCTTTCAGATTGTCCTTCCTCACAGCCAGACCAAGATAATAATGCAGCCCCAGATAATAACAGGCATCCAGATTTCCCTGTTTTGCCAAAGGCTGCCATTGTGCGAAGGAGTATTCATAGTCTCCATCCTTGAAGGCCTGTTCCGGAGTGGATTTACCGCAAGCGGATAAAATCAGACAGATAATGATTATCTTGAGGGGATTATTAATGATGGTGTGTCCCTGATAATTCACACTTTCGAACGCAACAAGAGCCATGCGAGATAGGCAGCGGCGACAACATCATAGGCCAGACAGAAGAGCGGCCACCACAGGGGCACGCCCGGATTTTCGATCAAATAGCCGTGGACGAGGTCGAACACGCCATGCGCTGCGAGCGCTGCAACGACCAGCCACAACGAACGCTTGAAACCTGCAATGGAAGCACCCAGGAACACAACAATGACCATCAACTCGATCATCAGCACCTGAACGGTGCCGCCCATGACTGCAAACAACGCATAATACGAAGCGATGACGATCATCACCGTAGGGTAGAATGCCCGATCCCGATCAAGACCACTGAATGTAGCCAGAAGCCCGACCAAAAGTGCCAGGACCGCTCCAATTAAAAACGCCATGCCTGCGCCTCCTAATCTCTGTTATGCCCGCGGGTCAGGTGGCGCACCACCATCAATAATGCGCTGTAATTCAGGCGCAATGGGCATGCGCTTGAACATGTTAACGTTACTGCCGCCAGTGTTCCCGACCGGAACAACTCCGACAGCGGAACCCAAAACACCCAAAGCAATGCGTACGACTTGCCCGAAGGCCGCTACGGGCCGTCTTCGCTGCAATTCCAGCTTGAGCATCAGCCAGTGTGATCTGGCGTGGGGCACGATAAAAGCCTGGCCAATGATGTGAGCGCGTTCTATATGAGCAAAACCCGTCTCCAGGTCACCTCTTGCGATGAACTTCTTGGCCAGGTCGATTTCGTTGTCGAAGGCTACGCTCTGAACAGGATTCATGAACTACTCACCATTTAACTACCCAACATCTTGTTTTTGATTTGTGAGACAAGGGCCTGTGCAGGATTCTTGGTTCGTGCTGGCCTCAGGACAAGATTCCCCTTGCAGTTTGGGCATACATGCCCCATGGCCTCTGTACATGCCCGGCAAAACGTACATTCATATGAGCATATGTATGCTATATCGGTAAGACCTGTCTTAGTGTTGCACTTCTCACACTGCTTTTTCATTTTCAGCATAATCGTGTTCCAAATGAGTTACCTAACGTTGCGGTTCAGCCGACAGTCACCAGAGGGCGAAGCCCGCTGGTGACTGTCGGCTGCAACCGCGGGTTAGAAGTCTTCGCCGCGCTCATAAGGTAATCGGTGGCGCCGCTACAGCAGCGGGAATTACTACACCTGGGTGAGCCGGCCTGCCAGCCCTGCGGTTTCCTTCTTGAAGGACACCGAGCAGCATGTTGTCCGCATACTCAAAATAGTTGAACTGAGACTGAAGGTGCGCCACATTGACGTGATTAACTGTCAGGCCCCGCAGGTCGGTAACCACGACGTTCAGTTTCGCCAGCTCCTCGAGATTTGCGAAAGCGAGCTCGCCCGAGTTGTCATTCCACCATGTGCAGTGAGCGTATAGATTCCTAATGCGGAGACAAATGCGAACCGCGGCAATGGCGGAGTCGAATTCAGCGCCTAATCTAAGTTCATCGTACGGGCGTCTGGCAATAGCGACTGCGAGGTCGATTCTCTGACTATTGCCACGCCCCCGGAACATTGTCTTTAGGGCGAGATCTAGATCGCCACGCACTGCTTTGGCGCAGTTCATGAGGTCAATCTCTAGGTCAGCATACCCCGCCAGCATGCGCCCGATAAGCGCTGCCTCCGCTGGATAGTCGGCAAATGCACGGAGGACGGTCATGGGGTCGTGTGTGCGCTGTGATTAGCCGAAGACTTCTAACGTTTGAACTCATGGGCGGCGACGAAGGAGCCGTCCATGTGGAGTGATTTGTTATGAATTTCATTCTTCATCAGGCCATGAGTATATTGGTTTTTCCTCACCAATTTCCAAACCTCCCAAATGAATTAACATTTTTTGATAATTATTGTCTTCTGGCTTGATAATAATTTGACCGTCCGCAAGGATACTTTCCTTTTGAAATGGATAAATAGATATAGCGCCATTATCAAGCATTGTAGCTATTCCTTTTACATCAGTATTAGCATCATCAGCGGCAACAACAGCTGTGAATGAAAAGATTAGTATTAAAATAATAGCTCTCATCATATCCATTGAAATTCATAACTAGTGATAGTAGGACAGTTTGTCGGATAATGTTATATGGACGTCAGGCGTGGACAGCATGGAAATCCTCCTTGTTTCAATGGCTTGATGCTGGCTTTGATTATAGTCAGGCCATATCCGGTGTGTCTAGTTTGCATTTTCAATATCCATTTTGATGATGCTCCTCTATTAATATCAACATAGTAAAAAATTGTAATTTTAATGCTTTTTAACAGCTTAATAAGTGTCCTGTAATTTTATAATAGCAGACAGGTTCGACGTTCAAGCCTCAAGCCTGTTCAATCTGGACCAGCTTCATGCGTCCAGAAGTTCCATGTTTGATGGTCACTGCTGATTTTGGGCATTTGAAATGTTTGGCGATGAGGCTGATTAATTCGGCATTGGCTTTACCGTCGACGGGTGGTGATTTGATGTGGGCGAGGAAAGTGCCATCATCCTGTTCTTCCAGTGAACTCTTGCGGGCGTTGGGTTTGACTTTGGCTGTGATGGTTTTCATGGTGCTTTATTGATGCCCTCACCCCCGTATCAAGTACGGGGCAGGCTCTAACCCTCTCCCGGAGGGAGAGGGTATAAATTATCCCGTCACCTTGTTTCTTAAATAAACCGGCGCGGCTTCTTCCGGTTTGAGTGCGGTGCCGGATTCATAGGCATGCACGGCAAGCGTAGCGATGTCCTGTGCATGAGGATAACGATCACCTGCATAGCCGGTGAGTTTGTTCTTGAACATTCTTTTTAATTCTTCGCCGTAGCGCGACCAGCCACTGCCCGCACCGTAACAGTTCTTGATATCAGGGATATCCAGTTTGAAGGGCGAGATGACACACTCTTCACCGATCAATTCAACAGTATTCCCGCTTTTATAGAGACCGAAATAGATTTCATCCATGCGGGCATCGATGGCGGCGGCGATATAGTCCGCTTCGTCCTTGACGGATTGGGCAAGCGCGGCCAGCGAGGATACTGGTATGACGGGCAATTCGACGGAAAAGGCGAGGCCTTGCGCAATGCCTGTTGCAATACGCACACCGGTGAAGGCGCCGGGCCCGCGCCCGAAAGCAATCGCATCAAGCTGGTTGAGTTTGCATTGTGACTCAGCCAGTAGTTGATCGATCATCGGAAGGATTAATTCGGCATGTTGTCTTGGTGCGACTTCGTAACGCGAGGTGATCGCGCCGTCAAGATAAAGTGCGGCGGAACAGGCTTCGGTGGAGGTATCAAAGGCCAGGAGTTTCATGGATGGCAGGATATAGAATTCAGTATGCGGAATCCAGAAGGAGAGAGGGAGGCCAGGTTGGGTAACCCAGATCAAAATAATCGTTTTTATTGTTTTACCTGGATTCCGGATAAGTGCTGAGCACTTTCCGGAATGACGAAATTGCAAGTTTTACCATCACTCCCGAGATTCTGGATAACCGCTATGCGGTTTCTGGAATGACGGGACAATTCAGGATACTGACTTCAGTCTCCTGAATTCCGGATTTTAAGTTATAATCTTCGCCCATGTTCAGACCCTTTGAAGTGTTCATCGGATTGCGTTATGTGCGGGCCAAGCGGCGCAATCATTTCATCTCCTTTATTTCCATGACTTCGATGGTGGGTGTGGCGTTGGGTGTGCTGGCGCTGATCACGGTTCTGTCAGTCATGAACGGGTTTGAAAAAGAACTCACCAGTCGTATTCTTGGTATGGCCTCACATGCCACAGTGGTTTCACGTGATAATACGTTTGATAACTGGCGAGAGCTTGCCCAACAGATTGAGAAAAATCCCTCGATTCTCGGTGTGGCACCGTTCTTTCAGGCGGAAGGTATGCTGGTCTATGGTGGTGCTGTGAATGGTACGGTTATCAGTGGCATTCTGCCGGATGAAGAGCCCAAGGTCTCTGAAGTGGCGAATAAAATGATCCTCGGTCATTTCAAGGATCTGAAACCCGGTAACTTCGACATTATTCTGGGCAAGGAAATGGCCAATTCAATGGGCGTGACCGTAGGTGACAAGGTGACACTCATCATTCCTTCCGCCAACGTAACACCGGCCGGTGTAATTCCGCGCATGAAACGTTTCAATGTAGTAGGTGTGTTTGAAATCGGCATGCATGAATTCGACAGCGCACTCACGCTGATCCATCTGGAAGATGCGAAGATCCTGTTCCGGAACAAGGGCAGTGTGGGCTTGCGCCTGAAAACCGATAACATTTTCAATGCGCCGGTGATCAGCCGTGATGTGGTCAGAAATCTGCCGGGGCAATACTGGGTGGTGGACTGGACACAGCGTCATGCCAATTTTTTCCGTGCATTGAAAACGGAAAAGATCGTCATGTTTGTGATCCTGACGCTGATTGTGGCTGTCGCTGCTTTCAATATTATTTCCACGCTGGTGATGGTTGTTACTGATAAACAATCCGATATTGCCGTGTTACGTACTCTTGGTGTGAGCCCCACAAGCATTATGAAAGTCTTTATTATTCAGGGCGTGGTCATCGGTTTTGTCGGCATTATTCTGGGCGTAATTGGCGGAGTGTGGCTCGCCAGCAACGTCGAAACGATCGTTCCCGCCATTGAGAGTTTCTTCAAAGTCAAATTCCTGTCACCCGATGTGTATTACATCAGCGAACTTCCTTCCGATTTGCAATGGGATGATGTGATCGTGATCAGTGTGGTGGCGTTTCTGTTCTGTCTGGTGGCGACAATTTATCCGGCATGGCGTGCCGCGCGTACGCAACCGGCCGAGGCCCTGCGTTATGAATGATCAGTCCATATTGAGTTGTAACGGGCTCCACAAATCCTACACTGACGCCGGTCTGGAAGTGGATGTACTGTTGGGTGTGGATCTGGAAGTGAATCGCGGTGATCGGATTGCGATCATCGGTTCTTCCGGATCCGGCAAGAGCACATTATTACATCTGCTCGGCGGTCTGGATGTGCCGAGCAAAGGTGAAGTGAAAATACTCAACACGCCATTTTCGAATCTGTCCGAAACTGCGCGTGGGGATGTACGCAATCGGAGCCTGGGATTTGTTTATCAGTTCCATCACCTCTTGCCAGAGTTTACTGCTCTGGAAAATGTCGCCATGCCGTTATTTATCCGGCGCGGCGATCCGGCGCAGGCTGAACAGGCATCGAAAGAATTGCTGGAAAAAGTCGGACTTGGAAAACGTATACAACATAAGCCGGGCGAGATGTCCGGCGGCGAACGCCAACGTGCGGCTATAGCCCGGGCACTGGTGACTCAACCCCAATGCATACTCGCGGATGAACCCACCGGTAATCTGGATGAACATACTGCGGCACAGGTGTTTGATTTAATGCTGGCGCTGAACCGTGATTACGGTGCCGCGCTGGTGATGGTCACACACAACCTGACGCTGGCCCGCAAGATGGACCGGATTTATGAATTACATGAAGGGAAGTTGAGGGTGTATCAGTAAAAATTATTAGAAGTAATCTCATAATTCCATTCCCTCCCCCTAACCCCCTCCCATGAGGGGAGGGGAAAATGATTTTTGAGACCGCTTCTAGTAGTCAGAATTTTTTCTTTTCCGTCCTTCCCATTTTCTGACCAGTGCCAGCCGCCACAATAATCGCACGGCGAAGTAGCCTGTGGTCGAAGCAATTACGGCCAGAATAAAACAGCCAAGTAACAACGGCTCCCAGATGTGCACAAAACTTTCCTGTAACCAGCGTATGGAAAACTCAAACGCAAACTCGTTGGTGGGCCAGTTGAGCAGACGCGCTCCCAGTTCATAAGCAAAGATAAATATCGGCGCAAACGTCAACGGATTCGTGATCCATGTGCAGATTACAGCCAGTGGCAGATTGACGCGCAACACAATGGCCGCTGCGGCCGCAACCAGCATGTGAATTGGCAGGGGAATGAAGGCGCAGAACAATCCGGTAGCCACACCTCCCGCCGAAGAGCGCCGGGTCAGATGCCAGAGGTTGGGTTCATGCAGATAATCCCCGAAGTGCCGCAGGTGCCTGTGGTCACGAATGGTATGCGGTTCCGGCAACCAGCGTTTGAAAAACGATCGTAGGCTCATGATAAAGAAATTTCTGAAATGGTATTTTCGCTGTCATGCTGGTGAATACCAGCACCCAGTAAACAATTGTTTTGACTGGATACTGGCATGCGCCAGTATGACAATACAAGGAATTTTTTAGACTTGCCCGGAGTTTCTTAAATTGTGGTGATAAAAAATGTTATTATGCTATTGGTTATGTATTAAACCAAAAGTTACGTAAAAATAAGATAAAAGGATGTTCTGATGCGTACATGGAGTGTTGCTTTCCTGCTGGGCATAGTGACTGTGCTGCAACTGGATGCATTGCCACCCTTATGGGTTGCTCTGGTCCTGGGCCTCGCCGCACTTGGTATTACCTTTCTTACTCCATCCCCTTATCGTTGCTTCGGCGGACTCTGCTTCGGGCTGTTCTGGGCGATGGTCCATGCCGGATTGATCCTCGCGCATGAATTAATGCCGGACATTGAAGGGGAGTTCATCATCGCCGAAGGCAGGATTGTCTCCCTGCCGGAGCAACGTGATCGTGGTGTGCGGTTTGAATTTACTGTTCTTAAATTCCATGACAATAAAGGTCAGGACTATAAAAACCCCGGACGGATCAGATTAACGTGGTATGAACAGGTGCCGGAACTGGTCCCCGGCCAGGTCTGGCAACTGCCGGTGAAACTTAAACGTCCACATGGTTTCATGAATCCGGGTGGCTTTGATTATGAAGGCTGGCTGTTTCAGCACCGGATCCGCGCCACCGGTTATGTTGTGCATCACAGCCCGGCTATCAGACTCGCAGGCATTCAAGGCGAGTGGATAGACCGGTTGCGTTATGAATTACGCAAGCGTGTACTGGAAATTCTGCAAAATAACCATTATGCGGGTCTGGTGCTGGCGTTGAGTATTGGAGATCGCAGCCTGATCACACCACAAGCCAATGAGGTGATGATTCGCACCGGGACTACTCATCTGTTGGCGATTTCCGGTCTGCATATCAGCCTGGTGTCCGGGCTGGTTTATTTTGTATTTCTGAGGTTATGGGCACTGGCCGGACGCTTACCGTTATATGTGCCGGCACCACGGGCTGCAGTCTTTGCAGCTATCCTCGCTGCGACCGGTTATTCCTTTCTGGCGGGCATGTCGATTCCAACACAACGTTCCATGATCATGGTGGTCGTTGTCATGCTGGGGATTCTGGGTCACCGGCAATTTCCGGTTTCAAACGTATTATGTGCCGCGCTGCTTGCTGTATTGCTGGTCGATCCGTTTTCAGTCATGGATGCGGGCTTCTGGCTATCATTCACGGCTGTCGCGGTGATTGTGTATGGCATGTCCAGTCGTACGGGGACAAATTCGTTCTGGTGGAAATGGGGCAGGACGCAATATCTCGTAGCGATTGGTCTGCTGCCACCGCTCATGTGTCTTTTCGGGCAGTTTTCAGTGTCAGGCATGCTGGCCAATTTTGTGGCGATTCCGTGGGTTAGTTTTATCACCGTGCCATTGGCTATTGTGGGGACGATCAGCTCTGATCTTTTTTCCACTGCTGCAAGTCACAGCCTCAAGCTTGCTGCGATGAGTCTGGCCGGGTTATGGCCGTTGCTGGAATGGCTCTCAAGGCCGGATTTTGCCGTATGGCCACATGCGTCCCCGTCATTGTTTACTGTACTTATGGCCATGGTGGGAAGTCTGATCATATTGCTGCCCCGTGGCTGCCCGGCGCGCTGGCTGGGACTTTTCTGGATGCTGCCGTTATTACTGCCGCGTCTCGAGCGGCCGGAACCCAATGAAGTCTGGTTTACCTTACTGGATGTCGGGCAGGGTCTGGCTGCGGTGGTCCGTACCCGGCAACACACACTGGTTTATGATACCGGTGCAAAATTCAGCGAGCATTTTAATACAGGCGAGGCAGTCGTGGTGCCTTATCTACGGCGACAGCAAACGGATAACATTGATGCGCTGGTGATCAGCCATGCAGATAATGATCACATCGGTGGCGCGGAGGCTGTGCTGGCCGCCTGGCCGGATACGCCAGTGATCACCAGTGTGCCTGAACGATTCAGTGATAACCGCGCCCGGTTTTGCAGGTCAGGCCAGTCCTGGCATTGGGATGGTGTGGAATTCTCATTTCTGCATCCTGCGGATTTGGGGCCGGCACAGGACAACAACCTTTCCTGTGTCCTCAAAGTGAGCACCGGTGAACATTCAATTCTATTGAGCGGTGATATTGAGAAACAGGCAGAGTTCTACTTACTCAGGCATGCGGCCGGTAATCTTGCAGCGGATGTCCTCATTGCGCCACATCATGGCAGTAAAACATCATCTACCCCTGAATTTATCAATGCTGTCAATCCCGAATGGGTATTATTTCCGGTAGGTTATCGCAATCGATTCAGGTTCCCGAATGAGGCTATAATAGCCCGCTATGAGTCGCGGGGTGTCCGCATGCTGGATACTGCGCGGCATGGCGCGATTGAGATTAGAATAGACGCCGGCGGTATGACTGTGACACGTCACCGGCAGCAGGCGCGGCGGTTCTGGCATACGCATATTAATTAAATTTCAAATTATTGCTGGAGTATTGAATGCTGGAGATTATTAAAGCAGGCGGTTGGGTCATGTGGCCGCTGATGCTGTGTTCGATTATTTCGCTGGCCATTATTGCAGAACGTTTCTGGACATTGCGCAAGAAACGCATCTGTCCCCGGAATCTGGTGGCGCAAATCTGGCAATGGCAGAAAGTCGGACATCTGGATGCCAAACGTATTGATGATCTACGCCGCAGTTCACCCCTGGGCCGGGTGCTGGCAGCGGGGCTGATGAACCGCAAACATGAGCGTGAAGTGATGAAGGACAGCATTGAGGAAGTTGGCCGCCATGTGGCCCATGAGCTCGAGCGCTTTCTGGATATCCTCGGCAGTATCGCAGCCATATCACCCATGATGGGCTTGCTCGGTACGGTACTGGGCATGATTGAAATTTTTTCCGCAATTACCGCACATGGCGTCGGCGATCCCAACCTTATGGCCGGAGGTATTGCTGAAGCATTGATTACCACGGTCGCAGGCCTTTGTATTGCCATACCGTCATTGTTTTTTTACCGGTATTTTCACAGTAAAGTGGATGAACTGGTGATTTCCATGGAGCAGGAGGCCCTGAAACTGGTGGAAATCATTCAGGGCATGCGTGAACAGGAAAATGCAAATTAACGGCAGCACCTGAACATGAAATTCCAGACCCGGCGCAGAGAGGATGTTGAAATCAACATCATCAACATGATTGATGTGTTGCTGTTGTTATTGATCTTTTTCGTACTGACCACCACCTTTCAGAACAAATCCGAAATGAACATCACCCTGCCACAGGCCAGCAAGGAGATTGTCGAACCGAAACCGGGCATGATTCGCGTGACGGTCAATGCGGATTCAGTAGTATTCATCAATGATCAGGAACTGGTGAATTCGCAGATCAATACCATTAAACAGGGGCTTTACGATGCTCTGGCTAATCTGGAAGACGCACCGGTCATCATCAGTGCCGATGCTGAAACCCCACACCAGATGGTGGTCAAGGTGATGGACGCAGCACGTCAGCTGGGCCTGGTCCATATCAGTTTCACAACGCGCGGTTACGACGAAGATCAACAATAGGCATGAGTGTCCAGCCGGTAATCCTCAACGCCGGTGGCGCATTTTTCAGTGCAGATCGACCCCATGATTGAAACGCTCTGGTACACCAATCATCCAGGGCGCTGGCTACTCGCACCGTTTGCCCTGTTGTATCAACTGTTCATGACCCTGCGCGGATTTGCTTATCAGGCCGGTCTGCTACCGGTGAAAAGACCAACGGTACCGGTGATTGTGGTGGGCAATATCACAGTCGGTGGTACGGGCAAGACGCCGCTGGTGATCTGGCTGGTGAATTATCTCAAACAAAACCATTACCGGCCTGGTGTTGTGAGCCGCGGGTATGGCGGTGCTGCACGGCATTGGCCGCAGCAGGTGCGACCGGACAGTGATCCGGTCATGGCCGGTGATGAACCGGTGGTTATCGCCCGCAACACCGGTTGTCCGGTGGCGGCATCTCCGGATCGGTACACCGCTGCTGAGCAGTTAATTGAACATCAGCACTGCAATATCATCGTCTGTGATGATGGTTTGCAGCATCTGGCGCTGGCCCGCGATATTGAAATTGCGGTAATTGACGGGCAGCGCCGGTTCGGAAACGGTTTTTGTCTGCCGGCCGGGCCTCTGCGAGAATCCGCCAGCCGACTGAACAACGTGGATATGGTGGTCTGCAACGGCCATCCACAGCATGGAGAATACGGTATGGAGATAGTCCCGCTCGAATTTCACTCCGTGGTCAGGCCACGGCATGAAACCAGTCTTGAGACTTTCCGGAACACAACAGTGCACGCTGTGGCGGGCACCGGAAATCCGGACCGGTTTTTCAGCCTGTTGCGACTGCTGGGAATACGCATCATTGAGCACACGTTCCCTGATCATTACCGCTTCCGGCGCGAAGACATCCATTTTGAAGATGGTCTGCCGGTAATCATGACTGAGAAAGATGCCGTAAAGTGTGCGGCGTTTGCGGCCGATGATCACTGGTATCTGGCGATTGATGTTAAGATGGCCGATGTATTTGAACATCGTTTTTCCAAGTTACTGAAGGACGTTACCCATGGACAAAAAACTGCTTGAAATACTGGTTTGCCCGGTCACCAAAGGCCCGTTGATTTACGATGAAAAAAACCAGGAACTGATATCCAAATCAGCCCGTCTGGCCTATCCCATCCGTGATGGTATCCCGGTGATGCTGGAAGACGAGGCACGCTCCCTCTCTACAGAAGAAATCGAAAAGCTTACGGGCTGATCCGCGCCACATGGCCGCAATGTTCAAGGTCATCATACCGGCACGGCTGGGCTCAACCCGGCTGCCCGGGAAAATGCTGCTGGACATTGCCGGCAAACCCCTGATACAGCATGTGTATGAAGCAGCAAAGCACAGTCTTGCGCAGGAAGTCCTGATAGCCACTGATGACAGGAAAATCCAGGCGGCAGGTGCCGGTTTTGGCGCGAACTGCATCATGACATCAGCAACACACCAGTCCGGCACAGATCGTCTGGCGGAAGTGGCCGCCGCACTCGGCTGGCCGGATGATACGGTTGTAGTGAATGTACAGGGCGATGAAATAGGATTGCCAGCCGAACTCATCAACCAGACCGCGAATTTACTGATGGGGCATCCTGAAGCGGACATGGCCACGCTCTGTGAAGTGATTACCACTGCCGAGGACATCAATAATCCGAATATCGTGAAGGTGGTGTTTGGCAGTAACAAACGTGCGCTGTATTTCAGCCGTGCGGCCATTCCCTGGCATAAAGCGGATCAACCGCGTCAACATTTCCGGCACATCGGAATCTATGGTTATCGTGCAGGCTTCCTTAAAACCTTCAGTGCCTTGCCGCGTTGTGAACTGGAGCAGAAGGAATCACTGGAACAATTACGCGCACTGGATTACGGTGCGACTGTCCTGATCGAAGAGGCCTCTGTGGCGCCAGGTCTGGGTATCGATACAGAAGCCGATCTGCTGAAAGCCAGGCAATTGTTTAAATAACAGGCCGGCGTGGCTCAGGTTTTTTTGATGTAACTGCTGATCTTCTCTATCCAGCCTGAATCGGTGGCATCTTCCGCCAGCGCCATTTCATAGAGCGTTTTATGATCGATTTTGCCGGTACCCAATACCGGCAGGGCATGGGCCAGCACAACTTTTTTCGGAATGTAGAGTTCGCCGATACCATGCGCACGCGCATATTCCTGCAGTTCCTTGCGCGTTGCATTTTTGTTGTCCGTCACCAGTATGATTTTTTCACCTTTTCTTTCGTCCGGCAGATTGATGGCGGCGTGGTTGAATTTGGGCCAGGTGTTCATGGCCAGTTCTTCAATGGCGGTGAGTGATATCATTTCACCACCGACCTTGGCGAAACGTTTGGCGCGCCCAAGTATGGATATGTAACCCTCTGCATCGATATCTGCAATGTCTCCGGTGTCATGCCAGCCCGGCTTAAAACCGGCAGGAGGTTTGATCTGATCCTGTCCATGCAGCAGGTAACCCAGCATGATGTTCGGGCCGGTCACGTGCAGACGCCCACCCCGGTCAATCCCCTCCACCGGTTCCAGATAACAGTGCATGTCTGTCATGGGACGGCCTACGGTGCCCATTTTGTTGACCAGCGGAGTATTCACGGAGATCACCGGGCTGGTTTCAGTGACACCATATCCCTGCAGAATGCGTATACCGAATTTTTCCATCCACAGTTTTTGTGTGTCGTCCCGCAGTTTTTCCGCGCCGGCCACAACATAACGCAGGGTATTGAAGTCATAGGTGTTGGCATGGCGCGCATAACCCTTGAAGAACGTATTGGTCCCGAACAGGATGGTGGCGTTGAGTTCATAGACCAATTCCGGAATGATGCGGTAGTGCAGGGGTGTGGGGTAAAGAAAAACACGGCTGCCGCCGAAGATCGGCATCAGGCAACCGGCGTTCAGGCCAAAAGAATGAAAAAGCGGCAAACAGGAAAATACGACGTCACGCGGATTAAAATCCAGATGGCAACTGACCTGCGCATTGTTGGATAAAAGATTGCTGTGCGACAGCACCACGCCCTTGGGCATGCCTTCCGAGCCGGAGGTAAACAGGATCAGGGCGGGTTGATCCGGGTCAATTTTACCGGCGAGCCGGGCATAATGACGTTTGATATTCAGTACGCGAATTACACCGATAAGTTTGTCTGACCACTTGATGCGATTGCGCAGATCTTCAAGATAAACAAGTCTGAATTTCTGTTCCAGTGCCTTGGCCAGGTCCTGAAGCTTCGCATTCTCGATGAAGCGCCGGGAAGTGTAGATCGTTTTGATGCGCCCGGTTTCGCAGGCCTGCATCAGTGCATTCAGGCCAACGGTGAAATTCAGCATGGCCGGAATCCGTCCACAATACTGCATGGCCATGAAAGTCACCATGGTGCCGGTCACGTTCGGCAGCAGTATGCCGAGGTGCTCCCGTTCTGCGGAGTTTTGGGCTATGTACTGTCCCAGGATGACGGCACGGGTAATGAGTTGCTTGTAACTCAGGGGTTCACGGCTGACATCTTCAAGCACGTGTTGCTGTATCCCGTTTCGATATGCTGCATTCAAAAGAGCGTTGAATACGCTTGTACGGTAATTGAACGATGTGTAGGTCAGTTTGAACATCATGTCCTGCATCTGCAGTGCCGCCCCTTTCCTGCGTTCATGACCGCTGAGGTGACCAGGAAGCGATATTTTTTCAGGCGGCAGGAATGTCATCCTGATTTTGGGAAATCGTACAATGCGGCCTCGGCCCTTCATGTAGGAAAACGGACTGAACTGTGCGCCATCAATGGCTATGGGTAACACCATTGCATCGGCCTTGTCGGCGACCAGTGCCGGTCCTTCGTAAATTTTCATTAATGAACCGGTGACGGTAATGCGGCCTTCCGGAAAGATTACGGCCTTGCGGTCCTGCCGTATGAATTTAATCATGGACTTGATGGAAAGCGGACTGGTCGGGTCCATGATGAAGAGGTCCACAAAACGCAGAAAGAACCTGAATTCCTTTTTTTGTGCGATCTGCGTGTTAATGGCAAAAGTGGGCGTTTCCGGCAGCCACGCATACAGCAGCAGACCATCAAGGAGGGACGTGTGATTAGCGATGATCAATACCCGCTTGCCGGCCTTGTGATAATTTTCAAGTCCGTTGACTTCTACCTTGTAGAGCAGCCGCAGCAGCACGCGCAAGAGGGATTTGGCAAGATTGATCAACATCACGGCAAGGGCTTGTTATGTTTAGTAAGTCTGATGACAGCTAACTTACACCAGACCGGCGGGGAACAAAACAGAAAATGGCAGGTGATAAACCAGCCTTGCCGATGACTACACGTCGGCGGGAGGCGTCCCGGTATAAATATCCAGCGTCTGTCCCGGCTGCAGAGAGGAGCCATGGCTCAGACCATTCCATTTCTGCAATTGGGCAACCGTTACGCCATAGCGTTGTGCAATCAGCCACAGCGAATCACCTGCACGCACGGTGTAGGTGATGTGCTCCTGTTTATCAGCAATAGTGGTTACAGTATGGGCAACCACCGGTACAACTTCGGGGGTCTCCTTGGCCCAGAGGGTGAGTTTTCTCCCCGGACTCAGAACTGTGTTTTTGCTGATGCCGTTCCATGCACAGAGTTGTTCTATGGTCACGCCGTAACTCTGGCTGATGTCCCACAGGTTATCACCGGACTTGATGGTATACGTAAAACTCTGGCCATCCCCTGATGGTTTCAGTTTGTCAAACGTACGGACATCCTGGCTCAGGGTGTATTCGCTGATGGGTTGCTGTGAGGACGGGATCAGAAGCATGTGACCGGCGTGGATATTGTTGCTTCTGAGATTATTGATCTGTTTGAGAGTGTTGATATCCGTCCGGTAACGGCGTGCAATGCTTCCGAGGCTGTCCCCCTGTTTAATCTCTACCGCCTGCATTTTAATGCGTTGATCAGCCGGTAAGGCGGCAAGTTTTTGTTTGAATGATGCGGCACGATCCACCGGGATCAGGAAATAATGCGGACCTTCCGGATCGGTTGCCCACTTGTTAATGCCCGGGTTGAGTGTGTAAATCTCGTCCATGGTCAGGCCGGACAGTTCAGAGACTGTGGCGAGGTCGATCTGGCTGCCGGCATCGATTTTTTCAAAATAGGGTTTGTTGGGGATCGGCTTCAGCGTAATGTTGTATTTTTCAGGATTGGCGATAATTTCGGCGACTGCCATCAGGCTGGGAACATAACCGAGGGTCTCTTCAGTCAGGTGTAATGACCAGAAGTCACCGCTTTTGCCCCGGCCCAGACTCTTTTCAACAGCGCGCCCGACGTTACCTTCTCCGGCATTATAGGCTGCCAGTGCCAGCAACCAGTCACCATTAAAATCATCATGCAGTTTTTGCAGGTATCTGAGGGCTGCATCCGTCGCGGCCACGATGTCGCGGCGCCCGTCATACCACCAGTTTTGTTTGAGGCCGTATAATTTGCCGGTGCCGGGAATGAATTGCCAGATCCCTGCGGCGCGACTCGGTGAGTGTGCGAAGGGTTGATAGGCGCTTTCAACGATTGGCAACAATGCGAGGTCCAGGGGCAAATTGCGTTTTTCCAGCTCTTCCACAATATGATAGAGATATGGTGTTGCCCGATCCGCCACACGATCGAGGAATTCCTGCTTGGACGCGTAGAACTTGAGCTTGGTTTGTGTCGTTGGGTGGCTGAGATTACGGGGTATGGTCAGGTTTTGTTGTATCCTGACCCAGATATCCTGGTGTTTTGAATCAGCGGTGACGGGTGCTGGTGCGGGTTCTGTTTTTTCAGGGGACGGGACGTCCGGTGTCACAGTGCGCTGGGGTTTATGGAAGACCATCCCCGGATTGGCCGGTTCCGGTGGCGCATCCCAGAAGCCCGGGTCTGTGGCGCAACCGGATAACAACAGAAGTACAAGTATGGCCGGTGAAAAGTAATTTCTCATGTGATACTTGGATTTTTATCGTTATTTGATGAGGTTACGCCACACAAAAAGAAAGCATGGTAACGCGAAATTTTTGTGAATGCCAGTTACAATTAATTCATTATGCAACAGACTTAACAGTATTGATCTTAAAGAATTTTATGAAGGCTGTGGGGGACAGATGAGCGTGACTGAAGGTAGTACCGCCACAGACAACAAGTCCCGCTATGCCACTCTCCGGCAGTGGCTGACGACGGAGACCGGCCATCAACTGCTCAAATATGAACGGAAACGCCTGGCACGGACATTACCGGATCTGTTCGGATATCACATTGTACAGATTGGGGAGGTGCCGGATGCCGAGTTGATCAACAGCAGTCGTATCCAGCACAAGCTCACCACAGCCAGCGTCGTTGAATCCTCGATGTCTCCTGATCTATTGTGCGATTCACATGCATTACCTGTGGCCACAGAAAGCATAGATGTTCTGTTGATGCCACATGTCCTCGAATTTAGCGGCAATCCACATCAGATACTGCGTGAAGCCGAACGTGTGCTGATTGGAGAAGGTCATGTGGTCATTCTGGGATTCAATCCCTGGAGTCTGTGGGGAGTATGGCGTTTGCTTCTGGCCTGGCGTGATCAGTTTCCATGGTGCGGTCGTTATATACGCCTGTCACGCCTGAAGGACTGGCTGGATTTACTGGATTTTGAAATCATCAGCAGTGAACATTTTTTCTTCCGGCCCCCGCTGCAGAATCGTTCCATCATGCAGAAACTTGAATTTCTGGAATACCTCGGCCGGTATTGCTGGCCTTATCTGGGCGGAATCTATATGGTGGTGGCGCGCAAGCGGGTGGCTTCGCTGACACCTATCAAGCTGCGCTGGCAATCCCGTCGGCACATGCTGGCTGCCGGGATTATTGAACCATCTGCACGCAATACTTCAACAGAACAGCAATGAGCCGGAATCCATGACTGAGCGTGTGATAATTTTTACTGATGGCGCCTGCCGCGGCAATCCGGGTCCGGGTGGCTGGGGTGTATTGCTGCAGTTTAACGGGACAGAGAAGCAACTGTATGGTGCCGAACGTGAGACCACCAACAATCGTATGGAACTGACTGCTGCCATCATGGCACTGGAAGCATTAAAGCGGACCTGCAAGGTATCACTCACTACGGATTCACAGTATGTACGTAACGGTATTACTGCCTGGCTGCCGGACTGGAAACAACGTGGCTGGAAAACCGCCAACAAGAAACCGGTCAAGAATGTAGACTTGTGGCAACGTCTGGATGCCGCCGCTGCACGGCATGACATTGATTGGCACTGGGTGAAAGGGCACAGTGGCCATGCCGAAAATGATCGTGTTGATGAACTTGCCAATCTGGCAATTGATGAGATGTTGAATGTGAAGCGTGAAGCGTGAAGCGTGAAGCGTGAATTGGATGGATAAGCCGAAACTAAAAAGTTCCTGAAACCTTCTAATTTTTAGATACGAGATACGAGATACGAGATACGAGATACGAGAAAATGCGCCAAATCATCCTCGATACAGAAACTACCGGTCTTGAATTTTCACAGGGTCATCGGATTATTGAAATCGGCTGTGTGGAACTGAAAAACCGGCGCCGCAGCGGTCATGATTTTCATCATTATCTCAATCCCGAGCGGGAGATTGATGATGGTGCTTTCGATGTGCACGGCATCAGCAATGAAATGCTTGCGGACAAACCGCGCTTCCGTGATATCGCCCGTGAATTGATTGATTACCTGCGCGGCAGTGAAGTGATTATTCATAATGCGCCGTTTGATGTGGGCTTTATCAATAATGAACTCGAAATAGTGGGCGCTGAGTGGGGCAGGATCGAAGATTACTGCAGGATCACGGATACGCTGATCATGGCGCGGGAACGGCATCCGGGACAGAAGAACAGCCTGGATGCACTTTGCCAGCGCTATAACATCGATAATTCACAGCGAGAACAGCATGGTGCCTTGCTGGACGCGCGGATTTTGTCAGATGTTTATCTGGCGATGACGGGAGGGCAGGCGGATTTGTCGTTGCATGCGGAAGCTGCCGATGAAACAAGTTCAGGTGTTGTGACCAGACAACTGAATCCGAACCGCCATCAATTAAGGGTTATTCAACCTGCGGCTGAAGAACTTGCCGCGCATGAGAAACGGCTTGCTGCCATCGACAAAAAAAGCGGCGGCAAGTGTGTGTGGAGAACGTTAAATATGAAGCGTGAAGCGTGAAGCGTGAAGCGTGAAGCGTTTCTCCTGGCAAACGAGATACGCTTCACGAAGTGCGAGATACGAGTCTTATTTGTTAACGGCTTCCTGCACCATTTTCTGCAGCTCACCTTTCTGGAACAGATCAAGCGTGATATCACAGCCACCGATCAGTTCACCATTGACAAATACCTGCGGGAATGTAGGCCAGTTGGAGAAGGCCGGGAGACTGGCGCGAACGTCCGGTTCTGCGAGTACATCCACATAGGTAAAGTCCACATTACAGGCTTTCAGGGCCTGTGCCGTGCGCATGGAAAACCCGCACTGCGGAAAATCCGGCGTGCCTTTCATAAAGACCACCACGGGATTCTGTTCCACCGTTTGTTTGATGCGTTCAATCACGTCCATCGGCATGCCTCTTGGTATTCTATGGAGTAGTAAAGTTGGGGCGCATTATATACCTTTAAAGAGTTTGTCCGTCCATCCGATGGATAATTCCGCTGACCGGCTGTTTTCCACAGAAAATCACGGGTTAAGGGGTAGGAAGCCGGGGTGTACACACGTATAATCACGCCATTCTGGGTCAGGACGACTGGCCGGCATTCATAACTGATTACTATATATGTTTGGGGAAATACTATGAATCCATTGAAATCCATACCGGGCACACTCGCTTGCGGTTTTATTGCGGCGATCATTATTACCCTGCTGATCGGTGAAACCTCGCTGAATGGCTGGTCGCTCGCGGTCTGGTTACATGTGTTTTTCGGTATTATCTGGATAGGTCTTCTGTATTACTTCAACTTTGTGCAGGTACCGTCCGTGGCACAGGCATTGGCCGACAAGGACGGCCCGGGCCCGGCTGCTATTAATAAGTATGTTGCACCCCGGGCGCTGTGGTGGTTCCGCTGGGGTGCTGTGGCCACCTGGCTGACGGGCGCCGCTGCCCTGGAAATCATGGGGGTTGGCCTGAAAAATGCCTTCCTGTTACAGGAGGGCGCACTCATTATTGGTATCGGCGCCTGGCTCGGTACGATCATGTTATTCAATGTGTGGGTGCTGATCTGGCCGAACCAGAAAAAGATCCTCGGCATCGTTACTGCCACTGCAGATGAAGTGGCCAAAAGCAAGGTAATTGCACTGATGGCGTCGCGAACCAATGCCCTGCTCTCCATACCCATGATTATGTGTATGGTGGGACACGGACACGGGCTGCCATTGTAACCGGACGATTAATCTTTAACAGTCTTCCAAGCCCGGCTCAGCGCCGGGCTTCGTGTTTATAGGCAGAAATTTTCAAATTTCTCATGAGTGATCATTTAATGACCAGCTATCAACACCTGCCGGTGGCCTTTACCCATGGCCACGGTGCATACCTGTTTGATGAACAGGGTAACCGTTATCTGGATGCCCTGAGTGGCATTGCCGTGTGTGGTCTAGGCCATGCACACCCGCGTCTGCAGGCGGCCATTGCCGATCAGGCCGGCAAGGTATTACATACCTCGAACCTCTATCACATTCCACTACAGGAACAACTGGCGGATCGTTTGTGTCAGGTGTCCGGTATGGATAGGGTGTTTTTTGGTAACTCCGGTGCCGAGGCCAATGAAGCGGCCATCAAAATTGCCCGTTTACATGGACACAAAAAAAATATCGCTGAGCCGGTAATCGTTGTCACCGAAAAAAGTTTTCATGGACGCACACTGGCGACACTGAGTGCCACCGGCAATCCGAAAGTACAGAAAGGTTTTGAACCATTGGTGCAGGGATTTCTGCGTGTGGCTTATAACAGTATCGATGCCATACGCGCAGCCATTGCCGGTAATGAAAACATAGCCGCGATCATGGTGGAACCGGTACAGGGCGAAGGTGGTATCGTGGTGCCGGATACAGGATATCTGGCCACATTGCGGGCATTGTGTGATGAACATGATCTGTTGCTGATCCTTGATGAGATACAGACCGGAATGTGCCGTACCGGAAAATGGTTTGCGTATCAGCATGAAAATATCAAGCCGGATGTGATGACACTCGCCAAGGCGCTGGGCAATGGTGTGCCGGTTGGCGCATGTCTTGCACAAGGTGCGGCGGCAGAATTGATCAAACCGGGCAGTCATGGTTCTACTTTTGGAGGCAATCCACTTGCAGCACGCGCCGGGTTGACCGTTATTGATGTTCTGACGGATGGAAAACTTGATCAGCGTGCAGAACATCTCGGCAGCCTGATGTTGCAGGGTTTCCGGAATGAATTACAAGGCATTAAAGGCGTCATAGCAGTTCGTGGCAAGGGACTGATGCTCGGTATTGAGCTGGAAAAGGATTGCGGTGATCTGGTAAAGCAAGCTCTGGCAGAACACCTTCTGATTAATGTCACCTCCGGTAATGTAATTCGTTTATTACCCCCGCTGATCATTACTGATGAAGAAGCGCGGCGAATAGTTGAACTCGTTTCTGCGCTAGTCAGAAAATTTTTGGGAGGCTGAAGCATGTCCTTGCGTCATTTCCTCTGTCTTTCTGATTTGAACCGGGATGAGCTGTTGCAGATCATTCAGCGTGCCATCGAAACCAAACAGCAGCTGCGCGCCGGCAAAATGCAACAGACGCTGCCGGGCAAAGTGCTGGCGATGATTTTTGAAAAATCATCCACTCGCACGCGGGTTTCGTTTGAAACGGCCATGGCACAAGCCGGAGGGCACGCGATTTTTCTCTCACCGGATGATACGCAATTGGGACGGGGAGAGCTGGTGGAAGATACCGCACGGGTGTTATCGAAAATGGTGGATGCCATCATGATCCGCACGTTCGAGCACAGCAAACTGGAACGCCTCGCAGAATACGCCTCCATACCGGTGATTAACGGATTGTCGGATTACCTGCACCCCTGCCAGTTGCTGGCCGATATGCAAACTTGGCATGAAGAACGTGGTTCCATTCAGGGCAAGACTGTGGCCTGGCTCGGTGATGGTAACAATATGTGTCATTCCTATATCACGGCAGCAAAGTTGCTGGATTTTGAGTTGCGCATTGCCTGTCCGGACAACTACCGCCCGGATGCGACGTTGGTGAAAAGTGCGGGGTCACGCCTGATGGTGACCACCGATCCCACTGCTGCTGTAAAGAATGCGGATTTGATTGTGACTGACGTATGGGCCAGCATGGGGCAGGAAGATGAAGCTAAAGCACGCCATGCCATCTTCAAACCTTATCAGGTGAATGCCGCTTTGATGAAACTGGCAAAGAACGATGCACTGTTTATGCATTGTCTGCCTGCACATCGTGGCGACGAGGTGACTGCAGAGGTCATCGACGGCCCACAAAGTGTGGTCTGGGAAGAGGCTGGTAACCGGCTGCATTCGCAAAGAGCATTACTGGAGTTTTTACTGGCGTGAAGCGGCGCTCGTGAAACGTGAAGTGCAAACGCTATTCGTTTCACGCTTCACGCGATACGCTTCACGATATACGATAGCGTATGCACTTTCTACTGAGTAACGACGATGGTTATCAGGCCCGTGGGCTGGTGTTGATGGCCGAAGCCCTGGCGAAAACGGGGCGAATTACCGTCGTTGCCCCGGATCGCAATCGCAGTGGTGCCAGTAATTCCCTGACACTCGATGTTCCTTTGCATCCACAGACCGCACCCAACGGTTTTATCTACATCAACGGTACGCCTACCGATTGTGTGCATATTGCCATTACCGGTTTGCTGGAACCGGATCCGGACATGGTCATTAGCGGGATCAATTCCGGCTCCAACCTTGGCGATGATGTTCTGTATTCCGGTACTGTGGCGGCCGCAATGGAGGGCCGCTATCTGGGTTGTCCGGCCATCGCCGTTTCACTGGCGGGTGATAATCCCACCCACTATGAAACGGCTGTTGAAGTTGTGTTGACACTGGTACGTACGATCACCGCCGCCACCAGCAGCAAAGATCTGTTGTTGAATGTGAATGTACCGGATGTGCCGTACTCTGAATTGAAAGGTTATGAAATTACCCGGCTCGGACAGCGGCACAAGGCCGAACCGGCCATACCGGCGACGGACCCGCATGGCCGTAAAGTCTACTGGGTGGGACGTGTAGGTCCCGAACAGGATGCCGGTCCCGGTACCGATTTTCATGCAGTACGTCATGGCAGGGTCTCCATCACGCCCTTGCAGATCGACCTAACGCGTTACAGCGTACTGGATGAATTAAAAACCTGGGTAGGAGGAATGACAAACCATGACGGCTAACCTGCGCGGTATTGGCATGACGTCACAACGCACGCGCGATCGTTTGATCACCCGGCTCAAGGAAATGGGCATACGTTCACAAACCGTGCTGGATGTAATCCGTAATACACCCCGGCATATTTTCGTGGATGAAGCACTCGCAAGCCGTGCCTATGAAAATACGGCCCTGCCCATCGGTTACAACCAGACCATTTCACAACCCTATATTGTGGCGCGCATGACAGAAGCCCTGCTGGAAAAAGGGCCTTTGAAGCGTGTGCTGGAGATTGGAACGGGCTGCGGTTATCAGACGGCCGTGCTGGCACAGATAGCTGAACGTGTTTACAGCATTGAACGGATTAATGCCTTGCTCAGCCGTGCCCGAGCCCATCTCATGGGGTTGAAATTCCGTAACGTCAGACTCAAGCATGGTGATGGCAATAAAGGCTGGCCTGAATACGCACCTTACGATGGCATACTGGTGGCCGCTGCGCCGGCTGGTGTACCGGAAACTTTACTGAAGCAACTGGAGATTAATGGCCGCCTGATTATTCCGGTGGGCAAGAGCGGTGAACAGAAATTATTACTGATTACACGCACAGAAAATGGTTTCGATGAACAGACACTCGACATGGTGAGTTTTGTTCCCATGCTGGAAGGCGTCGGATAGAGTTAATGCGGATTACTCTCGGCCTGATTCACTTGTTGTTTCTGGGATTGGTGCTGACTGCCTGTGGCGGGAGGGTCTATGCGCCGGTGGAGTCGCCCGGAGAACCATCAAAATCTGCTTCAGCCGCTGCCCTGGTAAAACGGGTTGCGCCTGATGGCACAACCCCTGTGCCTGCACAGCACATTGTGGCACGCGGAGATACCCTGTATTCCATTGCCTTCAATTATGGCTTTGATTACCGTGAAATCGCCGCCTGGAACAATATCCGTTCTCCCTACACGATATATCCCGGACAACGTCTCTTGTTACGTGCACCATCGATAGCTTCTGCTTCAGAAGCACAACCGGGCCCAGCGTCCCGTAAACAGCCGCATTCACGGCAGCCGGAGCAACCGCAACCGTTGATACAGGAACCGATTGTCAGAAAAAAACCTGATGGTTCTGCCGTCACCTCAACAACAAAACCAGCGGAAACCTCCGCCCCTCAAGTTGCAAAATCAACCGCGCCGGAACACAAACCTGTTTCTGCTCCGAAAGCACCGTTACCTTCAGGTGCGATTCAGTGGAACTGGCCCACACAGGGCAAGGTGATTACATCCAATACACCCATCTCTAAAAACGGTGTCGATATCGCAGGTGTGAAAGGACAGCCCATCCATGCTGCGGCAGGCGGTGATGTTGTCTACAGCGGCAGTGGACTTCTGGGTTATGGAAGGCTTATCATCATCAAACATAATGATCAGTTTCTGAGTGCCTATGCGCATAATGATGAACTGCTCGTGAAAGAAGGCGAGCGTGTGACAGCAGGACAACAGATAGCCCGCATGGGACAGACGACCAATGGACGCACATTACTTCATTTTGAAATACGCAAAAACGGACAACCCGTGAATCCGCTTTCCTACCTGCCCAGACAATAATCCTCATTCTGAATTCCACCTGCCATGCATACCACCCAGTTTCCCGGAGACGATGATGTGAAGAAGGAGGATGAAGACCTCGAAGTCATGGATGAAGATATGGATTCCGGTCAGGATGATATGGATTTATCTGAAATCGGTGAAGAAGATACCGAGCTGGAAGAAGGCGTAGAACCGGCAGAACTCGCCGAAGCAGAAGAATTTGCAGCTGGCGCCATACCCCAGGGTGATCTGGATGCCACCCGAATTTATCTGAGTGAGATCGGGTTTTCTCCCCTGCTGACGGCAGAAGAGGAGGTTTATTATGCCCGCCTCTCGCGCAAGGGTGATGAAGAAGCACGCAAGCGGATGATCGAAAGCAATCTGCGACTGGTGGTGAAGATAGCCCGGCGATATATGAACCGGGGCCTGGCCCTGCTGGATCTGATCGAAGAAGGCAATCTGGGGTTGATCCGCGCAGTTGAGAAATTTGACCCGGAAAAGGGCTTCCGTTTTTCCACCTATGCTACGTGGTGGATCCGTCAGACCATCGAACGGGCACTCATGAACCAGACCCGCACGGTGCGCCTGCCCATCCATGTGGTGAAGGAGATCAATATTTACTTGCGTGCTGCCCGTAAACTGTCCCAGTCGCTGGACAGGGAACCCAACCCGGAAGATGTGGCCGAGATGCTGGATATCCCCATCGAAGATGTAAAACACATGCTCGGCCTGAATGAACGGGTGACCTCTGTGGACGGGCCCACCGGACGTGATTCCGACAAATCCCTGCTCGATACCATTCCCGATGAACAGAATACTGATCCATCATTGCTCCTGCAGAACAGTGACGTACAGCGTCACATCGATACCTGGCTATCGCAGCTCAGTGACAAACAATGTGCCGTCGTGGAACGCCGTTTCGGCCTGCATGGGCGCGAAGTGGCCACACTGGAGGAAATCGGTGCTGAACTCGGAGTCACCCGGGAACGAGTCCGCCAGATTCAACTGGAAGCCATCAAACGTTTGCGACAGATTCTCGAACGCGAGGGTTTTTCGCTGGATACACTCTTCATGGAAGAGTGAGGAATCAGGCCTCAATTATTATCAAACCTGCTGCCACGTTCCGGCCTTCACTCATCAACAGGTTGTAACACCGGCAGGCCGCACCAGTATCCATCACTTCAAAGCCAATCCCCTGTTCAAACACCCGTGAAATTAATTCCGGTGCCGGAAACAGCAAATGTTTTCCTGTGCCGATAATAATGATCTCCGGTTTCAGGGTGATGATCTGATCGATATGTTGCGTTGCGAGATCGGAAAACAGGACTGGTGGCCAGTCCGGCAATACTGTTCGCGCAGAAATGATCACACTGGAGCTGTAATGCGTGCCGTTTACCGTAATGCGGCCCGGTTCGTAGGCATCAATGTGATAATGATCAGCAGGCCGACCGTCGAGATGGATTTTCATGGATAGACGGGAGTCCAGTTGGCATAATTCCAATATTACATTAATGCTCTATGCGTCACGAAGAGGAATAACAATGAAAATAATACTGCTGGGACCACCGGGCGCCGGCAAGGGTACTCAGGCTAATAACATCAAAGAGAATCTTGCCATCCCCCAGATATCAACGGGTGACATGCTGCGTGCCGCGGTCAAGGCAGGCACGCCACTCGGCCTCAAGGCCAAACAGGTCATGGATGCGGGTGAACTCGTTTCCGATGAATTGATACTGCAACTCGTCAAGGAACGCATTCAGGAGCGTGATTGTGCAAAAGGTTATCTGTTCGATGGCTTCCCGCGCACGATCGCACAGGCTGAGGGACTCAAAGCCGCCGGTATACAGGTGGATGCCGTTGTTGAACTGCAATTGCCGGACAGTGAGATCGTCAAGCGGATGAGCGGGCGGCGCATCCATCCTGCCTCCGGACGCAGTTACCATGTGCTCTTTAACCCGCCCAAGACCGAAAACAGGGACGATGTGACGGGAGAACCGCTGATCCAGCGTGAGGATGATCGCGAAGAAACTGTGCTCAGGCGCCTGGAGGTCTATCATCGTCAAACGTCACCTCTCATTGAGTACTATTCAGCGATGGCGAAGCAGAACCAGGTGCGTTACATCCATGTAAATGGTGCTGGTGATGTGAATGTAATCAGCAAGACCATCATAGATGAACTTAACAAATGATGTTGTGCAGGCATGGCGGTTGATCATCACTTTATGTGTGTCAAAAGCACTCTAAACAGAAAATTTATGCGCCTGATGTTGTAAAAAGCACAAAAAATTTTCATTTTTTTATTTTTTACGCACAAATATGCTGATTTTTATAAAAAAAACATAGAAAAAGTAAAAATCCTTACTATAATATCTTGCGTGTTGTTTATTGTTGTAGTAGTTCAACCATTTGTTAAACCACTTAGGGGAGTTTAATCATGGCAAAGAAGAAAGCAGCAAAGAAAAAGACCGCAAAGAAAAAAGCGAAAAAGCGTAGCAAGAAAAAGTAGTCCCTCAAATTTAACTTCTGCCCAACTTGATATGCAACGCAGACTCGAGGCAAAGGCGAAGATAAAAGCGAGAAAGATGCGAAGGAAACAGATCGCCGCTATGCTGGCGAAAAACGCAGAAAGATAATTTCTCCGTCTGTGAACTTCAAATCAGATATTAAAGGCCCCGGATTCGGGGCCTTTTTTATTGTCTTACTCATAATATAGTCCGGGTATTCCGGACCTCCTGAATTGTCCTTTATCTTGCGCATGACTAAATCTTCAAGACACTCCAAGTCACGGAAAAACAAGAAAAAAAATCCTGTGTGGCCGAGTGCGCTGGTGCTGTTGCAGATCCTGCTAATCCTGCTCTTTTGCACTGCCGCATATGCACTTTGGCTGGATCAGCGGGTACGCACAGAATTTGAAGGCAAGAAGTGGTCATTACCTGCGCGTGTTTATGCCAGTCCGCTCGAGCTCTATAGTGGTTTGCGCATGGATCTGTTCACATTGGAACATCAATTAAATGTAGCAGGTTATCAACGCGTCACCCGGCCATCACGTCCGGGTGATTATTCACGGGAAGGTCAGACACTCATTATTCATAGCCGGGCATTCGAGTTCTGGGATGGCGCGGAAGAGGCCCGCGAGTTTTCCGTAAGTTTCGGCGGTGGGGCTATCAACACACTGACACTGACGGCGAGTGGTGAATCTCAGGCATTAATTCGCCTGGAACCGGTACTTATCGGAAAAATCACTCCTGAACATGAAGAAGACCGGATTTTGATCGCCTATGACGAAATTCCGCCACATTTGATTGATGCGCTCATTGCTGTCGAGGATCGGAGTTATTTTGAACATTCCGGTATCGACCCGCGCGGCATCCTGCGGGCGGCCTGGACCAATCTGCGCAGCGGCAAAGTCCGGCAGGGGGGAAGCACTCTGACCCAGCAACTGGTGAAGAACTTCTTTCTGACCCATGAACGCACTCTCTGGCGCAAATTGAATGAAATGATCATGGCCCTCTTGCTGGAACGCCATTACAGCAAGGCCGAAATCCTCGGGGCCTATGTTAATGAAGTCTATCTGGGCCAGCATGGTGCTATCGCTATACATGGCTTTGGAACGGCCGCGGAATATTACTTCGCACGTCCGTTGAATGAACTGAGGGTAGATCAACTGGCCTTGTTGGCAGGACTGGTACGAGGTGCATCCTACTACAATCCGCGCAAGCATCCGGAGCGTGCTGAAGAGCGGCGTAACCTGGTGATTCAACAGATGAGCGAACAGGGTTATCTAATTCCGGCTGAAACAGAATCTGCACTCAAGGCACCGCTCGATATCGCGGCACGGCCAAGCTGGAGTAACGCGAAATATCCCGCCTATCTGGATCTGGTGCGCCGTCAATTACAGGCGGATTACAACGCCGAAGATCTGAAAACAGAAGGATTACGCATCTTCACAACACTCAATCCGGTTTATCAGGAAGCCATGGTAAAAGCGGTATCTGAACGTCTGCCGATGCTGGAAAAAATGCGCGAGCTGCCTGATCATTCACTCGAAGCTGCTGGTGTGGTGTCCAGTGTTGAAACCGGAGAAGTGCTGGCAATGATTGGCGGGCGTGAAGATACGGGTGGCGGGTTCAATCGTGCCCTCGATGCAAAACGGCCAATCGGTTCCCTGGTTAAACCGGCGGTCTATCTCGCGGCTCTGTCACAACCGGAAAAATATAATGTGCTGTCGTGGTTGCTGGACGCGCCCATCAGCATCAAGCAACCAGATGGCACAAGCTGGATGCCGGATAATTATGACAAGGAAACGCATGGCGATGTGCCGTTGCATGTCGCACTGGAAAATTCCTATAACCTCGCAACGGTACGGCTTGGTCTCGATGCCGGAATTCAAGCTTTCATATCCACATTCAAGGCTCTCGGTGTGGATCAACATATTCCCGAATATCCCTCCGTGTTTCTGGGGACTACAGAGCTTTCACCATTACAGGTGGCGCAGATGTACCAGACGCTGGCCAGCAACGGTTTCCTGATACCATTGCGGGCCATACGGGATGTGCTGGACAAGGATGGCAATCCTTTGCAGCGTTATCCGCTGGACATACGCCAGACTGTCGACAGCCGGGCCGTGCATATCCTTAACTCAATACTCACCGGCGTAGTGGAACGTGGCACAGCCAAATCACTGGCCCGACGTTTGCCGGATTTGATGCCGCTCGCCGGTAAAACCGGTACCACCAACGATATGCGTGACAGCTGGTTTGCCGGATTTGGTGACAATATTCTTGGCGTGATCTGGCTTGGCCGGGATGACAATACACCTGCCGGGTTGACCGGGGCTTCAGGTGCTTTGCAGGTTTGGGGCGACATCATGCAAGCGATCAAACCGCTGCCATTAACACTGGTTCCGCCTGAAGGTGTGAGCTGGGTGCCGGTGCTGGACAGCCGGCGTGTACCGGAAGGATGTCCGGGCGCACGGGAATATCCGTTCATGGTGCCCTATTTACCCCCGGCCGGAAGTTGTACACACTTTGACAGGCCGGTGTCACCGCCGCAGCCCTCACAACCCGGAGATAAACAGGAAAAACCGTGGTCTATATTTGATATCTTCAGATAATGATGTCACAGATGAATTTTAATGAATGTAACTTCCACATGAATGGACATCCCATGCAAATCGTTATACGGAGGTATTTCAGGTCACTGTTGCTGTTATCAGCCGTTTTGCTTTTATCTTCCGGGTGTGCCACCCGGCCAACCGCCGCGAAGGTTGAAGAACGATCGCTTCCAGGTGAACAGCCTGCGCCTCGTCCTGTGGAAAATACAGAAAGTGCTGCCAGGGCCACGCCCTTACCTGAACCTCCTCCGGCGCAGGTTTATGAACTTGAAGAAACGGCGCCGTATGAATCCTTGCCGCCACCGGAACCGGTCGAACAGAAAGCCAGTCCCGCTGTGGTGGCGCTGCTGGATGATGCTGATGCGCAGGCCGCCAGCGGGAAAGGCGCACAGGCGGCAGCCAGTCTCGAACGTGCCCTGCGGATCGAACCCAAGAACCCGTTGCTCTGGCATAAACTTGGCAAAGTGAGGTTGCAGGAAGGCAAGTGGGATCAGGCGATCGCCATGGCCAAGAAATCGAATGTTCTTGCGCCGGGCAACAAGGCGCTGCAATCGGATAACTGGTTTATCATCGCCAAGGCCCGTGAAGGGATGGGGGACCAGGATGGCGCGCTGCAGGCACTGGACACGATGCAACAGTTACGCAACTAGATATGGCCGGATTCCCGGCATTGGAGCCACATGAACGATCGAATTCATGATTTACTCACCCGGCTGACTGCACTCGAAGATGAATTGCAAACAGCCCTCCATGAGCAGGAAACCCGTGTCTATTTCCATATCAAGGGCAAACGCATTGAGTTCGAGGACTCCATCAGGCAAGCCCATAAAAAACTCAAAACCAGTTTTTTCCGTTGGCTGGTCACCAATCGTCCACAGAACCTGATTACCGGGCCGATCATCTACAGCATGATTGTCCCGTTGTTAATTCTGGACATATTCGTCAGTTTTTATCAGATCACCTGCTTCCCGATATATGGCATAACCAAAGTCCGCCGTGGTGATTACATCGTGATTGACCGGCAACATCTTGCCTACCTGAACTTTATTGAGAAATTCCATTGCACCTACTGCGCTTATGCCTCCGGGCTGATTGGCTATATTTGGGAGATCGTCGCGCGCACAGAGCAGTATTTTTGCCCAATCAAGCATGCGCGCAAGATCCTCGGCACCCATTCACGTTATGCCCGTTTTCTGGATTATGGTGATGCCAAAGACTATGAA
>CAYZJI010000004.1:0-10569 GCA_964479045.1 uncultured Enterobacteriaceae bacterium
GTATTGCGAAAGCGGGTGATGACGCGGCATTTGCGTCCCACCAGAACCAGATCCTGCAAGCGCATGATTTTGGAAACCGCTGCGGCCATTTCCGGAGTAAGACCCGGTGCCAGATCAGTTAAAACAGGTTCTGTAGCGGCATCAGAGAGCAACCAGTTACGAAAATCACCCACCGTAAGATGACTCACCGGTTTGAATGCTTCAGCATTGTGATCGTCAATGATTAACCGGGTGACTTCATCTTCTTCATACGGGATGACAGATTCAGTCAAAAAAGTTTTTAACGGCAGTTCGGCCAACGCCATCTGGGCGGCCACCCGTTCTTCGTCATGGGCGGCAGCAACGCCGGCCAGATAATCACCGGAGCGCGCAGGCGTGGCTTTCGCCAGCAGTTCCTTGAGACTGGTGAAGGCATAGGTCACATTACCCACCGTATGTGTATAGGCGGACATCTATTCCTCCTCAATTAAACGGGGCCACGGCCTTGACTGCACCGCGGCCCCGGATACAGCTAGCCTGAACCTGATGCAAGCTTACGCATTATGCGACATGGCAAACTCTTCTTCCGGCGAGAGTATGAGTTTATGCCGGCCAACGATAGCAAAATAGATAATGCCAATCGCAAACCAGCACGCCACACCGATGACACCGGCGCGGTAGGCACTGTCACTTAACTGAAAGTATATCGTCACCAGCGCAATGATGATCGTCACGATAGCACCTGCAATACCAAACGGACTGCGATACGGCCGCTCGATATTCGGCTGGTTTTTACGCAGCAAAATGAACGAAACCGCCTGTGCAATATACGAACACATCGCACCAAACACTGCCATATTCAGCAAGGTACCACCGATAATCGCTGCCCCCGATTCTGCACCAATCGAGAAAAAGATCACCAGCATAATGCTGAGGCCGATCGCTGAGCCGAAGGCCATGGCCACATGCGGAGTTTTCCATTTACCATGTGTGACAGACAGGAACGTCGGGAAATAACCCGCGCGTGACAGAGAATATACCTGCCGGCCCTTGGCATAAATGATGGTGTGGAAACTTGCGATCAAACCGATGATGGCAATGAATGAAAGGATCTTCGCTTCGGTGTCCCCGAACAAAGCCTTGAAGCCGTCCAGCAAGGGTTCACCTGATGTGCCTAGGCTGAAAGAACCCACACCCGGCAAAGACGGATTCAGCAGCAGGATCATGAACGCGGAAATAATCAACGTCACCATGCCGAGAATAATACCCTTGGGCATGTCACTTTTCGGATCGATCGATTCCTCAGCAGCCAGTGGTAACTGTTCAATGGCAAGGAACAACCACACTGCAAACGGCATGGCTGCAAGTGCGCCGGTAATACCCAGCGGCAGGAAAGGCCCGTTACCTTCGGCGAGCTCCTGTCCGTCCGTACCGATGTTCAAGGCCCAGCGGCTGAAGTCAATGTCCGGAAACGCACTGAACCAGAAAATGACGAGGACGGATAATGCTGCCAGTGTCACCACCAATGTCACACGGAATGACAGTTCCACACCGACAACATTCAACCCTACAAAGAAGATGTAACCGATAATCCACCAGACGGGCTGGAAGCCAACACTGGTTTCAAAAATTCCGGTGAGATAAGCGCCGATAAAAAATACGATTACAGCGGGGGTCAGCACATATTCCACGTTTTCACAGAGACCGGTCACGAACCCACCCCAGGGACCCATGGCCGTGCGAGCAAAGGAATAGGCGGCGCCGGTATGTGGCAGTGCCGGTGACATTTCAGCAATGCAGAAGGTCAAGCCAAGATACATGATGGCGATAAGGATAGTAGCGACCAACATGCCTCCCCATCCTCCCTGCGCCAGCCCCAGGTTCCAGCCGGAATAATGTCCCGAGATCACTGCACCGACTCCCAGCGCCCACAGCGACCAGATACCTGCGTAGCGTTGTAAACCCCGTTTTGCAAAATATTCACTATCAGCCTTGGTGTAACTGACACTCCCATGTGGATTAGTCATGGTTATTTCCCCTTATTGGTTAATCAATTCAAAACCCCCGTTGACGAATAAAATTATCTGTATTGATGTATTTATTACCTGTGAAACACGGTAATTAAATTTTCACGATTTCAATCTACGCTGGTGCAGGGATGTCTGCAATAAGGGTCAGTCATCGTTGGGCGTGAAGGGTGCATTGCAAAAAAACAGGTATGAATGATCAAAAATGGTGCGAATAGAACACAATTATGAATAACTGCATATATTTAAGGAATGATGGTGCCGGGGAAGGGAATCGAACCCCCACATGGTCACCCATACCAGATTTTGAGTCGGATTATAGCAATCTGGGACAATAAATTACGACAATATTCAATAATAAAAATAATAAGTTAACATAATTTTGTTATTGTGTTGGATTGCAGAATATTGCCATTTCTTGCCAAATATTCCCCCGTCAGTCCCCCATGAACCTATTCTAAAGCTAAGAAGGCTATTGAAAATTGGTGGGCTTCCAGCGCCTGAAATTGCCGTTTAACGGCGAATATAAAGGTTATATGGAGGGTCTGGCAGTGAGCTGCCTTAAAAAATAAGTTCAGGTATCAAGTTAGAGTTAAAATAGAAAAACTAATTATAGGATATATAACTCTTGATATTAATATATTAAATATTCTTGAAGGGCTTGCAACATTAGCTGCTGTTTGTAGAACTAAGACATTGACGGCAAAATACGAATTATTTAGTAATTAATCCGTCACAAAATGTTTTTACTGCTAACACGGCATCTGCAAGTAGAGTTTTTTTATCTTGATCTGGATGATTAGAAAGCATTTGATTAGCATATGCCAGGGAGCCTTGAGCATCTGTAGTTTCGAAGTTTGCATATAATTCTTTAAGCGAAGTTTGAACTCCAGCAAGGCCTGACTCAAAATGCTTCATTACAGCCTCAACTGCCTTATTGGGACCACCACGATCATTATGGAGTAAAACAAAAGCAATATCATACCAATCCTTGGGCTTATTACGCGCATGCGCTGCCGCACATTTAGCTAATAAAAATCCCGCTAATCCTGCAGTTTTAATACTACATTCTATTTTTTTTCCATTTATGTCTGATTCAAGATTTATTACTTTGAAGTCATGCAAAACATATCTGGTGCCTCTTAAATTAGCAGCTCCCAATTTTTCACAATTTTCGAATTTAACTGGTGTATATTCTGCTACGTCATCTAGATCTGCTAATAATTCAAATTTTATAACTATTGAACCTGTTGTGTTTATATTACTAGTTTTCCAACGCCAAATATGTTCATTGTCTGGCTCAAACCCAGCTTTTTCTAAAGCATTCTCTAAGCGTTTAGAATTAACTGAACCACAAGCAATTTCCATATTCATTTGAACATCGACATCTGTCGTACCAGCATGCTCAAATTTACTATTAGTACATAAAAGTTCAGGAACTAATCCCCCTAGAATAATGAATTCAGGTTGTTCACCATAATGATAAACAACATTAACAAGAGCACTTTCAGCTGCGGCACGTGCTGCACGGCTTCTAGGTATTTCATCTGCCACAATACTTTTCCCTTAAATGTTCTGCAGCTTCTTCTCCTCTAACCCCTACTGAAAGAAGATCAGCATATATTCTCGGCCAAGATACAATACGTATTTCATAAACATTTTTAATTAGTTTCTTAACAATACTCTTTGGAAAAGGTTTTATTGTTAATCTTCCACCATTTATAGGTTGCAGTCCCATATCTTTAGCGATGGCTTCAAGTCCGATTCTTGTATTAGCATTAACGTAAATTTCAGCTGAGGATACATTAGTTAAATATGGTGCCAAAATATCAGAAGCCGCTATTCCTGTAACTGCCCAATCAAGATTTATTCTATTCAATTTCATTCCTATTTCTCTTAAATTTGAGATAACGTCTTTCCAAATCACACCAATTTGTAAACTAGGTTGCTTTTGTTCAGTTTCGATTGCGGCTGAATATGCTTCAAGTAATTTATATTGATCCCTTATTCTACGTGCAGAATACCGTCCTCGCTTTATATTAGCTTCAAGTAAATTAAGCTTTGTAAGAAGTTGTAGTGCATGTGTACAACTACCATCAGAATACCCTGAAATATCTTTCGTTGCTGAAATCGTAGGTTTTGTTCCGCAAAGTAATGTTTCGGCCACGGCAATGACAGATGGTGTCCATTTCACGGATTTGTTTATTGATTTTGTTTGGTATCCTGTGCGTGAAACAATGATTTTATCGATATTAATTTCAGCAGCCCCCGTTTCATCCACCCAACTAATTTCTGCATTAGATAATATATTGCGAGCACCAGGTGATATAAACCTAGCAACAACAATAAATGGACGTTGAATATTTGGGTTTGAAATTAATTGTTTTGCATTTGCTAAAGTCCCTTCGCCAACCCATTTTATTTCAATTGGTTGATCATTAATTACGAAATCATAATTGGATAAGCTATTTTTCTTTATTGGACAAATTTCAACAGAGCGCGGTAATACAGCGTGTAATATTTCACTTACCCGTTGAGAACTTTTGTCTTTAGTTTGTTTAATCATTTTATACCTCAGTTAATTAGAATACCTCAATAAGAAATTGAAGTATATATTTATAGTGAAGTATAGAGTAGTAAATATGAATCTAACATATTGATATTAGAGTATTTATAATTTTAAAAGAAGTATATATTTTGAACAATTCTGGTTATTTAAATTAGACAAAATTACACTAATTTAACCTCTCTGTAGTTACTAGACGATAATAAAAAAAATGTAACTAATTGATAATTATTAAATTATTTTGAATTTATAAATTAAAATGACAGCTGTATTGATTTAATCTTGCAGCTGCACTAATATTTCTACACAGCTGTCATTTATTCTATATGCAGCTGTCAATTAATAACTTATAAGTGTAATGGTGAAATTATGAAAGTTACCTTTCCAGCAATGAGGGCAAAAATCGGTAATAGGACATACTATTCGACAATGATGTCCATGAGTGAGATTCCTCGGTTTTTCAAATTTAATGATTGGCAACAATTTACGCCTGAATTAAGAGCACAAAGAGTTCTTAATGAGTCGAGAATTCCGGTTATAGCAAAATATATAACTGATAATGAGGATGATTATATTTTTTCATCAATAACATGTTCTTATACATGTGACTTAATGTTCGAACCATTTTCAGATGATTTTCCGGATATTGGGCAAATAAGCCTTGACTTTGAAAATATGGAATTTGTTATAAATGATGGGCAACATCGTTGTGCTGCTATCGCTAATGCAATTAATGAAAATCCGGCAATTGCTAAAAATAAGATCTCTGTATTACTGTTTCCATGGGAAAACTTAGAACGCATGCAGCAAATGTTCTCAGATCTAAATCGCCATGCACAAAAATCATCAAAATCTTTAAATATCCTCTATGACCAAAGGGATCCATTGGGGGCGCTAACCACAAATGTTGTTGAGTCAGTAGATATGTTTAAAAACATGGTTGATTTTGAAAAAATATCGTTACCAATTAAATCACATAAGCTTTTAACACTTACTTCGTTATATGATTCAAATAAAGAGTTAATTAATAGATTAATAAAAAATAATGAACCTGATTACGATAATCTCGAAAAAATAGTAATTGAATATTGGAACGAAGTAGCAAACGTAATGAAGGATTGGAGCAAGGTTGCTGATGGTCAAATGCCAGCATCTGCTTTACGACAAGAGCAAATTAGTACTCATTCAGTTGTACTCAGAGCAATTGGTAGTGTTGGTGGTGTTTTATTATCAGAGTATGAAGACACTTGGAAAGAAAAGATCAAGAAACTAGGAGATATTGATTGGCGAAAAGGAATTGGGAAACAAGTAAATCCAATGTGGGATGGCGTATGTATTTCCGCCGGGTCTGTTGTTTCTAATAAACAGGCAAGAGTTGCCACATTTGGCGTTCTTTTATCTGAGCTTGGATTAGAAATAAAACAATCAAATAAATCAAAATCAAAAAAACTTAAAGATACTAATAAAAAAGCAGCATAAGGGTGAATGTCATGAAGCAACAAAAAACTGATATAAATGTAGAAAATCAAAAAAACTTATGTTTATCTTTGTTATTAGCTGAAGATGAAGAAAGTATAATTAAAATTCTTGATGAGCATGGCTATTCATTAAACAATGAAAGTGCCTGGCATCCATTAGGAGATAATGCTGGTAATTTTTCAACAATTGGAAATCAGCAAGCTGATCCTACAGCTGCATTAATTGAAAAAATTGTAAATAGTGTCGATGCGGTATTACTTGCAGAGTGCTATAAAAATGGAATAGTGCCTGATTCAGAAAAAGCTCCAAAGACTATGTCTGAAGCAGTAGAGAAGTTTTTGAATGTTACTGAAGGCCGATTAGATTTTTTAGATGCAAGCCAGCAAACAAAATTGGCAGAAAATATTAGATTTATGGTAACGGGTGAAAAATCATCACCTTGTATTAATATTATTGACTTTGGCGAGGGGCAGACACCTAATAACTTTAAAAATACTTTTCTATCAACTACATCACAATCACCGAAAATAAAAATACCCTTTGTACAAGGGAAGTTTAATGCTGGGAGTACAGGTAGTCTACAATTTTGTGGAAGACATAATATACAATTAATTTTGTCTAGACGAAACCCTCATTGTCCGGTGTCAGATTCAGATAATTCAGGAAATGATTGGGGTTTTACAATTATTCGTAGGAAAAGGGCACAACATGGTGAGAAAGCATCTGTTTTTATGTATCTTGCCCCAAATGGTGAAATACCAAGGTTTTCAACTGATTCATTAGATTTATTGCCAACAAGATCTTCAGCAAATAATCCAGGCAAGCCTTACGCAGTTCCTGTTTCGTACGGTACATGTGTAAAACTATATAACTATAGATGGCCTGGCAAAAGTATTGCCACTACGGATGGTAGAAAATACCTAGAAAAATTTATACAGGCGCCATGCTTGCCATTCAGAATACACGAAACCAGGGCATATAAAGCTAACTATTATGATACGACTGTAATAGGTATTTTAAATAAGATTCAAGGTGAGAATATAGACGATAATTCGGGGGATTTAGAAAAAGGATTTCCAGCGGACCTTATGATATCAATCCCAGATATTGGAAAATTAAAATTAAAAATATGTGTTTGGAAAGATGGCCTTGATTTGAGAAATGTTCCAACGGGGGTATTCTTTTTGGTTAACGGGCAAGTTCATGGTGATTGTGGTAGTGATTTTATAGCAAGAAGGACAGATCATAGTTACATTGAAAAGCATATATTTGTTGCTGTTGATTGTACGGAAACAGATCGAGATTTTCATGAAGATACTTTTATGCCTTCAAGAGATAGGTTAAGAGATAATGAACATACAAAATATATGAAAAAGCATATAGCAGATGAGATTAAAGACCATCCTGGTTTAAAAGAGATTAACGCTTTTAGAAAACAACAACTTCGTGAAAAGGCAACTGAAAACAATGAAAATGTTATAAATTTATTTAATGATTTGATTAAATCAGATCCTAGCTTAAGAGCAGTTCTAGGGCTCGGTGGCCATATCATTGGTGGAGTAGGTCCAGGTAAAATTGATATTTTTAAAGGGAAAAAATTCCCAACTTATTTTAAGTTGGCTAATCAACCAAAGGATGGATTAATCAAAAGTTGTCCCATAAATAGAACAGTATCAATAGTTTGTGAAACTGATGCTGAGAATAATTATTTTTCGAGGCCGAATGAACCAGGTGAATTGCAAATTATTCCCTCATATGACTTAATTGAATCCTCTAGATTATGGAATGGTCGTTTTAACCTAAAATTTCGTGTTCCATGGAATGCGAAAGTTGGCGAAAAAACAGATGTAAAAATTATTGTTTCAGATAATGTTAATACAGCTAAACCATTTGAATGTGAATTTCAATTAGTTGCATCAGCAGCTGTTACAAAAATTACACCTCCTGGCCCAGGACCAAACCCACCAGGGGATGAAAACTCTCCTGATCCTGACTTAAATAAACCAAAATTTGGATTACCAAATCCACAACCTGTACATAAAGCAGACTGGGAAAAATATGGATTTGCTTCATCAGTTGATGCTCTGAGGGTAAAAAAATCAGATGATGGATATGATTTTTATTGGAATGTAGATAATAAATATCTGATACATGAAACTGCAAATAATAAGAATGATATAGAACTAATAAAGCAATGGTTTAGCTGGGGGTTAACGATTGCAGCTTTATCTCTAATAAAAAAACAAAAAGAAGAGTCAGAGGATGAGAATATTGGCGTCGATTTAACTAGTGTTGAAAAGGCTTGTGATGCTTTGTCTATGGTTATAATACCAATAATTAGAACATTACATGATATGCCATTAAGTAAAGTGTAAAGTAGTTATTTTAATGAATGAAATAAGACTACTTCACTACTTGAATCTAAGATTCCTTTACTATTTGCATGCCATTTTCTATTTGGAATCGTACGCCATAAACGGCCATCACTACTGTTAGCACACGCCCCTAGTTTAGATTCTTTAAAACCAGCATCTGACATAGTTTCCAAGTATCTTTTTAGTTGTTGGTTTTTATCTGAGAACGCAATAAGCTGAACTATTATAGTATCTTTACTAACAATAGTTTTTAGGCTAGAGAATATTTCAAATATACCATTAAAATAGGGTTCCAAATCCTTTGAATTTCGGTCTCCTAACGTATAGTAACTACCACCATAACCATCAGATTTATTAGAAATCCAGTAAGGCGCTGGCGTCTCACGTCCACTATCAACCTGCCATCTATGATATAGGACATGTACACCTGGATAAGGAGGTGAAGTTACGATTAGCTTAGGCGAATTATTGATATCGTTATTTAAATATTTAGGTATGTTTTGTGCTGATGTATTAATATATCGTGTACGCCATTTATTATCTGATTTGTAGAGCGAATCAGCCTTTCTTACAAGAGATGTATAATCAAGTGTTGCCTCAATCATTTCGTATCCAAATTCAGTAATTTTAAAGCGTAATTCTTTTGCGCCAGGATAATTTTTACGGCCATCAACAGCCCATTGCCCAGATTTTAATAAAATACACCTTGAAAACTCTCTTAACTTGCTTGTACTCAATTCTTGGGAATATGTAATTCCTAGCTCTAATGTTTTTCGTACCGGCCATAATTCTTTGGTAGAAAAATTACGTACATTATTATTTAAAGTATTTGTTTTATGATTATTGATTTTATTATTGAGTTTAAGATTATTCTGGACATTATCACACCAAAGTTTTAATTCGTTTGCTTCGTGATTATTTAGAAGTGTAGTTTTTATTTTAGTAACGAAGATTCCTAATTGATTTAGATCTGTACCGAGAGCTCTTCTTCCGAGTATTCTAGCCTCTGTTAAAGTTGTTCCGCCACCAACAAATGGGTCGATAACTAAATCACCAATATTTGTAAAAGCTTTTATTGTTTCTCGAACAAATGAGGGAGAAAACCTAGCGGGATATTTATAAAACTTATGTGTTAAGCCAGATATTTTATCTTGAGAAGCAACGGCCCTCAGCAAATTAACTAGATCATTGTCAGATAAAAATTTTGGTTTCATTAAAGTATTAATTTAAGTAAGCATAGGAATATATATGGGTAATTATAGTAATAAACATATCAATGTATATAATTATACAAAGAATTAATATACTTAAAATAATAATCCTATTCGGTTTGTAGGCTTCAGAGGACAAATATTTTATCGCGCGCATTGTGCGCGATCGATTTTATAGAAAAGTCTAACGTTTAGGGTCAATATTAAACCAAAGGCCTCTAATTTCCAATCAGTAAATCCTCTGTATAAATGCATTCTGCTATAGCATTAGATTCAAAATCTTTTGTTGCTGCATAACCTAGACCATAGCCGTGATCACGCTCATATTATTGAAACATAATTTGTTTGCTATTGATTTAGAATTTGAAAACGTTTTCAAAAAACAAAGAATTGTATAAACCCACTTCAAAATTTAGATACCCACAAAAAACCTGCTTGAGCGCCTGTTTGAAAATGTCACAAATTTTCCACGCTCGATTATTTATAGTAATGATTTTGTTGTCTATGATTTTTTGTCAGAGCCATTTAATTTTTTTGAGGGTAGATATTTTAGGGAAAAGGTCGCTTACTTCTACGCCTAATGCTTCCGCGATTTTTATCAGGTTTAAGGCTGCTATATTGCGTTCACCTCTTTCTACCCCTCCATAATAGGCGCGGTCTATGCCAGCCTCAGTAGCAAATGCTTCCTGAGACAGGCCTGCTTCTTTCCTGAGTTTGCGTATTTGCTTGCCCAAAGCTACCAGATGGGGATGTTTTTGCATGTCCCCAAATTATGGATATACTTACTATATATCCACGGTCTATAAGGAGCATTTTATTATGGATATACGCTTATTTTTAGTTACGATTCTGCTACTGATAAATAAACCTTTGTTTGCAGATTCATTGTATACATGGAGAGATGAACAAGGGACATTTCATATATCAGATCA
>CAYZJI010000004.1:10579-168272 GCA_964479045.1 uncultured Enterobacteriaceae bacterium
CCCAAATCCTGCGTCACTAAAAGTTGTATGGCGGTGCTAGAGCAAGATATACGTAAACGAGCCATGCGAGCAGAGTATCGTTTAAAAAATATTTTAGCTGAGGTAGAAAGAACTCTAATTGCTATTGAAAAAGAAGAAGAAAGAGAAAAAGAAGAGAATATCTCCTATGGCAATAGCTCATTTACAGGCCATGATTGGCATAATTTGTACAACTCAGACAAATTATCAATAATTGAGCTTTGGTTATCAGACATGAAGCATAAGAATACCCCTGTTGAAGGTACTGCATCTTCATGGGTAAATAGCCTTGATAATTTCTATGCCGATAAAAATAATGTTGCGGCCCAAAATATAGCCGTAACCGATGCTCTCGGCCTCATTATGTTTGGAACAGATGCATCATCAAATTGGTAATTATAGATAATAAATTTTGAAATTGATTTCAAAAAAATAATCTAAAAGGACATTTTTGGACAAAACCATATAGTTTCCCACCATATTATAAATTTTTACGATATAGAAGGCCGCTCTGGTAATCGTAACGTATTAATTGCATTGTCCCAATTCTGCCAAACTCTCTCAGGCTCCCACCAATCACTATTTGTCATTTCTGTTATCCAAGCGTGATACTTGCGTCGACTATAAGGAGTAATTAATTTTAATGCGTTATGTAACCCGCGAAGCCTAATACTGTCCAGGAAATGTATTTTATCGTAGTCACGTAATCTTATATCCCCGTCTGGAATAGCATCGACAATACAATCAGGGAACGGATTTACGACTGCTGATAAATCATAAATGGAGATTTTGGGGGATAACCGGCATTCAATACGAACAGTGTTTTTAGGTATATTAATGCCTTTTTTCGTCTGTTCTAGATGTTTATCGTATAGTTTAATTTGTTTATCACTTTCATTAGAGCCTAAATATATCGATTCAATACGTCCGCCTTCACCATAGTGTATGTTAGATTTCCTATATCTGGCTGCCGTTGTCCAAATATTATCCAAGTGTATTGGATGAATATCGATAGCAATATCTAACCGGGTAATTAATGCATTTAATAGAAAATCCTCATAATCTTCAAGCATGAAAGAAAATATAAAATTCCAAATAAATTCATTGCCATATTTTTTGGCTACATTAGGATTCCATTCAATTCTTAAATTAGGCCATTTTTTATTGGATAACACAAAAATTATGCATTCGGATTGATTTTTATCGCCTATAGGCAATCCAAAAGCGTATTGATAACCAAGTCCACGATAGTTTCGGTAATATCCATGTAATCCGAAATCATGATCTTTGCTCATGTCCCGTAATGTACTTGCTATATATTCAGAAGTGGCTTCATTACAGTTATAAATGAGTGTTAATTTATCTACAAAAGGATCGGATAATTTGGTCATAATATTTAAATTTATAAAATATGAAGTTTTAATTTTTAAAAATATTTTATTTCTACCGGCTATTAGGCGTCATGATATGAATCATGATTTCCGTGAGCATCAACCCACATCAGAAACTTTTTTTCATCGATTAATACTCTTTTGCCAATCCGTATCAATACCGAATCAAATCCATTGCCTTTAATGGTTTTTTTGGTGCTTTTTCGATTTTTTGAATTGAAAATGAGCCAACGTAGAGACCCCTCTGTAAAGGCAGGATATCTATTGGCTAATTGCTTGATTGTGAGAATATTTGGATGTGCTGCGAATTCAGATACATCGTTGACCATGTTTCATGCTCCGTTCAACAAATAATGATGCGAAGCATGATATAACAACATTCTTCAACGCTCTTGGTGATCTAACGTCTAGATGATGGGCCGCTAGTTACCTATTTTTTTAAAAGAACATAATAATTATGTGTCCAAAATATTGCTTGTTTATAGGTGTCTTTCAATCTGTTAGTACGGCCATAATTATTAATTATGTTATTAGGTATATGGGGAAATATAATTGAGGCAATTTCAGATGGTTTAGCATTTTCAGAATAAGCGTCAAGAACTCTAAGATAAATTGGATTTTTTGCTTTTTGGGGTTTTTCTCCTATAGGGTGGATATTTCTTTCAGCTTGTTGATTTTTTAATAGTTGCCTTGTTTTTGATAATTGTTCATCTATTGAATACTTCAGATCAAAACTAATAACAACAGAGCTTTCATCAAATTTATTGTCACTACTGTAATATTCATGTATCGAGTCAAAGCGAATTAAGTCACAATATGAGTCATAAGGTTTAAATTTTGGTGGATGTTCATGAGCAGGTGAACGCATCTTGCCAATCAGTTTCCACTTCCTGACGTATATATCAGGATAATATTGATAGCCAGGAAATATGCTTTGCCTTTCGCAACGGGATATCCATTGGTCAAATGTCTCACGTTTATATAAAGGGGGTGTAAACTTGAAAAATTCTGGATCTTTTAAGGATTGTACTGATGTATTGTTATATGTATTTTTACGTTTTGATAGTAGATATGCAGTATGCTCATAATCTAAGATGTATTGTCTATTCCTTTTTAGATATTCCCATGCCCATTCTTCAGGACTAAAGTTTTTAGTGAAATCATATTCAATTTTATTACGCCAGTTAGGCATGATCTAACTAAATATCTGCTTGTTCATTTTTTCTACAACCTTAGCAGTATGTTGTTCCGTTAAATGACTATAACGTTTAACCATCTGTAAGGTTTTATGGCCCAGAACTTCTGCTATTTCGGCAACTGTCGCGCCATTCATTGCAAGGTAAGAAGCTGCGGAATGCCGGAGATCGTGAAAATGGAAATCTTGTAATTCAGCTTTTTGCAAAACAGTTTTCCATACGTGCTGAATATTGGCAGCTTTTTTCTTGTCCTTGCTTGGAAATAACAGGTCTGTAGTGATATGGCGTACTTTGTTCAAGTCTTTAATCAACCTCAATGCGTGACCTGTAATAGGCAATGAGCGTGGTTCCCCATTTTTGGTTTCATAGATTGTTATAACGTTGCGCGTAAGATCAACCTGATTCCATCTCAAGGTGAGAATTTCAGATTTTCTCGCGCCTGTTGATAGTGCAAGTACAACAATTAAATACAAGGATTTATTTTCAGACTCTGCACATGCTTTAAGTAGGCGTTTTCTTTCATCTTCTGATAAAAACCGTATACGTCCTCTAGGCTCTGCACATTTTCTGACTTTACGCATGGGGGAATCATCAATCCACCCCCATTCCTTAACAGCAATAGTGAAGCAATGAGAAAGGGCGGCAAGATAACGATTTACCGTAGCAGGCGAACGTTTGACTTTCAGATGGGTGGTGCCTTCCAGTAATTCATCACGGCATTCAGCAATCATGGCTGGAGTAGTATCAGCTAATGTGTAAACACCGATCTGTTTCTTCCACCATTCCAGTTGTGGTTTCTGGTTCTCCTTCTGGCTACGTTTTGTAGGCAATACGCTTTTGATATAACGGTCGATCATTTCGGCAACAGTATGCCGCTTGGCCTCTATAGTTTTGAAATGACGGCCTTCACGGATGGCGGCCTCAGTCTGCTGCGCCCATTTGGCCGCATCTGTTTTACGCTCAAATGTTGCATTCTGTGGCGGAAAACCTTTTAAGCGAACCTGTACCCGGTAGCGTGTTTTCCCGTCAGAATCTTTTCTAGTCTCTATATAGGCCATGATGGTCAGTCAAATCTAACAGTTACCAATAGCTTACAACTAATAACAATCCATGACAATACAAGACAGTTAATCTGGTGTATACATGCATAAAAATGGCATAAATACGACGTTTTATAGGCTTAATGTATAAATATGGGGGAGAAAAGGGGGAGTATATGGGGGAATTTACGTTATACGGCCATAGAAGCCCTGTATTTAAATGGCTTACGGTGAGGGTGGTTTATTGTGTATTCCCCCATAAGTCCCCCATACGGGGGAAATTTGGAAGGCTGGATAATGTGAAAACAGCTAGAAGTATTTAAAATATTGGTGCCGGGGAAGGGAATCGAACCCCCACATGGTCACCCATACCAGATTTTGAGTCTGGCGCGTCTACCAGTTCCGCCACCCCGGCACAGAAGAAATCATACAATAATTTAAAGACCAGATTTTGAGTCTGGCGCGGCCGCTATCGGGCATCCTCGGTAACTGTTCCAGACGTTACTCTACCTCCTACATCCATGTAGTCGTGTCCTCTCGCGGCACATAATCCAGTTCCGCCACCTCGGCATAGGAATGCGGACGGCAAGTATAAGTGAAAGTCAGCCCGCCTGAAAACCGCAAGTTTCCGCTATAAGGCGCTTTCTCTGTTAACATCGCGCGCCATGCGGCGCGATGAATTTACCTATGATTTGCCAGAAGACCTGATAGCACAGGCTCCGCCCGCCCGCCGGGGGGAAAGCCGGCTCCTGTGTCTCAACCGCAGTACCGGCGCGCTGGCAGATCGATTATTTGCAGATCTGCTGGAACTGCTGCGGCCGGGGGACCTGCTGGTGTTCAACGACACCCGGGTATTACCGGCCCGGCTGTTTGGCCATAAACCCACCGGCGGCAAGGTTGAGATCATGACGGAACGGGTATTGTCCGATCGGCAGATACTCGCCCAGATGCGCTTCAATAAACCACCCCGGCCCGGTATGGAAATACAATTGGAGAATGGACAGGTTCTGCGACTGGTGGGTGAACGGAACGGCATGTACATCCTGGAAGTGGAAGCAGGCAGCAAGGTTATGGATGTGTTGAATACGGCCGGGCACATGCCATTGCCGCCTTATATCAAACGCGCGGATGCAAGCAGTGATCGTGAGCGTTATCAAACGGTCTATGCAAAGCGTCCCGGTGCTGTGGCCGCACCGACAGCAGGGCTGCATTTCACAGAGAAGTTATTAAAAGATATTGAGCAAAAAGGTATTGGCACGGCATTTGTGACTCTGCATGTGGGCGCCGGAACGTTTCAACCGGTACGCACAGACAATATTGAAGATCACAAAATGCACAGCGAATATCTGGAAGTGAGCGCGGAAGTTTGCAAGCAGGTACGGGAAACCCGCACGCATGGAGGCCGGGTTATCGCTGTGGGAACCACCTCGGTGCGCAGTCTGGAAACGGCGGGGCGATCAAGTGAATTGCAACCCTATGCCGGTGAAACAGATATTTTTATTTACCCGGGTTATCAGTTCAGGGTGGTGGATGCATTGATTACCAATTTCCATTTACCTGAATCGACATTATTAATGTTGGTCTGTGCCTTTGCCGGACGCGATAATGTGTTGAACGTTTACCGGCACGCTGTTACAGAAAAGTACCGCTTCTTCAGTTATGGTGATGCGATGTTTATTGCATAGCGTGAAGCGTGAAGCGTGAAGCGCGTAGTATGATCGGCGAGATACGCTTCACGAGCGACGAGATACGAACAAATGAAATTTGAATTACTGAAAACCGATGGTGCAGCCCGCAGTGGGCGCATGATACTGGCACACGGCGTGGTGGAAACACCGGTGTTCATGCCGGTGGGGACTTATGGCGCCGTGAAATCACTGTCGTCGGAGGAACTCCGTGAACTTGGCAGCCAGATTATTCTCGGCAACACGTTTCATTTAATGTTGCGGCCGGGTGTTGAGGTCATACAACAACACGGCGGACTGCATGAGTTCATGAACTGGCAATCGCCAATACTCACCGACTCCGGTGGCTATCAGGTCTTCAGTCTGGCGGAAGCGAGAAAGATCACGGAAGAGGGTGTGCGTTTTCGCTCGCCGATCGATGGTGATGCGGTGTTTCTGGATCCGGAACGGGCGATTGCGGTCCAGCATGCCTTGAACTCTGACATCATCATGATCTTTGATGATTGCACGCCGTATCCGGCCACCGAGGAACAGACGCGTAAATCCATGGAATTATCTTTACGCTGGGCCGAGCGTAGTAAAGCGGCTCACGGCGATCATCCCTCCGCCTTATTCGGTATCGTTCAGGGGGGTATGTATCCGGCTCTGCGGGATACGTCACTGCAGGGATTGCTGAAGATCGGTTTTGACGGTTACGCCATTGGCGGTCTCTCTGTCGGCGAACCGCAGGAAGTGATGCTGCAGATGCTGTCCCATATCGCGCCGCAATTACCGGTACAACAGCCGCGTTACCTGATGGGTGTGGGTACGCCGGAAGACATCGTCGAAGCCGTCCGGCGCGGCATAGACATGTTTGATTGTGTGATGCCGACCCGCAATGCCCGTAACGGACATCTGTTTACGACGGACGGGGTGGTGCGGATCAGGAATGCCAAACACCGGCACAGCACGATCCCGCTGGATGAGGCCTGCGGCTGCTACACCTGCCGGAATTACACTCGCGCCTACCTGCACCATCTGGATCGCACCGGAGAAATGCTCGGTGCCAGGCTCAACACCATACATAATGTGTATTACTACCATGCCCTGCTGACCGGGTTGCGCACTGCCATCCGGGCCGGGGAACTCCCGGCATTTATCGCCGATTTTTATGCGAAACGCGCGCAAGGTGCGGACTCTGTGGCATAATACCGCGCTCTTTTATAGCGTGGTGCGCAAATGCTGGATTTTTTCATAGAAAATGCCTGGGCTCAGGATGCCCCGCAGAGTGGTGGTGGACTGATGAGCCTCCTGCCGTTGTTGCTGATCTTCGCGGTGTTTTATTTTTTCCTGATTCGTCCCCAGATGAAACAGGCCAGGGAGCACAAGCAAATGGTGGATGCGCTGGCCAAGGGCGATGAAGTGGTGATCAGCGGTGGTCTGGCCGGAAAAATCAGCAAAATCGGGGATAATTTCATCAGCGTTGAAATCGCACCCGAGGTCGAGGTCAAGGTACAGAAACATGCTGTGACCGCACTGCTGCCGAAAGGCACATTAAAAACATTGTAGATATCATTAAAAAAATTAAAAAACCAGATTGTATTAACCTGCTGTTAAATTTATGAACCGTTATCCCGCCTGGAAGTATGTGATGATCGCGCTGATCGTTGTAGTCAGCGTGATTTATGCGTTACCGAATATTTTTGGCAGCGACCCGGCCCTGCAGGTCTCCTCAGCCCGTGGTGCTGAAATCAATGATCTGACCAAACTGCAGGCACAGATCGCCTTTGATAAGTCCGAGATCAAGCCCGTCAGCATGGAAGTGGTGGAAAACAGCCTGTTGCTGCGCTTCAAGGACACCGAGACCCAGCTCAAGGCACAGGAACTGGTGAAAGAAGCCATGGGCAAAGGTTATGTCGTCGCGCTTAATCTGGCACCGGCGACACCAGCCTGGCTGCGCAAGCTGGGTGCCGAGCCGATGTTTCTCGGACTCGATCTGCGTGGTGGCGTGCACTTCCTGATGGAAGTGGACATGGTGGCCGCCGTCAAGAAAGCCGAAGAACGTTATGTGTCTGATCTGCGTTCCCTGTTCCGGGAAAACAAGATCCGTTACCGCAATATCAGCCGCCAGGATCAGGGTGGTGTGCTGGTGCGTTTTCAGACTGCCGATGATCAGGGAAAAGGCATCAGCCAGATTGAGAAAAATTATCCTGAGTTGAATATCGAGGCCAGCGATGCCGCCACGGCTGAATATCAGGTTGTATTGACAATAACCGAGCAGAGCATTGCCGAAACCCGCAAAAATGCCCTGCATCAGAACATCACCACACTGCGCAAACGTGTGAATGAACTCGGCGTGGCGGAACCGGTGATCCAGCAGCAGGGTGACAGCCGCGTGGTGGTGGAGCTGCCGGGTGTACAGGACACGGCCCGGGCCAAGAACATCCTCGGCGCCACGGCCACACTGGAATTCCGCATGGTCGACGATGATCATCCGGTGCAGGATGCCGTCGATGGCCGGGTGCCGGCAGGTTCCAGGCTTTATTACGAACGTGACGGACAGCCGATCCTGCTCGACAAGCAGGTATTGCTGACCGGCGATCATATTATTGATGCAGCCTCCGGAATTGATCCGCAGAGTGGCGGGCCGGATGTGAGCATCACGCTCGATTCCAAAGGTGGTCTGATCTTCAGCAACGAGACCCGTGATCAGGTCGGCAAGCGTATGGCCGTGGTCTTTATCGAGACCAAAACGGAAACGATCGAAGAAAACGGCGAAATGGTAAAAAAGACCGAGGTGATCGAAGAGGTCATCAATGCAGCAACCATTCAGGAACAACTCGGCAAGCGCTTCCATATCACCGGTCTGGATTCCACGCAGGAAGCGCGTAACCTGGCACTCTTGCTGCGCGCTGGTGCGTTGGCAGCCCCGATTGAAATTATTGAAGAGCGCACGATCGGTCCAAGCCTCGGTCAGGACAATATTGAACAGGGTTATAAATCCGTACTGGTTGGATTCATACTGGTGCTTATGTTCATGGCATTCTACTACCGGGTATTTGGATTGATTGCCAATATTGCACTGATGCTGAACGTCGTGCTGATCGTGGCCATGATGTCCATGTTGCAGGCCACGCTGACCTTGCCGGGTATTGCCGGTGTCGTGCTGACCATCGGCATGGCAGTGGATGCCAATGTACTGATCTTCGAGCGTATTCGTGAAGAACTGAGAAACAGTAACACGCCGCATGCCAGTATCCATGCCGGTTTTGATAAGGCCTTTTCATCCATTGCGGACTCCAACATCACCACACTCATTGCGGCACTCGTGCTGTTCAGTTTTGGCACCGGACCGATCAAGGGTTTTGCGGTAACACTGTCGCTGGGTATTATCAGTTCCATGTTTACGGCGATCACCGTGAGCCGCGCTGTGATTAACCTGATGTATGGCGGCCGCAAGCTGCAACGCCTGCTGATTTGAGGAATGCCACTGTGGAATTTATAAAAACCAAAACCAATATTGATTTCATGGGCAAGCGCAAGCTGGCCTGCTGGGTGTCAGGAATCCTGAGTCTGCTGTTTGTGATCCTGTTCTTCGTGCAGGGCATGAATTACGGCATTGATTTTACCGGTGGTACCGTGGTTGAGTTTGGTTATAGCCAGCCGGCCGATCTGGACAAGGTGCGTACAAAACTTGCTGCGTCGGAATTCAGTGATGTCAGTGTGCAGTATTTCGGTTCTGCCCATGAAATACTGGTCAGGGTGCCGCCCAGGGAAGGACTGAACAGTGCTGATATCAGTAACCGGCTGATCGATCTTCTGCGGGATACCGGGGAAGGCGTGGAAATGCGCCGCGTGGAATTCGTAGGCCCGCAGGTCGGCGATGAACTCAAGGAGGACGGCGTGCTGGCGATGATCTATGCCATGATCGGGATCATGATTTACCTCGCCTTCCGTTTCCAGACCTATTTCTCTATTGGCGCCATTGTCGCCACCGTTCATGATGTAATTATGTGCATTGGTTTCCTGGCGATTACCCAGATGAATTTTGATCTTTCCGTGCTGGCGGCGATCCTCACTGTAATTGGTTATTCCATCAACGATACGGTGGTGGTGTTTGATCGCATCCGCGAAAATTTTCACAAACTTCGCAAGGCTGCTCCAGTGGAAGTGATGAATGTATCCCTGAATGAAACCCTGAGCCGCACCATCATGACCGGCGTCACTACGCTGCTGGTGCTGGTGGCATTGTTGGTGCTGGGTGGTGAAGCGTTGCGCACATTCTGTGTGACGATTATCGTCGGTATCGTCATTGGTACCTATTCATCCATCTACATTGCCAGTCCGGTGACTCTTGCGTTGGGTATAGATCGCAAGCATTTGATGCCGGTACAGAAAGAAGGCGCTGAACTCGACAGTCTCCCATAAATCCTTCACAGCCATGATCCAGTCATGGCCGTGACATTACTGATCTTCATGGATTTTGAAGAATGAAGATAGTCGCTGATGCACATATTCCGCAGGTACAGGCTGCCTTCGCTGGCCTCGGCGAACTGGTTCTGGTTCCCGGTCGTGACATGGATTGCAGCATGGTGCGTGACGCCGACATATTACTGGTTCGATCAGTGACGAAAGTCAATGCTGCACTTCTCAATAACAGCCAGGTCAGGTTTGTCGCCAGCGCCACCAGTGGTATCGATCATATCGATACGGATTTTCTCCGACAGCATGACATCGGTTTTGTCTCTGCTCATGGCAGCAATGCCCGGTCCGTCGTGGAGTATGTGCTGAGTGCGCTCAGTGTATTGTCCACCCAGAAAGAGTTTAATCTGTCCGGCAAAACAGCGGGTATTATCGGCTGTGGTGCCGTGGGCAGCCGGTTGGCAGACGCATTCACTGTTATCGGGATGAAATGCCTGTTGAATGATCCGCCCCTGCACGATGCCAGTGGCGATACGCGCTATTCTGATCTTGCTGACCTGGTTCGGGCCGATATTATTACCCTGCATGTGCCCTATACTGAAACAGGTCCTTATCCCACACGGCATCTGATCAACGCTGAATTTCTGCGGCGGATGAAAGCGGATGCCATCATCATCAATACTGCCCGTGGCGGCGTGATCGATGAAACGGCATTAATGCACACCATGCATGATCATCCGGAATTTCTGACCACACTGGATGTATGGAGCGGAGAACCACATATCAATCTTCAATTACTGAAACAGATCAATATAGGCACACCGCACATTGCCGGTTATGCGGCCGATGCCAAATTGCGTGCTACTGCACAGATCCATGCCGGCGTCTGTGATTATCTTGGAGTGGTTCCATTCTGGCACTATGATGGAATTCTGCCGCAACAGGAACAGCATGAATTCATGATCAATTCCATGAATGTGGATGACGCAGTCACTATGGCTGTACTGGCCCATTATGATGTGCGCAGTGATGCAGCAGCGCTGCGTCGCGTACTGGAAATGGGCCGCGAGCAGGTTAGTGAGTATTTCGACGCTCTGCGCAGAAACTATCCGTTACGCCGTGAATTTTCTGCGACAACATTGCGTGTCTCATCAGAACATCAGGCCGGGATACTCCGGCAACTGGGTTTTACGGTAAAGGTCGATTCGCCATGACACTGACACTCGGGTTTCTCGCTTCCGGCCGCGGCAGCAACATGCAGGCCATACTGAATGCCTGCCGCGAAGGCCGTCTGCAGGCGCGGCCGGGTGTGGTCATCAGTAACAATGCAGACTCCGGCGCACTACGAATTGCGCGTACAGCCGGTATCCCGGCCTATCACCTGAGCAGTACTACTCAACACAGCGCAGATGCGCTGGATCAGTCCATTACCGCAACATTGAAAAACCACAATGTTGACCTCGTCATCCTGGCCGGTTACATGAAACGAATAGGCCCGGTTCTGCTGGAGACCTACAAAAACAGAATTCTGAACATCCATCCCTCACTGCTGCCGAAATTCGGCGGGCAGGGGATGTATGGTATTCATGTGCATGAAGCAGTTCTCGCTGCGGGTGAACAGGTGACCGGCGTCACTGTGCATCTGGTTGATGGTGAATATGACCAGGGATTAATATTGGATCAGGAGCAGGTCGAGGTGATGCCTGGCGATGATGCCACATCACTGGCAGCACGAGTGCTGCCAGCGGAACATGCATTGTATGTACGGGTATTGCAGAAAATCGTTACCGGTAAATTACAATTACCGGAGTAAAAATTTCATCCTGTTTTCAATTAACCAGAAGAGATGAGAGGAGAGTAACCATGTCGATGCTGCAGGAATTCAAAGAGTTTGCGGTGCGGGGCAATGTGGTGGATATGGCGGTGGGCATTATCATCGGTGCCGCGTTTGGAAAAATAGTCTCTTCCTTTGTGGGCGACGTAGTGATGCCGCCGCTGGGGTTGCTGATTGGAGGGATCGATTTTTCAGACCTTGCCATCACACTGAAAGAAGCAGTCGGTGAAGCCCCGGCCGTGACGCTGAAATACGGTCTGTTTATCCAGACCGTTCTTGATTTCACCATTGTGGCCTTTGCCATTTTCATGGTGATCAAGGCCATGAACACACTCAAGAAAAAGGAAGAAGCGGCCCCGGCGCAGCCACCCGCACCTTCAAAAGAAGAACAGTTACTGGCCGAGATACGTGATTTGCTGAAACAGCAAAAGCAGTAAAGAGATTACTCCACGATGATGGTGATGCGTTCCGACATCACCGGCGGCGTATGCGGCACGTGCCCGAAATCGCCCAGCAATAATTGCAGGGTATGCTGGCCCGGTGAAAGGGTCAGTTCTGTTTCGGTTTGGCCCTTGCCAAAATGCCGGTGCTGTTCGTCATTCGGGACAGGCTGATCCAGTGGTGGCAGATCAGTATCTATGAGCAAGTGATGATGACCGGTGTTTTCAACCTGTATGCCGGCCGGTGCGATACCCATGTTCTTCAAACCGAATACCACCCGCACCGGGTTTTTGACTGTTGCTCCATCTGTGGGTGAGATAAAATAAACCGATGCGTCGTCTGGCGCAGGGGACTGCGCCAGCACCCCTGGCGCTGTGGATAACAAGAATAATACATACAAAACCGGTTTTAACATCAGTGTGTTCCTCGGCAGCTGTTTTTGTGCAGTCTAGCACAGGCTGCCATCACCATCGGTATGGTGGTTGATAACAGCATTCACTATATTTTCCGCTGCCGCGAGGAATAGTCCCGCATGGGCGACCATGTACAGACCCTGCATGATTGCCATGTAAACATCGGCAATGCGATTTTTTATACGGCCATTACGATTGTGGGTGGCTGCTCAATTCTGGCGTTGTCGAATTTTATTCCAACCATCTTGTTTGGCCTGTTGACGACGCTGGCCACGGCGATTGCCTTACTGGCGGTGTTGGTCCTGTTGCCCAAGCTGACACCGGTTGGGGAGCCGTCCTGGACCGGTACTTTCACCTGATAGTGCCTCCGGACAGCCAGCTTATTTAAAAGTTCATAAATTTCATTGTGTTACAGAACAAATAAACAGGCATTACCCAATCCTGCGGGAAACCTTTCTGACTGCGGACAGACCAAGCAGAATAAATTAGAATAGGCGGCCTTGCGGTTTTCACATGAGAACCACTCCGATTGAGGTAGTATCAATCATTACAAAAATTTGTATCGAATTTCGGGATAAAGCGATGAAGACAAAATTTATTTATGGTTTCAGTCTGCTGTTGGTACTGGCATTCTCCCAGGCTTATGCCACGCCGAATACGGCTGAAGAAGTCATTAAAGACACTGCTGAAAGAGTAATTGCCCGGCTCAAATCAGAACGCTCCGAGCTGGAAGCGCACCCGGAAAAACTTTATTCCCTGATTAACGAAATTATCATTCCCAATTTCGATTTTGTCAGCATGTCCAAATGGGTACTGGGCAAAAATTGGAAGATAGCCAGTCAGACCCAGCAGGACCAGTTTGTGGACGAGTTCCGTACCCTGCTGGTACGCACCTATGCCAAGGCTTTACTCGAGTATTCCGAGCAGGAAATTATTTATCTGCCGGTAAGCAATAATCCTGAATCCAATGTGGTTCTGGTGAAGACTGAAGTCCAGCAGCCCGGTGCCAAGTCCGTCCCTATTAATTACAGCCTTCATGTCAGTGGCGGTTCGTGGAAAGTGATCGATGTGGCGGTGGATGGCATCAGTCTGGTGGCGACATATCGTGGTTCGTTTGCTTCCGAGATCCGGAAAAGCGGAATAGACGCCCTGATTGCCAAGCTGGCTGAGCGTAACTCTACGGCAACTACTGACGAAGACGCTACAGCGGCGCGTTAACGGCGGCACAGTCATGGTAACCCGGTTTCTGCACATGAACCCGGTGCGGGGACCTGTTACGACAATTCCGGCATTACACCAACCTGGATATCTGCGCTAATCTGCGGCAACTCCCGCACCGCTACTGGAGCGATACGTGCATATTGCTGAAATCAAATTGTTAATCGAGCAGGGGCTGGCCTCATCAGTGGCGGAAGTCGGGGGTGATGGCACGCACTTTGAAGCGATCGTGGTCAGTCCGGAGTTTGCCGGCAAGCCGGCACTGGCCCGGCATCGTATGGTGTACCAGACCCTGGGTAACCGGGTGGGCCGCGAAATACATGCTCTGTCGATACAGGCCTACACGCCTGAGGAATGGGAAAGCAGGCAGGCTTTGGGCATTATCAAATAGAGATTACAAAGAACGCAGATGGATAAACTGATTATCAAGGGCGGTATACCGCTGCAGGGGGAGATCAATATTTCCGGTGCCAAGAATGCGGCCCTGCCGATTCTTGCCGCCACGATTCTGGCTGATGCTCCGGTCACGGTCGGCAATGTTCCACACCTGCATGACATCACCACCACCATGGAACTGCTCGGCCGCATGGGCGCACAACTCACTGTGGACGAGAAAATGAACATTGAGGTGGACAGCAGTAACATCCGTGAGTTTTTTGCGCCGTATGAACTGGTCAAGACCATGCGCTCATCCATTCTGGTGCTCGGGCCATTACTTGCCCATTACGGCAAAGCCGATGTATCACTTCCGGGTGGCTGTGCCATTGGTTCGCGGCCGGTGAATTTGCATTTACGCGGGTTGGCCGCAATGGGCGCGGACATACATGTGGAAGGTGGCTACATCCGGGCCACAGCGAAGCGACTCAAGGGCGTACACATTACACTGGACATGGTCACAGTGACTGGTACCGAAAACCTGATGATGGCAGCCACGCTGGCCAAGGGCACTACGATTATCGATAACGCAGCCCGTGAACCGGAAGTGGTGGATCTGGCCAATTGCCTGATCAGCATGGGCGCAAAAATCACAGGTGCCGGCAGTGATCGAATCGTGATCGAGGGTGTGCAGACATTAACCGGCAGCCACTACAACATTCTGCCGGATCGTATTGAAACCGGCACCTATCTGGTTGCCGCAGCGATGACGGGCGGCAAGATAAAACTTAAAAATACGCGTCCGGATTTGCTGGATGCCGTACTGGCCAAACTGGTGGAAGCAGGTGCTGAAATTAACGGTGATGCCAGCACAATTACACTGGATATGGGCGGGCGCAAACCGCGAGCGGTGGATGTCTATACTTCGCCTTTCCCGGGGTTCCCGACCGACATGCAGGCACAATTCACGGCCATGAACTGCGTGGCGACGGGCACAGGCATGATCACGGAATCCGTATTTGAAAACCGTTTCATGCATGTACAGGAATTACAGCGCATGGGCGCAAACCTCAGGCTGGAAGGCAATACCGCCATCAGTTCTGGCGTGGAAAGACTCACCAGTGCACCGGTGATGGCCACGGACCTGCGTGCTTCGGCCAGTCTGGTGCTGGCGGGGCTTGTTGCCAAAGGTGAAACCGTGGTTGATCGTATTTATCATATTGATCGAGGATATGAAACGATCGAGGAAAAGCTGGCGCAGTTGGGCGCCCATATCCGCCGGATTCCATCTTGACTCACAATGTCCGGTAACAGAATTACCGGGTGAATTGATTTTCAATGAGCACACAAACCACACTGACGATTGCCGTCTCCAAGGGCCGGATCCTGTCCGAGTCCCTGCCCCTGCTTGCGCGCGTCAATATCGTCCCTGCAGAAGATCCGGCCCGTACCCGCAAACTCGTGCTGAACACCAATCAGCCCGGTGTAAAGATTATTATTATTCGTGCCACGGATGTCCCCACCTATGTGGAATATGGCGCGGCGGACATCGGCATCGCCGGCAAGGATGTATTGATGGAATACAATGGTGATGGTGTTTACGAACCTTTGGATTTGAACATTGCCACATGCCGCATGGTGCTGGCTGGGCCAAAAACAAAACAGAGTATCAATGGCCGCCCGCGAGTCGCGACGAAATACATCAACACCACCCGCAATTACTTTGCAGCACAGGGCCGGCAGGTGGAGATCATCAAACTTTATGGCTCGATGGAACTCGCCCCTATCCTCGGTTTGGCTGATTTGATTGTGGATCTGGTGGATACCGGAAATACATTGAAGGCCAATGGGCTGGTGCCGATGGAAACCATCGCCGAGATCAGTTCGCGGGTGATTGTGAACAAGGCCGCGATGAAAATGAAATATGCCATCATCAAACCGTTGCTGGCCAGACTGGAAGCTGTGGCGGCCAAATCATGAACATTAAACAACTGGACACGCGCAGCAGAAATTTTGCCGCAGAGTTCGATGCATTACTGGCTCAAAGTAATGAGCCCGATCCAAAACTGATCGCTGCTGTGCAGGACATCATCAATGCCGTACGCAAGCGGGGTGATGCCGCATTGCTGGAATATACGAACCGTTTCGATCGGCGCAATGCCGGTATTGCTGATCTGGAAATTCCATTCTCTGAACTGAAAACAGCAGTGAAAAAAATTACCCCGGAACTGAAACAGGCACTGGAAATTTCTGCTGAACGCATCCGCACCTACCATGAAAAACAGAAACAGGAATCCTGGCTGTACAAGGACAGCCAAGGCAATACACTCGGCCAGCAGGTGACACCGCTGGACCGCGCCGGTGTTTATGTGCCCGGTGGCAAGGCGGCCTATCCTTCATCGGTGTTGATGAACGTGATCCCGGCCAAAGTGGCCGGAGTACAGGAAATCATCATGGTCGTGCCGTGCCCTGACGGTGAATATAATCCACTGGTATTGGCCGCGGCTTCAATTGCAGGAGTGGATCGTGTGTTTTCTGTCGGGGGTGCGCAAGCGGTTGCGGCACTCGCCTATGGCACGGAATCGGTGCCACGCGTGGACAAGATTGTCGGCCCCGGCAACAGTTATGTGGCGACAGCCAAGCGACTGGTGTTCGGACAGGTCGGCATCGATATGATCGCCGGACCTTCGGAAGTTTTGATTATTGCCGATGGCAGCACTGATCCTGACTGGGTGGCGATGGACATGTTTGCACAGGCCGAACACGATGAAGAGGCCAGTGCCATCCTGCTTTGCCCGGACAAGCAATTTATTGAATCCGTACGCGCCAGCATTGTGAAACTGCTGCCGCAAATGGAACGCGCAGCCATCATCGAACAAGCATTGAACAACAACAGTGCATTGATTCACTGCAAGGACATGGATGAGGCTATCAATCTCACCAACCAGATCGCACCGGAACATCTGGAGCTTGCCGTCAATGCGCCGGAGTTATTATTGCCGCGCATCCGTCATGCCGGTGCGATATTCATGGGGCGCCACACCGCTGAAGTGCTGGGCGATTACTGTGCCGGGCCGAATCATGTGCTGCCAACATCACGTACGGCACGTTTTTCTTCGCCGCTGGGCGTCTATGATTTTCAGAAGAAGTCTTCCGTCATCATGTGCACGGGTGAATCCGTACGCGAACTCGCCGGCACGGCTTCCATACTCGCACGCGGTGAGGGACTGACGGCACACGCGCGCTCTGCGGAATACCGGATCAAACCTGTTTGAAATCCGTTAAAGACTGGATACACCCCGCGATATTGTCCATGCGGGCCTATCATGTGCCTGATGCTACTGGCCTGATCAAGCTCGATGCCATGGAAAACCCTTATGTCTGGCCGGAAGCTCTCAAACAGCAATGGCTCGCCGAATTAAACTCCGTTGCCCTCAACCGCTATCCTGATCCACATGCCAGTACATTGCGCGAACGCCTGCGCAGTGTCATGCGCATTCCGCAGAACATTGAGATCATGTTCGGCAATGGATCGGATGAACTAATCCAGATCATCGCACTCGCGCTGTCCGGAGCGGATCGTACGTTTCTTGCACCGGAGCCGACATTTGTCATGTACCGGATGATCAGCCAGATGGTGCAGACGCCGTTTTACGGTGTGCCGTTGCATGCAAGTGATTTCTCGCTGGACGGCATGGCCATGTTGCAGGCCATCGAACAGCATCAACCCGCCGTGATTTTTATTGCTCATCCCAACAATCCCACCGGCAATCTGTTTGATCGGAATACCTTGCTGGATGTCATCCATGCTGCGCCGGGACTGGTTATTATTGATGAGGCCTATCATGCTTTCGCTGGTGCCAGCTTTGTAGATGTTCTTGATGACTTTGATAATCTGCTGGTGATGCGCACGTTCTCCAAGTCCGGGCTCGCCGGACTCCGGCTCGGCTATCTGCTCGGGCATCAATCCTGGTTGCAGGAATTCGAGAAAATCCGCCTGCCTTACAACATCAATACACTCACGCAAAAATCAGTAGAGTTTATACTTCGGCATGACACTGTCTTGAGCGATCAGGCGCAACAGATATGTACCGATCGTGCAGAATTATTGAGGCAGTTATCAGGCATCAAAGATATAAAAACCTGGCCCAGCGCCGCCAATTTCATTTTGTTTCGTGTGCCAGAGGGCGGTGCTGACCGGGTTCATGCCGGATTAAAAGAACAGGGTGTATTGATCAAAAATCTGCATGGCCAGCATCCTTTGTTGATGGATTGTCTGCGCGTCACAGTGGGCAAGTCTGAAGAAAACACAACATTTATTGCTGCACTTAAAAAAGTGATTAGTGCCGGTTATTGAACCATCGCCGGACGGCTGGTGACGGTTGCTCGTAATGTCATCTGCTCCCAGCCACGTAGAATCAGGATCGATACCGTAGTGCCCGGCTTGAGATTCGAAATCATTTGTATCACCTGTTGCGGATCACTGACCGGTTGATCACCTATCCTGAGCAGGATATCGCCTGGAGCCATACCGGCAATATCTGCCGGTCCGCCCCGTAGAACACCCGCCACCAGTACACCTCCCTGTTGCAGTCCGGCTTCACGGATGATGTCAGGCGAGAGGATCTGGGCTTCGATGCCCAGCCAGCCGCGTACCACCTGTCCGTGTTTAATGATCTGTTGCATGACACTCAGTGCCAGATTAATCGGAGTGGCGAGACCTATGCCCTGGGAGGCGCCGGTGGTCGAATAAATAGCGGTGTTAATACCGACCAGTTCGCCGTTGCTGATGATAAGTGCCCCCCCGGAGTTGCCCGGATTGATGTCGGCATCGGTCTGGATGAAATCCTCAATCGTGGTAATGCCCATGCGTTTGCGCCCTTTGGCGCTGACGATCCCCTGGGTAACGGTTTGCCCAACGTCATATGGGTTGCCGATGGCGAGCACAACATCGCCGACTTTTAACGCATTGGAATCCCCGACCGGGATCACGGGTAACTGATCGAGTTCAATTTTAAGCACGGCCAGATCGGTGTCCGTATCGATACCGATCACTTTCGCTTCAGTTTGCCGGCCATCATTCAGCGTCACCCGGATTTCATCCTTCTCCCGGATCAGGTGTGCATTGGTCAGGATATAGCCCTCGGTACTCATGATGACGCCTGAACCGTGGCTGCTGTCGCGGCGCTGACTGGGGGTAGGCGTAGTGCCAAAAAACCGCTGGAACAGGGGATCCTGAAACAGCGGGTGTACTTGAGTCTGGTAGACCTTGCTGCCATAGACATTCACCACCGCCGGTGCCGCACGGGCCACGGCAGCGCTGTATGAACCATTTTCCGGGTGGCGGTTAGAAGTGCTTTCCCGCCCGGCGAGTTCAGGCCAGAACAGCAGGATGATCAGGGCCGCCGCCAGTCCGGTAATGACGGATTGCAACACGAACTTGAGTGTACTGTTAATGTGCATGGTCTGGGGCAGAAGCCGTTCCGGGCAGGGTTCAAAACGCCATTTATTTTGTTCAGCAGCAGATTACTTGACACTGCATGTTATACTATTTTTATTTCCAGCCATGAGCAGTATTTGACGGGGAAACACGCATGCAACAAGGGAAAACAGACCTGCACCGGCGCCGGTTCCTGACGACGGCCGCGACTGTCGTAGGTGGTGTCGGGGCCATTGCCACCAGTATCCCGTTTATTTCCACCATGACGCCCAGCGCCAAGACCAAGGCCATTGGAGCCCCGGTGGAAGTGGATATCGGCGAATTGCAGCCCGGGCAGTTAATGCGTGTGAAATGGCAGGGCAAGCCGGTCTGGATCCTGCGCCGCGATGAAAAATCCCTCAGTGACCTGACCGGTCTGAATTCTGAAGTCCGTGACCCGCAATCGGATGTTGAGCAACAGCCCGGCTACGCCAAAAATGAGTACCGTTCCATCAAGCCGGAATATCTGGTCGTGATCGGCCTCTGTACCCACCTTGGTTGTTCCCCCAATTATTTCAGTGCGGAAGATACTGAAGATTTGGGCCCGGAATGGAAAGGTGGCTTTTTCTGTCCCTGTCATGGGTCACGCTTTGATCTCGCAGGCCGTGTCTTCAAGGGCGTGCCAGCCCCGGCCAATCTGGTGGTGCCGCCCTACAAGTTTGTTACCGATACCCGCATCCTGATTGGCGATGACTCGGGGGCCAGTTGATGAACCGGGTCGTCAAACTGTTAAATGATTTGCTCAGCTGGGTGGATGCGCGGTTCCCGCTGCTGAAACTCTGGAACGAGCACCTTGCACAATACTACGCGCCCAAGAATTTCAATTTCTGGTATTTCTTCGGATCCCTCGCCCTGCTGGTACTGGTGATCCAGATCGTTACCGGCATCTGGCTGACGATGAATTACAAACCTTCCGCCGAACATGCATTTGCTTCGGTGGAATACATCATGCGTGATGTGGAATGGGGCTGGTGGATCCGTTACATGCATTCCACCGGCGCTTCGGCCTTTTTCGTGGTGATTTATCTGCACATGTTCCGCGCCCTGATGTACGGTTCCTACAAGAAACCACGGGAATTGCTGTGGCTCACCGGTATGTTTATTTACCTCACCCTGATGGCCGAAGCGTTCTTTGGTTATCTGCTGCCATGGGGGCAGATGTCCTACTGGGGCGCACAGGTGATCATCTCCCTGTTCGGCGCCATTCCGGTGATTGGTGATCATCTGGCGCTGTGGATACGCGGTGATTATGTGGTGTCCGATGTGACCCTCAACCGGTTCTTCTCGCTGCATGTGATTGCAATGCCGCTGGTGCTGCTCGGTCTGGTGACAGTACATATCCTTGCCCTGCATGAAGTCGGTTCCAACAATCCGGATGGTGTCGAGATAAAAAAACATAAAGACGCCAATGGGGTGCCACTGGACGGTATTCCGTTTCATCCTTATTACACCGTCAAGGATCTGGTTGGTGCGATCGTCTTTCTGATCCTGTTCTGTCTGGTGGTGTTCTATGCACCGGAAATGAAAATACCGGGCACACAGGGACTGTTTCTGGAAAGTGCCAACTTTATTCCCGCTGATCCGCTGAAGACGCCGGAGCATATTGCGCCGGTCTGGTACTTCACGCCGTTCTACGCCATCCTGCGTGCCGTCCCCAGTCAGGTTGGTGGTGTTATTGCCATGGGGCTAGCAACCATGCTGTTCTTTTTCCTCCCGTGGCTGGACAAGAGCCCGGTGAAATCCATCCGTTATCGCGGCATTAAATATCGCATAGCACTGACGGTATTCGTGATCAGTTTCCTCTCACTCGGCTGGCTGGGTCTGCAGGTGGCGACCCCGCTGTATACATGGCTGTCGCGTTTCTTTGCGGTGCTGTATTTCGCGTTCTTCGCATTCATGCCGTTCTATACCAGCACTGATAACGATCGGCCGGTACCGGACAGGGTGACCATGCGATGAAACACCTGTTATCTCTGGTCACTTTTTTGTTGATGATTCCGGGCATTATCCCGGCAGCGTACGCTGCCAGTGGTATTGTCCCGGGCTATCACTTTGAGGCCGATATTTCCAACGCCAGTTCACTGCAGCGTGGCGCACGTATCTTCGTCAATTACTGCATGGGCTGCCATTCTGCGTCCTATATGCGTTACAACCGGCTGGCCAAAGACCTCGGCATCACTGAAGATACCCTGCAGCAGAACTTCATGTTCGGTGGCGGTAAACCCGGTGACACCATGGACATCGCCATGAAGCCCGCAGATGCATTGTCCTTTTTTGGTGTGTCTCCCCCCGATCTTTCAGTGATTGCGCGTTCACGTGGCCCGGACTGGTTGTATGCTTATCTGATGACATTTTATGTGGACCCGCAACGCCCGTTTGGCGTGAACAACCTGCAGTTCAAGGATGTGGCCATGCCACACGTATTATGGGAACTCCAGGGTATGCAGCAACCGGTATTCAAAACCGTGACCCATGATGACGGGACCGAAGGACAGGTGATTGAACGACTGGAGCAGCTGTCGCCCGGCAAGATGACCCCGGACGAATATAAAAAGGCCGTTCAGGACCTGGTGAATTTTCTGGTCTATCTGTCCGAACCGGCCAAGTTCCAGCGGCACAAAATCGGCATCTGGGTGATCATCTATCTGCTGTGTTTCCTGGTAATAGCATTTTTACTCAAGAAGGAATACTGGAAAGACGTACACTGATCTTTCCTTTTAGTAATTACATCACTTCTGCATTTCCTGAATATTAATGGAGACTGAATTATGGCGAGCATAGCCAACCGGCGATCTGTCATGGTGTTATATTCTGATCCGGTGACCCCGATCGGCCATGCTGTGCGTATTGTTCTGGCGGAGAAAGACATCAATGTCGAGGTCAACTTTATTGATGAAAACAACCGGCCGGAAGAGCTGGTTGAATATAATCCCTATAATTCCACATTGACACTGATCGATCGTGATCTCGTGCTGTATGAGCCACAGATCATTATGGAATATCTGGATGAACGTTTCCCCCACCCGCCGCTGATGCCGGTGGATCCCGTGGCGCGCTCCAATAACCGGCAGATGCGTTATCGCGTTATGCGGGATTTGTATGAACTGATTGATGTGATTGAAGGCGATAATGAAATCGCTGCTGCCAATGCCCGCAAAAGCATGCGGGATCATCTCACCGCGATCGTCCCGGTATTTGATCAGAAACCTTATTTCATGTCCGATGAATATTCGCTGATCGATTGCTGCATGGCGCCGCTGCTCTGGCGTATCAATACGTATGCTATAAAACTGCCGCCTTCGGCAAAACCGTTGTTGCAGTATGGTGATCGCCTGTTTGAACGTAATGCCTTTCGTGACAGCCTGTCCGCACAGGAAAAGGCCTTGCGACAGTAACTGAAAGAGACATGACAGATTGTCGCTGACTGTGTTTCGATGACTTCCAATCGTCCCTACCTGCTCCGTGCGTTGTATGAATGGATACTGGATAACAACATGACACCACACCTGTTAGTGGATACGGCGCAGGAAAATGTCCGGGTACCGCCGCAGTATATTGAGAACAACCGTATCATACTGAACATCGTGCCGGATGCCGTGCGCGACCTTGTTCTTGGCAATGAAAGCATCACTTTCAGTGCGCGTTTTGGCGGAAAATCTTTTGATATCCATGTGCCGATCAGCGCCGTGCTGGCGATCTATGCACGGGAAAATGGCAAGGGCCTGATTTTCCCGGCGGACGAGCCGGAAGAGAAAGATCAGGAGCCGTTACAAAGCAATAAAATCAGATCAGATAAACCCACACTGAAAGTGATTAAATAAAAATTTTGCAGTAATTATTCAACGTACTGAAACAGCTTTACGACTTTCTGTACACCGCCCACCTGCCGCGCAGCTTCGGTGACTTTATCGGATTCCGTACGGGTCAACAGCCCCATCAGATAAACTATTCCGCGCTCGGTGACTACCTTGACGCGCGTACCATCAAAGTTCTCCAGTGTGACCAGTTTGGTTTTGACCTTGGATGTTATCAGCGTATCACTACTGCGGCTGGTGAGTGTGCTTGGAGTTGCAATCGCAATTTCATCATAGACATGCGCAACCTTGGGAACTTCGCGTACGATTTTGATGATGCGGTCCTTGAGTTCCGCATCCGGCGCTTCGCCGGAAACCAGAACAACCAGATTATAACTGGTGACGTTGATATGCGTTTTTTCGTTGATTTCCTGATCCTTGCGCAATAAATCGCCTGCTTTTAATTCGATGGACTGATCTTCAATCATTGTGCCTGTGGTACGGCGATCATTCGCCACCGCAGCACCCGTGGCAACACCGCCCGCAGCAACGGCCACACACCCGCTGACTACCGGGAGCATAAAAGTGAACAGAAGATGAATATAGATGATTTTCAATGGTTTCATTATGCCTCCCGGCCAAGCAATTGCCGGTCTATCAGATCACAGAGTGAATGAATAATCATGAGATGAACTTCCTGAATGCGGGCTGTGGACCAGGCCGGCACACGAATTTCCACATCGCCGTCCTGCATCAAGGAGCCGACTTGCCCGCCTTCGCGTCCGGTAAGGGCCACGATATGCATGCCGCGATCATGCGCAGCATCGATGGCGTGTATCACATTGTGGGATTCACCGCTGGTGCTGAATGCCAGCAGGATATCGCCGGACTGACCCAATGCCCGAATCTGTTTTGCAAAAATATCTGCGTATTGATAATCGTTGGCAATGGACGTCAATGTGGAAGAGTCCGTGGTAAGGGCAATCGCGGGAAGACCGGGTCGTTCCATTTCAAAGCGGTTCAGCATCTCCGAAGAAAAATGCTGGGCATCAGCTGCGGAGCCACCATTGCCGCAACTCAGTATTTTATGTTCCTGCAACAGACTGTTGGCCATTAGTGCCGCAGCTTTGGCTATTCGTGGTGCGAGAGCATCGACACATTCAGATTTGATTTTGATGCTCTCGTTGAAATTATCTTTGACGCGTTGTATCGGATCCATGGGAATCAGCAGATTGACAGGTTTCGCGAAGCATTATGCCTGAAAAGCATTTTTTATCCATCCAATCTCGGGGTTACCGGTGTCACCCGCCACAGTGATGACGTCGAAACGGCAGGTATCTTTTGAATATTCGCGGTGCATTTGCAAATAGCCGAGACTGGTTTTGATGATTCGCTCACATTTTTTCTGGTCGATGGATTCAAGCGCGGAAGCAAAGTGACTGGTCGCGCGGTATCTGACTTCCACAAAAATGATGCAGTTTCGTTCACGCATGATCAAATCGATTTCACCGCCCGGAGTGCGAAAATTCCTGTCCAGCAGTGTGAGTCCTTGCTTCACCAGAAAAGCAGAGGCCTGATCCTCTGCCCAGCGTCCCCGATCATGGCGGCCGGGCATGTTGTCTACTGCTGTGTTGCCGGAAAGCCGGTCAGCAATCGGGGTGTGCCATCGACGAAGCGCGCCCAGAGGGGCTGTCGTTGCACATAGCCCTGCCCGTCGAGGCTCAAATCACCGGTCACACCCTGAAAATTGCCGGTCTGTGAACGGAGCCGTCCCAGTTCCGGCAAGATGCGGTATGCATCCACACCGAATGCATACAAGCGGCGATAGGCAGATGTGTCCTGTCCCCAGGCATTGTTCAATGCCAGTTGCAACGGTGAGTTTTCCAGAACCGGATCCAGCAGCCATGGCATATCAGCGAAAATGACATTATCCAGATCGCTGTTGATCTCGGGTTCATACTGGCCGCTATAAATGCTGGATATGGAATAGGTGGAGATATCATCGGCACGATAAAACCGCAGCTGCGGTACGATCTGTTGCGCTATTACAGGTGTTGTGGCGAGAAAAATAATATCTCCGTCCTGGCGATGACGGGGCTCGGCGATGATATTCCTGCGCAGGGTTGCAGTGAGTTCCTTGGCGCGCCGTTCACTTTTATCAACGTTCAGCAGGTCCTTAATCGGGCTGGAAAAATCCTCGACATTCGCAGGAATTTTGACATGTTCAATCAACTGGCCACCGAGTGTGGTCCACTCCGAACTGAATGCAGAATATATTCGGTCACCCCATGTGTTGTCCTGTGTAATGACAAGCGCTTTGGCATGACCATCCAGCCAGGCGCGTCGTGCGGCAAGGCGTGCCTCGTCTTCGGGTGAAAGTGCAAACTGATAAAGAGGCAACAGGTTGAAGTTAGTACCAGCAGTCACATCAGCGCTGCTGATCTGGTTAAGTGTCAGAGTTTTCACTGTGATGACCGATGCATTAATCAATGCAGCCACGGCCTCCTTGTCCAGAGGGCCAACGATGGTGTCTGCCCCTTCAGCAACGGCCCGGGTATAGACTTCTGTTATGTTTCCGGCATCTGCCGTATAAACCCGGACCGCAGGACGTTCACCACTATCGGCATACCACGCTGCAAGGAAACCATCGCGTATGACATTTGCAGCATCATCATATTGAGTATTGAATGGCAGCAGCAGGGCAATTTGCTGCGCTGGTGTATCCGCTTGTGCTGTGGCAGCAGTGATGGCCGGAATAATTTCAGTCAGCGCCGGGTGATCCGGATAGCGTTGGGTCCAGGCGGTGAGCGCAGTCTGCAGTTCCGCAGGAGAGTAATTCAGTGTTTTATTGATAATCGCAAGCTCAATCCAGCTGATGAATAAGGGATTGTGGTCCGGTTGTGAAATGGCTTGCTGCAGATTATTGAGATCAGATTGCTGCAATAATTCCCAGATGAGGTTCTGGTTGTCGGTCAGCTCGGCCGGTGTATCCAGATAGGAGTTGAGCTCAACTCGCGCAGCAACAGCCGGTAGCAACTGATTGTCTTTCTGGAGTGCTTCAGCGTGTGTTGCATGATAAGCCCTGAGCAGAGGCCGCGGACTTTCCGGAGGCAAGGGTGTCTGCAGTTTGTTCAGCGCGGCCAATGCATCATCGTTCAGCAGTGCGATGCGTGCCTGCAACACACCAAGCTCTGCAGTTTGAATAGCGGTGAGTTTTTTTTCATTTAATTGCGCCAGTGCGGATTCCGCAGAGGCGGTCTGGTCAGCCTGCAGATAAGCATCTGCCGCCTTGAGCAGGAATTCCCCGGCCCGTGGTTTGTCGGTGTCTGCGAGTTTCTGGTATTCCGCCGCCGCGCCGGCATAATCACCACTGGTAATCAGGGTTTGGGCCTGCTGTTCCCCGGCACCGGCTGAGGCACCGTCAGGGCGACTTGCAGGGCCGCAACCCTGTATCAGTATCATGCATAAAAACAGGATCAGAATACGCAGGAGCGAGCAGTTTGGGATTATCATAATCATCTGACTACAGTAGCCAAGTGAGGTTTCATGTGTCAACGATTAAAGGCGGTCTGTATATCGTCGCCACACCGATAGGGAATCTTGAAGACATTACAGCCCGCGCCTTGAAAGTATTGGGCAAGGTTGAGCTCGTTCTGGCTGAAGACACGCGCCATAGTCAGAAACTACTGCAGCATTACAACATCACAGCGCCACTGCAATCCTGTCATGAACATAATGAGCAGAAAATCCTCTCCGGAATTCTGCAGCGTTTGCAAGCGGGCGCAGCCATTGCACTGATTTCAGATGCCGGCACGCCTTTAATTAATGATCCCGGCTTTCTACTGGTATCCACTGCACAGGCTGCCGATATTCCGGTAATCCCTATACCGGGCCCGTCAGCATTGATCGCGGCACTGTCCGCATCCGGTCTTGCTACGGATCGATTTGTGTATGAAGGTTTTCTGCCCAAGCAGGCGGGTGCCCGGCGTGCACGTCTGCAGGAACTTGTCACCGAATCACGTACACTGATTTTTTATGAAGCGCCGCATCGGGTATGCGCAACATTGCAGGACATGATCGAAAATTTTGGCGGTGATCGGGTGGCGGTGATTGCCAAGGAGCTGACCAAGCAATACGAAACCATACGCCGTGGCCATCTGGCTGAATTACTGGACTGGTTGAACGCCGATCCGGCCCGGCAGCAGGGTGAATTTGTATTGCTGGTGGCGGGACGAACGCCGGAGGCCGTCGAGGAAAATGAGGCACGACGTGTTCTCGAAATACTCCTGCGCACCCAATCGGTAAAAGAAGCGGCGGTAGCGGCTGCAGAAATACTGGCCGTTCCAAAGAACCGGATGTATGACCTGGCATTGGAAATCAGCCGTAAATCCTGACCGTTGTGCGGCTTGCATATTCAGTGGGTATCACTGAAACTGTGATCAGGGGTCGGCCGGGTAACCGCTGTCCAGCAATGGGTAGAGGAAAGTCCGGGCTCCACAGGACAGGGTGCCAGATAACGTCTGGGGGGCGAGAGCCCACGGAAAGTGCCACAGAAAATATACCGCCTTGCGCGTTTAGCCGAGGTAAGGGTGAAATGGTGCGGTAAGAGCGCACCGCGCCGGTAGTAATACCGGTGGCAGGGCAAACCCCACCCGGAGCAAGACCAAATAGGGGAACAGGTGAAAACCGGGCGTGGTCCGCGCCGTTCCCGGGTAGGTTGCTAGAGGTGTACGGTGACGTACATCCCAGATGAATGGTTACCGCGGAAGCTTGCTTCCGGTACAGAACCCGGCTTACAGGCCGACCCCTTATTTTTATTGATTCCTCAGTACAATCCCGTTAAATCCATTTCCAGCAATTATCTTAGCGTAATTTATTAAGATTTAATTACAACTTAATGAAATAAATACGTTATTTTTTTGGCCCTCATGGTTTTTAAATGCTTCCTGCAAGTTTGAACACATAAGTGACTGTTAAATAAGACAGATTTCCCTTCAAAAAGCGCAAAGATTGCTTGACAGAATCCTCAGCCAGTACCTATAGTTCGCAGGTGGGAATTTGTGGGAATTTGTGGGAAAAATTGCTAACTATGGGGATTATCAGTGTTTCGTGGATGCAGCACGCTCAGCGTTGACAGCAAGGGCCGGGTTTCGGTCCCCAGCCGTTATCGTGAACGCCTGTCAGAAATGGCTGGTGGACAGTTAGTGCTCACTCTTAATCCCCTGGATCGCTCGTTGTGGTTATACCCCTTGCCGGAATGGCAGGCCATCGAAACCAAGCTGGCGCAATTATCCGATTTCGACAAACAGGGCCGGCGCACCAAGCAGATGATGCGCGGTTATGCCAGTGACTGTCAGGTGGATGGTCAGGGGCGCATTCTGATCCCGCAAAACCTGCGTGAATACGCGAATATCGGCAAGCAGGCCGTGATACTGGGGCAGGGAAACAAATTCGAGATCTGGGATGAAGCATTGTGGAGCAAGCACCGCGAAGAGTGGTTGCTTGAAGTCGGTGAGGATCAGGGAGAACCCTCCGACGCCCTTAAATCATTGTCATTGTGACTGTGCCGCCCGCGGTTGAAGCCCGGGTTCAGTCACACATACCGGTACTTCTGGAGGAAGTCATTACCGGTCTGAATATTCGCCCGGACGGGATTTACATCGATTGCACGTTCGGGCGTGGCGGACATAGCCGGGCGATATTGAAGGAGTTAAATGCCGATGGCCGGTTGCTGGCATTTGATAAAGACCCGGATGCGATCAACAGCGCGGATGAACAACTGCGCACGGATCGCAGATTCAGCTTGTTCCATGGTTCATACACCATGCTGAGAGAGGTTGTAGAAAGAAACAACATGTTGCAGAAGATAGATGGGGTTTTATTCGACCTCGGCGTTTCTTCGCCACAGCTCGATGACGCCGGCCGCGGTTTCAGTTTCCGGCTGGATGGCCCGCTCGATATGCGCATGAATACCCAGGCCGGGATCACAGCTGCACAATGGGTGAACAGCGCCCGTGAATCAGAACTGTCCGATGTGATCAAAATTTACGGCGAGGAACGCTATGCCCGCCGGATTGCCCGCGCCATTGTGCTGGCACGCACGGAACACCCTTTGCAGACCACCCGGCAACTGGCTGATCTGATTGTGCAGGCAGTGCCGACCCAAGAGCGAGACAAGCATCCCGCCACGCGCACCTTTCAGGCCATCCGAATTTTTATCAATCATGAACTCGAAGAACTCGAACATGTACTGAAGCAGGCGCTGTTTGTGCTGCGTACCGGCGGCCGCCTTGTTGTGATCAGTTTTCATTCATTGGAAGATCGCATCGTCAAACGTTTCATGCGGGATCAGGCGCGGGGAGATCGCTATCCGGAAGGTGTGCCGGTCACCCAGAACCAGTTATCCCCTGCACTCAAAATTATCGGTAAGCCTGTCTATCCCGGCGAGAGAGAAATTGCATCCAATCCACGCGCACGCAGTGCGGTGTTGAGAATTGCAGAGAGGATGGCGGCATGAAACACATCCTGTTCTGGTCACTGATTACTGCCATTTTCATTTCCGGTCTGCAGGTGGTGATCTCCCGGCATGAGGCGCGCAAACTGTTTATTGAAATCCAGGCATTGGAACAAACGCGGGATGAACTCAATGAAGAATGGACACGCCTGCTGCTTGAACAAAGCACGTGGGCAACGGACATGCGCATTGAAGAAATGGCCCGTACGGAACTCGCCATGCATCCGCCGGGGACAGACACGGTTTATGTTCCATTGCCGGCTGCCGGACAACTGCCATGATGTATCCTGTGCGCCGCTGGCTGATATTGGGACTGTATCTGGCCGGCATGTCGGTGCTGGTATGGCGGGCCGTGGATCTGCATGTCTTCGACAAGGAGTTTCTGCAGGAGCACGGCGATGCCCGCGCATTGCGTGTTGTACAGATTCCTGCACATCGGGGCATGATTACGGATCGCAAAGGCGAACCGCTCGCCGTTAGTACTCCGGTGCATTCCATCTGGGCAACGCCGCGAAAAGTACTGGACTCAGAAGTTTCTCTGGAACCGCTTGCTGAAATTCTGGGTATGCCCGCCGACGAACTGAACAAACTCCTGAATGAGCGGATCGGCCGGGAATTCGTGTATCTGAAACGGCATGTGGATCCGGCTCTGTCTGACAAGGTCATAGCGCTCAATATCCCGGGCATATCACTGGAACAGGAATTCAGGCGTTACTATCCAGCCGGAGAAGTAACTGCTCACATCATCGGTTTTACCAACATAGACGATTCCGGTCAGGAGGGATTGGAGCTTTCCTATAACGACTGGCTGAAAGGCACACCCGGCGCCAAACGGGTGTTGAAGGATCGTCTCGGCAGAACCATACAGGATGTTGAAAGCATCAACCCGCCATTGCCCGGCAAGGATCTGGAACTCAGTATCGATCGACGCATCCAGTACCTGGCCTATCGTGAATTGAAAGCGGCAGTGCAGGCCCATCAGGCACGCAGTGGGTCGCTGGTGATGCTGGATGTGAAAACCGGTGAGGTGGTGGCCATGGCGGGCCAGCCCTCCTATAACCCGAACAACCGCGGCGGTCTGAAGAGTGCACAATTTCGCAACCGCGCAGTGACCGACGTGTTTGAACCGGGTTCCACACTCAAGCCGTTTACGATTTCAACAGCACTGACATCGGGGCTGTATCAGCCGGATACCGTTATCGATACCCGTCCCGGTTATTTCAAGGTTGGCAATCACACCATACGGGACATCAAAAATTATGGCGTGATTGATGTGGCTACCGTGATCAAGAAATCCAGTAACGTCGGCTCGGCCAAGATTGCTCTGTCACTCGAGCCAAGCCGCTTACGTGAAACACTGTCTGCTGTCGGGTTTGGTTTGCCGACGAGCAGTGGTTACCCGGGCGAAGCCACGGGTTATCTGGGGGTATCCGGCAACTGGTCAGATGTGGAGCTTGCCACCATTGCATTCGGTTATGGATTGTCTGTTACCAGTCTGCAACTCGCGCAGGCCTATCAAGTGCTGGCCGCAGATGGGGTGATGCTGCCGATATCGTTCACGAAAGTCACCGGTCCGGTTACGGGTAAACAGGTGTTGCCGACGGAGACCACACGCCACATCCGCCACATGCTGCAAACGGCTGTGGAAAGTGAAGGCACCGGCCAACGTGCCTCCGTCAGCGGATATACCGTTGCGGGAAAGACCGGAACAGTACACAAGGCAATTGCCGGCGGTTATGCCGAGGATCGTTATCTCTCCCTGTTTGCCGGATTTGCGCCGGCCAGTGATCCGCGGCTCGCCATGGTGATCATGATCGATGAGCCCAAGGGCGGCGTGTATTACGGTGGCCAGGTGGCCGCACCGGTGTTTTCAAGTGTCATGACAGGCGCATTACGGTTGCTGGATATACCGCCGGATGCCCTGCCTGAATTGTCTGGCAGCATCGTGGCTGGTAAACATGTGGTTAACGGGAATATGGAATGATGATGGCGGCCTCCACACTCTCTTCAGGCCATCCATTATCCAGGCTGTTGCAGGGCATCGTGAGTGCCCCCGTTCCACCTGTCGACATCACCGGGCTAGCAACGGACAGCCGCAAGGTGCAGCCGGGTGATTTGTTTATAGCACATGCTGTGGGTGGAGATAGTGGTGTTCCCTACATTGCTTTTGCCGTGCATGCAGGTGCTGTGGCCGTGGTAGCTGAAGCGGTGCAGTTACCGGAACCCTGTGTCTGTTCTGTACCGTTATTTCGCGTGACGGAGTTGTCCCGGTACACCGGGATTATCGCCGACCGGTTTTATGCACATCCGTCAGGGGATATGACGATCATCGGCGTGACCGGCACTAATGGAAAAACATCCGTCAGCCATCTTTTGACACAATCTTTGCAGATGAATGACACCATTCGGCCCGGTTTGATCGGTACACTGGGTTACGGAAAGATTGAACAGTTGCAGCCCGGCCCGAATACCACTCCAGAGGCAATTGCCCTGCAGAAACTGCTGGCAGATTTTCGTGAACGGAATATGAGTCACGTTGTGATGGAAGTGTCATCTCATGGTCTGGATCAATACCGTGTGAACGGTGTGAAATTTGATCAGGCCATCTTTACCAATCTTACGCGTGATCATCTGGATTATCACGGCAGCATGGACGACTATGCCGCTGCCAAGCGCCGGCTGTTTACCGATTACGGTGTAGCCCAGGCCATCATCAATCTGGATGATCCGTTCGGTGCAGACATTATTCACAAGCTGCCTGCTGACACCGAAGTGATCGGTTATACGCTCGGACCTGACAAAGATCGGAGTGTTTCATGTCCTTGCATTAATGCAAAGATACTGCCCACAACATCCGGTTTGCTGAGCTTGCAATTGAATACACCGTGGGGTGATACGCGCCTGGATACACAGTTATCCGGGGCGTTTAATGCGTATAACGTCATGGCCGTACTGGGTGCGCAGTGCTTGTCCGGAACCGGTTTACATGATGCGGTGGAACGTTTGTCCAGATGCCATCCTATTCCGGGACGCCTGGAGAATTTTATTTTCCCCGATGATGTGCGTGTTGTGGTGGACTATGCACATACCCCTGATGCACTGGAAAAAGTCCTGATCACTTTGCGCAAGACCTGCACAGGGCATCTGCATTGCGTCTTTGGTTGCGGTGGTGATCGTGATCAGGGCAAACGTCCTTTGATGGGGGCAATTGCAGAACAATATGCCGATCATGTCATCGTTACCAGTGATAATCCACGCCATGAAGATCCGGCACAGATTATCAAGCACATTATCGCCGGGATAAAAGATCAAAAGAAGGTTGTGGTGGAAGTGGATCGTGCGCGTGCGATTCAGCTTGCCATACATAATGCAAACAAGGGTGATGTGATCCTGATTGCCGGTAAAGGCCATGAAAATTATCAGGAGATTGCGGGCCACCGTTATCCGTTCAGTGATCAGGCTGTTGTCCGCAGTCTGATGGGCGCAGCATCATGATCAGCATGCCACTTGCACAAGCGGCACGTGTAACCGGAGCAGTATTCTCCGGTGATGGTATTAAGTTTCATGGCTGCAGCACAGACAGTCGCAATATTCATCCCGGTGAACTGTTTATCGCCATACGTGGTGAACGTTTTGACGGCCATGATTTTACCGAGACAGCACAGGCCCGGGGCGCTGTAGCAGCGCTGGTGCAGAAACAGGTGTCAGTGGAACTGCCGCAACTTGTAGTGAATGACACGCGGGTGGCGATGGGCAAGCTCGCACAGCACTGGCGCTCAGAATTCAGAATTCCGTTGGTTGCCGTGACCGGCAGTAACGGCAAGACTACCGTCAAGGAAATGCTCACATCCATCCTGCAGATCAAGGCGCCGGTACTGGCCACCCGCGGCAACCTGAATAATGACATTGGCGTGCCGTTGACATTGTTCGGTTTGGGTAACGAGCATGCTTATGCAGTGATCGAAATGGGCGCCAATCATCATGGCGAAATTGCATGGCTCACGCGCATCGCACGGCCTACGGTGGCGGTGATCACGCAATGTGCGCCTGCGCATCTCGAAGGGTTTGGCAGCGTTGAAGGTGTAGCGCGTGCCAAGTCAGAAATTTATGAAGGTCTGGATGAAAACGGTATTGCTGTCATCAACGCTGACGATGATTATGCCCAGTTGTGGCGTGAAAAAATCGGTAACCAGCGCCATATCAGTTTTGGGCTGCGCGCAGTTGCTGATGTCACGGCAAACAGAATCATGCCGGCAAGTTCAGGACAGAATTCATTCACGCTGAAAACGCCTGCAGGTTCGATACAGGTTGAATTACATCTGCTGGGAAACCACAACGTGATGAATGCACTGGCGGCTGCAAGCTGTGCAATTGCGCTGGGTATTGAATTACACGTTATCAAGGAGGGTCTGGAGCGGATGAAACCCGTAAAGGGCCGTCTGGAAACCAAAACCGGCCTGAAGGGATCACGAATTATAGACGATACCTACAATGCCAATCCGGTTTCATTAAGTGCTGCTATCAAGGCGTTGAGCGTGTTTCCGGGCCGACACTGGCTGGTTCTGGGGGATATGGGGGAGCTCGGTAGTGAGAGTGAAGCCTTGCATGCGAATGCAGGACGCATTGCCGCGGAATGTGGAATCGAAAAATTATATGCATTCGGGTCATTGAGCCGTATTGCCGTTCAGTCTTTTGGTAATGGCGCGCAGCATTTTTCTTCTCGCGAAGAGTTGATTAATCATGTCAGCCGCGAGTTGCAGGACGGCATCACCTTGCTGGTAAAAGGGTCACGATCCATGCAGATGGAACTGGTTGTGCAGGCATTGGAGATGAAACAACCATGCTGATCTGGCTGACAGAATACCTCGCGCAGTACTACACAGGATTCAATGTGTTCCAGTATCAGACCCTGCGTGTGATTCTCGGCATATTGACAGCCTTGATCATCGCCCTGTTTGTCGGTCCGTTCCTGATCCGGCGCCTGAGTGAATACCAGATTGGGCAAAGCATCCGTGATGATGGCCCTAAATCACATCTGGAAAAATCCGGCACCCCAACCATGGGTGGATTGTTGATACTGGTTTCCATCGCAGTCAGCACCTTGTGCTGGGCCAACCTCGAAAACCGGTTTGTATGGGTGGCATTTCTGGTAACGCTGTTATTCGGGATTATTGGCTGGATCGATGATTACAAAAAAGTGGTGAACAAGGATCCGAAAGGGCTCGCGCCACGTTATAAGTATCTGTTCCAGTCTATCGTCGGATTCGCTGCTGCCGTGTTTTTATATCAGTCAGCGGTGGTGCCTGCAGAAACACAATTGATCATCCCGTTTGTAAAAGCACTGACCTTTGATCTGGGCTGGTGGTATGTCGTACTGACGTATTTTGTCATCGTCGGTTCCAGCAATGCCGTGAATCTTACGGATGGTCTGGATGGTCTTGCCATTCTGCCAACAGTGATGGTGGCGGCGGCGCTCGCGATCTTTGCGTACGCCACCGGCCATGTCCGTTTCGCAGCCTATCTGGGGATTCCTTATGTTCCCGGTGCGGGTGAAATCGCAGTGTTCTGTGGTGCCATCGCCGGTGCCGGGCTCGGGTTTCTCTGGTTCAACACCTATCCCGCTCAGGTATTCATGGGAGATATCGGTGCGCTGGCACTGGGTGCAGCACTCGGTGTGATCGCTGTAGTGGTACGGCAGGAACTGGTGCTCTTCATCATGGGCGGTGTGTTTGTGATGGAAACCGTATCTGTGATCCTACAGGTCGGTTCCTACAAATTGACAGGGCGGCGCATTTTTCACATGGCGCCGTTGCATCATCACTATGAACTCAAAGGCTGGCCGGAGCCGCGCGTGATTGTGCGCTTCTGGATCATCACCGTGATCCTGGTGTTGATCGGGCTGGCGAGTCTCAAGATACGGTGAGGTTTATCCATTGAATCTGAATGCGGCACTTAAAATCGACATGACGGAAACGGCAAAACAATTCGATACAGTGATTGTCGGCATGGGCAAGACCGGGTTGTCGTGTGCACGCTATCTAACCGCACGTTCTGTTCCGTTTGCGATGACCGACAGTCGATCAGCACCACCGTTGCTGGAAGAGATTAAACGCACCTGGCCTCATGTTCCGGTGTATACCGGCGGATTCGATCCGGTGGTTCTGCGTCAGGCAAGGCAATTGATCATCAGCCCCGGTGTTCCACTGCAGGAACCAGCGATTGCTCAGGCTGTGCAGGCCGGGGTGGAGGTCTGCGGGGATATTGAACTGTTTTGCCGTGAAGCGATTGCACCCATCATTGCGATTACCGGTTCCAACGGCAAGAGTACTGTGACCACACTGGTTGCCGAAATGGGTAAGGCGGATGGGCACAGGATTGCCGTGGGTGGAAATCTCGGCACGCCGGCATTGGATCTGCTTGATGAACCTGGAGTGGATTACTACGTGCTGGAGCTGTCGAGTTTCCAGCTGGAAACGCTTGAATCACTGAATGCAGCGGCTGCTGTCGTGTTGAACATTTCCGATGATCACATGGATCGTTACACGAGCGTGAGTGAATATGCTGCAGCCAAGTCCGTCATTTATAACGGTGATGGCGTGATGATCATGAATCTGGATGATCCGGTAGTCATGTCCATGCAGCGTGCCGGCCGTGACATGCGCGGGTTTACCCTGAATAAACCGCTCAGTCATGAATATGGCGTACGGGAATATGCCGGCAGCCGCTGGCTGATGTATGGCACAGAAAAACTGATACCGGCAGATGAACTGCGGATTGCCGGTGATCACAATATCGCCAATGCACTGGCTGCGCTTGCATTGGGTGACGTCACGGGACTTTCCAGAAACGCGATGTTTTCAGTTTTGCGCACATTCCCCGGTTTGCCGCATCGCTGTCAGTGGGTGACGGAAGCACGAGGCATACGCTGGATCAATGATTCCAAGGGGACCAATGTGGGCGCTTCGATTGCAGCGATCAATGGTCTTGCTTCCGGAAAAAATATTGTGTTAATCGCTGGTGGTGACGGGAAAGGTGCTGATTTTTCACCATTGACGGATGTGGCTGCAAAACATTTACGCGCTGCCGTTTTGATCGGGCGGGATGCACCCTTGATTCATAAAGTGCTGGAGCCCGTGATTCCGTTGCAATCCGTACCGGATATGAAAGCGGCCGTGCAGGTGGCGGCAGGATTTGCACATCCGGGTGATATTGTGTTGTTGTCTCCGGCCTGTGCGAGTCTTGATATGTATACCGATTACCGTGCGCGCGGCGAGGACTTTGCACATTCCGCACGGAAGTGGGCGGAGCAGGCCTGATGTCAGCGACATTCAAACAGGCCATACCCAAAACCGGTCCACTGAGCGGACGCGATCTGTTTTATGGATATGACGTGTGGCTGTTGTTGATCGTTATAGCATTACTGGCGCTGGGTCTGGTCATGGTGGCATCGTCTTCCATATCGGTAGCGGATCGTCAGTTTGAACAGCCGCTTTATTATTTCTGGCGCCAGTTCATGTCGGTTGCTCTCGGTGTTTCGGTCGCACTGGTGGTGATGCAAATTCCTTTGCTGATCTGGGAGAAGCTCAGTGGCGTGTTGCTGATTGCCGGCATGTGTTTGCTGGTACTGGTACTGATTCCCGGCATCGGCTATGAAGTGAACGGCAGTATGCGCTGGATTCGCAGCTGGCCGTTTCCGATCCAGGCTTCCGAACCGGTGAAATTCTGCGTGATTGCCTACATGGCTGGTTATCTGGTACGCCGTGGTGATGAAGTGCGCACGACATTCAGCGGCTTTATCAAACCAATTAGTGTACTTACCATCATTTCCGGCCTGTTATTGCTGGAACCTGATTATGGCGCCTGTGTGGTGATGTTTGCTACGGCGCTTGGCATGTTGTTTATGGGAGGTGTCCCGGTGAGCCGGTTTTTTGCATGGATGCTGGTGGCGATCAGCAGTCTGGCCAGCCTTGCCATACTGTCACCCTATCGTTTGCAACGGCTGGTGAGCTTTGTCGATCCGTGGCAGGACCCGTTCAATACCGGCTTCCAGTTAACACAGGCGTTGATAGCGTTTGGACGCGGCGACTGGTTCGGCGCAGGCCTTGGCAGCAGTATCCAGAAACTGTTTTACCTGCCGGAAGCACACACCGATTTTGTGTTTGCCGTATTGGCGGAAGAATTTGGTTTATTCGGCAGTCTTTTGGTAATCCTGATGTTCTGTTTTCTGGTCTGGCGCGCGTTTGTGATTGCCCAGACGGCCGAGGCGAATGGCAAACTCTACGCCGCCCATTTTGCCAATGGGGTGGGGCTCATCATCGGAATACAGGCGTTTATCAATATGGGTGTGAACATGGGTGTGCTCCCGACCAAAGGCCTCACCCTGCCGCTGCTGAGTTATGGCGGTAACAGCATTATTGTCACCTGTCTGTTACTGGCGGTGTTGTTGCGGATTGAATATGAAAACCGTCAGGTGCGGCGTGTATCCATTCCCCCGCGTATCAATCAGGGGTCGGGAGGCGTGTATGTCACCTAGACCGGTATTGATCATGGCGGGTGGCACCGGCGGTCATGTCTATCCGGCATTGGCCGTGGCGGATTATCTGCGTGAAAAAGAGATACCGTTGTATTGGCTGGGAACATCCAAAGGACTGGAAGCGCGGGTGGTTCCAGAGCGTGGTTACACATTATTTACCATCAATGTCGGTGGCTTGCGTGGCAAGGGTGTAGTGCGCTGGTTGCAGGCACCGTGGGTGTTGATGATTGCGCTACTGCAATCCATAAGGATTTATATACGTCTTAAACCCGCCGTGGTGCTGGGCATGGGTGGGTTTGTCAGCGGGCCGGGTGGTGTGGCGGCCTGGTTGTTGCGTATTCCCTTGTGCATACATGAACAGAATGCCATTGCCGGCCTGACCAATCGTTTGTTGGTGCCGTTAGCCCGCAGCGTGTTGCAGGCGTTCCCCGATACATTTAATAAAAAGATTTCTGCCCGGACTACAGGCAATCCTGTGCGTACGGAAATTTTCAGGGTGTTGGCGCCCGAACAGCGCATGAATCTTGATCCGGCGAAGCCGTTGCGTATGTTGGTTCTCGGTGGAAGTCTGGGTGCACGTGCGTTGAACCGGATTATTCCTGAAACATTAATGAAATTACCTCAGACGATCCTTGTTGAGGTGAAACACCAGACCGGTACGCAGCATTTTGAAGAGACACTGAATTACTACAGCACATCAGAATGCAAGGCAGAAGTGTTGCCATATATTGAAGACATGGCAGCCGCCTATGCGTGGGCTGACGTCATCATCTGCCGTGCCGGTGCGTTGACCATCGCTGAACTGGCCGCCGTGGGTGTTGCGGCCATCCTGGTGCCGTTCCCGTATGCCGTTGATGATCATCAAACGGCGAATGCACGCTATTTGTCTGAATCCGGTGCTGCAGTGTTGATTCAGGAATGCGAGTTGAACAGTGATCGGCTGCGCGATTTGCTGGTTGAATTTTTCCAGTCGCGTACGCGTGTGCTCAATATGGCACAAACAGCACGGCGATTGGCCCGTCCGGATGCCACGCGCGATGTGGCGGAGTGCTGTCTGGAGGTGGCGTATGCAGGATAACTTCGGAAAACTGCTCGGACGCATCCGCCATATACATTTTGTCGGCATTGGCGGGGCCGGCATGAGCGGTATCGCCGAAGTACTGCATAACCTTGGGTATGTGATCTCCGGTTCCGACAAGAACGATAACAAAGTTACGAAGCGCCTGCGCGATATGGGCATCAAGGTGGTACAGGGACACGCGCAGGAACATATCAACGGCAGTGATGTCGTCGTGTATTCCAGTGCCGTCAGCAAGGACAACCCGGAAATCCAGGAAGCCCGCACACGTCACATCCCGATCATCCCGCGTGCCGAGATGCTTTCCGAACTGATGCGTTTCAAACATGGTATTGCCGTTGCCGGTACACATGGCAAGACCACCACCACCAGTCTCATCGCCAGCATTCTTGGTGAAGCCGGTCTCGATCCGACTTACGTAATTGGCGGCCTGTTGAACAGTTCCGGCTCGCATGCACGGCTTGGCAAGGGCAAATACCTGGTGGCGGAAGCTGATGAAAGTGATGCTTCATTCCTGCACCTGCAGCCGATCATCGCGGTACTCACCAATGTCGATGCCGATCATCTTGAAAATTACGGTGGCGATTTTGTCCAGTTACAGAAAAGTTTTGTGGAATTTCTGCAGCACATTCCGTTTTATGGTCTGGTCGTGATCTGTGTGGACGACAAAATGAACCGCAAGTTGCTCGACCAGATCGCCAAACCGGTGCTGACCTATGGCATTGACTATGATGCTGATATCCAGGCGCAGGTCATCAGACATGAAGGTAACAAATCCTGGTTCAAGGTATCACGCAGAAACTGCAAGGACTGGCTGGAAATCGAATTGAACCTGCCGGGCAGGCACAATGTACAGAATGCTCTCGCCGCGATCAGTGTCGCGCATGAGCTGGGTATTTCCGAAGATGCCATTCGTAATGCGCTGAAAAATTTCCAGGGCATTGGCCGCCGCTGCCAGTTGCTCGGCAAGCTGAATGTGGATGGCAAACACATCATGCTGGTGGATGATTATGCACATCATCCGCGTGAAATCGCTGCCACATTACAGGCGCTCAAAACCGGCTGGCCGGATCACCGTCTGGTGTTGATCTTCCAGCCGCACCGTTACACCCGCACCCGCGATTTGTTCGAGGACTTTACCCAGGTGTTGTCCGAAGTCGATGCGCTGTTGCTGCTGGATATCTATCCTGCCGGCGAAACCTCGATACCCGGCGCTGACAGCCGATCATTGTGTCGGGCAATCCGGTTGCGTGGCAAGGTGGATCCGATTTTTGTTGAGCAACGGGACGAGATCGCATCTCTGCTGCAAGGGGTGTTGAAAGACAACGACATACTGGCCGTGCTGGGTGCCGGTGATGTGGGCGCCGTGGCGCCATCATTATTACAACATTATGGCAGCTGCTGAGGATGCTGGTATGCATATCGCATCAGATTTTATCAGGAACATGCAAACATTGATGATGAATAACATGAACAGTGACAGTAGTGGAATACGTGGATCACTGAAATACGCTGAGCCGATGTCTGCACACACCTCATGGCGTGCGGGGGGCAAGGCCGATCGTTATTTCGAACCTGCGGATCTGGAAGATTTGTGCCTGTTCATGTCACGGTTGCCAGAACACGAGCCCCTGTTGTGGGTGGGGCTCGGCAGTAATCTGCTGGTGCGGGATGGTGGATTTCGTGGGACCGTCATTGCGTACAGCCGCGGACTGGCTGGTTTGCATGTCGATACGGGTGGCAGTGTCTGGGTGGAAGCCGGCGTGCCCTGCGCGAAAGTGGCGAGAGCAACTTCACGATCCGGGCTTACCGGCGCAGAGTTTCTTGCCGGCATACCCGGAACAATGGGTGGCGCGCTGGCCATGAACGCGGGTGCTTTCGGCGGCGAAACCTGGACCATCGTGCAACGTGTGCAAATGATCAATCGCCACGGCGAGATCAGCGCACGTACACCTGCAGACTTCAGCATCAGTTATCGTACAGTGCGTGGTGAAAATGAAGAATGGTTTGTCTCTGTTGATCTGTTACTTGCCCAGGATCATGACGGAGGCGCAGAACAGCGAATTCGTGAATTACTCAACCGGCGTTCAGAAACACAACCCATCGGTCTTCCAAGTTGCGGTTCAGTGTTCCGCAATCCACCCGGAGACCACGCAGCGCGTTTGATTGAAGCCTGTGGTTTGAAAGGAACGCGCATCGGGGGTGCTGTCATTTCTGACAAGCATGCCAACTTTATTATTAATGAAGGTGCGGCTGCCGCCGGTGACATAGAGCAGTTGATGCAATTGGCACGTGATCGCGTCAGTCAAAAATTCAATATCGAACTTCATCCCGAAGTAAAAGTTGTCGGTGAACCACTATAAATGAATAGCAGAAAAACTTATCAGGTGAAGGACTACGGCAAAGTGGCTGTGCTCTATGGCGGATTGTCCGCCGAGCGACAGATTTCTCTGGAAAGCGGTGGTGCAGTGTTTGCTGCCTTGCAACGCAAGGGTGTGGATGCACATGCGATTGATGTGCAGCAGGACGTACTGAGCAAACTGGAAGCAGGAAATTATGACCGCGCCTTCATCGCCCTGCATGGGCGCGGTGGAGAAGATGGTCAGATTCAGGGTGCGTTACAGATACTGGGTCTGCCCTATACCGGCAGTGGTGTATTGGGTTCGGCACTTGCCATGGACAAGGCACGCACCAAGAAAATCTGGGCGAGTGAAGGATTGCCGACGCCACCAGCGGTTGAATTGAGTGTTGCTTCAGACTGGCAGGCCGTGTGTGTGCAACTGGGTTTGCCACTGATGGTGAAGCCGGTGCATGAGGGTTCCAGCATCGGGGCCAGCAAGGTCAAACGTGCAGAAGATCTGGAACCGGCCTGGCGTGCGGCCTATGCACTTGATAAACGCGTGCTCGCAGAGAAATGGATCACCGGCAGTGAATATACCGTGCCGATCCTCGGTGCTCGTGTATTACCGATCATCCGGCTGGTGACACCGAGAGAGTTTTATGACTACACCGCCAAATATGAGGCCGAGACCACGCAATATATCTGCCCATGTGGTCTGGATGAAAAAACCGAGAAAAGCCTCGGTGAAATCGCGTTCAAGGCTTACCAATCATTGGGCGCCAGTGGTTGGGGCCGCATCGATCTGATGATGGACGAACAAGGACAACCATGGTTGATCGAGGCCAATACCATACCCGGCATGACCAGTCACAGTCTGGTGCCGATGGCAGCCCGGCAGGCCGGAATCGGATTTGATGATCTGGTGATTGAAATACTGAATTCGAGCATGAGTTGAGCATGGGAAGAATCAAATGACAATGGCCGCAAATATTGAACACATGTCGCAGGATGAATTGCCGGTATCACGGCAACATTCATTATACGAGTTCGCGGCGGTGCTGCTGTTTGTGTCACTGCTGCTGTGGGGCGGCCAGCATTTGCTTGATCCGGCCACCTTGCCCATCCGGCAGGTGCGAATTGAAGGTGAATTCCGGCATCTGTCCACGGCAACTCTGCAGGAACTTGCCAGCAACCGGGTGCAGGGCGGGTTTTTCAATATTGATGTGGCGGCCATACGTGATGCGCTGCTGGCCGAGCCGTGGGTACGTGAAGTGTCCGTACACCGGGTATGGCCGGACAGCCTGCAGATTTTTGTTACCGAGCAAACGCCGTTGGCACGCTGGCAGGCAGGTGGATTCCTTAATGAGGAAGCCACATTGTTCAAACCTGTTGTTGATTCCGTCAGTGAATCACTGCCGGTGTTTGCCGGTCCACGCGGCACGGAAAAATTAATGCTGGAACAGTATCAATACCTGCAGGAATTATTGCGGCCTCTCAATATGCAGGTAACGGTATTACAACTCGATGAACGGCGTGCCTGGGAGTTTATAACCCTTTCCGGATTACAGGTGATTATCGGCCGCAAGGACCCGGAAGTGCGCATCACGCGGTTTGCTGCGCTCGTGCCCGGCAGTCTGGGCCAGAAACTGGAGACAGCGGCAGTTATTGATATGCGTTATCCCAACGGCTACGCCGTCCGCTGGAAGGACGGAACGGCCGCCAACCATACGCAAGGCGGGGAAACATCAACATGGTAAAAAAGACTGACAGGCGAATGATCGTAGGACTGGATATTGGCACTTCCAAAGTGGTGGCGATCGTCGGTGAACTTACGGCCGATAACGATGTGGAAATTATCGGACTGGGTTCCAGCCGTTCGCGCGGACTCAAAAAAGGCGTAGTGGTCAATATCGAATCCACGGTGCACTCCATTCAGCGCGCCATTGAAGAAGCCGAGTTGATGGCTGGCTGTAACATTCATTCTGTATTTGCAGGGATAGCCGGCAGTCATATCCGCAGCCTGAATTCCAACGGCATCGTCGCGATCCGTGATAACGAGGTCACTGCAGGGGACGTGGAGCGTGTGATCGATGCGGCCAGCGCTGTTGCTATCCCGGCAGATCAGAAAATCCTGCATATCCTGCCGCAGGAGTTCGTCATCGATCATCAGGAAGGCGTCAAGGAGCCGATTGGCATGTCCGGCGTGCGGCTGGAAGTGAAAGTACACATGGTGACCGGTGCAGTAAGCGCCGCCCAGAACATTATTAAATGTGTGCGCCGCTGTGGCCTCGAAGTGGATGACATTATTCTGGAGCAACTGGCCTCCAGTTATGCGGTGTTAACCGAAGATGAGAAGGAACTGGGTGTGTGTCTCGTGGATATTGGTGGCGGCACAACCGATATTGCCGTATTCCGGGATGGCGCCATCCAGCACACCGCTGTGATCCCGATTGCCGGTGATCAGGTGACGAATGATATTGCTATTGCGTTGCGCACGCCGACCCAGCATGCCGAAGATATCAAGGTGCAGTATGCCTGTGCACTCACCCAGCTCGCGAACCCGGAAGAAACCATAGAAGTGCCGAGCGTGGGAGATCGCGCCGCACGCCGTCTGGCAAGACAGACGCTCGCCGAAGTGGTTGAGCCCCGTTATGAAGAATTATTTACGCTGGTGCAGGCGGAGCTGCGCCGCAGTGGTTATGAAGACATGGTTGCCGGTGGTGTGGTGTTGACCGGCGGCAGCGCCAAGATGGAGGGTGTGGTGGAGCTCGCCGAAGAAATTTTCCATATGCCCGTGCGGATCGGTGTGCCGCAATATGTCACCGGTCTTTCTGATGTCGTGAAAAATCCTATTTATTCAACGGGCGTGGGTTTGTTGTTGTTCGGGCGCAAGTATTTACAGGATCATTCGGCGCCGTTGCGGGTCAAGAAAGGTTTCGGGCAGGTGTGGGACAGAATGAAAAGCTGGTTTCAAGGCAATTTTTAATTTTGACATTATTACTTTAATCGGGAGGTTACTGATATGTTTGAACTGGTCGATGCTGAAAATTCAACAGCCGTTATCAAGGTAATAGGTGTAGGTGGTGGTGGCGGTAATGCCGTAGAACATATGGTCAGTGCCAATATCGATGGTGTGGAATTTATCTGCGCCAATACCGATGCACAGGCGCTGAAAAAATCTGCGGCCAAAACAATATTGCAGCTTGGTCATAATGTGACCAAAGGACTGGGCGCCGGTGCGGATCCGGATCGCGGCCGCCAGGCCGCATTGGAAGATCGGGACCGTGTCATGGATGTCCTTGAAGGTTCAGACATGGTATTCATCACTGCCGGGATGGGCGGGGGCACCGGTACCGGGGCGGCACCAATTGTTGCGCAGGTGGCAAAAGAGATGGGGATACTGACGGTGGCGGTAGTCACCCGGCCGTTTTCTTTTGAAGGCAAGAAGCGGGCGCAGATTGCCGATCAGGGCATCAAGGAACTGAGCCAGTTTGTTGATTCATTAATAACGATACCCAATGAAAAGTTGCTGGCGGTTTTGGGCCGCGACATCAGTCTGCTCAATGCCTTTGCGGCGGCCAATGACGTATTGCTGGGTGCCGTACAGGGGATTGCAGAGTTAATCACACGGCCAGGACTGATCAACGTTGATTTTGCCGATGTAAGGACTGTGATGTCTGAAATGGGTATGGCGATGATGGGTTCAGGCAAGGCCCAGGGTCAGGATCGCGCACGTATCGCGGCTGAAGCCGCCATCTCCAGCCCGTTGCTGGAGGATGTGAACCTGAATGGAGCCCGTGGTTTGCTGGTTAATATTACTGCTGGCATGGATCTCTCTATTGGCGAATTCGATGAGGTGGGTAATACAGTCAAACAGTTTGCTTCGGACAATGCTACCGTGGTGGTGGGTACTGTGATAGACCCGGAAATGAGCGGTGAAATGCGCGTGACTATCGTCGCTACCGGTCTCGGTCATGCAGCCCGCGAGGAAGTTGCCCGGGTCAAGCTGGTGCAGGCAGCAGCCGGTGGCGGTGGCCCCGTCGACTACAGCATTTATGATCAGCCGACCAAGACACGGCGTGAACGGGATGAGGTGAAGACCGCACGTTCAACTCTGGAAAGCGACCCGGATTATCTCGATATACCGGCTTTTTTGAGGAGACAGGCAGATTAGATATCGTTGAGGGAGGGCTGGATGCAGCAATTCAGGCTTGACAGCCAACCGCTTTACGCTTAAAAATGGGAAGCTTGAACCCTAGTCGCGGGCGAAAAGGATAATAAAATCAATGATAAAGCAGCGCACACTGAAAAATGTCATCCGCGCTACTGGCGTTGGTCTGCATACGGGCAAGAAAGTATTGCTGACATTGCGCCCCGCCCCGGTCAACACCGGTATCATCTTCCGTCGCATTGATCTGGATCCTGCTGTAGAAATTCATGCCCGCCCTGAAAACGTAGGTGATACCCGCCTCTCCACCACACTGGTGAATGGCAAGGTCAGGATTTCCACGGTTGAACATCTGTTGTCGGCACTCGCAGGTTTCGGTATCGATAATGCGTATATCGATCTCAGTTCTGATGAAGTACCGATCATGGATGGCAGTGCCGGTCCCTTCGTGTTTCTGATTCAGTCTGCGGGCGTGGAAGAACAGAAAGCCCCAAAGAAATTTATCCGCATCAAGCAACGTGTTCATGTTGAAGAGCCGGGTAAGTGGGCCCGATTCGAGCCATTCAACGGTTTCAAGGTCGGGTTTACCATAGAATTTGATCATCCCGCCTTCAATGAGAAAAACTGTCACGCCGAAATTGATTTTTCCACAACCTCTTTTGTAAAAGAAGTCAGCCGTGCGCGCACGTTCGGTTTTATGCGGGATGTGGAACTGCTGCGCGAGAAAAATCTGGCTTTGGGCGGCAGCCTGGATAATGCCGTTGTAGTTGACGATTACCGGATTCTCAACGATGACGGTCTACGTTACGAAGACGAGTGCGTCAAGCACAAAATACTTGATGCGATAGGTGACTTGTATCTGCTGGGACACAGCCTGATAGGTTCATTTACGGGATACAAGTCAGGACATGAATTAAATAACCGGCTCCTGAAAGAGCTCATGGCTAACAAGTCGGCCTGGGAGCTGGTGAGTTTCAAAGACGAGGTGGAATTACCCATCTCGTTTATACAACCGATATCCGCCACCTGATAAAAAAATAATAATAGCGTGTTCAGACATTTACATGTCTGGCAAGACGGAGCAGGGACTGACGCAGTTCATCATCAGGCATGAGACTGGCGGAATGCGTAATGATTCGGGCCGAGGTTCTGGTCAATGTTATACGACGGATCGATTTTTGGGTGGGAATGTCTGCCGGTTTAATCTTGATCCGCAGGGTTTTCAGCCCCTGAAGATCGCTTTCACGACGCATATGACTCAATATGGCGGAAGTATTATAGCGGAGCCGGGACGCCCAGGCAGCCGAGTCAGCATGTAGTACCAGCGTTACATGGTCAAAGTTGGCTACTGTGCAATGCTGATTAAGTGGCGGTTCCAGAAAAGATTGCAGCTTTTCAGTGAGACGGACCAACTGTTGGGTCTGGCGGAATAATTTGCCAAGCGGGCTGGCATGATTTTCCAGCAGTTTGTAAGCAGGACGGGGCAGGTGCATTTGGAGGAATCGCCTGTTGCCATGTAAGGGGTTGTCTGCAGTCATTATAAATGCCTTGGGTGGTACAGGCAGAAAATTATAAAACCAAGAGTGACAAGAAGACATTATGGAACTCATCATACTTTCTAAACGACGGGCAAACGCCTCAAGGATGACGTTCAGTGCCTATTGGCTGGCCGCAATGGCAGGTGGTCTGCTGTTGCTGATGGTGGCGGCCTTTTTTGCCGGTGGGTATTACAGCCTGGAGTATTCCACGAATGCCATTGCGATGATGCACCAGGAAGCCAAGCTAGAGAGGCATGAAGAGTTGGATCAGCAGTGGCTGGCAATCAATGAAGCCCGGCAGGAAGCGCAGAATAATCTTGATGCCATGGCCGCACGCCTGAGCAAGTTGCAGGGTCATATCATGCGTCTGGATGCACTCGGCGCCCGGCTTGCCGCCATGGCCAACCTGCAGGATATCGATTTTAATATTGCAGAGCCGTTGGGGATGGGTGGTCCGGCTCCCACTGAACGGGAGCGATCCCTGGATGTACCTGATTTCCTTGCCCAACTCGAACAATTAAGCCATGAAATCAGAGACCGTGGTGACAAGCTGGCGGCCATCGAATCCATGTTGATGGACAATGAGTTGCAGGACAAGACCCTGCCCGATGGAATGCCGGTAGAGAGCGGGTGGGTATCATCACTGTTTGGCTGGCGGACTGATCCTATTTCCGGCAAGCGTGAATTTCATGAAGGCGTGGATTTTGCCGGTAAACCAATGACGCAGGTAACAGCTGTTGCCGCCGGTATCGTGACATGGTCAGATCGCCGTCCGGGTTATGGCAACATGGTTGAGATCAATCATGGTAACGGTTACGTCACCCGTTATGCACATAACAAGGAAAATCTGGTCGTCGTCGGCGATCGGGTGGAAAAGGGACAAGCCGTCGCCATTATCGGATCTTCCGGGCGTTCCACGGGCACCCATGTTCACTTTGAAGTTACCCTGAACGGCGAACACGTCGATCCGAAAAAATACATCTCTGAAAATTAAATCCTCAGCCACTTTTGCTGTCCAATCCGTGACATGCATAAGGGCGTGCATTCTTTTTTTAATTTAACCTATTTCCATCCGGCATGATTCAGCAATTATTCAAGAAAATATTTGGCAGTCGCAATGACCGCATTCTGAAGCGTCATCAGAAGGCAGTCACCAGAATCAATGAACTCGAAACAAAAATGCAGGCATTGCCTGATACCGAATTCCCCGCGAAAACCCGTGAATATCGTGAGCGGTTGAAACAGGGCGATACACTGGATCAGATCCTGCCCGAAGCCTTTGCACTGGTAAGGGAAGCTGCAAAACGCACTCTCGGCATGCGTCATTTTGATGTGCAATTGATAGGTGGCATGGTGTTACATGGCGGTAATATCTCGGAAATGCGTACCGGTGAAGGTAAAACGCTGGTGGCTACATTGCCCGCCTACCTGAATGCTCTGGAGGGGCGGGGTGTGCACGTGATTACCGTTAATGATTATCTGGCACAACGTGATGCGGCCTGGATGGGAAAGGTGTTCGGTTTTCTGGGACTGCAGACTGGCGTGATTATTTCCGGCATGAACGGTGAACAGAGACGCGCCGCCTATAATACGGACATTACCTACGGCACTAACAACGAATTCGGTTTCGATTATCTGCGCGACAATCTGGCATTCAGCAAAAACGAGCGGGTGCAGCGTGAACTGAATTACGCGATTGTTGATGAAGTGGATTCCATTCTTATTGACGAAGCCCGTACGCCCTTGATTATCTCAGGCGCGGTCGATGATCGTTCCGATCTGTATATCAGTATCAATGCGCTTGTCCCGAAGCTCAGACGCCAGCAGGTGGAAGACGGACCGGGTGACTACACTGTGGATGAAAAATCCAGACAGGTTTACCTTACGGAAGAAGGTAATGAAAATGTCGAAAAACTTTTGCGAGAGGCAAAAATTATTGATAGCAGCCAGAACCTCTATGATGCTGCGAATATTATTGTTTTGCATCACCTGAATGCCGCGTTGCGTGCTCATGCCCTGTTTCATCGTGATGTGGAGTATATCGTCAAGGACAACCAGATTGTGATCGTCGATGAATTTACCGGGCGCACCATGCCCGGGCGGCGCTGGTCAGAAGGGTTGCATCAGGCCATTGAGGCCAAGGAAGGTGTGCCCATCCAGAGTGAAAACCAGACGCTTGCCACTATCACCTATCAGAATTATTTCCGGCTTTATAAAAAACTGGCTGGTATGACAGGCACCGCGGACACCGAAGCTTATGAATTCCAGCAGATATACGGGCTCGAAGTGATCGTCATACCGACACATATGCCCATGGTACGCAAGGATTACAGCGATGCGGTTTATCTCAAATCCAGGGACAAGTTCAAGGCAATACTGGAAGACATCAAACAATGCCGCACACGGCAACGCCCCGTATTGGTCGGAACAGCATCGATTGAAGTTTCCGAATTTGTATCAGAGTTGTTAAAGAAAGAATCCATACCGCATCAGGTTTTGAATGCCAAGTTCCATCAGCAGGAGGCCATGATCATTGCACAGGCCGGGCAGCCCGGTACAGTTACGATTGCAACGAACATGGCCGGGCGTGGTACTGATATTGTTCTAGGTGGAAACCTGCAGGCGGAACTGGATGCTTTGCCAGAAAAGGATCCGGCGATAGTCAGGCAAATTACTGAAGCCTGGCAAAAGCGTCATGATCTGGTAGTGGCGAGCGGTGGTTTGCATATCATCGGCACTGAACGGCATGAATCACGGCGTATCGACAATCAGTTGCGGGGACGTGCCGGACGGCAGGGTGATCCGGGATCCAGCCGGTTTTATCTGTCACTGGAAGACAATCTGATGCGCATATTTGCATCGGATCGCATCACGGCCATCATGCAGAAGCTGGGCATGGAAGATGCTGAGGCTATAGAGTCCAATCTGGTCAGCCGGGCCATAGAGAATGCACAGCGCAAGGTGGAAGCACACAATTTTGATATCCGCAAACACTTGCTGGAATTTGATGATGTGGCCAATGATCAACGCAAGGTCATTTACCAGCAGCGTAATGAATTGCTGGAAGAAGAAGATGTGTCGGCGAATATCGAACTCATACGTGAGGATGTGCTGAACCAGATTATTGATACCTACATGCCGCCCGGCAGCATCGATGAAATGTGGGACATCACGGGCCTGACCGCAGCGCTTGAACACGAACTGGCGTTACCGGTCAATATCCGGCAATGGCTGGATGCCGATTCCATGCTTGGTGAAGAAGACATACGCGCCAGAATTCATGGTGCCATGAAATCCGTGACGAGCACCAAGGAGCAAATGGTCAGTTCTGATATCATGCGGCGGTTGGAAAAACAGGTGATGCTGGATGTGCTGGATCGGCACTGGAAGGAGCATCTGGTGGCAATGGATCAGCTCAGGCAGGGCATACACTTGCGCAGCTATGCAGCCAAAAATCCTAAACAGGAGTATAAACGCGAGGCGTTCGAATTGTTTGTCGTGATGCTGAACAATATAAAAATGGACGTGGTGAGATTACTCTCGCGACTTCAGGTCAGAACCGAACAGGACATCGTCGCGGCTGAACAGCAGCACAAGACACCGGAAAATATCCAGTACAGTCATCCTGCAGCGCAAAGTGCTTTGCAGGAACAACCATCAGCATCAGAAACGACGCCGGCCAGCAGTCCGGAACCGTTTGTACGCGGGCAGCGTAAAATCGGGCGTAATGAACCCTGCTATTGCGGCTCGGGCAAGAAATACAAACATTGTCACGGCCGTCTTGACTGATTTCTGTATAATTACAGTACATGGTTGTTGGACTGACTGAAAATCCGGATCTGTTTCCCGTCAAAGGAATTCGGCTGGCGGCGTGTACTGCCGGAATATATAAAAAACCCCGTCCTGATCTTGTTCTTGTCGAATGTGCTACCGGGGCGAGTACTGCTGCTGTTTTTACCCGTAATGTTTTTTGTGCTGCACCGGTACAGGTGGCACGTGAGCATCTTGCCAGACAGTCAGCAACTTCCTGTTTGCTGATTAATGCCGGTAATGCCAACGCCGGGATGGGTCATGCCGGCCTGCAGGCGGCACAGGAAACTTGCGCACATCTCGCACAACTCAAGCAGGTTCCTGTGCAATCGGTATTGCCATTTTCTACGGGTGTTATCGGGGAACCATTACCTGTCAGCAAAATATGTGCTGCACTACCTGAGCTGATTAATCAGCTTGATGAAAACCATTGGGCAGCTGCAAGCCGGGCCATCATGACTACGGACACTGTTCCAAAAGCAATATCCCGGCAAGGTGAAGTTGACGGGCATACTATTACCCTGACAGGAATGGCCAAGGGTTCAGGAATGATCCGACCCAATATGGCCACCATGCTGGCATTTATCACCACTGACGCCGCCATCAGTCAGAATATTTTGCAGCTGATGTTGAATCAGGCCGTCGGAAAATCATTCAACCGGATCAGTGTAGATGGAGATACTTCTACAAATGATGCATGCGTAGTAATTGCCACTGGCAAGGCCGGTAATCCACTGATTGAAGACATTGAACAACCGGCTGCACATCAGCTGGCCGTACTGCTGGAGGAAGTTTGCATGTATCTGGCGCAATCCATCATCAGGGATGGCGAGGGTGCAACCAAGTTTGTGACCCTGGATATTATAAATGGACGAAACATTAAAGAATGTGAGGAGGTGGCGGCGGCCATTGCTCACTCACCGCTGATCAAGACCGCTTTGTTCGCATCCGATCCCAATTGGGGCAGAATACTTGCTGCAATAGGACGGGCCGGTATAAATGATTTTGATATCCGCAGTATCGAAATTCATATCAATGATGTGTGTATCGTCAGAAATGGCGGTCGTGATCCTGACTATACTGAAGAACAGGGGCGGACCGTGTTTTCCAGGCCGGAAATTACCATTCGTGTTAATCTCAATCTCGGTGAATCATCAGTGCGTTACTGGACCTGTGATTTCTCCTATGACTATGTTCGTATCAATGCGGAATACCGCACCTGAAAAGGAATGAAACTGTGATCAACCATGCTGCCATGACTTACAGACTGCATTTCTGAGTATGTTATCCGGACCTGTGCATATTGTTGCAGGGGTGATAACAAACGAGCGTGGAGAGGTCTTACTGGCGCAACGTTTACCGGGAATGCATCAGGGTGGATTATGGGAATTTCCCGGGGGCAAGAAGGAATCCGGCGAAGCGGTTTACTATGCGCTTGCCAGGGAGTTGAAGGAAGAACTCAATATCGAAATCAGCCGCGCCAGACCGCTTATCAAGATTGATCACCATTATCCAGACAAGCATGTACAGCTGGATGTCTGGCAAATCGAGCAATGGTCAGGCGAGCCATATGGCAGGGAGGGCCAGCCATTGCAATGGTGCGCGATTCATGATTTGACCCGTTTTGATTTTCCTGCAGCCAATCATGGTGTTGTCAGAGCATTGCAATTACCTTCATTGTACCTGATCAGTCCGGGACCGCAGGGATCGATAAAAGATTTTCTGGACAAAATCACACTCTGTCTCGAGGCCGGTGCCAGGATTATACAGTTACGCTGTCTTTCCGATGTGTATCTGCATCAGGCGGATATTATCAGGAAGGTCATTGACACGTGCAATGCGTACGAAGCCAGGGTATTGCTGAACGCAGCTCCCGCAACCGCACTGATGTTTAAGGCTCATGGCGTGCATCTGAACAGCGCACGGTTGTTGCAGTTAAATGATCGTCCCCTGGGAGCAGATTTACTTGTGGCTGCGTCCTGCCATAATCAGAACGAACTTGCGCATGCAGAACGGATCGGAGCTGATTTTGCAGTATTGTCGCCGGTGTTGTCCACGCCCAGTCATCCGGAAGCTGTACCTATGGGGTGGAAAAAATTTGCCGGTTTGCTTGAAACCACCAACATGCCGGTGTATGCACTTGGTGGCATGCAACCCGGACATCTACGTGTTGCCTGGCACCATGGTTCACAGGGGATAGCGATGCTGAGCGGTATCTGGTCGGCACCAGACCCTGCCGGAATTATCAACGCCTGTCTTAATGCCTGAAATTGTCAGACTGTACAGGCGTGGAATCATCTGCTGCCGATTCTCCTACGATCCGGTTTTTTTCGGAGACCCATTCACCGAGGTCAATCAACTTGCAACGTTCGCTGCAGAATGGCCGCCATGGATTGACAGTATCATAATCGGCAAGAGTGCCGCAACGGGGACACTTTATTTTCATAAGATGCAACAGTGAAGTTCAAATTCAATTTCACCCTGGACCTGTACCGGCCTTGTCCGGGTGGAAGGCTGTTCCATGAAACGCACTGTGAAACGATGCTTGCCACCACTGATTTCGGGATAACAGCTACTTTCCAATGGCAACATGATCCGGATCAACTGACATGAGAGATTGGTGTCTATGGCCTTCTGGAAGAATCCGGAGGTGGCTGTTTCCCTGGCGGGGTTTGCACTGTTGCGTATCATATTCAAGGTAAGTTTCAGTCCGTCATGAATAATCCTGAGGTCGCTATACCAGAAATTCAGATCTTCAATTCTTGCATCAGCCGGTTTGTGCAGCCAGTAGTGGTAATTGGGTAAGTCAAAATTGCAACTTCCGCCCGGAATAATATTACGTTGCTTGATTGAAGTAATGAACTCATCCTGTTTGATATTCTGCCCCGGCTGGCAGGCAGGTTTTTTGAGGGACTCCAGCGTTGCGGTGATGTTGCCAAGGATGCTGCCCAGACGTTCCTGATCCACATTCACATTGCTGGCCAATGCAGCAAGAGTAGATTGATGACGTTCGAGTTCCTTGATCAGGTCGGATTTGATATCGGAACGGGTCAGGAGGTCGACAACATTAAGCAGGTTGGTGATGGTATTGCGATTATCCCATTCGGCCGTTCCTGAAAAATGATAATTGGTAATCTTGAAAAGATGCTCCAGGCGCAGGAACGTGCGTATCCTTTCGTTCAAAGGCTGTTCGTATATGATCTTGATCTGCACAGTTCTGGTTCCGGATAATTCTGCACCCGTCTAACGGGCAGGCCGTTGATGTACTATGGCCAGGCGCGTGTAAACTGTATGCAGGTTGCAAACCTGGGCCTTCAGTGACTCGATATTTCCATCATTATGAATGATATCATCTGCCCGGCCCAGACGCTCCTCGCGTGAAGCCTGGCTTTTGATGATTTTTATGATGCTGGCAGCATCTGAACTGTCTCGCGGTCCGGCACGTTGTAATTGAGTTGCCTCAGATGCATCAATCACCAGCACCCGATCAACAAGATGCTCCGCATGGGTCTCGATCAGAAGCGGAATCGCAATAATGCAATAGTCTGCTTTCAGAGACAGTGCCCTGCGTTCAATTTCAGCGTAGATTAATGGATGAAGTATGGCTTCAAGTTTTTGCTTTGATTCCGGATCATTGAATATAAGCTGCCGCAAACGGGTCCGGTCAATCCCGCCATCTTTTGAGCCAATTTTCTCGCCGAAAGTCTTGATTATGGTCCGTGTTGCAGATTGTCCTGGCCGGGTCAAATCATGGGCAATCTGATCTGCATCAAGTACGGGCACTCCAAGTTCAGAGAATAATCTGCAGGCAGTGGTTTTGCCACTACCTATCCCTCCGGTCAATCCAATGCAAAATGGCCTGCCCTGTTCTGGAATCACAAAATGTCCAGATAAAAGGAGTTCAGTGTGCTGCCCCAGAGCAGTGAAATCCAGCCCGCCACCGCCAGATAAGGCCCGAAGGGTATGGGATTCCCCCTGTCGCGTTTACCGGTTGCAATTAAAAAAATACCTACAATTGCGCCCGCCATGGATGAAAGCAGAATGATCAGTGGCAGGGCCTGCCAGCCCATCCATGCGCCCAGTGCAGCCAGTAGTTTGAAGTCGCCATAGCCCATTCCGTCTTTGCCGGTGATCAGTTTGAAACTGATAAAAATGATCCAGAGTATTCCGTATCCAAGCATGGCACCGATCACGCTGGAATACAGATCGGTGTATAACCCAAACAAATTACAAAGTATGCCCAGCCAGAGTAAAGGGAAGGTGATGCTGTCCGGTAACAACTGATGATCAAAATCGATCATCGCCAGACATATCATCGACCAGGTAAACAATAATGCAAACAATGCAGTCCAGCCATAGCCAAAATGCCAGGCAACAGTGCCGGAGAGTATGGCGCTGAACAGTTCTATCAGAGGATAACGAATGGATATGGGTTTTTTACAGTGACGGCAGCGACCCTTGAGCAGCAGAAAGCTGATGACAGGTATATTATCAATCGCGTGTATGGTATAGAGACAAAAAGGACAACGTGATCTTGGCAGGATCAGGGTTACATGATCATTCCGGACATCAGGGTTGTCTGCTGGCAGACCAAGTAATGACTGGCATTGTGAACGCCAGTCTCGTTCCATCATGATCGGCAGACGTAGTATCACCACATTCAGAAAACTTCCTATAACGAGCCCGATAATCGTTACAAATACGGGAAACATTTCCGGAAATGTTTCAAAGTAATAAGTCATAGGGAGCGAGCAAACATGATTGAGATGGATCTATATGTCTGATGAGATACAGACAGGATACTTATCAGTATGGAACTGGTGATCCCTGTACAGGGATCACCGGAATCAGTTTTTCTAGACAACGGCACCCATCTTGAATATCGGCAGATACATACCAATAACCAGGCCGCCGATGATCACACCAAGGAAAGCCATGATCATGGGCTCGAGCAGACTGGTCAGTGCTTCAACAGCATCGTCGACTTCCTGTTCATACCAGTCGGCGACCTTGCCCAGCATGGTGTCAATCGCGCCGGATTCCTCACCAATCGCCACCATCTGAATCACCATATTCGGGAATAGTGCAGTATCACGCATTGCTGCCTGTAACTGCGTACCCGTGGAAATTTCATCACGTATCTTCATGCAGGCTTCATAGAACACGATATTACCGCAGGCTCCGGCAACCGAATTCATGGCTTCTACCAGTGGTGTGCCGGCGGCAAACATGGTCTCCAGTGTGCGCGCATAACGCGCAATGGCGGATTTTTCAAGTATCATGCCAATCACGGGTATCTTGAGCGACATGCGATCCAGGAACTGGCCAAAGGCTTTGGACCGCTTTCGTACTTCAAGGAAACCGACAACAACACCAACGATCGCCAGAGCCAATGCCCACCAATATACCTGGAACCATTTGGACATATTGATGATCATCATGGTGAGGGCCGGCAGATCCGCACCGAAACTCGAAAACAATTCCTGAAACTGGGGAATGACGAAAATCATCAGGATGGTAACGATAATAAAGGCCACCACAATAACGGCAGCCGGGTAAAACAGAGCCGCCTTGATTTTAGATTTCAAAGCCTCGGTTTTTTCCATGTAGTTTGCAATCTTGTGCAGGATCCCTTCGAGAATACCGGCATGTTCGCCAGCCTCAATAAGGTTGCAATACAGATCGTTGAACTGCAGCGGACGTTTGCGCAATGCCTCGGTAAGCTGGCCACCCGCCTCAACGTCGGCCTTGATGCCGAGAATGAGATCCTGCATGTTCGCGTTTTCATGACCGCGCCCGACAATTTCAAACGCCTGCACCAACGGCACACCCGAGGACATCATGGTGGCGAGCTGACGGCTGAATACGGTAATGTCTTTGGGGGTGATCTTTTTTCTCCCTCCACCGCCCGTCAACATTGAGCTAGGTTTCTTTTTGACCTTGGTTGGCTTGATGCCTTGTCTGCGTAGCAGCGCCTTGACCAGTGCGTCACTTTGTCCAGTCAGTTCACCTTTGACACGTTTGCCAGTTTTGTCCGTGCCTTCCCATACAAACATTATCGATTTAGCAGCTTCAGCCATAGTAATTACTCTACCGTTACACGATTAACTTCGGCCAGACTGGTAACACCGTCTGCCACTTTCTTGAGTCCTGAGGTCCGTATGTCCCAAATACCTTCTTTAGCAGCCTGATCGGCGAGTTGCACAGCATTCGAACCGCTGATGATCAAACGTTTCATATCGTCCGAGATGGGCATCACCTGGTAAATACCGGCACGGCCTTTGTAGCCCGTCGGACAGTCCGGATTGCCTTCTCCCGGCCCAAAAACAGAAATACCCTTGTCTATCCACGCCTGAGGGAAGCCTTCTTTCAGCATTGCTTCCTTGGGCATGTCGATTTTGACTTTCAGTTCCTGATGCAGGCGGCGACATAAACGCTGTGCGGTGATCAGGTTGATTGTGGTCGCCACAGCAAATGCCTGTATGCCCATATCCTGCAGACGGGTCAGGGTCTGCGGGCAGTCATTCGTATGCAGGGTAGACATCACCATGTGGCCGGTCTGTGCAGCCTTAACTGCAATCGAGGCGGTGCCCAGATCACGGATTTCTCCAACCAGTATGATGTCCGGATCCTGGCGCAGAAAGGCTTTTAGCGCTTTTTCAAAGGTCATACCGGTTCTTTCGTCAACCTGAACCTGATTGACGCCCGGGAGGTTGATTTCCACCGGATCTTCCGCCGTGGAAATGTTCACATCAGGCTGATTGAGAATGTTAATGCCGGAGTATAGCGAAACGGTTTTGCCGCTACCAGTCGGTCCGGTCACCAGAAACATCCCGTAGGGTTTGTGCAGATTTTTCAGAAAAAGTTCTTTCTGGAAATCTTCATATCCCAGCATATCGATTTGCAGGGCAGCCGCATCAGAATTCAGGATACGCAGTACAGATTTTTCACCAAACAGCGTCGGACAGGTATTGACACGGAAATCGATCGATTTGGTCTTGGAAAGCTTGAGCTTGATGCGGCCGTCCTGGGGCACGCGCCGTTCTGATACATCCAGCCGGGACATGACTTTGATGCGCGCCGCGATTTTTTGCGAGAGCGCCAGTGGTGGTTTAGCCACTTCCATCAACACACCGTCTATGCGAAAGCGCAGGCGGTAGACTTTTTCATAGGGCTCAAAATGCAAATCGGATGCGCCACGCTTGATGGCATCCAGCAATGCCTTGTTAACAAACCTTACTACCGGAGCATCATCAATTTCAGAGTCATCCTGCGCCGCTCCGCCTGCTGCGCCCTCATCTGCGACATCCAGACCATCCAGATCTTCCAGTCCATCATCTTCTGCCATGGCAGCGAGTCCGCCGTCCGCAGCTTCCAGCGCTTTGTCGATGGCTTTAGCAAGCTTGTCTTCTTCTACCAGAATGGCATCAGTCCCCATGCCGACGGCAAACTTGATTTCATCCAGTGCCTGCAGATTGGTGGGATCGGAAACAGCAACATAGAGGCGTTTTCCACGTTTGAAGATCGGGAGCGCATGGTGTTTTTTGATCAAATCGTCCTTGACCAGTTTGGTGATGTCCTTGTCGAGTTCTATCGCATTGATGTCCAGAACCGGGATGCCGAACTCCTGTCCGGCGGAGACGGCAATTTTATTGCTTGGTGCCAGCTTGTTGGTGACCAGATAAGAAACAAACGGAATTTTTTCCTTGATGGCGGTCTGAAAGGCCTGATGAGCCGTGTTCTCATCCAGCAGCCCGTCTATCACCAGTTTTCTGGCCAGTCCCCCTAATGGAATCTTGGTAGTTGTCGCCGCCATGTTTGATTTTATTTATATTTACAAGGTTTAACGCCTAAATATTAGATTATATGGATAAAATTACCAACACTTTTCCAAAGCCTGATGACCATATTGTGATGCATACACAGGATTCCCGGGATGGATACCTTACTGGCCTGCAAGAAAGAGAGTAATCGTCTTGTTATTGCGATGCAACAATAAGACGTTTTTGAAGAACCTAGCTGTTTTTGAAGTTGAGATGGTCGTTTTTCAGTTCAACCTTGATGCGGCTGCCGGGTGCAAAATCACCCGCCAATATGGCCTTGGCCAGCGGTGTCTCCAGATGATTCTGTATGGCCCGTTTCAGCGGACGGGCCCCGTAAACCGGGTCATAGCCGGTACGGCTTAACCATGCGGTGGCCTCCGGGCTGATGTCAAGCGAGATATCCTGTTCGTGCAGTCGATCCATCACATGCCGGATCTGGATACCCGCAATCACTTTGACTTGTTCTTCCTGCAGTCCGTGGAATACCACCAGGTCGTCAATACGGTTGATGAACTCCGGCCGGAAATGACCGGCGACCACATTCATGACCACGGATTTCATACGCTCGTAATCAGCACTGCCGGACATTTCCTGGATACGGTCGGAGCCCAGATTGGAGGTCATGACTACCACGGTATTACGGAAATCCACTGTACGGCCGTGGCCATCGGTGAGCCGTCCGTCATCGAACACCTGTAAAAGAACATTAAAGACATCCGGGTGTGCTTTCTCGACTTCATCAAGAAGTATGAGGCTGTAAGGCTTGCGGCGCACAGCCTCGGTCAGATAACCGCCCTGTTCAAAACCGACATAACCCGGAGGGGCGCCGATTAAACGGGCGACAGCATGTTTCTCCATGTATTCCGACATATCAATGCGCACCATGGCCTCTTCCGTATCAAACAGAAATTCCGTCAGAGCCTTGCACAGTTCAGTTTTACCGACTCCGGTGGGGCCCAGAAACATGAACACACCATTCGGACGATTGGGATCAGAAAGCCCGGCACGTGAACGGCGGATCGCATCAGAGACTGCCGTGATGGCTTCTTCCTGACCCACTACACGTTCATGTAATGCAGTTTCCATGTGCAGGAGTTTTTCACGCTCGCCCTGCAGCATCTTGGCGACGGGGATGCCGGTCCATTTGGAAACCACTTCTGCAATCTCGTTTTCGGTGACCTTGTTGCGCAACAGTTTCAGTCCCTGTGTACCAGTCTGATCGGCCTGTGCCAGTTGTTTTTCCAGATCCGGAATGATGCCGTATTGCAATTCCGACATGCGGTTGAGATCACCCGCACGCCTTGCGGTTTCAAAATCGAGACGCGCACGTTCCAGTTTTTCCTTCAGGTGATGTGTGCCGAGCAGCGCGGCTTTTTCCGCGGACCAGATTTCATCCAGATCGGAAAATTCACGTTCGGTTTTTTTGATTTCATCATCCAGATTTTTCAAACGTTTTCTGGACGCTTCATCGGTTTCCTTCTTTAATGCTTCACGCTCGATCTTCATCTGGATCAGACGTCGTTCCAGACGGTCCATCGCTTCCGGTTTGGAATTCATTTCAATCGATATACGGCTGGCTGATTCGTCGATCAGATCAATCGCCTTGTCCGGCAGTTGCCGGTCGGTGATGTAGCGATGGGAAAGTGTTGCTGCCGCAACGATGGCAGGATCCGTGATTTGCACATTATGATGGACTTCGTAGCGTTCCTTGAGGCCGCGCAGGATGGCGATGGTGTCTTCGATGTTCGGTTCATCCACCAGTACTTTCTGGAAACGGCGTTCCAGTGCGGCATCTTTTTCAATGTTGTCGCGGTATTCATTTAATGTAGTGGCACCGATGCAATGCAGTTCGCCGCGCGCCAGTGCCGGTTTTAGCATGTTGCCGGCATCCATCGCGCCTTCAGCCTTACCGGCGCCCACCATGGTATGCACTTCATCAATGAACAGGATGATGCGGCCTTCCTGCTTGGCCAGATCGTTCAGCACGGCTTTCAGACGTTCCTCAAATTCGCCGCGGAATTTTGCACCGGCAATCAATGCGCCCATGTCGAGTGCAAGCAGGCGCTTGTCCTTGAGGGCATCCGGTACTTCACCATTGATAATGCGTTGGGACAGTCCTTCAACAATGGCGGTTTTGCCCACGCCGGGTTCGCCGATCAGCACCGGATTATTTTTGGTCCGGCGCTGCAGAACCTGAATGGTGCGGCGGATTTCATCATCACGACCAATCACGGGGTCGAGTTTCCCCTGTTCGGCGCGTGCAGTCAGATCAATCGTATATTTTTCCAGCGCCTGACGGTGTTCTTCCGCATTCGGATCGCTCACCTGCTGGCCGCCGCGTACATTTTCAATCGCCGCTTCGATGTGTTTTTTATCGGCACCAGCTTCCCGCAGAATACGGCCGAGTTCACCCTTGTCTTCAAGGGCGGCCAGTGCAAACCATTCACTGGAGATGTATTGATCCTTGCGTTGCTGGGCATATTTGTCGGTAAGGTTCAGCAGCTTTTCCAGATCTTTGGAAATATGGACTTCCCCACCGGCGCCCTGCACCTGTGCCATCCGATCCAGTGTCTGTGCGAGTTTGCTGCGCAGGGGATTAACATTAATACCGGCTCTCGTGAACAGATGGCGCATACTGCCGCCTTCCTGATCGAGCAGTGCCGTCATCAGATGCACAGGCTCGATAATCTGGTGGTCGCGGCCGAGTGCGAGGCTCTGGGCATCGGCCAGCGCCTGCTGGAATTTGGTCGTCAGTTTGTCAAAACGCATCGAAACAGCCTCAAATGTATGTATTCATTGCCATGGAAATGAGGGCGATGATGAGTTTATTCAAGTTAAGGGGTTGAATATTTGATATCGATCAATAATCAATCCATCCAGATCAGGCTGGCGATGCGGCCAGTGTTGCCATCCCGGCGGTAGGAATAAAATTGTTCAGGATTGCTGAAAGTACACAGCCCTGACTCATATATGCGGGTAACGCCGCCGGCATTCAATGAGTGTTTTACAAGAAGACCCAGATCAGCCTGCCAGTGTCCCGACCGGTGATCGGCTGCTGTAAAGGCGGCTGCAATTCCATGTGCGGCGAGACAGGCCTGCCGGACTTCATCACCCACTTCATAACAGGCGGCCGAAATACAGGGACCCATCCAGGCCAGCAGATTTTTTCCGCGAGCGGCAAATGCCGACAGTGCAGAATCGATGATTCCGGCACAATATCCGCGCCAGCCGACATGGACAGCGGCAATTTCGCGGCCATCCACATCACACAATAGTAATGGCAGGCAGTCTGCCGTGAGTACGGCGCACACCTGGTTGTTGGCGCGCGTGTAACTGCCGTCAGCCAATGTGTCCGCAGGGCTGTCTGATAATGTGATGATATGGCTGCCATGCACCTGTGTGAGCCATGCGGGTTCAGCAGGTAAATGCAGTGAGTTAACCAGGTATTTCCGGTTTGCAGATACAGATTCCGCCTGATCGCCTACATGTGTGGCGAGATTAAATCCTTGATAAGTGCCGATGCTCGCGCCACCCGTGCGTGTAGTCACACCGGCATGGACATGTGCCGGAGCGGGCCAGTCTGCTGCGATCCAGCCGATGTCAGTTTGTGTTGTGCGTGTCATGATCGAGTACGGCCAGCAGGTGTTGCATATCCGCGGGCAGGGGAGCTTCAAAAGCAAGCGGTTCCGCGGTTGCGGGATGTTGCAGTTCCAGTGCACAGGCATGCAAGGCCTGTCGCGGAAATGATCGCAAAGCCTGTATCAGTTGTGCACTCGCTTGTTTCGGCAAATGTGCACGGCCACCGTAGACAGGATCACCTACAATCGGATATTTCAGCCAGGCCATGTGCACGCGGATCTGATGCGTACGCCCGGTTTCAAGTTGTATGCGGACATGTGTATGTGCACGGAATTTACGAATAATACGATAATGCGTGATGGCGGGTTTGCCACTGGCGGTTACGGCCATCTGCGTGCGTTTATGCCGGTGCCGGCCGAGAGGTTGATCAACGGTACCGCCAGCGGTCATGACACCACTGACGATGGCCTGATATTCACGCCGGATATGCCGTGCCTGCATCTCTGATACCAGAAAGGTATGACTTTCGGGTGTACGCGCTACTACCATGATGCCGGAGGTGTCCTTGTCCAGGCGCTGAATGATGCCGGCACGCGGCACAGCCTGCAGTGATGGATCATGGTGCAGGAGGGCATTCAGCAGGGTGTGTTCAGGGTTCCCGGCACCGGGGTGCACGACCAGTCCGGGCGGTTTGTTCAGGACCAGCAGATGTTTGTCCTGATAGAGGATGTTCAGCGGAATATTTTCTGCTGTGGCATGGTTTTCAACCTGATAGTCGGCGGAAATCTCCACCGTTTCGCCACCCCTGACCCGTAAACGCTGGCTCGCGGGTTGTTGGTCTATGTGTATATCACCTGCCTTGATCCAGCCTTGTAACCGCGCACGCGAGTGTTCCGGGAGCAATTGTGCCAGTGCCTGATCCAGCCGTTTGCCAGCCAGATGATCCGGAATGATGACGGTTTGCTTCAGTGATTTATCCATTGATCTATACAAGGGAATGAGTCAGGCAGTATGATCCAAGACTATCTTCTTTTCACATAAACTATACTGCATCATGTCAAGAATACTCCTGCTGCTCATGCTTGTATCGCTCTCAGGCTGTTCCTATTTCGGAGACAAGGAAGATGAAACCATTGCCTGGGATGCCGAACGGCTCTATGCCGAAGCAAAAGGTGCTCTGGATTCCGGCGATTATGACAGGGCAGTTGAGTATTATGAAAAGCTCGAAGCCCGTTTCCCGTTTGGTGTTTATGGTCAGCAGGCACTGCTGGATCTGGCTTATGCCTATTACAAGAGCGAAGATACTGAAGCCTGTGTTTCAGCGGCAGATCGTTTTATCAAGCTTTATCCCCAGAATCCGCATGTGGATTACGCCTACTATCTCAAGGGGCTGGCCAACTATATTCGTGGCAAGGGATTTATCGAACGGTTCCTGCCGATCGACACCGCCCAACGTGATCCGGCCTCTGCTTTGCAGGCCTTTCAGGATTTCGCCGAGCTGGCCCGCTTGTTTCCGGACAGCGAATATGCGGAAGATGCCCAGCAGCGCATGATTTATCTGCGTAATCTGCTGGCTGAACATGAAATCAACGTAGCGAATTACTACATGCGGCGTGGGGCGTTCATCGCTGCCATCAATCGTGCCAAGTACGTGATCGAAAAATATCCACGCACGCCTTCAATCCCGGATGCACTGGTGATCATGGCCAAGGGCTACAAGGTGATGGAAATGGATGATCTGTCTGCCGATGCTGCACGCGTGCTGGAACTGAATTATCCCAACCATCCAGGTGTCTATGAAGTACGGACACTGGTTGTGAAATAACCTGCCAGGTTATTCTTCACGATAGCCGGAAGTAATCGGGTAACGCCGGTCTCGCCCGAAGGCCCGTTGAGTGATTTTGACACCGGGCGCCGACTGTCGGCGTTTGTATTCACTGCGGTCAACCATGCCAACCACTTTTTTCACAGTATCCCGGTCAAACCCTGATTTGATGATCTCCCCCGGACTCTGATCCAGTTCAATGTATCGCTCGAGGATGGGATCCAGTATGTCATAAGGCGGCAAGGAATCCTCATCCAGCTGGTTTTCCCGTAATTCAGCTGTAGGCGGGCGATCAATAATTCGCTGTGGTATCACGCGCTCTTTTTCATTGCGCCAGCAGCTGAGTTTGTAAACCAGCGTTTTGGAAATATCCTTTAGCGGCGCAAAACCACCGGCCATGTCACCATACAAAGTGGCATAACCCACAGCCATTTCACTTTTATTACCAGTGGTTAACACCAGTTTCCCGGTTTTGTTGGAGATTGCCATCAATATGATGCCACGGCAGCGGGACTGGATATTTTCTTCCGTTGCGTCTGCAGGCAACCCGGCGAAAATATTTTTCAGACTTTCATTAAAAGCAATAAATGGCGGTTCTATGGATATCAGGTGCGAACGAACACCCAGACCATTTGACATACTGGTTGCATCTTCAATACTCATGTTTGAGGTATAACGTGAAGGCATGATGATCACTTCAACATTATCCTTGCCCAGTGCATCCACCGCGAGACACAATGTGAGCGCGGAATCAATTCCCCCGGACAAGCCGATCAATCCACCCTTGAATCCGTTTTTGTGTACATAATCACGGATGCCCAGTACCAGTGCATGGTATACGGATTCTGTGTCAGATAATTCCTGCAAAGAAGTGGCGGAATGAACACGGGAAAAAAAATCCGGATTATCAGGATTTATTTCCATGATATACAGGCCCTCTTCAAATTGAGGTGCCTGAAACATGACTTTCCCATGAGCATTCATAACCAGTGAACCACCATCGAAAACGAGTTCATCCTGGCCACCGACGAGATTGACATATACGAGATTCAATCCGGACTCAGCAACGCGCTGCTCAAGTACATGTTTGCGCAAGGAGAGTTTGCCGATGTGAAAGGGAGAGGCGTTGATATTAATCATTAATTTTGCACCAGCCTGTGCGGCCTGTTTACAGACTGAAGGTTGCCAGATGTCTTCACAGATGCTGAGGGCTGCAGGAATGCCGTTCAATTCAAAAATCCCAACCTGACTTCCTGCAGTAAAATAACGCTTTTCATCGAAAACACTGTAGTTAGGCAACTCCTGCTTGTAGCAGGTAATACGAGATTTGCCACGAGAAAGATAACTGCAGGCGTTAAAAATTCTGTCTCCCTGATATTCAGGAAATGCTGCAATCACGTCAATGGACTCTGTCATGGTCAACAGTTTATCCAATGCAGTCCGAATCTGATCTCGCAGGGCAGGGCGATAAAGCAGATCTTCAGGGGGATAACCGGTAATCGACAATTCGGGGAAAACAACAAGATCAGCATGATGAACGTCCCGTGCCTGCTTTATAAATTCCAGCATTTTGCAGGTATTACGATCGACATCGCCCACGTGCAGATTTACTTGTGCCAGTGCCAGACGAAATGTCATGTTCATAAATCCGGGTAATTAACCGATATTGATTGGATGTCCGTAATCAGGTCCGTCAGCATTATCATGCCTGTTCAGGCTTTCATAAACATCATTTTTCATGGGACCATGGTGATGTGGAGTCGGGAATATAATGCCTGTCTGGATTTGGTCAGGGGTTTGCAGGCAGTGCATCTGCAGGATTGCCTGACATGCGGCCTTCCTCTGCCATGGAATAAAGGATAGCGAGACTGAGGGGAATTTCGTTGTTGCCGAGCAGTTCGTGAGAGCGCTGTAGCCATTCTTTGATGGCCGCATCATATTCACCCTGTCTGACCAGTGCGAGCAGTAATGCACCAAATACAAATTTCCTGTGGGCAGGCAGGATTGATTTATCTTCAAGCAGGGCAAGTGAGGTATCCGTCAGTGTAACTGCGTCTCTCCTGCCCAGCGCCATGATGAAATCCAGCCATGGTTGAACTTGTTCATTCAGCGTTTCGGTGCAATCAGGTGAGATCCGGCCCCATAATTCTGTCAGTTCCGCACTGGTCAGGTAGGGGACAGTTGCCGCTGCAACTGCGAACAGTCTGTCAGTCCATAAATCACTCTGTATGATTCCGTCACATGATTCCGCAAGCCGTAACAGCAATTCGATATCAGCATACACACCATCCCCACTCCTGCCGGTTTCATTTGTCGCATAATCATGGATATTTTTTGCTTTGTAGATAGCGTCAGCCGTGCTGAACATGGCAGTACGGCTGATCGCAGTCTTCTCATGATCGACATATTCCGGCAGCAGCATATTAATCAGGGGCAGTGGATCAAGCCGCAGTCTGGTCAGATCATAGGCATTTTCCTGTTTGTATCTTGCGCGGGCAGCATTGAGATCGAGAACCGGAAAATAATCCGAATTTGTGACAGGCCTGATGGAATTCAACAGCGGCCTGATCAGCTGTTCATTTGCGATGAATCTGGCGGTGATATCCTGCAGATTGTTTATATGAACGCGTGATAACTCATTTTTCATTTCAGAAGATCCGAAAATTGTGGTTACAGGCACCCCGATATTTGAGTTGTTTGATGCAACAATCAACATATCACCATCATTGGCAGCATAGAGGGAATAGCGCCTGTAATTCAGATCTATGGATTTGAGAACGGAAAATACGAGATTCATATCGATCTCATAGGTATGCAGCCATTGGACAAACAAACCGTTCCGGTTCAGATATTTTTCTGTTTGCCGGTAGAATTCATCTGTGAACAGACTGGACACACCGCTTACCCACGGATTTGAGGGTTCGGATATGATCAGGTCATACTTGTATTTATGGTTGGAAAAGAATGTTTTGGCATCATCGATATAAATTTTACTGCGGGGATCTGAGAAGGTACGCTCAACACGTGGGCGAAAATACTCCGCACCAGCAACGATGGCTGGTTCGATTTCAATTGTATCCACACGTTTCATGCCGGGCCAGGCAAGCAGAGTATGTGTGGTCAATCCTGATCCCATGCCGATATTCGCAGCTGTTTTGATATCCGGTTTGATAGCAACTGGAAGTGCTGCGAGCAATACCATGGTGGTTTCATCAGGTCCCGTCTGGGCGTTTAGGTTCATGTTGATGGAAGCATCCGGTTTGCCATTGGTTGAAATTGTAAGCAGTCCGTCAGGTCGACTCGTAACGTGAACTGTGGAGGTTTTTCCGTCCTGATGAAATACCAGTTGATGATCACCGCTTTTATGCACAGTCCCGTTGCGATAGACGGATGAGGACATTCGTCTGAAGTCAAATTCAACTGTGAACAGTGCAAGCATAAAAAATGCAATGCAGACAGTTGCCATGCGCTGGATCAATGTCCGGCTCAGCCGGCTGGAGCCGGCTAACATGACAAATCCAAGAATGACATCCAGGGCAGAACCGGCAGCCATGGTATTTTTCAGGCCGGTTAACGGCATGGCAATATAGATGGCGAAAATTACACCAGCGATTGCCCCCAGGGTGTTGCTTGCGTAAATCTGCCCGATACTTTTTTCTCCATATCCCCGGGCCATCAGTATCCTGGTAAATAATGGCAGGGTCATCCCGGCGCAGAATGTTGCGGGTAACATGACCAGAAAGGCGATGAAATGACCGGACAGGGTATAAAGAATGTAGCCGGCATCCGTTGGCTTCAATGCTGACATCAGATAACCCATCAGATCGAAGGTATGATTATAAAGCGGCACGGTTGCCAGTGCGCAAAGTCCCATAATAATCTGGATGATTCCGGCTACAAGCAAGGGGTCATGAATTTGATCGATGTATCTCCGGATAAACAAGCCGCCAAATGCAAGACCGGTGATAAAAGCACTGAGCATAAGTTCGAATGAATGTGTGCTCGACCCCAACACCATGCTCAACATCCGCAACCAGGCGACTTCATAAATAAAGGAGGCCATACCGGTGATGAAGGCAGCCCCCAGTAACAATAGAGAAGAGCCTGAAAACCTGGAATGTGCTTCGGCCGGGATTGCTGTTTCCGTAGTGTTCCTCACAAGTACATACACAGACAGTGCAAGCAGTATGTTTATCATTCCCGCAAACAGTATTGTTCCGGGAAGTCCAGTTGCTGCGATCAAGACAAAACCACTGATCAACACACCCAGTGCTGCGCCCAGGCTGTTTGTAAAGTAAAGCATGGATAATGACTGGCCGGGCATATCTGCAAACCGGCGAAGGATGCCATTGCTCATGAGCGGGAAAGTCATCCCGAGAAGTATGGATTGGGGCAATATCAGGGTGGTGGCCATCGTCCACTTGTACAATTGTATGGTCAGGGGCGAATCCAGTGACGGGATGACCGTGTTGAATGAAATATCCAGTGTCAACTCAAACAGTGGATGAAAAATAATACCAAGCAGACCAATCATTCCTTCCACCAGTGCATAGCCCATCAGCAGATTTTTCCAGTAGGCGCACCTGCGGCTCGTCAACCATGCGCCCATGGCCATCCCACCCATGAAAATTGCAAGTACCAGGGCCTGGGCATAGGCAGCATGTCCCAGAAACAGCTTCAGGTAATGCGACCAGATGGATTCATAAATAAGTCCGGTGAAGCCGGAGATCGCAAACAGTAAAAACAGAATTGTTTTGAGGTGTCTTTTGGTCATCAGGATTCAGCGAACAAACATACCGCACTCACTACACATCATGGTTTGCAACTGAAATGCGATAAACAGACAGCCGGATGGATGGCTATTTTCTCAGCCGGATTTATAGCCGTTTTGCAATCGCTGCACCGAGTTCACCGGGGGAACGTACAGTGGTTACACGTGCTGCTTCCAGAGCGGCAAACTTGTCTTTGGCAGTGCCTTTTCCGCCTGAGATGATGGCGCCGGCATGGCCCATGCGTTTGCCGGGTGGCGCAGTGACGCCGGCAATATAACCTACTACTGGTTTGGTTACATTTGCCTTGATAAATCTGGCGGCATCTTCCTCGGCGCTGCCACCGATTTCACCGACCATGATAATACCCCTGGTGTCCGGATCGTTTTCGAACAGTGCGAGGCAGTCAATGAAATTCATGCCGTGTATCGGATCACCACCAATACCCACACAGGTACTCTGCCCCAAACCATTCAGTGTGGTCTGATGTACCGCCTCATAAGTCAATGTGCCGGAACGTGACACGATACCGATGCAGCCAGGCTTGTGAATATTACCGGGCATGATCCCGATCTTGCATTGGCCGGGCGTGATCACGCCGGGGCAGTTCGGGCCAACCAGACGCACGTCCGGAAACCGTTCCAGATAGGCGCGCACCTTAACCATATCGAGTACCGGGATACCTTCGGTAATACACACCACCACCTTGATGCCGGCATCTACCGCCTCGGTAATCGATTCCGCGGCAAAAGCCGCAGGAACCATGATCATGCTGGCATTCGCAGCGGTCGCCGCAACGGCATCATGGGCGGTATTGAATACCGGGCGATCCAGATGTTTCTCACCGCCACGTCCGGGCGTCACGCCACCGACGATCTGTGTGCCATAGTCGATGGCCTGTTGTGCATGGAAGGTACCCTGTTTGCCAGTATAGCCCTGGACAATCACCCTGGTGTTTTTGTCGATCAGGATCGCCATTACTTTTTACCTCCGGCCGCTGCGACAACCTTGTTGGCGGCATCGGTGAGGTCATTGGCTGCAGTGATGGTGAGCCCGCTGTCAGCCAGCTTCTTTTTGCCCTGTTCTACATTGGTGCCTTCGAGTCGTACGACGACAGGTACATTGACACCGACTTCTTGTACCGCCTTGATGATGCCTTCGGCGATCAGATCGCAACGGACGATGCCGCCGAAGATGTTGACCAGTATGGCTCGCACTTTTGGATCAGATACGATCAGCTTGAAGGCTTCAGTCACACGTTCCGCAGTGGCGCCGCCGCCAACGTCCAGAAAATTGGCCGGTTCACCGCCATGCAATTTAATAATGTCCATGGTGGCCATGGCCAAACCCGCGCCATTGACCATGCAGGCGATATTGCCATCCAGCGTGACGTAATTCAGATCGAAGCGCTTGGCGATGCTTTCCTTTTCATCTTCCTGGGTCGGGTCACGCCATTCTTCGAGATGGGCTTGACGAAAGAGGGCGTTGTCATCAATTGAAACTTTTGCATCCAGTGCCATGAGTTGTCCGTCTTTGGTCAGCATCATGGGATTGATCTCGATCAGGCTCAGGTCCTTGTCGAGAAACAACCGATACAGCGCCTTGATGATACTGACCAGTTGTTTTTGTTGATCTTCGTTCAGGCCAAGTGCATAACCGATGCGGCGGCATTGAAAGGTCTGTACACCGAGTACCGGATCAATAAGAGTATTGAAAATTTTTTCAGGTTGTTTTGCAGCAACTTCCTCAATATCCATGCCGCCTGCCGGGGAGGCGATTATGGCGACACGTCGTGAGGCACGATCGACCAGCATACCCAGATAATATTCCGCAGCGATATCTGCCATGCCGGAGATCAATACACAATTAACCGGTTGCCCGGTGGGTGCGGATTGTTTGGTAATGAGGCGGGTGCCGAGCATGTTATGCACGACATTTTCAAGTTCGTCCATGCTATGGGCCAGCTTGACTCCGCCAGCCTTGCCACGACCGCCGGCATGTACCTGGGCCTTGACTACCCAGCCTTTACCTTTGAGTTCAGCCGCATGACGCAACGCTTCCTTGACCGAATAGGCCGGTTTGCCGGGCGGCACGGGAATGCCGTAATCGGCAAACAGTTTCTTGGCCTGATACTCGTGAAGATTCATGGCTCATCCCTTGTTCAGGGGTTATCCTGCACGCTGGGTTATAATTCTTGTCCAAACCTATTATGACTATAGCCAACTCCTGTAACGATTGGAATAGATGCGTGCCTGTTGCCGGCATATCAGCGTCTGGCCTATGAACAGCTTGCGATTGATTCTTTTAAGCATCATCGGCTGGCTGGTGTACTGGCTGCTGCGTCGTTTCGTAAACAGGATACAGGCGCCATCACAACATGCTCATAAAAATACCCGTATGGTGCGTTGTGCCTATTGCAATATTTATATCCCGGAACAGGAGGCTATCAGTCACAATAATGTCAGTTTCTGTTCCTCAGAACACTGCAAAAAAATGGCGGACACACAATAGCAATGAATTCAGTCATCTCCAGCTCCATGAGTTTCACTGAAACTACCTGGCGTGCCTTGCAATATTTCAATCTCTACCGCCTGCTGATATCAGTATTGTTTGTCGGGATGGTATGGGTGGGCCATTTACCTGAGCCGCTTGGAAATTACGACCAGCGCCTGTTCTCGATCATTGCACATATTTATCTGCTGTCCGCGATAGTTATCGGCATCATGATCAATGCACAGGTTCCACGATACAAGCTACAGGTCTCTGCGCATGTCCTGATCGATATCTGCGCGATTACCCTGATGATGTACGCCAGTAACGGACTGGACAGCGGCTTCGGTATGTTGCTGGTCATTGCAGTAGCCGGCGGCAGTATTCTGATTAGTGGTCGCATCGCAATTCTGTTCGCGGCGATTGCCACCCTTGCTGTGCTCGGTCAGGAAGTCTATGTTCAACTCACGCGTTATTATTCGCAACCGAACTATATTCATGCCGGCTTGCTTGGCGTTACTTTTTTTGCGACTGCCATTCTGGGCCACATTTTGTCTGCACGGGTGGAACGCAGTGAAGCCCTGATCAAACAGCATGCTGTGGACCTGGCCAGCATGGCGGAACTCAATGAATTTATTGTGCAACGTATGCAGTCCGGGATTATGGTGCTGGATGATGCTTATAGGGTGCGGCTGGCCAATGAAGCGGCACAACGGCTGCTCGGCACGGGTTTCAGCATCCAGAACCTGAGCCTGGATGAGATTGCTCCTGAGATAACTGCAGGACTGAAAAAATGGTTGTATGAAGACGGGCGGCGTATAGTAATTATCAAACCCGCTAACGGCGAGGTCGATGTGCAGGTCTCTTTTACACAACTCAAACCGGACACCAAATTCGGCATATTGGTATTTCTTGAAGATGTGGGTTTGATACGCCAGCGGGCACAACAGCTGAAACTGGCCTCACTGGGACGGTTGGCGGCCAGTATCGCGCATGAAGTTCGTAATCCGCTTGGCGCTATTACCCATGCCGGTCAATTATTGTCTGAAGCAAATCAGCGGGATGAGGAGAATGAACGCCTGTTGCAGATCATCATGGATCAGTCACGACGCGTTAACAATATTATAGAAAATGTCCAGCATATCAGCCGCCGTGAGCCTGCGACGGCAGAAGTATTTCAGATCAGGCCATGGCTGGAAAATTTCATCCGGGAATTTATCTCACGCCATAACCTTGCCTCAGGCAGTGTAAGATTCAGGATAGAACCGGAAGACATTACCGTCAGAATGGATACCAGCCAGTTATATCAGGTACTGTGGAACCTTTCGGAAAATGCCATTCGTTACAGTACCGGCAACATATTGCTGGAGTTTAGTGTTGGCATACGCAGAGAATCACAGCGGGCATATCTGGATGTGATCGATCATGGTCCCGGAATTCCCGCGGAAGTTATTGATCATCTTTTTGAGCCGTTTTTCACCACCCATTCACATGGTAGCGGACTGGGATTGTATATCGCGCGCGAGCTTTGTGAGGCCAACCAGGTGGCGCTGGATTTACACAGTAATTCCAGCAACGGGTGTTGTTTCCGTATTCATTTCCCGCTGATGCAGAAATCATGAGGAGCAGACGTGAAGCCCGTCCCGACCGCCCTGATTATTGATGATGAACCGGATATCCGTGAACTGCTGGAAATTACACTCCGGCGCATGGATATTGAATGTGTATGTGCCGGCGATCTGGTACAGGCGCGCCAGTTGCTGAGGGACCGCCGGTTCGATATCTGTCTGACGGATATGCGCCTCCCGGATGGTAACGGCGTGGAGTTTGTTGGCTATACCCAGGAACGCTATGCAAACATGCCGATTGCAGTCATCACGGCGCATGGCAGTATGGAAAGTGCAATACAGGCATTGAAATACGGGGCCTTTGATTTTCTTACGAAGCCGGTAGATTTGGAGTCATTACGTACCCTGGTGAAAACAGCCCTGCGTATTACCGCAGAACAGGCGGTTACCAGTCGGACGTTTATCGGGGAAAGTGAAGCGACCCGCAATATTCGCAATTCCATCGCCAAGCTGGCGCGCAGTCAGGCGCCCGTTTACATCAGTGGCGAATCGGGTACCGGCAAGGAACTCATAGCGCGAATGATCCACGAGCAAGGGCCACGCTCCGGGAATCCGTTTGTTCCGGTGAACTGTGGTGCCATACCACATGACCTGATGGAAAGTGAGTTTTTCGGACACAAAAAAGGCAGCTTTACCGGGGCCGTTGCGGACAAGGCCGGCCTTTTTGTAGCGGCCCATGGCGGGACACTGTTTTTTGATGAAATCGCTGAATTACCTCTGCATATGCAAGTGAAATTGCTTCGAGCCATTCAGGAAAAATCCATACGGCCCGTAGGTAGTGCAAAAGAGATCCCGGTGGATGTGCGCATACTCAGTGCAACTCATCATAATCTTGCCAGTCTGGTTCAGCAGGGCCGCTTCCGGCAGGACTTGTTTTATCGTATCAATGTCATAGAGTTGCCAATTTCATCACTTCGCGAACGTCGCGAGGATATTCCCCTGTTGTCAGCCTATATTCTGGAAAAATTTGCAGTGGAGTCAGATGCCCCAATTCCGGAATTGTCAGAAGCAGCAAAACAGGCGCTTGCAAACTATTCTTTCCCCGGCAACATCCGGGAGCTGGAGAACATTCTGCAGCGGGCGATCACGCTCTGTGATGGAACCATGATCACGGTGGATGATCTGCAATTACCTCAAAATGGCGAGGGACGGGCCCGGGAAAAGAATGGCAACCATAAGCATGATCAGGGTGCGGCCCTGGATTCCTATCTTGGCGATGTTGAACGGCAGACCATACTGGATGCGTTGGAAAAAACCCGCTGGAACAAAACGGCGGCAGCCAAATTGCTGGGTATCAGTTTCAGGGCTTTGCGATACCGTTTGGAAAAGCTGGGTCTGGAATAACAGGATGAAAAACACCGATCATATAACAGATAGCCGTAATATCCGCCAATTGCGGACATGAATATATAACCTGCCATCTTTGGTTTTATGTCCAGTTAATATGGGTTGTCGGGTATTCCATGGAATTAAAATTGCAGAAGTGGAATTCTGGATGGCACAAAATATGCAAATAATCACAAGTTCTGATTCAGAATCATAAAGTAATATTGTCGTGAATATGAACAGCTGATTAGGGGAATCTTATGTTATACATGCAACGGGGTTTTACACTCATTGAATTGATGATAGTGGTGGCTATTATAGGCATCCTTGCTGCTGTTGCGATTCCATCTTATCAGGATTACACGGCCCGGACCCAGGTGACTGAGGCTGTGGGCCTCACGTCAGGCTTCAAGACCAGTTTTACTGAATACTATTCTCATTATGGTATATGGCCCAACAACATTACAGAAGCCGGGGCTACCATTGCAGGGAAATATGTTTCGACGATTACCATCGAAGTCGGTGCTGGCATTTCAAATAACGGTGATGTTGCTATTCAGGCTGAATTTCGCTCGGCTGGAGTCAACCCGAACATCGCCGGCAAGTTTTACAGCATCGGTACAACCAATGGAGGCATGAATTGGGCCTGTGGTTCGCTCGACACTGTAGGCACGACTGATCTGGACAGTAGATATTTGCCGGCCGCCTGCAAGTAATACCAGCATTTTTGGACTTTGCAGTATTTATCCAGTCCTGGTCCCTGTCCCGGAGATGTTGAATGACAAGCCATGCTGGATACTTTGAGAAATCCGCCGGGCCAGGATAGCATCAGCAAGCAGGCGGGTGTGTGTTTCAGCGGGTTGGGACACTATCTTCAGCAGTTTGGGCTGGAAGATAATGCTTGGATCAAGCTGGATTACATGTCAGGGCACGGCAATATCTGACAATTTTCGTCACATTTAACTGTGTAAACAATTTTATTCCAGCATCAGTCTAAAAGTAAAAAATACAATAATTACAATATGATAGGTATATATTTACTTGTAGCAAAACACCGACGTTATATGGCACAGGCTGTGCAAAACGTATTGATAGTACAAATTTTAGATTCGCATCACACATGTGAATGTTCTTCACCTGCGCGGGCATGATAAGATTTGTCACGGGCTGGAGATAACTGTCAACAACCCCAGTTTTGCTAAACAAACAGGAGATATTTTTATGCGTCAATTACAAAAAGGTTTTACCTTGATCGAATTGATGATCGTGGTAGCCATTATCGGTATTCTGGCTGCGGTCGCAATTCCTTCATATCAGGACTACACGGCACGCGCCCAGGTGACTGAGGCTGTTGGTCTGAGCTCCGGCTTCAAAACCGGTTTTGCCGAGTTTTATGCTGACAATGGCATATGGCCGGCTAATCTGACCGCAGTTGGTGCCACCACTGCCGGCAAGTATGTTTCCTTCATGACCATTGAAGTCGGTGCTGGTATTTCCAACGGTGGTGATACCTCCATTTCTGCAACATTCAGAGATGCTGGTGTTAACCCGAATATCGCCGGTCAGGTTTATTCTTTGGGTACCACCGATGGTGGTAAAACCTGGGGTTGCGGTTCACTGGATCCGGGTGGCTTCACCACTATTGATACCAAGTATCAGCCAGGTGCTTGCAAGTAATTTTCATCTTGCTTAGCTGAAAGTTACTGGAACATGATAAAGGCCACCGTAAGGTGGCCTTTATTTTTTCAACGTGATTCATGCGCCCGTACTCAAGACCGTAAAATCCGGATCCGGACTTCTGGTCGTGATATTGATGCTCACGGCCATACTGTATTATCCGGCGCTGGACAGCCGGTTTTTGCTTGATGACTTCAGCAGTCTTGATTCATTAAGTGATATTGATGTCACTGGTTACACCCATTTCATACTGGGTGGATCAGCCGGGCCATCCGGCAGACCTGTATCGTTACTGACTTTTGCCCTCCAGCATGAGTCATGGCCGGGAAACCCTTTTGCACTGAAGCTCGTCAATCTCATCATACATTTGATGACTGGTGTGCTGGTTTATATTCTGGGTCTGTCCCTTTTCAGCTACCTTGAACTTTCCAGAAAATATCATGTTTCCTGTGCGTTACTGGCCACGTTGCTGTGGTTGATTCAACCTGTCCAGATCAGCAGTGTTCTGTATACCGTACAACGTATGACACTGCTCTCAGCGTTCTTTACGCTGGGAGGGATTCTTGCTTATCTGAAATTATGGGGGCGGACGGATATTCCGCCGCGAACATCAGATTACATAAAATGGACCATGGTTTATGTTGCCTGCCTGATGTTGGCGATATTCAGTAAGGAGAACGGAGTTTTACTGCCCATACAGATTCTGGTGATTGAATTTGTCCTGTTACAGGGAATCACGCGGCCACGACCATGGATAATCTGGACACGGATATTTCTGTTGCTTCCGTTATTTGCGGTCTTCGTTTATCTCGCACTGAGATTTGATAATGTCATGGCGGCTTACCAGGCGCGATCCTACGGTATGCTGGAGCGACTGCTGACAGAATCAAGAATATTGTTTGATTATCTTTATAACATTACTTTTCCGCGTCCCTCGGCTTTTGGACTGTATCACGATGATTACACAGTCTCGAGAGGGCTGTTTTCGCCGCCGGCGACGTTTTTCAGTGTGGCCGGCATCCTGCTCCTGTTCGTGTCAGCACTGATCGCCAGAAAGCGGGTCCCGGCAGTATCCTTTGCAGTTTTGTGGTTTTTTTCATCACATCTTCTGGAGTCTACCTATATCAATCTTGAATTGTATTTTGAACATCGGAATTACCTCGCTGTGTATGGAGTTTGTTTTCTCCTGACATACCTTGCATTAAAAATTCACGAACACCTTCAGAAGAAGATAATCACCTGTTTTTTTGTTGCGGTGCTGATAACTGCTCCTGCTCTTGTCACTCTGCTGGAGCTTCACTTATGGTCAAGGCCAATCGAACAGGCCCTGGAATGGCAGCGCCGTTCGCCAGGCTCAATGCGAGCACATGAAGACATCGGCAATCTTTATATTGTATTTAACGATGCTGAGCGGGCGCTAAAGGTGTTCCAGAACATGCGTGCACTCTTCCCGGATGATATTTATCCATATATGAAAGTGATCAACATTAAAAGCTGTTTGCAGAAATCCGAGGTCACGGATGAAGACTGGAGGACTGTTCTTGACAAGGCACAGCACGCGAAATGGTATGGTCTTTCACCGGTGGCGGAACTGAACGCCCTTATCGACAACCTTCAGAAAGGCAAATGTGCGCCAATGAACATTTATCTGCTGATCAGGCTGATTCTCGTTCTGGCTTATAATCCGGATTATGCACATCACCGTGACATGTTTCATGAACTGGCTGCTATCCTGAATATGAACCTCGGTGAAACAGAAGCAGCATTGAATAATATTGATGAAGCACTGCTGCAAAAAAAGACGGTCTCAAGATATTTTCTGAAAGTCAGAATACTGCTTGATCAGCAACGTACGGCAGAAGCCAGTCAGGTATTGGAAGAAATACGGCAACTTTTCCGGTTACATCCAGCCATGCAACTGGCATACAGAAAGCCACTGGCAGTTCTGGAGCGGCGGTTAACCCAGGTTTCCGGCAATGCAACTCATGAACAGTAATACGATCGCCGGGGAAGCTTCCATATGATCAGAATTCCTGCTTCATGCAAGCATCTGCAGAATCATGCGATTGGGTATGCTTTTATGCTGATACTGGTAGCTTGTTTTTATGTTTATTATCCCGGCAGTTCCGGCGCATTTATTTTTGATGATATCCCCAATATAGTTGCCAATCCGGATATTGATGCATTCTCGTTGCAACCTGAAGGAATATTACGATCAGCGTTTTCAAGTTTCAGTGGTCCATTAAAACGACCGGTCAGCATGTTGACATTTGCGATCAATTACAAATTTGCAGGATTTGATCCTTATCCCTATAAACTGACCAATATTGTCATTCATCTTGTCAATGGTGTGCTGGTCAGTGTATTTACCTTTTTATTATTGAGGCAGTTCAGACTGCGTTACGGGATGGATGCTCGGGCCATCGGCACCCTGTCGCTGGCCGTATCTGCTGTATGGCTGTTGCATCCGATTAACCTCACTACGGTGCTCTATGTTATACAGAGGATGAATGGCCTTGCCACCCTCTTCACGCTGGCCGGACTGGTTTTCTATGTGATCGGGAGAACACGCATACAGCAGAATACCGGCGGCAAAATGCATCTGGTTACGGCTTTTTTCATATGCGGTCCGCTGGCGATACTGTCCAAAGAAAACGGGGTGCTCTTGTATCTCTACATTTTATTAACAGAGATGCTGGTTTTTGAAAGGCATACTCTCGCCAAGTCTGACAGGCTGGTTTTATTTGGCTGCTATTTGCCGATTCTGGTTGCAGTAATTGTTGCCGTAACGACAGTTCTTAAAAATCCTCAGTGGATTCTCGACGGGTATATGAATAAGGATTTCACTCCAGTAGAACGCCTGCTGACCGAAGCAAGGGTGATATGGTTTTATGCCTATCTGGTTTTTATCCCGGATATACAACAAATGTCATTGCATCATGACGGCATAGCACTATCCAGGAATATTATAGAACCAGCAACCACACTTGCAGCACTTGTCGGATTGTTGGTTGTACTGACACTTGCCATCCACTTCCGGAAAACATATCCGTTGTTTGCATATGGCCTTTTATTTTTTCTGGCAGGTCATAGTCTTGAATCCACTTTTCTGCCGCTCGTAATAGCCTTTGAGCACCGTAATTATCTGCCTTCGTTTGGTCTGATATTGATATTATGCAATGCCTGTCTGCACGCTTCCCGGCTGCAGAAAACACTTCCTGCCCGACAGCTGTTTCTGGTTCTGTTTATAGTGATTCTTGCTTTTGCGACAAATATCAGGGCCAGGCAATGGGGTAATACAGAATTACTCAGGTTTTATGAACTCAGGCATAATCCTGATTCTCCCCAGGTGAATTATGAGGTTGGCAGATTTTATGCGGCCGCACTGGATACAGATAATGTGCAGGACCGGGATCTTGTTTATGGGAAAGCCGAGTATTATTTTTCGCGGGTGCTGGCGCTTTCACCCCGTAACATTGAAGCCATAGTCGGACTGCTGATACTGGAGGCCTCCAACAGAAATACGGTTAATCATGAATTATTTTCCAGACTGTATGATGTATTGGCGGTCAGTCAGGTCAGCAGTACGGGGGTAGGTGCAATCAAAGGGTTGCTGACCTGTCAGGTTATGAAGGAGTGCAGTTTCCCTGAGGGTACAATCGACCGTATGTTGAGGAGTATTGAGGTCAACAGGAATATTACAAAACGCAAACAGGAGCTGATTTATAACAATTTCAGCAGGTATTATTACGACAGGGATATGCAGCGCTCACTGGAAATGGCAAAGAAGGCCCTTGCGGTCAACAGGGATTCTCTGGATATGAGAATGAATATAATCAGATTGCTGATTGATATGAACAGATATGATGAGGCGCAAGAAGAACTCAGGATCATGGAACAAGCAGATAAATTTGGCATATATAAAAGCACAACAAACCAACTGAAACAGATGATCATGAATCAGCCAGGTCATGCAGATGTTCAAAATTAAGCAAGGATAAATTATGTACTCTAACATCAGTATTGTTATCCCGGCACGGAACGAACAGGTTGGTCTTGGAAAACTGTTACCTGTTCTCACGCAAAAATACCGGGAAGCGGAGATCATTATTGTTAATGACGCTTCAGAAGACGAAACCGTATCTATTGCAAAACAGTTTGCCGGTGTCCGGATCGTCACTCATCCTTACCGATTGGGAAATGGCGCAGCAATTAAATCAGGTGTCAGGGCCGCCACCTCCGAGATTGTGGTGTTCATGGATGCAGACGGTCAGCATGATCCGGATGATATTCCCAGATTACTGCAGAAGCTCGGTGAAGGTTACAAAATGGTTGTAGGCGCAAGGAGTCTGTCCAGCCATGCTTCACTGCCCAGACGTCTGGCCAATATGTTTTATAACCGGCTCGCTTCGATCATGACCGGTTATAAAATTGAAGATTTGACTTCCGGATTTCGCGCGACTTATCGCAAGGATTTCAAAAGATTTCTCTATCTTTTGCCTAACGGATTCTCATATCCAACCACCAGTACCATGGCATATTTCCGTTCGGCATTACCGGTGGGATATGTTCCTATAAAGGCCAGTGTTCGTCAGGGTAAAAAAAGCCATATCAAGCCATTCAAGGATGGATTACGTTTTTTTGTGATTATCCTGAAAGTCGGCGCGCTGTTTTCTCCCATGCGCCTGTTTTTGCCGGTCAGTGTCTTTCTGTTTGCTACCGGTCTGGGTTATTACGCCTATACTTACATGACCAGCGGAAGGTTTACCAATATGAGTGCATTGATTCTGCTTTCATCCCTGTTTATTTTTCTTATGGGATTCATGGCCGAGTTTGTATCGTCATTACATTATAGAGATACCCAGGACAGGGATGATTAGACATTTCAATTTATGCAGCCTTCTGCAAAACAGTCCCTGGTAAAACGTCTGCTTGACCGCATCAAGCTGACACCGCTGCATCCGCAGTGGCACATATATAAAGACAACTATCGCAGTATCCGGAAACTCTCCGGCTATGTTCACGGGCATGTGCTGGACATCGGTTGTGGAGGAAGTGAAATCAGGAAATATATAGATGACCGGTGTGATTATATTCCGCTGGATTATTATCAGACGGCGGTGGATTGGTACCAATCCAGACCGGAGGTGTATGGTGATGCCCAGGCATTGCCATTCAGTGATCGAAGTCTTGATACTGTATTTCTGCTGGATGTGCTTGAGCATGTTGAGGGCACCGACAGGTGCATGGCTGAAATACACCGGGTATTGACTGACACAGGCTGTGTGATCATCCAGGTTCCGTTTGTATATCCTCTGCATGATGCGCCACGGGATTATTTCAGATGGAGCCGGCATGGACTTGCTGCATTACTGGGTCGTCATGACATGATCATTATTCATGAGACTTACAAGGGTACGGCGTTTGAAACAGCGTTTATGTTGTTGAACATCGCCTTGTGCAAGGCCGTGCTGACCTGGTGGCAACAACGTAATCCAGCCGCCATCCTGGCCCTGCTGCTGCCACCCGTGGTGTTGGCAAACAACATGCTGGCATCCCTACTGTCATGGCTGGGGCCGGCGGAACATCTTATGCCCTGGGGCTGTCGTGTGGTGGCCAGAAAAAAATAATGCATCATATTGCCGTTATTACCACCTCTTTCCCCCATGATACAGCCGGGGCTGAAGCTGCAGGATCATTTGTATATGATTTTGTCGGGGAACTGTCAAAATCTGTGAAAGTTTCCGTTATTGCTCCCGGATTGCAGCATGTAATTGACAAGCAGGAATCATTTACTGTGTACCGCTTCGCCGTGCCCCATCTGCCCTTGTCCACATTAAAAATCAGTAATCCCCTGTTGTGGCCGGCCATCCTGAAAACACTCAGGGCCGGGGCGATGATGACAGAAACAGTGGCAGCTTCAGGAAAACCGGATCATGTGTTTGCATTATGGGCATTGCCTTCCGGTTACTGGGCGCGCATGCTGAAACGGAAATACAAAATAAAATACAGTATCTGGGCACTGGGCAGCGACATCTGGGCCATGCGGGACAAACCAGTGTTACACAATATCCTCAGAAAAACACTGCAGGAGGCGGAGTTATGTTTTGCCGATGGTTATCAACTCCGGCAGGACGTGATCGATATTTCTGGCCGTGATTGTCATTTTCTGCCAAGTGCACGGGTTTTGCAGCATAACGCGCTCCGTAAAAAAAATGATCAGCCTCCCTATAATCTTGCTTTTCTTGGAAGATGGCATCCGAACAAAGGCGCGGATTTATTGCTGGAGAGCCTTGGCCATCTCAATGAGGATGACTGGAAAAAAATCCGTGAGTTACGGATCTGTGGTGGTGGGCCGCTGCAGGATCAGATGGTCCAAAAAACCGGAATTCTGGCAAATGCATCGAGACCCGTGAGTCTCCATGGTTATCTGTCCAAGGTGGAAGCGTTCGAATTGATCAACTGGGCAGACTATCTGTTAATCCCGTCACGCATAGAAAGTATCCCGGTGGTATTTTCAGATGCGTTGCAATGTCGTACACCTGTTATTGCGATGCCGGTGGGTGATCTGCCTGAACTCGTCAACCGTAACAAAAGCGGCATTCTGGCAAAAGAGGTAACGGCAAAGGCCTATTCTGTGGCCATCCGGGAAGCCTTGCACGGTACACCAGACGTGTTCACTTCAGGTATGCAGGTGTTGTCTGAACAGTTTGACATACACAGAATCGTGGCGGACTTTCTCCGTCATGCAGGAACAAAAACAAATCATCATGGCTGATATTCCCGAATATCAAAAAGACTATTCACTGCATGCTCCGGCAGTATTGAATGGCGATGTCAGGCTGACCAAGGTCAAAAAGATGCTGTCAATACTTGAAGATGCCGGCCTACTTCAGAATACTTCAGGTATTGCCATGGATATCGGCTGCTCGGGTGGTTTTTTCATCAATGCCTTGCCGGAGTTTTTTGCGAGAGTGATCGGCATTGATATTGATATTCATGCCTTGCGGCTTGCAAAAAAAAGTGCCAGTCAACATGAGCGGATTACTCTGCTCGCAGCTGATTCCATGCGCATTCCGGTTGCCGATGATTCAATCGATCTGGTGATTTGCAATCATGTGTATGAACATGTTCCGGATGCCGATCAGCTGTTCTCGGAAATATACAGGATACTTAAACCCGGTGGAGTCTGTTATTTTGGCGCTGCATCACGGCTGACGGTGGTTGAGCCGCATTACCATCTCCCGTTTTTGTCCTGGCTGCCGAAACCACTGGCACACTTGTATATGCGTGCAGCAGGCAAGGGGGATTTTTACTATGAGAACCTGCGGACTTGTGACGGAATCCGGAAACTGGTCTCGAAATTCTCCGTAAATGATTACACACTGAAAATCGTTACCGCCCCGGACAAATTCAATGCACGGGATCTGATCAGGCCGGGAAGCCTGCTGGAAAGAATACCTCTGGCGGTCTGGCGGATGGGTTACCGGATGCTGCCCGGATATATTTACCTTCTCACCAAACGTATGGATTAACTGAACTGGATATTATCAGGATATAAACAGAATGATTGTTGATCCCGTAATTATTATCGGTGCGCCCCGTTCCGGAACGTCGATGCTGTTTCATATCCTGCGAACCAGCCAGTCATTCTGGTCATTGCCGAGTGAGGCGTTTCATATCTGGAATACGTTTTGCCATCCTTCCTTGCACAATTGGCATTCCGAAGAATTGCCACATATCTTTACTGAACATGAGCAGAGAGAAAAGATTATCAGGCTATACGAAGAGCAGATCATGCCGGCCTGGTTCTGGCGCAGGGTGGATCATTCCGCCATCTGGCGATTCAATACCACGAAGGTGGAAAAGACTGGCAGAAAGATCAAGGGTGAGTTGTTTATCAAGGGGGCCAGGCTTGCCCATTACCTGAATCCGTTCAGGAGTTTGATACAGAGAAGATTACTCGACAAATCGCTGAATAATTGTCTGAGACTCGAACTGGTGCATCAGGTCTTCCCGGATGCAAAATTCATTTATCTGAAACGCAACGGTTTGCACAGCATTGTCTCACTGATCAACGGTTGGCTTAACCCTGATCGTTTTTTTACGTTTTATCCTCCCGCACCCATCACCATAGAGGGTTATACAGGTACAGGCTGGAAGTTTGTCCTGCCGGAGGGCTGGCGTAATTTTGACCATTGCCATCTTGTAGATCTCTGTACTTGGCAGTGGAAAATCTGTCATGAAAAAATTCTGTCATTTAAACATGATCATCCTGAAAAATTCATGGACCTCAAGCTGGAGGACCTCATCGCGAGACCTGAGGATCATCTGCAGCAACTCGCCGCGTTTATTAACATGCCTTACGGGAATTTCAGTCAGGTCATTAAAAGCGGCATGCCCAGAGTGAACAAAACGCCTGATATCAGTCAGGCCGGATTTCCGTTTGCTGACCGTATTCCAAAAATCGGAGAGGAAATAGCGCCTCTCATGAAGCAACTGGGTTATGGCTGATTACAAGAAAATCCTGTATCAGTTATTGAACCTCATCTGGATCGGGGTGCTGGTAATCGTCGGGTATCATATCTATGAAAACGCTGCACCGGTCTGGCAGAAAATCGGGGAGGTCAGATACGCTTATCTGATAATCGGCATGGTTACCGGAGTGGTATTCACATTCCCTTCAGTGTGGATCCTCAACGATTACCTGGAAAAGTATCATCTGCAGAAGGGATATGCCGTTTCCTGTTATCTGATGTTTGTCCCGGCAATCGGGAAATATATTCCGGGGAAGATCTGGGTGGCCGGCAGTTTCATGATTCATGCCGGCAAACTGGGCAACATATCCGCACAGGATGCTCTGGTGTTCCAGATTTATTATCAGTTGACAGGTATTGCCGGTACGCTGCTGTTACTGGTGTCCGGCTATGTGTACGGTCATGAAGCATTTTATTCATGGACCTATCTGGTGGCCGCAATCGTGATTATCGGCGGTATGTTCGTGCTGATCATTTATTTCAGGGGGAAAACCGGTGGCAGAAAGCTGGACATCAATGCTGTTTCGATCGCGAAACACATCGCTGCCATCACCATACAGAAAATCCTCAGGGGCATATCATTACTGGTATTTCTGTGTGCGTTTACGGATGTCGAACACTATGTGGATGTATTTTATGCTTATGTCGTTGCGATGCAGGCTGGTGTACTGGCATTTTTCGCACCTGCCGGTCTGGGTGTTACCGAAGGCGTTTACATGGTGATCCTGTCCCCGGTCAGTGGTGCCGAACTGGCCATACTGGTGGCGCTCGTATCCAGACTATGGAGCACAGCGCTGGATTTTCTGCTGGCGCTTACCGGGATTACAGTGCGGCGGCTGTTTCTCGCTGATTCCTGAACCTGCTTATGTTCGTTCGATTACCATCCATCTATGTATGGTAAAAGTATCAAGAACATGAAGTGTAATGTCGAGCCTGCGTATCAGGCTGAGCAAGGGTCTTTGTAATACAGGCACTTTGCCCAGTATCATCAACAGGGGGATCAGCAGGGAAAACACCGGCATGCCGCCGGATTTGAGTATTTTGCAATGATTACCCTGCGCCAGCCCGGTATATTGACTGCGGCTGAATCCGTGTCCACCGGTGGATTTGCGTCGGGCAGAGGGTTTGATCAGGGCAACGGTGCGGAGGAACTCTTCACCCGGATCAATAAACAGGGCCCGTCCGCCGGGTTTCAGTAGCATTATGATGTCATCGAAAACTTTCCGGCGTGATTCAATGTCAACGTACATTAAAGCTGTGACGGCAAGCAATCCATCAAATGACGGTGGACAGAATGGCGGGGAAGTTATCGTGCCGCAGGCTACAGCTGCTCCGGTATTTTGCCGGTACATGCCACAGTAATTCCATGATAAATCCAGCCCGGTAATTTCAATGTCCGGACGTTCTTTTTTCATAAGCGTGGTCAGGCGTCCATAGCCACAACCCAGGTCGATAATTGCGGAATTGGGTTTCATCCCGGTCAGAAAATATTTACTGATGAGGGCCCGGTGAAACTCATGTATGTAGTTATTAAGCGAATCCGGAAGGCCCTGAAACAGCACGCTGCTGATAGTACTGCCTTTTTCCGCAGCCCGTTTTTCCCATGCAGACCTGAGTTCGGAATCAGACACGATAAATATATGATTTGTGTCAGCTGATGACGGACTTCACAGCATCAATGACATCTGCCACGTCCTGATCGTTCATTGCAGGAGTCAGTGACAGGCTGGCCGTCCTCCTGCCAATGTCCCGGGCCACCGGATAATGATCGGCATTCCAGCCCAGAGCGCGTTGGTAATAATCATGTTCGGGCAGGCTCAGGTAATGAACCCCAACGCCGATTTTGCGCGTACTCATTTCATTCAGGAACTGATCGCGGGTGATACCTGCAAGACGTTCATCAATCAGCAGCGTGTACAGATGAAAAGCATGCTTTGTTCCTGTCTGTGCCGCAGCAGGTCTGCCCACAGGCAGGTTATGAAATGCATCCTGATACAGGTCCCATATTTTCTGCCGGTGCAGCCAGTTCTTCTCAACCCGGGCCAGTTGATGTATGCCAATGGCTGCCTGCAGATCCATCATGTTGTATTTGAAGCCGCAATCCACAACCTGGTAATGCTTGTAACCTTCATCGCTGAAACGCTTCCAGGCATCTTTGGACATGCCATGTAACGCCAGCCGTCTGATTTTGCTGATGTCTTCGGCAGATTTTGCCATGACCATTCCGCCTTCTCCAGTCACCACATTTTTCGTGACGTAAAAACTGAAACAGCCAAAGTCCCCGAACGTACCGGCTTTGTTGCCCTTATATTCTGTTTCTATGGCATGGGCGCAATCTTCAATCACTTTCAGATTGTGCTTGCGGGCAATGCTCATGATGGCATCCATGTCACACGGGCGTCCGGCGAAATGCACAGGCAGGATCGCGCGTGTTCTGGGCGTGATCACGGCCTCAATAAGATCGGGATTGATATTCATGCTTTCGGGTTCGACATCCGCCAGCACCGGCGTGGCGCCGGCATGGATAATGGCATTCACCGTGGCACAAAAAGTCAGTGGGGTGGTTATCACCTCATCGCCAGGGCCCAGGCCAGCAGCCAGCAGGCTGAGATGCAATGCGGCCGTGCAGGAATTGACCGCAGCGACAAGAGATGTCGCTGTGTTATTGTAACGGGCAAAATCAGCTTCAAAGCGGGCTACCTTCGGGCCGGTTCCCAGCCAGCCCGAGCGTAATGTGTCCACCACCTCATCTATTTCATCGTCTTCAATGCGTGGCGATCCGAATACGAGAAATTTGTCACGCATGCGCAGATAATCTCCGGATTCCGGGCTGGTCTGATTTAATCCGGGTTTCCATACAATTCATGTATTGTTGAGCCCCAGTCTTTCGCCGGTGTAGGCCTGATCCGTAACGAGAGTACACCAATCCTGATTTTGCAGATACCACAGAACTGTTTCGCGCAAACCCCGGACAAAATCATATTCAGGTTTCCATTTCAGTTCCGCGGATATTTTTGAGGAATCCATGGCGTAGCGTTTGTCATGACCGGGGCGGTCAGTGACAAAGGTTATCAGTTGATGATGTGGCCTGCAGGGTGAGTCCGGTAACAGTTCATCCAGCAAGATGCATATCGCAGCAACAACATCATTGTTGGATTTCTCGCAATTGCCGCCAATATTGTAACTTTCCCCGATTCTTCCATGTTGCAGGACCTGTAACAGTGCGTTCACGTGGTCCTCAACAAAGAGCCAGTCACGTATATTTTTGCCGTCGCCATAGACAGGCAGTTTTTCGCCCCTGATGGCCTTGGTAATCATGAGCGGAATGAGCTTTTCCGGGAATTGCCAGGGACCGTAATTATTCGAGCAATTACTCAACACCACCGGCAATCCATAGGTATGATGCCAGGTACGGGCCAGATGATCCGAAGCTGCCTTGCTGGCGGAGTAGGGTGAATTCGGGGCATAGGGAGTTTGTTCATGAAATTTACTTTCATCGAACGGCAGTGAGCCGAATACTTCATCCGTTGAAACATGATGAAATCTGAAATGGTCCTGTTTCGATTTTGAGAGATTACTCCAGTATCTTCGTGCGGCCTGTAACAAGCTGTACGTTCCGTTTATATTGCTGTGGATAAAAGTATCCGGGCTGTCTATGGACCGATCGACATGCGACTCGGCGGCAAGATGCATAACAGCATCCGGCCTGAAATCGTTGAACAGCCGGTTGATACTTACATGGTCACAAATATCGGTTTGTGAAAACTCATACCGGTCTCTGGGCAATTTCTCCAGATCCCGGATGGTGTGCCGGCTGCCGGGAAATACCAGCTTGTCGATATTCAGTACACACATCCCGGTCTGTTGCAGCAGGAAACGTATGAGGTTCGAACCGATAAAACCGGCGCCGCCTGTGACGATAATACGCAAAGGTTGGGCCATATTAATTTTCAGCAACACCGGACAGCATGAGCTGCTTCATTTCTTCGAGTATGAGAGGATTGGCCGATATGATATTCCCGCTGGAGAGATAATCCACGGCTGGATGAATGGCGGAAACGACACCGCCGGCCTCCTCTATGAGCAAAGCGCCGGCGGCGATGTCCCACGGCTTCAGACCGAATTCCCAGAAGCCATCAAGACGGCCACAGGCAACATAGGCCAGATCCAGTGCGGCTGAACCGGCGCGGCGGATGCCGGCGGTCAACGGAAAAAGTTTTTTCAGGATCTCCGTGTATTGTTCGAGGTCCGCATTTTCGCGGAAGGGGAAACCGGTTCCGAGCAATGCACCTTGCAGGTGCTTGCGTTTGCTGACACGGATACGCCGATCATTCAGATAGGCGCCCTCGCCGCGGCTGGTGGTGAAAAGTTCCTGGCGCAAAGGGTCGTAGACCACACCTTGCACGAGTTTGTCCTTGTGCCGTAAGGCAATGGACACAGCATAATGAGGAAAACCATGCAGAAAATTGGTGGTGCCATCCAGCGGGTCAATAATCCACACATAGTCGCTTTTGCCCTGCGTGCCGCTCTCTTCTGCATGTATGGCGTGTTTGGGATAGGCCTTGAGGATGGTGTCAATAATGACGGCCTCCGCCTGCCGATCCACTTCGGTGACAAAATCATTTTTGCCCTTTTCATTCGAGGACAAATCCTGTGCGTGATCAACTTGCCGTATAATCACATTCCCGGCGGCACGTGCCGCACGGATGGCAATATTGAGCATGGGATGCATGGTGGATTCCTTGTGGTGTTGGGCCGTTATTGTAAATCAGGACAGCAATTTTACCGAGACTGTTACACAAGATTATGTTGATTGAAACCGTTGCCCGGAACCTGCGCATCGTGATGGTGGAGACCAGCCATCCGGGAAATATCGGCGCCACCGCACGGGCCATGAAAAACATGGGGCAGCACCGTCTGTATCTGGTGAATCCGGCGATATTTCCATCCTCCGAAGCTACCGCACGGGCCACCGGCGCGGATGATATTCTGGAACAGGCTGTCATCTGTCAATCGCTGCAGGACGCCGTGCAGGATTGCGCCATGGTCGTTGCCACCACCGCCCGGCAGCGCACAGTCCCCTGGCCGGAGCGTACTCCGCGCGAATGTGCGGTCGACATACTCACGACAACTCAATCTGAACAGGTGGCCATTGTATTCGGCCGCGAGAATTCCGGCCTCAACAATCACGAGCTGGAGTTGTGCAACCTGGTTTTGCGTATACCGACAGTTGCCTACAGTTCACTGAATGTTTCGGCCGCCGTATTACTGATTTGCTATGAAATCATGGAAGCCTGCCGCACGCTGGAACCGGAAGTGCCGGTTGACCCGCGTAAACCGCTCGCCACCATGGAGCAGATGCAGTTTTTTTATGAGTATCTGGAAGAGTGCATGCAGGCCATCGGATATTATGCACCGCAGGTGCCGCACAGCATCATGCGCAAGATCAAACGCCTGTTCAACAAGGCACAGATGGATCGGGATGAAATGAATATCCTGCGCGGGTTTCTTGCCGCCATGCGGGAGGCGGTACAGAACAAAAAAGATCAGTGAGAGCCTGTAAATTGCACACGATGTGAATCACCACTGTGTGCATCAATACGGCCGATGATCCAAGCCGTTTCACCGGAAGCAGTCAGTGTGCGTAAAGCAGTGTCTTTATCTTTTTTATCGACACACACCACCATGCCGACGCCACAGTTAAAGGTGCGATACATTTCCTGTATTTCCACATTGCCCTGCTTGCGCAACCATTCAAAGATTGGGGACAGGCGCCATGTGCCGGTGTCCAGCACGGCGCATACCTGTTCGGGAAGTACGCGTGGAATATTTTCAAGTAAACCGCCGCCCGTGATATGAGCTATTGCTTTTACCTGCACGCTCTCCATCAGTTTCAATATGGACTGCACATAGAGCCGTGTCGGCGCAAGCAGGAGTGTACCTATCGGTTTGCCATGCAACGATGTGTCGAGAGCCGTGTTGCTGTCGCGCAGGATTTTCCGGATGAGTGAATAACCATTCGAATGCGGGCCGCTGGAACCCAATGCGATCAGTACATCTCCGGGATTCACCGAATGTCCATTAATAATTTGATCGCGCTCCACCGCGCCCACGGCAAAGCCGGCCAGATCATAATCACCTTCATGATAGACGCCGGGCATCTCCGCTGTTTCGCCTCCAATCAATGCGCAACCGGAAGCGCGGCAGCCATCGGCAATACCGGAAATCACGGTAGCAGCCACATCCACATCGAGTTTGCCGCAGGCGAAATAATCCAGAAAGAACAACGGCCGGGCACCCTGTACGATCAGATCGTTTACACACATGGCCACCAGATCAATGCCGATGGTGCCATGCTGCCGCATTTCAATCGCGAGTTTGAGTTTGGTGCCGACACCATCGGTACCGGAAACGAGGACCGGGTCTTTATAGCCGAAGCGGGAGAGATCGAACAATGCGCCGAAACCACCCAGTCCTTCCATCACACCGGCATTACGCGTGGCAGCAGCGGCCGATTTGATTCGTTCCACCAGCGCGTTACCACGATCGATACTCACACCGGCATCGGCGTAGCTGGTTTTCTTGTCCTGTGATCCAGTCATGGGTCATGCATACTAGCGGGCTGGGCGGACTGCCGCAATCCTTGACTTGCCGACCGTACTTCAATAGCTTGCCTGCATCATGTTGAAAAAAGCGTTATTCATATTCTGTCTGGCCTGTGGCTGGATGCCGGCCGCATTTGCCGTCCCGGTTTCCGGTCTGTACGAGGCGGAAGTGCCGGTACCGGATCAGTCCCAGGAAAGCTATAAAAAAGGCCTCTCAGCAGCCCTGCTGCAAACACTCATTAAACTCAGTGGTGATCGTGGCGTACAGGGTCGGCAGGGGGTTGCAGAATTGTTGCGGCAACCCGAGCAATATCTTCAACAATACAAATACCGTAACAAACCGGTGTTTCAGGATAATCAACTGAGCCTCGAGCAGCAGTTGCACCTTTGGGCCAGCTTCAATCCCAACACGCTGGATCAGGCGTTGCGCAATCTCGGTGTTCCGGTCTGGGGCCGTCTGCGTCCGGCAACTCTGGTGTGGCTGGTTGTGGGCGATGGTGAACAACGCCAATTCATTGGTCTCGAAGATGCTGCCGGCTATACCGCCATGCTGGATAATCAATCCCAGACACGTGGCATTCCTCTGGTACATCCCTTGCTCGACGCAGAGGACACAGAATCCGTGAAAGCAGCGGATGTCTGGGGCGGGTTTCTCGAACCGATCAAACAGGCTTCAGTGCGTTATGGTGCGGACGCGATCCTTGCCGGCAGCGTTACCCAGGCCGGTGCCGATGCATGGCAAGGCAAATGGACATTGATCATTCAGGACGAACCGGTGACATGGAACACCAATGGAGAAGGGCCGGGCGCTGTACTGCGTGAAGCTATCGATCAACTCACAGACCGGCTGGCCAATCGTTACAGTCAGGTCGCACCGGCCGGAGAAGCGCCGGGCACGGTTGAGGTTGTCGTGCAGGACATCAGTGACTTCGAACAATACTCAAAGGTGCTGAAATATCTGCGTACCCTGAATTCAGTCGAGCGGGTGGATGTCAAGGCCGTGGAAGCAGGGCAGGTAACCTTCACTCTCACCACGGCGGGCGGAGACATCGTGATTCAGCGCGCCATACAACTCGGACGTATACTGGAATCCATGACTGGCGGCGGCAGTCCGTACCGTTTGATACGCTGAGACAAGGCTGGATCAGCTATGTTTTGTCATTTCGAACGCAGGGAGAAATCCTTGTATCAGGCAAAAGCAGATTTCTCGTTACACTCGAAATGACAGTTATTCAGAATTTCCTTAGGGTAATGGCATGACTGACGCACAAAAGTGGTTGATCTTTGGTGGAGTGGTTTTCACCGGCTGGCTTTTGTATCTGCTGGCACCAGTGCTTACTCCTTTTGTGATGGCTGCATTACTCGCCTATCTTGGCGACCCCATCGTGGACCGGCTGGAGCGGGTGAGGATCAAACGCATCCATTTTTCCCGTACATTTGCGGTGATCATTGTTTTTGCCACGATGATCATCTTTGCACTGATCCTGTTATTTATACTCATTCCGCTCATTCAGAAACAATTCGCGGCCTTCGCACGTGTCCTGCCGCAGTTTATCACATGGTTGCAGGAGAACCTTTTGCCCCGGCTGGGTGATGCTTTTGGTTTCGATCCTGCCATTATCAATCTTGAATTGGCCAAACAGACACTCGCCGGTAACTGGCAGGATGTCGGCAGTGTGGCGAAACATCTGTTTATCAAAATCACACAGTCAGGACAGATGGTGTTTGCGTGGCTCGCTTATCTGTTGCTCATCCCGGTCGTCACCTTTTACCTGCTGCGTGACTGGGATCACTTGCTGGTAAAACTACAGGGTCTGATACCACGCAGTCAGCTGCCATTGCTCAGGAAATTGTCACGTGAATGTGATGAAGTGCTCTCGGAATTCCTGCGAGGTCAGTTGCTGGTGATGATGGCGTTGGGCGTGATCTATACCATCGGGTTGTGGATAGTCGGCATCGAATTCGCGTTGTTGATCGGTATGCTCGCCGGAGTGGTCAGTTTCGTACCTTATCTTGGTTTGTTTGTCGGCATCATTGTGGCCGGCATCGCGGCACTGGTCCAGTTTGGCGATGTTGTGCACATCGTTTATGTTGTGCCGGTGTTCGTGGTGGGCCAGATGATTGAAGGCATGGTGTTGTCGCCGTGGCTGGTCGGGGATCGTATCGGTCTGCATCCGGTCGCGGTGATTTTTGCAGTGATGGCCGGCGGCCAGTTGTTCGGATTCTTCGGTGTACTGCTGGCATTACCGGTGGCTGCTGTGATAGTAGTGTTGTTGCGCTATGTGCACGATCGCTACATCGAAAGCAGTCTCTACACGCCATGAGTCTCACGGTGTCTGCCAGTGGCCAGATCCCGCTGGCGCTGGCGCTCAAAGAACGTCCCGGATTTGATCTTTATGTTACCGGTGATAACACCGAAGCCATACACCGTATTCAACACCTCGTTCGTGGCTCCTTGTATGTCTGGGCACAAACCGGTTCAGGTATCACTCATCTCTTGCAGGCGGCCTGCATGCAGGCCAGCGAGCTGGGCAAACAGGTGGCCTATATTCCGCTAAAGGAACATCACACACTGAACCCGCAGTTGCTGGAAAATCTGGATGTCATGGATATGGTCTGCATCGATGATATTGATCTCATCGCAGGCAGAATGCACTGGGAACAACCCATACTGCATTTGTATAACCGCATGCGCGACAAAGGCAGTGCCCTTTTGATCGGCGCACATGCAAGTCCGCAATCACTTGAGTTTCAGCTTGCTGATCTGAAATCACGCATGGGCTGGGATCTGGTCTATCATCTCAAACCGCTTGTTGATAAGGACAAAATCAGCGTGCTGCAGAAACGGGCAGCTGCCCGTGCATTTGAACTGCCGGATGAAGTGGCGGATTATCTTGTGAAACGCGTGCCTCGCGATTTGTCCAGTTTGATTGGCCTGCTTGATGAGCTTGAGAAAGCCACACTGGCCGAGCAGAGAAAACTGACGATTCCGTTCGTCAAGTTGGTGATTAAAGATTAGTGATTGGTGATTGGAGCAGTTTGGCCGTCTCTGCCAGACGTTTTCCGAGTGCGATACAAATCTGTTTTTCTTCAGATGTAATGTCCTTGTCGGCATTTGGGCCGGCAGTATGACTCGGGCCGTAAGGTGTGCCGCCTGATGTAGTGCTGATCAATTCCGGCACACTGTAGGGTACGCCCACAATCAGCATGCCATGATGCAAGAGCGGCAACATCATTGAGAGTAACGTGGTTTCCTGTCCGCCGTGCAAACTGGCGGTGGAAGTAAATACTGCTGCCGGTTTGCCAATTAATTTGCCCGTGGCCCAGAGGTCGCTCGTCCCATCCAGAAAATATTTTAAAGGCGCAGCCATATTACCAAAGCGGGTGGGGCTCCCGAGCGCGAGACCAGCGCATTCGATCAGGTCCTGACTGGTGGCATAAGGCGGGCCGGACTCAGGTATCGAATCCGATGTGCTTTCACATACTGTGGAGACCGGCGGCACCGTGCGTAAACGCGCCGAACAACCGTTCACCGATTCGATCCCGTGACTGATGTGTTGTGCCATCTTCGCCACATTGCCATAACGGCTGTAATACAGAACCAGTATCTCAGTCATGTCATTATCCTGTTTACGAGAGACACTTCACGCATCTCTCTTCACGTTTATAGTATCTCCAGTACGTTTTCCGGAGGTCGGCCGATGGCCGCCTTGCCATTTGCCAGTACGATCGGCCGTTCGATCAGAACGGGATGTTCCACCATTGCAGCGATCAATTCATCCCGGGTCAGTCTGGGGTTGTCGAGCTTCGCTGTTTTATAGGCCTCCTCGTTATTCCGCATCAGTTCGCGCGGCTCGAGCTTCAGCAGCTTGAGGATATTTTTTAACGTTGATTTGGCAGGCGGTGTTTTCAGGTATTCGATGATTTCAGGTTCTATTCCCCGGCCGCGCAGCAGCTCAAGTGTCTGCCGGGACTTTGAACATTTTGGATTGTGGTATATGGTAACTTTCATAGTCATGCCCTGAAGCAGCGTTGCCGCCCATTGTAACCAGTCTTGGAACCGGGAGTGAAGCGCTGCCAACCCAGAAGGTAAAAACGATGACGGGACAGCAACCAGTGCCGGTATTTGTGCAAGGTGCACTCAAGGTACGTCATACCTGTCTGTGGTTGTATTACTTTGTTCGCTTTGTCCTGCGCCAGTTTGGAAGCCGTCGTGGTCCGCAGACCGCCGCTGCACTGGCCTATACCACGCTGCTTTCGATCGTGCCGCTGGTCGGCGTCATGTTCAGTTTCTTCGGTAACCTGCCGGTGTTCAAGGACATCAGCGACGTTGTCCAGGAATTTGTATTTGGCAATTTTGTTCCGGCGTTTGGAGAAACCGTTCGTGAACACCTGATCGGTTTTTCCCTGAAGGCCTCACATCTTACCGCGACCGGTATCGTGATCCTGATGGTAATTGCCCTGTTGATGTTGTCCACGATTGAAAGTGCGCTGAATCATATCTGGAATGTGTCCGTACGCCGCAGCCGTGTCGGCCGTTTTCTGGTGTATTGGGCCATCCTGACCCTTGGGCCAATTCTGCTTGGCATCAGCCTGTATGCCACCTCGTATGTACTGGCCTTGCCGGTGGTGAGCAGTGTCGATGCCTCGCTGATGCTCCGGACCCGCATCCTGTCGGTCCTGCCATTCTTCACCACCAGTATTGCCTTTACATTGATGTACGTCCTGGTGCCGAATTGCCACGTAAGTCATCGGGATGCGGCAATTGGCGGTCTGACCGCAGCATTGTTTTTTGAAATTGCAAAATATATGTTCGGTGTTTATGTCAAATCCGTGCCTACGTATGAAATGATCTACGGGGCCATCGCAGTGATTCCCCTGTTCCTCGTCTGGATATATCTTTCCTGTGTGATCGTATTGCTGGGCGCACAAATTGCCTATTGTCTCTCCGTATTCCGTCTGGAACATGTCGCCGGCCAGTATGATAAATCCCGCTGGGACTTTTTTGATGTGTATCGGGTGCTTGCAGAATTATGGGAAGCCCAGAAAACCGGGCAAAGTCTGACTGCGACACAAATCAAGCGGCGCGGTCTGCGCATCCCGCACACCCTGCTGAATGAAATTCTGGAAATCCTTGCCCGTGCACGCTGGATAGAGCGTGTACCGGGTGGCAGGCTGATGTTAAGCCGGGACCTGCATGAAGTGACCTTGCTGGATCTGCATCATCTTCTGCCCTGTAAATTTCCGGAGAAGCCCGGAGACGGATCGGATATCTGGCAACAAACACTTGCGGAAGCCCTCGGAAAATACGAACAGGGTCTGCAGGAGAGCCTCGCTGTGCCGTTGGGTGAACTGTTCAGAAAAACGACTACTGCACCTTCAGATTGAACTGTTCAAAACAGGTCGTGGATTCAATCATATTGGAGACAGCTGCCTTGAACAGGCGACCATTGAAACTGATTTCAAGCTCACGATCGGGCAGATACAACCCCTTGTTGGTAATCACGGAGAAATCCTTTTGTTTTGACGGATTCCCGGTGAGGATGGCGCGGCGGAATTCACGTTCAGAATGATTTCCATGGCTGGCACGTATTGCTGCAGAAACGACGGGCAGGTTAATGATCTGTATACCTGCCTTGTAGATTTTGCCCTGGCGCACCAGCAACCAACGCAGTATTCCGGCGCGGAAAGTATCCAGTGAAGTACTGTTCTCATCCAGCTTCATAGCAACAATATCACCTACGCGTACGCCGCTGCGTGGTTTGTCATCACGTGTTACGGCAATACCACCGCCGCTGGTGTCCACCAGACTCCAGGGTTCCGCGCGATGACTTGAGGTAATGCTGGTCGTCGTGATCGCGGCTTCCTCTGTATTCTCATCATGATCTGTCACCGGACGTGTGAAATCCTTTTCTCCATTGAGGAAATAATAAGTGGTGTTGATGCCATGCATCAGTTGTATCTGGCCGGTTTTGGGTTTGCGCGGAAAATAACGCTTCGGCGGCAGGCCCCACGCTTTCTCGATAATGCGGAGCAGAAAGTCAGCATAATAGGATGAAAACTGCAACCCGGCCTCCTTGCGTTTCGCTTCAGAAGCGTTGATGTACTGGCGGATCATTCCAAGCAGTTTGTTGGTGTCCAGCAGGCGATAATGAACATTCGCATTTTCCAGGTTGAATTTTGCATACGGCAGCGGGCTGTTGTCACTGTTCAGGTTCAGTACGAAATAGCCGGAAGGATCAGCCACAGGTTTGAAGGGTGTGAGTTCGACCATCTCCGTCCAGTCACCCAGTTGCTCATGAATTTCCCATACTGCGCCAAAGGGCAGATGGTTGGGATCAGACAGCGCTATCAGTGCAATGCGTTTATAACGCTGTTCGATGGTCCCGGAGGTTTGCCGCGCCGTTGCAACAGGCTTTACCGGTGTCTTGTGCTGGTTGATGTTTTCAGCGAACTGATAAAGAAAGTGGATCTCCTGCCACACTTTGGCCGGAGTCGGCGCATATTCCAGAAAACTGTAGATGAGCGCATGAGAAAGATAAGTGAGCGACATCAGGATTTCCTGCAGGGGAAACTTGCTTTGTCCCCACAGGCTTTTATGACTCAATACATCATCCACCGAAAGACGGCTGGCGCGGGCCAGTTGTACAGAAAGCAGTTTCATCCCGGCCAACTGGCTTTGCATGGCTTCCATGGTTTGCAGGGTGTGCTGGGCCCCGCTGCGAATCTGGGTGTCCAGATAATATTTGTAGGGCCGGTGGAAGAGGGTAACGAGTTCCATGCGCTGGTTACCCTTCATCGGCACGGCATTCAGTGCCTGCAGGGCTTGGGTCAGTGCCTGTATTGTGTTTGGAAAATCGATATAGGGTAACGCATCCAACCACTCTTCAATATAAATTGGACGCGTTTCTATATCCTTCCCGCGCATGGGCAGTTGGATTAGTGTGGCCATCGGGTTTTTGGGAGCCCCCACCCCCAAAATTTACGGCAGTATCAAATTGTTACCTGATGGCGACAGTATAGTCACCGTCTGCAAACTGAACAAACAAAATTTCGCCTGTTTCTGTCCCGTTCTGGAATCTGTTTAAACTGCGGTTTCAATTTCATAAGACACGGATCCAGTGTCAAGCCGTCATTATCAATTAATTCTTTGAATCTCCGGATTAATACGCTTAACTAGAAAGGGTATGAAAAAAACCATCCATTGTTTCGTCTCTGGCCGCGTGCAAGGCGTCTGCTTCCGCATGTATACCCAGAAAGAAGCTGCGGCACTTGGTCTCACCGGCTGGGTCCGTAACCTGCCCGATGGGCGTGTCGAAGTCATGGCCAGCGGCGAAGAAGAGCAGCTCAATCAATTACAGGAATGGTTGAAGCAGGGACCGGAGATGGCGAAGGTGACGAAGATTGATTTGAAAAATACTGAGTATCAAGATTTTGATGTTTTTTCGATTAAATAATTTAGCGATTTAATATGACGCGAAAAAATTGGTCTAGGGATGAATTAATAATGGCATTTAATCTGTATTGCAAGATCCCATTTGGGAAAATTCATATACATAATCCAGATATAAAATTTTTGGCAAAAGTATTAGGACGTACACCATCAGCGGTATCGTGGAAGCTCGCGAACTTTGCACGGCTTGACCCCGCATTAAAGAAAAGATCGATATCTGGTGCAGCACATGGAGGCAAGGGTGAAATAGCAGTTTGGAAGGAGTTTAATAATGATTGGGGAAAGCTCAGCTATGAAAGTGAAAAGCTTTTAGCTCAAATGGCAGGAAAGAAAATTGAAGACATTGCAGACATAACAAAAGATAAACTACCACAGCAGGGCAAAGAAAGGGAGGCGATTGTCCGCGTGAGAATTAATCAGAATTTCTTTAGGTCGGCAGTGTTATCAGCGTATGACTCAAAATGCTGCATAACAGAATTGGCAATTCCTTCTCTTCTCAACGCAAGCCATATTAAACCTTGGGCCAAGGATATTATGAACAGGGTTAACCCACGAAATGGTCTTTGCCTTAATGTTTTCCATGATCGTGCTTTTGATCGCGGACTATTAACTATCTTGCCCGATTACAGTATAAAACTTTCAAAATATTTACGTGAATATAGCTTGGATAAGGCTGTAAAGGAATATCTGGTTAATTACAATGGACAGAAAATAAAATTACCAAATAGATTTTTACCCGATCCATCCTTTCTTGAATACCACAACAAAAATATATTTGAAAAATTATTCTAAAATCTCATAAATTCTTTAACTTCTGCTGCGCCAGATAGCTGTTCATGATGTTGCGGTAATTGGGAATGTGGTTGGAGAGAATATTCCCCAAGCCTTCAATATCATTACGCCAGTCGCGGTGCAGCTCGCAAGCCACGCTGAACCAGTTCATGATCTGTGCGCCGGCCTGGGTCATGCGCATTAATGCGGCATCGCGCACATCTTTGTTGAATGTGCCGGAAGCGTCAGCCACGACAAACACATCATAACCTTCTTCAATCGCTGAGAGTGTGGGGAAAGCTACGCACACATCCGTAACCACGCCAGCAATGATGAGTTGTTTCCGTCCGGTAGCCCTGATGGCTTTGACAAAATCGTCATTGTCCCAGGCATTGATTTGTCCGGGGCGGGCGATGAGCGGTGCTTTGGGTAATATTTCTTTCAGCTCCGGCACGATGGGGCCATTGGGGCCTTCATCAAAACTGGTCGTGAGGATGGTGGGCAGGTTGAAAAATCTGGCAACCGTGGCCAGTGCCAGCACATTGTTCTTGAATTCATTCGGTGAATAATCCTGCACCAATGTAATCAGGCCGGTCTGGTGATCCACCAGCAACACCACGGCTTCATTCTTGTCGAGCTTTTTATATTTGAAATTGGGGGCCATGTGAATCTCCTTGCAGGTCAATTCAAGATATAGGCTATTTGAAGGTAATAAGCAACGATTGGGTTTAATTAAATCTATGGACTAAATATTACAGGCTATACTCATTTGTAAAAATCCTTGCTAATAAAGGGATCTGAAAATAACCATGAAAACCCCGGATTACGGATCGCCCGGAAAAACCCGTTCAAGCGAAAGTCACCCGCTGCAAATTATTATTATTCTGGTAGCAGTGCTGATTGGGCTTACGCTGATCACTCAATATAAAACTCTTGTGCCCAAAGCGAAGGGGCTATATGGGAATTATCGGGAACAGGCCAGGATTGAATCCGAAAAACAGGAAATAGCTGAGCGTGAAGCATTGAGAATCGAGCGGGAAAATCTTGAGCGCAAAAAACAATATGCTGCAAAAAAGAGAAATAAATCAAAAGAACAAATTGTTCGGCGTGAAGCTGTAAAGCAGGATTCCGGTATTCCGGTTCAGGTGGAAATTCCCCCCATTACTGAGAGAGTTCCAATACAACCCGGAGAAGTGACACTCTCAATCCGGGAGTATGGTTTTTTGCCGGTAGAATCTGTGGGTCCGGGTATGCATAAGGGCTACCAGCATCAGTTGCAGAAAAAAGCCCTCGCAGAGATTAAAAAAGAACCCGCGTATAAAGGTTATGCCCGGTGGTATGGTTTTATGGAACTTGGCAGCCAGGAAGTCAGCCGCTTGTATTTTGTTCTGGATTTGCAGAAGAATGAAACGTTCGTGTTGTATTTCGATGCCAACAAAAATCTTGATCTGTCAGACGACGGTGTGCCATTAAAGCATACAGGTTCAGGTGACGGAGGGTTTGACGGATTTGCAACCAATATAGTGATTCCATGGAAATCGATCATCAAGGACTTCCCGTATGTGACCGATTTCAAGATATGGTTTTTTATGAATGAGGGGGGCTGGACAAGTGGGCAGAAAGCATCACATTACAGCCGCACGCAACTCGAACAGATGTTGCTTATCGGGGGAAAGGAATATCGGGCGGTGATAGTGGATACCGGTGAAAACGATGCTGATCTGACCAATGACGGGATCATTATTGATGCAAACCGCAATGGCGATTTTGATCCGGGTGAGCGGCCTGCTACTGAATATGTGCTGGATGGCAAGACGTATAAATTCAAAATAGTCTGGTGAAGCCCCGGACTTACAGGCGGGCTTTTATAAAAGCAACCACCTCTGCAAGTTTGAGGTCCTGACTATCGCTGTCGGTTCTGGATTTATACTCAATAGTACCTGCATCAATACCTTTTTCGCCCAGTGTGAGGCGATGCGGAATACCGATCAATTCCATATCGGCAAACATCACACCGGGACGTTCCTTGCGATCATCCAGCAGCACATCAATGCCGGCATCAATCAATTCCTGATAGAGTTTCTGCACAGCCGCCTGCAGTTTTTCTGATTTATGCATGTTGATCGGAACCAGTGCCACCTGGAACGGTGCGATGGAAGTGGGCCAGATGATGCCTTTGTCGTCATTGTTCTGTTCAATCGCCGCCGCCACGATGCGTGAAACTCCGATGCCGTAACAGCCCATGATCATGGTCTGGTTTTCACCTTTTTCATTCAGACACAGCGCTTTCATGGCCGCGCTGTATTTGGTGCCGAGCTGGAAGATATGCCCGACTTCAATGCCTTTGGCAATATTCAAGGCGCCTGCGCCATCAGGTGCCGGTTCGCCCGCCAGCACATTACGAATATCTGCAGCTTTAGGTTCCGGCAGATCGCGTCCCCAGTTCACACCAGTGAGGTGTTTGCCGTCAACATTCGCGCCACAAACAAAATCACCTGTGTTCAATGCACTGTGATCAGCAACGATCGGAATGTTGAGATTGACCGGTCCAATCGAACCAGTCCCGCATTTGAGTTCTTTTCGGATGAGATCGGCATTGGCGAATGACAAAGGTTTTGCAATTTCCGCCAGTTTTTCCGCTTTGACCTTGTTGAGTTCATGATCGCCGCGCAGTACCAGTGCCACGAGAGGTACTTCACTCCCTTTAACAAGGAGTGTTTTGAGAACTTTGCTGGCCGGTACTTTCAGAAACGCGCTGACTTCTTCGATGGTATGTTGTTTCGGTGTATCCACCGTCTGCATTTTCTGCTGTGCAGAAAGACGCGTGGCATCTGCATCCGGTGCCGGTGTCATTTCAATGTTCGCGGCGTATTTGCCGTTCTCGGTATAAACGATCGTGTCTTCTCCGGAATCGGCCAGCACATGAAATTCGTGTGACATGCTGCCGCCGATATTGCCGGTGTCAGCGAGCACGGCGCGGTATTTCAAACCCAGCCGATCAAAGATGCGGCAGTAGGTGGCATACATTTGATCGTAGGTTTTTTGCAGACATTCGTGACTCAAATGAAATGAATAGGCGTCTTTCATTAAAAATTCGCGTGCGCGCATGATGCCGAAACGCGGGCGGATTTCGTCACGGAATTTGGTTTGTATCTGGTAAAAATTGGCAGGCAGTTGTTTGTAGCTGCGCACTTCGCGGCGAATTAAATCGGTAATGATTTCTTCATGGGTGGGGCCAAGACAGAACTCCCGTTCGTGGCGATCTTGCAGGCGCAGCAATTCCGGTCCGTATTTTTCCCAGCGGCCGGATTCCTGCCAGAGTTCGGCCGGTTGTACACCGGACATCAACACTTCCTGTGCTCCGGCCCGGTTCATTTCCTCACGGACAATGGCTTCGACTTTGCGCAATACCCGCAGACCCAAAGGCAGCCAGGTATAAATACCGGAGGCCAGTTGCCGGATCATGCCGGCCCTGAGCATTAACCGGTGGCTGATCACTTCGGCATCGGCCGGGGCTTCGCGCAGGGTGGCCAGCAGGTATTGGGAAAGTCGCATGTCCGGGTCCGTTATGGTTTTTATGATGGCTCTGAATATGTCCATCCAGAACATATCAGAGCACGAAAAACAAAAATGTGATTATTGTTTTTCTCACATTTTACAATTGCTTGCGCAATTGCAAAATGGCAATGCATCCTTGCATTGCAGGAACCCCCTGCTTTAGCAGGGGTTCCTTGTTCTTAAGGGTGGTTATGGTAGCGTAGTTCGGAGCTATCCTGAACCTGCGCGAGGGACCGGGGCAGACCGGGCTTTCCCTACATATTCAGTGTTTTAGGTGGTGTATGTCTTGACCTGATGCGCGATTGCCAGTAACTTCTCCCGGCTTATGTCCCCGATTTGTATACGGGGGCGGTCGGTTCCGGTAACTATACCCAAAATAACAATACGGTCAGGACTGTGGCTAAATCCAAAGAAATCCTGCGCGGTGCAGAAATTTTTGTCCGTGCCCTGAAAGACGAGGGCGTCAAACATCTGTTTGGCTACCCGGGCGGCGCTGTGCTGCACATTTATGATGAGCTCTACAAACAGCAGGATGTGGAGCATATTCTGGTGCGCCACGAACAGGGCGCGACCCATGCTGCCGACGGTTATGCCCGTGCTACCGGCAAACCCGGTGTAGTGCTGGTTACTTCCGGCCCCGGCGTAACGAATACGATTACCGGTATCGCCACTGCCTATATGGATTCCATTCCGCTGGTGGTGTTCAGCGGCCAGGTGCCGACCCATCTCATTGGCAATGACGCCTTTCAGGAAGTGGATGCCATCGGTATTACCCGTCCCTGCGTGAAGCACAATTTTCTGGTGAAGGACGTGAAGGATCTCGCCGCCACCATCAAGAAGGCCTTTTATGTGGCCATGAGCGGCCGGCCCGGTCCGGTAGTCGTGGACATCCCCAAGGATGTCACGGCCGACAGTTGTGAATACGAATATCCGGAAAGTGTGGACATGCGTTCCTACCGGCCGGTGGTGAAAGGTCATCCGGGCCAGATCAAACGCGCGGCCGATCTGATCCTGTCCGCCAAAAAGCCGATGGTTTATACCGGCGGTGGTGTGATTTTGTCCGAGGCCAGCGAAGAGTTAATCGAATTCACGCAAATGCTGGGGTATCCCATCACCAACACGCTGATGGGGCTGGGCGCCTATCCGGCGACGGACAAGCAGTTTATCGGCATGCTCGGCATGCACGGTACTTATGAGGCCAACATGGCCATGCATCATTGCGATGTGCTGATTGCCATCGGCGCACGTTTTGATGATCGTGTTACCGGTGATCTGGAGAAGTTCTGCCCGTATGCCAAGATCGTGCATATTGATGTTGATCCGGCTTCCATTTCCAAGAATGTACCGGTCGACATCCCCATCGTGGGTGATGTGAAGCATGTGCTCCGTGATTTGAATGACATTCTGAAAGCGCGCAAGGCCAAGCCGGATGTGGAAGGTCTGAAACCGTGGTGGGACCAGATCAAGGACTGGCAGAAAGTGGATTGTCTTAAATTTGATCGCAAGAGCAAGATCATCAAGCCGCAATATGTGATCGAGAAACTCTACGAACTGACCCATGGTGAAGCCTATGTCACGTCTGACGTGGGCCAGCACCAGATGTGGGCCGCGCAGTTTTACAAATTCGACAAACCGCGTCGCTGGATCAACTCCGGCGGACTCGGCACGATGGGTTTTGGTTTGCCGGCTGCCATGGGTGTGAAACTCGCGTTTCCGGATTCCGTGGTCGCGTGTATTACCGGTGAAGCCAGTCTGGTGATGTGCATCCAGGAGCTCTCCACCTGTCTGCAATACGGCCTGCCGGTGAAGATCATCAACCTGAATAACCGCTACATGGGCATGGTGCGGCAGTGGCAGGAATTTTTCTACGCCGGCCGCTATTCCCATTCCTATATGGAAGCGCTGCCGGATTTCGTGAAACTCGCGGAAAGTTTCGGCCATGTCGGTATGCGTATAGACAAAACAGCGGATGTAGAGGGCGCATTGAAAGAATCACTGAAGATGAAGGACAAACTGGTGCTGATGGATTTTATTACTGATCAAACCGAGAATGTGTATCCGATGATTGCATCCGGCAAGGGACAGCATGAGATGCACCTCGCCCCTGAACGGGAACTTGCCTGACCATGCGCCACATACTCTCTCTGCTTCTGGAAAACGAAGCCGGTGCATTATCGCGGGTGGCCGGGCTTTTCTCGGCACGCGGTTTCAATATTGAATCGCTGACGGTGGCGCCAACCCAGGATCCAACCATTTCCCGCATGACGTTGGTCACCTCCGGTTCCGATGAAATCGTTGAACAAATCACCAAGCACCTGAACAAGCTGGTGGATGTGATCAAGGTCATCGACCTCAGCGAAAGCAAGCATATCGAGCGCGAACTGATGCTGATCAAGCTGCAGGCCAAAGGGCCGGGTCGTGAAGAAATCAAGCGGCTTAACGATATCTTCCGCGGTCGCATTATTGATGTGACGGACAGCACCTATACCGTGGAAATGACCGGCACCGGCGAGAAACTCGATGCCTTCATACAGGCGCTGGATGAAAAAGCCATACTCGAAGTGGTGCGTTCCGGCGTGTCCGGTATTGCGCGCGGCGAGAAATCCATTTAGTACGTGAAGCGTATCTCGTAACTCGTGAAGCGTTATATGAAATAGTGCGCTTCACGTTTCACGAGCCCCTCTTCACAGGTAACCAGTTTCGATACAGTAAATTAAATTTATTTTCAGAGAGCAACGCAAATGAACATCTATTACGACAAAGACGCAGACCTTTCACTTATTCAGGCCAAGAAAGTGGCCATCATCGGTTATGGTTCACAGGGCCATGCCCATGCCAATAACCTCAAGGACTCCGGTGTCGATGTCTGCGTCGGTCTGCGCGAAGGTTCCGGTTCGGCCAAGAAAGCCAAGAATGCGGGTGTGGCAGTGAAGTCAATCACCGATGCTGTGAAATGGGCGGATGTGGTCATGGTGCTCGCGCCGGATGAACATCAGGCCGCGTTATATCGCAATGAAATCGAACCGAATATCAAGAAAGGTGCGGCACTGGCGTTTGCGCACGGGTTCAATATCCACTTCCAGCAGATCATGCCACGTGCCGATCTTGACGTGATCATGATTGCACCGAAAGGCCCGGGGCATCTGGTGCGCTCCACCTACAAGCAGGGTGGTGGTGTGCCGTCATTGATCGCAATCTTTCAGAATGCCTCCGGTACCGCAAAGGACCTTGCACTGTCCTATGCTTCCGCGAATGGTGGCGGCCGTGCCGGAGTGATCGAAACCACCTTCAAGGAAGAAACCGAAACCGATCTGTTCGGCGAGCAGACCGTACTGTGTGGCGGTATTACTGCGCTGATACAGGCCGGTTTTGAAACACTGGTGGAAGCCGGTTATGCACCGGAGATGGCTTACTTTGAATGTCTGCATGAAACCAAACTCATCGTTGACCTGATTTACGAAGGTGGCATTGCCAACATGCGTTATTCCATTTCCAACACGGCGGAATACGGTGACTTCACCCGTGGCCCGCGCGTGGTAACGGAAGAATCCAAGAAGGCGATGAAAGCCATCCTCAAGGAAATCCAGACCGGCCAGTTTGCCAAGGAATTTATTCTGGAAAACCAGAGTGGCGCTGCGTCACTGAAAGCCATGCGTCGCATCAGTCGCGAACATCCGATTGAAATTGTGGGCGAGAAACTCCGCTCCATGATGCCGTGGATCAAGGCCAACAAGCTGGTGGATCACGACAAGAATTAATATTGTTTTCACAATACCCTGACAGGATGTCATGGATTGCAGACGGCCCCTGACTGTCTGCGTGAGTACCGGTTCACACATCATCAATGCTGACAGGATGATTAAATGACCAAACGCCGTCGCGGTATTTATCTGTTGCCGAACCTGTTTACCACAGCGGCACTCTTCGCCGGGTTTTATTCCATTGTGGCGGCCATGAATACCCAGTTTGAAGCCGCTGCGATAGCTATTTTTGTGGCGATGATACTCGACGGCATGGATGGCCGGATTGCCCGTCTCACCAACACCCAGAGTGATTTTGGTGTTCAGTACGATTCTCTCTCCGATATGGTGTCGTTCGGGTTGGCGCCGGCTTTGGTCATGTATCAATGGTCACTGGAGAGTCTGGGCAAACTCGGTTGGCTGGCGGCATTTATTTATGCCGCAGCCGCGGCCCTGCGGCTCGCCCGTTTCAATACCCAGGCCAGCAGCGCCGACAAGCAATTTTTCCAGGGGTTACCCAGTCCACTGGCCGCTGCCCTGATTGCCGGTATTATCTGGTTGGGGGTGAGCGCCGAATTCGAAGAGGGCGCTTCCCTGTCATTTATTACCTTTCCCCTGACGGTAGCCGCCGGCGCCCTGATGGTGAGTAACATCCGTTATCTTAGCTTCAAGCAATTCGATTTGCGTGACCGGATACCCTTTGTTGCGGGCCTGATGGTGGTGCTGATTTTTGTGTTCGTGGCCATCAAGCCGCCCTTGATGTTATTTCTCCTTGCCCTTGCCTATGCGTCTTCCGGCCCTGTCATTACCCTGCTCAAAATCCGCCAGTTCCGGGCCGCGCGCCGTCCGCCGGATGCGCCCCGGGAGGATAATCAAGCCTGATTTTGCTTGAATTGGCGCTGTTCCGGCTATATATTTCCCTCCATGTTTAACCACACGAGCCAATTTGCTAATTCACTCTCCTGCCGGGCTACCCTGCTTGGCGGTCTCCTGCTGCTGCCCTGACCGGGCAAACTACCTCGTTTTGACAATTGAATAATCCCTGTTCGCTTAACCCGCGAATGTTTAACGTATTGTATCGTCCATACCTGCAAGGCTAGTATGGTCGCCAATTCCGGAGCAGCAGCATGAAAGACAAATTGATAATTTTTGATACCACCCTTCGTGACGGTGAACAAAGTCCCGGTGCCTCCATGACCCGGGATGAAAAGTTGCGTATCGCCAAGGCGCTGGAGCGCATGCGTGTCGATGTGATCGAGGCCGGTTTCCCGATCGCCAGCCCCGATGATTTCAAGGGTGTGCAACTGGTAGCTGAACATATCAAGGACAGCACAGTGTGCGGTCTTGCGCGTGCGCTGGACAAGGACATTGATACCGCGGCGGAAGCACTGAAGCCGGCGGCATCATTCCGCATACACACGTTTCTTGCAACATCGCCCATCCATATGCGGGAAAAATTGCGCATGACGCCGGAACAAGTGCTGGAACACGCTGTGCATGCAGTAAAACGCGCACGTCAGTACACGGACAATGTTGAATTTTCTCCGGAAGATGCTGGTCGCTCCGAAATTGATTTTCTTTGTCGTGTTCTCGAAGCTGTGATCAAGGCCGGTGCGCGTACCGTCAATATTCCGGACACCGTAGGTTATAACGTACCGCACCAGTTCGGTGATTTGATCCGGCAGTTGATCGAGCGCGTGCCGAATTCAGACAAAGCTGTATTCTCGGTACATTGCCATAATGATCTTGGTCTTGCCGTCGCCAATTCATTATCCGCAGTATTGAATGGTGCCCGTCAGGTAGAGTGTACGATTAACGGTCTGGGTGAACGCGCCGGTAATGCAGCATTGGAAGAAATCGTGATGACGGTGCGCACGCGCAAGGACATCTTCTCCTGCGATACGACGCTCGATACTACCCAGATCGTGCATTGCTCGCGTCTGGTCTCTACCATCACCGGTTTCCCGGTGCAACCGAACAAGGCGATCGTGGGTGCGAATGCGTTTGCGCATGAATCCGGCATCCATCAGGATGGTGTGCTCAAGAGCCGCGAGACTTATGAAATCATGCGCGCGCAGGATGTGGGCTGGCATGCCAACCGCATGGTGCTCGGCAAACACTCCGGCCGTAATGCATTCCGTGCGCGTTTGATTGAACTGGGCGTTGTGTTTGAACGTGAAGAAGATTTGAATGCCGCGTTCAACAGCTTCAAGGAACTCGCCGACAAGAAACATGAAATCTATGATGAAGATTTGCAGGCACTGGTATCGGATACGATTCAGGAGGCCGCGCAGGAACGGATCAAACTGGTGGCCATGAAAGTGACCAGCGAAACCGGCGAAACACCGGATGCGCATGTCACATTGTCGTTTGATGGCAAGGAGATGCAGAGTAACAGCACCGGTGGTGGGCCAGTCGATGCGACGTTCAAGGCGATTGAGTCTATAGTTCACAGTGGTGCTGATCTGCAACTGTATTCGGTCAACAACATCACTACCGGCACTGATTCACAGGGCGAAGTGACCGTACGTATCGACAAGGCCGGCCGTATTGTGAATGGTCAGGGAGCGGACACTGACATTATTATCGCGTCAGCCAAGGCCTATATCGATGCACTGAACAAGATCATGGACCCCGTGCAGCGGGCGCATCCACAACAGATATGACGTGATACCATCACCATCATGGGACTGAGCGTACAACAACGGTATTACCTGCAGACCCTGGGCATAGCGGTTTATGTGCCGAAGGACAGCATAGAAACTGTTGAGATACCGGATCCTGTGGCTAGGGAACAAATGTCACCTGCTGCCGTAGTACATCAGTTTGATCAGAACATCTGGGAAGATTTGCAGCAGCAGGTCAAGGCCTGCGTGAAATGTGATCTTCACAAGACCCGCACGCAGACCGTGTTTGGTGTAGGTAATGTGCAGGCAGACTGGTTGATCATCGGTGAAGCGCCGGGTCAGGATGAAGATCTGCAGGGCGAACCCTTTGTTGGGCGCGCTGGAAAATTGCTGAATTCGATGTTACGGGCAATAGGCTTGCAGCGGGAACAGGTCTACATCGCCAATATTATGAAATGCCGTCCACCAAATAATCGCGATCCACGGCCGGAAGAAGTGGCCTGTTGTGAGGGGTATCTGCAACAACAGATTAAAATGATCAAACCGAAGATCATTCTTGCGGTAGGCCGTATTGCTGCACATAATCTGTTAAAGGTCGATACGCCGATTGGACAAATGCGCGGCAAGCGTTATGAATACCCGCACGGAAATGTTCCGGTGGTATTGACGTATCATCCGGCTTATCTGTTACGTTCGCCGAAAGAAAAACGCAAGGCCTGGCAGGATCTGCAATACGCCAAGAAGATTTATCAGGAAATATCATGAGTGCCGTCCTCAAACAGGCCAAACCGGTATTCCGCCCGATGAACGAAAAGGATCTGACGGTAATACTTGATATAGAAAATTCAGCCTATACACATCCATGGTCGCCTGGTATTTTTCAGGACTGCCTGCGTGTGGGTTACAACTGCCAGGTCCTGGAACTGAATGGTGAGATTATAGGGTATTGTGTGATGTCGGTCGGTGCCAGTGAGTGCCACATCCTGAATTTGTGCATCATGCCGGACATGCAGAACAAGGGCTATGGCGCCTTGTTACTTGATCACATGCTGGAGCTGGCGCAGGAACATCATGCCACCACGGCATTTCTGGAAGTGCGGCCTTCCAATTTCAGTGCCATACAACTTTATCAAGGTGCCGGATTCAATGAAGTCGGCATGCGTCGCAATTACTATCCGGCCATCATTGGACGGGAAGATGCCATCATTCTGGCGAGGACTCTGTCATAGATTCTTGTCATTTCGACCGAAGGGAGAAATCTGCTTGATAAATATATAGATTTCTCGCAAGCTCCCTCGCCATGCTCGGGACAGGGCTCGAAATGACAACAAACAATAAAATCCGAAATGAATATCCATATTCCCACAATTGAAGCCTGTGTCGGCAACACGGCGCTGGTGAGATTGCAGCGCATACCCGGTAATACCAGCAATCTGATTCTTGCCAAACTCGAAGGGGACAATCCGGCGGGTTCAGTGAAGGATCGCCCGGCCATGAGCATGATCAAGCGCGCACAGGAGCGCGGTGAAATCAAACCGGGTGATACATTGATTGAAGCAACCAGCGGTAACACCGGCATTGCACTCGCCATGGCGGCGGCCATTTACGGTTATAGAATGGTGCTAATCATGCCGGAGCATATGAGCATGGAACGGCGTGCAGCTATGTATGCTTTTGGCGCCGAGATTATTCTGGTCAGCAAGGAGACTGGCATGGAAGGTGCCCGCGATCTGGCTGAACAAATGCAGCGTGAAGGCAAGGGCCGGGTACTCGATCAGTTTGCCAATCCGGATAACCCGCGTGCGCATTATGAAGGCACCGGACCGGAAATCTGGCATGACACTCAAGGCCGGATCACACATTTTGTGAGCGCGATGGGTACGACCGGCACCATCATGGGTGTTTCGCGTTTTCTGAAAGAGAAAAATCCGGCCATACAAATCGTGGGTGTGCAACCGGCCGGAGAAGAAAATATACCCGGTATCCGCCGCTGGCCGGAAGCCTATCTACCGAAAATTTATGATCGCAGTCAGGTCGATCAGGTGATTGATGTCACTCCGAAAGATGCCGAGGACATGACGCGACGCCTCGCCGCAGAAGAGGGCATTTTTGCAGGGATATCGTCCGGCGGTGCCATCTGGTCAGCCCTGAAACTGTCTGACACTGTGCAGAATGCTGTGATTGTCACCATCATTTGTGATCGGGGTGATCGTTATCTTTCCACCGGAATTTTCGACAAGAAGTAACTCAACATGAATATTCTGGTTTTTGATATTGAAACCATACCCGACATTGAAACCGGGCGGCGTTTGTATGATCTGGATGGATTGAGCGACAAGGAAACCGCCGAGGTCATGTATACCCAGCGCCGGCAGCAGACCGGCAACAGTGAATTCCTGCGCCATCACCTGCACAAGGTCATCGTGATTTCTGCAGTATTACGCACCAGCGACAAACTCAGTGTCTGGTCGCTGGGCGATGCAAACTCTACCGAAGCGGACATCGTACGGCGTTTCTTTGAAGGCATCGATCGTTATACGCCGATGCTGGTGTCATGGAACGGCCGTGGATTTGATTTACCGGTGCTGCATTATCGCGCATTGTTGCATGGTATTTCTGCGCCGAGATACTGGGAGACTGGAGGAGAGGAGCAGAGCTTCAAATGGAACAACTACATCAGCCGCTATCATGAGCGGCATACGGATCTCATGGACATACTGGCCGGATATGATCCACGGGCATTTGCACCCTTGACCGAGATTGCCAGCATGTGCGGCTTCCCCGGCAAGATGGGGATGAGTGGTGACAAGGTCTGGGACGCGTATCTGGATGGAAATATCGAATCCGTGCGCAATTATTGCGAAACGGACGTATTGAATACCTATCTGGTATTCATGCGCTATGAACTCATGCGCGGCCGCAAAACCCGCGAAGGTTATGAAACGGAATGCCGGAAACTGCGGGAGCTGTTGCAGTCTGAAAACAAGGCTCATCTCAACGAGTTCTTGAATGCATGGAGGGAGTGATGGATAAAAGTAGTTTGCTATATATTTGATACACCATAATTCTTTGCCAATTGCCAATTGCCAATTGCCAATCACCAATCACCAGCCCATGTCCCGCCGCCGCAAACGGCCTCCGGCCGATCCCATAATCGTTACGATTGAATCACTTTCACACGAAGGCCGGGGGGTAACTCATGTCAATGGCAAAACCATGTTTGTGGATGAAGGCTTGCCAGGTGAAGAACTGAAAGTCCGCATCAGCCGGCAACACTCACGTTACAGTGAGGCCGTAATACTGGAAATCCTGAAACCTTCGCCTGATCGTATTGCACCGGAATGCGCACATTACGCTATTTGCGGCGGTTGCAGTTTCCAGCATGTGCGTTCTGAGTACCAAATCCATCACAAGCAGCGTGTATTACTCGAACAGTTGCAGCATATCGGACAGGTACAACCGGAAAATGTGCTGCCGCCACTGACGGGCCCGGTCTGGGGTTATCGCCGCCGCGCGCGTCTCGGTGTGAAACATGTCGAGAAAAAACAGAAAGTACTGGTGGGATTCCGCGAGAAAAATTCACCGTATATTGCTGATATCAATCGTTGCGTGGTGTTACACCCGGCCGTAGGTAATATCATTGAGCAATTGCAGCAGCTGATTACCGGTCTGTCCATCCACCGCCAGTTGCCACAGATTGAAGTCGCCGTGGCCGATAACCTCACTGCGCTGGTGTTCAGGCATCTGGTGCCATTGGATGAAAAGGATATTGCTGCGTTGAAACAGTTTGAAAGCGCACAGCAGGTGGTTATTTATTTACAATCCGGCGGCATCGATACGATTACGCCATTGAGTCCTGAACGAACGGCGCCACTGGTCTATGCACTGTCTGATTTCGGCATTACGTTTGAATTTCTGCCCTCAGATTTTATCCAGATCAATCAGGACATCAATCGTGTTATGGTCAATCAGGCATTGAAGTTGCTGGAAGCAGGCCAGAGGCACACCGTGCTGGATCTGTTCTGCGGCCTGGGAAATTTTTCCCTGCCATTAGCAAAACAGGCCGGTCAGGTTACTGGTGTGGAGGGAGATGCGGGGCTCATTGCCCGCGCACGGGAGAATGCCTTGCGTAATGGTATAGCGAATATTACATTTCACACCGCCAATCTCGCTCAAGCGGATTTGCAGGCGGAATTTCTGAACCATGACTATGATCGTGTTTTGCTGGATCCGCCGCGTGCCGGGGCCATCGAAATTATTCAACTCATGAAGTTCAAAAATACTGAACGTATTGTTTATGTTTCCTGTAATCCGGCGACCCTGGCTCGGGATGCGGGAATTCTGGTGCGTGACAAAGGATTTCATCTGCAGCAGGCCGGGGTGATGGATATGTTCCCGCATACCAGTCATGTTGAATCGATCGCGTTGTTTGTCCGGTGAAGCGATTTTATTTTCAAATGTTGTTGCGCCGTCGTCTGCTTGAATTAATACTGGTTATTTCCGCAGTATGGATGTCGGCCTGTGGCAGAGAGAACAGTGATGCCATCCGTTTTGGCCTCAGTACAGCACCGGTCACGCTGGATCCCCGTTATGCCACTGATGCTGTATCGCAACGTATCAACCGGCTGATCTATCAACGGCTGGTGGATTTTGATGAGCATTACCAGATGGTGCCGGCATTGGCGGACTGGGAAATACTCGCCGCTGATCATTATCGCTTCAGATTGAATACACCAGTCCGGCAGTTTCATGATGGAAGCAGGCTCACTGCAGCGGATGTCAAGGCAACCTACGACAATATTCTCGATCCTGACACGGTTTCCCCCCATCGTGCGACGCTGATGAACATCCGCAACATAGAAATCATCGATGACAATATTGTCGATTTCCATTTGCGCAACCCTGACCCGTTATTTCCCGGGCGGCTGGCCATCGGGATTATGCCCGCGAAATTAATCAGCACTGGCCATGCGTTCAACCAGTTACCTGTCGGCAGTGGAAAGGCAAGGTTCACAAGGTGGCCCCAGGAAGATTATCTGGTCTTGCAAAGAATCGATGATGGACAAATGCTGGAGTTCCTGACAGTGAAGGACTCCACGGTACGTGTATTAAAACTTCTCAATAATGAAATTGATCTGATCCAGAATGATCTGCCGTTTGAAATGCTGGACTGGTTACGCAACAAACCGGAAATTGTGATTGAAACTGCGAAAGGCAGTACCTTTACCTATCTCGGCTTCAACCTCAAAGATCCGGATTTGCAACGTCCCGAAATACGGCAGGCTATTGCTTATGCACTGGATCGGGAATCCATTATCCATTTTGTTCTGGGTGGGGCGGCAAGAAAAGCTGGTGCATTGCTGCCGCCGGATCACTGGGCCGGTCATCCGGAGTTGTCCGGTTATGATTATGATCCGGAAATGGCGCGCCGGTTACTGCAGCAGGCTGGATATGATAAAACGCGGCCCTTGCGGATGACCTACAAGACTTCCAACAATCCCCTGCGCGTACGTCTCGCCACAGTCATACAATATCAATTAAAGCAGATCGGTATGGAAGTGCAGGTGCAAAGTTATGATTGGGGCACATTTTATGGCGATATCAAATCCGGACGTTTCCAGATGTTCAGTCTGTCCTGGGTGGGGTTGAACCTGCCGGACATTTTTCATTACGTTTTTCACAGTACATCGATTCCGCCTGCCGGTGCTAACCGTGGATATTTTAATGACCCCATCGCGGATGAACTGATTGATAATGCGGCCAGCCTCGGGACTGTGGAAGCACAGGCCACGGCCTGGCACAAGCTGCAGGAATATCTGCATGAACAGTTGCCTTATGTGCCGCTCTGGTATGAAGATAATATACTGGCACGGCAACGGAATATTAACGGCTATGTCATATCACACAATGGCGATTTTGACGGCTTGTTGAATACGCAAAAAACGGTGATTAGTGAATAGTGAACGGGGCGATGAAACAAGAAACTCATATTGTTATTGATATTTCGCGGCAAACCTTGACCCTCTATAAGGGAGAGGGAGTAATCAGGGAATACGTTGTGTCGACGGCCAGAAACGGCCCGGGCGAACTGATGGACAGTGAATGCACGCCGCGCGGCAAACATATTATCTCGGAAAAAATCGGTGCCGGTTGCGCACCCAACACGGTATTTGTTTCACGTCAGACAACGGGTGAAATCTACCAGCCCGGAATGCGTAAGGAATTCCCCGTCCGCGACTGGATACTCACCCGCATCCTGTGGTTGTCTGGTGTGGAACCTGGCCGTAATCAGGGCGGCAATGTCGACAGCCATGATCGTTACATTTATATACATGGCTCCCCGGACGATGTGGAGATGGGTAAACCGGGTTCACGTGGCTGTGTGCGCATGCGTAACCACGATGTGGTGGAGTTATTTGATCTGGTGCAGGAGGGCACCCCGGTCATTATCACCTGAGAGGGGGGGTGTTATCTGGGTCACAAAAATGTATTCAGCTTCGTTTCAGCTTGCTGAAAAACCTACGGGGTTTTCTGAATTCCTGGCGGACATTGGGATAAAATCGCCAATTTATAGTCTAAATTTCCTGATTGTGAGTGGAAGCATATGCAGTAATTATGCATAATGCGACGCCTTTGCTGTCAGGCATATCAGCCTGATGAGATCAATAACCTGAAAATCAGGAGGTAAGCTACTGATGAAGAGAATTAAAAATACGATACTGGCCATTTTTACGGGGCTCATGGTGACCAGCACGAATGCCATCGCGGAATCAGCGCCGTTGGATGGTGGGCAAATTTACAACACCTACTGCGCCGTATGTCATAAGGGGGGGCTGAATGCAGCTCCCAAATTCGGCAGCAAACCGTTATGGGCCAAGCGTATTGCCCAGGGCAAGGATACGATGTATGCCAATGCGATTAATGGTCTGCGCGGCATGCCGGCACGTGGCGGTTATGCTCAATTGACGGATGAAGAAGTCAAGGCAGCGACTGACTATATGGTAGGCGCTGCAGGTGGTTGGCAGTAATTCTTCCGCAGCAGGATCTGTTTACTCAAGGCCGGATAGTTCCGGCCTTTTTTATGCCCGGAATCAAAACGGATCTGTTCACAGCATCGTTTTGATGATGTCTTCTATTTCACTGACATGGGCGATATTGAGCAATTTTTCGGGCAGCCCGGAAATATGTATGGACTTTTTATTGAGCAGGGTTTGACGCTTCCATTCCAGCAACAGGGCCAGGCCGGCACTGTTAAAGGAAGTGACAGCAGAAAGATCCACCTGAATATGCTGAAAGGGCCTGAATAATTCATCGCTCTGCAGTTGCAGCGGCGTGACGCTGTCGAAGTTCATTGCGCCGTAAATAGCAAACCGTCCGGTGCCATCCTGACTCCCGGTCAACGCGATATTGTGTTTGCTGTCCTTGATCATAATTTTTTCCGTAGTAATGTCCAGGCCCTATTCTGAAATCTTGTCAGAAATTATCTTGCCAATCAGCTCTTCCAGAATGACCGCTGAATTGGCAAGGATGACACTGTCGCCGTCCTTGAGATAGCTTTCTTCCGCGCCCGGCGTCAGCTCAATATATTGTTCGCCCAGCAGACCCGCGGTGTAGATGTTGGCGCTGGTATCCATCGGAAACTGGCTGAAGGATTTCTGGATACTTAATGTGACGATGGCAGAATAATTCGTATCGTCATATCGGATATTACTGACACGGCCAACCAGCACGCCGCTGGCCTTTACGGGAGAACGTATACTCAAGCCACCGATATTGTCGAAACGGGCAGAGATCTGATAAGTATCGCCCTGACTGACGGAAGACAGGTTACTGACTTTCATCGCCAGCATGAACAGGGCGGCAATACCCGCCGCCATAAAAATGCCTACCCAGATTTCCAGTGTATGTCGAGTGATCATCACGCAGTCTCCAGCATTAAAGCAGTGAGTATAAAATTAAGAATCAACACGGCCAGTGAGGCATGTACCACACTTTGTGTAGTGGAGCGTCCGATGCCCTCCGAAGTCGGTATCGTGTCATAACCTTCATAAAGCGCAATCCATGTGGCAACGAATCCGAATACAACAGATTTCCAGACACCATTCAGAAAGTCTTCATGAAAGTCTACGGACTTCTGCATTTGCGACCAGAATGCGCCATCATCGACCCCCAGCAGAACCACGCCCACTAAATAACCGCCAAGGATGCCCACAGCACTGAAGATGGCCGCGAGCAGAGGCATGGAAATGAAGCCGGCGAGAAAACGCGGAGCAATAATACGTTTGAACGGGTCAACGGCCATCATTTCCATGGCAGAGAATTGTTCGGTGGTTTTCATCAAGCCAAGCTCAGCTGTAAGCGCGGAACCAGCCCGACCGGCAAACAGCAACGCAGTGACCACCGGACCCAGTTCTCTCACCAGGGTCAGACCTATCATGGTACCCAGAGATGCTTCCGAATTGAACCGGACCAACACATTGTAACCTTGCAGACTCAGTACCATCCCGACAAATGTACCTGCCACGAGAATAATCACGATGGTCAGCACGCCTATCGAATACAGTTGCTGCAGGATCAGGAATGGCCGCAGGAAAACCGCAGGCAGACTCTGGAATGTTCTGTACAGGAATAATGTCCTGTCACCGAGACGTTCCAGCATACTCAGTGCCCATGAACCCAGGTGCTGGAATTTACTGATAATTTCGCCGGAAAGATTTGCCATGGCTCAGTTTCTGAACAAATCCTGGCTGTAATCAGGCGCCGGGTAATGGAAACCCACTGGACCGTCCGGCAGGGCATTCAGAAACTGACGGGCCCATTCCGAGCGGGTATTGGCAAGCTCTGCAGGTGTGCCATGGTCCATCAGTTTGCCATTGTTGATGATGTAGATGTAATCCGAAATTCTGGAGACCTCCTCCACATCATGAGAGACAATGATGCTGGTCAGCCCGAGACTGTCATTCAGGGTCTTGATGAGTTTCATCAGCACGCCCATGGAGATTGGATCCTGACCGGCAAAGGGCTCGTCATACATGATCATCATCGGATCCAGCACAATGGCACGGGCCAGGGCCACCCGCCGTGACATGCCCCCTGAAAGTTCAGACGGCATGAGTTGCGCCGCACCGCGGAGCCCCACCGCGTGCAATTTCATCAACACCAGATAACGGATCATGTGTTCACTGAGCCGTGTATGTTCCCGCAGCGGGTAGGCAACATTTTCAAAGACAGTGAGATCCGTCAGCAACGCCCCGGCCTGAAACAGCATGCCCATGCGCTTGCGCATATCAAACAGATCAGACTGGTTGAGTGTGTGTATATCGCGACCTTCGACCAGCACGGTTCCCTGTTCAGGCTGGAGCTGGGCGCTGATAAGTTTCAGCAGAGTAGTTTTGCCGCTGCCGCTGGGCCCCATGATGGCCGTGATCTTGCCGCGCCGGATATCGACATCCACGCCATCAAAAATATAACGGGAACCACGGCGGAACCTGAGGTCCCTGACTTGTACCAGACTATCCATGCAGCCTATTTGGGTATTGGTTATTTTTAATTATGCAGGTATGCGCTGCTTGTGCTGTGCCGGAACCCTCCGGAAATGACCTGATAAATCCATCCAGTCCAGGGGCAGTTATTTCATCATTATAAGGCTTTATTATAATTTTTAAGCAGGTTGATTCTGGCGACAACAGGATCAACCCCTTCCCGGACATCATCCGTCTATTGGATGGCCTACTTTACCTTAAACCCGTACAAATGGAATACCTGAACCAGAAATCCGGTTTGTATATATTTGATCCGCATGAATAAACCCTGTTTTTATGGCCGTCCGGCAAATTGCAGTCAGCCTGAGAGAATTTCAAGGATACAAGTCAACCTGGCGATACCCGGTGCGTTATGAATAGTACAGAACCATTACCCGGGAGATCCTCATGAATCGTCCAGACAGCTTTTACTTTAGTGTATTAAGTGCCTTGTTATTTGCTGCATTGTCAGCGCCGCCGGTTTTGGCGGAAAAAACCGGCGTTGTCGAGGAACCAACTGTTGAACCGGAAGCGGGTGACCGTGCCGGCTGGCGGGAACGCTGGGAGAACATGACCCCCGAGGAGCAGGAGAAATTCAGGGCGGAACGCAGGGCCATGCGTGAAAAGATGAAAGACATGACGCCCGAGGAAAGAGAAGTTTTTCGTGAAAAACACCGTGAAGAAATGCTTTCGAAAATGAGCCCGGAAGAAAGGGAGACCTTTGAAAAATGCCGTAAAGAATACGAGGCCATGCGCGTGGGAAAGAGGGAAATGAAACATGAAGAGAGAAAAACATCGCGTGAAATACGCCGTCAGGAAAAGCTCGCCGAGATGACGCCGGAGCAGCGCGAGGCATTTGAGAAACGGCGCCAGGAAATACGTGAACAGATAATGAACATGAGTCCTGAAGAACGTGAACTGTTCCGGCGGGAATTGCGCGAACAGCGGCACAAGGACAAGGATCGGGACACTGATGCCTGAGAGGAGAGACGGTCACCATGCAGCTACTGTGCTGTGTCCTTTGTATTTGCAGTATGATGATGCAAATTTTTATTGGAGTGATCGCAAGGAGGTTCTTCTGGAACAGCTCGAATCCCGGCTGGATAAATTTCTTGCTGATATACAAAAACGGGCCTTGCGTATGGCTGAGATAGCAACAGGTAATCGCGAGGATGCTCTGGATATTGTGCAGGAAGCGATGGGTAAATTTGTACAGAAATACAGTGCACGTCAGCCGGAAGAATGGGGTGCTTTGTTTCATACGGTTTTACAGAGCCGTATCCGGGACTGGTACCGGCGAGAATCTGTACGAAACCGTTTCCGGATCTGGTTTGGTTCTTCTCATGATGAAGATGCACCAGATCCGCTGGACAATGTGGCTGACGCCAAATCGCGCAGTCCTGAACAGGAGTTGCACAATAATCGCAGTATGGCCGTGCTGGCTCAGGCCATAAGAAAACTGCCATTGCGCCAGCAGCAGGTGGTCATGTTGCGGATCTTCGAAGGGATGGATATTGAACAGACCGCCCGGGTGATGGGTTGTTCAGGTGGCAGTGTGAAAACCCATTATTCCAGGGCCGTGCATACATTGCGCGAACAACTGGAGGGGTATTGGCCATGACCGGCAGAAAATCCGAGCAGGAATTTATTGATGCAGTCAAGTCCGCGTTTGACGACGGCGTTGAAGGACTGGATACCGATACGCTGTCCCGGTTGAACAGTATCAGGCATGCTGCAGTGGAATCATTTTCTTGTCGAAAATATTCATGGTGGTTGTATCCGGCCGGTGTTTTTGTAACAGCCAGTCTGGCAATCATCATTTTTACTCTTATACAGCCGGAAAATATAACGTCCACCGTAAAAGCTGAAGACATTGAGATTCTTTCTACATCTGAAGAACTCGATATTTACGAGGACCTTGAGTTTTATCAGTGGCTTGAAGATTATGAAATTTCTGCCTGAGATTCTTGTTGGTATTTTGCTGATTGCTTGCAGCAATCAGGTGCCGGCTGCAGAGGTAATCGCATGGGATAACTTGACAGCCGAACAACAGGAGGTATTACAGGCGCTGAAGGATTCCTGGAATGAACTGCCCCTTGAACGGCAGCAACGTCTGTTGCGCAAGGCGGATGACTGGCAAAATCTTTCTGCAGAAGAACGGGGGCGCATGCAGAAAAAAATGCAGCGTTGGCAATCACTCACCCCGGAACAGCGTGAAGAGATACGTGCTCACTACCAGCGTTTCAAGGATCTGCCACCCGAAGAACAGAAAGAACTGCGTGAGCGACACAAATGGTTCAGGCAATTGCCAGTGGAAGAAAGGCAGCAAATTCGTGCCTTATGGGAGAAGATGACCCCGGAGCAACGTCAAACCATGCGGGAAGAAGGCCGGCGCATGCCGAAGGAACAACGGCGCAGATTACATGAACATATGAAAACGCTGACACCGGAACAACGTCTGGACTTTCATCGGAGAATGCACGAGATGACGCCGGAACAACGGCAGAAAATGATTGCAGAAATTGTATCCGGGTGACTGCCTAATTACGGATTTTGCCGGACTCTTTCACCAGCATTTTTGCGAATTGCTTGATCTGCATGTCATAAAGCACCAGTTCGCCACCGGTCTTGATGGCCCGCAGCGAGATGCTGCCAATCAGCATTAACAGCATAAATACAATGATCCACGCAAAAAAGTAGGAGACGCGAATATCATCATGAGCAGCGGGCGCGGCACTTTTCGTTGCAGTTGCTTCTGCCGGAGTGGCATCGCCTTCCTCCTCAGTCACGGTTTCAGTTTCCTCTCCGACTGAGGCGCGAATCGAAGACAGGCTCTTGTCTATGTTTGATCCTCTTTCGATCGCGACAGCAAAGCGTTCAATGACCTGTGGTTCTTCATACAATTCCACGGCCTTGAACATCACCTGCAGGGCCACGTATACACCGACCAGAAGAATGAACAAGCCTATGCAGCGCACGATCACGCTCATAATCCCCTTGCCTACATCTTCAAGATTATTTTCATTCATTGGCGGTATTCTACTATTATTTACTGAACCAACGCGAGCCTGAGTAACGGTCAAACGCCCTGCCGGAATGTTGAAATATTGTTATCTGCGCTGCATTACAGCAATGCTGGTGATCCTGGGTGTGGCGACACTGGTGTTTCTGCTGATTCATATTATTCCGGGTGATCCGGTTGAGGTCATGCTGGGTGAAGCAGCGCAACGCGCCGATGTCGAGACATTACGTATCGCACTGGGGTTGCATCTGCCGTTGTATGAACAATGGCATCAGTTCATGCTGAAAATTTTCCAGTTTGATCTCGGGACTTCACTGTATTCGCGGCGCGAGATCACCAGCATGCTTGCGGAACGTTTCCCGCCGACAGTTTTGTTGGCATGTGTCGCGATGCTGGTTGCTATCCTGATCGCATTGCCGCTCGGCGTGATTGCCGCCGTCCGCCGTGGCAGTTTCTGGGACACCGCTGCCATGAGTTTTTCCGTCGCGGGCGTTTCCATTCCGAATTTCTGGCTGGGGCCAGTGCTTATCATGATTTTTTCATTATGGTTCGGCTGGCTGCCGGTGAGTGGTTATGACAGTGCAGCATCCATCATCCTTCCGGCCTTGTGTCTCGGCACCGGCATGGCTGCATTGCTGTCGCGCATGATCCGGGCCGCATTGCTGGAAGTCCTGAATGAGGATTACATACGTGCAGCCCGGGCACGAGGCCTCAATTCAGTGGCTGTAATTTTGCGACATGCGTTGCCGAATGCGGCACTGCCGGTGATCACCATTATCGGCATGCAGTTTGGAGCACTGCTCACCGGCGCAGTGATCACCGAAACGCTGTTTTCCTGGCCGGGTATCGGCCAGCTCACAATCGAGGCCATCCAGAAGCGCGATTATCCTGTGGTGCAGGCATGCATACTCCTGATCAGTATTGTCTATGTGCTGGTCAATTTGCTGACTGATATTGTCTATGCCTGGCTTGATCCACGCGTGAGGCTGGAATGATGACGTCACGCTTGTCATGGCCCGCCGCAGTGATGCTGCTCTGGTTAATTCTGGCTATCGGTGCAACCGTGTTGCCTCTGCAACCAGATCTGGTACGTCTGGAAAAAATCCTGATTGCTCCGGAATGGCAGGCCTTGCTCGGTTATGATGAACTCGGTCGTTCCATTGCAGATCGTCTGATCATGGGAGCCCGTACTTCTTTAATGGTGGCAATCAGTGTTGTATTTATTTCACTGTTACTTGGAACGCTGCTGGGTACTGTCGCAGCCTGGCTGGGGGGATGGTGGGACAGGGTGATTGTGCTCGTGATTGACACTTTCATTGCCTTTCCCGGAATTCTGCTTGCAATTGCACTGGCCGGACTGCTCGGACCCGGCATCATGAATACGGTCATTGCTCTCGTCCTCACAGGCTGGGTCGGGTTTGCCCGTCTGGCCCGTGCCCAGACGCTCACAATCAAGCAGCGGGAACATGTACAGGCGGCACGAGCGCTGGGAACCGGAGATGTCCGGATAATTCGTCATCACCTGTTGCCGCTAATCATGGCGCCATTGCTGGTGGAAGCTACTTTTGCGATTTCAGGTACGGTTGTGGCCGAGGCCAGCCTGTCATTTCTGGGTCTTGGTGTACAGCCTCCGGAAGCCTCTTGGGGCGCAATGATCCGTGAAGGTACGCGTTATATGCTGGTGGCACCGCATCTGGTGCTGGCACCGGGCTGTGCGGTTTTTCTGGTGGTGATATCAATTAATTTATTGGGTGATCGATTACGCGATAAAATGGACATCAGGATAAAGTGAACCTTATAAGCATAATCAAGTAAAAAAACATGTCACTCGGCCCCATCATGCTGGATTTGCAGGGATGCACACTTACTCCGGAAGAACGTGAACTGCTCAGGCATCCGCTGACAGGTGGAGTCATTCTTTTTTCCCGCAATTATGAATCGGTGGATCAGCTTGCTCAGCTGGTGACTTCCATCCATGCGGTGCGTGAACCGCGATTGCTGATTGCTGTTGATCATGAAGGTGGCCGGGTACAGCGTTTCCGCGAAGGCTTTACGCGTCTGCCGGCCTGTGGCTTGATAGGCCACGCTTATGACAAAGACCACAAACACGGTCTCGCACTGGCGGAAAAGATCGGCTGGTTGATGGCGATTGAACTGTGCTCGGTCGGGGTGGACTTCAGTTTCGCACCTGTGCTGGATTTGCATAAAGGCATCAGCAAGGTAATCGGCAATCGCGCCTTTCATCGTGATCCGGAGGTGGTAGGCCGTCTCGCCCGGGCCTACATGCAGGGCATGCGTCGCGCCGGCATGGCGGCGGTGGGCAAACATTTTCCCGGCCACGGTTCGGTGGTGGAGGATTCTCATCATGCGCTTCCCGTGGATAATCGCCGTTTTGAAGACATCCAGCAGGATGATCTGGTACCGTTTGAACGGCTGATCCATGCAGGGCTCGCCGGTATCATGCCGGCCCATGTGGTTTATCCTGCCCTGGACAGCAAACCGGCGGGATTTTCCTCCATCTGGCTGAAAAACGTACTGCGGCAGCAGCTGCAATTCCAGGGCACGATATTCAGTGATGATATCAGCATGGCCGGCGCTGAACTTGCCGGAGACTATCCGGGCCGTACCGAAAGTGCATTGGCTGCCGGCTGTGACATGGTGCTGGTCTGTAATAACCGGGCCGCCGCGATCAACATCCTTGATAATTACACATGGAGCCCCAATCCTGTGTCCCAGGTACGGTTGATCAGAATGCACGGAAAGCAAACGTTGACCTATACTGAACTTAAGCACACTGGCGACTGGCATAACACGGTGGCCGCTGTTGCAGCACTGGATATAAACCCGGAACTGGATTTGGGAGATGATGCCGCTTGATTTTGCAAGGTTAATCGTGCGCCTGCTGGCTGCATTGGGTCTGTTGCTATGGTCATCATTCTCGGTGGCCGAAGTTGCGACACAGAGTGATTGTCGCACATTCAAACCTGCCACAGACAAACGGACAGAGGCGATAAAATATTCTGACGCCCTGTTATGGAAAGTATCAAGAGCAGGCAGTTCTGACAGCTATATCTTTGGAACCATTCATGTTTCCGATCCGCGTATTACCGCGTTACCTGCACCGGTCAGTGAACGGTTGAACAGCGCCAGCGTTTACGCGATGGAGGCATTGCCGGTGCCGGAGGAAGCCGTGCGGTTGTCACAGATGATGTTTTTCAGTGACGGCACTACGTTGACGGATTATCTGGATCAGGATTTGTTTGCACGTGCCGCCCGAATACTCAGTAATTATCAATTTTCATCCGAGTCCGCTGTCTACCTGCGGCCGTGGGCGGCATTTTTGATCATGAATTATCCGGTTGAAGAGGGGGTTCCGCTCGATCTTCAACTGCTTGATATTGCCCGGCAGAACGGTGCTGAATTGCATGGTCTTGAGACACTGTCTGAACAGGGCAGTGTATTCAGCGGCATGGCGGAAGAAGAACAACTGCAATTGTTGATGGACACGCTCTGTAATTATGACCATGTGACCAACGATTTTGAGCAGATGAAACTGCTTTATCTGGATCGTGATCTGCAGGGGCTTTTTGATTACAGCAACAAATATTCATTTGCAGATGAACCCATATACAAAAACCTGATGCAGCGGTTGCTGACTGACCGTAATCACACCATGGCCAAACGCATGCGGCCGATCCTGGAAAAGGGCAATGCTTTTATCGCCATCGGCGCCATGCATCTGCCGGGTCATGAAGGCGTATTGTCGCTGCTGGAAGGTCAGGGTTATACCATCACTTCTGTTTACTGATCGCGGCCATGGCAGCTTGCTTCTGCTGCGCACCGCGGTAATCTAGCGGCTATGGAAATCGCGTTTACCAAAATGCACGGGCTTGGCAATGATTTTGCCGTGATCAACGCCCTGCAACAGCCATTTACGCTCAAGCCGGAACAAATCGCCCGTTTGGGTGACCGGCATTTCGGCATTGGCTTCGACCAGATGCTGGTCATCGAACCACCCGGAAGCAACGCCGTGGATATCCATTACCGTATCTTCAATAACGATGGCGGTGAAGTGGCGCAGTGCGGTAATGGTGCACGTTGTGTGGCAGCCTATCTCTATGAACGTGGTCTGGTGCGCAAGGACGAAATCACGGCGCAGACGCTCGAAGGACAACTCAAACTCTACCGGCAGCCGGACGGTCAGATCCGTGTCAACATGGGTGTCCCGCGCCTGCAGCCCGCAGATATTCCCATGCAGGCCAGAGCGCGTGAGACTTTCTATCATCTGGAACTTGAAAATCAGGACATCACCTTTGCAGCGGTGTCCATGGGTAATCCGCATGCCGTGATTGAAGTGGGTGATGTCACAGTCGCGCCAGTAAAAGGACTGGGTCCAAAACTTCAAAAATCATCATTTTTTCCGCAAAGCGTCAATGTCGGGTTTATGCAGATCATCAGCCCTGGGCGTATCCGCCTGCGTGTGTATGAACGCGGTGCGGGCGAGACACTGGCCTGTGGCAGCGGAGCCTGTGCTGCAGTTGTGGCCGGTAATCTGGCTGGCAAACTGGCTAACGTAGTTAATGTAACTCTTCCGGGCGGGGAATTACTGGTATCATGGGCGGGTGAAGGTGAACCGGTCTGGATTACCGGGCCGGCAGTCTTCGTATATGACGGGCGGATAACACTATGACGACGCAGAATGAATCCCGGCAAGGCATCCCGCCACTGACCGCGGAAGAAGTTGCGGACTATCTGGGCAAGCACCCGGAGTTTTTCAACGACCGCCCGGACCTGCTGGCCCGCATTGATATTCCCCATACCCGCAGCGGCAGTGCCGTATCACTGGTCGAACGTCAGGTGCAGGTCCTGCGCGAGCAGAACCAACGTGCCCGCAAGCAACTCCATGAACTGATCGAAATCGCCCGTCAGAATGAAGAGCTGGCGCGGCGCATGCACAAGCTGGCCCTCACACTGATGGATGCTGATGAGCCCAAGGACATTTTTAACACCCTCTACGATAACCTGCGCAAGAATTTTCATGCAGACCGGGTGTCCGTCCGGCTATTTGCCGAGCCGGCGTTCATCGACAGCTATGCCGGGCCGGAGTTTGCCGGCAGCAAAAATGAATTGCAGGCCCTGTTTAAAACCATCATTGAGAAACGCGAGCCGTTATGCGGACGCATGAAACACCAGCAGCAGGTGTTCCTGTTCGGCGATGACGGCAATGAAATCGCTTCCTCGGTCATGGTGCCTCTGCATGGGCCTGAGTGGGGCGGCATACTTTCCATCGGCAGTTTTGATCCGGAGCGGTTTGAGCCGGGCATGGGAGTGGAACTGCTTGCCAATATGGGCGAGATACTCAGTTTCATTCTCAAACCATGGATTTTGGAAAAATAGAGCAGGCGCAAATAGTCATTTCGAGCGCAGCGAGAAATCTCCCGGCAGATGAGATGAAGGAATCTGAGATCAGATTGATCCACAGTTTTCTTGAAACCCTGCAACATCTTTCACCCCATACCCGCCAGGGGTATGCACGCGATCTGAATCTGCTGCAGGTCTGGTGCAGGGAGCAGCAAATCCAGTCCTGGAAAAAACTGGATGGACGGCAGATGCGTGGTTTTGTGGCATGGCGGCGCCGCCGGGGTGGTGGTGGCAAATCCATACAACGCAATCTTTCAGCCATTCGCGCGTTCTATCGTTACCTGATTGATCAGGATCTTGCGGATCATAATCCCGCACAGGGCATACTCGCACCGAAAACGCCACGCAAATTACCAAAAGCACTGGATGTGGATCAGGCTGAACGATTAGTGGAAATCAAAGGTGATGAACCGCTGACAGTACGTGATCGCGCCATGCTGGAATTAACGTATTCCTCCGGATTGCGTTTGTCTGAACTCATCGGATTGAATATGCGCGATCTGGATTTGAATGATGCTACCGTCACAGTACTTGGCAAGGGCAAAAAAATGCGAACGGTACCTGTCGGCCGTCATGCGATTAATGCATTAAAGATGTGGTTGAAACTACGCAACGATTTCATCACGAATGATGAGAATACGGCTGTTTTTGTTACCGGGCAGGGCAAACGGATCACACCACGTGCCTTTCAGTTGCGATTAAAAGAATGGGCCATCAAGCAGGGCATCCCCGGCAACGTTCATCCGCACATGCTGCGCCATTCCTTTGCCAGTCATATGCTGGAGTCCAGTGGTGATTTGCGCGCCGTTCAGGAGCTCTTGGGTCATGCCGACATCGGCACCACCCAGATATATACTCATCTCGATTTCCAGCATCTGGCGAAAGTCTACGACCAGGCACATCCTCGTGCCCACCGTAAAAAGGCCTGAATAAAAATAATCAGGGATTGTTTTTTCACAGCCCGGCCCAATCTCCGGTAAAATATCCCTCCCGTTTCTGCAAGGAGAACCCGCTTGGAGCAGTTTCATGGTACAACCATAGTGTCCGTGCGCCGTGGCAATCAGGTGGCCATCGGTGGTGATGGACAGGTGTCGCTCGGCGACACCGTGATGAAAGGCAATGCCCGCAAGGTGCGGCGTTTATACAAGGACCAGATTCTGGCCGGGTTTGCCGGTGGCACGGCCGATGCGTTTACCCTGTTTGAGCGTTTCGAAGGCAAACTCGAAAAACATCAGGGCAACCTCATGCGTTCGGCTGTGGAACTGGCGAAAGACTGGCGCACAGACAAAATGCTGCGGCGGCTTGAAGCCATGCTCTGTGTCGCTGACAAAAACTCCTCGCTGATCATTTCCGGCAATGGTGATGTTATTGAACCGGAAGACAACATCATGGCCATTGGTTCCGGCGGCGCATTTGCGCGCGCAGCAGCCATCGCCCTGTTGAAGAACACCGATATGAACGCACGCGAGATCGTCGAGAAAGCCCTTAATATCGCCGCGGACATCTGTATCTACACCAATCATTCCCTGACGGTCGAAGAGCTGTCGGCCTGATTCTTTTATTAATCACTTGAGTTGAACCATGTCTGAATTGACACCGCAGCAAATCGTCGCTGAACTGGACAAGCACATCATCGGTCAGGATGCCGCCAAACGCGCCGTTGCCATAGCCCTGCGTAATCGCTGGCGGCGCATGCAGGTCAAGGATGATCTGCGTAATGAAATCACACCGAAAAATATATTGATGATCGGTCCAACCGGTGTCGGCAAAACCGAGATTGCCCGGCGGCTTGCCAAACTGGCCAATGCACCGTTCATCAAGATCGAAGCGACAAAATTTACAGAAGTCGGCTATGTCGGGCGTGATGTGGAATCCATCATACGTGATCTTGCCGATATATCTGTAAAGATGACGCGCGAGACCGAAATGGAGAAAGTCCGGGATCGGGCCCAGTATGCGGCCGAGATGCATATTCTCGACATACTCCTCCCGCGTGCGCGCACCATGGACCAGAATCCGGAGGAAGACGAGAACACCACTCGCGCCAAGTTCCGCAGCATGCTGCGTGAAGGCAAGCTCGATGACAAGGAAATCGATGTGGAACTCAACGTGCAATCCATCGGCGTGGAGATCATGGCACCACCGGGGATGGAGGAAATGACCGGGCAGTTGCAGAAAATGTTTCAGAATATGACAGGCGGACGTAAAAGCGCGCGCAAGCTGCGCGTGAAAGAAGCCTTGAAACTGCTGGCCGAGGAAGAGGCCGCCAAGCTGGTTAATGAAGACGAGATCAAATTACGTGCTATTGAGAATGTCGAGCAGAACGGTCTGGTGTTCCTGGATGAAATCGACAAGGTGACCCGTCGCGGCGAAACCAGTGGGCCGGATGTCTCGCGTGAAGGTGTGCAACGTGATTTGCTGCCTCTGGTGGAAGGATCAACCGTAAGCACCAAATACGGTATGGTCAAAACCGATCATATTCTGTTTATTGCATCCGGAGCATTTCATCTGTCGAAACCTTCCGATCTGATTCCGGAATTGCAGGGCCGTTTGCCAATACGTGTGGAACTGAGTGCACTGGGTGTGAATGATTTTATCCGTATTCTCACCGAGCCGGATGCCTCATTGACTGAACAATATGCGGCGCTGGTCGAAACCGAAGGTGTAAAACTCAAATTCAGTGAAGACGGTATTGCACGGATTGCCGAAATTGCCTGGCATGTGAATGAGACCACGGAGAACATCGGTGCCCGCCGCCTGCACACGGTGATGGAACGTTTGCTCGAATCACTCTCATTTGAGGCTACGGAGAAAAAGGGTGAAACCGTGATGATCGATGCAACCTATGTAAACGATCATCTGGGCAATCTGATTCAGAATGAGGATCTGACCCGTTATATACTCTGAGGGAAACTCTGATTATTTTGTCATTTCGACCAACGGGAGAAATCTCTTGATTAAAATGGTCAGATTATCAATGAACTACAAGACTTCTCGTTTCACTCGGAGTGACAGAAAGTACTTAATCAGAAGTTCCTGAATTGAATATGCCAGCGGCCATAGATTATTTAGTCATTCCGGGCTTGACCCGGAATCCAGTAAACTAAGGGCCGTCTTGTGGCGGCTCATTTGTCGACTGGATACTGGCTTTACGCCGGTTTGACGAGTCTGCTTATAGCAGGGGCCGTAGAATTCATTCAGTCCAGAATAATATGACAGAGAACAATCCAACTCCCGTCTCCATCAACCTCCATCAGAAATCCAGGATGCTTGAGATTGAGTACGATAATGGCAGCCATTTTGAATTGAGTTGTGAGTATTTGCGTGTGTATTCTCCTTCCGCCGATGTGCGCGGACACGGGCCCGGCCAGGCGGTATTACAGATCGGCAAGGAAAACGTTTCCATCCGGGAAATCGAGCCGGTAGGCAACTATGCTGTCAAATTTCATTTCGATGATGGTCATCAGACCGGAATCTATTCCTGGGCCTATCTTTATGAACTGGGGGTCAATCAGGCACAATACTGGCAGGACTATCTTGTGGCGTTACGGAACGCCGGCCACACCCGGCATGTGAACTCATGAATACTGTTGATTTCGGTTTTGAAAAAGTTCCGCCGCAGGAAAAGACCCGGCGGGTGGATGAGGTCTTTTCTTCGGTCGCTACCCGTTATGACCTGATGAATGATCTGATGTCCTTTGGCATCCATCGTTTATGGAAGCGCTATGCTGTGCAACTGTCCGAAGTCCGTTCCGGACAAAATGTACTGGATGTGGCGGGCGGCACGGGCGACATGGCCCGCCTGTATCATGCCCGTGCTGGTGAGGATGGACTGGTGCTGGTGACTGACATTAATAATGATATGTTGCGTGAAGGTCGCAACAAACTGCTCGATCAGGGACTGGTGCGTGGCATTAATTATGTGCAGGCCAATGCCGAGAATCTGCCGTTTGCCGCCAACCGGTTTGATTGTGTAAGTATTGCATTTGGACTGCGTAATGTGACCGACAAATTGCGCGCGTTGCGTTCCATGTATGACAAGACCCGTTATGGCGGCCGTCTGATTATTCTGGAGTTTTCTACTGTGGTGCTACCGCACTTCAGACAGCTTTATGATGAATACTCGCTGAAATTCATTCCCTGGCTGGGTAAAACGGTGGCCCATGATGAAGCCAGTTACCGCTATCTGGTGGAGTCCATCCGCATGCATCCGGACCAGGAAACACTCAAACACATGATAGAAGAGGCAGGCTATGCACGTGTTGAATACCATAATCTCACCGGCGGTATCGTCGCCGTGCATCGTGCCTGGAAAATATGATGGCCGTTATGAATTTTACTGAAAGCCTGCAATTGATGGTGAACAGGATTCTGGAACAGGATCCGGAAGCCCTTGCGTCCGTTTGTGAATTGTCCGGCAAAGTGATCAAACTGGAAGTGGCCGGCCCGGAAATCATCACGCTGCTGCATTTTGAACAGACCGGTTTACGACTGGGTACGGATAAGTCGATCAAACCGGATGTCACGATCAAGGCCCGCCCTCTGGCCTTTATGCAACTGGCCTTGCAGCGAGATGACACTGCGCGCGGTCCGGCACCTGATCTGGAAATTCGTGGTGACGCAGGACTGGCCCAGCGTTTTCAGAAGATATTGCATACGCTGGAAATCGACTGGGAGGAACACCTCTCGCAGTGGGTGGGTGATACTGCGGCCCATAAACTGGGCCGTATGGCAAAACATGCCCGTGAATTTTTCATGGAGTCACGCCACACGCTGGGATTGAATTTCAGCGAATATTTCCGTTATGAAAAAAACATGCTGCCGGATCGCGACGAAGTAGACGAATTTATTGCGGCTGTGGACGTGTTACGTAATGATATGGAACGGTTCAGGCTAAGACTGGATCGTCTGCATGGAAAACTCAACGTTTGATGCCCGATCCACATGGTTAACTTCGGCGAAATATTCAGGTTACTGACCATACAACGTATCCTCATCCGTCATGGACTGGATGAGATTGTTTTTGCTACCCACCTGTTCCGTCCCATCCGTTTCATCTTTAATCTCCTGCCCTGGAACTGGTTCGGTGAACGTGTGCATGCGCCGCGGGCCCAGCGTCTGCGCCGCGCACTGGAAGACCTCGGCCCGGTATTTGTCAAACTGGGCCAGTTACTTTCCACGCGCCGTGACATGCTGCCTGAAGACATTGCGGATGAGTTTGCAAAACTGCAGGACAGCGTGCCACCGTTTCCCGGACGAGAAGCCCGCCGTATTATCGAGCAGGCGCTGGAACAGCCCATTGATCAGATATTTTCTGAATTTAACGAGACACCGCTTGCGTCAGCGTCCATTGCCCAGGTGCATGCGGCAACCCTGAAAGATGGCCGGCGCATGATTGTGAAGGTGGTACGGCCCGGAATTGAAAAGATCATCAAACGCGATCTGGGGCTGATGTATTTTCTCGCGCGTCAGGCTGAAAAATATTCGGAAGATGGCCGCAGGCTGCGCCCGACCAATGTTGTGCGTGAGTTGCAGAAGACCCTGATGGGTGAGCTGGACCTGATGCGCGAAGCCGCTAATGCCTCGCAACTGCGGCGCAACTTCGAGAATTCGGACAAACTTTACATACCGGCCGTTGAATGGAAATACACGCGCGACAAGGTCATGGTCATGGAGCGCATTTCCGGAATCCCGGTTTATGATACCGACGCGCTCAAAAGGGCAGGGGTTGATTTCAAATGGCTGGCGGAATCCGGCGTGGAAATCTTTTTCATCCAGATGTTCCGCGACAGTTATTTTCATGCTGACATGCACCCCGGCAATATTTTTGTGGCCAAGCCTGCAGCCGATCAACCAGCCCGTATCATGCTGGTGGATTTTGGCATCATGAGCTCACTCAGCGAATTTGATCAACGTTATCTGGCCGAGAATTTTCTGGCCTTTCTGAATCGGGATTACCAGCGTGTGGCGGAACTGCATGTGGAATCCGGCTGGGTACCGCAGGGCACACGCGTAGATGAGTTTGAATTTGCCATCCGTACTGTATGTGAGCCGTTGTTTGATCGTGCCCTGAATGAAATTTCATTTGGAACGCTGCTGCTCCGGTTGTTCCAGACCGCGCGCAATTTTGGCATGGAAATCCTTCCGCAATTACTGCTACTGCAGAAAACACTGGTGAATATTGAAGGCGTAGGGCGGCAGTTGTACCCTCAACTCGATATCTGGCGCGTGGCCCGGCCGTTACTGGAACGCTGGATGAGCGAGCGCGTGGGTGTGCGTGGCTTGTGGAAAGGCACTAAAGACAATCTGCCACGCTGGCTGGATCGTTTGCCAGAGTTACCGAACAAGACCATTGATTTGATTGAACGCCTGCGTGATGGCCGTGTACAGATGCATATCCGCTCAGACGATATGGATGAACTGCGCCAGGAAATCCGCGATGCAAATCAACGTGCGGTACTGGCCATCATTGGTTCGACATTCATACTCTGTGCGGCGATCATTTACGGACTGGACGGCTTCTCACCCGTCATGCTGGGTGGCGCACCGTGGTTGACGTGGGTGTTTGGAACGATCGGACTCGGTTTGTTGGTGTTTTCAATGAGTGACTGATTACCTGTTATTCTTTCGCAGGGTCGACACTCTCAATCTTTCTTTTCACATCCATAGGATCATCGATCATTTTGAAGACCAGATCGCTGATGCCTTTGCCGGTGACCCGTACCGTGCCGAAGCCGAAGATACGGCCAAGCACACCCTGTTCGATTTCCACCGTTTCAATCGAAGTTAATTTCATCTCATCCGAGTGACGGCTGATAATGCCGGTTTTGAGGATTACACGCTTGTTGGTTACGCCCATCTCCGTGGTCCTCAGTTTCAGCCATTCATAAATGGCGATCGGGATGGTGATGAGAAATATGATCCACAGGAACATGGGCAATTTCGCTATCCAGTGAAAATCAAAAAGCGCCTTGATTTCTTCACCGGTGGAGAGGGAGTCTTCGATGAATGACATAAAAATTCCTTTCAATTCAATTTGAAGAATGTTCAAAAATAAGATGCAACTAATTCCTCACCAATCCCGCTTCGACTTCGTCACGTTTTTGTTTCCCGGCAAGTACTTCGATGAGGGTGAGGGCAAAATCCATGGCAGTACCGGGGCCACGTGAAGTGATGACGTGGTCATCGATCACGACATCTTCTCTGGTAATGCGGGTGTTGGGCAGGTTCATCTTGTCGAGGAAACCGGGGTAAGCCGTGGCTTTCCTGCCTTCCAGGACACCGGCATTGGCGAGCACCTTGGGTGCAGCACAAATCGCCGCTGTATATTTTTTACCTGCAGCCATTTTTTTCAGCAGAGATTTGATGCGTGGATCATGATCGAGGTGATCGGCGCCGGGCAGTCCACCCGGCAGTACGATCATGTCGTAATCCTGTTTCAGTGCGTTATCGAGATCGGTATCGGGAATGAGTTTCACGCCGCGGCTGGCCGTGACGGTTTGCTTGTCCAGTCCGGCTGCCGTGACATCAATTTTCGCCCGGCGTAGCAAATCAATAATCGTAACCGCTTCCAGTTCTTCACAACCCTGCGCCAGAGGTACGAGAACTTTCACCATAGGCTTATTTATTTACTTTGCTGGCTCAGAACTATACCGCGCAAGACATTCAGCGCTTCATACAATTCATAATCGCTGGATGATAACGGTGGTTCTTTTTCCAGATCGTCCTCCTGTCCCTGTAAATCCGGGGCTTCCTGCACCTGGGCATCCTTGTCTGTCGCCGGAGTTTCGCTGTCACCATTGCCGTTTTCGAGATGACGGTTGAGGTTGGCTTCTTTCACGATTCCGTTACCATCATCTTCTGCCTGTTTTACGGTGACCTTGTCGATGACAATGTCTGGTTTAATGCCTTCCGCCTGTATCGAGCGTCCATTCGGCGTGAAATAACGCGCGGTTGTCAGCTTGACGGCAGCCTGATTGGACATGGGCAGTATGGTTTGCACGGAGCCTTTGCCGAAGGTCTGTTGTCCCATGATGACTGCCCGTTTGTGATCCTGCAGGGCGCCAGCCACAATTTCTGAAGCGGACGCCGATCCTTCATTAACCAGAACGATCATGGGCAGGTTTTCAAACAAATCGACTGGCTTGGCATTGAAACGCAGTTCCGAATCCTTGATGCGACCTTCGGTGTATACGATCAATCCCTTGTTGAGGAACAGATCTGAAACTTCTACGGCTGCGTTCAGTACTCCACCGGGATTGTTGCGCAGATCGAGCACGATGCCTTTAAGGTCGTTGTTATTTTCCTGTATGAGTTTTTCGAGTTCGGTACGCAGATCTTCAGCAGTCCTCCCCTGGAAGCTGGAAACACGTACATAACCATAGCCGGGTTCCAGTGTGCGGGCACGCACGCTGTTGACCTTGATCACATCGCGCACGATGGTGATCTCCAGCGGCTTTTCCTCGCCTTCGCGCAGAATCGTTAGCTTGATTTCGGTGCCGGGTTTACCGCGCATCATGTTGACGGCATCATTCAGCTCCATGCCTTTTACCGGTGTTTCATCCAGTTTGATAATCAAATCACCTGCCTTGATACCGGCCTTCTGGGCGGGAGTATCATCGATGGGTGAAATGACCTTGATCAATCCGTCTTCCATGCCCACTTCAATGCCGAGTCCGCCGAATTCACCGGTGGTGCCTTCCTGCAGATCACGATAGGACTCCGGATCGAGATAAGTTGAATGCGGGTCAAGCCCGGCCAGCATGCCGCGGATGGCATCTTCAAGGAGTTTGCGATCATCCACCGGCTCTACATAATCATTTTTAATCTTGGCGAACACTTCAGTAAAGGTACGCAATTCGTCGAGCGGCAGGCCTTCCGGGGCCGCAGGTTGCGTTTCGGCCTCATTCTGGCCGATGGCCAGTTGCAGACCGAGCAGCGTCAGTAGCAGGAACATAAAAAAGTTACGGATAACGCGATTCATCATGGACTCCAGAAATCCTTAAAATATAGAAAATGATTATGAATTGATGGGCTAGATATAAAAGTGACCTGATTACTTAGGTGCAATATTGCTGATAACGTTCAGGATACAGGGGTCAGGAAATGCGGGCAATAACGGCGATCCGGCAGAGGCCGCAAAATTGAACGCAGCCAGAGGGCAGTATCAGCGTTTGCACCAGAGGGTTGGATTCTGGGCCTTGCCCCGGTGCCGTATCTCGAAATACACGCCGGGCGTGCCCTGGCCGCCGGTATCGCCCACGTGGGCAATCGTTTCACCACCCAGCACCCAGTCGCCGGCCTTTTTCAGCAGGTTCTGGTTGTAACCGTACAGCGTCATATAGCCATCTCCGTGATCCAGAATGATGAGCTGGCCGAGATTGCGGAACCAGTCAGCGAAGATGACCCGACCGGTATATACTGCCCGCACTTCTGCGCCCGCTGTGGCACCGATTTTTACACCCTGCCATTTCAGGGAGTTGCCGCGCCGGGTACTGCCGAAGGTATGCAAAAGACGGCCTTCGGTGGGCCAGCTCAGCTTGCCCTGTAACCTGCCGAACGGTTCGATGTCTTCATAAAAGGGAACGTTGCCGCTGTCCTCGTCCAGGTCATCCAGCAGTTTGCTCAGCTTGCGTTCATGCTCCTGCAGTGAATTCAGTTCATCACCCTTGGCGCTGATTTCATTCTGCAGACGCTTGAGAATGTCATTACGGGATTCGCGCTGTTCCGCCAGTTCTTCACGTTTGGCGAGATGGCGTAATTTGAGCTGTTCCAGTTGCTCTGTTTCGGAGACCAGACTGGACTTGAGCTCATTCACCAGGTCCACCTTGTCCTTGATGGTGTTGATGGTCTCGATACGCGACCGGCTGGAATAATCATAATAGGCGAGTACCCGTCCAACGCGCGCCGGATCCTCCTGGTTCAGCAACAGTTTCAGATAATCGTTGCGACCGGCCATGAATGCCGAGCGTACATGTCGCGCCAGGGTGGAGCGTTCAGCATTCAAGGTTTGTTCATGGGCGGCGATGACGTCATTCAGTTTGTACATCCGTTCATCGCGCTTCTGGATCTCGTTTTCAAGTTCAACCAACCGGGTGGAAAGCTCGCTGGCGGCAACTTCAGTTTCCTGCAATTCTTCCTGCAGTTTTTCAGATTCGGATTTGGCGCTCTGGAGATCAGATTGTACGGCATCAATCCGGCTACGCACGTTTTCAAGTTCATCAGGATTCGCGGTGTCTTCAGCACTGACGCCTGTAACCAGAACAAGAGACAGGGAGAAACAGATAAACCTGCAGAACAGGTTTGAATGATGGTGCAATTTATTTCGCAGCAATGGCCTGCGCCGGTTCCGCATAAAGTTTAAGCAAGGGTGTGCCGGTCATTTCTTTCGGGATGTCCAGTCCCATCAGGCTTAACATGGTGGGCGCGATGTCGGCCAGCGTGCCGCCGCCGGGTTTGAATTCCGCCGGTCGCCCGATGTAGATCATCGGCACCACATTGGAAGTGTGTGCCGTGTGTGCCTGTGATTTGATTTTTTCCGTGGTGTAGGCGCGCATCTGTTCGGCATTGCCGTGATCGGCGGTGATGATAATTTCACCTCCTATACGCGTCGTGGCCTCGATTACTTTGCCAAGACATTGATCAATCGTCTGCACGGCTTTGATGGTTGCCTGAAAATCACCGGAGTGGCCGACCATGTCCGCGTTGGCATAGTTGCAAATAATCGAATCATATTTTTTGCTTTCTATTGCCTTGATTAACCGGTCCGTAACTTCATGTGCACTCATTTCCGGTTTTTGATCATAGGTGGCGACATGTGGCGACGGAACGAGGATACGATCTTCACCAGCGAAAACACGCTCTTCGCCACCGTTGAAGAAAAATGTTACATGTGCGTATTTTTCGGTTTCGGCAATCCGCAATTGTTTCAGGCCAAGTCCGGCAATGTACTCACCGAAGACATTACTCAGATGCTCAGGTGGAAACGCCACCGGGAATTCGTAGTTGGCCTTGTATTCAGTGAGACTGATGAAAGCTCCCAGCTTTGGTACGCGCTCGCGCGGGAAGCTTTTGAAATCCGCTTTGGTGAACGCGCGTGCAAGTTGCCGTGCACGGTCAGCGCGATAATTCGCAAACACCATGACATCGCCGTCTTCAACCCTTATGGGCGGTTGCCCGGATTTGGTGATGGCTGTCGGGTTTACAAACTCATCGGTCTCGCCGCGGGCATAGGCCATATTGACGGCGATGAATGGATCATCCGTGCGGAAATCCGCGGTGCCATCACAGATCAGATCATAGGCAGTCTTGGTACGTTCCCAACGTTTGTTGCGGTCCATCGCAAAATAGCGGCCGATGATGCTCGCAAATTTACCCTTGCCGAGACTCTTCAGTTCCAGGTAGGTGCGATGGATGTATTCTTCTGCACTTTTGGGTGGCGTGTCGCGGCCATCCAGAAAGGCATGCAGGTAAATATTTTCCACGCCGCAATCACTCGCCAGCTGTGTGACGGCAAGAATATGATCCTGATGACTGTGCACACCGCCGGGTGATAACAAGCCGAGTACATGTACGGCTTTCTTGCTGGCGGCAGCCTGGCGAAACGCCGTGGTGAGGGTCTTGTTTTCGAAAAAAGAGCCGTTTTCTATCGCCCGAGTGATCCGGGAAAATTCCTGATCGACAATCCGGCCGGAGCCGATGGTCATGTGCCCGACCTCGGAGTTACCCATTTGCCTGGCTGGCAGGCCAACGTCTATGCCGGAGGCACGAATCAGTGTACGCGGATGGTCCACCCACAATCGTTCCCATACAGGTTTATTTGCGCTGTAGATGGCGTTATAGACGGTGTTTTCGGAGTAACCCCAGCCATCCAGGACGATGAGGACGATTGGTCGATGTTTGATCTGCATTAATACTTTCAGGTCATTGATATGAGGGTATCGAAGCCCGCATGAATTCTAGCATGGAACAGTGGTCCGCCGGTATCTCATGGCGGGCCGCAATACAGGAAATTTATGGTTCCAGGCATTTTTATTCTGCCGGTGATTCACGTATCATGCACGCCTTAATCCGGCAGGCGTGCCGGTCTGTCAATTATTGCCGGATCGGGGCCCGCAGGACATACTTGAATCATCCTTGCAGCGCATACTTATGGAAAAACTTCCCGAATTCATTGCCAATCACCTCTTTCTGGTCTCGTTATTTATTGGCCTGTTCAGCCTGCTGCTCTGGAATATTCTTGGCACGGCCGTCAGCGGCGTGACTGAAGTTTCCCCGATGGAAGCCACCCGCCTTATGAATCATGAAAAAGCGGTGATGTTCGATGTACGCCCGGAAAAAAACTTTGCGGAAGGGCATGTCTTGAATGCTGTCAACCTGCCTCCGGAAAAAATATCTTCTCAGCCAGATGCCATGAAGCAGTATAGTGAACAACCGATCATCCTGTTTGCTGATACCGCGCCTGAGTCTGTGCGTGTTGCACGCCTGCTGAAACAGCAGGGGTTCAGCCGCTTGTATACTCTGAAGGGAGGGGCACAGTCCTGGCGTACTGCGAATCTGCCCCTGCTGCGTGATTCCACTGCCGGTTAACCGGAAAAACAACGTGACTGAAGAAAACAACAAACCAGCGCCTGCCACGGGCAATACCCGCACAGGCCAGTTCGCCATACAAAAAATCTATACCAAGGACGTGTCATTTGAAACACCGAATTCCCCGCAGATCTTTACTGAAGCATGGGAGCCCTCAGTCAACATGCAGCTCGGCAGTTCTGCAAGTCCGGTGAATGATGATCTGACGGAAGTGACCCTGAGCGTGACCGTGACGGTGAGCCTAGGTGGTAAAACCGCGTATCTGGTTGAAGCGCAAATCGCCGGTATTTTCCTGATCAAGGACTTCCCGGTCATGATGGTTGAACACATGGCGGCCACACTGTGCCCGAATATTTTGTTTCCGTTTGCTCGCGAAGTTGTGGCAGACCTCGTCACACGCGGTGGTTTTCCGCAACTGCTGCTCGCGCCGGTAAATTTTGAAGCGCTGTATGCCCAGCAGAAAAAAGTGAGTGAACAAAAAGCGGCAGAACAGGCTGGCGGCGTCAAACACTGATTGAAATCACCCATATAAAAAGATCTCAACCCATGTCCAAATCACCTGTCCTGGTTGCCGGCGCCGGTTCCTGGGGTACAGCTTTGGCGATCATGCTGGCCCGTAACGGCTATCCGGTAAAGTTATGGGGTAATGACCCTGCGCATATCGCACGTATGGTCAGTGAGAATGCCAACGAGAAATTTTTGCCCGGCATTATTTTCCCCGCCGGATTGCAACCGGTGATTGACCTTGCTGAGTTTACTGCCCAGATTAAAGATATTGTGATTGCCGTGCCCTGCAGCGGCCTGGTCGATGTCCTTAAACAACTTGCCGCGCTGCCGACCGATAAATTCAAACTCTGTCTCGCCTGCAAAGGGTTTGGTTCCGGCGAACAGATTTTCAATCATCAAATCGTCAATGACATCCTGCATGCACGCGCGGTCACGGCCGTACTGTCCGGACCTTCATTCGCCGGTGAAGTAGCGCGGGGTTTACCGACCGCGGTTACAATTGCCGCACATCAAAGTTCCGTGGCGGAACATTTTGCCGCCTGCTTCCACAATGAAGTGTTCAGAGTCTATACACACAATGACATCATCGGTGTGCAGGTGGGTGGCGCCGTGAAAAATGTCATGGCGATTGCTGCCGGCATTGCCGATGGTCTGGGGTTTGGCGCCAACACGCGGGCGGCATTGATCACACGCGGTCTTGCAGAAATCATGCGGCTGGGAATTGCATTAGGCGGCAAACCGGAAACGTTTATGGGACTGGCCGGCCTTGGTGATCTGGTATTGACCTGCACCGACAATCAATCCCGTAACCGGAGGATGGGTCTTGCACTGGCCAAAGGCCAGTCTGCAGATACGGCACGTGCGGAAATCGGTCAGGTGGTTGAAGGGGTGCGTACTGCAGCGGAAGTGGTCAAAATCGCCGCAAAGCACGCCATCGAAATGCCGATTACCGATCAGGTCAATAATGTGCTGACCGGAAAGATAACTCCGAAAGCCGCCGTGCAAACTTTGCTGGCGCGCGATCCCAAAGCCGAGACAGGTTGACTCAACTGAGCCCGGTAAATTGCTGCTGCCGCAGCGCTTCATACAGAATGACGGCAACGGCATTGGAAAGATTCAGACTGCGGCTGTCCGGCTGCATGGGAATTCTGAGGATATGATCGGGCGGCATGCTGCCCAGCACTTCCGGCGGCAGACCGCGGGTTTCCGGGCCAAAGAGCAGGGCAATAGTCGCATTCATGCTGAAGTCCACATCCGTATACCTGCGCCGGCCTTTGGTGGAAACGGCATAAACACTGTCCGGTTTGATAGCCGACATGCAAGTTTCCAGTGACACATGCTGCTGCACGTTGGCCCATTCATGGTAATCAAGCCCGGCGCGTTGCAGGCGCGCATCGTCCAGCGTGAAGCCCAGCGGTTTGATCAAATGCAATGCCGTGCCGGTATTCGCACAAAGCCGTATAATGTTGCCGGTATTCGGAGGTATCTCCGGTTGATAAAGCACAATGTGGATCATGATTAATGGCTGTCAGCGAACAAGATAAATCACTTCTCAGTCTGGAGTTCTGCGGACTGAAACTCAATTCCCCGCTCGTATTGCTCTCCGGTTGTGTCGGTTTTGGAGAGGAATATACGCGTGTACGCGGATTTTCCAATACCGATGTCGGCGCCGTGTGCCTCAAGGGCACCACGCTCGCACCACGACTCGGCAATCCCGCGCACCGTATTTACGAAACCTACATGGGCATGCTGAATGCCATCGGCTTGCAGAACCCCGGCACCGAAAAAGTGGTGAAAGAATATCTGCCCAATCTGGATTTTACTGAAACACGTTTCTTTGCAAACCTCTCCGGTTCCACCGTGGAAGAATATGCCGAAATCACGCGCATCTTTGATGATTCACCGATCGATGCGATGGAGATCAACATTTCCTGCCCAAATGTGAAAGAGGGCGGCGTGGCGTTCGGTAATGATCCGGATATGTCGGCGCGTGTCGTGGCCGCCTGCCGCAAGATGACGAAGAAGCCGCTGATTACCAAGCTCTCACCCAACCAGACCGACATCGCCGAGAACGCGCGCCGTTGCATTGAAGCCGGCACCGATGGTTTTGCCGTAATCAATACCCTCATGGGCATGGCGGTGGATGTAGAAAAACGTGAACCTGTCATCGGCAACAATCAGGGCGGTTTGTCCGGCCCGGCGATCAAGCCGATCGCCTTGCTCAAAGTGCATCAGGTGTATCAGGTCAGTAAAAAACATAATGTGCCAATCATCGGGCAGGGCGGTATCACCACCGTGAATGATGCACTGGAATTTTTCATCGCAGGCGCCGCCACCGTCGGCGTCGGCACTGCACTTTTTTATGATCCCTTATTGTGCCCGAAACTCAATGCAGGCATCGCCGATTACCTGCGCCGCCACAACATGAAAAACATCAGCGAACTCACCGGCACACTGCAACTGCATGGAAATGGGAAGGAGTGTAGTGGTTAGATAGAACTATCAAAGACAAAAACGTACGCCTTGTTTTTGTGTGACATGATTAGTATGTAAAGCCATCAATAGGCTTAAATGCGTATAACAAAAAATATATGTTTCTTTACCGTTTTTGCAATCGTTTCAAAAACACCTTCATTTCCTTCGCGGCTTGCACGTCGCCTTTTTTTTCCGCAACAGCGATGCCTTTTTCATACACTTTAACTGCATCGTTGAATTGCTGGTTGCTGGTGAGGGCCTTGCCGTAGAGTTTCCACGCGGCGGAATAGTCTGGATCGAATTCAATCGCTTTGTGTAAATGCTGGATCGCCTGTTCAAATTGTTTGCTGCGGCAATATTCATTACCTAGACTGTAGCGGATCAGCGCGTTGTCCTGCCCGCGTGCGAGCATGGCTTCGAGGTTCTTGATGATGTCCGCGGTCATGGTTTGCGTTTTTGTCCAATCAACATGGCTTCATTTCTGAAACCTTGAGTGGTGTTGCCCACCAGTCCTTCTTCACGATAGACAAGGATATGCAGACCGGAACAGAGCTGCAGCAATTCATTTGGTGCCAGCCGGTATTCCGGGTTGCGCGGCCCGGTGTCGCTGGTCTTTTCGCGAGTAAATGTTTGATAGAACAACAGACCTTCCGGTTTGAGTGCTGAGATTAATGCCGGAAAGAGTTTTCGATCCAGAAAATAGCTCACAGTGATGACATCGAAGCTTTGCGGCGTGGGTGGATATGCAAGCACATCGCGCACTTCGGTGACAATAGGCAGATTGTTATTTGCTGCCTGATGTTGCAATTCCTGTATGGCAACTTCAGAGACATCCCACGCATGGGTTTCGAGTTCTGACCGGGCGAGCAGCAGGGCATTGGCGCCAGTGCCACACGCGAGATCCAGTGCCTTGCCGTGTTGGGGTAACAGGTGCCGGTTTTCTGTCAGAACCCGCGCAGGATTTTTGGCAATATGTTCGCCCGCTGCATAAATCGTGTTCCACTTTTCTGCATCGGGATGCGGCACAGCCTAATCCGCTTTAATTTCGATACCCAGTGATTTCAGTTTGCGGTACAGATGGGTCCGTTCCATACCAATGTCACTGGCAACCTTGCTCACACTGCCGTTGGCGCGTTCCAGTTTATATTGCAGATAGGCTTTTTCAAACTGTTCACGCGCCTGCCGCAGCGGCAGTTCGAAGTTGGCATTGAAAGTTTTGTCGTTGGTTTGCGAGCGTTGCTTGCCGGTGGCCGTCTCGATTTCATCAATATCGATATTGTTTGCCGTGCCGAGGATCAGCAAACGTTGCACCAGGTTCTTGAGTTCCCGGATATTACCCGGCCAGTCATAATTGCGCAGATAGGTATAGGCCGCCGGATTGAATTGCCGTGGCGAGAGGCCCTGTTTCTGTACAAAATAATTGACAAAAAAATCCACGAGTTCAGGAATGTCTTCATGGTGATCGCGCAGCGGTGGTACTTTCAATGTCAACACGTTTAACTGGTAGTACAAGTCATCCCGGAATTTGCCGGCTTTGACGAGTTCTTCCAGGTTACGGTTGGTGGCCGCGATGAAACGCACATCAGCAGCGAGGATTTCCGCACCACCGATGCGGGTGTACGTGCGGCTTTCGATCGTGTTTTGCAAACGCGCCTGCAACGTCAGGTCCATATCGGCGATGTCTTTCAGAAACAGGATGCCGCCGCTGGCACGTTCGATGAGTCCCGGACGGATATTGCCACGGTCCTCGCTGCCATAAAGCGCAATGCTTGCATTGTCGGATGACAATGCCGAAATACTGGCGGTGATAAAGGGGCCAGTCGCGCGGTTGCTGGACTTGTGCAGATGCCGTGCATACATTTCCTTTTCCGAACCGGTTTCACCGGTGATCAGCACCGGCGTGTCATGATTGGCGATGCGTGTTATCTGATCATAAAGCTGGCGCATGGCATTACTCTTGCCCACCGGCAGCTCCACATAATTCACCTGACTGCGCAGACGCTCGTTCTCCTGCTGCAGTGTCAGATTCTGCAGGGCATGATTGACTGTGAGGATCAGCTTGGCGAGCGAGAGCGGTTTTTCGATGAAGTCATAGGCACCAACCTTGGTGGCTTCCACGGCGGTTTCCACCGTGCCGTGACCGGACATCATGATAACGGGGATATCCAGTACCCCGGAGTCTTTCCATTCGCGCAACAGGCTGATGCCATCGGTGCCCGGCATCCAGATATCGAGCAGCACCAGATCCGGACTGAAAGCACTGCGGGAACGGCGCGCCTGCGTGGCATCTTCGGCGACATCCACCATGAAGCCCTCATCTTCAAGAATTTCCCGGACGATATTGCGGATATCGGGTTCATCATCCACCACGAGTATCCGCCCGGCGGTCATACCAGTGCTCGCACTGAAGGTTCGGAGATGTCTGTGTTGTTCTGTTCTGTGACCGGGAAACGCACAATGGCGGAAGCACCCGGACCAGGATTGTTGTTGATCAACATGACCTGCCCCTTATGTTCCTCGACGATTTTTTTCACAATCGCAAGACCGAGGCCCGTGCCCCTGGTTTTGGTGGTGGCATAAGGATCAAACATACGGTCCATTATATCCTCACTGATGCCGGTCCCGGAGTCCTTGACCCGGATCTGTATATATTTCTGCTGATTTTCCAGTATACATTCCGAAGCAATCTCAAGTTTCAGGTGCTCACATTTATCACAGGCATCAAAGGCATTCTTGAGCAGATTACTGAATACCTGCCGCAGTCTCCCCTGATCGGCGGCGATGCGGGGCAGATCGGGTGACAATAGCATTTTGATGTCTGCATTGCGGTTCAGGTTGGCATAGAGGTCGATGACTTCCATCAGCAGATCATTGATGTTCGTCGGTTGCAGATTGATTTCGGGCGAACGCGAAAAGTCCGAGAAGGAGTTCACCATGTCTTTCATGGTTTCCACCTGCTGGATGATGGTATTGGTGAGCCGGTCAAAGGTTTCGGTGTCATCGGCCTGCATGCCGCGCAGATATTTATGTCGCAGTCGTTCGGTGGCGAGTTGTATCGGCGTCAGCGGATTCTTGATCTCATGCGCCAACCGCTGTGCCATCTCACTCCAGGCCGCATGTTTCTGTCCCTGAATCAAGGCCGTGATATCGTCGATCACAATGACCTGCCCCTGTTCCATGTGTTGCGTGTCCGAGAGCGATGTGCCGCTGCACATGAACGTAATGCGGTTGCCGCCGGTGCTGATGCTGATCTGCTCGCGCCAGTCCTTGCGGGCAGGATCAAGACATGCAGCGATGCCATCACGGAACTGTTTGAATGCAGGATAATGAGCTGCGATCGCATCCAGATCATGATCAATCAATTCCGTAAGCGGCACGCCCAGCATCATTTCGGCACTGGCATTGGCGGAGCGCACGCGGTGTTTTTCGTCCAGCACCAGCACCCCTGAGGTGAGCCGGCCCAGTACTGCTTCCAGATACGAACGCTGGGTTTCTGCTTCGTGCTGGCTGCGCTGCGCATCTTCCTGGGCCTGGGCAATCTTGCGGATCATGTCATTGAACGAACTGGCGAGAAAACCGAGTTCATCATTGCTCGGCACCGGGATCTGGGTGGTGTAATTCCCATCGGCTACTGCAAGGGTCCCTGCCGCCAGATGCCGCACCGGTTCAGCGAGCATGCGCGCAGAATAAAAAGCGGCCCATACCGTGCTGAAAATACTGAACAGCAGCACGAGCGTAAGGATAATGACGAAACTCTTCTTCAGTTGTTCGCGCAGATAGGACAGCTCCTTGTATTTCACGAAAGACTCCTGCACGCTGCCGGCCAGTTCGTTGATGCGTTCCGAGATCGGATAGAGTGCCTGGATGATTCTGGAAGAATCGGTTTCCATGCCAAACCCCGGCACACTGACGACCACCCGGATGTGCAGACCGGAATCCCGGATGGTATCGAGACCGGTGTAACTGTTGCCCTGCTGCACCTGAAACAGGATGGTTTCATCCGGACGGTCCGGCACCAGGTGCGTGGGATCATCGGCGCTGGACGCGATAATGGCTCCTTGCCGGCTGAGTAGCGTTAGTTCCTTGGCGCCGTTATTGACACGCAGTTCATCGATTTCAAAAGGTATGGTGACATCGCTGATCACGCTTAATTCATCCGCCATTTGCCGCGTCTTGCGCAACAGATCGCGCATGCGCGCATCCAGCGACAGCCGGCTTAACTCCAGTGAATCATTCAGCGCCTGTTCCACCCGTAGATCAAACCAGTTATCGATACCACGTATCAGGAAGTCCAGCGAGAAGTAATACACGACCAGTACAGGCGTGACGGAGAGCACGGTGAACATCGAGACCATGCGCACTGTCATGCGCGCTCCGGGAATACGGCCCCGCAGTTGCTTGATGAGTCGTCGCAGGTTCAGGATGATCAGCACGACCAGTGCGATCAGACCCAGGGTGTTGAACACCAGCAGGCCCAGATAAAATTCGCTGAAGTGGCTGGAGTCCTGCAGTGCATTGCTCATCATGAACAATGAACTCAACATGAGCAGGAACAGGACGATGCCGGTCAGCAGCAACAGTTTTCCACCTTTTCTCATTTTCATGGGCTGACCTGCCAGGTTTGCCAGCGGCTTTGCAGACGCCACTGCGCTGAGAAGTAGGCGAGGGGCCGCAGCGGTGCCGGCAATGTTTGTATGTTCAGATAGGCCTTCATCTGTGCATAGTAATCGTTATCCGGGGCAAGGTTCGCAATACTTGTGAGTGACAGGCCCTGCGCGGTCCCGATAAATTCAAGCGCATCTTCCTCATATTGGAATTGATGGCGACTGCCATCGGCCAGCTCAGTAACAACAAACTGGCTGCTCAGGGGCTGGTATTCCACAAGGTAGGAATACCGCCGGTCAGCAATCGTTTCATCCCAGAACCAGGCACGTTCCCGTTTGATGTTTACTGCAACAACAAATTCCAGCGGGATGCCATGGGTAAGCGCATCATGTACTTCATCGCCCAATGTGTAGCTGATCGTGGCGTTCACCAGATACATCCCGTTTTCCACCTTGCCGCCGGCTTCCCTGATCTCAAGCCCGCCAGTCTGGGTCATCCCGGCGTGTGGCCACAACAGCAGGTTCAGGAGGACCAGACCCGCGAACAACTGTCTGCAGTTTTTCAGTGACACATCAGGATTTGCACAGCAATGCGTAATAAAAACCGTCCATGTCATCTGTTCCCGGCAGGATTTGCCGACCATGGTTCAGGCTTTTGCCCCAGTTGGCAGTAATGGGTTGAACATGTGCATCGTGATGGTCATTGATAAATCGTCCGATTTGCTGATCATTTTCGCAGGAGAGCACGGAACAAGTCACGTATAACAGCTTGCCGCCGGATTTCAGCAGCGGCCAGAGTGCCTGCAGCAATTCACCCTGTAGTCGTGCTGCGGTGTCTATTTCATCAGGCGTGCGCAGCAGCTTGATGTCCGGGTGTCTGCGGATTACCCCGGTCGCACTGCAAGGGGCATCCAGCAGAATGCGATCATATAACGTTCCATCCCACCATGTGTCAGGATAGCGGGCATCTGCACGGTGCAGGACAGGTTTTAAATCCAGACGTTGCAAGTTCTGTTGCAGACGTTGCATGCGTTGGGGATCCACTTCAATTCCTGTTACCTCAAGCTCAGGTTCCGTTTCCATTATGTGGGCCAGTTTGCCGCCGGGGGATGCACAGGCATCCAGCACCCTCAGGCTGGGACGCAATTCCATCAGTGTTGGTGTGAGTTGTGCAGCCAGATCCTGTATGGATATCAGACCCTGGGGAAAACCCGGCAACTGTTCAACATCGATAGCATGTTCGAGGATCAGGCCGGTTTCCGTATGGGGACAGATTCTGGCCTTAATCCCCCGTTGTATGAGCATCTCCAGATAATCATTTCGGCGGGTTTTCTGATGGTTGATGCGCAGGCACATGGGTGGGTGGCGATCATTAGCTACAACCAGATTGTGCCAGTCATCCGGATATTCCTGTTGTAACAAATCCAACAGCCATTTCGGGTGATTATATTTTGCGATGTCATTAGTATTGATGGCTTTAAGTAAGCGATCACTTTCTCTTTGGTATCGTCTCAATATGGCGTTGACCAGTCCTGTGGCCCAAGGCTTGCCAAGTTCCTGACTGGCCCCGACTGTCGCTGCGACCGCGGCGTGAGGAGGTGTCCGCATATTGATCAGTTGATGCAGGCCGATCAGAATCAGCGCCTTGATATCGGCATCCCTGCTTTTAAGTTCACGCTCAAGAAGTTGCTGCAGTAGAAACTCAAGGCGGAAATAATAACGGGTCACCCCGTAACAAAGCTCCTGTGCCAATGCCTGATCTCGCCGGTCACGTAACTTTGCTAATTCATGGGGCAGCAACGCGGTGAGGGTTTGACCTTCTTCCAGTACCGAGGCAAGTATGCGGGCGGCAATGGCACGTGCCTGCGGGATTCTGGACATAATCAATGTGGATTGAAAAAGTTTGGCCGGCCACTCAGAAATTCAGCAACACTCATGACGCGCTTGCCGGATGGCTGGATTTTGAGCAGTCGCAACAGGCCATTTCCGGTGGCGATGTCCACGCCTTCCCTGCTGCAAGCTGCAACGGTTCCTGGTTTCAAAGGATGAGGGTTACTGATCGCAACCGCCTCCCAGATGCGTACGGCCTCACCTTTGAATTCAGTAAAAGCTACCGGCGTTGGGTTGAAGGCTCTGATCCGGCGTTCAAGTTCAGTTGCACTTCTGTTCCAGTCGAGCTGACATTCTGACTTGGTGATCTTTGCTGCGTAAGTGGCCTGATTATGGGCTTGTGGAATCCCGATAATCGGGGCCAGGGCTAGTCGATCAAGAGTCTCGACCAGACATTTCGATCCTAATCCCGCCAACTTGTCATGCAGGCTGCCGCTAGTTTCTGCGGGGGATATGGGACATCGTGCCTGTGCCAGAATCGGGCCGGTGTCCAGCCCCTTGTCTATCTGCATGATGGTGACACCGGTTTCACTGTCACCGGCTTCTATCGCCCGTTGGATCGGCGCTGCACCACGCCAGCGTGGCAACAGGGACGTGTGTATGTTGATACAACCCAGTCGCGGTTGCTGCAGCACTGCTTCTGACAACAACATGCCGTAAGCCACGACGACCAGCACATCCAGACCGGATAACTGGTTGAGATCGATGTCACTGGTCTTTGCCGGTTGCTCAATTGGCAGGTGGTGCTTCAGGGCAAGTTGTTTGACCGGGCTCGCCTGCACAGTGCGTCCCCGACCGGCTGGCCGGTCAGGCTGGGTGTAGACAACAGATACCTGATGCCGGCCATGGTTGAGCAGATAATCCAGTACGGTTGCCGCCAATACGGGTGTACCGGCAAAACCCAGGCGCAGGGCGGATGAACTCACAGGGCTTGTACGTGCTGCAGTTTGTCCTGTTTTTCCAGTTTCTTACGCAAACGCTGGCGTTTCAACGGAGAGAGATAGTCAATGAAGAGCTTGCCATCCAGATGATCAATCTCGTGCTGGATGCAGACTGCCAGCAGACCATCGGTTTCAATCTCCTGTTGCTGGCCATCCAGATCGAGGTAACGGAATTTCACACGTTCTGCCCGCTCCACCAGGTCATAGTAACCCGGCACGGACAGGCATCCTTCCTGCATCTGTTCAACTCCATCTTTAGTTAAAATTTCCGGGTTAATCAAATACATAGGCTGATTATGCTGTTCTGAAAGATCAATGACCACCACCCGTTTCTGGACATTGACCTGTGTGGCAGCGAGGCCGATACCGCCTTCGTCATACATGGTCTCGAGCATGTCATTAGCCAGGGTTTTGATGCCCTGATCTATGTTTTTGACCGGCACTGCTTTTTTGCGCAGGCGGGGGTCTGGAAAGTGTAAAACTTCGAGTCTGGCCATGGTCAAGGATGCTTAAAGATTAATAACTTACTGATAGTATACAGAAAAACTCTATTTCGACCATCAACAACAAAACATGGTGCGGTTACTAATATTTTGCTAGACTTTTTGCTAATCTACATTAAGGAAAGCTCGTAAGGTAATAGACATGCTTAATAAATTCATACTAATTGCATTTTTGACATGGGCGGCGGTAGCCGTTCAGGCTGATACAGTCACGGTAAAGCCTGACCATCCGGAGAGCTATACCGTGGTGAAAGGCGACACTCTTTGGGACATCACAGGCCGGTTTCTGAACGAGCCATGGTTATGGCCGCAGGTCTGGGAAGCCAATCCGCAGATAGAAAATCCGCATCTGATTTACCCCGGTGATGTCGTGTCCCTGCAGTACAAAGACGGACGGCCGATACTTGCCGTGGGTCGTGGTGGCAAGGATGGGCGTTACCAGAGGCTTTCACCTTCGATTCGTTCCCACGAGAAAGAAAACGCAATACCGGCGATTCCGATCGATGCAATCAAACAATTCTTGTCCCGTCCACTGGTAGTCTCCGAGAGCGAAATGGAAGATTGGCCGTATGTGGTCTCCAGCTATGATGAACATCTGGTTGCCGGTTCAGGTAACAAGATTTATGTGCGCGGTATGGCTGAGGACACGGGTGAACGCTATGCGATATACCGGAAAGGCAAGCCATATATTAATCCGTTGAAAGATGAAAACGCTGTTCTTGGGTATGAAGCACTGCATGTTGGCGATGCTGTCATACAGGACACCGGTGATCCTGCTTCATTTATTGTTGCCCGTTCCAATCGGGAAATTCTTGCCGGAGATCGTCTTGCCGAAGAGTCCGAGGTTGATGTTAATTCGAATTTCACCCCGACCATGCCGGCCCAGGATGTCAGCGGCAATGTCATTTCGGTCATAGATGGTGTTTCTGAAATTGGTCAGTATCAAGTGGTAGTGCTGGATCTGGGGACCAGTCAGGGGATGCAGGTAGGTAACGTGCTTGGTATTTACCAGAGTGGAAAGATGGTTAACGATTACATCGCCACCAAGATCAAGGAAAAGGAAGAAGATGCGAAGCGCAGGGAATTGCCTGAAGGACAGAACAGTGTGGCTGATGAAGTTGCACATGACATTGTAAATAACATAGAAGATGGTGTTGACTGGTTTAATGACACAGATCTGGTGGGTTATCTCGGCCGGCCCAATTCCAAACCGGAACAGGTGCAGTTGCCTGAAGAGTATGCCGGTGTGTTGATGGTGTTTCGTACTTTTGAAAACATCAGCTACGCTCTCGTAATGGAAGCAGTTGCACCGATACATGTTTATGACGCGGTAAAGAATCTGTAAGCAGAAATTATTTCAGGGTTTGAAAACAACGCCGGCACTGCCGGCGTTGTTTTTTGTGGCAAGTTAAATAACGGGGCGTTATAGTTCCTGTTGCTGAAATTGCGTAACAGGAAAATCACCAGGGAGGGATATGATGGACAATAGTCTGAAGTACTGGTTGTTATTACTGAGGGTCCCCGGCGCAGGGCCTGTACACCAGAAAAAATTACTCGACTACTTTGGCAGTATAGAGAAGATTTTCAGTGCCCCGGCTGCAGAATATGAGAGCATGGGAATCAAATCACCTGCACTGGAGTATCTACTGAATCCATCCCTGTCGGAGATCGAGCAGGATCTCGAATGGCTGGCCCGGAAGGATCATTATCTCATCCCGATTACGGACTCCCGTTATCCTGCATTGTTGCGCGAAATCAATGATCCGCCCCTGGTACTGTTTGTTCATGGCGATCCGGGTGTTCTGACAGAGATGCAGATAGGAATTGTCGGCAGCCGTAATCCCACCGCCGGCGGAAGAAAGACTGCGCAAAAACTGGCTTCAGAATTATCAGCGGCAGGACTGGTGATCACCAGCGGCCTTGCATTGGGGATCGATTACTGTGGTCATTGGGGTGCACTTGAGGCCCGGGGCCGGACCGTCGCCGTGATGGGAAACGGCCTCGATCGGATCTATCCCGCCCGCCACGGGTCAATCGGCGAGCGGATTGCAGGCAATGGCGCGCTGGTTTCCGAGTTCCCTCCCGCAACACCACCACTGCCGGATCATTTTCCCCGCCGTAACCGTATCATCAGTGGCATGAGTCTTGGGGTGGTGGTAATTGAAGCGGCAGAACGCAGTGGCTCGCTGATTACAGCCCGGCTTGCTGCCGAGCAGGGGCGTGAGGTATTTGCAGTGCCCGGCTCGATTTACAATCCATTGAGCCGGGGCTGTCACCAGCTTATCAAGCAGGGCGCAAAGCTGACGGAAACAGTACAGGATGTTCTTGAAGAACTGAATATTGCACACACTTTCCAAGCAGCTTCTGGCCCGATGCCGCCGGGTGTTGAAGGACAGGAAGATCCCGCTGATATGCGGCATTTATTGAATCATTTATCGCATGATCCGGTTTCCATTGATGAGTTGATCGATATGAGTGGATTGACGGCTGATGCTGTTTCCTCCATGCTCTTGGTACTGGAAGTCCAGGGCAAGGTGTCGTGCTCCGGAGGACTTTATACCCGAACCTAGGCAGAGAGATTGAATGAAAGAGACTGTTCTGGATGTATTGATGTATATATTTGACAACTACATAGAGGACGATGTTGAGTTTGTGCCGGATCAGGAGTTTCTCAAAAACCAGCTTGTGGATGCGGGATTCAGGGATCAGCAAATCGAGAAGGCATTCGCCTGGCTGGAAGGTCTGGCCATACAGAGAGAAGATTCAGCCGTAGTCAGTCTTCCTGAATTACCCTCAGTGCGTTTGTACAGCTCACGCGAACTGGAAAAGCTTGATACAGATTGTCGTGGTTTCCTGCTTTTTCTGGAACAGATACGGGTTCTGAACGCACATGAACGCGAACTGGTAATTGATCGTATCATGGCCCTCGAGAGCGAAGAGATTGATCTGCAGCAACTGAAATGGGTTGTATTGATGGTACTGTTCAATCAGCCGGACAAGGAAGCCGCCATCACCTGGATGGAAGATGTTGTCATGGATGATCTCAGCGCAAACATGCACTGATACTTGATTTCGCAGATGCAGACACAGGCCGGAAATTCGGGCTGACTCAACTGTTTTTGCATCCTGTTCTTTTTGAGTGTAATAATAGCCCGCTGTTTTGAAACAAACATTCCTGAATTTTTCCTGATTATCTTATGAGTAAAGCGCTGGTTATTGTTGAATCGCCTGCCAAAGCCAAGACCCTCAACCGTTATCTGGGCAAGGATTATGAGGTGCTGGCTTCGTATGGTCATGTCCGCGATTTGCTTCCCAAAAGCGGAGCTGTCGATACCAAAAACAATTTCTCGATGAAATACGAACCCATCGAGAAAAATGTCAAGTATGTTGATGCCATTGCCAAGGCCTTGAAGAAAATTGATACGCTCTATCTTGCGACTGATCCGGATCGAGAGGGCGAAGCAATCTCCTGGCATTTATATGAATTATTAAATGAACGCGGACTGTTGAAAGACAAGGATGTACATCGTGTCGTGTTTCATGAAGTGACAAAATCAGCGATAGAGGATTCGATAGCCCATCCACGTGATTTGTCCATGGATCTGATTAACGCACAGCAGGCGCGGCGTGCCCTTGATTATCTGGTAGGGTTCAACCTTTCACCCCTGTTATGGAAAAAAATCCGCCGCGGACTGTCGGCAGGACGTGTACAAAGCCCCGCATTGCGCATGATAGTCGAGCGTGAGGAGGAAATTGAAAAATTTATACCGCGTGAATACTGGACAATTGATTCCGAGCTTGAGCAAGACAAGGCCAATTTTACTGCGCGCCTCATTCAGCTTGATAACGAAAAGCTGAAACAGTTCAGTATTGAAAATACGGAAAGCGCACATGCCGCACAGCAGAAACTCATCAAGCTTGCTGGCGGCAAGCTGCAGGTAAGCTCGGTCGAAAAGAAACAGCGCAAGCGTCAGCCCGCAGCACCTTTTATTACTTCCACGCTGCAGCAGGAAGCCATACGCAAACTCGGATTTACCGCAAGAAAAGCCATGCAGATAGCACAACAACTGTATGAAGGTATTGATATAGGCGACGGCGCGGTCGGCCTGATTACCTATATGCGTACTGATTCTGTTACGCTGGCCGACGAGGCAGTCAATGAATTGCGCAATTTTATTACTGAGCGTTATGGTAAAGAACAGTTGCCATCACATGCGCGCGAATACAAAACAACATCCAAGAATGCGCAGGAAGCCCATGAAGGCATACGGCCTACTTCAGTTTATCGTGTGCCGAAAGACATCAAGAGTCACCTGACCGCCGATCAATTCAAACTGTACGAATTGATCTGGAAGCGGACTGTTGCCAGTCAGATGAAACATGCAACGATTGATACTGTATCGGTTGATTTGGCCTGTGGCCCCGGCAATATATTCCGCGCCACCGGTTCAACAATTGCTGATCCCGGTTTCATGGAAGTGTATATGGAAGGACGTGATGATGACAGCCAGGAAGCTGAGGGCAAGATACTGCCGCCTATGAAAGAAGGTGATGTGATCAAACTGCTTGAGATACACGCCGATCAGCATTTCACCGAACCGCCACCCCGTTATACCGAAGCCAGTCTGGTGAAATCCCTGGAAGAATACGGTATCGGCCGCCCTTCTACCTATGCCAGCATTATCTCAACCTTGCTTCAGCGTGAATATGTTGAACTGAACAACAAGCGCTTTACTCCCACGGATGTCGGTCGCATCGTCAACAGATTCCTGACCGAACATTTTACCGATTACGTGGATTATGAATTTACGGCAAAACTGGAAGATGAGCTGGATGCTGTGTCCCGCGGCGAGAAAGACTGGATTCCCCTGATGAAGAAGTTCTGGGTACCGTTTGATCATAAACTCCGGGAAAAGGAAGAAAGCGTGAGCCGTAAGGAAGCTTCACAGTCGCGCGATCTGGGTTTGGATCCGAAATCAGGGTTGCCCGTCTCGGTGCGCATGGGTCGTTATGGGCCGTACGTACAAATCGGTACCAAAGATGACAGTGACAAACCGAAATTTGCCGGCTTGCGCAACGGTCAGCGTATGGACAGCATTAACCTGCATGACGCACTGGAACTGTTCAAGTTGCCGCGCGATCTGGGAAAAACCACCGACGGTGAAGAAGTCGTTGCCAATATCGGCCGCTTTGGGCCCTATGTCCGATACGGCAAAAAATTTGTATCACTCAAGGAAGATGATCCACACACCGTAACGCTGGAGCGGGCACTGGAATTGATTGCTGAAAAACAGAAAGCGGATGCGGAAAAGGAAATCAAGATATTCAGTGATGCGGGCATCTCCGTGTTGAACGGGCGATATGGTCCGTACATTACGGATGGCAAGAAAAACGCCAAAATTCCAAAAGACAGGGAACCCAAAACCCTGACTCTGGAAGATTGCCAGACATTGCTGGCCGAAGCACCGGCACGCGGCCGGCGCCGGCCCCCTTCCCGCAAGGCCGCGAACTGACCTTTTAAATTCCTTGAATAACTGGCATCTGCAGCAGGCCGCGCGGATAATCCGCTCCGGTGGTGTCATTGCTTATCCAACCGAGGCAGTTTACGGCCTGGGCTGTGAGCCTGGGGATGAAGAAGCTGTTATCAGGATACTCCGGCTCAAAAATCGTCCTGTTCACAAAGGCCTGATTATTATTGCCGCTGACGTAAAGCAGTTATATCCCTACATTAATATGTGTGATGTGCCGAATCGTGAGGAGATTCTGTCGACCTGGCCCGGCCCTGTAACCTGGGTTTTGCCCACCCGGCCTGGTGTGCCGTATTGGTTGACAGGCAACCATACAACATTGGCTGTGAGGGTCAGCGCCCATCCGGTGGCCTCCGGTCTGTGCCGCCTGGCCGGCCCTCTGGTTTCAACCAGTGCCAATCCCTCGAACCGCCCGCCCGCCCGCTCGGTACAACGGGTCAGGGCCTATTTTGCCAACCATCTGGACTATATCCTGCCGGGCAAAACCGGCGTGCAGCCCAAGCCTACCGAGATTCGAGACGCACAGACCAGGAAAATACTCCGCTCCGCCGGTTAAAAATGACCGGTGTTCTCATTGACAGTATTTTCTAATTCATTGAAAATTGTCGGCTTCCTTTTTGGAGGGGTACTCAAGCGGCCAACGAGGGCAGACTGTAAATCTGCTGGCTTATGCCTACGTAGGTTCGAATCCTACCCCCTCCACCAATTCAAATGGTGGAGAGAGTTGGAAGAATTGACGAACAAGATTTTGGGCAGGCCAGCCTGAAGTGTCAAAGATGAATTGACGGCAGTAAAGCCGGGCACAAACTTGAAAGACTGGCGGGTGTAGTTCAATGGGCGAAACCGATCAAGAAAAAAGTCCAGTGGACTTTTTTCCGGTTGAGCGCCAGGACAAAGGATGTCCGGGCCGGTGTGTAAAGTATCCATGAAGTTACGGCAGGGAAGCCATATATAAGGGTTAATGTTAGGCGGGTGTAGTTCAATGGTAGAACTCCAGCCTTCCAAGCTGGTAGCGTGG
>CAYZJI010000005.1:0-23376 GCA_964479045.1 uncultured Enterobacteriaceae bacterium
TTTGTCCATCATTAAACATGGCTTCTACGAGAATCGTTTTGATCAGTCTCTCCACTCCAGGTTCGACATCATCTGTACTAAGAATATTTTTACCGTAATTTATCGTATCTGCCAAATTCCGACCATCTCTGGCCTGTTCTGAAATCTCATCCGCCAGTAAAGCATACGCTTCCGGATAATTAAGCTTGTTGCCGCGCGAAAGTCTTTTTCTTGCAAGTTCAGCCGACAGAAACAGAAGTAGCCGATCAATTTCATGTGTTGTCAAGTGCATGATTCTATTGCCCCTGCATATCTCTATTAAATTCTCGATTTACATTATGCTGCCAGTAAAAAAAAGCGATGATCGTAATTCTAGTATAGATCATCGCTAAATTACCAGAGGGAAGAGGTCCGGTATTTTTTATATACTGCATGTGAAGTTACTACATATATTTATATAAAAATACCGCTTTATTTTTATTATTAAACTTCATTTAATATTTTTTGTGGCGAGCAAAATATATTTATCAAATCTATTTTTTTGCTATTGTTTTTGTGTTACCTGGATCGTATAACGGCATTGATGAAAGTATTGCTATAGCACTTTTCCCGGAAGTTTTAATAGTATACTTTGCACCCTGTATTGCATATTGTGGTTGAACATAACCCATTGCGGTTCCCCGTTTAAATGTAGGTGAAAACGAACCACTAGTTACTTGTCCAATTTTCTTGTCGCCCAGAAATATACCATCACCATTCTCTGCAACCGTGCCATCTGGAATTCTGAACCATACCATCGTTCGGCTTATTCCCTGTTCAAGTATTTCCTGAAGAGCCTGTTTTCCGTTGAAATCCTTTTTGGTTAACTGCACCAAGCCACCGAGACCCGCCTCGAATGGGTTGGTATTTTTGTCATGGTCATTCCCAACAAGCAGGTATCCTGCCTCCTGGCGTAAACTTTCCAGCCCAGCTTGGCCGAGAGGCATGATTTTATATTCACCACCCGCTTTCATAAGTGCATTCCATATGTTTTCTCCGTGGTCCGGGTGCAGATGTAGCTCATATCCGAATTCTCCCGTATACCCCATTCGAGCAATTCGGCAATCGATGCCTGCTACTTGGCCATTCAAAAAATTGTAATAAGGAATAGCCCCCAGATTTACATCAGTGAGTTTTTGCAGAGTGTCTTTACTATTAGGTCCCTGAATTGCCAGGGTTGTATGCTTATCCGTAATGTTTGTCACTTCCACATCCATATCTGCGGCATTACTGCTTATCCACTCATAATCCTTTTCGTCTCCAGTAATAATTAGGTATTCATCATCGGCAATCTTCCAGATAGTTCCATCGTCATGCATCAAACCATTTGAATTACAAAATGTTGTGTATTTAATGGAGCCGGGTTTCCTGTTAGCAAGGTCACTTGTGCATATTTTCTGAACCAGTTCAAATGCATCAGGTCCTTTTGCCAACATCTCTCCCATGTAATGCAAATCGCAAACACTAACCCTTTCCCTAGTAGCAGTATGCTCCTCATGATGTCCAAAAGAGTACTCCCATGGCAAATAATATCCGAACAACTCTCTCATATCGGCGCCATATTCTAGGCCTACATTATAAAATGGGGTTTTTTTGGTTTCTGTCATTGGTACCCTCTCTGTATTTTTTTCCATTATTGTTACCTGGTATATTTTAATGTGAATTTGAAATACTTAAAAATTTACACGCAAATATTTAGATCCTGATAATTGTTTAAACATAATGAACAATCTATTTTCAAACAAGCACCAGTTTAAGACACTTATACAGTGCCAGTTGACCCTAAAAACCTACTCTTAACTGTATGTATATACTCGTGTTTTCTGGCCCAAGAAGCAAAGATGATTAAATCTGCAAGGTGGATATATTTATTATTACTCGCATGTAAATGAAATAAGCATATTCAACCTGAATTCCTGAAATATGCTTGTGAATTACATTTTTGCTATCTCTTCATACCTGTGACAGGTTACCAAAGTATCCTGTAAATTCTTGATGGCGGGTCTTGTATTCCGACAGATATCATTAGCCCATGGACAACGGTGACTAAGAATACAACCATCCGGCGCAGTGAGGTTGTCAGATTCTCCAAGCTCAAACAAATCGCGATCTTGATCATCTAACGACAGCAGGAGTGCCCTGCTATAAGGGTGCTTCGGTTTGTAATAAAAGCCTGATGAATCCGCAATCTCCAGTATTTCTCCGGCATACATTACAGCTATCCTGTTTGATACATACCTTGTTGCTGCGATATCATGAGATATAAATAAAGCGGCAAATCGTTCTTCAAGTTGCAATTTCCTGATAAGATTAAGCACCTGTGTCTGCACGGAAACATCCAGGGCGCTCACTGCTTCGTCAAATACAACAAAACGAGGTTGCGTGATCAATGCTCGTGCAATTGCTACGCGTTGTCGTTGACCTCCTGAAAGCTCGTGTGGATATCGTGAGGCAAATCCAGAAGCCAAACCGACCTTTTCTAGCATTTCTATAACACGCTTTTTACGTTCACTCTTCGAACCTGTTCCCATAACGTCCAGAGGTTCAGACACAGAAGTTGCGATGGTCAAACGTGGATTGAGGGCCCACTCCGGATGTTGGAGAACGATTGATCTCTCTCCCGGGGTTCCTTCTTTTTGACTGATTAATGGCTTGCCATTTATCAGTACCTCCCCGTTGGTTGGCTTGACCAAACCCAGACACAACCGTCCTAAAGTTGATTTCCCGGACCCGGATTCACCAACCAGGCCAAGTACCTCTCTCTCAGAGATATCCAGACTGACACGTTTAACCGCATGCACCTGATTCCTGGAAAAATATTTTTTTCCGGCATACACTACATCTGCTTTGTCTAACTTTATGATATTTTTATCCATCGAGTTTTTCAGATCTATTACGAATCTACATTATATTACTGCTGTTGAAGTTACTGCTGTTGCAGACTCATGGTTGTGCAGTTTCTCTGCGTGATGACAAGCGACGAAACGATGATTAACAGTACGTAACGGTGGTCGCTCTGCTAGACATCTTGTTGAATCCGCCCACTGGCAACGTGGCGCGAAAGCACAACCTCTGGATACTTCATGAAGAACTGGTGGAACACCAGGTATGGCCTTGAGCCAGTCGCCTTGTTTCTCATTACCTGGGGCTGCTCGCAACAGTGCCTTGGTATATGGATGTGCAGGTTGTTTGAATACAGTCTTGCTTGGACCTGTTTCTACTACTCGTCCGGCATACATCACTGAGATATTATCGCAATACCTGGCAACCAGTCTCAGTTCATGACTGAGTAACACTATTGACGCTCCGGTCTCATCTCGAATCGAAAGAAGAAGTTTCAGAATCTGTTCTCGGATGGAAGCATCAAGTGAGGCCGTAGGCTCATCTGCAATCAACAACGATGGTTGTTTAGAAATAGCTATTGCTATAACGACTCGCTGCGCCATTCCCCCGGAAAGTTGATGTGGGTAACTGCGTGCTACACGTTCTACATTTTGCAGACCGGTTTTTCTTAGTAACTTGTATACAAGATCATCCGAAGCGTGTTCTTTTAAAGAAAGTTGAATTTGACGCCTTACTCGCATTGTTGGATCCAATGCGCTCATCGGGTTCTGAAAAATAAAACCAAGTCGTTCCTGCCGTAGACTTCTTATTTCTTGATCGTTTCTTTTAAATACAGATTTTCCATCAAATAGCAAATCCCCTGTCTCTCTACAACTGTTAGACGGTAGCAGGCGTCCGATTGCCATACCGAGAGTAGTTTTGCCTGATCCACTCTCACCAACGAGCCCAACTATCTGACTTCGTCCCAGAACAAAATCTGCCCCATCGAGCGCGTAAATAACACCATGTCTGGTTTTATAGCTAATACGTAAATCCTGCGCCTCTACCAGATTGCTCATGATATTTCCCTCTCTCGTATCGGTTCTATGACATCTCTCAAACCGTCCCCTAAAAGATTAATCGAGAGAATTACTAGTGAAAGAACTGAGCATGATGCAAAGACCATCCAAGGCGCAACGGTAAGATATAACGAACCCTGTCTTACCAATGAGCCGAGAGATGCTTCTGGAGGCTGCACCCCGATCCCGAGGAAACTTAACACTCCTTCTATGATTATTCCTATAGATATCGCATATGTTAACTGGACAATGCTTGAACCAATAATATTTGGTAAAATGTGTACACACAAAATTCTTGTTAATGACGCACCTGCAACTTCTGCTGCTATAATAAATTCCCTTCCTGCCACCTTGATAGTTACTGATCGAACCAATCGCACAAACATTGGCAGGGTTGCAAATGCTATAACTCCTACCACAGAAGTTGTTCCCGGCCCCATAATGGCTGTAACCAGTAATCCGACAAGAACAATAGGGAATGCAAATTGTATGTCGGCGATACGGACTATCAGCCCATCCATAAATCCACCAACATATGCCGACAACATACCTAAAAATACTCCGATAACAGCAGTAATCAATACTGCAACGGTGACCAGAAGTAAAGACACCTTTAATCCGTCAACAAGTCTCGGTAGGTACGAACGACCAAGCTCATCAGTTCCAAGTGGAAACTCAAGAGAGGGACTTGAGAGTCGCGGACCTGCGCCAATTTTTTCCGAGTCACCAATAGGAAGGTAAGGCCCTGTGAGCGCAAGAATAACCAAGCCTGCCAGTATCAGAGCTGCCGCTCCGGATATACGGTCATTCCGGACAAAAGAAATTATTTTATTAATGATCTCAGCCATGTATTTTTTCAGAATTGTTATCATTACTCTGCTTCAGTTTAACTAGCCAGCCGCGGATCAATAACCACGTATACCATATCAGCCAGCATGTTTATGATGACATATACTGCAGTTGCCAATAATGCCCCGGCCTGCACGATTGCATAATCTCTATTCATCAAGCCAGCGTAGGTGTAGAGTCCGATACCTGGTATTGAAAACAACACCTCGACAATAATTGCTCCGCCAAGCAAGAACCCTAGATAATTTCCTGTAACAGTAACGACAGGAATGGCCGCATTACGCAAGACATGGTGCGTAACGATACTGAATGGTTTTTCTCCACATGCTACCGCAAACGTTATGTGCCCTTCTGTCATGACCGTTTTTACAGCATCACGCGTAGTTCTCAATACAAGAGCAATACCAAAAACGGAAAGCGTTATAGATGGTAAAACCATTGCTTTTAAATTACTTACTGGGTCGGAAAAAAACGGGACGTAGCCACCGATTGTTAATACAAGTGGCCATGCTGTAAACACGTAAAGGAAAACACTTCCTAAAACGAAATCTGGAACACTGGCTCCCAATGCTCCAATAACTCGGCTGGAATTTCGAATCCATTTTTTACCAGTAGCCAAACCAGACATGATACCGAGAGGTATGCCGACAAACAGCGCAATCAACAAGGACACTAACGCAATCTGTATTGTGACCGGAGCTCGTCGAAGCAACTCTTGTGAAACAGATCCTTGGGTAACCATCGACACACCAAAATCACCTTGTATAACTGATGTAAACCAGAGTATGTATTGCTCAATTACTGGTTTATCCAGCGCGTATTTCTCAATTATGAATTCACGAGATTCTGGCGTTGCCAATGGACCCAGGACTACTTGCTCAAAGCCTCCTGGCACCAATCGCATTGCTATAAAGATTACAATTGATGCCCCAACCAATGTTGCAAACGCTATAACTAACCTGCTTACCAAATAACGTAATATATACATCGTATTGCTTATATACTCCTCTTAAGTCAATAACACACAAACAATGACTTGCATTCCCATTCAGTTTTACTTTAAGAGCATAATTTGCCTTTAGATGTGCATGACATATACTCGCCTGGCTCGACTGTTAAATTTACTTATCTTTCCTGGTAAATTCTGTAACATATTTCAATGTATTGAAGTTACCTTCTATAGGACTGAACCGCGCTTCGATTTTATCCTTTCGGTAACCAATGTAATCTGGCTTACTGACTAGCGGCAACATATTTGCGTTGTCATATATAATCTGACACGCTTGTTCAATTACATCATGTCTCTCGCTCCCTTTGTTGAGACGGCGGGCTTCATGAACCAGGTTATTATACTGGACGTTCGGGACCAGAAATCCTTTATTCCACCCGGCCCATTCCGGATTCCAGTTTGACAGTATCTGCACGGGGTCTGAATAACCGGCAAACCAGGATAAGGCTAAATCAAAATCTGTTTTTTCCGAGAAGACGCGATTATACCAGTCTGCGGCTGGCACCTGCTCCACCTTGGCGTTTATTCCCACATCCGCAAGGCTTGCCTTGATAACTTGCGCAATGAGCGGATAGGTAACCAGCACTGAAGAGGCGACAATCCCGATATCAAGTTTCTTTATTCCCTTTCCTTCTAAAATCTCTTTCGCCTTGAGTATTCTCGAATCACGTGGCGAGGAATAGATCGGATGATTTCTACAAAGATCAATTTTGAATCCTTTTGGCACCACATAATCTACTGAAGATTTTCCGCCAAATACTGCATTAACGATGGCTTGACGATCCAGCGCCAGAGCTACAGCGTAACGAACGTCCCTATCTTTAAAAGGTGAGTCGTCTTCAATTGCACTAATGTCCAGTCTAAAGTAATTCGTCGTATTCTGTATGATCGATTCTACATTGGGGATACCACTGAGAAGGTTCGGGGCTTCCGGATTTTCAAAGTTTGCGACATCCAGACTTCCATCCCGTAAACCGGCGAGCCTGGCCGTGTCATCAGGGACGATTCGTACAAGCAAATTTTCTGTTTTAGGGTATCCTTTTTTCCAGTAATGAGGATTACGAACAAGATGCCAGGATTCGTTCTGTCGGTGCTCAGCCACCATATATGGCCCGGAACCCAACATCTCCTTGGAAGGATCAAATGTCCCGTTTTGCAGCTCTTGAATAGGATAAATCGCAGTCATGCTGACTGACAAGACCGAAAGCAAGGTCGAATTAGGTTGTGTTAATACCAGTTTTACGGTGTACTCGTCGAGAGCAACTACTTCCTTAATGTCACCAATTTGCCGGCCTGCATAACTGCCCAACTCCGGATCAGTTAATCGCTTAAGGCTCCCGACTACATCCTCTGCCGTTAATGGCCGTCCATTTGAAAATTTTGCATTTTTACGTAAATTGAATATATATGTGGTAGGACTGGGCTGCTCCCATGATTCAGCTAGGCCAGGTGCTATTTCCAGATCATCTGTAGTTGATACCAGGGTGTCATATATAAAATAATACATCGACCATGACGTCCCATCTGCTGACAAATGCGCGTCAGTTGAAAGCACTTCTGACGGCTTCCCCCAGGTTATTGTGTCACCTTTCGCTTCTGCTTGTGACCATGGAAGTACTGCAAATATCGTTATATATAACAAGTAGAAAATATTCACCATCCGACCACTCTTAATATTGTACATGGGATACCACCTCATATTTTATTTGCAATAATTATTATACGGATCTCAATTATTGAGATTCAGTACCTTCTTGGATTACTACGGTGTTGTATCTAACTTTGTTTCTAACAATACTAATAATGCACTCTTTAAAGTTAATCTTTTGATATTTATTATTAAGAAAATGATTACCTATAAGTATTTCGAAAATATATAATTACTTAATGTTTATTAATAAAAATACTGTTTCCGAAACTTATCATTTGTATATAATTAAGCGGAAGCACCAGTATTCGAATAAAATTAGGTGCCAGTTATGCAAGAAACGTTTTTATCCGGTAAAACACAGATCAGATTAAGAGAATACAGAATTAATCGGATTTTTTTATTGAGAATTAAAATACACGGTTGTTGTATAGATAATCCTTCCGGTTAATTAAACATAATAGGGCTTTCGTAATGCCACGATATGTAACCGTTCATACTGTCGAGTTAGTTTACGGATGTGTGGCAACAGCAAAAGAAAAATTCAATGGTGCGAGTTTTGTTTTATCTTTTGGTTTCGGGCTAGGCGGTAATTCCTGAAACAGGAAATATTATTCATGATATAGCGTTTGTGGTTCACTGAGCCAAGGAATTCCGGAAACATATTGCAGTTGGCGATTTTGGCCGCCTCAGTATTTTATGGTGAGCACAACAGGAAACGGGCAAATGTGTTCCCGTTACAGGTGCTGTATTTATATAGAGCGGGAAAAATACCTTCAACCTACAAAATTATTTTTTTCTAATAAAAAAGGCCTGCATGAAAATATAGTGCAGGCCTGATTCAAAGATGAATACTGCAATTAACTATCGATACGTGTGGCCTTGGGATAACAAACCAAGAACGTTTACGTGGTCAGATTGTCTGTCAACGTCTGAATTATTTAATGCAAGCGAATATTATTTGTTATTTCAGCGTGCGCACAAACGCGTTTGCTTTTAATTCTTACTTTAGAGAACACTTTCTGCGCGATGCTCTGACACCCTTATGTATGAAACTGCATAACCCTATTTCACTTGCAGTTTGTCTTGTTTATTGTAATCAGGACTCCAACCAGACCGTTTTAAAATCATTCCAGTTCTGGGCGGGGTCCTTCAGCCCTTTAACCCTTTTATTATATATAACGCCTCCAATTCCGGCATTAAACAGTGGCAGAACCGGCAAGTCTCTCATAATAAGGCGGTGCGCGACTCTGTATAGCTCGGTTCTTCGTTTATCCGATATTTCGGTCCTGGCCAAATCCAGTAATCGATCTACTTCATTACTATTATAGTAGCCCGTATTGAATCCTTTTGGAGATGTATAGCGTGAATGAAGCACCTGTTCTATCCAGACATCGCATGACATTCCCCAACTCATTTCCGTTGCACCGATCCCTGCTGTCAAGCCATTTTTCCATTTATCACAATACAACAGCCAATCTTCCTCGACGACTGTTTCAACGGCAATGTCTATTTTGGATAAATCATGCTTGATTTGATTACATATATCTACCGGGCCCTGTTGCCCTCCGCCCGCGACATACAGCTTCAATTTAATACCATTTAAATAACCCGCTTTTGACAGCAAGCTTCTCGCTTTATCCAGATCGTAAGGGTAGAAATCCGGGAAATCAGCTTCAAAAGATGGAGATGCCGGAGGTAATATACCCATCGCAGCTTTTGCACCTTCTCCAAAAAGCTTCTTTGCCATTTTCGGCCTGTCTATAGCGTGTGCGATGGCCCTTCTGACTGATATATTATTAAATGGTGATTCATTCATATTGAATGAAAAATACCAGACATAAGGTACTTGTGACTCACTTATACCAAATCCCTTGTCTCGAAATGACGGTATTTTATGCGAGTTAGCACCATAAGCCACATCCACTTCACCACGCTCTAACGCATTTGCTCGTTCATCAGCATCTGGAATCGGTATGAATTTAATGCTTTCAAGCAGTGGTTTTTCACCCCAATATTCCGGATTCCTGACCAGTATTACACCGGTACCATACTGAGTCTCAAATCGCTCCTTAAACATGAATGGGCCCGTACCAGGTGCAATATCACCTATCTTTTCATTTCCATATTTTTTTATTGCCTGAGGACTTATAAAGACAAATGATCCAGGCGCATCTTCCTGCGTCATACACCTGAGAAATTCTGGAAAAGGTTCGTCAAGTTCTATTTGAACAGTGTGTGCATCCAAAACTGTAACATTGTTGATGCTTTGTGTTGCCAGCTGATTATAATCGGCTGCAACAGGATTATAATGAGGTGCTTCCGGATTCCATATTCTTTCTATATTGAACTTTACCGCATCTGCATCGAATTGAGTTCCATCGTGAAACTTGACACCCTTTCGCAAATGAAATTTATACGTTAATCCATCTTCGGACACTTCATATGATTCCGCGAGTGCAGGAATAAGGTTTGTATAAGGCAACCCTTCGGCATTGAGGTCATCTTCTACCAGGCTTTCATGTGTTTGCTGGACTACTCGGCCTGTATTCCATCCGCCAAACGAAGCGGGCGGGTCTATGACGTCAACCTCCCAATCAATCGCTACTTTAAGCATTCCATCCGATTTAATGAATGATTCTGACATGGTGCCGCACTCCTCTTTTTTTTTGATTTACACGCATTTTAAAATATTCGTATTATTTGCGCGTTATTTGTTTCACCAATCTCTTTCTAATGTGATTCTGCGCTTCCTAGATTACTACAATTTTCTTTTTAACAATCCTAAAAGCACACTCATTAGAATTAAACTTTTTATATTTATTAAAAAGATGATTGTCTATTTGTATTTTCAAAAAATATATGACTATGTAATGTTTTATTTGAAAAATACTTTTTTCTAAAATTACCATTTATATAATTGTACGACAGTACCAGTTTACTAATAAAACAAGGTGCCAGTTACACTGGAAATTTTTAAATCCAGTAAACACAAAACAGATTAAGTGAAAACCGTATTAATCAGCGTATAAATAATTCCGTATACCTAATTAAACTAAAATGGTGATCGCAATGTTACAACATGTAACCGTTCATACAATGAAACCAGTTAATGGTGCAGTGTAAATAGAAAAGTTAAATTCACGGGTGCAAGTCTTGTTTTTCTTTTGGCCCAAGTCGGGCGGCAGTTCCGAAACAATGAAATATTGTTCATGGTATGGCGTTTGCGATACACAGAGACCAGGAATTCCGTAAACTTATTGCTGATGGTAATTTGGGCCACGACTGTTTTATCCTTTAGTGCAGGATATATATTTCCATATTCTAACTTAGACAGTCAGATGTCCTTCGATCTCTTCTTTTGACAATGGAGATTCCTTGTTGCCTTCCAGAATTATCTGCCCCTTTTCCATTATCGCGCAATTGTTAGTCATGGCCATCACCATTGATACATTTTGTTCCACAATTATCATTGTAATTCCTTCTTTCCTGTTAATATCCGAAAGATTCTTTGCGATTTGTTTTACGAGAATTGGCATAACACCATCGGATGGCTCATCCAGCAACATGACTTTCGGGTTTGTCATCAATGCGCGACCAATTGACAGCATTCTTTGCTCTCCGCCACTGAGAGTTCCTGCGAACTGCTTAACGCGCTCCTTAAGACGCGGGAAGTACGTGAAGACTTCATCTATTCTATCTTTTGTTTGCCTGTTGCGCCACAACTCTTGGCTGTGTTTTTGTATCAGCTACTACAAGCTCTATTCTGCGACCGAGCACACCGCCACTTTCATTAATTTCATCCACGGCCAGCTCTAAACCATGTAATTGAGCGAACCCATAGGCAGTCCATGCCCCTGTTAATGACAGTAATACGCCAACCCTGATCGGATCTGATGCCGATGCAGTACGTATTACCCCAGGAACTGTCGCTGTTGTTGCTACAGCAACAGTAGAAACCGCTACACTTTTCAGGAAATCTCGACGCTTCATGCCACTACTTGGTTTATCTGAACTTGACATTACTGTTGCCTCCTACTTTTATCAATACAACAAAATAATCAAACACGAATTACTCAATTACCGCCCGTATATCAAATGTTCATTGATCAAATAAAACAACAGATATTTTTTATATCAATCAATCTTTAGCTTTAATAAAAGCATTCAGTTTCCTGAACATTTCCGGTGCGGGTCCGGACCCACTAGTGACGTCAAAAGTGAGGGGGGACGAATTTCATCTTATACAACCTTACCCTTCCAGACTCCCCTCTTAAACAAGATGGCCGTCACCACCGCCAGCACCGAATACGCCAGCGTTACGGCGATGAACACCCCTCGCTCCTGGAATCCCTGCCTGGCCAGTACGAACGCCAGCGGGATCTGCAGCACCCAGAACACGCCCAGGTTGAGCCACGCCGGCGTCCACGCGTCGCCTGCGCCGTTGAATGACTGCTCCAGCACCATGCCGAGCGCGTAGAGCGGGAATCCGACGGCCATCACGCGCAGGCCGTACACGCCCACGCGCAACACATCGGCCTCGTTGGTGAACCACCCGACGATCTGCGTTGCGAAGACGAAGAACAGCAGGCCGGTGATCCCGAGGAAAGCCACGTTGTAGCGCGCGGCGGTCCATACCGCGCTTTCGGCGCGGTCTGGCTTGCCGGCCCCGAGGGACTGACCCACCATCGTGGCCGCGGCGCCCGCCAGCCCGAACGCAGGCATGAGCGCGAAGATCATCACACGCACGGCGATGGTGTAGCCCGCCAGCGCCGTGCTGCCGTAGTACGCCACGACGCGCACGAGCCCGATCCAGCTCATGGACCCGAGCGCGACCTGGAACGTGCCGGTGCCGGACAGCCGCGCGATGCGCCACATCGTCGCGGGCTCGAGCGCCACATGCCGGCGCGCGACCCGCAGGTGCCCGCTGCCCTTGGCCAGCAGCCAGAGTGCGAACACAAAGCCGATGCCGCGGCCGATCGTCGTCGCCACGGCCGCGCCCGTCACGCCTAGCTCAGGGAACGGCCCGATGCCAAAGATCAGCACAGGATCCATGACGATGTTGATGCAGTTGGCGAGAATGAGGACCTTCATCGCCACGGCCGGGTCGCCCGCGCCGCGGAACACGGCGTTAACGAGGAAGATCAGGAACGCCGTCGCGCTGCCGGCAAGCATCATGCGCGCGTAGGCGGTGCCCACCGCGAGTACTTCTGCATCGGCGCCCATCAGCGTGAGCAACTCCGGCGCGAAAATCGCGCCGACGATACCGAGCGTGCCTGACACGAGCGCACCCAGCGCGAGCACCTGCACGGCGGACCTCGCGGCGCCCTCGCCATCTTTCTCGCCGATGCGTCGCGACACGGTCGCTGTCGCGCCGATGCTCAGGCCGAACGCGAGCGTGTAGATGACGATCATCAGCGTCTCGGTCAGCCCGACGGTCGCCACCGCCGCCGGGCCGAGCCGTCCCACGAAGAAGACGTCGACGACGGCGAAAATGCTCTCCATCATCATCTCGATGACCATCGGGACGGCGAGCAGGAAGATCGCGCGGCCGAGCGCGCCCGACGTGTAGTCGTGGTGCGTGCCGCGCACGGCGTCACGTATGTCGCGCCAGACGCTCGAGCGCAGCGCGTCATCCGGCGGCGCGGCGCCCATATCTATCGGCTCAGAATCAATTGGACTATGCAAGGAAAACCTCGAAGGATTCGAAAATGAAACGCCCCGCCTGTTCGAAATCGAAGCAGGAGGGGCGTGAGATCCGCGAGGTGTGGCCGGCGTGCGGCCGGGTGCTGCTTACCCGAGGTGCCCTGCTTCGATATGCGCAATGACAATCGTACCCGTGACGGCCGGGCTACCGATCGTCACCTTAAGAGATCACTCCTAATAGAATACATTCTAGCCAATTAAAAATGTGCAAAAAAGTACCAATTCTATGACAAATAACGATACCAGTTAATTCTGTAGATATTTATTACATTTTCAGTATGTTACACAGTTATTGCAATTTGAATCACGCTGATATCATTTTTCAATTAACTATAGATCTAACAAATATCATTCGCGGCTGTATTACCATGCAAAGAGATACTTGCACAAGTATATATGCACACCATTTCCTTTTTATCTTATCGTACTGTGTTGACAGAATAATATTGCTCGGATATCTGTGATATTTGTTTAAATTATTTTCATCACGAGTGATGCTACATAAATTTGAATTGTATGTTCAAATAATACGATTCTGAAAATAGCTCCTTTCATTGTCAGAACTGGTTCTTACTATTTTTCTCTTTCTGGTACTTGTGCTCATTATGTCTATTATCTAGCTTAGCCCCTTGTTTAAGAAAGGGCATTCTCTTGACCCATCTAAATATTAATATGCATAAGATAATGTGCCCATGATATTTATGAAGAAAGAGGAATATTTATTAATGTAAATAAATTTCATAATTTATTTTATTCTATCTAATTAGGGGATACATACAATGAATAACAAGTTACTGCGAGGTATTTTTATATTCTCATGCTCTTCCATGCTGATGCTTACCAGTTTTCAGACAATGGCCGGCGCAACTATGAAAATAGATGACACAAAGTGGCTCAGCCTTGGCGTTGGAGTGCGCTCAAGTTTTTCTGCAGTAGAAGATGCCGCTCCTAATGGCGACTCCTATTCTGCGGGTTTCGACCTGGATAATGCTCGTATATACATTAATGGCCAAATACATGAATATATAAAATTCGAATTCAACACAGAGTGTGTATTTTGCACCAGTTCTGCCTTGCGTGATTACACGGTTCTGGATGCTGTGGGAAAGTTTGAATTCAGCCCCCAATTCAATATCTGGGCAGGGCGTGTTTTAGTTCCGGCTGATCGAGTCGAAATGGATGGTCCATTTTACGGGAACGTGTATGAAAATTTTAAGACTCCATTTTATCCTGCTGATTTCAGCGTGACATTTGGCTCTGGTGGAGCTGGCGTTCTTAATCGTGATCATGGCGTTGCTCTTTGGGGTGCTACCGGGGAAGATAACAGGTTTCAGTATGCGTTTGGCGTGTTTGATGGTCTAAACTCCACAAGTACTACAGGCCCCAATCAGGATGACACAAATCTTTATGCTGCCAGGTTTGCTTATAATTTCTGGGAAGTTGAACAAAACCCAGGGTACTACACCAGTAGCACCTACTATGGTGGCCTTGGAGATATTTTCACCATTGGTTACGCTGTACAATATCAACAGGATGGTGCCGGGTCATTTGACAATCCTGGTGATTTCCTTGGTATGAACGTAGACATTCTCATCGAAAAGGTCTTGGCAAGCAAAAATGTTCTGACATTGGAAGCCGAGTACAAATATTTTGATGCTGGTTTTAATGTTGCAGCTTTTGGTGACGCCGATTGCTTTTGTATGTTTGATGGTGATGCCTGGACAGCAACTGCGCTGTATCTATTCAATGAACCTATTGGTCTCGGCAAAATACAACCATACGTGCGCTATACAGCAATTAACCCGGATCACAGCAGTTTCAGAAAGGAATATGAGGCGGGTTTAAATTATGTTATATCCGGACATAATGCCCGTTTGGCCCTTTATTACCAGTATGGAGATATCGCGACAAAATCAATTGTTGCTTTCGCGCCCGGTGTTACAGGAGAGGACGTGAGCGCAATTAAGCTCGGAATGGAATTGCAATTCTAGCATTTGCTTAAATCTGAATAAAATTTGGCAAATTTATATATAAAAAGGGATGGTTCTTCTTTATATTAAAAAAGGGCCATCCCTTGTTTGTTTTGCGGTATTACTTGCCTTGAGTAGCTTTTAGTCAACCAGAATTAATTATAATTGCATTATATTGTACATTTTGCATAAAAACCGGATAAGCAATAAAGTGATTAGCATTCTTTTCCTAGGCGTTTTAATGGGCGTTCAGCATGCACTGGAAGCTGACCATTTGGCAGCAGTTGCGACTTTGGTGTCTGACGGGAATCGCTATAAAGCTATAAAAGAAGGCATAATGTGGGGTGTAGGCCATACATCCATACTTCTTCTCACTGGATTATTTGCATTGTACATGGATATCATTATGCCTGAGAAAATCATTAATTTTCTTGAATTTTCTGTCGGCATTATACTTTTATTTCTGGGCTCCGAAGTTATACATAAAGTACTAAAAAGTAATTTGCATACTCATATTCATGAGCATAAAAATGGAATCAGACACACTCATGTCCATCTTCATTCAAAAAAACATGGCTATTTATCACCTGTTCATGAGCATTATCATTTCAAGGATGTGCCGTTACGCGCATTTTTAATAGGAATAATGCATGGTATGGCTGGCTCAGCAGTATTAATTCTCTTTGTACTACAATCTGTCAAATCCACTTTGACAGGTATTTTCTATATCATTTGTTTTGGCGCAGGCACTATAATCGGAATGGCAGCATTGTCCTCCCTTTTTGCCGCCTCCCTGCAATATTCATTTAATAAAAAAGCCTGGTTATATCCTGGCATCAGGATTATTGTAGGTTTTACGTCTATTTTAATTGGCTTATTCATTATTTTTCAGGTTGTAGCCAACATGATACTGATGAATTAATTATCCTGAAGTTTTTACCAGACCGTAACAGCATTATTATGCTTATTGTGGATGTATTGACAGGACCAAACCAATAATTAATTACTATAAGTTTTCTTTAAATTGATTCTGATAATATATTTTTTGTCGCATTACAGCAGTAATTGCATTGCGCATTAACATTGATACAGTGACAGGTCCGACCCCGCCAGGCACAGGAGTGATCCAACCTGCTACTTTACTGCAGGATTCATAATCACTATCACCTACAATTTTCGGGTTTCCATTTTCATCAAAAACCTGATTAATACCAATATCTATTAACACTGCATCAGACTTGATAATGTCACCTGTAATTAAAGAAGGCCTGCCAACCGCGACAAACACTGCATCGGCATGTTTAGAATGTTTGGCAACGTCACGTGTCATATGATGACAAACAGTAACCGTAGCGCCTTTTGCCATTAACATAAAAGCTATTGGTTTCCCGACTATTTCAGAATGACCAATAACAGTAACTTCCAGACCTTTAAAATCAAGACTGGTTCTGCGTAATAATTCAACTGACGCAAGTGCTGTGCATGGACCTAGTTCTAATTCGTTATATACAATGTTGCCTATAGAAGTCGGATGCATGCCTTCTACATCTTTAAGAGGATGTATGGCTTTTTGTAACTCTTTTATTGGAATGTTATCCGGCACAGGTCTCTGTAAGATAATTCCTGTTATCCTGGGATCGACATTATACGTATTAATTGTGGCCCTGATTTCTTCCAGAGAAATATCTTCTGAAAACTGTTTTTCAATAAATTCTATACCCGTCTTTTCAGCCTTACGTTTCTGATTTCTTACATATAAATCAACGGCAGGATTTTCACCAATTTTTATTGACACCAGTTTCGGCAACCATCCTTCACTTTTTAAGCGTTCAACATCATCAGCTACTTCGTCAAGTATTTCATCACTTATTATTTTTCCATCAAGAATTTTTGCGCTCATATTTACTGCCTTCATTATGTACTTATTGTGCATCTATTTTATCACAGATTGTCATGTTAATGCATATTCCTGATTACCCCGTCATCAACTTTCCCATTTCTTTGTCTTTAAGTTACACCTCATAATTTTATACAGTGTTTAATAATTCATTAGTCAACATTGTTCAGATTAATTCAGACACGAATGTAAACTAATCATATAACTTAATGACAGCTGTTAAAGGTTTCGTTAATTCCATTTATCATATAAAGCTGATTTGCATTAATTACTTGATTTTTTATTTATAAAAAACGATAAAAATATATTCAGAATACATTAAAAAACATAGCATTATAAAATCACTATATAACTGGTTTTTATATCTAAATCCTGTAATGCGAAATTCAAAATAAAATTAATTTGCTTTTTCAAAACATATAAACTGCTCATAACAAGATATTAAAGAAAGTTACTATAATATAGCAATATATAGTTGTGGCAGTTGATGTCTAACGGTAATCCCCACGAAAATTAGTGGTGCTCAAAAGTAGAATTTTCCAATATAGTAATTCAAAGGAGAATTCACATGAAGAAGAGCAAATATTCAGAAAGTCAGATCATTTCCATCCTGAAAGAAGCCGAGGCCGGGATGCCAGTGGCTGAGCTGTGCCGTAAACACGGTATGAGTGATACCACTTTCTACGACTTGCGGTCCAAATATAGCGTCATGGACGTGTCGATGATGAAATGGATGAAGGAACTGGAAGACGAGAACCGACGCCTGAAGGCAGAACTGGTCCAGGAGGCGCTCGAAAAAAAGTGCTAAGGCCATCTCGTCGTAAAGAGAGATGGCCAATAAAGTGGTGACTGAGAAACGGGCCTTCTCCGGGTAGCCTGTGAGGCGTTCAAGATCAGCGAGACCTGTTACCGATATTAACTGAAAACGTCGGGGGATAATGCCGTGATTGCCGACTGGCTGCTCAGATTGACGACAACCTACCGGTCCTGGGGCTTTGGTCTGTGTTTCCTGCATTTTAAAGAACGTGCAGAACTTGCCCTACAACCACAAGCGGGTGTACCGGATATACCGGAACTGGAACTGAATTTACGCATTAAACCGAAGTGGCGGCTGAAGCGGGACAAGCGTGAGGAATTGGCGGTACCGCGCCTGGTGAACGAGATGTGGTCGATGGACTTCGTGCACGATGTCCTGACCGATGGCTGCGGTTTTCGCACCTTTAACGTGATCGATGATTACAACCGGGAAGGTTTTGGGATTGAAGTCGATTTATCGCTGCCGGCCTTACGGGTGATTCAAGCTCTGAACCGGATCATTGAGTGGTGAGGGAAGCCGAAAGTGATCCGCTGCAATAACGGTCCGGAATACCCGAGCCGTCAACTGGTTGAATGGGCGGCCAGGCAACAGATCCAGTTACATTACATTCAACCCGGCAAGCCGCAACAAAATGCCTATGTGGAACGCTTTAACAGGACGGTACGACATGAATGGCTGGATCAGCATCTGTTCAATTCCATCAGTCATGCCCAGGAAACCGCAACCTGCTGGTTCTGGAGTTACAGTAATGAACGACCCAATATGGCATTGGGAGGATTGACCCCTCGTCAGACCATACAGGAAGCAGCATGATTTCTACTGGAAAGCACCATGAAAAATGGGGGGATTACCAATCAAGTTTCGTAATTCGCTCCTCGCAATCAATTATTTCCTTCCTGTGAATATCACCAAATACTAGCCATCTTATGTTACCTATCTCAAAATATTCAGGTTTAGACTTACTTGGTGTGCCTCCTGTTAACAGATCACAAACTTCACCATTTTTTAATTTCCCAGCCATTTCTTATAACATCCCCCGAATCCCTTCCAGGAACTCCTCACTCTCCCTATCCAGTGTCTCAATCTCGTTGATGATCACTTCCGTGTCTACGTCTGCAATATTTATAGTCCGGGAATTGTCCGAGTTGGTAAATTTGTCTTGCGGTTTGACGAACTCCTTCAGATCATAGTCGTACAGCGAGTTGGTCTTGCCTAGGCTGCAGCCCAGGTCGAGCTGGTAGTACCAGATATTCCGGGTCGGCGCGCCTTTCTCAAAGAACAGAACCAACGTTGTTACACCGGCTCTGAGAAAGGTGCCGCCGTGACAGTCGAGGATGGTGTGCAGGTTGCAGTTCTCCAGTAAATCCTTGCGCGGGGCGCGGGAGGTGTCGTCGGAATTGGAGATGTGATTGAATTATGGATGGCATTTGAAAATGAATTCGATATTCAGGTCACGGACGCCGAGATGGAACAAAACCGCCGCGTTGGACTGATCATCAATCTGATTGCAAAGAACAAGGGTTATATATGAAAAAGATTAAAGTAAACCCGGACAATGTAATACGCGTGATGGCAGTCCTGGCAATGCCATTATGGTTAGTGCTCTGCTGCATCTATCTGGCATGCGATGCCATCATTGGTTATCTGGAAAAAAAATATGAACACCGCTGAACATTATTTAAGGCAACTGCAGGCACTGCTTCCCCAAGGCGCGGCCTGGAACCGGGAAGACGATGCCACGTTGACTCAATACCTGCATGCAATGGCAGAGGAGTTTGCACGCATTGATGGCCGCGTGGATCGATTGCTGGAAGAACTGGACCCGCGCACCGTGCTGGAAATGCTGGACGATTGGGAACGTGCCTACGGCTTGCCAGATCCATGTACAGACACAGCCGATACCCTGGTTGAACGCCGTAACGTGTTGCACGAAAAGGTGACTCGCATCGGCAGTCAGTCGCGGCAGTATTACATCGACATCGCCGCACGCGCCGGGTATGAAATTACGATTACCGAGTTTGATCCGTTTACCGTGGATGACACGGTGAACGATGCCATCTACGGCGTATTGTGGCAATTCGCCTGGCAAGTCAATGCACCGGCAGAAACGGTGACCGATTTTATTGTGCAGTCTGGTGTCAATGAACCGCTGCGCGACTGGGGCAATGAAATTCTGGAATGTTTAATCACACGTCTTAAACCCGCACACACTTACGTTCAATTTGCATACGGTTAAAGAGGGCATTAATTATGGACTTGAAACAATTTGAAGCAGCGGCTGCAGGCGCACCTCCGGCAGCACCGGCAGCGCCATCAGCAGGCTATCCTACCAATGGCAATCCTGCAGGCGCCATTCCGGCAACTAAGCCAGGGGAATACTGGTTTTATCAAATCATGGAAGAGATACGCAACCTCATTGAAGATGAAGCCGGTCTCGTGCCTAACCATGAAGACCTGACACAGTTGTATCAAGCGATATCCATACTCATCACCAGTGCATTGCCTAATGCCTGGGAAAATATACAGGTGTTTGATACCTCCGGGAGTTTCCCTGTGCCCGCGGGTGTCACGAAATTCTTTATCGAAAACTGGGGCGGAGGCGGCGGCGGGAATAGCGCCTCAGGGACGGGGGGAACGGGCGGCGGTGGTGGTTATGCCTCAGGTGTCTATAACGTCATCCCGGAGGAATTACTCATCATAACGGTTGGCGCGGGTGGTGGCGCCGGTGGCAATGGCGGCACGAGCAGTGTAGTCTCGCCGACCAATGGCACACTAATCAGTGCGACCGGCGGTGTTGGTGGTAGTACTGGCCCGGGCACAGGAGGCACTGGCGCCGGACAGATTAATATCACTGGCGGTGCCGGGACCGATTTATTGAGCACGCTTACCGTAGCGCCCGGCGGAGATGCTGGTGGTGGTGGTGGCAGTGGCGGGGTCGCAATCGGCGCGTTTAACGGCATCGCGCCAGGCGGCGGGGGCGGCGCACGAGAAAATGGGGGTCAAGGGAATGGAGCCGCGGGCCGTGTAATTATTCGTTGGTGAGTTTTATAAGAGGATTAATTTATGCGATATGCAATTATTGAGAACAACCAGGTGTTCAATGTTATTGAAGCAGCAACACAGGATGATGCAAACGCTGTTTTGACTCAAGGCCAAGTAGCCATTGCAGGCGCTGACGCAAACATTGGCGATAGTATAGAAAACAACGTCATCATCCCTAAACCGACGCCACTGAATGATCTTAAAAGTGCGAAGTTGGGAGTGTTAAATACTGCGATGTCAACTGACATGGCAGCAGGCTTCACATCCGACGCACTCGGCGCCACGCATAGTTACGATGGGGAAGAACACAATCAGATCAATCTGCTCGGCATCAAGATGCGTGGCCAGGGCGGCCTGTTTACCTGTGATGACATGCTGGATAATCCGGACAGCAAACAACGCCGCCAACATACCGCGCAGCAGATTGATCAGGTGTTTGCCGATGGCTATGCCTACAAGGAAGCGCTCATCGACAAACTCCGCAATAAACGCGCCGCTGTTCTGACCGCTGAAACTCCGGAAGCTGTCGAAGCCATCACCTGGGAGAGCGTCGAATAATGCCGTTTGATGATAGCGTCTCTCGCTGCAGTTACAGCGCTAGCCCGCTGAAAAAGCAACGGCCCTGCAGACCCTGCCGCAAACAACGCCGCAAGGCGCAGCGTGCTGCACGGCGACGGAACCGGCATTAATAAAAAAGCCTGGCGAATTTAGTATAACGGTCATTTTCACTAAAAAAATTTACTATGCGACAAGTAATTTACACATTATGGACGATTCCAAGGTCGGCATGGCGAGATCCATTGCCCGGTGTCGTATTGTCTGACGATGATATTGCCGAACTGATTGAATTTGCCAAGTCATTAGATGACAGGCGATTGGATGCGCGGTTGCGGCCATTTTGTACACCCGTTACATCAGACACTTTTTTAAGGCCTGTTGGAAATGTCACTATTTGAGTGCAGCGGATGTGGTTGTATCGAGAACACGGCCTTGTGTAATTATCATGTCCGTAGATACCACCACGACGATTACGATCAGCATCCGGAAAAATATCCACCTTTGTGCTCAGAATGTGATCCGGAGATTGGAGAATGGCATGGTCAATTTGAAAAACGTTCAGCAGTGGGAATGCAGATTGATCAGGACGGCCACCTGTGGAGCAAGGAACAGATTAATGCCGGTTACTTACCTGGGCATTTCAGGATTGTCGGCGAGGTAAAACAACCGGATGCATAACTGCCCGTCATGCGAGGATGAAACACCAGGCACGTTGAGTCCTTTTGAATCGCTGAATGGATCAAGCTGTGTGGTATATATGAACTGTGTTAAATGTGTAGAAAAATTTGATGAAACAGAACAGGAGAATTTAATCATAAAGAGGAGCGACCGCAGAGATGTTAGCGCATCCCTGCGGCCAGCGATTCACTGACCAAGCAGTGAGCCACCCAAGGCTCCCCTGCCACGTACGCGGCAAGAAGAGCCTACCACAATTTTCAACAATGGGAGACTCATCAGTGAGCAAACCTTTTATTGCCTGGCAAGGCGGGAAGAGACGACTGGCAGACATTATTATACCAATGCTGCCGGAGCATCAGTGTTATGTGGAGCCGTTCGCCGGTGGCGCGGCCATCTACTTTATTAAGGAGCCGTCAAAGGTAGAGGTGTTGAACGATATTAATGGTGAGCTGGTCAATCTGTACCGTGTCGTTAAACATCACCTTGAAGAATTCCTGAAACAGTTTAAATGGGCGCTGGCTAGCCGACAGATGTTCGAATGGGAAAGGATGACTCACCCGGAGACGCTCACTGATGTACAACGGGCCGCACGCTTCTATTACATCCAGAAGCTGTGCTTCGGTGCGCGGCCGGTGAAACCAACCTTCGGGACAGCTACGACATCGCCACCCAGGTTAAACCTGTTGAGGATAGAAGAAGACCTCAGCATGGCGCACCTGCGGTTGGCCAGGACCTGCATTGAGCGTCTGCCGTGGCATGAGTGCATTGATAAATACGACCGCCCGGATACATTCTTTTATATGGACCCGCCGTACTACGAGTCAGCCGGTTATGGTATTGAATTCGATCTCTGTAACTATGGCAAGATGTCAGAGTTGGCCAGCACCATGAAAGGCAAGTGTATTATCAGCATCAACGACCACCCGGAGATGCGCCGGGCGTTCAAGGGGCTCAAAATGAAGAAGACCAGCATCCGCTATACGGTCGGCGGTGCCAAGGCCAGTGGCAAGCAATCTGGCGAACTGATATACAGGAACTTCTGACAGCCAACAGGTATTATGCAGGCAGGACACCGGCCGAATTTACAGCCGGTACTGGAGATCACAAACCAAATGATCCAAGATCACAAACCAAGTGGCGCGCTACAGTCGCCAGTCAAAAAATCATGGGAGGAGCATTGACCCAAAAATCAACAAGGGACATCTGAAGGCCCCTTGTTTTATTTTGGCGGAGAGAGAGGGATTCTTCCGTACATCCATGTACTACACCCCTTCGGGGCCAG
>CAYZJI010000005.1:23386-37879 GCA_964479045.1 uncultured Enterobacteriaceae bacterium
TCTATATAGTAGGCCACATGTCGGACACTGGCTCGGAACGTCGACGACGCACCAACTCGTAGCGCGAAGCTCGCCGCGCTCGGGCTAAACGGAGGGGGAGGGATTCGAACCCCCGGACCGCGTAAACGGTCAACGGTTTTCAAGACCGCCGCATTAAACCGCTCTGCCATCTCTCCAGATTTATGAGGTACTGAAATACAAGTACATTTCCTGACATTGTTCAGAATGCGGCTTATGACCGCCGCACTACTTCGTACATCCTGTACATCGTACTCCGCCCTGCCCGGCTTACAGAACGAAGGTGCGCAGCATACCTGATCAAGGCTGTCTGGCAAAGTATTGTTATGTCATGGAAAATTCATGATTTTCAGTGTGATAGCCTGTGAACTCTGCTTGAAATATTTCGTCAGAGCCCTATATTAACGGTATCTATTGAATTGGAGGTTAATGAAATGAGCCAGTATCCCTATGCGATTCCTCAAAGTGAAGCATCTGCGCTGAGCACCAACAAGGTTCTGCGCAATACCTATATGCTGCTGTCCATGACGCTGCTGTTCAGTGCCGTGACCGCGGGTATCGCCATGGCCATGAATATGCCGCCTCTGGGGGCAATCATTACTCTCGCCGGCTACTTCGGCCTGTTGTTTCTGACCACTTATCTCAGAAACAGTGCTTGGGGTTTGCTGTCTGTCTTCGCGCTGACCGGGTTTATGGGTCTGACACTTGGGCCCATGATTAATGCCTATATCAATTACTTTTCCAATGGCAGTCAGTTGGTGATGCTGGCCATGGGTGGTACCGGCGCCATCTTCCTGGGCTTGTCCGGTTATGCCCTGACCACCCGCAAAAACTTCAGCTTTCTGGGTGGTTACCTGTTTGTCGGCATACTGGCTGCTTTTCTGGCCGGTATCGGTGCATTGATTTTCAACATCCCGGCTCTGTCTCTGGCCGTCTCAACAGTGTTTATCCTGTTAATGTCGGGCCTGATCCTGTATGAAACCAGTGAAATCATTCATGGCGGCGAAACCAACTACATCATGGCAACCATTTCACTGTATGTCTCGATATACAATCTTTTCACCAGCCTGCTGCACCTGCTGGGTGCCTTTGCGGGTGATGAATAATTTGTAAATTATTACCGTTACTTGCGAAACCCCGGCCTGTCCGGGGTTTTGTTTTTCCGGACCGGGATTTCGCCCTGTACAAAATCTGTGATATAAAACTCCGGGCTTGTTGGTACCGGACAGGAGAATAATAATGAAAATCGGTGTCCCCAAAGAGTTGTATGCTGGTGAAAAACGCGTCGCAACCACCCCTGAAGTCGTCACCCAACTGATTAAGCTGGGATTTACGGTTGCTGTTGAGTCCGGTGCCGGACTGGCAGCCAATTTTACTGATGAGGCCTACCGCAACGCCGGAGCTGAAGTCAGCCCGGATGCAAAATCCATCTGGTCATCAGCGGATATCATTTTCAAGGTCCGCGCCCCGAATACAGACGAAATCAATCTTACCCGTCCCGGCCAAACACTCATCAGTTTCATCTGGCCCGCCCAGAACAAGGAATTGATGGATCAACTGGCCGCCAAAAAACTCAATGTGCTGGCCATGGACAGTGTGCCCCGTATCTCCCGCGCCCAGAAAATGGATGCCCTCAGTTCCATGGCGAATATTGCCGGTTATCGCGCGATCATTGAAGCTGCACAGAATTTCGGCCGGTTTTTCACCGGTCAGATCACCGCCGCCGGTAAAGTACCACCAGCCAAAATACTGGTAATCGGTGCGGGTGTTGCCGGTCTCGCCGCTATCGGTACTGCCGGTGGCATGGGTGCAATTGTGCGCGCCTTTGATACCCGTCCGGAAGTAAAAGAACAGGTTGAAAGCATGGGTGCTGAATTCCTGATGCTGGATTTCGAAGAGGAAGGTACCGGCACCGGTGGTTATGCCAAAACCATGAGTCCCGAATTCATCAAGGCGGAAATGGAACTGTTCGCCCGGCAGGCCAAAGACGTTGATATCATCATCACCACTGCGCTGATTCCGGGCAAACCGGCACCTGAACTCGTCACTGAAGACATGGTGAAGAGCATGAAACAGGGCAGCGTAATTGTGGATCTGGCTGCAGAACAGGGTGGCAACTGCAAACTCACTGAAAAAAATCAGGTGGTGGTCAAGCATGGCGTGACCCTGATTGGTTACACCGATCTGCCGAGCCGTTTACCCACACAGTCCAGCCAGTTGTATGCCACCAACCTGCGTCATTTACTGACGGACATGTGCCCGGAGAAAGACGGCAATATTGTAATTAACATGGATGATGAAGCCATCCGCGGTGCCACCGTGATCAAGAGTGGAGAAATTACCTGGCCACCACCACCGCCCACACTTACGGCGGCGCCGGCCAAACCGGTTGCAAAAGAAGTGGCCACGGTCAAAAAAGAAGAGCAACGGCCTTCCCTGTTAAGTTTCCTGATACCGTTTATTCTTGGCGGCGGCGTGCTGTTTGGTCTGGGACTGGTGGCGCCACCGGCATTCATGAATCATTTCACGGTATTTGTGCTGGCCTGTTTTGTCGGATACATGGTGATCTGGAATGTGACGCCCGCATTGCACACACCGTTGATGAGTGTGACCAATGCCATCAGCAGTATCATTATTATCGGTGCGCTGTTACAGGTGTCATCGGGTGACAAACTTACGATGTGGCTGGCCGGTATCGCCATCCTCATTACCAGCATCAACATCGCAGGCGGCTTTGCCGTCACGCGGCGCATGCTGGATATGTTCAGGAAATAAGGAGAATAATAATGTCACCCGGACTCGTTACTGTTTCGTATATTGCCTCCACCATATTGTTCATACTGGCACTTGGAGGTTTAAGCCACCCGGAAACATCCCGCCGCGGAAATCTCTACGGCATGCTGGGCATGACCATTGCCCTGATCGCCGCTATTTTTGGTGATGTCAGTGCCAATTATGGCGTGCTGGTTGCGGGTATGCTGATCGGCGGTGTCATCGGTTACATCCTTGCCGTGAAAGTGCAAATGACACAGATGCCGGAACTGGTCGCCATCCTGCACAGCCTGGTCGGCATGGCCGCTGTGCTGGTGGGCTTTGCCAATTTCCTCGGTCACGGTGGTGATCTGACCGGCGTGGAAAAAACCATCCATGATGTGGAAACCTACCTCGGTATTCTCATTGGTGCCGTGACCTTCTCCGGTTCCGTAATTGCTTTCGGCAAACTCAGCGCCAAGATCAGTGGCAAACCCATGTTGCTGCCTGCACGTCACTGGCTGAACCTGATTCTGCTGATTGCATCCATCTGGTTGTGCATTGAATTCGTCGGACAGTCTGCAGCGGGTGAAGGTCTTACGCCGCTGGTCATCATGACAGTGATCGCCCTGCTCTTCGGCATCCACATGGTGATGGCGATTGGCGGCGCCGATATGCCGGTGGTGGTGTCCATGCTCAACAGTTATTCCGGATGGGCCGCCGCCGCAACCGGTTTCATGTTGAGTAATGATCTGCTCATCGTTGTCGGCGCACTCGTTGGTTCCAGTGGTGCGATCCTGAGCTACATCATGTGCCGCGCCATGAACCGTAAATTCTTCGCGGTGATTGCCGGCGGATTCGGTACGGCTGGTGGCACAGCGGCGGCCAGCAGCGCGCCTCAGGGTGATGTCAGTCCGATCAATGCCGATGAAGTTGCAAATCTCCTGCTGGACTCAAAAGAAATCATGATCATTCCGGGTTACGGCATGGCCGTGGCACAGGCGCAGCATACCGTATGTGAAATTACCAAGGCCTTACGCAACAAAGGCGTGAATGTCCGTTTTGGTATTCATCCGGTGGCCGGCCGTATGCCGGGACACATGAACGTGTTGCTGGCAGAAGCCAAGGTGCCGTATGACATCGTCTTTGAAATGGACGAAATCAACGAAGATTTCCCGGACATCGATGTGTCAGTAGTGATCGGCGCGAATGACATTGTAAATCCGGCCGCACTCGAAGAACCGAACAGCCCGATTGCCGGCATGCCGGTACTGGAATGCTGGAAAGGCAAAACCACGATCGTGATGAAACGCAGCATGGCCAGCGGCTATGCCGGCGTGGACAATCCGCTCTTCTACAAGGAAAACACCCGTATGTTCTTCGGCGATGCCAAAGCCAAACTCGAAGAAGTTCTGCAACACCTGCATACTTGATAGAGCCGTCTCAAAATCCAATTGCCGTCATACCGGTGAAAAAAGCCTGCCCCGGCAAGTAGTAAGCCGGGGGTATCCAGTAAACAATAATAAAAACCCGGCAATGCCGGGGTTTTTGTTGCCCGTCATTCCGGAAGCCGAATACATGAGGCTATCCGGAATCCACATCAAAAAATTGTGTCCACCATAAACAGACTAACGCGCCGTCTGGCCGCCGCTACTTGAGAGTCATCACCCTCAAGGATAAACTGACCATACACAATTAAAATTCCTTAATTATGGTGTTATCGGGAATCCGTCCTATTGGGATTATGGGGAGTCTCGCCGATCAACTCTTATGTTACTTATTAAAAAATATTTCAGTACCCTCAGAGCAAGCAGAAGATATGGAAAGGCTTGCAGATTAGTTGAAAAAGAAAAATATGCTGATGCAAAAAAGCATGTAGATTTTGCGCTTTCCCTGGAGTCTTTTGGCTTTATGAATTCACTGCATCAGGCCTTAAAGGCCGAGATTGAATACGAATTAGGAAATTTTGACGAGAGTAAAAATATAATTATTAAACTCCAAGAAGAATTTAAAGCAAATCCAGATATATGGGATAAAAAAGATGGAAAAGAAGTTGTTAAAAAAGTTAATTGGTATTGGGGACAGCTTGAAAATAGAGCAACATAACAAATTATTTCAGCCGACTGTTCAATAAGTTATTACCTGATGACTTTTGCCCCACCCATATATTTCTGCAGTTCTTCAGGCACATTAATTGAACCATCGTTGTTCTGATAGTTTTCCATAATTGCGATCAATGTACGGCCGACGGCAAGGCCTGAGCCATTCAGGGTATGCAGCAGTTCCGGTTTGCCGGTGTCCGGATTGCGCCAGCGGGCCTGCATGCGGCGTGCCTGGAAATCCTCGAAATTACTGCAGGAAGAAATCTCGCGATACTTCTGCTGGCCCGGCAACCATACTTCCAGATCGTAGGTCTTGGCCGCTGAGAAACCCAAATCACCTCCGCACAATGCTACGACGCGATACGGTAATTTGAGTTTTTTCAGAATCGTTTCGGCATTGTCCGTGAGTTCTTCCAGTGCCCGGTATGAATCACCCGGCTTGACCAGTTGCACCAGTTCCACCTTTTCAAACTGGTGCTGGCGGATCATGCCGCGTGTGTCCTTGCCATAGGAACCGGCCTCGCTGCGGAAGCACGGTGAGTGGCAGACATATTTCAGCGGCATTTTTTCAGCCGGGATGATTTCATCACGTGCCAGATTGGTGACCGGCACTTCCGCCGTAGGGATCAGATAAAAACCCTGTTGCGGAATCGAAAATAAATCTTCCTCAAATTTTGGCAACTGCCCTGTACCACGCATACTGTCCGCATTGACCATGTACGGCACATTCACTTCAACATAACCATGTTCTTCCGTATGTGTATCCAGCATGAACTGGATCAATGCCCGGTGTAACCGCGCAATGGCGCCACTCATGACCACAAAACGCGATGCCGTTATTTTAGTGGCGGACGCAAAATCAACAAGACCCAGTGCTTCGCCCAGATCCACATGATCTTTCGGTCTAAAATCAAACTGTGGTAACTCGCCCCACTTGCGGATTTCCTTGTTGTCTGTTTCCGATGTTCCTTCCGGCACGGATTCATGCGGGATATTGGGTGTGCTCATCAGGATATAATTCAGTTCCTGCTGGATTTGCTCCAGTTCCGCCTCGCTCGCCTTGAGACGTTCACCCAGATCACCGACCTGCTTTAATAATGCTTCTACATCACCGCCCTGCGCCTTGACCTTGCCGATCTCTTTGGAACGCGCATTGCGTTCCTGCTGCAGGTCCTGAGTGGCGGTTTGTATTTTTTTACGTCGTGTTTCCAGCTCCATGAACGCTTCCGTATCAAATACGTATCTGCGTTTGCTGAGGCCATTAATGACCACATCAATACTAGTGCGCAACAGATGAGGATCCAGCATATTAATAATTCCTTAAACTAGACAGTGAGTTGCCGTGTAATGGTCAGCCCCAGCCAGCAGGCGGAAAGACATAATACAACGCTCAATACAATATTCAGTGCCGCTTTCAGAATTTCCCCGGCTTCGAGCAGATTGAGGGTTTCAATCGAAAATGCTGAAAATGTAGTAAATGCACCAAGAAAGCCGGTGATTAATAGTGCCCGCCATTCCGGACTCATTTGCGTGCGTTCCATGATGAGCACATAGAGCACGCCGATGATGAGTGAACCCAATACATTCACAGACAAGGTGCCATAGGGGAAACCACGGCCTAACAGCGCATGTACTCCGAGCGACATCCAGAAACGCATCAACGCGCCGATGGCACCACCTGCAGCTATGAGGGCTATTTGATTCATTCAGGTATATTTTACAGGTCGTGTATAAAAAATTAACTGTTACTTGTTTTTCTTTGTCTTGCGATTGAGTTCCCGCAGATGCGCAAGCTTTTCGGCGATCTTGATTTCCATGCCACGATCGACCGGATGATAGTACTGCTCCTCCTGCATTTCATCCGGGAAATAACGCTCGCCTGCGGCATAGGCCTCCGGTTCGTCATGGGCATAGCGATAGTCCTTGCCGTAATCCAGCGACTTCATGAGTTTCGTCGGCGCATTGCGTAGATGCAACGGCACCTCCAGTGAACCATGATCGCGCGCGGCGCGCATAGCCGTATTGTAGGCCATATAAACCGCGTTGCTCTTCGCCGCACAGGCCAGATAAACAATGGCCTGCGCTATCGTCAATTCACCTTCCGGCGAACCTAATCTTTCCTGGGTTTCCCACGCATCCAGTGCCAGCCGCAAACCGCGTGGATCAGCATTGCCGATATCTTCCGAGGCCATGCGCACCACCCGCCGGGCAATATATAGAGGATCGCAACCGCCATCGATCATCCGGCAGAACCAGTATAGTGCCGCATCGGGCGCGGAACCGCGCACGGATTTATGCAGGGCGGATATTTGATCGTAAAACGCTTCGCCACCTTTGTCGAAACGGCGCAGACTACCACCGGAAATGACTTCATCCAGTAATTCATCAGTGATGGTATTGTTTTCGGCGAGATCAGCGGCAATCTCCAGCAGGTTCAATGCACGGCGCGCATCCCCATCGGCAATAGCTGCGAGTTTGTTGATGGAGTCTTCCGTCATGGATAAATTCTGTTGACCCAGTCCATGTTCAGGATCGTTTAATGCCCGTTGAATGATCTGGCGGACATCATCCGCCTGCAGTGACTTCAGGACATAAACCCTGACACGGGACAGCAAGGCATTGTTTAATTCAAATGACGGATTCTCTGTGGTGGCACCAATGAACGTCACCGTGCCGTCTTCTACATAGGGCAGAAACGCATCCTGCTGGGATTTATTGAAGCGATGGACTTCATCGACAAACAGGACAGTGTCCTTGTTATACACCTCACGATATTGCTGCGCGCGTTCGATGGCAGCACGGATCTCTTTCACCCCACTTAATACGGCTGAAACGGTCAGGAATTGTGCGTCGCATGAGCTGGCTATGAGACGCGCCAGCGTGGTTTTACCGGTGCCGGGCGGCCCCCAGAACACCATGGAGTGCAAACGGCCCTGCTCGATGGCGAGGCGTAATGGTTTGTCTTTGCCGAGGATATGTTGTTGGCCGGTAAAATCATCCAGCGTGTCTGGACGCATCCGGTCAGCAAGTGGATGATAGTCAATATGGGCAGGCATGAAACGGGTTTGTGTGTTAAGCAATTATTATATCTATACTTCATTATATCTGAATGCCGGATATTACAATCTGTCTCTGAATATGAATAATAATGACGCAGGCAAGCCATCCCGCAAACTGGGTGTAAAACAAACTCGTTATATCCTGAGCCATCTCAGCCGGATCGATATCCTGCGTGCCCTGCCACCGGAGGATGTACAGGCGCTGGTGCCCTATGTTGAACAGATTACCTTTCCGGCAGGCAACTGCCTGATGCGTGAAGGCGACCAGGGAGATGCCCTTTACCTGATTGAAGAAGGCAAGGCCCGCGTGACCAAAACCGGCGTAACCGAAACCTGGGAAGTCACCGCCGGTACTGCAGTAGGTGAAGGTGCCTTGCTTACGGGCAGTGCCCGCTCTGCAACAGTCATGGCCGAAACTGAACTCACGACCTGGCGCGTCAGCACTGAATCTTTCCAGAAACTGGTCGCAACCTCACCCAAACTGCGTGTCGCCCTTGAGGACTTAATGGAGGCAAGACGTCTCGGCCTGAAAAAACACTTGCCGAGTTCCAGCGCCTGGATCGGCACGGCGTTGCGTGCCGCTGAAGCACGATCAAAAGATATCAAGCTCTGGCAGTCGTTGATGGGGCTTGGAATGATTTTCTGGCTTGTTCTTTTGATGAATGAGCATTTTCAGTGGGCTGATCCTGCTACACACCAGATTATATTTGCCGGCATTCAGCTGATTACCGGCCTGCTGATTATACAGGGTGCCTGTGAAGCATTTTTACATGGTGTGGAGCGTCTCGGTGCACGCCTCAAATGGGACGGTTTCATTTCCGGCACCATTGGGTCAGCTCTCAGCACACTTCCGGAGTTTGTTGTGATTGCGTTTCTGGTGCTGGTGGAGCCCATGGTGGCTTTTGTGACCGCGGTAGTCACCATATTCAACAATGCGCTGGCATTTTCTATTTATTCATTTTTCCTGCCCAAGGATCGTGAAGGCGCCTATTCCATGCCGCGCTCACTGGCCGTTGCCGGAGGTGAAATCCTGATTACAGGAGCGGCGATTACATTAATTATTGGTATTGTCATGATTACAGAACGTCATGAGGGCATCAAAACCGCAATGTCCGGTGGTGATCTGATCAGCATAGGTTTGGTACTGATCATTATCTATGGCTATTACCTACTGACTCTCATTCGTTACTATGGGGAAGGTAAGGATAACTCGGAATCCATTCCGCCCGACCCGAGCCGGCTTGGACATGATACCCGCTGGATGGCCATCATCAGCATGATGATATTAGGCATTATTGGTGCATACTGCGGCGGTGAAGCCATCGGCACATTTGCCGACACCGCCATCAAGGGACTCGGTATGCCGATGATCCCCACCGCTGCAGGGCTGGCCCTGTTTGCCGGCGTCAGTGAGTACATCATTGTTTATAAATCACACCGGCGTGGCGAACTCGGGATAGCACTGAGCAATGTATTTGGCGGGCTGACGCAGGTCATGTTTTTATTACTGCCGTTCAGTCTGCTGGTGATCGGCGTAGCGGGCCTAACCACAGGCAACCCGCAATACGTCGTACCGACAAATACAATTACGATATTATTGATGTTATTGCTGTTTCCGTTGTTCTATGCATTACATCAATGCATGGGGCAGGAGAAATCCCTGAGTAACCTAGATGCTGTTGCAATGACTGGCATCTATTTATTGCTACTGTATTTCCTTTTCACTGCCCCAGTCTGAAAATTATTTTATTGTGCTGTATCAGGTTTTTCCTGTTGTCGTTCGTCGACAATATCCACGCCCTCAGGAATTTCAAAGGTAAATAATGGCCCGCCGAAACGTTTGTTACGCTCCGGATTAAGAAAATCAATCCGCGTAACCTGGCCCAGATTATCGAACAGTATCATCATACCGAGGTTGTCCTTGTCAAAGCCGAGGCGCACGCTGGTGTACTGGCTTTCCGTATCCCTGGGGGTCAGTTCAACCCAGTCATATCCTTCGATATTGCCCATGTCCACAAGGACAAAATATTCGTTGATATCGACCTGACCGCTGATGATGGCGGCAGGTGTATTCTCGATGGATTCCGTGATGTCCTTGATGGTCACTTGCGCCAGATCTTCATCATATAACCACAGGGTCTTGCTGTCCGTGATAATGACCTGCTTGTAGGGCTCTTCATACACCCAGCGGAACTTGCCGGGTTTTTGTATATAGACCACTCCATTGGATGACTCCAGCTCCGCACCATGCTCATTGGATAAAACCTGTTTGAAACCGGCCTGATAACTTTCGAAATTCTTCAGAAAATTTTCCAGCGGATCGGGTTTTTCTTCCGCAGAAAGCGGATTGATTGAAACAAAAATAAACAGAAGGACCAAGAACAGCTTGTTATGATTTTCTATCATGCAAAATTGGACCGGAAAGATTGAAAGAAATTTGTCATTAATCCTGTGGCGGCGGGGGCGGGGCAATAACTTCTCTGCTGCCATTGGATTCCAGCGGCCCTACCACACCGCTCTGCTCCATCTCTTCCACCATGCGTGCGGCGCGATTATAGCCGATCTTCAGGCGCCGCTGGATATAGGAAATGGAAGCCTTGCGTGTTTCCGTAACAATGCGCACCGCTTCATCATACAACGGATCCATGTCTTCACTGGCCGTTTCAAGGCCGGGAATGACTTCGGCACCGCCTTCTGATGGCCCGCGTACAATCTCGTCATGATAATCCGGCTCAGTATTCTTCTTGAGTTCACTGACAACTTTGTGCACTTCATGATCAGCCACAAAGGCGCCGTGCACACGTATGGGTAATCCGGTGCCCGGCGGCAGATATAACATATCGCCATGACCCAGCAGGGTTTCAGCTCCCATCTGATCGAGGATAGTACGAGAGTCCACCTTGGATGAAACCTGGAAAGCAATACGGCTGGGAATATTGGCCTTGATAAGACCTGTAATAACATCGACTGACGGCCGTTGCGTGGCGAGTATGAGATGGATGCCGGATGCGCGCGCTTTCTGGGCGAGGCGCGCAATCAATTCTTCAACCTTCTTGCCGACGGTCATCATCATGTCAGCCAATTCATCCACGATCACAACGATGAGCGGCAGTTCATCCAGTGGCGGCGCCTGATCATCTTCACTGATGGGTTTGTAAAGCGGATCGAGCACGGGCTGCCCGGCTTCAGCCATATCGATAATCTTGCGATTGAAGCCGGTAATATTACGCACACCGAGCGCGGCCATGAGACGATAACGCCGTTCCATTTCGGCCACACACCAACGCAAGGCATTGGCCGCTTCTTTCATGTCCGTCACGACGGGCGCCAGCAGATGCGGAATGCCTTCATACACGGACAGTTCCAGCATCTTTGGATCGATCATAATAAGCCGTATATCCTTGGCGGTAGATTTGTACAGCAAACTCAGAATCATCGCGTTCAATGCTACGGATTTGCCCGCGCCGGTCGTGCCTGCGACCAACAGGTGGGGCATTCTCGAAAGATCCGTCACCATGGGTTTGCCGCTGATGTCCTTGCCGAGCGCGAGCGTCAGGTGCGACTTCATTTCTTCATACTCACGTGAATTGAGTATTTCACTTAATACCACCAGTTCACGTCGTTCATTGGGAATCTCAAGTCCAATGACAGACTTCCCGGGAATGACATCGACCACACGCACACTGATCACCGACAAGGCCCGCGCCAGATCCTTGGCCAGATTGATGATTTGGCTGCCTTTAACACCCGCGGCCGGTTCCAGTTCAAAGCGTGTGATCACCGGTCCCGGATGCACTTCCACGACACGGGCTTCAATACCGAAGTCATTGAGCTTGAGTTCCACCTGCCGCGACATGGCCTGCAGTGCATCATGTGACAACTGCCCTACCCGTTCGCCGGGTTCATCCAGCAAATTTAATGATGGCAACGCGACATTGGAGGGATATTCAAAAAGATTGACCTGTTTTTCGCGCTCGGCGCGATCACCGGTTTCAAACATGGATATTTTCGGTTCAACCTTGACCGGCTCGCGCTGAATAATCTTTTCCTGCTCGACTTTGACGATGGTTTCACGTTCACGCCGTGCGAGCCGTCCCTGTGCTTCATCACGCAAGCGTTGCCGTGATTCAGAAATATATGCAATGAGCCTGAGCGTCCAGTGACCGGTTTTGTCCATCACCCATAGCCACGACAAACCGGTGAACAAGGTAATACCAATCACAAACAACGCGAGCAGGAACAATGTAACACCGGTCATCCCCAGCACCGGATGCAACCCTGAGCCGATCACATCACCCAGAATGCCGCCTGCCCCCCTGACTTCATAAGGCAGTGAAGTGCCGGCTACAAAATGTAATCGAGCAATACCACAGCCGCCGATGACCATCATCAACAAACCGGCAGTACGTATGGCATAGCGCACGTAGTTAAGCGGTTCCATTTCCAGCCGCGAGCGAAACAGGCGCCAGCCCCCATAAGCAAAAAACACCGGAAACAGATACCCCATATAACCGAACAGGTAGAGCAGGACATCCGCTATCCAGGCACCGGCCGCACCGGCACTGTTATGGATAAGCGTGACTGATACCGCATGCGACCAACCCGGATCATCGGGGTGATAACTGAAAAGCGCTATCAGCAGGTAAAGCGCAATCACGGCGAGCGCAATCATGCTCACTTCCTTGATGTTGCGTGTGAGTTGATTGCCCAGCGCTTCAGCCGCGGCGCGTTTTCGTGTGGCCTGTCCCATCAGTAGTTAAACTTGTTTCGTCAATAATTATGCTAATTATATGTTATATAAGAAATAATCATACTATAAAATAGGGCTTGCAAGGTAAGCACTTGATTTTGCTTGGCGCACCGCAATAACGTAACATACCTGACTTTTGAACTTGCCCGCAGTCATTTCCAGAACTGGAGAATTGCATGAGTACTACCCGACATGCCCGATTACTGATCCTGGGTTCCGGCCCCGCAGGTTACACCGCTTCCCTGTATGCCGCACGCGCCAACCTTGCCCCGGTACTGGTTACGGGCCTGGAACAGGGTGGACAGTTGATGACCACAACGGATGTCGATAACTGGCCTGGGGACATTGAGGGCCTGCAGGGACCGGATCTGATGGGTCGTATGCTGAAACATGTTGAGCGGTTTGATACTACGGTGATTAATGACCATATCCATTCGGTAGACCTGAAGCAACACCCGTTCAAACTGACAGGCGACAACGGCACGTATTCCTGTGATGCCCTGATTATTGCGACCGGAGCTTCCGCCAAATACCTTGGATTGCCTTCCGAAGAAGCTTACAAAGGCCGAGGGGTTTCCGCCTGCGCCACGTGCGACGGATTTTTCTACCGCGGCGCAAAAGTTGCGGTCATCGGCGGCGGCAATACGGCTGTAGAAGAAGCCCTGTATCTTTCGAACATTGCCTCGCATGTGACAGTCGTGCATCGCCGCGACAAGTTTCGCGCGGAGAAAATTCTTGCCAACCGGCTCATCGACAAATCAAAAAATGGCAATGTAACCATCGCGTGGAACCATCAACTGGATGAAGTGCTGGGGGATAACAGCGGTGTTTCCGGCATACGCATTAAAAATGCTGCTGATGGCACCGCCAAACAACTCGATTTGAAAGGTGTGTTCATTGCCATCGGCCATCAACCCAATACACAGATTTTTGAAAACCAGCTGGATATGAAAAACGGATATATCGTGGTCAAAAGCGGTCTGCATGGTCAGGCCACTGCCACGAGCGTACCCGGAGTCTTTGCCGCCGGTGATGTGGCTGATCATGTTTACCGGCAGGCCATTACTTCTGCGGGCAGCGGTTGTATGGCCGCGCTCGATGCGGAAGCCTGGCTCGAAGAACATAAATAAAGACTTGTTTTGATGCGCATGGCTGTGAACCAGTGCACTTTTTGTAAAAAGTTCAATAAATAATTGTTGGCTGATTCTTGTGAAACCAGTCACATGATGCAGCATCAATCCTGATGAATTTCACACATTCAGGGATTCGGCCTTAATCCCCGTTCCTGTGTTTGCTAGTTTTTCATCATCTCAACAACACAGGAGATGACATGATGCGTAACATGTTTATGATGGGTTTACTGGCCATTATTCTGGTTCTGACCGGTTGTGGTACTACCGGTGAAGAACGTGCCATAAGTGGCGCCGGTGTCGGTGCTGCAACCGGTGCGGTAATTGGTGCAGTGACCGGATTGTCCGTATTGTCAGGTGCTGCGATTGGTGCGGCGGCTGGCGCCATCACTGGTGCTGCCACTGACAAGGAAGACATCAATCTGGGCAAACCGGCCTGGAAATAAACTGACCATTCAATATCATCTTGCGACAGAAGTACAAGAGGGGCTTACGCCCCTCTTTTTTTTGTGTGTCTGTATTTTTCAATAGCGATACAATGACAGAGGATTCCTGATCAGAGGCGCCTTCATGAAAGCAGTTGTGATACTCAAGACCGGCGGACCGGAACAATTACAACTTCAGGAGGTGCCACGACCATCCATCACCAAACCATCCGAAGTTCTGGTGAAACTCAAGGCAGC
>CAYZJI010000005.1:37979-162549 GCA_964479045.1 uncultured Enterobacteriaceae bacterium
TGCCACGACCATCCATCACCAAACCATCCGAAGTTCTGGTGAAACTCAAGGCAGCAGGCATCAATCCGGTAGACGCCAAATTCCGGCGCGGACTGTATCCCATCAATCAGTTCCCGACCATACTGGGTTGTGATGGCGCTGGTGTTGTAGAAGACACAGGGGAAAACGTATCACGCGTCAAAACAGGCGATGAAGTTTATTTCTTTCATGGCGGGATCGGCGCTGGCCCGGGCAACTATGCTGAATATATTGTTCTTGATGAACATTTTCTTGCCCAAAAACCGTCTTCAATTGATTTCATCCAGGCCGCTGCCCTGCCACTGGTGTTTATCACGGCATGGGAGGCGCTGCATGATCGGGCTCGTATGCAGGCCGGCCAGAGTGTACTGATTCATGCTGGTGCCGGCGGTGTCGGGCATATTGCCATTCAGGTTGCCAAGGCAGCAGGCGCAAAAGTTTGTACAACGATCAGTTCTGATGAAAAAGCAAAGTTTGTAAAAGGACTGGGGGCAGATTTTATTATCAATTACAAACAGCAGAATTTTGTGGATGCTGTTATGCACTGGACCGATGGTCAGGGAGTGGACATTGTGATGGATAATGTAGGAGGCGATCTGATTCAGGCCAGCTTCCCTGCCGTGAAACATTTCGGCGATCTGGTCACATTGCTGCAGGTCCCTGAAAAAATTGACTGGACCGTTGCCCGGATGCGCAATCTGCGCTTCAGTTTCGAAATCATGCTAACTCCACTACTGTTTGGACTGGAATCAGCCCAGCGACATCAGACCTGGATACTGGAACAATGCTCACAAATGATTAATGATAAAAAACTGCTAACCCATGTCAGCGAGCTGCTGTTGCTTGAACAGGTGGAACAGGCACACCGTAAAGTTGAATCAGGCTCGACTACTGGCAAGATCGTATTGAAGATATAGAACCCTTCTCATGCTGCAGGTGTATTGTCCAGAAAATCTGCACAGTCATCTACGGACAAAGGTGGCCTGAAATAATAGCCTTGCGCTTCATCACAAGCATGCTGCAGCAGAAAATCCTTTTGTTCCGGCGTCTCTACTCCTTCTGCCAGTACTTTAAGATTGAGTTTCTGGGCGATGGCCAGTATGGCCTGAACGATCGCCACATCATTCGGATCACCCGGCACATCCCGTACGAAGGATTGATCAATCTTGATACGATCAATCGGAAGCCGTTTCAGATAAGCAAGACTTGAGTAACCGGTGCCGAAATCATCAACGCTGATGTGGATACCCATTTCGTGCAGCCTGGACAATATGCGGATGGCGCTGTCCGGATCGGCCATGAGGGTAGATTCGGTGATTTCCAGCTCCAGAAAACCAGGATCAAGTCCTGTGTTTTTGAGTATGCTCTTCACCAGTTCCGGTAATCCAGCCTGTTGCAGTTGCCGGGCAGAGAGATTGACCGCCACCCGTATTTGTGAACCTTTAAGACCTTTGCGCTGCCAGTCTCCCAGTTGTTTGCAGGCTTTGTTCAGGCACCACTCGGCAATCTGACTGATCATTCCGGTTTCTTCCGCGATAGGAATAAATTCATACGGCATGATCATGCCGCGTTCCGGATGGTTCCAGCGTACCAGAGCTTCTATGCCAGTCACTCTGCCGGTGTGCAATTCGATCTGTGGCTGGTAATGTAACAGCAGTTCATCACGTTCAAGTGCCTTACGCAGGCTGTTTTCCAGCAAGAGCCGCTCATGGGCCTGTGCATTCATGCGCGAATCAAAAAACTGGTACTGATTGCGACCACGGTTTTTGGCCTGATATAAGGCAGTGTCCGCGTGCTTTAACAAAGTTTCAGCATCCATACCATCCTTGGGATAAAGGCTGATTCCGATACTCGTGGTCAGATGAAGTTCATGCCCATGCACCGAAAAAGGCACGGACAAAATGGCAACTGCCTTGGCCGCCACCTGGGCAGCATCACGCGCCAGCTGAACTTTCGGCAGCAGTATCACAAATTCATCTCCACCAAAACGGGCAACCGTATCTACCTCACGCAATACTTCGCGCAACCGGGTAGCGACATGTCGCAACAGCTCGTCACCGACTGCGTGTCCGAGCGTGTCATTTATTGTTTTAAATCGGTCGAGATCAGTAAACAAGATCGCAGCCTGACTGCTTTCCCGATTACCCTGTGCCAGCACCTGTCCAAGTCGATCGAGAAACAATGTCCGGTTTGGCAGCGCTGTCAACGCATCATGATAGGCCAGATGTTCGATCTTTTCTTCATGTTGCCGCTCAATTTCTTCAGCCAGCTTGCGTTCGGTAATATCATGTGAACTTGCAATCACTCCGGTAACCGTATTGCCATCATAATAAGGTGTGTAATCTATCAACAAATAACGGCGTCCAATCAGCGGCAGATCAAACCAGGTTTCATAACCGGCCTGCAGGCCTGAAATGGCCATGTCAAAATTCTTTTTCTGATGGGCCAGAAAAAAGTCTTCTCCATACAATTCAGCCAGTGTGTGTCCGATAATTTCTTCACGTGATTTACCGAATGCTTTCAGATAGGCGTCATTAATGACCTGAAAAGTGTAATTTCGATCAATAAATGACATGAAATGCGGATTGCTTGAAACAATATGTTCATACTTACGCAAGGCGCTTTCAACCTGCTTGCGATCTGTGATATTCATCATCATGCAGCGTAACTTGCTGATCCGGCTCTGCTCCCTGATCAGCACAACATGATCACGTAACCATATGGTTGAGCCATTTGCTGTGATAAAACGGTATTCCATAATATGGTCTTTGCCCTGATCGGTGGCCGTTGTACATGTTACCTGTGCCATTTCACGATCATCCGGATGCACATGTGTCCACCAGTTGTTCAGGTTCTGACCCAGCCAGTAGCGTACCGGGTAGCCAAAAAGACGCTCACACTCTTCATTCGCAAAAGTTATCCGGTCCTCAATCAGATCGAACTCCATAATGATACCGCCGATAGAATTGACTATGGCATCCAGTTTTTCTCTGGACTCACGCAGAATGTTCTCTGAGGCCGCCAGGATCGTTTTTTCCCGGTTCGCGAGCTGATACAGAACAAATGAAGCCGCAAACAAAAGTGCCAGAACCACAGAAATTGATATTGGTGTTGCACTGTAGAAAATCACGCGCTGTTTCCAGTCACTGGAATCGATATCCATCCCCAGTACAGCCAGCAGTTGCCCGTTCTCCGGATCAACCAAAGGTACCAGACCACTCACCCACGTGCCCCAACGATCTGTGGTAGGACCATCCACCGTTTCATGACGGGCGGTAAACACCTGGTGTATGCTTTGATCCGCTTCGTAAAATATCTGCCCAGGCGGCGAATAATCCTTGGACTCTTCGGGCTCTGAGTCCACAAAAAAATAGATATCTCCGTCCTCCTGTCGGCCCATCAGATAAATAAAGCGACATTTCGGAATACCTATTCGGATTTCTTTCAGCCTCTTTTTTATCCATTGATAATTTTCATTTTGCAGATCAGCCTCTGTACCACTGAGGTGTTTGATCTTGTCCAGATTGATTGAATGTGTGATTGTGCGCGCAAGCACGAGCAGGTCTTCGCGCATACGACGGTCTTCAGACGAGAGCTTCCAGAAACTGAAAATAACACCAAATAACAGCGCTGCGCTTATGGCAAGCACCACCAGTCTGGACGGACTTGAATGTAAAGGAGAGACCATATTTTTCTTCCCGCAGGCGTTTTTCGTTTTTCTTGTATGCCTGGATATCAATTATAACCGCTGATGCGCCTAATATATCGCCAAATGACGGTTTGAAATACCCGGTTACTGGTGTCAATATACCGTGTAACCCACTGTCACTTCACAACATTATGAAATCACTGCTGGCACGTATGCTACAGTCACTGGTTTTTATACTTGTCTCGACCTGGCTACTGCTTGCAATTCTACTGTACGTATTCCAGCCCGGTTTTATCTATTTTCCCCATACAAACCTGCAGGCAACACCACAGAATGCCGGTCTGGAATACAAGGATGTCTATCTAATGACCGGTGATAAAACAAAAATTCACGGCTGGTATATGCGCCACGAAACACCGCGTGCCACTTTACTTTTTTTGCATGGCAATGGCGGTAATATTTCCCACCGTCTGGATAAACTGTTCATGTTTCATCAAATGGGACTGTCTGTATTTATCATAGACTACCGTGGGTATGGGCAGAGTACAGGAAAGCCCGGAGAACAGGGAACCTATCATGATGCCGAAGCAGCTTGGAATTATTTGTCCGATGAAATTAAAGTCTCGCCGGATAAAATCATTGTATATGGTGAATCACTGGGTGGCGGTGTGGCCAGCTGGTTGGTTGCAAAACATCAACCTGGCGCCCTGATACTTGAGTCCACGTTTACTTCCATTGCCGATATGGGCCGGGTGCATTATCCCTATTTGCCTGTAAACCTGCTTGCAAGAATCCGTTACCCGACACTGGAAAGAATCAGCCAGATAACATGTCCGCTGCTCATTATTCACAGCCCTCAGGATGAGATCGTGCCCTATACAATGGGGAAAAGGATTTACGACGCAGCCAATCAACCCAAGGATTTCCTGGAGATCAAGGGTGACCATAACAACGGCTTCATGGAGAGTGGTGAAATTTATATCGACGGTCTGTACCGATTTCTGCTGACACATTTCCCGGATGAAGCTGCTTGATCATATAGAAAGGCTGGGAAATCGTCTGCCACATCCGGCTACGTTGTTTGTGCTCGGGACAGCGATCATCATGCTGATGTCACAGTTTGCTGTAATGCTCGAATGGCAGGTCATGCATCCTGTCACAGGTACCGCATTACAAGCCCAAAGTCTGCTGTCTGGCCATGGCATCTGGTGGCTGCTGAGTCATATGGTTGATAATTTCATCCGCTTTCCGCCGCTTGGTATTGTGCTGGTAGGTATGCTCGGCATCGGCATGGCGGAGCGCAGCGGTTTTCTTCCCGCATTGCTCAGACAGGCAATGCAACTGACTCCCGCTTCGCTGCTCACACCCGCCACGCTGTTTCTTGGTGTGATGTCTTCCATGGCGCTGGATGCCGGCTATGTCGTATTACCACCACTGGCTGCACTCCTGTATCAGGCATCCGGACGTTCCCCGCTGACAGGAATTGCCGTTGCATTTGCCGGGGTCTCTGCCGGCTTCAGTGCCAACCTGATCATCACTCCGGTGGATTCATTACTGGCTGGGTTCACCCAGAGTGCTGCCAGTATTATCAGTCCTGCCTATCAGGTCGCGGTGACTGCCAACTGGTGGTTCATGGCCGTTTCCACCATCATCCTCACACTGACGGGCTGGCTGGTTACGGTCAAATGGGTCGAACCGATGTGTGATAAATATGACGTCACTGATATCGGGACTCTCACCACTGAAACATCTGCTGCACACCTTGAACGGAAGGCATTACAGCGATCATTACTGGCGATGGCCATTACTTTGCTGGCTGCATTGTTATGCATATTTGTTCCCGGCGCCCCCCTGTATGGAACCGGAAATCATTTTTCACGCTGGATAGAAGTCACGGTCCCGCTCCTGTTTCTGCTTTTTGTAATTCCGGGAATCGTATTCGGGATCAACACCGGGAAAATCAGAAATGACAGGGACATCGCGGTTATGTTCGGAGAGACCCTGTCAGCCATGGGGCCCTATATTGTGCTCGCTTTTTTTGCCGCGCAATTTATTGAATCGTTCAAATACAGCGGGCTCGGGGAAATGCTCGCCATCCGCGGCGGAGAATTTCTTGCGGCGCTGGCCATACCGGCGCCCGTGCTGATCATAAGCTTCATACTACTGGTGATTTTTGCCGATCTGTTCATCGGATCAGCCTCGGCCAAATATGCCTTCATGGCACCGGTATTTGTGCCCATGCTGATGCAAACGGGTCTGAGTCCGGAACTGACCCAGGCGGCCTATCGTATCGGCGATTCGGTTGCCAATGTGATCACTCCGCTGAATCCTTACATGGTCATCATCCTGGCACTGGTACAGAAATATGTCAGGGGATCGGGCGTAGGCACCATCATTGCTGTCATGCTGCCGTACACTGCCGCTTTTGCCGTGGTCTGGTGTGGACTCCTGCTGTTCTGGCTGACCATCGGGCTGCCACTCGGACCCGCTGGACCGTTGCATTTTCAACCCTGAAAGTTGTGGTAGAATCCGCGCCTCTTATCCAACATACTCATGACTATGGCCAAAAAACCAATATACAAAATCATCTTCCACAATCAGGACAAGGTTTATGAGGTGTACGCCAAAAGCGTGCATCAGGGTAACCTGTTCGGGTTTATCGAGATTGAACAACTGATATTCGGCGAGAAAACCTCGATCGTGGTGGATCCTTCCGAAGAAAACCTGAAAACAGAATTCGGGAATGTCACACGCACTTACATCCCCATGCATTCCATTATCCGTATCGATGAAGTGAACAAACAGGGCGTGGCCAAAATCACCCAGGGAACTGAAGCGGCAGGCAATATCACGCCGTTCCCCGTGTACACCAAAAGCAATGACAAAAACAGGAAAAACTGATCGGTTTTTTATTTACCAGCCAGCGTTTTCACATGATGCATGACGGCGCTGGCATTACCCTGCAGGTTGTATCCGCCTTCCAGCACTGAAACTATCCTGCCTTCACAGAATTCATCTGCCAATGCCATGACCATTTGCGTCAGTTTTACAAAACCCTGATCGGTGATATTGAAACAACCCAGCAGATCGTCCTGACGGCTGTCAAACCCGGCAGATATCAGAATCAGGTCCGGCCTGAAATCGCGTGCAGCCGGCAGAAGGTAATTTTCAAAGGCAGCCAATATGTCCGTGTCCGTGGTTCCGCATTTCAGATGCACATTAATATTGTACCCAAGTCCGGCGCCTTCGCCTTTCCGCGCCGGATCACCTGTGCCCGGATAGGCATAAAAATCATGCGTTGAAAAAAACAACACACCGGGATCAGAATAAAAGGCAGCTTCCGTAGCATTGCCATGATGATAGTCCCAGTCCACGATCAGTATTTTCTGCAACTGATGATGCTTCTGGGCATATCGTGCTGCAATCGCGATTGAATTATAAAAACAGAACCCTTCTTCACGCCCGGTATTCAGGGCATGGTGTCCGGGTGGGCGAGTGGCGCAAAATGCATTACGCAGCCGACCTGTACAGACCTGCTCCACGGCAGTGAGCACCGCACGCACCACTGTGAGGGCCACTTCATGACTGCGCGGATAATGGGTCTTGATTGAACTGACATGATCAGCCGTATGGATTTCATATATCCAAGGGAATGCATCTATGTCAGGATGTACCCGGGAGAGCCCTGCATACCAGTCCTGGTCCTTCAGTACCTGCATGACCGTTTCCAGCCGTTGAGGTGATTCAGGGTGATCAGCCCCCAGCGTATGTTCCAGATAAACAGGCTCGAAATTAAATCCGGTATGTTTCACCCGACCTCCAGCAGCCGCCAGCAGATACCGGTCAGACCATGTCAGAAAGCATACACCGGCGGTCAATTGCAAAAAATCCCTGCGTTTCATGATGTCTGATTTGTGCTCCGGGAAAGTGATTATTAACGCAGCATTGTAATTGGATTACAATCACATCATCAATCAAGGGACATCGGGCCATGTTGCAACACCGTATTTTCATCATGCTGCTGCTGATAACACCAAACGCTTCTGCGGAATGGTCTGTGATGAAACACATGGACGTTGACTCCAGCCAACAAACACTGGTTGCCCAGACCCGCAATCCGGAGGGATACAGTCTGGAAATATACCGGGATGGCAACAACGCCATCCGTGCCCGTTTCAGCATGGGCACCACCCTGGACCGTCTGGATGGAAAAAATTGCCCTACACACCAGGTCGATAAACGCAGTTCAGACAACCGCTCCATCAATGATGCGGCCTGTATTGCCCATCGCCGCTGGGCGGAATATGTGCTGGGATATATTTCTGGCAATGAAGTCACATCAAGCTTTTTGCATAACATGATGAACGGTACCACCATCAGTTATCGTTTCATGCTGGATCCTTCCGGTTACGCCGAGACCACATTCTCACTCGCCGGTTCCAAACGCGCACTCCTCGAGGCACTGGGCTCGGATCTGGTGGTACATACAGAAAGCGGGTTTTCCAACTGAACCATCGCACTCCGCCACTGCCTTGCAGTACTCAATACGCAGTATAAACACTCTGCTGGAGATTCCGGCTGCTGCCTGGAACAGACTGAATCCTGCCGGCCACCCTTTCCTGCGGCATGAATTTCTTGCCGGACTTGAAAAATTCAGATGTCTCGATGATCACGGCTGGCATCCTGCCCACCTGATCGTTACGGCCGAAAATGAAATTGCCGGAGCACTGCCGCTCTATTTCAAAAGCAACTCTACCGGAGAGTTTGTATTCGACTGGAGCTGGGCGGAAGCCTATGAACGCGCTGGTGGACAGTATTATCCCAAGCTGGTGTCAGCCATACCGTTCAGCCCGGTCACCGGACCACGCTGTCTGGTCAGAGATGACCAAAACCGGAATGAGATCACCCTGCTGCTGATTTCCACCGCTCTGCAACTTGTGGAGGAAACGCAGGTCTCCGGATTGCACTTTCTTTTTCCGGATGAATCTGAAGCTTTTGTGTTACAACAGCATGGATTGTTACTGCGCAAAGGCTGTCAGTATCACTGGCACAACCATGGGTATCGTGATTTCGATGATTTTCTCGATCAATTGAATTCAAAACGGCGCAAGGAGATCAAACGGGAACGACGCGCTGTGCATGAAGCCGGCATTGAGATTGAAATTCTTCATGGGCGTGAAATCACCTCAAGGCACTGGGAAGCATTTTATCCGTTTTACACCTCAACTTTTGAGCGCAAGTGGGGAGAACCCAGACTGACGTTGCCGTTTTTTGAATCCTTGAGTGACTCATTACCTGAAGCCACACTGCTTTTTCTGGCAAAAAAAGGGAATACTTATGTTGCCGGAGCATTAGCCCTGCAGGGCCCGGAAATACTGTATGGCCGTCATTGGGGCTGCCGGCAGCAGTTCCCCTTTCTGCACTTTGAACTATGCTACTATCAAACCATAGAATATTGCATCCGGCAGCGACTTGAAAAACTGGATGCCGGAGCACAGGGTGAGCACAAGATCAGCCGGGGATTTGTCCCGGTGAGCACCTGGTCTGCACACTGGCTGGCACATGATCAGTTTCGCGCTGCCATAGCCGATTTTCTGGAGCGTGAGCGAAAGCATATTGATCGTTATATGAATAATATTTCCACGCATACTGCCTATCGAACAGGTGTGCACGCATGACACACGCACAAACCCGCTCCAATAAGCTCTACTGGGTCAGGGACAACATCATTGCCAGTGATTTTCCGGATGTCAGCCATGCCTTGTCAGAACCGGATGGTCTGCTGGCGATTGGCGGCGACCTCAGCCCGGAGCGTATGATCTCCGCCTATGCACGCGGAATTTTCCCCTGGTATAACGAAGGCCAGCCGATTTTGTGGTGGTCACCGGATCCCCGCTGGATATTGCTTCCCGACCAACTGAAAATTTCACGCAGTCTGTACAGATCACTGAACAGAAAAAAATTTCGTATTACGTTTGATCAATGCTTTCAAAAGGTCATGGAAATGTGCGCAGGGCCGCGCTCACAAAGTGATGGAACCTGGATCACCATCGAAATGATCCGGAGTTTTACTGATTTGCATAAACTGGGTTACGCACACTCGGTGGAATGCTGGCATGGTGATGAACTGGTGGGCGGCCTTTATGGCATGGCGATTGATCGGGTTTTCTTTGGTGAATCCATGTTCAGCCGGATGAGTGATGCCTCCAAGGTGGCACTGGTTTATCTGTGCAGACTACTGAATCAGTCCGGCTTTACACTGATTGATTGTCAGGTCTATTCAAAACATTTACAGAGTCTTGGCGCGCAACCGGTATCCCGGGAACATTTTGCCGTATGTCTGGAACGTGATTGCCGGCCCGGAATAAAATCGTCGTGGCCGGAACAACCCCTTATCACCTGATCTATGCGCAAACAGGTCCATAAACTCGGTTTTTATGCCACCCCCGAACATCCGTGCAGTTATCTGCCGGGGAGGCAGGCCACTACCCTCTTTGCTGATCCGGGTTATCCCATGAGCCGTGAGGTCTATACCCAACTTGCGGCCAGCGGTTTCCGGCGCAGCGGAGAATTTCTTTATCAACCATGGTGCAACAGCTGTCAGGCCTGTGTACCGGTGCGGATTCCGGTCAGGGAATTCAGCATGCGCAGAAACCAGAAAAGAATCTGGCAACGCAATCAGGATCTGCAATTTTCGGTTAAGCCCATGGAATTTAATCCGTCCCACTTCGAACTCTACTGCCGTTACATCGCTGCCCGTCATGCCGGTGGCGGCATGGACAATCCGGCACCGCGCGACTATCTGGGTTTTCTGCATTCAAACTGGATGGACACCGCCTTCCATGAATTCAGGCTGGAAAAGACCGTGCTGGCCGTGGCAGTGGTCGATCAACTGGAAGATGCACTTTCCGCAGTCTACACCTTCTATGATCCGGATCATGCCCGGCGCAGCCTGGGCACATTTGCCATTCTGTACCAGATCATGGAAGCACAGCGTCAGGGTCTTGACTGGGTATACCTGGGATACTGGATCAGGGAATGCGAAAAGATGAGCTACAAAAACCAGTTCAGACCCGCTGAATATATGCACAACCGGCAGTGGCAGCGTACCCCGCCGGCTTAATCCGGCTGTTTTTTGCCTGTGCAGTAAATTTCAGGCACAATTCGCGTCTTTCTACGTGAGGACTACCCTTTACTTATGGCAAAAGAAGATCAGATAGAACTGGAAGGCACCGTGGTTGAAACCCTGCCAAACACCATGTTCCGTGTACAGCTTGAAAACGGACATGTCATTACCGCCCATATCTCGGGCAAAATGCGTAAAAACTATATCCGCATCCTGACCGGTGACAAAGTCACCGTCGAAATGACACCTTATGATCTGACCAAAGGACGCATTACCTACCGTGCACGCTGAGCGTGAATTGTTCAGTCTCCATCGGTTACTGATTCAATTGCACTGATCACCGTATTCTCGACTTCCCACAAGACATCTTCCGCAGGACTGCCCGCCGCGACCGGAGCAAGTTTTTCGAACAACACTGTGGTCGTACCCGCCTTGTACAACACGGTGACGGTTAACGGACATAACGCCATCATTTTCGGATCAAGGTTCAGGACTTCGTTGGCATATTCCGGATTGCAGATCACCATGCTTTTCACAGTTTCAAATTTATTACGGTTGTAATTCTCGCCCCATTTTTCTGCGTTGCGTGCGAGATTTTTACCAATATTGGCCTCGAAGATCACATAGAAGCGTGCTTTTTCCAGCGCCTGGTAGAGAGCCGGATAAATTTCATCAACAGGCTTGCTGACTTCAGCAACATAAATCGTATCAGTTCCATCCATACCTCCTGCATACACGGAACCGGTACCCATTATCACCATAATAAAAATTGTCATGAATAAACGCATATACATAGTCCTGATGAAATCACTCGTGATCGCCGGTCAATGGCACAAATGCTACCGGCAAAATTTCATGGTAAACAATCTTTCCTTCCAGCGTCTTTTCGACAAGCGTCAGCGTTTGTGAACTGCGGACCTTGCCCAGCGGGATGACCAGTCTGCCGCCCGGCTTCAACTGATCCAGCAAAGGTTGCGGGACTTTTTCAATTGCAGCAGTCACCAGAATCGCATCGAATGGCGCCTGTTCCGGCCAGCCGGCATAACCATCACCGATGCGCACCGTAACATTCTCATAACCCAATCGCTGCAGATCCTGTTCGGCACGCAGTCCCAACGCTTCTATAATCTCGATGGTATAAACATGATTGGCCAGTTCCGCCAGCACTGCGGCCTGATAGCCTGAGCCGGTGCCGACTTCCAGAACTTTGGAGTTTTGATCAACGCCGGCCAGATCCGTCATCAGGGCAACAATATAGGGTTGCGATATGGTTTGATCCATGCCAATGGGCATGGCACTGTTCACATAGGCATGGGATTTGATCTCATCCGGGACAAACTCATGCCGTGGGACTTTGGCCATCGCGGCCATCACATCATCAGCAAATGCTTCACGGCCAGTATGACCTGCGGTATAGGCCACCATGTCCTTGATGTCTGCGACCATCTGCTGTCGCTGGCGGACATAATCATCGGCCGCATGCACCGTGTAGGAAAACAACCCCATAAGAAAACCCGCCAGCAGTAACTTGAGTTTCATGTTCAGAACATCTGCCCTGCTATAACTATAGCAGGGCAGTAAGATGTCGTTTAAGGCTTGCTCCCTCCACAGTGATCTTTCCCCAGGCTCAAGGGCCCGGAACCATAGACCATGATGTACATCATGCCGCCCATGATGGCGAGGTTCTTGAAGAAGGCATTGAATTGCTCAGGATCGGCCCAAACCGGATGAAACACCACCGTTACCGGAATCAGAAAGAAAAAGATCGCGGTAGCCGCCCAGCGCGCCTGATAACCCACCAGTATCATTAACCCTCCACCAAGTTCGATGATGATGGTCAGCACCAGCAGAACTTCCGTCATCGGCAGACCCTTACTGGCCATATACCCCGCCGTTCCGGCAAAACCGAAAATCTTTTTGGCGCCTGCGATAATAAAGATCACGGACAACAGGATGCGCCCAACCAGCGGGCCGTATTGCTGTAATAATTTACACATAACTCCCCTCCTTCAGCATTTGCCGTTATGATGAGAATCTATCTCAAAATTGATTATTGAGCAGAATATCCCGGTATTTAGAAACATTCGTCATTCCGGCGAAAGCCGGAATCCAGTCAAAACAATTGTTTACTGGATGCCGGGTCAAGCCCGGCATGACAGGATACTTGGAATTTTTCAGCATTTTCGATTTTGAGACAGGTTCGAGTATCAATTGTGACTATTATATTGGAGATTTTATCCATGCAGCGATTAGAAGCCTACATTCGCAATATACCGAATTTTCCCAAGCCCGGTATACAATTCAAAGACATCACACCGCTGGTCAAGGAACCGGCCATGCTGCGTCTGGCCGTACATCAGTTAATTCATCCTTTTCTGGGCGAAAAACTGACTGCCGTTGTGGGGATGGAAGCACGCGGGTTTATCTTTGGCAGCCTTGTAGCATGGGAACTGGGTATTGGTTTTGTGCCGCTGCGCAAACCGGGAAAGTTGCCTTATGACGTGCAAAGCGTGAGCTATGATCTCGAATACGGATCAGCCGAACTTGAAGTCCATATAGATGCTCTCAATAAAAACGATCGGGTGTTGCTGATCGACGACCTGATCGCCACCGGCGGCACAGCCAAAGCCTCCTGCGAACTGATTGAGAAACTCGGCGCGGAAATTGCCGGGTGTGCGTTTGTAGTTGAACTGGATTTTCTCAAAGGCCGGGAAAAACTGGACAAATATCGCATCCATTCATTAGTCCATTATTAATCAGGCATCATTCATGAAAAAATTCACCTTGCATCTGGACGCGCTGATTTGCATTACCCTGCTACTTGCCCTGTCCTTGGGATTTAATTTCTATCAACGGTATCAGTATTTTGACTTACTGAAAGCGCACAATGATGTACAAATCAACCTCATGACGACGGAAATGGGTCATGCCACAGGGCAGGCATTGCTCAAGAAATGCAAAAGTGAAACCGGCTGGGAACTAGCGCCTGCGGGATAATAAAAAATAAATCACTCCGCCCTCTTTAGTTAGGCCCCTTTTGTTCCGAGATTTACAAAATCCGTCATTCCGGCGTATGCCGGTATCCCCTTCCCCTTCAGGGGAAGGTAGGATGGGGCATAATCATTCACTGGATGCTGGCTTTCGCCAGCATGACGTATGGGTATTAGCATCATCGTTAATTTTCAATTTTGAGATAGATTCTATTATTTTTTTCCGTCATCCATTATCAGGAATCTCCGGCTCAACAAGCCGGGCAAGCTGCTCAAGTGACTCTTGCCAGCCCAGGTAGCACATTTCCACTGGAATGACTGAGGGTATCCCTTCCTGAACAATACTGATGTCCGTTCCACAAGACACGGTTTTGAGGTCGATTGAAACCATCATTTCACCGGGAAGGTTTTCGTCGTCAAAGCGATCCGTGTGCCGGATACGCTTATCAGGTACCAGTTCGAGATATTTGACCGTGAACGAATGACTGTGTCCGGTACCGAAATTCGTGAAAGACATCCGGTAGCCGCCACCTGTGCGGACATCAATTTCGTGGATCGTGCCCGTAAACCCGAACGGAGGGAGCCAACGCTCTAAAGCGCTTTTATCCGTAAACGCCTTGTAGATTCGCCCGGCGGGTGCTCGCAATACCCGGTGTAGCCGGACCGTGCCTGTTTTATTGGACATTACAATCTCCTTTTTCGAATGATTGGGGTACGTCCCTAATTATTAAAGAGTGTTTGCAATCTCTTCAATCTTTGCGGCAATAGACCGGATTGCCCTGATTTGATCGTCGCGGCCGCCGGCCCCGAATTGAGTCGAATGCATCTCTTGCGCTGCGATCTCTGCCTTTAGCCCTTCCACCCTCAGAAGGGCAATGGACACTTGGCGCTGCGCTTGCTGCGCAGCAACCTGCTTAGCCAATTCCTCACGAGACTTCGCCATCTCCTCACGTTGCAGCCTTAGCTCTTCCCGCTGCAACGCCAGCTCCTTCCGTTGGAGAGAAGATCAGACCAGCAAACGCGAGCCCACTAAACAAGGCATTAACTGCGCCGAAAAGATCACCAAACTGACCTCGTAGCTCCCACGACGGGAAGAACAGTACGCCGAATCCAAGACATAGAGCCCATAGCAAGACGACACCTAGGAAGATACAAACCAGCGCCATTTGTTCTCTCATATGGCTAACTATATTTTAATGGACAGGTTGTCCGATTAGGGCTTATAGAAAGCAAAATGGACATGCGGGAACCTCCTTATTATTCGGGCGTTACTACTTGAAGTTGAGTATAGACAGTCTATATTCAACGTGTCTACATTTGTATTAATACGGTGCCCGTACCGTAAATTTGATCTGATCCAGTTGTGCGCCATCGGCACTGACCAGTTGCAAGGTGTATTGTCCGGGGAGTGGCTGCCAGAGTTGCCCTGTGTCTGCTGCAATCGTTTCCGTTTTGTTGAATACAATTTTGTCCCCAGCATCCACACTGGCAGCGCGTATCGGTATCTTCTGATATTCGGGTGGAATATCCGGATCGAGTGCGATGATGGCACCATTCGCCGGACTGGTGATGCGTCCGCGCCGTGTTTGCGGCCCGGCCAGAACAATCTTTTCAGTTTCAGTGCCCTTGATAAACCACTCGTTGCGCGCGGCTTCAATGGCCGGCACAAAATGGACATCTTCGGCAATCACTGTAACAGGCGGCAAGGATTGTTGTGACGGTGTGCGTTCATGCAACGTATTCATGATCTCCAGCCACACCGGTGCGGCGCCACTGATGCCGGACACATCATGCATGGAATCGCCTTCAAAATTACCGACCCATACTCCCACGGTGTAGCGATCCGAATAACCGATACACCAGTTGTCGCGCATGTCCTTGCTGGTGCCGGTCTTGACTGCACTCCACGAACGTGTACTGAGCGGGCTACCGAGACCAAACGTAATCGCGCGGCTGGCCTGATCACTCAGAATATCGGAGATGATCCAGGCGGCATCCGCAGACATGACACGACGCTCCTCCGGCTGCGATGTTTTTTTGTGTTCAACAAAATGCAAGGGACTGTAGAGTCCACCACGTGCGAGCGTGCGATAGGCTGCCACCTGCTCCAGCAGACTGACTTCGGCAGAACCCAGTGCCAGTGAGTAACCATAATATTCACCATCCTCCGTAATGCTCTGGTAACCCGTATCACGTAAACGATTCCGGAAATTTTCCACACCCGTGATTACCAGCGTGCGCACTGCGGGCACATTCAATGAACCGGCCAGCGCCGTGCGCACACTCACCGGGCCTTTGAAATCCCTATCATAATTTTGCGGGATATAAAGACCGGTCTGGGTTTCCAGATTGATGGGCGTATCGTCCAGCACCGAAGCTGCGGTGAGATAGCCGCGCTCCAGTGCCAATCCATATAAAAACGGTTTGAGTGTGGAACCGGCCTGACGCAATGCACGGATGCCATCCACGCGACGCGATGTAGAACGCGGCCCGCCGGAAGCGACATACGCGAGTATCGCGCCTGTTTCATTGTCCACCACAATCGCGGCACCATCCCTGACATTGCGCTGGCTTAATGACATCAATTGTGCGGCCAGTGCATCCGTGACGGCACGCTGAATATGGATATCCAGCGTTGTGCGCACTTCAGTGCCCGGTTTAATTAACACCTGATGGGCAAGATGCGGCGCCAGTGTGACGGGTGTTGATCGTGCGAGTGGTTTTTCAAATACGCTGGCTGCCAGAATTTTGATCGGCTCGCAATCTGCATCCGGTATGAGTGTGCAGGCACGGCGGGCAATCTGTTCCGGTCTGGCGGCGGGCGCCGGCAATATGGATACGAGTAATGCGGCTTCCTGTTGATTCAGTCCCGATGGATGTTTGCCGAACAATAATTCCGTAGCCGCCGCGATGCCCTGCAACTCACCGCGGAAATATACCAGATTGAGATACGCTTCGAGGATTTGCTGCTTGTTCCATTTCCGTTCCAGTTTCAGCGCAGCCAGCATTTGCGAAAATTTTTCCGGTACTGAACGGCGGCCCTGCGCACTTTTCAAATCATTGTCCAGCATGGCACTTAATTGCATGGTCAGGGTACTGGCGCCACGCAAGCGTTCACCTTGCAGATAATCACGCGTTGCGCCGGCCAGTGCCAGCCAGTCCACACCATGATGTTCATAAAAACGTTTGTCTTCGGCTTGCAGTAGTGTGGTGATCAATACCGGTGAAATATCTTTCAGTGATGTCCACTGCAAACGTCTGACCTGCATATCAACACGTAACTCGTGCAAAACCTCACCGTTTCGATCCAGCAACCAGGATTCGCTCGGTTGCCATTCATTTTTCACTTCATCAAATGAGGGTTGTGCGTAAGCAGGTTGCGCCAACAACAGCAACAAAATAATTATATTTAAAACTACCTCCCTCCCCTCATTCCCCTCCCTCCGGGGGAGGGGAAGAATCATATTAAGGTGTATTGGCAGTTTCATGGCGCTGCTTCTATCGTTACAGGATCATTCGGCAACTCGCCAAACATTTCCGGTGCATACATGGCTTCGACGCGTGTGGCCGGTAATTCGAAAGTGCCGGGGTTGTTGTAACGCACGGTGTATTCCACGATCCATTTGCCTTTCGGGACGAAGTGATAATACGCACGGAACGCATCAAAGCGGCGTTCTTCAAACGCAGGCCAGACCCAGCCTTCGCGGGTTTCATTTTGTGTGAGCAAGGTTGAATCGCGGCCAAGGCCGGTACCGAGTATGGATGCGCCTGAAGGAACCGGATCATCGACCACCACCCAGGTCATGTCGGATTGTGCATCAACTTCAAGACGCACGCGCGCGACATCACCACGGTTCCAGGTACCCGCCTGTTTCTGTTCTATGGGTGTAATCGTCCTGACAATGTCATAACCACTGGATAACGGTTCACGTAGAGGAATGGCCGCGCGGCTCTGGATGATCGCCCATGGCACACCCGTTCCAGCATGTGCAATCGACAAGGTCTCTGCAGTATCACTCCAGGGAAATTCTGCACGATCTTCAGTTTCTGTCATGGCCCAGTCTGTCGTGTGTGCATTAGCTGCATAAACGGATTCCGTATTTCCGGTAACCGGGACTGATTCAAATACCTCACTGAATTTTTCCATCGCCAGCACACCCCAGGCATTGGCCGTAGTAGTGTTCCAGTGTCCGCGATGTTGTCTGCCCAGTGCGCCGCGTACCATGCGGGGAATGTCCTCATGCCAAGATTCCTGATCAATCAGGTTCAGCACACCACGCACGGCATTCACATCCGAGGAAATCATCAACCACCACAGGGCATCGGTATGCTCAGTGGAGAAGCCCATCGTCGTGCCCTGGAAATTCAAGCGCGAACGGATGATGGTTTGTGCTTCGCGCATGCGTGATTCATTGTCTTTAATGTCCGGCATACGTTTGAGAATATTGATCCAGTCCAGCACGGCCGATGTCGGCCACAGATTCGGTTCGATGGTAATACTGTCAAACACGGCAACCGGAACTTCGTTATAACGGGAAATCGCTTCGATGGCGGCGAGTTTGCGTATGGCGAGGTCCGCCGTCTGCAATGCAGAATCGCGTTGCACATGGCCTGCAGCAAATCCAGCCAGTCCCTGCAACATGCGACCCCGTTCATAATCCGGAATTTCCCACCCGGCTTCATGCGCAACCGACAATACATAACTCGTCAGTGTGTCATCGCCCTGCAACCACTCAGCGGGGAAATAACGCAACAGTCCATCCCGGTCCAGATAGCTGGGCGTAATCCGCATCACGCTTTCCCATAATGCTTCATCGCGTAACGCAATGGATTGCGACACACGCTGCTCATAACAAGTATAGGGATAAAACGACATGTATTCACGCACACCTTCGAGTCCATCACCCAATTTTGAGCGCAAGGTAATATTGACACCACCGCGGCCCGGCACAGCATCGTGTGGACGTTCGAGTAACAGATTCAACGGCTGTTCGATGCGTGTTAATGTGGCCTGATAGGTGCGCACCGGATGTGCGGGGATCACCTGCTGCTGCACGCGCAGACGATCAGTGGCGGAACCGTTTTCTTCAGTCACGCTCACTTCCCAGGCCAATGATGCGGTGTTAATTGGCACGGTCACCGGCCACACCACATCACCGGATGCGCCCGGTGCCAGTTCCAGTGTTTGTACCGGTAATGTTTCTGCTGTTTCTGTTGATGTTAATTCCGCGCTGGAGGTGAGAATAATGTTGCGCTTGGAAGCATTGCGCACGGTAAAGATGCCGGAAAACTGATCACCCTCACGCACCAGTTGCGGCAGGCCGGAATGTAACATCAGATCCTGTGAGGTACGAATGCTGGTCTGGCCGGCGCCAAAATGACCACGCCCAGCACTGGCAATGGCCACAATGCGGAAAGAGGTCAGCGAATCATTCAAGGGAACTTCAATTTCTGCATTACCCTGATCATCCAAATCGACGCGGCCTTGCCAGAGTAATAACGTATCAAACATCTCGCGTGCAGTTTGCCGCCCGCCACCACCACCATGTGGCACGGCCTTGCGGCCATAATGCCGCTTGCCCACCACCTGCATCTGCGCGGTTGAGGTCAATACCTCAATACCGCGCTTGCCCATCATGGCATCCAGCAAAGCCCAGGTTGGATTCGGCATGAGTTCCAGCAGGCCTTCATCGACTGCGGCGATTGCGACTTCCGCTGAATCCGGTAACGTGCCGCCATCGGCGCGAGCAACTGCAATTTTGATCTTGGCTTTATCGCGCACGGCATAGACTTCTTTCTCCGCAGTCACAGCGACATCCAGCCGGTGCGGTTTCCAGCCGGTATTGATTTGCGCTATACCGAGCCGATACGCCGGTTTGCTTAAATCAATCAATGCGGTCGGCACGCCGCCATCAAACTTGAATGGCAACTCCAGCTTGCGCGAAACCGTAGACAACCATGATCGTAACCAACCTACCCGTCCGCGCAACGCCAGTACCGACACATAGACATTCGGCGAATATTCCGGCTTGATGGGAATTTCGATGACCGGTTCCTTGCCGGAAATTTCTGTCACGAAACTGTCGATCACGCCTTCACGTTCGATGGTGACCAGCGCCTGTGCCGAGCGGAATGGCATGCGCACCTGAAACCGCGCGGTTTCACCCATTTCATAATCATTGCGTTCCGGAATCACATCCATGCGATCGTTATCACTCACATCAAACCACCAATCATCGCCGCCCGCGAGCCAGGTGTCACGACTCGACAGTGCCTGATTACCAAGATCGTCCGTGCTGCGTGCGCGGATGGTAATACTGCCGGAGACACCGGGTTCAAATTCACAAAAGATGAGTCCCTGCTCATCCGTTACGCCACTGCATTCCTGATCGAGTGCTTTGGTCTCACGCGTGCTTTCATACGCATAAAAACCGCCAATCAAACGCTTGCGATAGGAATACCATTCGGTCTGGAACAGATCGACGCTGATTTTTTTCTTCACCACCGGCTTGCCTTCGAGATCGAGTGCGACGACACGCACGCGCAAATCATCCTTGCTTGCCACCCAGCCTTCGGTACGGATACCGAGGTTGTATTGCGATGGCCATAATGCAATCCGGTTGGCTACCGACAGGGTTTCGCCATTGGCATCCTGATATTCGAGTTCAGCAAGAATCTGTTTGGGTTCCGTTACTTTGGGCAAATCCGGAATCGTGGCTCGTGCGGTGCCATTGGCATCCAGTGTCAGCGGAATGACCTGTGCCGGAGTTGCGGGGCTGCCGCCGGATTGCTGATACTCGCCAAAACGGCTGCGGAAATAATCCAGATCGTCATAACCATCCTGTACATCCTGATGCAGCCCTACCTGCACATCCTTGCCACCGAACACATAATCGTTGTAATCCCGGAAACTGACGAACTTCGGTTCCACCAGTGTGCGCAGTTTCACCGGTGCATTGGCGGCACCACCGCCGGACAGATAACTCACATACAAATCCACTTCGGCGGATTTTGCGTTGATAAGTGGCGCAGCCGGAGGTTGTATCAAGGCCTTCATGGTGGGCACGCGATATTGCTCAACCCGGAAAGATGTGGTGCGTACAGTCGTTTCCGTGCCGGTGTTATAAAGCATGATGTTATACGTGCCGAGCTTGGCATCCTGCGGAATGGCCCATGTCGATTCACTGCTGCCTTGCCCGTCAAACGTAATATCCACCGTAAAGCGTTGATCACTGCCTTCATGCTGCAGGATCATTTGATTGAAGTTCTGTGCCGGAATGTCGATGCCGTTGATCGTGTGTTGCCGGTAAAAATGTTTCATGGATACGGTTTCGCCGGCGCGGAACAACGCACGATCCAGTACGGTGTGCGCCATGTACGCTTGCGATTCATATCCTGTGGGCAGGTTGAAATCATAGGGCTGGATACCGCTGCCCCACGCCGACAGGGTAAAACTCAGATCATCAGCCTTGCGCGCACTCACCATTAATGGCGAAGGCGCCCAGTCATAACAACGGCTGTAACTGTGTGGTGTTGGCAATGCTGTACCGGGTATCGTCACCGTGCCATCTTCACCGGTGCTTCCCTGCCATACTTCACCACCGTCACAGTAATGACTGATACGAATTTCCGCATCGGCAACCGGTTCACCTTGATCCAGCGAGGTCACCCACACCACGGAACTTTCGCGGCCCCATTTGAAATGCACTGCCATGTTGGTGACCAGCGCTGTGGTGGTGACATAGCGTGTCATGTTATTACCCAGCAAGGCGGCACCGAGTTTGGGACTGGCGAGTTCCACCACATAGAAACCCGGTTTCTTCAGCGGAATACCCACCACTTCAAAGGTCTTGCCCTTGCCGGATTTGGGTATGGTGAAATCCTGTGCTTCCGCACTTTCATTCAATACGGATTCCGAACCGGTGAGTTCTGTCCAGGTGCCGTTGCCTTCTTCATCCACGTTCCATTCACCACGTTGTTCCATGGCTTCTTCCACGCGCCGTATCCATGCCGCGATGGAAGCATCACTCTCCCCGGCTTCATATTGTTTTCCTGAAATTGTATCTTCGCCGATCTTGCGGGCCGCCACCGGCGCTTCGATATTGCGCAGTGTCACAGGTAAAACACCACCCTCTTTTAATTCAATAATGCCGAAGGTCGATGAAAACTTCGCCAGCGGCGGTGATTCATCGGTAGCGACGTCCAGCGGAAAACGATCTGCATTTTCCGGACGGCGGCCGCCATCATCCTGCAGTTTTTCCGGAAGATGGATTTTGAATTTTGTACTTTCGGGGAACGGACCGGAAAAAGTAACCGCATCCACGACCGGTGTCTTTTTGGCATCAATCGTATCCGGCAAATATTCTTTTCCATTATCAGAAACCAGCCGGAATTGTGCGGCGAGTTCCGCAATGACGGGCGCTGTAAACACCAACCGCATCGGCAGTACCGGAATACACGCCGCCTGTGCGTTCGTACGCTGACATTCAAAACGAACAGTGAAGGCATCACGGGTACGATACGCGAGTGCCTGTGCCTGTTGGGTAGCAACGCCGCTCGTAGAGGTAATACCTGCACCCCAGACGAGTTGCATACGTGTGCCGGGCGGCACAGGGCGCTGACAACGCATCACAATTAATTCATCTTCGGCACGTTTGAAAGAATCGTCACTGACCATGGCCATGGATTCCCGCCCACTCTTCCATAACAGGCGGTAATAGCTGTAACCGAGCAGTCGTTTCTGGGCGAGTATTTCGTCACGCTCGGCACCTGTAATCACCTCAACACTCATGAGATCCGCCATGCCGTCTACCTGACATTGTGCATGGGCACGTACGGATTCTGGATCAGCCGGGGTATCCAGTCCCAGAACAAATATCTGGCGTTCATCGATGCCTTCATCGCCGTCATAGGGCATAGACACGCGGACATTCGGACCACCGGTATCAAAACTGAAACGGTTGTTACCACTGACCACACGACCATCCAGCGCTTTCAGTTCAAATTGCAGGGTAAATGTACATTGCACACCGGCGGGCAGGTCGCGTTCAAAATCGTAAACCCAGTTACGTGCATCTGCCCATCGGCCCTTGCCGGTTTCCGGACATTCAATCGTAAATGGATCAGGCAATCTTGGATCACCAAATGCAACCATCGGCTGCGTGAACCGCACAACCACCTGCCGCACATCCTTGACGCTGCCCCCGGGTGAGAAAAATTCTACCTGCGGATCATCGTTTTTTTCAGCCCATAAAAACTGGGAGAAAAACATGCTGCAAAACAACACAAATAAAAATCCGGATGATTTACTGACTAAAGATTCAGGCAGGAACATGATTAATCCATTCGTTATTATTGCGGTTTTTACGTTAACCAGATTACTGTAATACACAATTCTGGCAAATAAATGATAACTTCATGGCAAAAACCGGTTATTGCTTTTGAGTCATGGCCAGGCAAAGCAATAACCCTGTTAAATTAATATTGAAATCATAAGGATATTGAATTAAAACTAGAGTTGTGCGTGAATTCCCTTATCAACCGGAGACTGGCCGATGGCACTGATAAATGTGGTTAATTCAAGGGCCGATGCCGACATTATTGCCCATGAGGTCAAATCCCGGGGCATGGCGGATTTGCTGGTCTGCAAGTCAGATCACCGGCGCGATGCATTGCATGAAGACGGGGTCTGGTGCTTTGTCGATTCCAGGGCCGAAGCATCCAGTACGGTTAACTTCATCGATACCCGCGCCAATGCCGATTTGCTGATTTGCTATGTGGGTTCACGCGGTGAAACAGGCTGGCGCACGGATCATCCTCTGAAGGGGAAGCTGTAATGGCCAAACGCCCATCTTCTAAAAAACCGGCCTCTGCAGGTTTTGATACCGATGATCTGGAAAAAATCGGCAAGCAGGCTCTGGAAACGCTGGAGCAGATTGATCTCTCCCCCATCGGGAAAATCATCCCGCGTAAAATTATTCCACCCATCTATTTTATTATCGCACTGGTCCTGATGTGGGCCTTGTCCCGTTATGCACCGGTTTCACATCTGATTTATCTACCTCTGCGGGTATTTGGCGGTTTGCTGGCACTTGTGGGCCTCATTATCACAGCACACGGTGCATGGACCTTCAAACAGGCAGGAACTGCCATCAAACCTTTTGATAAGCCCACGCAACTGGTGACTGATGGACTGTTTCAATACACCCGTAACCCGATGTATCTCGGCATGATGCTGATGCTGACAGGGTTCTGGATCGCATTGGGAACCTTTTCACCTGTCATCGTGATTCCGATCTTTTTCATCATCATTCAGGAAGGATTTATCAAATATGAAGAAGTCTTCATGGAAGAACACTTCGGCAATGCCTATCTGGATTACAAGGACCGCGTCTTTCGCTGGCTGGGCTGGCGCATGGAAGAAGAACAAAGCTGACCAAGAATTAATGTGCCCTATTCTCTTCTGGCCGATAGTATTGTTCTGCTGCATTTCTGTTTTGTAATCTTTGTTGTCCTTGGAGCATTACTGGCCTTACGCTGGCGCTGGATCATCACCCTGCATATCCCGGCGGCCATCTGGGGAACTTATATTGAATTTTCCGGACGCATCTGCCCGTTAACTCCGCTGGAGAATCAACTTCGCCGTAAAGCTGGAACAGAGAATTATTCCAGCGGTTTTATCGAGCATTATATTTATCCGGTGCTGTATCCGGCCGGCCTCACCCGTGAAATTCAGCTGACTCTTGGCATCATGGTGATTGCTATCAATATCATCATCTACTGGTATTTGTTTAAACACCGGAATATCTCATGAGTCAACCGCATAAGGTCGTTGTACTGGGAGCTAATGGTAATTTCGGCAAACGGATTTGTGCAACCCTGTCAGCCGATACAAACATACAATTAATTCTGGGCGGACGTGATCCGGATAAACTTCAACACCTGCAAAAGTCGCTACAACAGGGGGCTCATGTTAACGCACCGGAACTGCTGATAACCGACATTCATCAACCGCAATTCAAAGCTGCATTGCAGTCATTACAACCCGATGTCGTCATTCATACGGCCGGGCCGTTTCAGGGACAGGATTATACGGCCCCTCAAATCTGTATCGACATTGGCGCCCATTACATCGACTTGGCAGACGGCCGTCGTTTCGTCTGCGATATTAAAAATCTGCATCAGGCCGCGCTGGATAAAAAAGTATTAATTGTCAGCGGTGCGAGCTCAGTACCCGGTTTGTCCGGCGCCGTCATTGATCATTATGTATCCGAGTTTCGCGAGTTACATGAAATTGACTTCGGGATAATACCTGGTAACAAAGCTGAACGTGGTATAGCCACATTACGTGGAATACTTTCTTATGTGGGACATCCTTTCCAGTGCTGGATTAATAATCAATGGCAGGATATTTATGGCTGGGCAGAACGACGCTGCATGGATATGGGGAGTCCTCTCGGAAAGCGCTGGCTGGCGAATGTTGATATTCCCGATCTGGAACTTTTCCCGGCGCGTTATCCGGGCGTCAACACGGTCAGGTTTCAGGCTGGACTGGAACTTGGCCTCCTGCATAATGCCATGGTCTTGATGTCTGCGCTGGCCAGATGGGGCATTGTCAAAAACTGGGCCCGTTACACAAAACCCATATTCCATCTCAGCCATCTGTTTGATCGCTTTGGTACAGATACCGGTGGCATGTTTATTCATCTTTCAGGTATCAATCAACAGGGCAAAAAAATGAATTTGCAGTGGAAACTGATTGCCCGCAATGGCGTCGGGCCATACATCCCCACGATTGCAGCAATTATCATCGCGCGTAAACTGGCGGAAAATATCCTGGCCGATCGTGGCGCCATGCCCTGCCTCGGCCTCTTTTCACTTGAAGAATTTTTTGCTGTTGCGGACACATGGGGCATTACACAAGATACGACTCGTTATTCATGAACACTTATCTGGTTTTGAAATATATACATATTCTCAGCGCCGTCATACTGGCGGGTACCGGGCTGGGCATTGCCTTTTTCATGTTCATGGCAAATCGCTCAGGCAATCCTCAAGCGATTATGGTTACGGCCAGACATGTCGTACTCGCAGACTGGATATTTACCACCCCCGCCGTTATCACACAGTTAATCACCGGCATCCTGCTCATGCAGCAACTGGGTTACACATGGAATTCGACGTGGTTTATTGCGGTGATCAGTTTATTTGTATTTATTGGCGCCTGCTGGGTGCCGGTAGTGGTGGTTCAATACCGGTTGCGCAATATTGCCATGTCTATGGATACCCGGCCGGATCTGCAATCCGCATACAAACGCTTGATGCGGATTTGGACTGTATTAGGGATTATGGCCTTCAGTGCCATTCTGATCGTGTTCTGGTTAATGGTGGTCAAACCATTACCCGTGCATTGAAGCGCTGTTCAGGCCAGACCGCCGTTAATCTTGATCATCTCACCGGTCATGTAGGATGACGCATCCGAAGCGAGGAATACGGCCACATCTGCTACATCTTCAGGAGTGCCGAAACGTCCCAGCGGAATTTCCCGGATACGTGCATCGTAATAAGCACGATCCATGACATCTTCCGCAAAGGAGGTATGGATCCAGCCGGGTGCCAATATGTTGATGCGAATAAATTTGCCATAGGTTTTGGCAAAAGCACGGCTGAATCCCAGTACGCCGCCTTTCACCGCCGCAAACATCTGCGGATTGCGCCCATGAAATCCATGTATGGCCAGGTCCCAGGACATATTAATAATCACACCATGGCCCTGCATTTCCATTACCGGCGCAAGCGCCCAGCAACAGGCAATAGTCCCTTTGAGATCCACATCAATCAGCCCCTGCAGTTTTTCATCATCACTGAGTGTGGCGCCGGCACCGGTGAGGATATCCGCGCCGGCATTGTTGACCCAGATATCGATCCGGCCGAATTCATTTTGTGCCACGGAAATCAATCTGTCGATATCAGCAGTAAGGCTCACGTCCGCCTGTACAGCAAAAGCATGGCCTCCATTGGTAATAATTTCCTGAACAATATTCCGGGCACGCTCCTCTGAACGGTTGTAATTGACGATCACGCTGGCGCCCGCACGTGCAAACGCCAGTGCGATGCCACGGCCAATACCACTGCTGGCGCCGGTAATAACGGCTGTTTTATTTTCAAGTTCGCGCATCTGTGTTCAAACCAGAACTCTCCTGCTATGTTATTGTAACGGTTAATACCCGCTGTCACATAACAACCGTTTAATGCTCGACGATATTAAAAATTACCACTGGATCAATCGGCTGATTTCGACTGGCGGTCAACCTACCGCTGAACAGCTTGCCCACATCCGCAAGGAAGGTTTCGATGTGATTATCAATCTGGCGAAAGACGATTCGCCGGATGCCATTCCTGATGAAGCCTCACAGGTGCAAGCCATGGGGCTCAACTATGAACACATCCCGGTGGACTTCGAAGCGCCCTCACTAAGCGATTTGAAGAAGTTTTTCGCAACCATGGATCGTTATAAACATAATCCCGTGTTTGTTCACTGTGCCTATAACTGGCGGGTATCGGCATTTATATTTTTGTACCGCACCATACGTTGCGACATTCCGGTAGCGGAAGCCATTACCGACCTGCATGCCGTCTGGAAACCTGACGCCACCTGGCAGTCCTTCATCGACCGGATGCTGCTCCATTACAATGTCGATAGCTGAGCCACATCGTCCTGACCAGCGGCATATTTTTCCTGACAGAAGGAGAATAAATCTTTAAATTATTGATAATAAATATATTTTTAATATTAACAGCATGCCTTCAATTGTCACCTGAAAGTGACAAACAGAGGCTGCCCGGACTGAATCCAGCCATCTTCTGGCTGACTCCCATTTCCAAAATTTGTGACCCTGTTGGCACTTTCCTGCCTGATTCTTTTGATGATGTTCACAATAGCCTGGTTTACCGGCGACTTTCTTTCATAGTGGCGTAGCAATTGCAGATACAGGGTCATGTCTGCAAAAAGTGAACTTATGGAATTCAATCTGCCCAGAGAAATCCATGCCAAAAAGGTAGAGATACTGTACCGACATGGTATCAGTGCGGTCATTGGCATGTTTCTGATGTCATTGGTGGCTGCCGGTTTTGTGCATTTCTTTATATGGCCGGAAAACAGGTCATCCAATCTTTTATTGATCTGGCTGGTCATGTTTCTGCTGGTCTCAACCATCCGTCTGTATGGCATCTCGCTTTACAAGAACAGCAGGATCACTCCTGAAAATGCGGACACCTGGTTGTATGCCTTCGTTGCCGGGATAGTCATTTCCGGTTGTCTGTGGGGACTGTTCTTTCTCTATCTGGTGGGATACCTCGAAACTGAACACCGGTATCTGATACTTTTTTTCATGGTCGGAATGATTTCCGCAGCCGTTGCCACTTATGCCACATCCCTGATTGCGTTTGTTGTCGCTGCGTTCACAGTGATGGGGCCGGTCATACTGCATCTGCTCCTGCATAAGGACCCGTTCAGTACTTACATGGGATATATGTTAATGATTTACGTTGTTTATCTTTTGTACATCACACGCCAGTTAAACAATACACTGAATGTCTTCCTCGCTAATGAATCCAACATTTCCAGGCTGGAACGGGAAAAGCAATATGCAGCCATGCTGAACCGTGAACTTGAAGAGGAAATCCTGAAACGGAAACACACCGAGGGCAAACTCAAAGCAGAGATTGACAAGGCTGAGGCCCTTGCTGACAAACTGATCATGATTTCATCCAAAGACGGCCTGACCGGCATCAATAACAGACGCCGTTTTGACGAGTATCTCGAGAATGAATGGAACCGCTCCGCACGCTCCAAATCTCCGCTGTCATTGATACTGTGTGATATTGATTCCTACAAGGCCTATAACGACACCTATGGTCATGTTGCCGGAGATGATTGCCTGAAACGTATTGCGAATGTACTGGAACACTATGCTCGCCGTGCAGGAGATATGGCGGCTCGCTATGGTGGCGAGGAATTTGCCATCATCCTGCCGGACACCTCTGCTGACAAGGCGCGCCATATTGCAGAACAGATCCGTGTAGCTGTTGAAGATTTGCGGGTTTTACATAAATCTTCGGAAATCAGCAATTACGTGACTGTCAGTCTTGGCGTGGCAACACTGGTACCCATACGTGATAAAAAATACACCACACTCATCAACCTGGCTGATGAATGCCTCTATCAGGCCAAAGATAATGGTCGCAACAAGGTGATCGTGGCCGATCCGGACGATACCGATGAACATCCAGTCATGGAAAAGTGAAATTGACGGTCCATTGACCGAAACAGCACTCGTCGACAAACTGTCTGATCTGGGCTATGTCTGTACCCGTTACATTTACCCTCCGGGCACCTGTTTTCCTTTGCACAGCCATGAGCTTGATAAAATCGATGCCGTATTGAGAGGCAGTTTCAGAATCACAACCGCTGACAGCAGCCTGATACTCAATGCCGGTGATTACGTCCATGTGCCTGCTTATCTGATGCACAGTGCTGAAGTGATCGGCAATGATCCCGTGGTCAGTATTGATGCCATCAGGATCAGCAACGCATTGGCAAGCTGATGTCCCCCACCAGCTCGCTGAAATAACGCCTGACCTGCCGGGTGGTGTCAACATACGTATGTAGAAAGTTCCGGCCGGATTGTTCCGGATCTGCATGTAATTCACCCAGGGCCCGTGCCACTACACTTACAGCACCAGGGTCGCGGGGAAATGCATTCACATTCTTCATATCATGGACCCGTAATACGCCTTCAATTGTTTTCAGATAATTATATGCGTGCAGCAGATCGTCACGGGCCTTTGTGCTGATACAACCCAGATTTGCCAGTTCACGCAATGCCGTACGTGTACTGGGTACCTGCAAGGATGAATTGTCATGACCGTGCAAAAGCTGCAGATAATGACAGAGAAAATCAATATCCATGATACCACCGGCACCACGTTTGACTTCAAATTTGTCCTTGGGGCTCCCCAGTTCCTGTTCCACACGTGCCCGCATATTAACGATCTGTGTGCGAAGGTGTTCACTGTCATGCTCCGCGTAAACATCACATTTGATTTTTTCCAGTGCAGTGGCTGCCAGATGGTCTGGATCATATACGGGCCGGCAACGGGTCATCATTTGTCGCTCCCAGACTTCACGCTGGCCATGATGATATTCGATGAAATAATGCACAGGGCTGATCAATGTCCCTGAGGTGCCATGAGGGCGCAGTCGCATGTCTATCTCATAAAGGATTCCACACGGCGTTGGTAATGCGATATGCCGGAGCAGCATCTGGATCTGTCTAATCAGGGAAGTATTGTCGGAGCTTGCATCCGCGTTATACAAAAAAATCAGATCCAGATCAGAGCCGTAATTCATTTCCCTCCCGGCCATGCGCCCCATGGCCAGGATTGCCGGGGCCGGACCCTGATAACGGCGTTCGCGAATCAGCAACTCGAACATTACCTGAAGCACGGCCTCGGAAAGACGGGTCAGGGCAAGTTCTATATTTTCTCGTGACAGTCTGGCGTCCAGTTCCAGCAGAAATATCTGAAGCATAATTTCATTTTTTCGCAACCGCAGCCGATCAAGTTCCTGTTCCAGATCCCCGTCAGCACAGGCTGCCCTGAGTTCATCAAGAAGACGCCCGGATGTGAAATCAAAAGTGTCCAGTGTCTCAAAGCAATGCGTGATTTCACGTCCGCGAAAAAATATCAGCCGCGTGAAATACCAGCTTGCACCGAATAATTTAATCAATAAAGGGAGGTTTTCCGGAGCAAAATTCCATTCTTCCCTGTGACATACACTCAACCATCGATCGAGATTGGAAGTGGCTGCATCGGGATTCCATGCAAGGGCCACCGCTGTTTTTAGTTCCGTACCTGATTGTTGCACGTTCATCAGGATGTCCCCGGCAATATACGTTCAAAACAGATACGGGCAATACGACGATGCTTGTCCAGTGCCTGATTAAAACGCTGCACTGTGCCATCATCGGCGACATCTCCAAAACCGAGCGATGAGGCAATTTTCAAGCGTTGTGTGCCTTCATCCGGGAGTTGATGGGTTTGCTGCTCATCAATCATCTGCAGACGATTCTCCATCTGCCGTAGAAACAGATAGCTGTTTTTAATTTCACGCCCTTCTTCGGGCGCGATAAATCCCAACGTACTCAAATGCTCAAGCAGCCGAATGGTGCTGGTGGTTTTCAGCACTGGATGACTGTGGGCATTCACAATCTGCAGCATCTGGATGAAAAACTCGATATCGCGTATTCCTCCTTCACCCAATTTCACGTTCCATGCGCCATTACGCCGGCGTTGTCTGGCCATGTCCTGTTTTATTTGCAGAAACCGTTTCAAATCATCGGCGCTGAGTGATCTGAGATAGATAAACGGCTCCAGCCTGTCCAGCAATTCCCTGCCAAGCACCTGATCTCCGCCCACCTGCCGCCCCCGTAACCACGCAAAACGTTCCCATGCTTCAGTACTGGCCTCGTAATAATGTTCTGTTTCATCAATCGATAACACCAGAGGCCCGCTGCGCCCCCACGGCCGTAATTTAAGGTCTACACGATACAAGAAGCCATCCTCATTCACGTCCTGCATCAGCTGGTTGAATTTACGGATATGGTCGATAACACCACTATGGTAATCCAGCCCGTGTTCGTGCATGCCATGAAAATTTCGCGCCACGAATATCAAGTCTACATCCGAACTGTAATTGAGTTCCTGTGCACCGAGTTTGCCCATTGCAAAAATACTGAAAGGGATGCAGCTGCCTTCATGTCCCGGATAGGCACGTCCATGACCGGCAATCTCCATGACACGAACAATGATACTGTCTGCAAGTATGCTTAATCGATCCAGCACTACCGGATATTCAAACTGTTTCGCCAGGTCGATCCAGGTGATCTTCAACAGTTCCTGATATTTCCAGGCACGCAAACTTGTGAGGTTATCTACAGTATCCCATTGTTGCCAATCAATAGCGCCCGGACCATTCAGCAAGGCAAGTGCCTGCGAGTTACGACAAAAATAACGGAACATGAAATTGGAGAGGGCAAGCAGATGAATAAACACCGGCCAGCAGTTGTCCGGTATTAGCGCAAGATAACGTCTTGCATCCGGATCATTATGCAGATGATCGAGACGGTTTGCTGCCAGTTCCGGATCCGGCGAATGTTTTATCAGAGCACTGAATTTCAACATATGGACATTATCATTTCGAGCCATGTCCCGAAGCGTAGCGAGGGAACAGCGAGAAATCTGTAATTAATAACTCTATATGAAGCAGCCTTTATGAGATTTATCCCTGCGGTCAATATGACAGAAATAAACTTATACGCTTGTTCCTAGGTGCGCTGATAAATATCACCGCCTGTTCTTCTGAACTCCTCTGCTTTTTCAGTCAATCCCTGTTCCAGGGCAGCGCCGGTGTCTGCAATACCTTTTGCCTCAGCATAATCACGGACATCTTGTGTGATTTTCATGGAACAGAAATTCGGTCCGCACATGGAACAGAAATGCGCCACCTTGTGCGCTTCCTTGGGCAGGGTTTCATCGTGGAATTCCTGCGCCCGTTCCGGATCCAGCGCAAGATTGAATTGATCCTGCCAGCGGAATTCAAAGCGCGCCTTGGACAACGCATTATCACGTAACTGTGCGGCTGGATGTCCCTTGCCGAGATCCGCGGCATGTGCAGCGATCTTGTAGGTGATGATGCCCTCTTTGACATCGTCCTTGTCTGGCAACCCCAGATGTTCCTTGGGTGTCACATAACACAGCATGGCCGTACCGTACCAACCGATCATGGCTGCGCCTATCGCGGAGGTAATATGATCGTATCCGGGTGCAATGTCCGTGGTGAGTGGGCCAAGCGTATAGAACGGGGCTTCATGACATTCTTCCAGCTCCTTGTCCATATTTTCCCTGATGAGATGCATGGGTACATGGCCCGGCCCTTCGATCATGACCTGCACATCATGCTGCCAGGCGATCTTCGTCAATTCGCCCAGCGTTTTCAGTTCGGCGAACTGTGCAGGGTCATTGGCATCGGCAATCGAGCCCGGACGCAAACCATCGCCCAGTGAGAATGACACATCATACGCTTTCATGATCTCGCAGATTTCTTCAAAACGCGTATAGAGAAAACTTTCCTTGTGATGAGCAAGGCACCACTTGGCCATGATGGAACCACCACGCGATACGATGCCGGTCACACGAGTGGCAGTCAATGGAATAAATGGCAGACGCACGCCGGCGTGGATTGTAAAATAATCAACTCCCTGTTCGGCCTGCTCAATCAGCGTGTCCCGGTAGATTTCCCAGGTGAGATCTTCGGCCTTGCCATTCACTTTTTCCAGTGCCTGGTAAATCGGCACAGTGCCGATGGGCACAGGCGAATTCCGGATAATCCATTCACGGGTTTCGTGAATATTTTTCCCGGTCGACAAATCCATCACTGTATCTGCTCCCCAACGGATCGCCCAGACCATTTTTTCCACTTCTTCTTCAATAGACGAACTGACTGCGGAATTACCGATATTGGCATTGATTTTCACAAGAAAATTGCGCCCGATGATCATCGGCTCGATTTCCGGGTGGTTGATATTGGCCGGGATGATGGCGCGGCCGCGTGCCACTTCTGAACGGACAAATTCCGCAGTGATTTCGTCCGGGATTTGCGCACCAAAGCCCATACCGGGATGGCGTTTTGCCAGTACCGTTCCTTTATATTCCTGCAACTTCTGGTTCTCGCGGATGGCGATAAATTCCATTTCCGGCGTGATAATGCCCTGCCGGGCATAATGCATCTGGGTGACATTGCGGCTGGTGACCGCCCGGCGCGGAATACGGGAATGTTCATACCGCAGTGTCTGCAGGGACGGATCCTGCATGCGGCGACGGCCGAATTCCGAGCTAAAATCCGTCAATTGTTCCGTATCGTTACGCTCGGCTATCCACTGACTGCGTACGGTGGCAAGACCGGCACGGATATCAATATGCACCTCCGGATCCGTATAAGGGCCGGAAGTGTCATAAACCGTCAAAGGAGGATTATTTTCCGGACCATGCCGTGTCTGTGTAGGTGCAAGACTGATTTCCCGCATGGGCACACGGATATCTTCCCGGCCGCCGGTCACATAGACCTTACGGGAATTAGGCAACGGTTTGACTGCAGCCTCGGGAACGCTGGCGTTCTGGCTGGTAAATGGCTGTGGAATGGCGCTCATAATTCTGTCCTCGTCTGCATGAAACGAGCGCCCGTCACGGTACAAGGTGCTTGCTTTCCTACGCCGGTATTAGCCGGATCAGGTTCAAGGGTCACTCTCAGCCCGTTTGGGCGCCCCTAGCCGCACTGCTGTTATTGATTCATACCCCCGGGCACAATGCTATTTGCGCCGGACTCTTGGCGTTATAATAGCAGGCCATACGGCAATTGGTAGCACAGTGACAATATGAATTTCGAACAGGCCCGCAGCAACATGATTGAGCAGCAGATCCGCACCTGGGAAGTGCTGGATCAGAATGTGCTGGATCTCATCGCCCGGGTAAGGCGAGAGGACTTCATTCCGGAAGAATACCGGCTGCTGGCCTTTGCCGATACTTCACTGCCGATAGGCCATGATCAGGTCACCATGCCGCCCAAGGTAGAAGCACGCATGCTGCAGGCACTGGATATAAAACCCGAAGATCACATTCTTGAAATCGGTACCGGTTGCGCTTACATGACCGCGCTGCTGGCAAGTGCCGGTCGGTATGTCACCAGTGTGGATATTTTTGCGGAATTCACACATACCGCTTCGATCAAACTCTCGCGTCATGCCATCAATAATGTCACGCTGCAAACCGGCAATGCCATCAAAGGCTGGCCCGGCCATGCGCCCTATGATGTGATAGCCGTAACCGGTTCCCTGCCGGAAATAACGAACTGTTTCCGGGAACAACTGAAGATCGGAGGCCGTCTGTTTGTTATCATAGGCACAACACCGGTCATGGATGCCAGACTGATTACCCGCATCGGTGAAAATGAATGGTCACAGGAAAGCCTGTTTGAAACTGATTTGCCACCATTGATAGGCATACAGCAAACACCTGTATTCAGACTCTAGAATCCTGTCGGATGTATCATGCAACATATCACTGCAGAGGAACTCAAACGACGGCTGGATCATGGTGAAAATCCGGTATTGCTGGATGTGCGTGAACCATGGGAGTATGAGATCTGTCATATTGCCAGGTCTTTGCATATCAGTATGTCACAGGTGCCCTCGCGCATGGGCGAACTCAATCCTGATAACGAGATTGTAGTTGTATGTCACCACGGGATGCGCAGTTTACAGGTCGCCGGGTATCTTGAGTCACAGGGATACCGCGTCACGAATCTGACCGGTGGAATTGATGCCTGGGCCAATACTGTAGACGGCACCATGCAAAAATATTGAACGCTGCGACTGCAGTATTCTTGTACAAAATAACAAAATTAACAGGGAACTATCACTTTGCGTACTCAGGATTTATTCATCGTTTCTGTTGTGCTGGCACTTACCGTTTCGTCTACGGAGACGATGGCTGTCGATCTGGTGCAGATTTATGAGCAGGCCGAAGCCAGCGATCCACTCTATCAACAGTCGATTGCAGGCTACAATGCCATACTGGAATTCAAACCCCAGGCACGCTCACAGTTGCTGCCTTCAGTCAACCTCAGTGCCAATACTGCCAGTAATGATCAGGACATCTCAACCCGTGGTATCGGAGGTTCCGGTACAATCGACTTCAACAGCCATGGTTATTCGCTTGATCTCAGACAACCTGTATTCCGGTTTGACAGATTTCTGGCCCTGAAACAGGCCGATAGTCAAATCGACACGGCTGAGGCCCAACTCGGTGCCGCGCAACAGGATTTGATCATTCGTGTCGCCGAACGGTATTTTGAAGTACTGGCCTCTCTGGACAATCTGGAATTTGTACGTGCTGAAAAAACTGCACTGAACCGCCAACTGGAACAGGCCAAACAGCTGTTTGATGTTGGGCTGGTTGCCATCACCGACGTACAGGAAGCCCAGGCGGGATACGATCGCGCTGTAGCTGAAGAAATCCGTGCAGAAAATACCGTCGACAACACCCGTGAAGCTCTGCGTGAAATCACCGGGGAATATCACACAGAACTCCTTCCCCTGAGTGAAGACATGCCCTTGGTAAGCCCGGAACCCAGCGTCATTGATGACTGGACCAAGGTTTCGCAAGAACAGAACCTGCTGGTTATCGCTGCCCGGCATGATCTGGAAACTGCCCGGCAAAGAATTAATATCGAGCGTTCCGGACATTTGCCTACACTTGATATCGTTGCCAGCAAGGGCTATGACAGTACCGGTGGGCGTTTTGGTGGAGCGCAAATACAGGCGGAAGCCATCGGCCTTGAATTAAACATGCCACTGTACCAGGGTGGCCTGGTGAACTCGCGTACCCGTGAAGCCCGATACCGCTACGATCAGGCTCTGGAACGTCTGGAAGAACGGTTGAGATTGGCACAACGTCAGACCCGTGAGTCCTTTCTGGGTGTAATATCCGGTATCAGTGAAGTAGAAGCATTTAACCAGGCTGTTATTTCCAGCGAAACTGCATTGCAATCTACGGAAGCCGGTTTTGAAGTAGGTACACGTACTGCCGTGGATGTTGTCAATTCACAAAGAACCAGACTGCAGGCCAAACGCGATTATGCCCGCGCCCGCTATAACTACATTCTGGACTCTTTGAGACTTAAACAGGCCGCAGGCACACTGTCCCCTGTTGATCTGAACGATATCAATTCCTGGCTAAAGTGAACTCATTATCAACCATGCATGGCCGTTACTCATGCAGCAGATACTATTTTTTATTGTGGGAGAAATTTAATGTCCGATAAAAAACCACTCGACAGTCTGCTATGTAATGCAGACCATTGTTGTCTGCTGGTGATTGATATCCAGACCAAACTTACTGCGACCATGCCGGGCAAGGTACTGGATCGTCTGAAAAGAAATTCTTCCACTCTCCTGCAAGCGGCCGATCAGCTTTCGATTCCTGTGTTCGTTACTCAACAGTACCCACAGGGTTTGGGCCCCATGATACCCGAGTTAACCCAGTTGTTGCCCAAGGGGTCCCGGTTATTCGACAAGACCTGCTTCTCCTGCACGGAGGCCGAGGGATTTATGTCCGCGCTGACCACAACCGGGCGGCACCAGATTGTGATGGCTGGAATTGAGGCACATATTTGCGTTTTACAGACGGCGATTGCCCTGCGTGCTGCCGGCTTTGATGTGTTTGTGGTGAGTGATGCAGTATCTTCAAGGCAGCGGGAAAATTATGAAAACGCCATACAGCGAATGCACGCCTCGAACATTATGATCTGTAATACTGAATCCATGCTGTTCGAATGGCTACGCGACGCCCGGAATACTCATTTCAAGACACTCTCGGCCCTGATCAAGTAACTTTCAGACTGTGTTCTGAAACAGCGCAGAAAGCGTTTCCAGCAGGGTCGCTTTCTTGATGGGCTTGGAGAGATGTGAATCACAACCGGCAGCGATACATTTATCAATTTCTTCGCGACTGGCATGTGCTGTAAGAGCAATCACAGGGGTTGCCGGTTTATTCTTACCGGCCTCCCAATCGCGGATGGCACGGGTTGCACCAAGGCCATCCAGCACCGGCATTTGCATATCCATAAAAACGACGTCGTAACTCCCTGTTATAAATTTTTCTACTGCTTCCTGCCCGTTTTCCGCTTCGTCGATGATATACGTCGTTTTTTTCATATAGGCCTTGAACAGCATTCGATTATCTGAATTATCATCCACCAGCAGTATCTTTCTGCCACCGCCTGGTATGTGATTATCTTTCGGCTGCAGATGTGCAGTCACCGGTTCCGTTTGGGTATTGAAACAGGCATGTACTGCGTTCAACAGTTCAGCCTGCTTTACCGGTTTGACCAGACAGGATCTGACGCCGTATTCATGCATTCTCTTCATGCAGTCACTCAAATCTGCCGGACTGGCCAGTACAATGAAGCATGCTCCCTGGACTATTGACCGCATACGGTTGATCAGTTCAAATCCCGCCTGATCCGGCAGTCGGTAATCAACAATCACTATACTGGATGGATGTTGACTCATTGATACTGTGGCCTGCACTGCATCAGTAACTTCCTTGACGACGGCCTTCTTTGAGACGAGCACTTCGCGGATGACTCTGCGTATGGTGTTATTACTGCAGACAGTCAGTATCTGTTTGCCGGCAATTTCACTGTAAAGATTATCTGCACCAGAAACTCTGTTGCTGACTGGTAATTTGACGGAAAAATGAAAGGTGCTGCCCCGTCCGCTTTCACTCTCCACCCAGATCCGGCCATGCATCAATTCCACCAGACTCCTGCAAATGGTAAGTCCAAGCCCGGTACCCCCATATTTGCGAGTAGTGGATGAATCAGCCTGTGTAAAGCTTTCAAATATCGTTTCAAGTTTGTCCTGCGGAATACCGATCCCGGTATCACTTACCGAGAACAGTATTTGATCCGAACCATCGCCGGCACCGGCATTGACGACAATTTCACCCTGTTCTGTAAATTTCAGGGCATTGCTGATCAAATTCAGTAACACCTGCCGCAAACGGTAAGGATCACCTACACAAAGTGTATTGAGGTTAGGATCAACATGACAAATCAGCTCTATGTTTTTCTCAGCTGCCTTGAGTGCATAAATTTCTGCCGACTCTTCGACGACATCCAGCATACTGAAAGGCACAGTTTCAATGACAAGCTGGTGTGCCTCAATTTTGGACAAATCAAGGATATCGTTGACCAGACTGAGTAAAGTGTCCCCTGCACGCCTGAACACACTGATGTATTTCACCTGCTCATCATTCAGCGGGGTTTCTGATAGCAGTTCAGACATCCCGATAATGGCATTCAGGGGTGTCCTGATCTCATGGCTCATGGAGGCAAGGAATTCTGATTTCATGCGTGAACCTTCCACCGCCTGATCACGGGCGACAGCAAGTTCCTGCGTCTGTTCCTGCACCTTCTGTTCAATCACCAGATTGCGCTCGCGCAATTCACGCGCCTGTTCATCCTTGGCCCGGATCAGGGCAAACAGCAGCAAAGTAACGCCCAACCCCGTCACGAGGGCGGTATAAATCAGGCCATTTTCGATGTCCTGCCAGTAAATATTCTTGGCGATCACCAGTTTAATCGAAGATGCCGGTAACTGAATCTGGCTGCTGTCAACCACCGGTTCAATCAACCAGCCCTTGCCGGATTGTGGCTCCGCCACTTTGCTGAACAGCAGTTGCCGGCCAATACTGGCATATTCACTGTAGAGCGTCAGGGAAAGATCGTCCGGCAGAGTGATCTGCCCAAAAAAACGGGATGGATTGGAATAGACTGAAACAATGCTCTGGGTGGATGTCGACGTCCTGTCCTGTTCCAGTTGTACCGATTGAAGATCAATCAGACGATGTATTCCGTAATGCACCCCGTTAGCGGTTTCAAATGCGGCAGACACGGTATGCGATAAACCTTCCCTGATCAGCCCCCGAACAATCGTGGCCAGTCTCTCATCTCCGGCAATATCGTAACCAGGGGAGAAAAATTTGTTGTCACGGGATTCTTCATATAATACAGGCAGGACATAATTCCCCTGCTCATCAAGAACAACCGTTGTATACGTAACACTGTCCAGAAACGGATAATACTGCAGCTGACGCCGTGCATAAGCGGAGAATTGATCACCCGGTACCATTGGATCACTCTCAACATATGCGGCAAGATTGTCGATGACACCATTGCTGACCAGCACATTATGCGCAATCGTCTGTTTAAGCGCGGTGAGTTCGAAAGCGAGCTGGCGTTTTCTGTTTTCAATGGCGCTGTTCCAGGCCATCGCCACCAGTATGCCGGCAAATGCAAGGCCCAACAGTGAGGTAAAACTGTAGATCAGCCAGCGCGGGGTCTTATCCACAGTCCGGATAGATTGCGTTACTGATACCTGACTTCCACACGGCCAAGATAATCGGCAAGGTCACTGATCAACTGGCGGATGGTATCGATATCATTGACTTTGGCCGCAGCTTCGATGTCTGCACCCAGATCGGTAATTCTTGCGAAACCATAACCACCTCCAACTCCTTTCAGGCTGTGCCCCACAGAGCGCAGGGTATCGAAATCTCCGGCCCCTGCCGCTGTCTGCAGGCGGGTCACATCTTTAGTGCGGTTTTCCAGAAAGCCGGGAATAAGATCCTCAAGATCAGGGTCAATAGTGACCAAAATTTTTTCCTGGCTCATCAATTCCTCCTGAATAGTTATTATTTATTCCGGTAATCTGCCGGATCAAGGTTGTGCTGGTTCAAAAGCTTGTAAAACTCCGTGCGATTTCTTCCGGCGACACGAGCAGCATTGGCGACGTTGCCCCCGGAAATACGCATGACACTGATCAGGTAATTACGCTCGCACTGCTGTTTGACTTCCTTGAGCGTCTGGATTTGTGTGGGTTTGTTCTGTATGGATTTCTTCACAATGCTGAGCGGAATCACATCAGACTTGCACAACGTTGCACACATATCCACTAGATTGATCAACTGCCGGATATTGCCGGGCCAGGCCGATGCCATAAGATACTCTATTGCAGCTGGAGCAAACTGTTTTTTCCTGCGTTTATTACGGATGGAATACTGTTCAAGATAGTGATCCACCAGTAATGGAATATCATCACTGCGCTCCTCAAGGCTGGGCATATACAAGGGCACAACCTTGAGCCGGTAATACAGATCTTCCCTGAACTCGCCTTCAGCAACTGCTTTTTCCAGGTCCTTGTGCGTGGCCGAAATAATGCGGACATCGATAGGATAAGTTCGCGTTGAACCCACAGGCCGTACTTCGAGGTCCTGCAGCACCCGCAGCAACTTTACCTGCAACGACAGTGGCATGTCGCCGATTTCATCCAGGAACAGCGTGCCTCCGTTTGCCGCCATAAACAGGCCTTCGTGCCGGGTATTGGCGCCGGTAAATGCCCCTTTTTCATGACCGAAAAGTTCAGATTCCAGCAAATGCTCGGGAATAGCGCCGCAATTCACGGCAATGAAAGAATGCTCACGACGGGAACTGGCCTTGTGTATGGCCTTGGCGATAATTTCCTTGCCAGTCCCGGTGGCCCCTGAAATAAACAGTGTGACGTTCGTATCTGCCACCGACTCTGCAAGGTCAATCAGTTCTGCCATCGGTTTGCTGCGATAGATAATATCCCGGACAAAGCCTTCGCCGGACTTCTTGTCGCGGCTGAGCCGCAACACCTGCCGTATCTGGTTGAGCAGTTCTTCCTGATTGATGGGCTTGGTCAGAAATGCAGAACAACCGAGGTGCGTAGCCTTCATGGCATCCTGGATCTGGGCCTGGCCACTCAGCATGATGACTGGTAACAAAGGATTATCCGAGTGAATGGTGTTGAGTAACTGCATACCGCTGATACCATTCATATACAAATCGGTAATCACCAGATTGGGCCGGGCCGCAGCAATGTTCTGCAGGGCTTCTTCGCCGGAAAGGGCTGCGGCAACACTGTAACCTTCCTTGATCAGCCAGTTATTCAGTAGTGTCAGAATTTCCTGGTCATCATCAACAACCAGTAATTTGTAATTGCTGTTCGCTTGAGTGGCGGCATCGGTGGTCAAGTTCATATATTTCTGTCCCGCTATTCAACTGTCACGGATTTTGCCAGATTGCGCGGCTGATCCACATCTGCTCCCTTCAATACTGCGATATGATACGCAAATATTTGCAGGGGGACGGTATAAATTACAGGGGCAATCGTATCATCTGCCGCCGCAATTCTCAGCACCTGTATCCCTTCACCCATGTCCACAGCAGAACCGGAGTCCGCGAAAACATACAATTTCCCGCCCCGGGCCCGCACTTCCTGCAGGTTGGACTTGAGCTTGACCAGCATATCATTATTGGGGGCCACAGTGATGACAGGCATATCCTCATCCACCAGGGCCAGTGGACCATGTTTGAGCTCCCCGGCAGCGTAAGCTTCGGCATGGATATAGGAGATTTCCTTGAGTTTCAGCGCCCCTTCCATGGCCACCGGCAGCATGGAACCTCTACCCAGATACAAGGCATGATGTTTGTTGATAAATTGCTGGGCCAGCTGGTGAATCTGATCATTCAATTCCAGCACAGCATTGATCCTGCCGGACAGACCCTGTAAATGTTCAACCACACGGGTTTCGGTCTCCACGGCCATCCCCTGGCGACGGGCCAGTACCAACACCAGTAACAGCAGTGCTACCAGTTGGGTGGTAAATGCCTTCGTGGAAGCTACTCCGATTTCCGTGCCTGCCCGGGTCATGAACACCAGATCAGCCTCACGGGTCAAAGAACTCTCCGGTACATTACAAATCGCCAGACTGTTACGGAAACCTGAGCGTTTCGCTTGATGCAGTGCGGCAAGAGTATCGGCAGTCTCACCGGACTGGGATATAGTCACAAACAAGGTGTCAGGCCTGACGACTGACTTGCGGTAGCGAAATTCACTGGCAATCTCGACATCACAGGGTATCCCGGCAATTGATTCAGCCCAGTGCCGGGCAATGAGTCCGGCATGATAGCTGGTACCGCAGGCCACAATTTTGAGGCCCTTGACCGTATCGAATATTCTGCTGGCGCCGGCCCCGAATACCGATTCATCTACCCGGCCATCATGGATTGCATCACGCAGTGTTTCCGCAACAGCCTTGGGCTGTTCAAAAATCTCCTTGAGCATGTAATGCCGGTAACCGGCCTTGTCCGCAACATCATGTACCACCTCGGAGATGGATACCGGCCGTTCTATGATCTGGCGCTGTGAGTTGTAGATGGTGATTTTATCCCGGGTGATTTCAGCCACATCACCTTCGGCCAGAAATATAAAACGCCGGGTGACAGGCAACAATGCCAGCACATCAGAAGCAATAAAATGCTCGCCGATACCGATACCAATCACCAGCGGACTGCCACATCGCGCGGCGATCATATATCCGGGTGACGTGGTACTCATGATCCCCAGCGCATATGCCCCTTCCAACAGTTTCAGCGTATCAAACACTGCCTGCAAAAGATTGTTGTTCCTGTTCAGGCCGGCATGGATTTGATTGACGATCACCTCGGTGTCCGTTTCTGAAGCAAACTCATACCCCTGTTGCTGCAGGTGATGTTTTAATTTTTCATGGTTTTCGATAATGCCGTTATGCACCAGGGCGATCTGATCACGGGATACATGAGGATGGGCATTACGAATGCTTGGTTTGCCATGGGTCGCCCAACGGGTATGAGCGATACCGGTGCCGCCGCGCAGAGGCTGTTTTTCAAGTTCCTGGGCAAGTTCCGCCACTTTGCCTGCAACACGAACACGTTCGATCCTGTCGCCCCCATTCAGCACGGCGATGCCGGCGGAGTCATAACCGCGGTATTCCAGACGCCGCAGACCTTCCATCAGGATTGGAGCCACATCACGTTGGGCAACAGCACCTACAATTCCACACATGCTCTGGTATCACCCTGTGTTTCAAATAAAATCATTTTCTAGAAATCATCATCTTCGGGATCAATCACATCATTCCTGATGTATGCCCGGGCTTCGTTTTTGAGCACCTGTACACGATTGGGCGAGAGCTGTCCGGCAATCATATGCAGGGCCTGGGAGGCATTCGGATTGCCCTGCTGATACGCCGCAAACAGCCACAGGTAAGCCTGCTCAAAATCACGCGTACCCAGACGTCCGGATTCATACATCAACCCGAGATCGCGTTGCGCACCTGGGTGTCCCGCTCTGGCTGCACGTAAATACCACTCGAAAGCCTTCATATTACTTTGCTGCACAGCGTAGCCCAGATAGTACATCATCCCCAGCCGGTGCTGGGCTTCTACATCTCCTTTTTCTGCAAGCGGTTGCCAGAGAACAAATGCCGTTCTGTAATCACCCTCTGCAAATGCCTGTGCCGGATCGTCCGGCTCCTCCGCACAGCCACACATGAGGCATAATGTCAGTATAATCGACGTCCGGTTCATCATGCAGGGCCTCATCCAGCCTGTTTCAGGGCCAGCAAACTGTGACAGCAACTACTTGTCTATATAGGTGTCGTGACTGGTAAATCGTTTCTCCGGATCAATAATAAATTCGTTGGCCTCAAGCTTGGCGTGCATCTGCTGGTTGGGCGTGAGTTTGTTTGTATCAGTAATATTTTCCAGCGAACGTTTTGCAGTCTCATGCCCCTGTTGTGATGCTGCAAAATACCAGATGAATGATTTGTAATAATCCTGTGGCACGCCCCGTCCATACTGAAACATGTCACCGTAATTACGCTGGGCATCCGGGAGTCCCGCCTTTGCCGCAGGCTCAAACCATTTTAATGCTTGATTGAAATCACGTGTTACACCCAGACCGAGATAATAATGAATACCGACATAATTCTTTGCCTCCGGATCACCGGCTTCAGCCTTGGGCATCCATAACTTGAGTGATGTTTCGTAATCACCCTTTCTGAAAGCAGCCACAGGATCATCCGGTTTACCACAGCCAGAAAGTGACAGAACCATCAATATAAACAGAACAAACAGTGTTTTCATAGATGCAGCAGCCTTGAAAAAGCCATTTAAATTATTACGTAATTCGATGTATTTTAACTGAAATTCACATAATATTATCGCATGGATATACATGCATGTAACAGGCAGACTCCCGAAACGTTAAGCCCCACCCTGTATGACTGAATCTCTCGACATGTTACTGCTGGCCCGGGCTCAGTTTGCCTTTACCGTGGCTTTTCACATTATATTCCCGGCTTTCACCATCGGTCTGGCCAGTTACCTGGCCATGCTGGAAGGGCTCTGGCTCAAAACCGGCAAGGATGTTTTCCTGACCCTCTACCGTTTCTGGGTCAAGATTTTCGCCCTGTCCTTCGGAATGGGTGTGGTTTCCGGCGTGGTCATGAGTTACCAGTTCGGAACCAACTGGAGCCGCTTTTCTGAAATCACCGGTAATGTGCTTGGCCCATTATTAGGTTATGAAGTGCTGACAGCATTCTTTCTGGAAGCTTCGTTCCTGGCCATCATGTTGTTCGGTTGGGACCGGGTCGGCCGCAAACTGCATTTTATATCCACCTGTACTGTGGCGGTTGGCACACTGATTTCCGCATTCTGGATTCTTTCTGCCAACAGCTGGATGCAGACACCGGCTGGTTATGAAATCAGGGACGGGATCTTTTATGCAACCAGCTGGCTGGAAGTTATCTTCAATCCCTCCTTCCCCTATCGTTTGACGCACATGATCTTTGCGGCTTATCTCACCACCGGATTTGCGGTGATAGGGACAGCAGCCTGGCAACTTCTTATTCAGCACAAAAATCCGGCCATCATTACCATGATGAAAATGGGCATCATCTTCGTATGTATAGTCACTCCATTACAGATGTTTGCCGGCCATGCACACGGTGTGAATGTGCATGAACATCAACCGGTAAAACTTGCAGCGATGGAGGGCCACTGGGAAACCCATACCGGCGCTCCGCTGGTACTGTTTGGATTTCCAAACGAAAAAAAAGAAGCTAATGATTTTGAACTCGCGATTCCCAAACTGGGCAGTCTCATCGTGGCCCATGATTTCAACGCCGAAATCAAGGGCCTGAAAGAATGGCCGGTAGACGAACGTCCACCGGTAGCAGTGGTGTTCTGGAGCTTTCGCATCATGGTCGGCATGGGAATGTTGATGCTGTTCACCGCATTTGCAGGTTTATGGTTGATGAAAACGGGCCGTCTGGAGAGCAATAAATATTATCAACGTCTGTGTGTGCTGATGGCGCCTTCCGGTTTCATCGCCGTCATCACCGGCTGGTTTACGGCGGAAGTGGGCCGTCAACCTTATACGGTTTATGGATTGTTACGCACGGTGGATTCGACTTCGCCAATCACGGCCAACAGTGTGGGAATGTCGCTGGTGGTCTTTATCTTCACATACATGATTGTATTTGCAGCAGGCATCTATTACATATTCAAACTAATCAGAAAAGGACCGGAAGAATCTTTGCATCCGCACACTGATCTGGAATCCGAGCCTGTGCTGGGTACCCGCCTCGACATTGGTGATTATGAACACCAATTGAAACTGGCCATCGAATCGCCGGCTCCGGACAAGGAGGCATAATGGAAACTTCGATTCTTCCCCTGATCTGGGCCGGCCTGCTCGCCATTGCCGTATTCATGTATGTACTGCTGGATGGTTTCGATCTCGGCATCGGCATACTTTTTCCTTTCGCACCAAAAGATGAGCATCGCGACCAAATGATGGGTTCCGTTGCGCCGGTGTGGGACGGTAATGAAACCTGGCTGGTACTGGGTGGCGGTGGTTTGTTTGCGGCGTTTCCAAAAGCGTATGCCGCATTGATGCCATCCGTATATATGCCGGTCGGATTCATGCTCATTGCCTTGATATTCCGTGGCGTAGCCTTTGAATTCCGTTTTTCATCCCACGGTACTATGCGGCGCATCTGGGATCAGGCATTCCATTGGGGTTCGATCGTCGCTGCTTTCAGTCAGGGCTTGATACTCGGTGCCATGGTACAGGGAATTGATCTCACCGATGGCCGGTTTACCGGTGGTATGTATGACTGGCTGACCCCGTTCAGTTTCCTGACCGGTTGCGCACTGGTGTGGGGTTATGCATTACTGGGCTCAACCTGGCTCATCATGAAAACTGAACACGAGCTTCTTATGTGGTCCAGACAGGTAGCACGCGCTGTGATGATCGTTGTGATCGTCTGTCTGATAATCGTCACCCTTTCTGTTCCCTTGATGGATGTTGCCGCAGCCAATCGTTGGGGCATTCATTATCCCGATATTGACTGGTCGCAATTATTGCCGCTCGCACCTTTACCTGTATTAACTGCTGTATTCTGCTGGTTGCTGGCCAAATCCATTTTTAATGATGCTTCTCACAACAAACCGTTTATCTATTCAGTAGCCATCTTTGCCATGGCCTATATCGGGCTGATATTCAGCTTCTATCCCTACATCATTCCCTACAGTCTGACCATACAGGACGCCGCTGCAGCACCGAATGCACAAGGGTTGTTACTGGTGGGCGCCGTGATATTGCTGCCGGTGATCCTTGGTTATACGGCGTATGTGTACTGGGTGTTTCGCGGCAAGGTGGATCCACATGCCGGATATCACTAATCCTGACAACACAAAATCTTCTGATAACGGCGTAGGCAGAAAACAACTGCTCTGGTTTGCCGGGCTTTATGTGGTGGGTTTGATTGTCACTGCGTTGGTGGTGTATGGGTTGAGGTGGGTGGTGGGGGACTAGAAAACTCTCACAAAAAATTGGTCGGGGCGAAAGGATTTACTCCGTACATCCCTGTACTTCGCCCTTCGGGCCAACGGCACAAGCGCCGTTGTTCAAATTTGTTCCAGACAAACTTGTGAATCTCTGATTCGGTTCCATCTTACCGCCAACTTAAAAATAAAAGGCCTCTTTTTTGTGAGAGGCCTTTTATTTTTAAGTTGGTCGGGGCGAGAGGATTTGAACCTCCGACCACCTGCACCCCATTTTTAGTCTAATTTTATTTACTTCATATGCTTACGGGTGCAAAATCTTTAAAATTTACTACAGCAACTAGTTATGTGTAAGGGATGGTAACTATGTTTAAGACAACTATCATTGTGGGATTTCTATCGTTAGTAGCCGCCTTTAGTGTCCATGCTCAAGATAGTGTTCGAATTGACCAGCTAGAAAAAGAAATACAGGAGCTAAAAATTCGAGTGTCAGAACTAGAGTCAATGTTAAGTAGTCCGAGCTCACATCAGGAAGTTGCGCCTTCGAGCGAGGGTTGGAAATCTATCGCCAACTGGAGAAGTCTATCCACAGACATGGGCCCTGACGATGTGAAGAAATTACTTGGTGAACCGCACCGAATAGACGGCGGCAAAATTGCGTTCTGGTATTATCAGAATAATGGACAAGTAACTTTCCTCGACGGAAAAGTTCATCGATGGACAGAGCCGCAATAGTAGCACATAACAATTTGATTAATGTACAACCGCGATGGCTGGGCTAAGATTCTGTATCACAAGTTAGGCAGATCTAGAAATGTCAGAGCCAAGGACAAGAAAAGCAGATTGTAGAGGATATTCGGCTGTATTGAAGGATATTGAGACTACGCTACCAAACATTTACGAGTCTTTGAGGCTGGCCGAATCTAATCGAGCCGAACGTTTAAAGCATTGGAAGCAAGGAATCCGTTTTAACGGCATAGAGGAACTAATTAGCCACCTTTCGGAACTGACAGCAGTCTATCGACGCAATAGAAAACTGCGTCGAATTGCCTTTCTTGTTGAGCGAGCACGGGGCGATTTTATAACAGCTCTTGAGGCTACTCTCTCTGGTTTTCACTTAGTCACGTTTGATGCAATGCGTGACGTAATGGAGATAGAGTTCCTGCTGAGAGATTTCTGCTTATCGCCTGAGCACATTGAAGAGTGGCTAGATGCTAATGAGTCAAATAGGTATACGAGATTCAGACCGGCGATCTTGAGGCAACGTTATGCTCAACATTTAGGCAAGCTTCCACAAGATTTGGGTGAGGCGGCCGATTACAAAGGTCACAGCAGGTTCTTGCACGTTACGCCGATTATTAATCCATTCGGCAAAGTAGGATTGAATTCAGGAGACATTGCTTTTGGTGCAGATAGTGGATTCTGGGAGATGTATGAACATGGTCGAAGACTCATATTTGCCGCACATAACTTACGGCGAAAAGTAGCGAAGCATCTCAAAGCACCAATTGGGCCGGAACGAGGTCTCAAGAATTTCAAACGAGGATGGCAAGCAACTCAAACATGGCAGGGTCTATATATGGCTATGGTTGAAGTAATACTTGAGGAGGGGAAGTCCGGCAATAAACGTAGCGACCGTTCGAAACCTAATAGTTAATCAAGCCGTCTTGCATTTGCCCAGAAGCGCTGTTATTTTAACTACGTCACATCTAGTTATATAGACATAGACCCGAAATGATCGCCAGGTAAAAGGCCTGGAGCATAGGACAGCCAGGGGGCTTAGAAGCGTAGACCTAAGTCAAGGTGCATACACAGAGAGAGAGCTACGCGCCTAGTGTGACTTCATCGTAACCGTCGATGGGGTCGTCTTCACAACTTCTCCATCGCTTAAATGACGAATGGAGACAGCTATGTCTATACCAACAGAAACAACAGCAGGCGCGCACGTCTGCGCAGCGGGCGGCGCGGCTGCATTAAGCCCCGTTCTAGTAACACGGGGCGAAACTACACCCCCCTATCTCGCTCACATCGACTGGTTGAGCTTCACTATCCATCCAGCACAGGGTCGAAACTTTCTCTGGCTACGCAAAGCCCTGGAAGAAATTTTCAACATTCCAGCTGATTACTGGAAAGGCACTGGTCGCAAGTGGTGTGGTTATGAACATCGCGTCGATCTCATCTCCCCTGAGCACAGGGGGGAAAGTATCAATCTGGGATTGGTGGGCTACGGTGGCGAGAGCCAAGCCGGAACGATGCATGTCTCACTCAATGCTCATGCTTGCGCCAGAATTCTGTACTGGGATTTGGTAACGACATGGGGGGACACCGTTGGTGCTGCCATAACTCGCGTGGATTGCGCTCACGATGATTTCGAGGGCAAGACTATCAATATCGAGATAGTCCGCAACTGGTACAAGGATGGAAGCTTCAACACCAACGGCAGACCGCCCTCTGCCCAGCTCGTTGATGACATGGACAGCGGCAAGGGCAAAACTTTCTACGTGGGCAGCCGTACCAATGGCAAGCTGGCACGCTTCTACGAGAAAGGCAAAAAGGAAGGCGATCCGCAAAGCCCCTGGTTTCGTGCTGAGGTCGAATGGCGCAATCAGTCTCGCGAAATTCCTTGGGATATCCTGATAAACCCCGGCCACTACCTCGCAGGAGCATTCCCCTGCTTGGGCTTTCTCTCGGTGGAACAATCCAAGATTAAGACCCTGCAACGTGCCGGAGCGATTAACTACCAGTGCATGGTCAAGAACCTGCGCAATGCTGCCGGCAAGGGGCTCAATGCCATGCTCCATGTTGAACATGGCAACCATGCTGCGGTTATAGAGCAACTCATCCGCGAAGGCTTCCCGAAACGGCTTGAGCCCTACATCTGCACCCTTCCTGATCAACCGGGGTGTACAGAGCCAAAAGTATGAGCCAGCCTCCTACCCTCGCTGATACCTGCTATGATTGCAGTTGCACCCGTAGGCAAGGAGATACGCCTATGGTTAAAAGTTATGGTTTTATACCCATGCTGAATGAGTACCTTAAATCAGGGATGCTGGAACATGCCCTCGCAGTTAAGACACAAAAACTGTATTGGGAATTTTCCAGACCTCTGCGAAAGTTTTATAAGGGATTCTATGTCAGCTATGACGCGGAAGGGATACCAGATGGGAAGCACTTGAATGGATCGGCTGTTGAACGTTATCGGCAATGGAGATTAACCACACTGAACAAGCGTGGTTTTACCCCGTCACCGATAACGATCCAAAAGGAATTGGTAATTGCTGGCAATGCCATCAAGTATCAAGTCAGGGACAAGTACAAAGACATGCCGAACCCGTTTGAAGGCAGATCGATACTGCGGAGAGATCGGAAAGCAATCAGACCTCGCACGGTCATACTTGAACGTGAAAGGGAAAATGATTTGATGATTGCTTGCGGTCAACCTCTGCGGGACATTGCTCAATTTGTTCTGCAAACGGGATTAAGGAGAGGAGAAGTCTTAGCACTTGAATGGAAGATGGTTCAGGGTGATGTGATTGAGTTTGAACCCGGCCAACACAAATCCGGCAACTATGCTGCCAGTGCTTTATCGAAAGAGGCATTGAGCATCTTAAATAGACAGCCGAAATGTTGTGGCAGAGTTTTCACCAGGAACGGTAAACCCTACACCTATCACATGTTCAAGAAGGATTGGGACAGGGCGAAGAAACAAGCCGGACTTCATCATCTGCATTTTCATGACCTGAGAAGGACATGCGGATACAGATTGAGAGAGAAAGGTTTTGCACTGGATGCAATACAAGCACAGCTTCGTCATTCTGATCGGCGCACGACTGAAAGAGTCTATGCACCACCCAGAATAGACCTTGCTAGAAGCATGTTTTTGTAGGTGCCGTTTTTTTGCTCTTTTTGCTAAGTGGATACTATCAATGGAAGTGTTTGGAAATGGTCGGGGCGAGAGGATTTGAACCTCCGACCACCTGCACCCCATGCAGGTACGCTACCAGACTGCGCTACGCCCCGAATTAATATAAAAAATTTGCTGAAAAACTGCTTTAAGAAAGGCTGGGTATTCTAATAGACATCGCCGCGAATTGCGACGAGTGATGAAGCCTTAGCGGCGCAATAAATCCAGCACCTGTTCCAGTTCGGCGCGGATCTGGCGGATAATCTGCTGGCTCTGGTTGGAGTCGTCTTTGGCCTCGTCACCGGACAGGCGTTGTCTGGCGCCACCAATGGTAAAGCCCTGTTCGTATAACAAACTGCGGATCTGACGGATAAGGATTACGTCATGGCGCTGGTAGTAACGACGATTACCACGGCGCTTGAGAGGTTTGAGTTGCGGGAATTCCTGCTCCCAGTAACGCAGGACGTGCGGCTTGACTGCGCACAGGTCGCTGACTTCGCCTATTGTAAAATACCGTTTGCCGGGTATTGCCGGCAGTTCAATATTACTCGACGCTTCCAGCATATGCCTCTACCCGTGCCTTTAATTTTTGCCCAGGACGGAAGGTCACCACCCGCCTGGCTGTAATGGGAATTTCTTCGCCGGTCTTGGGATTGCGTCCCGGCCGTTGATTTTTATCGCGCAGATCGAAATTACCAAATCCGGAAAGCTTGACCTGGTTACCGGACTCCAGTGCTGCCCGGATTTCCTCGAAAAACATTTCCACGATTTCCTTGGCTTCCCGTTTATTCAGGCCGAGTTCCTCATACAGCTTCTCAGCCATTTCTGCTTTTGTTAGTGCCATATTTTATTCTCTCAAAGTCCCACCCAGTTCAATTCGTAGCCTGGACAGGATTTCCCCCATCTGAACTTCTACATCCTCATCTGTAAGAGTGCTAGAAGATCCCTGAAAGGTCAAGCCCACAGCAAGACTTTTTTTCCCTGAATCAATACCTTCGCCTTGATATACGTCAAACAACTCTAGGTTGATCAGGGCCTCAGATGCCGCCTTTTTGATACATTTCAGCACCTCAGAGAGCGTAATCTGGTTGTTTACAACCACTGCCAGGTCACGTCTAATCATCGGAAATTTCGATAATTTCTTATATTTTGCGGTTATTTTCTTCGAAAAAGCATCTATTTTCAGCTCAAAGACCAAAGGAGATTGTACTAATTCCAATTTGTTCACTGCAGCAGGATGAAGCGCACCCAGGTAACCAATTAACTGATTTTCAAAAATAATTTTTGCAGACTGGCCTGGATGCAGGGCAGGATGTTCGGAGGGTTGAAATTCCGCCTGTTCCGGGTTGATACCGCAGCACCGCAACAGATCTTCAATATCACTCTTGATATCAAAGTAATCAGATGATGATTCTTTCTTATCCCATTGTTTTGAATATACATTTCCATATATTACTCCACCGATGACCGGTACTTGCTCAATACCCTGTTTGCCCCGGTTAAATACCAGTCCGGTCTCAAATAACCGGCACCTTTCCTGCTGCCGGTTGAGGTTGTATATCAGCGCCTGCATCAGCCCTGGCCAGGTACTGGTCCGCATTACCGCCAGCTCAGAAGCAATTGGATTGGCCAGTTCTATGCCCTTGGCACCTGGATTCAGGAGTTCCTGCAGATTTTTGTCAACGAAGCTGTATGTAATGGCTTCATGATATCCCCTGCTGACAAGCAGATGCTGGAAATCGCGTATGAGCGTCTGTTGTCCCTGTAACGGGTGTAACCTCAACTCCGCCAGCGGTGGAGTCGAAGGAATCTGGTCATAACTCTTTATTCGGGCCAGTTCTTCGATTAGATCGACTTCAATACTGACATCAAAACGGTAACCGGGCGGCACGACATCATAATAATCAGCATTTGTTTTGACACTCATCCCCAGTGATTGCAGAAGACTCACAACCGTGCCCTGCTCCAGTGAAATCCCCAGCAATCGATCGATGGCGTGATGCCGGAGTCGTACCGGTTTGCGTACTGGCAAATGCTCCGGCCGTGACTCTTCTATGACCGGTCCAGGCTTCCCCCCGCAAATATCAATGATTAACTGCGTCGCGCGTTCTATGGCCCGGGTTTGCAGTGTGAAATCCACGCCCCGTTCAAATCGCTGTGAGGAATCCGTATGCAGTCCATAACGGCGTGCCTCGCCGCTGATCACCAGTGGATTAAACCAGGCACTTTCGAGAAAGACGGTTTTGCTGGTACGCTGAACAGCTGAATCTTCACCACCCATGACCCCGGCAATTGCCAGTGGTTTTATATCATCCGCAATCACTAATGTAGAGTTGGCCAGCTCACGCACCTGTCCATCCAGTAACTTCAGTTTTTCATTGGCTTTGGTAAACCGGACATGAATAGCCCCCTGCAATTTATCGTTATCAAATGCATGCATCGGTTGGCCAAGTTCCAACATCACGTAATTAGTAATATCGACTACCGGATTAATGCTTCTGATTCCGCAGCGCTGCAGTCGCGTGATCAGCCATAAGGGTGACGGTCGATTGACATCGACATTCTCAATGATACGGCCCACATAACACGGGCAGGCCTCAGGATTGTCGAGTTTGATTTGTCTGTTCTGCTTATACTGCACAGGTACAGCCGGAGTTTCAGTTTCTCTGAATTGAATCTGATTCAAGACACTCATTTCCCGGGCAATGCCCCTCACACTCAGACAGTCACCACGATTAGGCGTAAGTGAAATTTCCAGTATGTTGTCACATGTAGTCACCAGTCGTTCCAATGGCAGGCCCAGCGCAGTATCTGTGGGCAAATCCAGTATGCCATCTGCTTCATCCGCCAATCCGAGTTCAGCCGCCGAACACAACATCCCATTAGATGTGACGCCACGAATATCTGTCAGCTTGATTTCCTGACCACCAGGCAATTTCGCACCGATCATTGCCAATGCTGTACGCATACCTACCCTGACATTGGCAGCACCACAAACAATATCCAGCGGTTTGTCCCTGCCAGTACTGACTTTGCATAATTTCAGTTTTTTTGCATCGGGATGGGGCGCGACAGATTGCACCTCAACGACCACCACACCGGAAAAATCAGTACGCAGCGATTCAACACCTTCCACTTCCAGGCCGGCCATGGTGAGTTGATCCGCCAGTTGTTTTACATCAACCGGCGGATTGATCCACTCCCGTAACCATTGTTCGCTGATTTTCATGTTAAATACCAGTCTTGAGTAATGAGGGACGAGTAATGAGTACAAAAAAATAAATATTTACACTCATCGCTCATTACTCGTTACTCATCACTTATTACAATTAAATTGTTTTAAAAATCTCAAATCGTTTTCAAAAAATATACGCAGATCATCAATACCATAACGCAACATGGCCAGGCGTTCGACACCCATACCGAATGCCAGCCCGGTATATTCACGGCTGTCGATGCCGACGTTCTCCAGTACTTTGGGATGTACCATGCCGCAACCCAGCACCTCCAGCCAGCCGCGTTCGCCCATAATGTCCACCTCGGCGGACGGTTCGGTAAACGGAAAATAGGATGGACGGAAACGCACACGCAGAGGTTTCTCAAAAAACCGCTCCAGAAAATCCTGCAATAACCCTTTTAATTGTGCGAATGTCACATTCCTGTCCACCAATAACCCTTCCACCTGATGAAACATCGGGGTGTGCGTCATATCAGAATCACAACGATAGACCCGGCCCGGTGCGATGAAGCGTAACGGCGGTTTGCGTGATTTCATCTCGCGGATCTGTACCGAAGACGTGTGTGTACGTAACAAAAGGCCATCCTTGAAATAGAAGGTATCATGCATGGCACGCGCGGGATGATGGGCTGGAATGTTCAGTGCTTCGAAATTGTGATAATCATCTTCAATCTCGGGCCCGGTGCAGACTTCAAATCCGATCTGCGCGAAGAGGGATTCTATACGCTGCAAAGTCAGGGTGATGGGATGCAGGCCACCGGACTGCTGACCACGACCCGGCAGGGTAATATCGACTTTTTCACTGGCAAGACGTGATTCAATCTTTACTGCTTCAAGCTCGTTCCAGCGTGCGTCAATCGCCGCCTGCACATCCTGTTTGGCCTGATTGATTTTTTCACCTGCGGCCGGGCGTACTTCTGCGGGCAGTTTACCGAGTGTTTTGAGCAGTTGAGTGAGTTGGCCTTTCTTGCCCAGAAAATCCACGCGCACCTGATCCAGTGCATGCAGATCTTTGGCAGCGGTGACAGCCGCTTTGGCCTGTTCAACAAGTGCTGTGATGTCGTTCACGTCCGGATTTACCTAACCAAGGCCAGGGAAATAACACTATAAAATCCATAAATAAGAAAGGGGAAAGTAAATGCTTTCCCCTTTCAGAGCAATATGTTTGTTTACAGGCTATCTTTGAAAACGTTGTGAGCGCAGGCCAGACGAGGCGAAAACCGGCGTGAAAGCGGAGTGTACACGATTAGTACATGAGCATTTCGAGCTGGTTTTTAACGACGTATGGCCAGGTGTAACAGTTTTTCTAACTGGCGAGAGAAGCTTTGGCCTGCTGCGCCAGTTGTGCAAATGCCTGCTTGTCTGACACGGCCAGTTCCGCCAGTACCTTGCGATCAATTTCAATCGCGGCCTTCAACAGACCATTGATGAAGCGACTGTAGGACATACCATGTTCACGGGCCGCAGCATTAATACGGGCAATCCACAATGAACGGAATACGCGTTTCTTCTGCTTGCGATCGCGATAGGCATATTGGGCCGCTTTGGTGACCGCCTGTTTAGCAACACGATAAACGTTCTTGCGGCGGTTACGGTAGCCCTTGGCCTGTTCGATAACTTTTTTGTGTCTGGCGTGTGCAGTGACGCCACGTTTTACTCTGGACATGATGAACTCCGGTTAGCTGTAGGGCAGCATGCGTGCCACGGCTTTTTGGTCACTGTCGTGTAACGCGACAATGCCACGCAGATGGCGTTTACGCTTGGTGCTTTTCTTGGTCAATATATGGCTGCGGTGCGACTGGCGGTGCTTGAACTTGCCCGACCCGTTTTTGGTAAAACGTTTGGCTGCGCCGCGGTTACTTTTCAATTTTGGCATTGTAAGTCTCTGCTTTAAGTGTACGTTTAATCTTTCAAATAATGAGTAACGAGTGATGAGTAAAAAACACATTTAAACTACACATTACTCGTTACTAATCCCTATCTTTTTGGTGCAAATAACATCACCATTTGCCGGCCTTCCATTTTCGGATACTGCTCAACGACGGCCTTGTCTTTCAGATCTGCCTCAATACGATCCAGCATTTTGGCACCGAGTTCCTGGTGCACCAGTTCCCGTCCACGAAAACGCAATGTCACCTTGACCTTGTCACCATGTTCCAGAAAACGCAACAGGTTACGCATCTTCACCTGGTAATCGCCGTCCTCAGTCCCGGGACGGAATTTGAGTTCCTTGATCTGAATCTGTTTCTGCTTTTTCTTGGCAGCGTGCTTTTTCTTGGTCTGCTCAAACAGGTATTTGCCGTAATTCATGACCCGGCACACCGGTGGATCAGAGTTCGGAACTATCTCGACCAGATCCAGTTCAGCATCCTCAGCCATTTTCAGTGCTTCGCCTATCGGTACTACACCGACCTGCTCCCCGTCCGCTCCTATCAACCTGACCTTGGCTGACCTGATTTCTTCATTCAGGCGCGTCTGTTTATCTGTGGTGATACGTTAATCCTCCAAAACAACTTGGCCGCGGCACGCGATGTCTTTTTGCAGGCGGGAAATGAAGGTATCCAACGTCATACCTCCGAGGTCCTCACCGTTACGCGTACGCACGGCCACAGTATTATTTTCCAGTTCCCGCGCCCCGATGACGAGCATATAGGGGACGCGGCTCATTGCGTGCTCGCGGATTTTAAGCCCGATCGTTTCATTTCTCAAGTCAGAAACGGCCCTGAATCCTTGTTTTTTCAGGGTTTCTGCAACTTTTGCAGCCCCCTCCGCCTGCTTTTCCGTCAGACTGATAACAACCGCCTGTAGCGGAGCCAGCCAGATGGGCAGGCTACCGGCATGATGTTCGATCAAAATGCCGATAAACCGCTCAAATGACCCCAGGATCGCCCGGTGCAGCATGACCGGCCGTTGGCGCGTACCATCCTCCGCTACATACTCGGCATCCAGACGTTCCGGCAGGACGAAATCCACCTGCAGGGTACCGCATTGCCAGTCCCGGCCAATGGCATCCCGCAGGATAAATTCCAGTTTCGGACCATAAAATGCCCCCTCACCCGGGTTAAGTTCGACCTGTAAACCGGTGGCCTTGGTGGCATCACGCAGGGCGGATTCGGCCCGGTCCCAGACACTGTCCTCGCCGGCCCGGACGGCGGGACGATCCGAAAACTTCACCCGGACATCGGTAAATCCAAAATCCTTGTAAACCGACAGCAACAGGTCACAGAACGCCTTGGTCTCTCCGGTAATCTGGTCTTCCATACAAAAAATATGGGCATCATCCTGGGTAAAGGCACGGACCCGCATCAGGCCATGCAGGGCGCCGGATGGCTCATAACGATGGCAAGAACCGAACTCCGCCATGCGCAACGGCAGTTCACGATAGCTGCGCAGCCCATGGTTGTAGATCTGTACGTGACAGGGACAATTCATGGGCTTGATGGCAATCGCCAGATCTTCATCCAGCGCCTGCGCGGTAAACATGTTCTGCCGGAACTTGTCCCAGTGTCCGGATTTTTCCCAGAGTGAACGATCCACCAGTTGTGGTGTTCTGACTTCCACGTACCCCGTCTGCTCCAGCCGGTGACGGATATAGTTTTCAATCTGACGATAGATCGTCCAGCCATGTGCATGCCAGAATACGCTGCCCACCGCCTCTTCCTGAAAATGAAATAAATCCAGTCGTTTGCCAATCTTGCGGTGATCGCGTTTTTCCGCTTCTTCCAGTTGATGCAAATAAGCCTTGAGTTCATCCTCGCTGGCAAAGGCCGTTCCATAGATGCGCTGCAACTGGGCATTCCGTGCATCACCACGCCAGTAAGCGCCCGAAACCTTTGTTAATTTGAATGCGTTGCCGAGCTTGCCTGTAGACGGCAGATGCGGGCCGGTACACATATCCAGCCACGTGTCACCCTGCCGGTAAATACTGATCTCCACCCCCGGTGCAATGCCTTCACGGATCCATTCCGCCTTGAATTTTTCACCGGATTTTTCAAAAAAAGCGATGGCCTCATCGCGCGCCCAGATTTCCCGCTTGATCGGTAAATCCTGTTTCACAATTGCGCGCATACGCTGTTCGATTTTTTCCAGATCGGCTTCAGTGAATGGTTCGTCACGGGCGAAATCGTAATAAAACCCGTTTTCCGTAGCCGGACCAAACGTAATCTGAGTCCCGGGAAACAGTTCCTGTACCGCCTGCGCCAGCACATGCGCAGCGTCGTGCCGGTAAACTTCCAGCGCTTCAGGCTGATCGCGAGTGATGATCTGGACATTGGCATCCGTAGCAATCGGACGAGCCAGGTCCCACAGCTCATTGTTTACTTTTACAACAGCGGCTTTCTTGGCGAGGCTTTTGCTGATGGAATTGGCGATATCCAGTCCCGTAACAGGATTGGGAAATTCTTTGGTATTGCCATCAGGCAGGGTAATTACAGGCATCTATGTTCTCCAGTGGCGGCCGTTACAAAGGGCCGCATGTTTGTTACTTTGAGTGATGAGTACCGAGTAATGAGTGACGAGTATTTTTACTCATTACTCATATCTCGTCACTCGTTACTTAAATATTGGTAGGCACGAGTGGACTCGAACCACCGACCTCTTCCATGTCAAGGAAGCGCTCTAACCAGCTGAGCTACGCGCCTAAAAAGGCCTTTCAATCTCCGGCCGTTTAAGGCCGCATAGAATAGCGAACTGACTGGCCTATGACCAGTATATTGTGAAGCGTGAAGAGTCATTCGTGAAGCGATATGGTCCCACACCCTTCAGAATAATACGCTTCACTATTCACGCTTCACGTTTCACTGGCTTTATCCCGCCCTCTCCTGCGGCAGACCAAGACCAGTAGCCCGGATAAGCTGGATTTCATCCCGCAGCTTTGCAGCCTCTTCAAATTCAAGGTCGCGGGCATGTTTGTACATGCGATCTTCCAGTTGTTTGATCTTTTTCATCAGCAATTCCGGGGGCTGATCGGCATACTTACCGGGTTCCTCCGCTGCCCTGGCCCATTTCCGTCCGGGTAAGCGCGTCTCGGTATAGGCCCCCTGCATAATGTCGGTCACGGCTTTACGCACGCCTTCCGGCGTAATGCCGTGATCGATGTTGTATTGTCTCTGTTTGGTGCGCCGCCGCCCGGTTTCTTCCAGCGCCCGTTGCATGGAACCGGTTATTTTGTCTGCATAGAGTATGGCTTTGCCATTCAGGTTACGCGCTGCCCGACCAATGGTCTGGATCAGGCTGGTTTCAGAACGCAGAAAGCCTTCCTTGTCGGCATCCAGTATGGCCACCAGTGAAACTTCCGGCATATCGAGACCTTCCCGCAACAGGTTGATGCCCACCAGCACATCAAATTGTCCCAGACGCAAATCCCGAATGATTTCCACGCGTTCGACAGTTTCGATATCCGAATGCAAATACCGGACTTTAACTCCATGCTCGGCCAGATAATCGGTAAGATCTTCGGCCATGCGTTTGGTCAGCGTGGTCACCAGCACCCGTTCATGCCGGGCTACCCGTAAATTGATTTCAGATAACAGATCATCTACCTGTGTTGAAACCGGCCTGACCTCGACTTCCGGATCCACCAGGCCGGTGGGCCGCACTAGTTGCTCAACAATCTGTCCGGAGTGTTCACGTTCGTAGGTGCTTGGGGTCGCGGATACATAAATAGTCTGTGGCGCCATGGTTTCAAATTCATCAAATCGCAAGGGCCGGTTATCGAGCGCCGAGGGTAACCGGAATCCATATTCAACGAGCGTTTCCTTGCGTGAACGATCGCCCCGGTACATGCCCCCGAGTTGCGGCACTGTCACATGGCTTTCATCAATCACCAGCAATGCATTTTTCGGAAGATAATCAAACAAGGTGGGCGGTGGTTCACCGGCAGCACGGCCGGACAGAAACCGGGAATAATTTTCGATGCCGGAACAGTAACCGATTTCCTGCATCATCTCGATATCAAACCGGGTGCGTTGCTCCAACCGCTGGGCTTCCACCAGCTTGTTTGCTGAACGCAACTGTTCCAGACGTTGTTCCAGTTCCACCTTGATGGCTTCGATTGCATCAAGAATGGTTTGCCGCTGGGTAACATAATGGGTTTTGGGATGGATGGTTACCCGAGGCACCTTGCGCAGTACCTCGCCGGTCAGTGGATCAAACCAGGATAACGATTCAATCTCATCATCGAACAGTTCAATTCGCACCGCTTCACGCTCGGATTCCGCCGGAAATACATCAATCACTTCACCCCTGACACGGTAGGTCCCGCGATGCAACTCCACATCATTACGTGTGTACTGCATTTCGGCGAGCCGTCGCAGTATACGACGCTGGTCGGTTGGGTCGCCTTGATCCAGATGCATGACCATTTGCAGATACGACTGCGGATCGCCCAGACCATAAATCGCTGAAACGGTGGCGACAATGATGGAATCCGGGCGTTCCAGTAATGCCTTGGTGGCTGAAAGGCGCATCTGCTCGATATGCTCGTTGATGGACGCATCTTTCTCGATATAGGTATCACTGGAGGGCACATACGCTTCCGGCTGGTAATAATCGTAATAGGAAACAAAATATTCCACGCTGTTTTCCGGGAAAAATTCGCGCATCTCCCCATAGAGCTGGGCAGCCAGGGTCTTGTTTGGCGCCAGCACCATGGTGCAACGCTGCACCGCCTGAATGACATTGGCGATTGTGTAGGTCTTGCCGGAACCGGTCACGCCCAGTAGCGTTTGATGCGCCAGACCATCCTGCAGGCCACTGATTAGCCCTTGTATAGCCTCAGGTTGATCGCCAGCAGGACGGTAATCTGACTTTAATCTGAATTGTTTGGACATGGGTATTTTTTGTACACACTTAATGCAGTATATTACACGCCTTTTTTGGACACATTGAACCGGAGACTATGTCCTTGAACATCAAACCAGCGCATCGCGTCGCGAGCATCAAACCTTCAGCCACTCTGGCCGTGACTGCACGGGCCGCCAAACTCCGTGCCGAAGGCCAGGACATCATCAGTTTCAGTGCCGGAGAACCCGATTTCGACACCCCGGAACACATTAAAGAAGCCGCCATCAAGGCGTTGAAGGAAGGCTTTACCAAATACACCGACGTGGCCGGTACACCGCAATTGCGCAAGGCCATTGCCGCCAAACTCAAACGCGAAAACAACCTCGAATACAAGGACAGCCAGATCCTGGTGTCCTGCGGTTGCAAGCACAGCCTCTACAACCTGTTCCAGGCCACCATCAATCCCGGTGATGAAGTCATCATCCCGGCGCCGTACTGGACATCCTATCCGGACATGGTGCGTCTGGCGGGTGGCGAACCGGTCATTATCAAGACCACGATTGAACAGGATTTCAAAATCAACAAGGCCCAGTTGCTGGGCGCGATCTCGGACAAGACCCGCATGATCATCATCAACAGCCCGTCCAATCCGACCGGCGCCTGTTATACCCCGGAAGAACTCAAGGTCATCGGTGATGTGCTGAAAGATCACCCGGAAATCCTCGTTGCCTCAGACGACATTTATGAGCATGTGCTGTGGGGCCAGAAATCCTTCACCAATATTCTGAATGTCTGCCCGGATCTCTACGACCGCACGATTGTGTGCAACGGCATGTCCAAGGCCTACTCCATGACCGGCTGGCGTATCGGTTATCTGGCCGGCCCGGACAGTCTCGTCAGCGCCATGAAGAACATCCAGTCGCAGAGCACCTCTAACCCGACGTCATTTGCACAGGTGGCCGCTACCGTGGCGCTGGAAGGTGATCAGAGCTACATCAAGATGAGCACGAAGGAATTCAAGAAACGGCATGATTATCTGCACGAGGAACTGAACAAGATTGAAGGCGTGCGCTGCCCGGCTTCACAGGGCACGTTTTACATCTTCCCGGACATGAGTGGCGTGATTGAGAAGATGGACGGGATTAACGACGATCTGCAGTTTGCAGAATTTCTGCTGGAGAAGGCCCAGATTGCCGTAGTGCCGGGTTCCGCGTTCGGCGCGCCGGGCTGCATCCGTATTTCCTTCGCCACCAGCATGGAAGACCTGAAAGAAGGTATGAAACGCCTCAAGGCCAACCTGAAACAGGGTTGATTTTACTCAGGAAACAGCGGTTGACCGGGTAAGCACAGGTCAGTACCATACCCGGCCTTGATTCACCTCATAATTCCCCGGTAGCTCAGTCGGTAGAGCGGGTGACTGTTAATCACTAGGTCGGCGGTTCGAGCCCGTCCCGGGGAGCCAAATCCGAAACTGCTTTAATTTTCGTATTCTCATTTTCAACTACTAAAGCTCGAACCGCCTTCGGGGTCGTTCTAAGCTCGATCATCCTGATCTCGCTAAGAACCCGGGATTTACCATCCATGGTAAATCCGTTCGGCGGGGCAAAGCTGTGCTTTGCCTGTCTCCGCCTCACCCCGTCCCGGGGAGCCAAATTCAAATATTTGTCATTCGCATGACAATCAGTTCTGGGTAAGTTTGGAGAGATACTCCGAGAATTCCTTGCTCAGTTCCTTGTGTTTAAGGCCGAATTCCACATTGGCCTGCAAATAGCCCAGCTTGGAACCGCAATCGTAGCGTTTGCCTTCAAACTGCAAGCTGTATACCGGTTCTTTTTTTAACAGTTCAGCAATCGCATCCGTCAACTGGATTTCTCCGCCAGCACCTCGCGGCGTACTCTTGAGCAGATTGAATATCTCCGGCGCAAGAATATAACGGCCCACTACAGCCAGATTGGAAGGTGCTTTGTCCGGTGCCGGTTTTTCCACAATATTGCTGAGTTTTCCGAGTCCGCCAGACACTTTATCTATAGCAACGATACCGTATTTCTTGCTGTCCTCACGCGGGATCGGTTCAACCGCGATCACGCTGCCCTGCTGTTTCCGGTGAATTTCCACCATTTGAGACAGACAACCTTTTTTATTGTTATAGATCAGGTCATCCGCGAGCAGAACCGCAAAAGGCTCATTTCCTATTGCCGCACGCGCACACAAAACTGCATGTCCCAAACCCAGGGCTTCAGCTTGCCGGATATAGATACAAGTAACATGTTCGGGAATAATTTTCTGCACGATTTGCAGCATATCGGCCTTGTGTTTTTTCTCGAGCTCGTTTTCAAGCTCATAGGCTTTATCAAAGTGATCCGCAATCGAGCGCTTGTTCCGGCCGGTAATGAATATCAAATCTGTAATCCCGGCCTCGATTGCCTCCTCCACGGCATACTGGATGAGTGGCTTGTCGACCACCGGCAGCATTTCCTTGGGGTTGGCTTTGGTTGCCGGCAGAAAGCGGGTGCCCAGACCGGCCACCGGGAATACTGCCTTACGCACCAGCATCGTCATGTTTTTACCTGTTGAAAAGGTATTACGTTACTTTCTGTGGCTGATGATTTATGGATAGGCACAATTTCACCCAGAAGAATTCGCAGATTGTCTTCATCGAAGTTCGCAGACAGATCTTCCAGTCTTTTAATTGTGTCTGTCATGAATTGCCAATCTGCGCAGGCATGACGGGCCAGCATGATCTTCACGTGCCCGGTGGCTTCCAGAGTCTCATTTTCATAGAACAATTCTTCATAGAGTTTTTCACCAGGACGTAATCCGGTGTAAACAATTTCTATATCGCGCCCGGGTACATGCCCTGACAATCTGATCATCTGCTCCGCCAGAAAAGCAATTTTGATGGGCTGCCCCATATCAAGAACAAAGATTTCCCCCCCCTTCCCCATGGCACAGGACTGCAGAATCAACTGGCAAGCCTCGGGAATGGTCATAAAAAAACGCATGATGTCGGGATGCGTCACCGTCACCGGCCCGCCATTCCTGATCTGCTCACGGAACAAGGGCACAACACTGCCATCAGAGTCGAGTACATTACCGAACCTGACAGTAATAAATGCCGTTCCTGTACCCTGGTTCTTCCACTCACACCACATTTCAGCCACACGCTTGGTCGCGCCCAGTATGTTGGCAGGATTGACCGCCTTGTCAGTGGATATAAAAACGAATTTATGACAATTGTATTTAATTGCCATATCTGCGAGGTTCCTGGTGGCAAAAATATTATTTCTGACCGCTTCTCTCACCTGATCCTGAAGAATGGGCACATGTTTATAGGCGGCGGCGTGGAATATAACCTCAGGCTTATATTTCCCCAGCACATGTTCTATCTTTTCTACATCACACAAATCACCCAATACCGGATATATGACTGTATTCGGAAATTTATTCAGAAGGTTTTTTTCAATCCTGTAAAGATTGAATTCACTTCTTTCAAATATAATCAGTTTTGCCGGATTGAGTCTTGCAATCTGCATGCACAATTCGGAACCAATGGAGCCACCACCGCCACTTACAAATACAACTTTCCCGCCCAGTCCTTTTTCAATGATGTTCCACTCCAGCTCCACTTTTTCACGCCCCAGCAGGTCTTCAATTGATACCTCGCGCAGTTCACTGATATTGACCTTGCCAGAAACCATGTCCTGGATTTTGGGCAATGTTCGCAGGACACAACCTGTCTGCTCGCACGCAGCAACAATTTTTTGCATTTGCTGGCTGGTGGCTGCCTGAATGGCAATGACAATAATATGAATCTCATTTTCACTGCATAGCCGGGCCAGATCAGACATATCTCCCAGGACCCTGACCCCGTGTATTTCCGAGTTTTTCAGCGCCGGATTGTCATCAACAAACCCCACGGGTAAATAGCTTTCCGCGCGTAACATGTCTCTTACAAGCATTTCCCCTGCGCGGCCGGCCCCAATAATCAGGACACGTTTCAAACCGGGCATGCGCTTGATCTTGAACGAATGATCCTTCCACATACGGTACAGTAACCGTGGCCCACCCAGTAACAGCATGAGTAAAATCGGGTACAGAACCAGAATGGATCTTGGAATACCATGCAATCTTGACCACAGAAAGAGTATCAACGTTATGGAGAGCGAACCAATCATAACAGCCCGCAGTATGTTCCAGAGATCTGGAAGGCTGGCAAAACGCCATATGCCCCTGTGCAACCTGAAACGCTGATAAGCCAGCCCCTGCAGAACCAGTACAAGCGGCAGGGTATAAAGACTCAATTCCCAGTTATAAAAGGGGAACTCAAGATTGAAACGCAACCACCATGCGCCCTGCCAGGCCAGTATGGCCATGACATAATCGTTAAGAATTACCAGGGCTTTTTTATTGATTTCCATTTTCAGCAGGCGATCAGTTACATTTTTTGCATATGCGCAAATCTGGTATTAATCAGGGCCCAGAACATCAGGCATACAAAATATACCGTTAGCAGGATCCAGATGGCCATGTCCGGAAAGTATGAGGCAATACAGGCGGCCGGCCAAATCAGAATAATATTCATGAGAATGACTCCTGTAACCAGTTGCCTGTGGCTGATACCCATCTGCGTCAGTTTCTGGTATGCATGGCTGCGATGAGCAGCATACCATTTTTCCTTTTTACAAATCCGCATAATCAGCGTCAACGTGGCATCGGAAATAAAAACTGACAGCAGGATGGCCCAGATCAGAATTCCTGCACCGTTATATTTTTCACCGGCAAGCGCCAATGCCCCAAAACCGAATCCCAGAGTACAACTGCCTACATCACCCATAAATATTTTTGCAGGCGGCCAGTTCCAGACGCCAAAACCGGCGCTGCTTGCAACCACCGCCCAGCATAAAACAGCCAATCCGTAGTTTGCGGTATTATAAAAAATAAAGCCGCCCATTAAGCCGGCACAGACCGCCTGCGCCATGGCCAGTGCATCAGTTCCATCCATGAAATTATAGAGATTGGTCAGCCATACCATGCCAATAGCCGGCAACAGGTATGTCTGGATATTCATGAAGATCATGAGTTCATGATTTGATCCAGTCTCCTGAGCATGAAGCCAGTACAAAGCCCAGAGTGACGCCAGTGTATATAAAAACATCCTCCATCCGGCATTGAGATTGTATTTGTCATCTGCCCAACCAACAGCCGCGACCAGCAAACATCCTGCACCTATTGCCAGACCAGCTTCAGGCGCAATATAACCTGCTGACCAGAGGTAGATGACGGTGACGACAATCCCTGCTGCGATGGATAGCCCGCCACCTCTCGGTGTAGGCTGCTGATGGGAACTGCGCTGGTTTGGTATATCCACCAGATTATGCAACAGACAATACTTGCGCACATACCCTGTCAAAAAACACGAACCGGCGAACAGCACGAGAAGATAAATAATATCAGGCAGTAATATCATGCTTCACCTCATTCCTTGATTGCCTGTACCACTGCACCGTGGATTTGATGCCATCTTCAAATTTTACTCTGGGTTGCCAGTGAAGTTTCTGTCGGAGCAAAGAACAATCTATCAACAGCGGATCAATCAATTTTTTCATAACGGCCTTTCGTCCGATCAGAACGCCAGCCAGCCTCAGCAACGTTACAGGAAACGGCAACAAAACCGCAGGTCTGCCAAGATATTCAGCTATTGTATTAATCAATTGCGGCAACGTGACATCCACATCCTTGAGCAAAAATACCTGATTTGCAGCTGCACCCGCGTTGATACACAACATAATCACATCACAGAGATTTTCAATAAATACCAGGCTGCGTTTCGTATTGACGGATTTGAAGGGCAAAGGCACCTGTCTGTCCACCAGCCGGATCAGATTATAAAAATTGGCTTTGACACCCGGACCATATACAAGCGGTGGACGGATAATGACATATTCCATTCCCGATTCACTGCATATTTTGATTAATGCCTCTTCTGCCGCATATTTACTCAATGCATAAGGGCCTTCCGGATGTGACGGGTCATCTTCCCGGAACCCTCCGCCTGTCTTATCTGATCCGCTTTTTTCACCCAGCACTTTTACAGTGCTTAGATATATAAATCTTTTTACGCCGGCATTCGCCGCCTGTCTGGCAAGCCAGATTGTGCCTTCTGCATTGGTTTTAGTATACCTGTCTGCTTCATCATCACCCTCATTGATATGGACCCTTGCGGCAAGATGTATCACTACGTCGACCTGCTTCAACAGCCCGGTATAATCCTGCTCCTGATCTGCATCGTACTGAACCCAGGTAATGCGCTGTGTCTCGTCCGGCTCACAGGACTGCGCACTGCGTGTCAGTGCATACACAGTATGTCCCTTATTTTCCAGGTCACGGAGCAATGCGCTGCCTACAAACCCGTGAACACCTGTCAAAAGAATATTTTCTGCTTTCACGGCTGATATGGATGAGGTCCGGGATCATGGCGTTTGGAACGATCTGCATCCGCCCACCACATCATTACCGACATGGCCACCAGTACCCATATCAGAGTTGATGAAAAATTCTCATAGACGGATTTATGCATATTCAACGGAAACAGGGAGACGACCACGGGCATGGCCCATGGCACACATGCAAGATATTCCCGCACTCTCAGTGTTGATATATACATGCGTATAAAAAACACCCAGAAAAGTACATACCCTGCCAGTCCGACAATCCCGGTTTCGACCAGTATTTCCAGAACAATCAGGTGCGGATGAGTGGAAAGACGTGCGCGTTCAGAGATGAGCGGTTCAGCCTCAAGATAGTCACTTCTTTCAACATGACGAAATCCCCTGACTCCGACCCCATTGATCCAGTGTTGCCCGGCAATCCTTAACGCGGCCTCCCAGATCGCGATACGTTCTTCGACAGCATTGTGCTTGCCCTGAACAGACTGACGATATTCAATCGTGGACACTCTTGACTCAACAAAGCCCGTGAAGCGTTCAGTCAAATTGGGATTAATAAAATGTATCGCAACCAACGCAATAATGACAAAAATAATATGCTTCATGGCCGCGACGGCGTGTATCTTCCGGTACTCACCTGAATACCCCAGGTACGATCCATACAATATGACTGACATGAACAGCATGGACCATGACGTTCTGCTGCCTCCCAGGATCACCACAATCACAAGAGGAATCGCCAGCAACCATGCATAGGCAACACGCGGCTGCAACCGTCTCAGAAATTCAAAATACAGGGGAGACAAAATGGCAAGAACAATGCCAATCCGGTGCTTCGGATAGAATATACCGGTGAGGCGCCGGGCACCGCCGGCATTGTCAAAGGGATATCCGAGGAGATTCTGCCCGGCAACGTACTGGAACAGGGCATCAAACACCCATAGGGTAATCAACACCCCCAACCCCATCAGAAAGCTGTCAACATTCTTTCTGTCTTCGAATATTTTTATAATCCCCAGCCCCGTAAAAATATATAAGGAAAAACTGAATGCTTTCCGCGCGGACTGATCCAACTGTATTGCATCCGTCAATGAGAGACACAGCGGAATAAATATACAAAGAAACAATTTCAGATACTGTTTCCAAGCCATATCCGGACTTTGCTTTCCTGAAACACACGCATATAACCCGACAATTGCCAGCAACAGGAGTGCACCGTTATACAGTGCCCCGAACGGCAGAAGCACAAAATAGAGCAATGGCAGAATCCACAACCGGTTGTTAATTTGCATGTAATGCAAGCTCACGCCAGCCTCAAAATGACTTATGATCCATGGTCATCGTATTTCCTGAAAAACTGATTGAGTCTTGACAGGATTTTCCCGGGAATAAAAAACGGTGTGGTTTTCGGGAAATATGTTTTACATGCCTTGTAGGCTTCCATATTGCCTGCGAATATGTTCCTGAGACTGTTATTGGAAACACCCCCCATGCGCATCTTTACCAATACTTGGGGTATATATGATGTCCTGATTTTTTCTATTTCAAACAATCGCAGGCATAATTCATAGTCAGACTGGAAACGATACGCAAGATTGAACCCTCCACAGGCACGGAGGACTTCACTTTTCAGATAAAAAGTGGGGTGTGGTGGCATCCAGCCCCGTCTGCACAGACCCGGCGTATACATTTTCGAACGCCAGTACCTTATGATTTTTTCCTGACTGTACCTGGATACGTATATCAGGTCCCCATAACAGCCATCGATACGGCCTTTCTCAAATTCCCTGTTAATAGTTGAAAGAACATTATCATTTGCATAGACATCATCTGCATTAAGGAACCCGGTAACATCACCTGTGGCCAGCCTGATGCCCTTGTTCATGGCATCATAGAGGCCCTTGTCCGGCTCGGACAGGTAAATACTGATTTTGTCTCTGTGCCTCTCTATGATTGATTTCGTATTATCAGTGGAATTGCCATCAATAATAATATGTTCCCTGTCTGCATGGGTTTGACGGTGGACAGACAATATCGTGTCTTCGATCGTGTCCCCTGCATTGAAAACCACAGTAATAACACTGATTTTCATTCTTTCTGCGAGGGCCGCGCGGGCACTGAACTCTTGTCCCCATACAGGACCTTCCTCCTGAACGCCCTGATCCTCTCATACATATTTTCAACCGGTTTCATGATCAGTTCCGGTCCTTTCAGGCTGTGTACCAGAGACAGGGTGAACAATGCCGTTAATCCGGAAGGTTTCTTCCTTTGTATTTCCTCCATCAGGACATCATATGGATAACCCAGGGCATCGAGCAGCCCGGGCCCCAGATATCTGACATAGTCATGGGCAAAGCGCCAGTTCTGCGGTGAATCAATAAAATCCACCCATTTTGCAGCGCTCGCATTTTCCGGTTTGTCGTAGCGGTTGATATTGGTATTGTCACCGTATAACCATTTTGGATCGCCGGATTTGCCATACTCTATGATATTTTTTTCAAAGGGCATGTTCAGATAATCAAACAGGCGTTGCAGTTCGGATTCCGGACTCTCGACAAGGGATTCGTATCTGATAATACAGGCCCTCTTACCCAGCAACTTTTCTCCTTCCAGAATCAGCCGTGGTGCAGACAGCAGGTCATGCTTGAAATCATACGGAAACAGAAACCGCGTAGTGGCCCATGTTGTGCACATGGAAGCAAGGATGGACAGAGGATTACGGTGCAGGAAAATAAATTTTGCGTCAGGAAACGTTCTGGATAATTCGCTGATTATAAAATAGTAACGGGGAGTTTTATCCAGAAAACAGGTCTTGCCGGTGCCGGCCAGTGCCGAGTTATAAATATGCTCACCCATCAGGCGCAGGCCTTCGTAGTACTCACTGCCCTTGCCCGGTAACTGCTGCACAAATTCGTTGAGTGCGAGCCGGGCACGACTGGTATTAAAATCCGCCTTCACTCCATCGTCCTTCAGTCCATACAACGGGTGTAACATCAGCCAGGGCTCGCCCACGGAATATATCTGGCTGTGACAGGCAAGCATTCTCTGCAGTAATGTAGAACCGGCCCGCGGCTGGGAAATCACGAAAATAAGATTATTCATGAGATAAAACTGTACTTTCCATAGATCCTGCAGGCATGACTAAACTGTTTCATGTCCATTTTTTTAAGTGCCTGTATGCCGGCACGCAGTGCCACTTTGTTAATCCACTGACCAGCGAGCCGTATTGCTGACTTTTTCTCCCCGGCCGGTAAATTTTCCAGCAGTGCCCTGTTTTTCTCAATCAGATAATCCAGTGCCTCCAGATGCGAGGCCAAGCTGGACTTGGAAAGACCATGATCATGCATCCTGATCTCGGCAAGGACCCTGTTGATATATCCGGCCCGGTTTCCCTTGGTCAGGCGAATGCGCAAGTCATAATCCTCATAAAGCCTGAGTTTACTGTCATGAAATCCTGCGCGTTTCAGGGCTTCATACTCCACCAGCTCCATGCGGAAAAGACTGCGTTTTGGAAATGATCTTGAAAAAGTATGCCAGAATATGTCCCCAATCGGCACATCTTCCTGGTCAACCCATGCCTTGATCCGGGTCTTGCCATCTTCTGTGACATAGACATTATTCGAAAACGCAATTTTGATGTCTTTTCCTGACCGGATTACTTCTGACTCCAGCTCCAGCTTCTCCGGCAAGAACCGATCATCTCCGTCTACATAAGTAACATAATCCGATTTAACTGCAGACAGAGCATCGATTCTGACTTGCGCAATACCGGTATTTGTTTTGTGTAATATCGGAACAATCAGTTCAGGATATCTGTTGCGATAATCAGCAATCAGATCACAAGAGCCATCATTCGAGGCATCATCCACAACAATAATCTGATGCGGGGTCAGGGTCTGATCCAGAACGCTATTAATGGCTTCGGACAGATAAGCGATCTGGTTATACGAGGTTATGTATACGGCTATCTTCACCAGTGGCTTAACCTGAATGAAATAATCTGCCCCAGCAGGCCCGGGCAAATCTGGGCAGCGTTCGCCATAATATGATCTGGCTGGTGCTGTAATATTTTTTTAATACGGCCTTTTTCTCATTTTCCCAACAGGTGGTATAACTTATTCCTGCTGCCGAGACTGTTGCGACAATACGTGGCAGATGCCTGTATCTGGCCGGCCCGTATATCAGCTTCATAAGCCAGTCATAATCACTGACAATTCTGTAATTTTCGTCAAAACCTTCGGTGCATGAAAATAACTCCTTTTTGGCAAATATCGCCTGGTGGCAGATCGTGGTCATAGCCAGAAATTGTCTGCTTAATTTGTCCGGATAGACTGTTTTTTTCATGTTGCCATTTCTGGATATCCTGACATCTCCGTAGACCAGATTTATATCGGGATTTTTTATGAAAATCTCCATCACATCTGCGAGCACGCCCGAATCTGCAAGCGTGTCATCTGAATTAAGGAAATACACCACGTCACCTGTGGCATAGCGAAGGGCTTTATTCATCGCATTATATATGCCATGGTCAGGCTCGCTGATGACCGTTTGTATTATTGACCGGTACCGCTCGACAATCCGCAAGGTATTATCGTCTGATTTGCCATCGATGATGACGTACTCTATATCAGAGTAAGTCTGTTGCCTGACAGACAGGATCGTCTCTTCAATATGTGTTTCTGCATTTTTACATATCGTAACAACTGTAATTTTCATATCACATGTCCGGTTTCACGGCATCCGCAATAATAGACGTGTAAACCGGTTTACCATTTATGTTACGCGGATCATTCAACAATGATCTCCTGATCATGCCGCCGGTTGGATCCCAGGGTTTATGATTATGTCTGCCACTTGAATCAAAATACTCGAGCAGATCCACTTTGAAACCGGCTGACTCAAATGTTTTTTTCAAATTCACATAATCATACAGAACCTTGTGATCATGAGCGCCGGAACCTTTCCCGTTGACCGTGACATTGGCGATATATTCCGGATCCGGATGGTTTCCATCCGGCACTGCAATTCTTGCATGTCCGCCGGGACGCAGATATTTGTAACACAGTTCTGCGGCCTGCCGTCCCTGCTCTTCGGTCAGATGCTCCCAGACATGTTCTGCCAGAATGGCATCGACTTTCCTGATTGAAAAATAATAACGCCAGTCATCTTCAGCAAGAATGTCCAGCAAATCCCGGTTGGTGGACAGCCAGCCGGGCTGGATAAAACTTCCGGCACCGACCACAATGCGTACCTGTGGCGCAAACAGGATCCGGACTTTGAGTGCCTGCCTAGCAAATAACCGCTTGAATGATTTCAGAATTCTCAACTTATTGCGTCTTTGATTATTCAAACCTGTAATCAAACTGTTTTATATCTTCTTCAAACATTTCGCCCACAGCGTCTCGGGTGGCCGGCGTGTAATATTCCTGGTAGGGTTTGCGCTCGGAAGCATTTATAAAGGGCAGATCCGTCCTGATATCCAGCCTCTTAAGCACGTTGTCAAAATCAGCCTTGAGGTTCTCGAATTTTCCGACAAAATCCACGGCAATCCTGTCTTCACTGTCCGTCAGAAAACTTTTCTGACTGCGCTGTCCGGTTTTCAACCGCCAGATCATATATTCATCAAACGTCCTGAACGTCTGGTAAAACCGGTACTGATGTGTAGTTATCGCGCGTTTGCCATAATGAAACAGCGACACCTGCATGTCCCAGGGATTCCTGACAAACGAGAATTTATAGTAACTGTTAAAGACAGCTTCAGGGATTCTGGCCTTCAGTGTTTTCACATCGATATGCTTTGGAAACCTCTGTAAATGCTGAAGGCCGGAAACCGGTTTTGGCGGTGACCCCAGAATGCGTCCCCAGACACCTATGAATTTTTTTATAATTTCGTCAGATATAAAAACATCGGCATAGGGTTTCAGTGCATCCGTAATACTGCTGCCTGCGGTTTTATAGATGTGAATAAATATGAATTTTTTGCTTCTGGATATAATCATGCTGTTTTTTCGTAATGGTGTGTTAACTCCTCCATGGCCCACCGGCTGTACTCGGCCAGGCCCGCATCCAGATCTCTGGTAATGGAAAAACCTGTCTGTTGAAGCCTGGTAATATCCGCCTGGTAGTGTAATGGATCGCCTTCCCGGTTTTTCCCTGCATATTTAACCTGCAATTTATCATTGATATGGCGCAACATTTTCACGGCCAGCTCATTTACCGTGGTCGCTACGCCTGTACCACCATTGAATATTTCACAATCACCACTGTGACGGTTGCACAAATAGAGGGCCATTCGCGCAGCATCCTCTGCGTGCAACATGTCCCGCGTCTCATTTCCGGTTCCAAACAACTCAATCACTTCAGTAGTGGATAATGCTTTTCTGATCATGTCCCAGAGCAACTGTTTTCTGAGGCCGGCGCCGTATATAGAGAAATACCGGATTACCAGGGAAGATACGCTGGAATTTTCAGCCGCCTGTTCACACAGGATTTCCGCCATGCGTTTATGCCTGCCATAGGGCGAAACCGGCGCAATCAGATCAGTTTCCGCAATCGGACGATTATCCTTATTGCCATACACGGCGGCGCTTGAGGGCAGAATCAGCAATGTTTTTAACTGCTGATCCTGGATAAATTCAATAATGTCAGCTGTGGTTTGAACTGTGTTGACCTGGTCGGCCTGCGGATTATCAAAAGAATACTGAACTGAACTGCCACCGGCAGCATGAAATATCACATCGGGCGCCGACTGCTTCTCCAGTACATCCTGCAGAAGGCCATGCGATATCAAACCGGCCTGCCAGTCCGTAAGGCAACGCCAGATCTGTTCCTTTTCAGTCACAGGGGCCCTGCTCAGACCAAACACCTGCCAGCCTGCGTTATGAAAACAGCGGGACACATAACCCGCCAGAAATCCGCCGGCGCCGGTCACCCAGATCGTTTTACTCATGCTGTTTCGATTAATCCGGAAAAACAGTTATTGCGCTTTATATCCAATAAACGAATAGAGCCGGCCCGGTGTATTGTTGAACCTGCCCAGACAGCGAATGATACTGTCCGGGATCATATCTGGCAGCGGCCAGCGGTATCTTCTGGAAAGCCGGCGTTTGATGGTTTTGATATCATCAGGGTATAAATTGATGTCAGACTCATATGGATTGAATTGGCGGGTGATTGTGATGCCGGCATTACCGATCGCGTCCCGGTATTCATCAAGCAGGTAGGCGTTTTCACCCTGATACAAGTGATGCAAGGGATGAGTTCTCAGAAATTCGTCCTTGTCTTCCCTGCGCGAGAGTACATGTTCCCGCACAGCGATAAAACATCCACCGGGTTTCAGCACGCGCGCCATTTCACTGCAGGCATGTTCAAGACTGGCAGCATGATGCAGGGCCTGCCGGCAAAATACGATATCAAAACTGCTGGCCGCAAAAGGCAAGGATTCGGAATTTGCCTGTACAATTTTTATTCCGGCACCAGTGTCACGGTTGATACGGCGTATGCATCCGGCGCCGACAAAATCGCTGGCATCAGGTTCCAGCGCGGTTATTTCATAACTATCCCTGTAAAAAGCGTAGGATGAAATTCCACGTCCGGCCCCCAGATCCAGAACCTTGAGCGGAGCTGACGGCAAACAGGCACGTATGGCTGTCCATTCCGCACATTGATAATAACGTTCTGCTGCCTGCGCTACCGGCTCATCAAAAAAACAGGCCCGCACCAGATCCTGCTGTCCTTCCTGATTACACAACCATCTGACAGCGTCTTCCCAGGAGAGAAGTTTGTTTGTTTCCATCATTTACCTGAAAAGCTCAAGAGTAATCAGGCCCCGGGAAGCAGCGGCATAATCCGGATCATATTTTTTGGAAGCGTGGATATCAAAATACCGTGCATGCTCAATATCATTTTTACCGGCGTTTGCCCAGCCATCCGGGCGGTATTGATAACAGGAAATAACTGATTTTGATGGGGCAAACTGATCAAGCAGTTTCTGTATCATTCCGGAATCAAACACCTGAAACCAGCCATGATTAAAATAATCTCCGTAAGGCACCGAAAGATACAAACAACCGCCCGGTTTGAGTAAACGTTTTAATTCAGTTATTGCATCAAGATAACCGTCTTTCACGTTTTCATTTTTACTGGTATCACTGGTATAAAGATAGGTATTGTCGAGGCCAACATGTTCCAGTGTTGAGAGACAACAAATCCAGTCGAAATAATCATCTTTCAGGCAGCTGTGCCGGAGATCTTCATACACATAGGAAATGCCTTTCTGCCAGAAGGCCCGGCTCTCCGGGGCCAGCGTGGAAATCCACAATTTCTTGTTTGCCAGCTTCGTATGATTGATGATCGGAGCATGATTCAGTACTGAACCGGCATCCAGCAACCGGCCTTCCCCCGCAGGCAACTTTTCCAGAAACCACAGGTACTCAACCACCCTGTCATCAATTCTGAACCCGTAATTGGCAGGCAACCTGTCTGGCTCAACATGATTTGCCAGGGCCTGCTGTATATACCTCCATTTATATACATCATAGCCACGCGTCCAGGGTTTTTTACCCGTCATATAAAAATATGCCAAGTCCAGGTATTTTGCGGGTCTTTGCAACAAACGCTTGAAGATTTTTATCATGGTTTCTTGTAGTTGAATAAATTACGCAGTCTGGAAAACCTGCCGGTACTTTTTCCACGGCCGGTCCTGCGTTTTTGATCGGCGAAATAACTGACCACCTTCGCATAGGTACTCTCGCATATTTCAACCGGGAATGTATCGTGGCGAATCCGTTCAACATCAACATGGCCTGCATTACTGCTGACCAGTGTCTGGGCATGCGTACCACTGCCATCCATGCCGGTATTTGTCACCAGCGAAACCTTTGGATAGGCCACCAGTCCTTTTTTCATGAAAACTGTGGCATACCAGTGGATGGCCCACGAATCAATTTTGCCTTCATGCTGGGCTTCAAGCATCGGGAAATAATCATAATTACCATTTATATTGAATCTGTATCTGAGCTCCGGGTTCCCGGCCATTTTTCTGTAGAGCAAGACATCATCTGTGTAATTTTTCCAGGCCCGGTCCCAGATGGCCCAGCCCCATGAGGTTGTCAACGGCATGAAACACAACGCATGCCCGCAGTCTGTATTGACCGGAAACTGATAACCGGATATCTGCATGATCCGTTCATCATTACTGTATTTATCCAGCACGACATTCATATAATCCAGAAAACAGGAAGCAACCACCAGATCGTCTTCAACCACAATTACCGAACCGTATTGATCGCATAACTGTGTTACCCCGTCTTTTATGGAATTGGCCAGACCGGCATTGGTTTCCCTTGCCATTACCGTGACCGATGCGAACCCGTCAATTGTTCCCAGATAGGCCCTTACTTCACTGACCTGTCTGATGTCAGCGTCAGATTTTGCTCCATCTGAATAAACATACAAATGGCTCTCACGGGCGCGAGCGTTGGATTTGAGCGATTCCACTGTGCGTTGCAGATGATCCGGACGCTTATAGGCAAACAGTGCTATCGGTGCCGCCATGTGTCCTGCCCCTGCTCAGCGTACAACCGGTCCATGATCCGTTTTATTTTTGAAACACATAAACCATTTGCCAGTTGAAATACGGTCTTCCCATGAAGACTCCAGCACATACACCCTGCCATAAATCGATTTGTATTTTTTCAACCACCATTCAACAGAATTATTGAAATAACTCTGATCGGTTTTTATCCAGCCCTCATCCCGGCCGCTGCGTGATACCGGGATCATATGGAAGGAGGCCCTGGCTGCCACCCTGTGGCATTCACCCAAAAATGCTGCAATGCCGTTCTCCGTAAAGTGCTCCAGTGAGCCAATCGAATAGGCATAATTAAAATGGTTGTCCGGATAGGGCATTCTGGTGGCATCACATACCGTCAGTTTGTTTTCCGCTATGCCACGCTCAACAGCTTTCTGAATCAGAAAATCAGAAATATCACACCCATGAACATCAGCGCCCACATTCGCCACGATTTCCATGGTTTTACCTGTGCCGCAGGCCACATCCAGCACCCTGCCCTCACTATTCAGCATGATAAACTGTATTTCTCTCCATACGTTTTTTTCTCCCCATGTCTCCAGTGTGGCGGCCATGGCCGGGTCCCAGTATAAATCCAGATTTTGCTTGTCTTGTGAAGCGTCGCCTGCCAGTGCAACCACAGATTTGCCTCTGCATTTTCTGTATATATAACGCAGTCTGTTAACGACTGCAGGCGGGCACGTTTTGCTGACCAGTGTCTTGATTGATTTCATCATATTCATATTGTGATTTTTAATTTTTTTTCACGCAGGATTCCAGTATATGCATGAAGGCTTCGGCACAATCCAGGGTCTCCGCTTCGCGACGTGTTCTCGCCTGTCCTTCAGCCTGAACATCCGGGCCCGGCACGAGATTCATCCATGACGATTCAAGCTTGTGTGCAAGTTCTTCCGGGCTGGCCGGATCAAAATAGACCGCAGGCTCAGGTTGCTGTTCCCTGTGCACCGGAATGTCCGACAGGAAAAGCGGGCGGCCAAGTGATTTGGCATCTTCCACCACCGTACTCCAGCCTTCGAACAGCGAAGGCTGTATTACCGCCGCTGCATGACGAAATATCTGAATCTGCTCAAACCGGGGCAACAAACCCAGAAAGTGAATGCTGTGCGTCAACCCCAGATCAGAGATCTGTTGCCTGAGTCTGTTGATATGCCCGGCATTACGGGCATCCACTTCGTTGCCGGTGCAAACCAGATTAATATTCATGTTCTTCTTTTTAAGTATCCCCAGAGCGGAAAATACCACTTCATGATTTTTATGCACCCAGAACTGGTTAGGCAGATAAAGGTATTTCTCAGGCAAACGGTACTTGCTGCGGGGATCATCGCCTGTGATTTCACTGCTGGAAATATTGCTGACAAAAGACCAGACAAAGATCCTGACCGCAGCATGCGGATGGAATTTTCTGAAATCAGCCTCGGCAGTTTTGCTGCTGAGTACCAGAAAGCCGCCGGATTCTGCAGCCGCCCTGTCGCGCAGTCTTCTCCGGTCAACTTCCTGGGGACTGAATAATTCAGGCATGTACTCATGCTGAAAATCAGGGATCCAGTAGATTTGTTTTGCGGAATAATGATTGTGCGGGTTTAATACCGGATAAATTATATCCACCCTGTTCTGATAGTTACGGGTCCAGGGAAACATCCGGCCAGTCAGTTTATTAAGATAAAGGGTATACCGGCCGAAAAGATAACGGTTCCTGACGATGGAACAACGGCTTAATTCCCGGATCTGGGGATAACTGGCTGGATTCTCATCCAGCAGGTAAATCACCGGCCTGCGCTGCTCCGGCAGTTGTTCCAGCGTACTGATCAGATTCCTTATATATAAGGTACCGCCCATCCAGGCGTCCCCGTATAACATGGGAACACCCAGCGAGATAACATTATGCTTATTCAACCTGAACGATCGGCTTTATTGATGATACTGGCCAGCCTAGATCGGGGGGTTCCAGTTTTCTCCGCCAATCCGGGGATTGGGGCCGAATTCAACCACCTGAAACTCGCCGGCAGACAGCATCATTTTCAGTTCCTGTCCGGGCGGACTCTTGAACAGGATAACGATTATGCTGTCCGGGTAACTGATGTTCCGATGCAGGAATTTTCTGAAAACAAGCCTGAGGGTCCAGGCCAGATAATATGCAAATTTACGCACCCCATTGCCCAGCCAGCGCATTGTAAGTTCATTCAATGTATAAGGTGTGTAGAAACGGTATAGATCTCCGAGTTTGCGGGACAGCCGGTCACGATCTTCAACTTTTTCGAGAATCCTGTTCCACTCCTGACCCAGTTCATCTATTTTCTTGCTGCCCTTTCCTTCAGGGACGAAGGAGTTGTCCCAACTGATGGCGATGGCAGGCAGGTTGGCCGCACGGCACACCTTTTCGATCTCCCGCAGATTAACGCGATAAACATAATTGCCAATTACTTCATAGTTATTGGCACTGGTCTCCGCCGGCTCAATCAGCACCACACCATGACGTGAGACCCGTAACATTTCGTAGAGCGCAACAAACGGTCGTGGAAAATGATGGAAGGTATGCTTGCAAAGGACAAAATCCACGCTGTCCTCTTTCATGGCCAGGGACTCGGCATTCTGGATAATGAATTTGTTCAGATAACCTGCCTTGATGGACAGATCGGCAAACTCACTGGTGAGGCCGGAGGCATAGGCGTTCTGATTGTATGATTTCACAAAAAACGCATCGCGCCCCCAACTGCTGTCACCAACCGTCATCCAGTCAGCCCCGGGCAGACGCCTGAACAACGGCACCAACCTGCTGATAATGCGTTTATGCATGAAACCGGACACATACGCATCATCAAAAATATGATTGAAGGTTTTTTTGCCCTCACGATAGGCGGATGAGACCTCCGCCATGTCCGCATGAATCTTATAACTCGTTTTGTGAAACATGATAATCCTTGTACTGCGGCATTCTGTTTCCGGTAATACGATCATACAGCCGGTAAGCTGCACTCACTGGATTAAACCAGGCTTCTTTCCACCATTGTCTTGAATATTTTTTAGGCTCGAAGTGTTCCAGTGGAAGTTTTCGTGTGTGTCCGCGCATGACCAGACGCCGGTGACCTGGCTGCACCACTCCGCCCATGTGATAGACATTTGTTTCAAATATGATCAATGACCCCGCTGTTCCCTCAATACTCACCGGTTGTGGCAAATCCACCGGCGCCAGCTTGTTCGGGATGTCCTCAAGACGCACACCGCGTTTCACATAATGGGAATGTATGGACTTTCCAAGAACATGCGAGCCCGGCACGGCGGCAAAAGCACCATCCTCTGCAGTAGTGTCGGCAAGATAGATGTAAAACTTCAGCATCCAGAGCCGGTCAAAATGTACCGGCACAATCGGATCTGAATCAGGCTGATCATCACTGACAAATATCTCACGATTGAATTCGTAATCAGCGCCGATATATTCACGGCTGATCCGGTTCATGAAGTCGCTGGAAAAAACCTCGAAGGTTTTGGGCAGTTTCTGCCGTTCCATCTCATTACGCAAAAGGCGCACAAAACGGCCGCGCGTATAGTCCAGCCGTTGTATACCGGGACCTTCAAGCTGATAAATCAGCTCCTGTTCTTCCCGTAGTTGCTCCACGTCTGCCGGCTTAAGCCAGGCCGGCATGACCACCAGACCATATTTCCTTAATGTCGTCATGATATCCGGTATCGCTGACGATGCAGATAAAGTAAACGATGAAATATTATCTTTCATAATTTTGCCTTGAGTCATTCACTCATTTTTGCAGATGATTTTGTTGAAGTGCGTGACGATCACGCATGACCAGACAGGCCCAGGAAAGCAGGACAAAGACTAACAAACCCAGGATACTCGCAGTATGCAGTACCAGCATCACCATCAATTCCTGGCCTGATGCCAGGGCTGCATAGAACAATAATAATGTGCCTACTGCTTCATAAGGCCCCATGTTTGCAGGGGCGATCGAAAAGACACTGGCGAGATTGACCGCCGCCAGCAATACCAGTACAAAACCGAAACCTGCCGCTACGCCCAGCGAATTCAGAATGATATAAAAACCGGCAGCATGAATGGCCCAGGCCAGCACCGATACACAGGCAAATATTATTCCTCTCCCGGGACGCAGCCAGCCGATATCATTCAACTGAAGTTTCTTCCTGATATACAGTAACGACACGCCAAAAAGCACGGCTGAAATTACCAGCATGGTCACAAGCAATGACTGGTCCAGTCCCGGCAGGCCACGCATAAAATAAATATTGGAACCGGCCAGCAGTATGATCAGCAGAAAAAAAGCATCAAACATTCTTTCCAGCACAACTGAGGAAATGATTAATTTCATATCTTCCCCCTGCTTGCTGAACCAGAGCGGCCTGGCCAGTTCACCGGCCCGGGCGGGCAACAGCACAACCCAGAACTGGCTCAATCCATACCCCGCCAGATAAAACAGGTAATTGCGGGGAATACTGATCAATTGCACCCAGCGCCAGCCACGCATAACAAAACCGGCAAATATCAGAAATATCCCCATCATCACTGCGGGCCAGGCTGATTTCAGATTTCTGAATATGGAAATCATACTTTCAGCAGACTGCGGCAGGATCAGAAACATCCCGGCGATGATCAACAAACCCAGCAAAAGGCCGGTGATGGCATGTATTCCGTTTTTTGACACAGATAATATATCCGGTGCTGCTGGACGATCCGCTTCAGCGGATATGTTCAACTATCTCCTGCAGGTATTTTCCATATGCTGTTTTGATGAGGGGCCTGGCCAGACTGGACAGTTGTTCGATGTCGATATAATTCATGCGGTAAGCGATTTCTTCGATACAGGCAATGTATTGTCCCTGCCGTCTCTGGATTGTGCTGACGAACATGGAAGCGTCCAGCAGATCCTGGTGAGTACCGGTATCAAACCAGGCATAGCCCCGGCCAAGCTGGCGAACATAGAGCTCCCCGTTTTCAAGATAGGAGGAATTGACGTCAGTAATTTCCAGCTCACCGCGTGCAGAGGGTTTCAGATCAGCGGCAATATCAATTACCCTGTTATCATAAAAATACAACCCGGTGGCCGCCCAGTGTGATTTTGGTTTTGCCGGTTTTTCTTCGATACTCAGGCATTTCCCGTCCTTGTCGAGTTCCAGCACCCCATACGCCTGTGGATTGTCCACATAATAACCAAACACTGTCGCGCCCGATGAGCGCTCACCTTCTATTTCAAGGATCTTCGTCAATTCCTGACCGAAATAAAGATTGTCACCGAGGATCATGGTGACCGGATCCTTGCCTATAAAATTCCTGCCAATAATAAATGCCTCGGCAAGCCCACGCGGTTCCGGCTGTATGGCATAGGAAAATGAAAGCCCGAGGTGTTTGCCATCGCCAAACAATCTTTGATATATCGGACTGTCGCGCTCCGTGGATATGATCAGGATGTCCCTGATGCCTGCCAGCATGAGCACGGACAGGGGGTAATACACCATGGGCTTGTCATAAACAATCAGTAACTGTTTATTGGTAACCAGCGTGGCGGGATACAATCGTGTACCCGCACCACCAGCCAGAATAATACCTTTACGCGCCATCTGTGCTTACCTCATTATTATGATTACAACCCGGCAACCGGTTTTTCTTGTCCAGTAGTTCCATGATCAGGCTGTGAAATAACGGTTTGATTTTATCTGCGTAGACTTTATGGCCTTCATAATCAAAATGGGCATCGAATTCCCATCCTAACCCCTTATAACCATCCGGTAAAACTGCATATTCGTCCCGCCACGAAGTACCGGTTGCCTCTGCCGGGTTCTTTTCATCAGCAGGCGCCTTGCCACGATAGATGACGCCGATTGCAGTACACTGTGATTGTGCTTTCAGGGTTGCCGTCTGCAGGAGTTCCGTGCTTTCCATTTCCTGTTCGGATTTTTTTGCATAGTCTTTCACTACACTGCCGGGGATCAGCGGGTAACGGCCGGTCAACAACACCATGGCCTTGGCCAGGGCAGAATATTTCATGATCAGCATGCCCACCGGCCAGGTCATCCATTCATAACGGATCTGTTCCCTGGCTTTCTCAAGGCCTTTCAGTGTATTCGATATGATGATCACATCCTTATGGGTCGTGCGATATAACAGCGCCGATTTGACCGGACGATAGCCCCAGAAAATGACCACGTCCGGAGAAAACTGCAACACGATCTTCTCCATCAACCGTTCCTGGTTAAGTCCCTGATAACCGTCAAGACCAAAATTATAAAACTCGACTTTTTTGTCATTAATGCTTCCAAACCCGCGTTCCAGCAGACTGATCCAGATACTCTCGACAGGCACCTGATTGGCGGCAAGATAACTGTCCCCCAGCACAGCGACACGCAGGATATCGGCAGACTTGGCCAGGCTGAAATCTTCATCCCGGAACCCATAATTATTGGTGGTCATGACATTGAAAAAATCATGCCTGACAAAATAACTGCTGGCGTGAGGTTTGTATAAATAACCGGTGTAATCGTCGAACACCAATGCCGGAGGATTATAGCCATCACGTAACTTATGAAGATAAACAGTCTGCCCGGCCGGCATGACATGCATATATATCCTTACCGCACTTTCCAGCACCATCAGCAGGACAAGCACAAGCAAAATATATCTGACCGGATTCATGTATGTCCGCATATCCCCAGTTACGTTATGCATGCCAGGCACATGTCCTTTCTTTCTAGAACTGGAAATAGATAAACGGCGCGCCGGGATTCGGGCCCGCTGCAAGAATTCCAGATATCAGAATAAAGCTGATCGCCACCTGATGCACCGGCTTGAGTTCATACAGGTAAATTTGACGGTTTTTGATAAAACAGGGCACTTCGTGTATCAGCACAAACAATCCAAAAAGCACTACTGCATACCAGAATTCAGGATGGTCCCCGAAACCGGCGTCCCCAACCGCTGATGAGAGGTAATGCAGTTGTCCGAGATCTTCAATGCGAAACAGAAACCATGAGAACAGAATCGCCTGTGAAAGTATTATCCAGTAAATATATTGTGCGGTTCTGGACAAGGCCCATGATTTGATAAACCCCATACCCTTCCCGACCCGCTCCAGTACCAGGCAAACCCCATGAAAGAGACCCCATAATGCGAAATTCCAGCTGGCGCCATGCCAAAGCCCCATCACCAGCATGACCGTGATCAGATTGACGCTGGTTCTGATGCCCGATCCACGTGACCCTCCAAGCGGTATATACAAATAATCCCTGACCCATGAACTCAGGGAAATATGCCAGCGCCGCCAAAAATCTGAAAACGAGTTGGCCAGATAAGGTTGCCTGAAATTGATATTCAGGGTGAAGCCGAAACATTTGGCAACCCCGCGGGCCATAAAGGTATATCCTGCAAAATCACAGAATATCTGGATGGCAAACCCGACCGTGGCAATATAGATGGCGCTGAATTTCAGTCCCTCAAGATGATTGAAATGATAATCAACGATCGGTGAAATCACATCTGCGATGCCCATCTTGAGCATCAGACCAACTGCAAACAAATAAGCCCCCTGTCTGATCCTGAGGAACTTTACATTACGTCGTTTCAAAAACTGTTTTAATAAATGGTGGCTCCTTTCTATAGGTCCCGCTACAAGCTGTGGAAAGAATGCAATATAGACAGACACATTAATATAGCTCCACATACTGCCTGTCTGCGCGCGCGTATGACCACGATAGACGTCGATCAGGTAACTCATGGCCTGAAAAGTGATAAATGACACCCCCACGGGGTTTATCGCTGCAGGTACACGATCAGGCTCGCCGATACCCATGTAAAGTTTGATAAAGTTCAGGTTTTCTACAAGAAAAGCGATGTACTTGTAATAGACCAGCGCATAGATATTGAACAACAATCCGATAATCAGAAAAAATTTTCTGTGCCCGGTACGCGACATCCATGCTACGCAGTGATAATTGATAAACGTCAGCAGAATCAACATGCCCATGTATTTGACGCTCCATACACTGTAAAAAGCGTAGGACGCCAGCAACAGGAGCAGATTCTGATAGCGCACGCTCTTTATCGACAGATAAAGGGCAAACACTACTATGAAAAACAGAAAAAACTGGACTTGATGGAAAAGCAACCTTTAAATTTCCTTGAAAAACAGACAGTCCATCAGTTATTCAGACTACTGTGACAATCCAGCATTCACAATTCTGACCAGCGGAATCTTCAGAGAATTGCTTATCCAGATCAACAAAGGCAGTACATTCTTGATACGCAAACGGAAATGTCGCCACGAGATCAACCTCATAAAACCCGCACCAACTGCATATATATAAAATCTGATTTTCATCAACCATGAAAATTCCTGATTGACCACGGGATACCCCATCTCACGCAGCGCATCCCCGGCCCAGAATTCAAATATGGCAAGATCGTTTTTACTCATATCATCTTTCCATTTGTCCTTGTTTGCGGGATTAATCGCCTGGGACAACATACTGTGTGCCGGACCTTCTGCCAGCATCTCTCTCATTCCGGATGCAGAATGAGCCTGACCAGCTTTTCCAATGCCAAAGTATTCTGCAACAGAATTAACCTGTTTCTCCGGATCATCGATAAACTTCTCATAATAAATTTCAAAATAACTTTCGGGATTGTTCTTTCCCCAACGCCTTCTGTCCAGTACATGCTTGCGCCATAGCCAGGCTGATTCAGTTACAGACAAGGGGCCAAACCACATGTTACGCCATGACAAACTTACATCACGTCCATCACGAACCATATGCACGAACATGGTCTCTGGTATTATTTGTTTTATTTTTTCAGGCGAGAGTGGAAAATAAAATGCGCTTTTGTCTCCTGCCCATCCCCTGTTATGCAACTCTGCATATTTCCGGTAGAGACTATTGATAATTTCACTATAATTTTCTGTCTCTGCAGCAATTATATCTGCCAGTGGTCGTGTGCCAAGCAAGCTTAATTCACGGACCAGTTTCCAGTCCCGTCCACGCTCTGAGCGTGGCGTCCAGATTTCAAGAAAGTCATAAATATCCTGTAACAATCGTTCACGATTACATTTCTTTTTGAGATTGCCCCATAAGTACAGATAACGCTCAAATAGCGGAATAAAATGTGTTTCAACCGGGATGGCCAGTGAGAGTTGTTGAGTCAAATAGACTGTCAACAAATACGTACCCGAGCGCGGGGCGCCGATAACAAACAACAATCTGCTGTTTTTTTCAGCATCTGACATGATCTGGGATATCAGGTAATTACAGTCCGGTCAACGTTACAAGCGTGATTGGCCGGAACACGTAAAAATTAATGCGTTTTGTTATCCGCGGGATGATTATGCAGCCGGACAACCTCATCCACGATGGATTCAGGGCGTTGTCTCGCTTCGTCCAGAAGTCGCCACAAGTACTCGCCGATGATACCGAGCGAGAACAATATCATTCCACCGAGTATCGAATTCAGCATGACGATGGTTGTCCAGCCTTCAACCTGTACTCCATAAATCAATCTTCGTAACAGTATAAATACCGAATATACAAAAGCGAGCAAAGATGTAGTGAGTCCCGCAACTGTCATGAAGCGCACCGGTAGATAGGTAAAATTAATAAAGGTGTTCACGGTAAGCATCACTTTCTTGGCAAGAGTCCACTGTGATTTACCCTTCGCACGCAGTTTTCTTGTATAAGGAATAATCACATGGTCATATCCCAACCAGAAAATCAGCGGAAAGATTGACGTGTTCTTTTCTCCGATCTGATTGATAGTGTCACAAATCTGGCGATCCATCAGGCAGAAATCAAAACCACCGGGAGGAAATCCGGCAACCGCATATTTACGAACAATATACCAGTACAATCCGGATATGAAGGAATGTGATTTTCCTTCTTCCCGTCCTGTACGTTCGGCAATGACCAGTTTATGGCCATGCTCCCAGTGCCTGATCATTTCCAGAAATAATTCAGGCGGATCCTGCAAATCAGCTGAAATAATGCCGACACAGTTGCCTGACGCCTGTCTTAATCCCTGCCGTATCGCAGGTGTTTGCCCGAAATTACGGGTCAGATTCACCAGAACAATGTTCTGTGGATATTGTTGCTGATACTTTTTAAGCAATGCATACGAATTATCCTTTGAGCCGTCATTGACAAACACCAGTTCCAGATCGTAATGCGGCAATTGCTGCGCCAGTTGCATTAACGTCCTGATGGTATCTTCAATATTTTCCTCGTTCTCATATACAGGGATAACTATGGAAAAAAGATTACGTGTTGTCATGGCAGTATCACTTCATTTGCAGTACGGCTTTTGAGGAAGGAGCGTGCGTCCGGACCACAATTAAACAACAGATCCAGCACCGTCACATGTCCATCAAAGGGAGGATAAAGCTGAGGATATTCCGGGTAATCATATTTTTTGAATGACAGGCTGATCTTTTCCCGGGCAAACGCATTCACATCCAGATAGTCCTTCGCAGAGGGTCCGGAAAGATAATGAGTGGCGCCGGCTTTTTTTATGATATCCAGCAGTAATTCTGATTTGCTGCCGACAGGTTCATAATCCATGGACATGCAGGTTCTGGTGTTTATGCCCAGTTCAGACATGATCCAGTGCGTAAGGGCGACATTAAGCTCGGAAAGTTTTTCATGCCGATTATTAAGTATGTCAAGAAACTTGTCACGGTAATGTTCTATATAAAGCGCCCGATTGTAACTGGCGTCGAGCAGTCCCGTAATTTTATCTATCCATCTTTGTCCATAATCAATACAGATATTATGGATGACCTCACCTCTGGATACATACTTCACCGGGATGGTCACCCAGACAGGTCCCTGGGCCACCTTAAACAGGTTTCGATTTCTCCAGTCTCTACGCGTGTAGTGGACACTATCGAGAAAAACAAACAGGTCGACATCATCAATAAAATCAAAGTATCCGCGCCATGGGACAAAACTGGATTGGATGATCCCGATAAGCATCAACCTTCAGTGCTGGCAGACACGGCATTCTGCATCAGGTCAGTATAACTCTTACCCTGATCAGGCCAGCGCGTAGTGCTCCAGTCCGGACATTGACCACAAAAAGCATGATTCCTGAAATTATTTTGCATATGTGCTTCACGCAGTGCCTGCATGGCTGTACCCTGCCAGGTGTCCTTTATAGTGGTGTGACGGTAATCGGCAATCACCGAGCCTTTCACCCAGTCCTGCGGACAGAAATGCAAAAATCCATCAGGTCCAAGTGTGATTCTCTCCCACGGATAAAGACAGGGATATCGCTGGGTGGTGACATGAACCAGTTCCTGCTTCACACCACCCGCGGAGTGTTGCCTGCGGATAACCACATAATCAGCACCGGCCTCCTTCCAGAACTTTTCAAAATCTGCGGCCTCACCCTGGTTTAATGGTTGTTCCACAAAACTGACTACAACCTTGGTCGGATAGTGTCCCTGGCTCCTTAATTCCAGAAGACGTAATACATTTCCGCGCGTTTTTTTCAGTACACCTTTCTTACGCACCACTGCATAGGTTTCATCCTTGAAGGCATCAATGCTGATATCCACCACATGCACACCGATGTCCAGTAACCGCTGGGCGCGTTTCTCCGCCATGACCGTTCCATTGGTTGTCAGGTTTACCGCTACGCCGGAATTTTTAACCGAATAATCAAGCATCTCGAAAATATATTTGTGCATCATGGTCTCGCCCTGGCCGGTATAGCGCAGGTAACGGCATATTCCCTGACCTTCTGCTGCCACTTCATCCACCATTTTGTTATGCAGGGCCAGATCGACATACACATCACCGAGTATCCCCTTGTTGCTCATTTCCTCATACGGGCAGTGTATGCAGGCGAGGTTACAGACTTCCGTCGTGTCCACAATGATCTGCGAAGGAAACTCCGGGCTCAGATGTTTCATGAAACCGTATTTTTGCCCGTTAATAACCTGGGGGTCTGGCATTTTTACACCTTTAATATCAATGACTTAAAATTTATGGATGAATAACTGCACACAAGTTTACAGATGAAATAATTATATAAGGATTCAAGCAAGGATATCTAACCATAATCAATGCCGTCTGGAAGCCCGGCAGACCAGACAGCCTCTGTTTCACCAGACCGTATTGTCGTATTCAAGCTCTATTTGATGCCGGCCAGCCGGCACGATCAGTCCGGTCAGTGCATGATAAACCGGGAAAGTTTCCACCGCCTGATTATCAAGGGTTGCCTGCCACGGCTGGCGCTGGTTTTCAGTAATAATCAGCAAACTGTCCGCCGAGGTCTCAACTTCGATATGATAATAATCATCCTGCCGGGCAATAATACGGACTGTCCCCGTCGCGGGGCCGATAGCTGTGAGACGTTGCCGGGTTTCAGCATCTATATCCGGCGCACTCACGGTGGCTTGTTGCAACAGAATATTCTCATCGGCCGCCGCCAAAAAATCCAGACTGGCTTTCTGGTTCGTGGTGACCTGCACTGAATGAACAAGGAACGCTCTCGGCAGGGCATGCGTGTTTTCATAAACATAAAGAATGGGGCCTATGAATTCGCCCTGCATCAGCAATCCAAACTTCTGCCAGGCATCAAGACATTCAATTTCGAGCTGCCTTTCACGTACGCTGGATGAAAGTAACTCAAGTCCTTCACCCTGCAAGGGCACCCTCGAAATCAGGTATTTGACCCCATACAGTGACAACACCGGCACATGCAGTTTGTCATCAGCATAAAATGTTCCCTGCGGCACAGAACAATGCCGTGATTTCATGCGCGGCGGCGGCTCCAGCATGTATTCTGTGTCCGGCAAATAGGCGTAATTACTCTGTACCACCTTGCGGATCAGGGTCGGATGATTGCCATCCACGAATTTTGAATAGTCCATTTTTTTGGCCACCTGCTGCAGTGCCTGAAAACGATGTGGCATCAACAGATTCAGCCCATCCAGTGTTTCGAGACCATACAAACTGGCAGTAGCAGCCCTGAATGACACCAGAGGTGACCATAAATATTCCACTTCTCCGGATTCAGGAAGGGTAGCAACACGGTAAGGATCCTGGAAATCGATAGATTGGGCCACAGCCTGCAAATCCGGATGCTGCAGAAACCCATGATAGGTTGAACCATGTGCAAGTTTATGCAGGCGCGGCGCCGAAAACACCGCGCTCTTGTATGCAATCACGCAGAATACCGCGAGGATGTATATCGAAACAGGGTTCAGAACCACCCTGAAATTTTTTTCCATCAGTGAGATGGACAACGGCATTAAATCCTGATCAGTAACCGGCCTTGTAAAAAGATTCAACTCACTGAAATTGATACTACCTCCCGAAAACAGTTTTGGAATTTGAATGACTGTAACAGCACTGGCAATCCCGGCCAGTGACAACGCCACGATAATTCCGAGCAGCAAACGGGCGGGGTAATGAAACCTCGGCGTTACCAGCGTCAGGTCAAATACATTATTTAATATGCCAGAATGGGCTATGGTTTCGAGAACGATATTCAGGCCGAAGGCTGCCAGCAAAAATACCGCTATTGCCGCCAGTAATGGCTTGCCCGGCAACTTACGGTAAATCAGAAGCAGGCCTAACGCAGGACCAGCAAAATACAGAAAGTCCCGCCAGACATATTTAATCAGCCCGATTTTGGTCGGCAGGCGTTCATAAAATGATCGGGTGCTGTCCAGGGACAGGCTTTTCGCCGCCAGGACCGGCCAGATTTCAACTACACAGACACCCAGTGCAAACACCAGCGCGGTGAGTGTGGCGGGCCAGAACTTCTTTTGTATGAAAAGCCAAGCTGTGCAGACAAAAACAGCCGTGACAAATACGGTATAGATATACAGGCCCGACATGGCGTAAAGCATGCCGATCATGAATGCCAGAAAATACCCTTTCAGGCCGCTGAATGTGCAACGATTGAATATCCAGATTAATGCCGGTATCAGTGCCAGTGTTAATCCCATGTTCGCCACAAAATAAAACGGCGCATGGGGCGGGCCAATCTGCGATGTGGCCACCAGACCACCGGCAAGAGCGCTTAAAGTGCCGGTATTAAATACATCGCGCGCAGCCCGATAGGTGAAATACGACGTAATGAATATTTGCAGGAAATAAATTGCGCCCAGCGCCAACCAGATTGGGAACAGGTTGTATAAAATTATGGCGAAATCAAAATAGACATCCCCGGCCAGATTGTCATGACCGGCGACCAGAAAAGGATTGAAAGTAGTGCCAAAAGAATTCAGCCACTGCTGCGCACTGATGGCGATGCGCGGCAAGGCACCATCCAGTTCCTCGTCCCAGCGCAAATAGGAATAAGGCCCCAGCAGGAAATAAAACCAGCTTAAGAAAGCAGCCCAGAACAGATAGAAAATACCGGGCTGGTATATGTTTTTTTTGATATTCAGGTTTCCAAACATGGTTCAGTTATTCATTTCGAAATTATGTCCAGCCTGTCTGCAGGTGGATTCCTCACCTGCGGTTCGGAATGACAGCAGATCCAGTAATTTTGTCATTTCGATGGAGCGTAGCGACTGAGAAATCTCAGTCTTGAGCATGGTAATAGACCACCATAAAATCATTGTTAAAATGATCGAATGTCATGTGATTTGATGATCATCCTTATGCGCTCCAGCTCCCGGCTGTTCTCTCCCTCGTTAAATTCGAGATCGCCAGCCTCATTCTTGAATTTGATGTTGTAGCGTTGTTCATCCCTGCGGCGTGTCTGTTTCATGGTGAAACGCCGGATTATTTTCCTTATTTTTTTAATGACAGGTCCCGTGTCATCCGGGTTGCCCTTACTGCGCTGCTGCATCCATTCACCATAAATTTCTGCCAGGTTATGCCGCGCGATGTCCCGGGGCATATTCTCTTTATCAACCAGGTATGCCGTGCATACAGAATAAAATTTATCCATCAGTGCCTGATGTTCCGGGGCGGAATAGATTTCATCCAGACTGGTCAATCTGGCGCTATGCGAGTTTGCAATGTATTCCCGTACACCGAAGAATTCAGGGATCACCTTCATTTTTCCACTGACAATAGACAAAACCGACTCTATCTGCAGGATCAGCTTGCCCTGGATGTCTGCCTGTTTGATGCGTTTTAATATATCAAGCAGTAATTGTGTTCTGCGCACGACATAGACTGTCTGTATGTAGTTTTGATAGAACTGCCGCAAGCGCTCGAGGCCGTTGTCAGCCGCGATATCGATGCTGTACATGTTCGGATACATGATTTTGAACGTAAGTTTTTCCGGGGAGTTGCGGAACACCAGAAAATAGCCCATGGCCAGTTCGTAATCCCGGTTAGCGTCGAGAAACGCAGCGCATTTCTTCAGGGCCGACGGTATGACAAAATCATCGTCCGCGCACAGCACGATATACTCTGTTTTGACCCGGGAAACCGCATCCAGCATTTTGTCTATCCACTCGGCCCCGGGATAATGCAGGTATTGGACATTGCATCCGGTTTCTTTCTGAAAGGCCGACATACTGGAATCGGCAACGACCAGTTGCAAGCCTGAACCACGATAGTAATCCAGTGCCCTCTCCAGGTAGTTATGCCGCTCGTGCGTAAACAGCAATAATGTGGGCGGGCAATGATGACTTTCAGACATCTGCTTGATGGTATGACATGCTGCAAAAGTCCAGACCTGTAAAAACCGGCCCGGCCTCCTGACCGGACATTATTGAATTCGCCTGAGATAACCTTCCGGCGCGCCGGTGATCTGTAATTTATGGTCCATCATGACATCTATTTCAAACTCCGGATGACCGGAAAGATATTTTTTTATGGCAGAAAGTGGGCTGTTGCCTTTATGCCAGGGACGCTTGTTCACCAGGTCGTCCGGAGCATATTCAATTAATGTATCGAACACCACACAATAGCTGCCTGCTGTCGTCAATGGCGCATAGGCCTCCAGTTCGGCCAGAACGTGATCATGGGTATGGTTTGAATCAAGGCTCACCAGCACGGTTTTATATCCTCTGGCCTGTCTGCGCACTTCAGCAACAATATTGCTGTCGATTGATGAGCCCTGAATCAGGGAGATCCAGCTGAATAATGGATGCGCCTCGATTGCAGCACGGTTGTGGGGCCGGATATCAATATCAATCCCGATGACCTTGCGCTTCGGATTTTTATAATCAAATACAGCTCCAGTGTGGATGGCATCACACATGTCCAGCAAGGCCAGCAGGGAGGCATTCATCACCAGCGATCCGCCATGAGCAATCCCGGTTTCGATAATCAGATCGGGTTTTATTTTCCATACCAGTTCCTGCATGGCTGTCATGTCCTGGGGGAACTGGATAATCGGCCGTCCCATCCAGTTGAAATTGTACGTATAGCCATGCCGGGCCACACGGTATATCCAGTCCCTCGATGACTCAATCAATCCGGATTCATGACTGAGGTTCCGGATATTGTCCTGTACCTGTTCTTCAAAATTTTTTGTCATGCGCTGGTTTCTTCTGCTGATTGGGGTTTATTCATCAATTGCCATGATTCGCTGGTTATACGCACCGGCCGGCCTCCTTCGAAAGCAGGCCAGTCTTTCCAGTAAATACTGCCTGAATTCAGGTGCTTGCCGGCCTCATCCGGGCCAACATTAAACAGGAGATCAATGACGGAAACGAATGGAGTAAATGCACCGTGTAATTGCGGATATTCTGTCAACTGATAATCCATGTAGTGAATTTTTATACCGGCATCTTCAAACAATGAGTAATCAATGTAATTCATGGCGCCCAGACCACTGACAAAGGCATCTGCATTGAAGCGTTTGCATATTTCCAGCACACGCAGACTGGCATCAATATCACGCGGGACATCCAGCGTGGAACTGAAATGTACAACAGGGTCCAGTCCCAGTACCTGCCAGAGGATTTTCATGGAATTCACGCAAAAATCAGAAATGCTGCGGGTCTCATATTTGTAGATGGGTTCCACAATTTCGCGGTACACCTTCTTGTAAAAGGGCGAACCGCGATAGGCCTGATATATTTTCCCCAGATGTTCACTTTTCCATTCCCGTTCGGCAAAAATGGCTTCACACGCCAGTTGCTTGCCTTTGCCCGCGCGATGCACTGGCAAGGAGATCCAGTCAATGCCCCGTGATGTCTTGACCTGGACGCGGGTAAGGTAGCCCCGCCCTTTCCCGCCACCGAATGGCAATTGAATATCATCATAAAACACGAACACATCACTGAGTTTTATCTGCTCAAACATGCCGCGCCAGGGCATCAGCATGGGTTGTGATATGACAATACTGCCTGACATTAATCAGTCCTTGTAGAGATAGACAGTATAATCAAAGAACTTGTGGCGATTATTAACCAGGCTGCTATATCCATGGTCGAGCCGTACACGGGGGGTTACTTCAGTAAGCAACCATGCCAGCAATTCAGACGGATTTTTATAATAGAGATTTTCCACCATAAAATTTACATGGGTAGACATAATATTGAATACAACACCGTGATGGCACAATTCAAACATTCTCTTGATGAGTTTTCTTGAATATCTTTCCATGTCCGGTATTTTCATGCCCAGTCGCAGTGTGATGATACCGTTACATACAACAAAATCGTATTTATCTGTGCCCTCAAGATCAAAAATATCACCATGCAGGAATTTGCCATCCCTGAATGTTTCCCGGGCATGCACAATCATCGGCTCAACCACATCAATGCCGGTATAATCGAGTGCAATGTTTTTCTCCCTGATTCTCTGTAGCAGTCCGCCCCATCCACATCCTACATCCAGCAGTGAAGGAACATTTTCAGGCTGATAAAGGTCCTTTCTCATCACTTCCAGCATTTTGTCGTACCGGAATGTCAGATCAAATTCTGCTCCCCAGTCGACACCTTTTGAAGTCGCGCCGTGCAGGCCAAACGTCTGCGTGTAGTGCTCTTTATACGTCTTGGTCACGTTATCCATAAATCAGATTACTCTTAAATGTTGAGTGATTATCCGGGCAAAGACCCGGTTTGTGATATCGAGTTCGGCTGACATCAGTTATTGCTGCTTACGTTCCGGCTTTCTCTCAGAATCTGATCGAGCGTGGTAATAGCCATGTCCGGTAGTGCCTGCCTGAGTTCATCTCTGACCTGATCACCGAATGTGAGACTCATGATAAACACATGATCCACAGGGTTCTTCACCAGATCTTTCTGGTTTTCAATTTTCACATCCAGCCCGTCAAGGTACCGTTGGTGCCACATGCTCATGTTGTCAAACACGCGAAAACCATCAAACCAGTCCATATAACTCAGATACGGGAAGGCCCGCTGAGGCATGAAAAAACCGATTGATTTGCCCTGTTTTCTGGCAGCCCCCACCACCTCATTAAACTTTTCTATCGCAAGCCCGGCATAACGGCAATATTGCTGCCATTTTGTATCATCATCGTCGATGGTCAGGGTGTCTGGATTTGCAGACTTTCTGGCTGCACAATACAGCGCCGATCCATATCTGGATTGTTCGAGGCTGATAACTTCCAGGCCGGCTGCCTTCAGTGTTGCCGGCAATGATGTCACATCAAACATGTTCACGTGCTGATGCAGGGCCATGGATATATCTCCACGTGTGATGCTGCGGGTGCAATCCGGAACATTAACAACAATCACCCCACCCTCCTTCAAGCATGCAGTCTGTGTCCTCAGAAAATCAAGCGGATCCTCGATGTGCTCCAGCACGTCGACTTCAAATATCAGATCAGGCTCAATATCAAGTTTTTCCGGCGTAAAAAATCCTTCAATGACACGGATGTTTTTTCTTGTGCCCGCTGCCACGGCAAATGGCGACGGATCAAAACCCATGACCTCATAGCCTTCCTGTTTGAGTTTCTCCAGCAACACGCAACCACCACATCCTATCTCCAGAATGTTATGCACCTTGACCCTGTTGAGCACTTCAGTCAGAAAACGCCAGAAGTCTGCGCCGTAATTATTGACCAGATTATTGCCATCCTGGAGATAACCGACATTGACCGGTCTTGAATAAATATCGATCAAAAGTTCAGTGAGCCGGGGATCCCTGCGTTCAATCAACAGGTTCAAATCCCGATCGAAATCAAAAACAAAAGGATAGCGCACTGGCGGATCACCCGGTTTGACATCCGGACTGTCCTTGCTGCGCCAGTAAAGAGGCATATCAGGTATGGTCAACATTATCTGTGGATCTCAGGTTACATCCGGTTCAGGGCCGGGATACTAGAATTGATGATGTCTGGCAGATAGAAAATTCCATTGGAAATATCTTGTGTGGACAGAACAAGATTTTCGATATTTTCTCCTTCTATTCTGTTGCGCTGTTCTCCCAGATATCTGCAGTTTGCAACTGAGGGCACAAAAAAGCCGCGCATTCCGGGCATGACTGAACTGCCAGTAACCATCGTATTCGCGGCGATGACTCCGCGTTTTCTCAGTTCGCTTTCAGCCAGTGACAATACATCATTGTCTGTCATTTTCGGATCAGGGACATGCATTTCTATGCATACCGGGAATTTGCCCGATGCACCGGCATCCGGACAATAGGCGACAGGGTTGGAGATGCGTATGATCACATCACGGGTATCGTATGACCAGAACCAGTATAAATCAGCGGTTTCCGGCCTCTGGTCAAGAAACAGATGGACAACCCTGTGCGGCACGGGCAAATCCGGCAACGCTGAACTGGCATGATTCAACAATTGTGCAAGGCTGTTCAGTGGAGAAGTCCAGATTGCCGCTTCAATATCGATCTGTTCAATCTCGTTACTGGATGTATTTTTCAGGTTGATTTTATCTATCCGTTTGCCGTTTCTTGTCAGGCTGTTGATCTGGGTGTTTGTCCTGATTGTCACTCCATGGTTCTCAAGCTCCGCGCACAGGGCCTCCACAAAGGCGATCAATCCGAAACGTTTTGGATAGAGCGCTCGTGTGCGTGAGGATAACATGGGTTCAGGAATCTTGCGTTGCTCGGGAAACCCGATAACATTGTTCAGTGCCGGTGATTGTTTCAACACCAGGGATGTTTCACGATCATGGGTCACCACTCTTGGCAGGTGTACGATCTTGGCCGACCAGGCGCTGAGTTCCTGCAAAGGCTTCTTCCAGAACTTGGCGGCAATCGGAGCCAGTACCTGGTTGCTGATACAGGGGCCAAATCTTGATTCGAAATAAACAGCAAGGTTCGCGGAATCTTTCCATGAGAGTGGCTCTGGCCGGATATTGGCAAACAGGTCCGCCAGACAATGCAGATAAACATCACGTGGCAAGCGTCGCAGATCTGGGTAGAGCGACCCAGTATCCAGCGTACCTTCAAAAATATTACCGGCAACGTCCTTGTATATACCCTGATAAACATGCCAGTCCTCTGATTTGAGAATCTCGAAGAACAGATTATCCCAGTCGGGGTATCCTGATTCATATAGAATATGGACGCCCTGATCAACCATACCCCATGGGGTTTGCAGGCTTCGGAACATTCCACCCACCGCATTCTGTTGCTCAACCACCATGACCTTCCTGCCCCGTACTCTCGCCAGATAATAGGCCTGCATCAACCCGGAAGGTCCGGCCCCGACGATAACAACCGGTTTTTCATTTTTGTTTTTCATGTGACACTCTCCATCTTCTGCGCGCGCCACCAGTCAATCGTTTTGCCCAGCGCATCATCCAGGGTGTAGCGCTGGGTCCATTGCAGTTCATGATTAAGTCGGCGGGTGTTTGCCATCACTCTGGAAATCCTGTCCTGAGCAGTATTGTAATTAACGAGGTGCGTTTTCCCGGCAGCTGTAGCGAGTTTCTGCACCAGGTCACGTATCAGGACGGGTTTGCCGGAGGCGATATTAATGATGCCGGTAATGCGGCTGTCCAGTAATGCGGCAAATGCTCCAGCGACATCATCCACATACATGTAGTCCCTGACATCATCCGGAGTCTCACAATTTACGCTGTTGTCCTGCAGTAATGAACGGATCACATACGGAACAAAGCGCTGCTCATGCTCATGCGGGCCAAACAGATGAAATATTCTGCCCCATGCGTAACTCATGTCCGCCTGCCGGCAAAACGCTTCGAGCAGGATACACAAGGCATTCTTGCATGCACTGTATGGACTGCCGGTACTCACGGGAGATACATTCTCCAAAAGTTCACCGGCATCCCAGTCATATTCAGCACAACTACCTGCGAACACAACCCGCTTGCCACCCTGCCGGGCAAAGTGTTCGAGCAGAGACAGGCTGGTCTGCACCCAGCGAAAATTTTCAGGGGACGTCCAGTATGTGCCGGCTTCTGTACACCAGGCCATGTGCAACAGTAACTCCGGTCTGACTGTTGCGAACAACCGGCCGGCGGCCTCCGGGTTAAATAAATCCACCTGGTGCCAGATGACACGGGAATCTGCCAGTTTATCAGCACGTGATACTGCATGTACTTGAAAGCCACGTTCAAGTAAATGGCTGATCACATGACGGCCGATAAAACCACTGGCGCCGGTCAGAACAACCCGCTTCATCATCAAACCCGGTTCAGCCCTGCAAGCTCATATACGCAGCAAATTGCTGCGCCGTAAATTCATGCATGTCCTGACCATCATAAAACCGTTTGTACCAGTCTGTGGTCCATGCCAGCGTATTAGACAGGTCAAGTTTAGGCTGCCACTGCAGCCGTTTACGTGCGTGCGTACTATCCAGCTTCAGGGTACTGGCTTCATGAAGTTTTTCCTGCCCTATGGATGTCCACGCAGCTTTATTACCCCAGCGCTGACAAACCATATCAGCAATTGCCTGTACCGTGGCCGCAGCATGCTGATCCGGTCCGAAATTCCATGGACCGGAATATTCTGCAGGCGCTTCCCACATTTTTTGCATGAGCAGCATGTATCCATGGAGTACATCAAGAACATGCTGCCAGGGGCGTATCGCTCCGGGCATTCTGATCTCGGCAGTCTGTTTGCTGACAAATGCACGTATTAAATCAGGCACAAGACGATCTTCTGACCAGTCGCCACCTCCCAGCACATTGCCGGCACGGGCAGTGGCCAGTGCCGCGCCCCCATTGAAAAAACTGCGACGGTAGGCAGACACCACCAGCTCTGCACAACCTTTACTGCTGGAATAAGGATCGAAACCTCCCATGGGATCGGTTTCACGATAACCATCGGTAGTGCCGGTGTTTTCATAACACTTGTCACTGGTGACCACCAGAACTGCCTTGCAGGCAGGACTGGTCCGAACCGCTTCCAGCAGATGCACTGTGCCCATGACGTTGACGGCATAGGTCTCGACTGGACTGGAATAGGAATAGCGGACCAGCGGCTGAGCTGCCATATGCACAACGATGTCAGGTGCAAATTGGTTGAGCACCTGCTGCAGCTTTGTCTGATTGCGAATGTCCTCAATGCATGACTCGACCATTCCGGACAATGACATCACTTCAAATAATGATGGATCGGTAATCGGGGCAAGGCTGTAACCGGCAACATCAGCGCCGAGCCGTTTAAGCCAGAGACACAACCAGCCGCCCTTGAAGCCGGTATGTCCGGTAACGAAGACCCTTTTACCTTTCCAGAATTTCCGATTCAATCCCATATCTTCCAGGGCGCCCGGCCTGAATTCCATAATTCATCCAGATGGGTTTTGTCGCGCAGGGTATCCATGGGCTGCCAGAAGCCCTTGTGCAGAAACGATGACAACTGTCCCTGTGCCGCCATTTCCTGCAACGGCTCTTTTTCCCAGATGGTCTGATCATCGCGTATGTAATCAAGCACCGCCGGTGACAGCACAAAAAAACCGCCATTGATCCAGGTACCATCGCCGCGTGGCTTCTCCTCAAACTGTTCGATCTTGTTCTCCTTGATATTGAGCGCACCAAACCTGCCGGGAGGCTGGACTGCAGTCACGGTTGCGATGGTGCCCTGTTTTTTGTGAAATCTGACCAGTTGAGTGATGTCCACATTGCTTACACCGTCACCATAGGTGAAACAGAAATCTTCGCCGCCGAGATAGGCAGCCACCCGTTTTAGCCGCCCGCCGGTCATGGTGTTGTCACCGGTATCGATCAGTGTGACTGTCCACGGTTCAGCGGCATTCTGATGAATCTGGGTTGAATTATTTCTCATGTCAAACGTAACATCCGACATATGCAGGTAATAGTTGGCAAAATATTCCTTGATGAGATATCCCTTGTAGCCCAGGCAGATGATGAAATCATTGATGCCATGAGCGCTGTACATTTTCATGATGTGCCACAGCACCGGCTTGTTGCCGATTTCAATCATCGGTTTCGGCTTCAGGTGCGTTTCTTCACTGATCCGGGTACCCAGCCCGCCTGCAAGAATTACCGCTTTCATATCATCTGCCTCAAAAAATTGTTTTCAGGATTTTCCAGATTGAAAGGTGCCTTAATCAAAAACCGCGACTTCCGGAATGGCCGTCACATACCGGCAGCCCCAGTCACGAACATGACGGGTCAAGTGCATGATTTCATCCCGGATATTCCAGGGCAGAATCACCAGGAAGTCCGGCCGGGTCTCATTTATTTTTTCCGGGCCATAAACCGGTATATGGCTGCCGGGAAGAAACCTGCCCTGCTTGTGCGGGGAGGCATCAACCACATACTCAATCAGATCATGGCGCACCCCGCAGTAATTCAGCAGCGTATTGCCCTTGGCCGCTGCACCATAGGCGGTGATTTTTTTTCCCGCACTGATGTTCTCTATAAGAAAATCCAGGAAACTGTTCTTGATTGAGTCCACAGTTTTCTGAAAGGGCCGGTAATACTCCAGAGTCTGCATGCCCTTTCGTTCTTCCGATTTGAGCAGGAGCCCTACTTTCGCCTCTACTGAACGGGCATGTCCGCGGTGCTGGACATAGAGACGCAACGATCCGCCATGCGTCGTCAGATGTTCAAAATCAAAAATCTCCAGCGCATGTGACTGGAACAGTTTTGTGAGAGTGAACATGGAAAAATAGGAGAAATGCTCATGGTAAACGGTGTCAAACTGGTTGAAGTCAACAAGATTGGCCAGATAAGGCACTTCAATGGTAACCACGCCATCATTATCCAGCAGCACCTTCAGGCCACTGACGAAATCATTGGGATCGGGCACATGAGCCAGCACATTATTCGCAGCAATCAGATTCGCCCTGCCCTTTGCCGACACGATTTCAGCTGCAACGTGTGCGCCGAAGAATTCCTCTATTATTTCAATTCCCTTTGTCCGCGCCACCTGCGCCGTATTGCCCGCAGGTTCGACACCGAAACACGGTATGCCAGCCTGTTTGAAAAACTGCAGCAGATAGCCATCGTTTGCAGCTATCTCGACAACACAGGAATGAGGACCGAGTTTCAGGCGTTCAGTGATCATGCCTGCGTATTGCTGTGCATGCCTGACCCAACTCGCAGAATAGGAGCTGAAATAGGCATAATCATCATGAAATATTCTTGCCGGACTTTCATATTCATCTATCTGCACCAGCCAGCATTGATCACAAACCATCAATCGCAAGGGATAATACATTTCCGGCCTGTTCAGACCTGATGAATCAAGAAATGCATTTGACAGGGGCGAGAACCCGAGATCAAGAAACTCTACAACAGACGGGTGGCGACAGAACCTGCAATTCATGTCCGCTTCCAGTCAAACCCGGGAGTGATCAACAGTGCCTGCCGGTCTTCCTCTGAAACATCAGCGATATCAACCGGCCAGGAAATTTTCAGTTGCGGATCATCAAATCTTATTTTGCCCTGATGTTCCGGGCTGTAATATTCAGTGTGCATGTAGAGCATTTCCACGTCATCTTGCAGGGCCTGGAACCCATGCGCGAAACCATGCGGTACATATAACAACTGCGGCTGCTCATCCGACAGTTCAATGGCGTGCCATTTAAGGAAGGTTTTTGATTCACGGCGCAGATCCACTATCACGTCATACACCTTTCCCTTGATACATTTGATGATTTTCTTTTCCGCTTTGGGGGCATATTGAAAATGCATGCCCCTGACACTGCCCCGTCTGGAGGTACAGGAATGGTTAATCTGTACGATATTGTCTCCCTGCAATAATGAAGCAAGCTGCTCCTGGCAAAAGAGCCGTGAAAAACTTCCACGCTGATCCTTGCGCATGTCCGGCTCTATCACCAGACAATCTTTCAGCGGCGTCTGAAAAAGATTCATATCAATCTTCAGTTATTGTTTGCGGCGGAAAGAATGACTGGCAGTCCGGTTATGGTCTGGTAGTCACCCTGCCGGAGGACCCTGCCGTCATCAATTTGCACCAGCCGGTCAGCATCTTTCAACATGGCCAGCCGGTGTGCAATCACGATAATGGTTTTTGTTTTTTTCAGGGACGCAAGGGTTGCAGCAATGCCCGATTCCGTTTCCACGTCCAGATCTGAAGTGGGTTCATCCATAATCAACACGGAAGGATCAGAATATAAGGCCCGGGCGATGCCCAGACGCTGCTTCTGTCCACCGGAAAATCGGTCACCCCGCTCTCCCGCCCGGGTATCCAGTCCTTCCGGCAGTGACCGGACAAAGTCTGCCAGTTGCGCCCGTTCAAGGGCTTTCCAAACCGATGCATCGTTCCCCTGCTGTTCGATGCCGGTGCCGAGTGCCACATTCGCCCGTATCGTGTCATCCAGAATATAAATTTCCTGTGGCACATAACCAATGCTGGCGCGCCACTCACTGATGTGATCATTGATATTGGCACCATCCACGAGAATTTCACCCTGATCACAGGGCAACAGGCCCAGCAATAGATCAACCAGTGTGGATTTGCCGGCGCCGGAATTACCAATCAGTCCGATATACTCACCGTAGGGAATATCCAGCGTGATGTCCGTCAGGGCGGGCTTTTTACCCTGCGGGTAGGTATAGGTGACGTGTTTAATCTGGAGAACATTTCTGAAATCAAGTTTGCCCTTGCCGACCGGCCGCTGGGCATCAATGGGCACCAGTGTATCAGCCCAGGCATGGGCCAGTTCACCGGAAATGATCTTCAAGCCGGCGATATTCTTGTTCAACTGATGAAAGGAGTTTGTGATGCGGCTGGAAAGCGGTGAGAGCCTGATGATAGCAGCGCCAAACAGCAGGATATTCGCGAGCACACTGCTGACATCACGGTTACTGACGGTCAGTGCTACGATGAATATACTGATCAGCAGTATTAATACGATCTCCAGCAGTATCGGCGGCAGTTGCACAACAAAATCCTGGATGTGCCTGTTCTTTTCCCATTGCTCCTGCACGCTGTCCACCAGAGAGACAAACCGCCGTTCTGCGCCCAGAATCTTGATTTCCTTGATTGCGCCATAGCTTTCAATCAGGTTTTTAATATTATGCTTGGCCAGTTCATAATGGGTTTCACCCAGCCGCCTGAACATCTTGCCGAATACCTTGTTCTGCCCGATTACCAGTAGCAGCAATGCACCGCAGGCAATCAACGCCGGAACAGGCTGCAGGTAGACAAGAAAACCGGTGACCATGGTAATCACCAGAAAATCCACCATCAGGTTGATCAGCGCCTTTACGATACCGGTGTAGGAAACTGCAATCAGCCCGGTGCTGTTACGGATTATTTCCGCCGAGTTCCGGGTCTTGTGAAAAATATACGGGGCATAGAGATAGATGGAATACATTCTGCATGTCAATTGCCTGCTCCATTTTGCAATTACGCCAAGCTGGTAATACTTGAAAAAAATCATGAAAATATTTTTGATAATAAACAGCAGGAAGATGGCCAGGCCGATGAACACCGCCAGATGATGTTCTCCAAACCGGGCCGGCAGCCTTCCACTCAGTTCACTGACAAACGGCAGGCTTGCTGCGCTTTCCGGCTGCAGAATCACCATGGCCATCGGCAGTATCAGTCCGATGCCGAGAGTTTCCAGTCCGGCACCGATCAGACCCATGCAAAATAAAAACAGATACGGGCCCAGCTTGTCCCGGGATTCGATGGTTTTAAGGGTTTTGAGTGTGTCAGTAATGATCATGAAGTTACTGTAAAGCTGTACTCATCAGTTGTTCGGCGAAGGCCTGATCAGTTTCGATATAGTCCCGTTCATTGCTGACGGGCCGGAAATCCAGATCAGCCACCCGATTGAGAATGTCATCAGGATTATCGGCATAATAAAAAATTCCTTTTTCCAGATAATCGGCATACAGAGCCAGCGCATCGGCGCTGAGAAATATTGTGGGCACATTGAAATGCAGGGCTTCATATCCTGAAGAAGACCACAAGGTCATATGCACGTGCGTATGTTTCATAAGGGCGTAAAGGGGTTGGCGGGAGGCCTGGGTTATTTCCAGACAGTCCATACTGATACCCCAGGTGTTTAGCCAATCCATGATGGACTGTTGATCGGGTTTATGGGTCGGGTGCATCCGCAACAGCCACAACCATTCCGGTGGAGATCGTTTGATGGCATCAAGCAAATGTTCAGGCACAGCTTTGTGCACAGTAAACGGTTGCAAGGTGACCAGCAGGACACGCTGTGCATTTTCCAGGCGCTGCCAGAATGCGGGATTGTCTCTGCGATATTCATAAGGCGCACCATTGACCCAATGGCTAAGAAAGAGATTGCCACCGATCATGATGGATGGTTTGCATGTCTGGCCGGGTTTGCCGATTTTCAGGTTTTCCTGTGAGTCTTTGCCCCAGACCCAGAAAATATCCGGGAACAGTTCATAACCCTGATCCGGCACTCTGCTCCACTGCCCATAGCCAATATTCAGACAGCCCTGCTTGCCATGCTGGATGTCCATGGTTTTGATCCCGAGCCTGTGACAGGCCCAGACCAGTCCCGCCTGGCGCTTGCCATAGTAACAGGGCAGGATAACCAGCCTGCACTTTGCACCTTGCAGTGCTGCAAGAAAATAATCGCGATACGCAATCAGGTCTTCCAGATCGGCGGTCACCGCATCAGCCAGATTTATTTTCAGATCAAAATGGCTTTCGACACTTGCTTCCAGCATACGGATTGCCGTGCTGAGGGAAGCGGAAATCACAACGGGCCTTGCACGCTGGCGCAAGGCCCGTACCGGTGTGACGGGTAATACGACGCCCGGATGTATCTGCGGCCGCCGGTTGTCTTCATCCACACGCCGGACATGGAATTTTTTCCATGTCACTTTGCCTTGTAACAGATCAATGACCGGGTCGAGGATCTTGTCGTATTCCTGTCCCTGCTGTTCAACCTGATACGCAGGCACTCTTGAAAACAACAATACATCGGTGTCCCTGATTGCAGCAGCAGCTTTCTCCAGTTTTATCTCTTCCTTTTTGATGTCGGCCCTGAATGCCTTGAGCCGATCAATACAGTACTTGAATGATGCCGGCAAAAATTGACACGGGCGGTTGCGGGTGCCGGCATTTCGTATTTCACTGAAGAGAGCGAGCCTGAGTAGTGGCCAGATATGCAGGTCGTCCTGACAGAAGGTGTCTACCGGATATTCAGTCTCGAGACCATAGATGAATTTGATTATCGAATCATTGTCAGGCAGGTGCGCAGATTTTTTCTGGCTGCTCCGGATTTCACTCATCGCTCAGATCATCCGGTAACACCGGGGAATATCTGGATATGGAATGTGTCAGTATCCTGCCTTCCATGGAACTGAAACAGGAAGGCGATACTCCCTGACCGTCATTGGTACGAATGAAGATCACCTTGTCGCGTGTGAGCGGTGTCTGTGCGGGCAGGTCAGTTGCGGCAATGATTTTTTTCTTCTGAAATGCACGATACTTCAATTCATTCTCTGTCAGTCCCGTATATTCCGCAGATCCCAGGGCCTGCCAGCCCGCACGCATGGCGTTAATATATTTTTTCAGCTCCTGCTGTTGCAGGGCGGCCTGCCAATCAACGCCTTTTTTTGAACGATCGAGAATAATATGTTTCTCCAGCAGCGCGGCCCCCATGCCCAGCGCCAGCAGATCGATCCAGACACTGATTTCCATTTCCGCATCAGTATGATCGGCAAATATCACCAGTCCACCGAATTTTTCCTTCAATGTCCGGATTTTCCGGACATGCGCATCGGCCATGCGGGTCGGAAAATTCTGCATGCCATGCATGAGTATCATGTCCTTTCCGCCATGCGCCAGGGAAATATCAACCGCGGCGCTGATTTCATCAAGACTCGAAGCACCGGTGCCGATCGTATAAGGGATGCGGCTTTCCGCTGCACTGACAATCATCTCCGGATGTGACAACTCGGATGAATTCAGTTTGAGCAGATCCGGTTGCAGACTGATGGCATATTCAATGCTCGGCTCATCATAGGCAAATATCGATACAGCAATGTCCTGACGCCGCGCATGGGAATAGATGTCGTGCCACTGTTCCCATGTAAATGCGAGTTTTTGCAGCAATGGGTAAATATCCGCTGTCGGCAGCATGTTGGCTTCAGGCCTGAATATCTGTAACTGTACGGCATCGGCACCGGCCTCGACTGCAACATCAATGAGTTGTTTTGCCTGATCCGGATCGCCCTGATGGGCGCAGGCCATTTCCGCGATGACATAGACCGGCTGGTCATCCCCAATCTGGCGGCCCCTGATCTGTAACTGATGGTTTAATCGGTCCTTCATGAATTACAAAACATCACTTTGTGCAACACCGGCCGTAATCATGAGCTTCGCCATGGTGAGATCGGTCATGTCATCGATATCCGCTGAACTCAACCTCGACATGATCAGTCCTTTCACCCTGCCCTTGAAAAAACTCCGGTTTATTAACAACCGTTCAATCCAGCTCATATAAAAGGAGCCATTCGGACGGTACGCAGGCACCTGATCCTGGGAGCGTGTATTGCCTGTTATCAGGGGGGAGTCCGGAAAAATCGGTGATATGAAACCGTTTTCCGGCAAGGCCACGGCCATTTGTGGAGGAAATTCATATTCACAAACGCTGATGACTGTATCCACATCCCGGTCAAGCAAATTGTAACCCGCCTGTATATCACTGATCTTCCGGAATGGTGCAGTTGGCAGAAACATGGCTATCTTCTGGTACTGATCGTGCACATCATGCCGGTTACAGAGTTCCAGTATCACATCAATAACCCGGGTGGTATCAGTAGCAAGTTCCGGGTCACGTTGATCAACCTCCACTTCCGGATAGCGGCGTGCAACCTCTGCAACATTTTCATAATCCGTAGACACGATGATGCCGGAAAAACAGTTGCTCCTGATCACGGCCTCGATGGTATGGGCGATGAGCGGCTTGCCGTTCAAATCAATGATGTTTTTTCCGGGCAGACGTTTGGAACCACCGCGCGCCGGGATGACTGCAAGTATTTTTTCCTGATCAGACATGGAGGTTATCCCAATGCAGGTATGTGGGCAGGTGCCAGCGAGAGAAACTGCAGTTGCTCCAGCAGTTCACGCAGTCTGGCCCGGCCCTTGCTGTCAAGTCTTGGTAACGGCGCCCGCTCATACGGCGGCATCAGGTCCAGCATATGCAGTGTTTCTTTCAGGGCAATGTGCCAGCCAAGCTCGACGGCACGATCAAAATACAAATCCTCGTAACGGCGTACTATTTTGTGCGCAAGTGTAGTGTTCCCGCCCATCAATGCGGAATAAAAGGCTTTTTCAACATTCGGGAAAAAACTTCCAATCCCGACCAGATAGGACATGGCGCCGGCATGATGGTCGCGTAAATAATTACGCATGCTGCCCGCACCGATGATGGCGGTCTTGTCTGCCAGCCTGCGCAGCAGTTTGTAGGTGTATCCTGGATCCATGCACTCCTCTTTCATGCCGACCACACCGGGCAATGCAACCAGGTCCGACAGCAGATCGAGTGAATACTGTGCCACGCCGCCATAACCACTCCTGAACGGCATCTCGTGAATCATGACACCTATGCCGACCGATTCCGAAAGTTTTTTGAAAAAATCATAAACGGCCTCATTGCCGTAAAACCGTTCCGGGAAATACGCGATGAAGGCATCTGCGCCCGAACGTTCAGCGTGTTGTGCGAATTCAATATTGACCGCGAGATCTCCGGTGACCGGGCCGGCAACAATGGTCAGGGTTTCTGCATTGGATGCCCTGATTACAGCTTCATTAACAGTCCTGATCTCGTCATTGGTAAGCAGATTGAAACGGCTGGTGCCGATGGTGGTGAGTATTGCGCAGACCTTGTTACTGACCAGAAAATTCACATATCTTTCCAATGCATCCACATCCACCCTGCTTCCGTCTTCACTGAAAGGCACCAGTACCGGATAGACCGGCCCGGCAAGCTGGTTGCGGATTGTTTCAATACTGAAATTTGCCATGTGTTTTACCTAAGCGAATTGTTGTTTGTCTGCTGCCAGGCGTTTTGCTTTTTCAGTAATATCGCTGATGGCTGCACAGATTTTATTGACATTGGATATATCCATGCCGTTGTAGGTCGGGAGGCTGAGGCCGGTGGCTGCAAATTTTTCTGAAACCGGATACGTTCCCGGCCGTCCGTTTCCGAAAGCAGGTTGTATATTCAATGGCGGGAATACCGGGCGTGTTTCAATGCCGTATTCATGCATTTTTCTGGCAAGCGCATCACGATCAATCCCGGTCACAGCACTGTCGACCTCGATCGAATAGAGCCAGTATATATTTTTGGCCCATGCTGCTTCATAGGGCAGCGTGATACCGTCAATTGATTTCAGGAGGCTGTTGTATTTTTCAACAATCTCGCGTCTGGCTTCCAGAAAATGATTGATGCGTTCCATCTGCGCCAGACCCACAGCCGCCTGCAGATTGGTCATGCGATAGTTAAATCCCGGTTCGAGATGCCAGTAACGTCGCTCCTTCGACATACCATGATCACGCAATATCCCCATACGCTCGTGTACCGACTGATTGCGGGTCAGGGTCATACCACCCTCACCCGTGGTAATGACCTTGTTGGCAAAAAAACTGAAGCAACCGATGTCCCCTATCAATCCGGCCTTTCTGCCCTTGTATTCGGCACCCAGCGACTCGGCACAATCTTCAATCACATAGATATTATGCTTTCTGGAAATCTCCATGATCGGATCCATATCACAGGGATGTCCGTATAGATGCACAGGGATCACCGCGCGGGTCCTGCCGGTGATGGCGGCACGGAAGCCTTCCACAGAAAGTGTTTTGGTGTCCGGTTCGATATCAACGAACACCGGTTTGGCGCCCACATGAATGACCACATTTGCAGTGGCGCCGAAAGTGGTGTTGGGCACAATCACCTCATGTCCTGGCCCGACATCCAGCGCCCTTAATGCCAGTTCCAGTGCGGCTGTTCCTGATGATGTGCAGTGGGCATACCCTCCGCCGATATAGCCGGAGAAAATGTCCTGGAACCTGGTGATATACCCGCCCTGTGACGATATCCACAATGTGGAAATGCAGTCACTGATGTATTTCATTTCATTGCCGCCCAGTGAAGGTTCCGCCAGCGGCATTTTCCAGATATCCAGCCAGGACAGGATACTGACCGGCCGGCCCTCATCATCCAGCACCGGCAGGTGGCGCACGTTATTGGTCAGTTTTTTGAGATTGTTTTCGCGGGAATCATGGGTTGAACCTGACTGAAAATTCACATTCATGACGTGCTCAACCTGATCATGCATCTGGTGTCCCCGCAGCAGGGCACGCCGGATGTCACCATCGGTCAGCACGCCCCGGAGCCGTGTCTGCTGATCCACAACGAGTACTATTCCACCGATGCCGCGATCGAGCAGTTGCATCGCCTCCTTGAGTGTGGCGTGCAGTGAAAGAAGATTACGCTCGATGTCCAATTATGCTTCCGTTTTCACGACAGGCATTGTTTCACAACTTCGATCTGCTGCAGGATTTCCTGATCAGACAGCCGGTAACATTCAATAACGAGTTCCATGTCCGTGATGTCGCGCAGATAGGGAGCAAACCACGCGTCAGCGGTAAAGGTCAGGTTCTGATCAAGCCGTCCATCATTATCGCTCAGGTGCATGGCCCGTGTATGAGGCAACACTTCCTGCATGAATTCATGCAGATCAAATTTTTCCGCCGTTGCCGACACACGCGCATGACCGGTATCCAGCAGCATGCCAACGTTATCGCGATCAATTTCATTCATGAAACGTGTTATCTCGCCGGCCGATGTCAGCAACAAAGGATTGACGGGTAATTTCTCAAGGAAGACTGGTGAAATGACGTTGTTCTCAATCAACAGCCCAATGCCATGCCCGGCGGCATAATCCGCCAGCGTACGGACAGTATCCAGCATGATCTGGTAGGAACGATCGCGGTTGACGGCACTGTTTTTCAGTGCCTCTGCCTGCATGTCAGGGTTTCCCAGCATGCGTGGCGTCAGGTCGGCGGCAAACCCGGCGTGTACACTGTAGAACGGCGCACCCAATCCGGCTGCCAGTTCAATGGCTGATCGACACAGGTTCATGGTTTGCTCTTGCTGTTCCGGATCATGGGCAGCAATGTTGAGTACAAACGGCTGTTCCGGTGGCGGGAAATAATTATGTACCAGAAACCTGGTTCCCTGCTCGCGGGCCGGATAAATCTTGCTGATCATGTCCCGGCTGTAAGACATGCCGGAACTCAGTTCAATGGTATCCAGTTCAAGGTTAACAGCCTGTTGTAACAGGTCGCTGATCTCTTTGGTGCGAAATGCGCCGGTGGAAATCCAGATATTCATTTTGTAACCTCCAGTTCCATGATGACGTGACCGGTATTCATGCATCTGTCCCTGCTTTTGAATCCCGCACCCTCATAAATTGACATCGCCCTGTGGTTCAGAGGATCGACCTTGAGCATCAGCGTCTGATAACCGGCATCTCTCGACCAGCGGATCGCATGATCCAGCGCTTTCCGTGCAAGCCCGCGGCTGTTCAGGCGGCTGCAGATATACACACCAAATGCCGGACGTGCATAACCGGCGTCCATGCCGCGCAAGCAATAAAATCCTGCCATGTCCTGGTTAATGCGGATGGAGATAAACCGGTCCTTCACCGCTGCTTTTGACTGCCTGATCAGTTCTCCGCTCTCACGGAATGCCAGAAAACCGGCCATGTATTCCGGACTTTCTGCAGCCATCATGGTTTCCAGCAATACCGCGTGCTGCTCACTCATGAGAACGTATTCAGTCCGATCTTCAATCAGTGAGGTCATCCTGCGTAATCTGCGTATCCTGTGCGATGTCACGGCGGGCGGTCCTGCCCACCACACTGGTCCATCGATCAGGGCGGATGCCGTCTGCCGGACGTCGGCAGGTCAAATCAGAGGCTTCAATCCGCTGACCACCCCTGATCGATCTGCGTGCAGTGATGCTTCTACGCATGGCATGCATATTCAGCATTTCCGAAGCTGCCGGTGTTTTGTCGGCACTGCCCAGCGCTTTTTCGGTTGCACGTATGTCTTCCACAAGCTTGCGAAAACTGCCCGGCGTTTCCGAGTTCAGTTGATCCGGCCCCGGCAGGGTATTGTCGAGAGTAAAATGTTTTTCGATCACACATGCGCCCAATGCTATCGACGCAATACACGCGATATTGGATTGCGTGTGATCTGAATAGCCGATCAGGCAATCGAACTGCGAGTGCATGGTATGCATGGCATTCAGATTGGATTCTTCAATCCGTGACGGATAATTCGTTGTACATTGCAAGAGTACGAAATTCTCATTTCCGGTTTGCCGGATGGCATCGACCGCTGTGGCCACTTCATCCAGCGTGGCCATGCCGGTCGAGACAATCAGCGGTTTGCCCGTACGGGCAAGTAACTTCAGAAATTCAGGTTCAACCAGATGGATGGAGGCCGCCTTGAATGCAGGCACCTCCATGGCCACAAGAAAATCCACATCTTCCTCGTTATACGGCGTTGACATGAAAATAATTTTTTCCTGCCGGCACACTGCCATGAGTCTTTTATAGTCGGACTCCTTCAGTTCCAGCTTGCGCAACATTTCAATCTGCGATTCCTGCGGATCGGTGGTCAGTGTCTGATACATGGCCTTGGGTGCAGATGCCGTGGCCACACGTTCCGCCTTGAAGGTCTGGAACTTGACACAATCTGCACCCGCCTGACGGGCCGCCCTGATCAGCTCACAGGCCATGTCTGTTGACCCCATGTGGTTCACACCGGCTTCAGCAATAATGAAGGCCGGCCGCCCCTGCCCGACAATAACATCAGCAATGTGAAAATTCCGGTTCAAATGATCAGATGACAATAGCCGCTTCAGGCACGCAGCCGGGCTGAATTCTGCAGAAACCATTCATAATAATCACGCAGCCCTTCCTGGAGTGAGATACCGGATGTCCAGCCCAATGCCTGTAACCTGGAAATATCCAGGACCTTGCGCGGCGTACCATCCGGCCGTGAAGTATCAAACACGAGCCGGCCCCGGTATCCCACAACATCCGCTACCAGCGCAGCAAACTCTGCGATGGTGATGTCTTTTCCTGTACCGACATTGATATGGGCATCACCCCGGTAAGTGTTGATGAGATAGAGGCAGGCATCGGCAAAATCATCCACATGCAAAAATTCCCGCTTGACCCTGCCGGAACCCCAGACCACGGTTTCCGGTAAATGATTCACCTTTGCATGATGGAAACGTGACAACAACGCTGCCGGCACATGACTGTTCTCCGGATGAAAATTGTCATGCGGCCCGTAAAGATTGGTCGGCATGACGGAAATGAAATCACACCCGTACTGCTTATTGTAGGCTTCACACAATCTGATCCCGGCAATTTTTGCGATGGCATAGGGTTCGTTGGTTTTTTCCAGCGGCCCGGTCAACAGATACTCTTCCCTGATCGGTTGCGGACACTCGCGCGGATAAATACAGGAAGAGCCGAGAAACAGCAGGCGCTTGACCTTGTGCCGCCATGATTCATGAATCACATTGTTCTGTATCTGCAGATTCTGATAAATGAAATCAGCCGGATAGGTACTGTTGGCATGAATGCCGCCCACCCGGGCTGCAGCGAGAATGACATAGTCCGGTTTTTCATGTGCAAAAAAATCATGCACGGCAGGTTGCGCAGTCAAATCCAGTTGTTCGTGCGTACGCAGTACAAGATTCGTGTAACCCTTGCGGGTAAGACATCTGACAATCGCAGATCCGACCATCCCGCGATGTCCGGCAACAAAAATTTTTGCGTCAGTCTGCATCAGTTATTCGTGATAATTGTAGGCGGTGTAACCGTGTTTTTTCACGAGTTCGTCACGTTCCGCCTGCTTCAGATCTTCTGTCACCATTTCCCTGACCAGCGCGGCAAAATCAACTTTGGGCACCCAGCCCAGTTTCTCACGCGCCTTGGTGGCATCGCCCAGCAGGGTCTCTACTTCTGCAGGACGGAAATACCGACTGTCAACACTGACAATGCATTTGCCGTCGCGATCATATCCCTTTTCATCCACGCCCTTGCCCTTCCAGTGGATCTCCATGCCGAGTTCACGCCCGACCGCTTCGACAAACTGCCGCACGGAATATTGCTTGCCGGTGGCAATGACAAAATCCTCGGGCTGATCCTGCTGCAATATCAGCCATTGCGCTTCAACAAAATCACGCGCGTGTCCCCAGTCACGTTTTGCTTCGAGATTTCCAAGATATAAACAATCCTGCAGGCCGAGTTTGATCCGGGTCATGGCCCGCGTGATCTTACGCGTCACGAAAGTCTCGCCCCGGACCGGAGATTCATGATTGAAGAGTATGCCGTTGCAGGCATACATGCCGTAGGCCTCACGGTAATTGACCGTGATCCAGTAGGCGTAGAGTTTTGCCGTGGCGTATGGCGAGCGTGGATAGAACGGTGTGGTTTCCTTTTGTGGAATTTCCTGCACCAGCCCGTAAAGTTCAGACGTGGAAGCCTGATAGAAGCGTGTGGTTTTATCCATCCCGAGTATTCGCATGGCTTCCAGCACCCGCAATGTTCCAAGTGCATCAGAATTGGCGGTGTATTCGGGTTCTTCGAATGAAACTGCGACATGGCTTTGCGCCGCAAGGTTGTAAATTTCGAGCGGCTGCACCTGCTGGATGATCCGTACCAGACTGCTGGAGTCCGTCATGTCACCATAATGCAGTACGAACCTGACGTTCTTTTCATGCGGATCCTGATAAAGATGATCAATACGGTCTGTATTGAACAGTGAGGTACGCCGTTTTATGCCATGAACTTCGTAGCCCTTCTTTAACAGGAACTCTGCGAGGTATGCGCCATCCTGTCCGGTGATGCCTGTGATGAGTGCTTTTTTCATGTGCTTGCCCTTCCGTAATTGTCTTCCAGCCTTACGATGTCATCTTCGCCCAGATACTGGCCGGTCTGGACCTCGATAATTTCCAGCGGGCTGTCGCCGGGATTTTCCAGCCGGTGCCGGGCGCCGATGGGAATGTAGGTGGATTCGTTTTCATGCAGTGTAAATACCTGATCGCCGTTGGTGACTTTTGCCACGCCCTTGACCACCACCCAGTGTTCAGCCCGGTGATTGTGCAATTGCAGACTGAGTTTTGCTCCGGGTTTCACAACAATACGTTTCACCTGGAAATTCGGCCCCTTGTCGATGCTGTCATAGGAACCCCATGGCCGTGCCACGCGACGGTGACTGACGGCTTCGGGTGCATTCTGACCATTCAGCATCGCCACCACTTCCTTGACCTGTTCGACATATTTTGCATCCGCGACAAGCAATGCATCGGGAGTATCAATAATGTGCAGATTCTGCGTACCTAGCGCCACGACCGGATGACAAGGTGCATTGATATACGTATTGGCCGCACGCACTACACTGCCATGGCCGGAAATCCGGTTGCCCTGCCCGTCGGCCGGAATCAGATCCGCCACGGCACTCCAGCTGCCGACATCACTCCATTTCCCCGGAAACGGGACTACGGCGACCCGGTTGTGATGTTCAAGCACGGCGTAATCAATACTTTCACTGCGGCATTTCAGAAATGTTTCCTGATCAAGGCGGGTAAAGTTGCCGTCCAGTGTCTGTTTCGCCACAGCGGCCTTGCAGGCGGCAAAAATGTCCGGTGCATGCAGCTCAACAGCGGACAGCAGCACGTCTGATTTGATCAGAAATATTCCTGCATTCCACAGGTGGCCTCCGGTCGCCAGTAATTGCTCAGCCTGTTTCTGCCCCGGTTTTTCAACAAAACGGGCAACCGTGCAGGCCGGTGCAGCATCCGCCAGCGGCTGGCCTGTCTGGATATAACCATAGGCCGTGCTGGGATAAAACGGCTGGACACCAAACGTGACGAGATACCCGGCGCCGGCGGCTGCCAGACCCTGTTTCACCGTCTCAACAAACCTGTCCGTTTCTGGAATATAGTGGTCCGCCGGCAAAAACAGTAGATAATCTTCCGGCTTTGAATTCAGTGCTGCACACGTCATTGCTGCAGCGGTGTTACGGCCTTCCGGTTCAAGCAACTGCCCGCCTGATACTCCGGCCTGTTCCATGGCTTCCTGGACCAGAAAACGATATTCATTATTCGCAATGCAGGTCACTTTGGGGGAAAGCGGCCTGACCCTCTCCAGGGTCAACTGCAGCAGGTTCTTGTCCTCGATCAACGGCACAAACTGTTTTGGAAACGACTGGCGGCTGAGCGGCCACAGGCGTGTGCCTGAGCCCCCACATAAAACAACCGGACAGATTAAGGATGACATGTCTCAGTCTTTACCTGATGAGTATAGATATTTAAATGGTAACTGGATGCGCTATTGTTATCGCCGGAAAGGGTGCTGGATTCAAGTTGAATTCAGGCACGCTACCGCCCTGCAGCGCCATTCGGCCCGCATCAAGATGAAACTCTGCCAAAGCGGACGCTATCCAGCCTGTTGCTGGTCCTTATTAATCCCCAGAATGGCAGGAATAAAAATCAACTCACGATCCATATCAGTGAGCAGTCTTTGATAGATCGAGAGAGGATTGTTTAACTCGGTCACGAGGCAGGCATCAAAGGGGCTGGCATCAGCCAGATCCTGCCAGACAGTAAAATTCAGAAACCTTGATTGTGTGGAAGACGGATCAAAAATCCCTACGATCTGGATTCGGTGGTCCTGGGAGCGGATAGCTGCGATTTCAGCCAGTTCGGACACGCCGCAGAAGAGGATCTTCTGGATGTTCTTTTTCTCGCACTCATTAAATATCTGGTTGAATGACCTTGAAGCATTACGGTAAAAATCAAATGAAATGCTGAGGTATTTGGCGGTAAGCCGGCTCTTTTCAGCAAATCCCTGAGGGGTGAGGTAGTAGAAATAGCGATTGGCCGGGACCTGCTTGATCTTGACCAGACCCTTGCGCACACAGCGCTTGAGATAGGAATTGGCCAGTCCGAGTGCAACCCCCATGTGGTCCGCGAGGTGCCGTTGGGTAACATCATTCTGCTGTTCAATAGTTTGCAGAATTTCCAGTGTCAGGGTTTCTTCGCGATCTTGGGCGTTCATTAAATGAACATTATAAGACACTTTGTTCAAAATATGAACGTCATAGAATTATTTAATTATAAATCAACTACTTAAATATACTTTTTGGCATGGAACTGCCCTGTTTTGGAGCAGACTTGAGGTCCAGCCTGTATGTCAGGCAGGTTCTATCAGGTCAGAATCCAGTTGCACCCCGATGGTTTTTTCCGCGATCTGCAGCAATACGGCCACACGCTGCTTGCCGGTTTTACACTGGAATATGCCCTCGTAACCTTCCATGGGCCCTTCCGCGATCCTGATCCTGGCGCCCGGCCGGATTTCCTGTGTCTGGAGGGTGTGAATTCCTTCGGTATTCTCCTTTTCCCGCAGGCTCGCAATCAGTCCGTCCGGAATCCGGGCCGGCACCTGCCCAAACCTCACCAGTGCCGTCACTCCGATGGTGGACCGTATCGGACGCCAGTCGTCCGTCTCATCACTCAGTCTGATGAACAGATAACGCGGAAACATCGGTTCTACAACACGGACTGCCCTGCCCCTGCGGCGGCGGCGTATTTCCGCCATGGGCAGATAAACAACATATCCCTGCCGCTGCAGGTGCTCCCCGGCCAGTTGCTCCTTGCGGCTCTTGGTCTGAATCAGATACCAGCTTTTCATCAGTATAAATCCACGCTTGGGGCGGGTAATTGGGTGTTGTGAGAAAGAATAGTCATCCCATACAATGTCACGTCGCGATAATAATACAAGAACAGGTTTCGCACAGTCCCGGAATCCTCTGTTTCAGATGGCTGATTATTGTCCCGTCAGACAGTCAGTTCTTGCACTGTACGCACAGCAGATACAAGCACAGAAACTGGCAACCACACGTGATCAACTGAAGCGGCCGCCTGTTACCCGATGAGTTTCACATCTCAAGTATTTCTGGTCTTCATAGGCCTGTTTTTTGTTTTACATCTGTTGACCCTGAAGAACAAACAGGTGAACAACGTCATCACGCTGATCGCCAGTTATATTTTCTATGGCTGGTGGGACTGGCGTTTTTTGTCACTGCTGATCATTTCCAGTTATATTGATTATTACTGTGCCCTGAATCTCGAACCTGAAACCAGGCAGGAGAAGAGGCGTCTCTGGTTGTTCCTCAGCATCGGCTCAAACCTGACGATTCTGGGCTTCTTCAAATACTTCTCCTTTTTTTACACCTCGGCACAGGCCTTGCTCGATTCCATCGGTGTCACGATCAGTCCACTGACATTGCAAATCGTCCTTCCGGTAGGCATCAGTTTTTATACATTCCAGAGTCTGAGTTACACAATTGATGTCTATAAGGGAAAACTGCGTCCCACAAGATCTCTGATTGAGTTTCTGACATTCGTTGCCTTTTTTCCACAACTGGTTGCGGGGCCGATTGAACGCGCTACCCATCTGCTACCGCAGTTCTCAAGGTGCCGTGAATTCAATTTACAACTGGCCACAGATGGTTTCAGACAAATCCTGTGGGGGTTCTTCAAGAAGATGGTGATTGCAGACAATCTCGCCATGTTTGTTGATCCGGTATACGCCAACCCACAGAACTACTCTGGCCCCCAACTGTTTGTGGCAACAGTCTTTTTCGGCTTTCAGATCTACTGTGATTTTTCGGCCTATTCAGACATCGCCATAGGCCTCGGGAAAATACTGGGCGTGGAAATCAATATGAATTTCAGGAGCCCCTATCTCTCGCGTAATATCCAGGAATTCTGGAGAAGATGGCATATCTCACTTAATACCTGGTTCCGTGACTACATCTACACCCCCTTGGGCGGATCGCATGCATCCAGATTTTTAACCCTGAGAAATATTTTTATTGTGTTCATGATCTCAGGGCTCTGGCATGGCGCCAAATGGACGTATGTACTCTGGGGCCTTTACCATGCCATTGTGTATATCGGCTACGTGCTCATCGCACCCACGTTGCATATATGGACTGTGCGATTTAACCAGATAGCCGTGCAGTCCTGCTCAATACTGATTACTTTCATAACGGTGATTTCAGGCTGGGTACTCTTCAGGGCAGAATCACTTCAGGATGCCATCTATATCTATGGTCACATGTTTTCCATTTTTGATTCGAAAAAAACTGTTTTCACTAATTTCAATCTGACTATGACAGTTTTGATCATACTGCTGTTGGTTGTTGAATTCCTGTCCCGTCGACACGATCATCCGTTGAAGCTGGAACGCTTACCCGCGCCAGCCCGCTGGTCCATATACCTTTCCATGCTGTTTGTGTTTGCCATATTCGGTGCCAACAACAAACAGGCCTTTATCTATTTCCAGTTTTGACCCATGACTCTTCGACAGCAAATACCTGAAAAACCACTGGCTGTGATATTGCTGGCTGCTTTCATCGCCGCTGCCGCATTACTGGACATGTTTTTTGTCCATTTCCGCCTCGAACAGCAGAATTTTGAAAAAACCCGTCTGTTAAAAGTTGCGGCATATCAAAAAGCCCTTGCCTCTGAAGAAAATTATGACACCTGGTTTGTCGGCAGTTCGCGTACCAATCTGGGCATCAATACATTCATTTTTGACAAAATGGCAGATACACATTCATTCAATGCCGGAATCAACGGCTATGCCCCCGTAAACCTTGGGCTTGAGGTCATCGAAGAGATCGTAACCACAAAAAAACCCGAACGGATATTTTATGCCATAGACAGTTGGAGCCTGAGCAGCATCAGAAGGAACAGAAAAATAATTGACGCACCGGAGAGTTTCAAACAAATGTTCAGTTTCATGAACAGCTATCAGAACAGGAACCTGTTTCTTTACTGGGCTGAAAAATTGCTTGCCGGTCACTGGATACGGCCGGCAGATGTATTTTTACTGAATTTAAGAGACCAGGGACGGGTCGTTGAATACGAAGCCCGCATCGTTCATGATCATGGTCATACTGAGGTATTCGGAGTGGCCAATCCTGCCTGGAAATCATTCTTTCGTGATTTCAAACCGCTGCCTGATCAACTGGCCAATCTTGAGAAAATTATCCACCTCTGTCGTAACCACAGTGTGGAACTGGTATTTATTCATCTGCCAGAATATGAATATATCGTTGAACAGTTTCCATCACGTTATGAAAAATTTAACGCCTTCATGACAAAAATTGCGGCAGAAAACCATCTCCATTTTATTGATTTTACCTACACAGATAATTTTCCGGATGATGATATTTCGATGTTTTTTGATTCACATCATCTGAATTCAGCCGGCGCGTACTACTACAGTAAACTGCTTGCCGGCCACTGGCTGGAACCGGCCGGCAAGTAGTTCTGCCAGCAATCCTTACTGGATGATGTTCCTGGCCTTGAGAAAGGCCATCAGTTGTTCCACACAATCTTCGATCGGGCGGTTTCCGGTTTCTAGAACCAGTTCCGGGTTCTTCGGCTCCTCATACGGTGAGGATATGCCGGTAAATTCCGGAATCTGACCGGCGCGCGCTTTCTTGTAAAGCCCCTTCGGATCACGCTGTTCGCATACATCCAGAGATGCCTTGCAATAGATTTCAATAAAGTCGCCATCCTTCACCAGTTCACGGACAATCTGCCGGTCTTTTATGAAGGGAGAAATGAATGCCGTCATCACCACGATGCCTGCATCCAGCATGAGTTTGCTGACTTCACCAATGCGGCGGATGTTTTCAGTCCTGTCGGCGTCGGAAAATCCAAGGTCCTTGCACAGACCTTTGCGGATATTGTCACCATCCAGTACATAAGTGCGGATGCCGTGCTTGTGCAGGTAGTCCTCGACAGCATGTGCCAGAGTGGATTTCCCGGCGCCTGACAGGCCGGTAAACCAGAGGATGGCACTCTTGTGCCGGTTGAGTTTTTCACGATCAGCGCGATACACAGTCGGTTCATGCCAGACAGTATTTTGATTGGTAATTTTATCTTTCATTGTTATCTGCTACAGGTTAAGGTGGATAATTTGAAATCCGGGATTACAAAGCGTGCGCAAGTCTAGCATGAAATGACGGACTGAAAAGGCCGTTAACGGCCTACACTGAAATAGTCGAATCCGGCCCGAACCATCTGCTCGGACTCATACACATTACGCAAATCGATAAATGCATTGCCCTGCATGATGCTTCTGACCTGTTCTAAATCCAGGGCACGGTAGACGTTCCATTCCGTCATCAGCACCACGGCATCTGCACCTTTGACGGTTTCATAAATGTCATCGAAATATTTCACCTGCGGCGGCAGCATGTGTTTTGCTTCCTTCATGCCCTGCGGATCATGGGCATGAATGATGGCGCCGTTCTCAATCAGCTTGGGCAGTATGGCGAGCGAGGGGGCGTCCCGCATGTCATCCGTTTCCGGTTTGAAGGTAAGACCCAGTATCGCGAGCTTCTTGCCAGATTCGCTGCCGCCAACAGCGTTGCGAATCTTGCTGATCATGCGTGCCTTTTGTGCATCATTTACTTCAATCACCGCTTCAACAATACGACTGGACACGCCATGTTCCTGTGCAATTCTGACCAGGGCCTTGGTGTCCTTGGGGAAACAGGAGCCACCGAAACCGGGGCCCGGATGCAGGAATTTACGGCCTATGCGTCCATCCAGCCCCATACCCTTGGATACGGCATGCACATCAGCGCCGACTTTTTCACAGAGCATGGAAATTTCATTGATGAAACTGATCTTGGTCGCAAGAAATGCATTGGAAGCATATTTGATCAATTCTGCAGTTTCCAGCGTCGTGACGAGTATCGGTGTTTCGATCAGGTTCAGCGGGCGGTAGAGCTGTTTGAGTAATGCGGTGGCCCGTTCACTCTCGACACCTATCACCACGCGATCCGGACGCATGAAATCCGATATGGCGGCGCCCTCGCGCAGGAATTCCGGATTGGATGCAACATCAAAATCAGCCTTCGGATTGGTCTCAGCGATAATCCGTTTGACGTTCCGGGCGGTGCCCACCGGGACAGTGGATTTATCTACAATCACCGTATATCCGGAAAGATAGGGTGCAATGTCCCGTGCCGCCTGATAGACATAACTTAAATCCGCATGGCCGTCGCCGCGACGGGTGGGTGTGCCTACGGCGATGAACACCAGATCAGCTTCTCCGATTACACTCGAATAAGTGGACGTAAAAGACAACCGGCCCTGTTTGCTGTTTTTCTCCACCAGTGCATCAAGTCCCGGCTCATAGATCGGGATCACGCCGTTATTAAGTGCATCAATCTTGCCTTGATCGATATCAATGCAGGTTACGTTGGTGCCGAATTCGGCGAAGCAGGCGCCCGATACCAGACCTACGTATCCGGAACCGATAATGGCAATATTCATGGGTTATCCTATAAACGTTCGTGTTTTATTCCTGCAGGTACGGATTCACGCGGCAGTACGGCTTTCACATCAAACACAATACCCTGCTGGTTCTTCAACAATCGCATTATCAGCGGCCATCCCTGTTCAAGGTATTCAGCATGGGCCACCGCCAGGATCACACCATCAGCCTTGACCAGCTCATTGAGACCGGTGAGTGTCAGGCCATACTCTGTCCGGGCATCGTCAGAATCAGCCGCCACATCATTCACCTGAACCTTGACCCCGAAGCTCTTCAGTTCATTAATAATATCTATCACCCGGGTATTACGCAGGTCCGGCACATTTTCCTTGAATGTCAGGCCAAGGATGGTCACGACTGCGCCCCGCACACTGCAACCGTTATGAATCAGTTGCTTGACCACGCGGTTGGCCACGTAGGTCCCCATACCATCATTAATGCTTCTTCCTGACAATATCACCTGCGGGATATAACCAACGGCGACCGCCTTGTGGGTGAGATAATACGGATCCACTCCGATGCAATGGCCACCGACCAGGCCCGGCCTGAACTTCAGAAAATTCCATTTCGTTCCCGCCGCTTCCAGCACTTCATGCGTATCAATACCTAGCTTGTTAAAGATCAACACCAGCTCATTCATCAGTGCAATGTTCAAATCCCGCTGGGTATTTTCGATGACCTTGGCCGCTTCGGCCACCCTGATGCTGGCCGCACAGTGGAGTCCTGCCTTAACCACGCTCGTATACACTTCAGCAATAATTTGCAGGGTTGTTTGATCCTGCGCGGACACAATTTTTACGGTGTTCTCCAATGTATGTTCACGATCACCCGGGTTGATCCGTTCGGGTGAATAGCCCAGGAAAAAATCCCTGCCCGCTTTCAGGCCTGAACAAGATTCGAGGATTGGCAGACAATCCTCCTCGGTTGCGCCCGGATAAACCGTTGATTCATACACGACAATATCACCTTGCTTGAGAGCGTTGCCGACCGTTGTGGATGCGGACATCAACGGCCCAAGATCCGGTTGCCGGGCCTGATTCACCGGCGTGGGTACGGCAATAATATGGAAATCCGCAGATCGGATATCCTCAGCATTGCCGGTAAACCGGATATCGGATTTTTTCAACTGCTCATGCGAAACAACTTTTGAGTTGTCCTCATGATTTACCAGTTCCGCAATTCGCTTGTGATCATTATCAAACCCTATGACCTGGCGTTGCATTCCAAATGCCACGGCCAAAGGCAGGCCGACATATCCCAGACCGGTGACGGAAATTTTCCGATTATGCATGGTGGTTATTTGACCTTGTAGTAATCCTTGAACCACTTACAAAAATTGTTCAGCCCGGTAGCGATGGATATTTGAGGAGAATAACCAAAATCTTTTTCCGTTTGGGTAATATCTGCAAAGGTTTCATCCACATCACCTGGCTGCCTTGGCAAGAGTATTTTTTCTGCTTTTTTCCCCAGTTCCTGCTCCAGGATTTCCACAAACTCCGTCAGTTCCACCGGTTGTCCCCGGCCCAGATTATACAATGAATAAGCGTGATCCCCAGCACCCCCGGCAGCAGTCTTTGAACTGGTGACATCCAGCACACGGACCACCCCGTCGACAATATCATCAATATAGGTAAAGTCGCGCCGGTGATTGCCCTGATTGTAAATTTCTATCGGTTTGCCCGCGATAATATGCTGCGCGAATTTGAAATAGGCCATGTCCGGCCTGCCCCACGGACCATAGACTGTAAAAAAACGCAGCCCCGTTGTCCTGATTCCAAACAGATGACTGTAGACATGTGCAAACAATTCATTTGATTTTTTCGTGGCGGCATAAAGTGAAACAGGATAATCAACATTATCCTCTATCGACAATGGCAATTTGTAGCTGTCCCCATAGACTGAACTGGAAGAGCCATATATCAGATTGCCAATTTTGCAGTTTCTGCACGCTTCCAGAATATTCATGAATGCAACAATATTTGCATCGATATACGCATGTGGGTTTTCCAGTGAATAACGGACTCCGGCCTGCGCTGCCAGATGGATGACCTGCTCCGGCTTTTCATTTTTGAACAGTTCAGCCGTGCCGGCCCGGTCGGCCAGATCAAGTTTATGAAATGAAAATGCCTTGTACGGCAACAACTGATCCAGACGCGCCTGCTTCAGTGAAATATCATAATAGGTATTAAGATTATCAACGCCGATAACCGAATCACCCCGGCTGAGCAGCCGTTTGACCACATGAAAGCCGATGAATCCGGCGGCCCCGGTAAGCAGGATTTTCATTTGAATTATTGAGTGAGATTGTCTGAAATCAGGCGGAAAAGTATACGTTATTCCCACCCTTCCCGTCATGCCACTACCGGGCCGGGCTGTGGGTCAATTTGTCATTTCTATACTTCTGCTGTCATTCCGAAGGAACAAAGTGACTGAGGAATCTTAAAAATAAGATTCCTCACATGCGTTCGGAATGACAGTAAAAGGCCTTCATAAAAAAAGGGGCAATAAGCCCCTTTTTTAATATATGGCGTCCCCAAGGGGACTGGCTGCGTATCATCCCTGATACTTGCCCTCGCTACGCTCGGGTCGCTGCGCGCTCCAAATCGGCTATCCTGCCGATTTGTCGAACCACGGGGTTCGAATCAAATCACTTAAAAACACCATTTTCAAAATGGCTCAATAACAGCCTTTTTGAAAATGGCGTCCCCAAGGGGATTCGAACCCCTGTTGCCGCCGTGAA